>NC_014655.1:0-1353217 GCF_000166395.1 Leadbetterella byssophila DSM 17132
TTTCTTTTGAAGATTTCTCTCTTCGGGTCTCAATTCTTTATTAGCTTTGTAGCCCTAAAATGGATTTTTAACCTTCATTAACTCTTTTAGTATTGGAAACTGCAGTTAAAAATGACGTAGCTCAGGTGTGGAAAGACTGTCTCATGGTGATACGTGAGCATGTTACTGAGCAAAGTTTTAAGACGTGGTTTGAACCAATTATACCTTATAAATTAATTAATAAAAGGCTTATAATTCAGGTTCCCAGCCAGTTCTTTTACGAGTGGCTAGAGAATAATTACGTCAAGATACTGCGTAAGGCTCTGGATTATGCCATTGGTAAGGACGGGCAATTGGAATATACCATCATCATTGATAGTGGTGGACAAAAGGCCGCACAGAAAAAAGTAGAAACTCCCAAAGAAGATTCCAGAGTTATTCCGAAGAATCCTTTCGAAATCAAGACTTCTTCTGATATTATTTTTGACTCTCAATTAAACAAGAATTATAGATTCGAAAACTACGTTGAAGGCTCCTGCAATAGACTGGCTCGTGCGGCTAGCGTTGCAGTGGCCCAAAAACCAAGCGTTACTGCCTTTAACCCTCTCATGATTTATGGGGATGTAGGGTTAGGGAAAACGCACCTGGTACAGGCCATAGGTAACTACATTGAAGACCAGCCCGGTAATAATAAATTAGTATTGTATGTTTCCTCTGAGAAATTTACCAGTCAGTTTATCAATGCCATAAGGGATAATAGCCTTCAGGACTTCATGAATTTCTACATGATGGTGGATGTTCTCATCATAGACGATATTCAGTTCCTGGCAGGTAAAGAAAAGACCCAAGAAACCTTCTTCCATATCTTCAATCATCTTCACCAATCCGGTAAGCAGATTGTCATGACCTCTGACCGTCCTCCTAGGGAGTTGTCCGGTATGGAGGATCGTTTATTGTCCCGTTTTAAATGGGGTTTAACTACTGATATTCAGATTCCGGATCTAGAAACCAGGATGGCCATCATTCAGAACAAGTTGGCTACTGAAAAGGCGGAGATGGATATGGAAGTGGTAGAATATCTGGCTAATTGTGTGGATTCTAATGTGCGTGAGTTAGAGGGAGTTTTGAATTCCTTGATCGTAGATTCTGCCCTATTACAAAGAAAAATCGATATTGAACTTGCTAAGTACCGCATTAAGAGTTTAGTAGAAGAGAGTCAGAAAGCGATATCTATAGATAAGATCATAGACGTAGTGACTTCTCACTTCAACATTAAAGTGGCAGATATTAAAGGTAAAACTCGTTTGCGAGAAGTGGTTTTACCTAGACAGATCGCTATGTTTTTAACCAAAGAGTACACAGAATTATCCCTGAAAGCAATAGGTTACCATTTTGGAGGAAGAGACCATAGTACGGTAATTCATGCTATTCAAACCATAAACGATCTACAAAATCAGGATCGGGAATTGCAGATGCATATCAAAGAGATCAAAGAAAAATTGAAAAAATAATGGCCTTGACCATTTCTTCTCCCGGTACTATTTCTCTTATTCCTGATGAATATGTTTCCGTAGGAGCCGGGGAAGTATTACTTCAATTAAACTATGTAGGTTTTTGTGGTTCAGACCTAAGTACGTTTTTGGGAAAGAATCCTTTGGTGAAATATCCGGTTATTCCGGGACATGAGATTTCTGCAGTGATTCATGCGGTAGGAGCAGACGTACCTTCACATTTGCTTCCAGGAACACCTTGTACCGTTCATCCTTACACTTCTTGTGGTAAATGTACAGCCTGTCAAAAGGGCAAGACCAATGCTTGTCAATTCAATCAGACATTGGGAGTACAAAGAGATGGAGCCATGCGTGGTTTTATTGCTGTTCCATGGCAAAAGGTCATACTTGCCCCTGGACTTAATGCACAAGAACTAGCCATGGTGGAACCATTGAGTGTAGGCTATCATGCCGTTTCCAGAGGCCAGGTTTCTGAGAAGGATACTGTGCTGATCATTGGATTAGGTATGATAGGAGTTGGAGTTCTCTTTGGGGTATTATCTAGAGGAGCCAAAGCTATAGTAGTGGACCAAGACCAGAGGAAATTAGATCAGGCTCTACAATGGGGAGCTTCTGAGGCGTATTTGTCTGCAAACGTCAAAGATGTAAGTCCGGATGTAATCATAGAGGCCGTAGGTTCACCTGTAACCTACAGAAACGCCATAGATTGGGCACCATTTGGAGGTAGGGTAGTTTACATAGGTTATGCTTTACCTGAGGTGGCTTTCGAAACGCGCTGGTTTGTGCAGAAGGAATTAGATATTAAAGGTTCCAGGAATGCATTAGCTGAGGATTTTGAAGCGGTGGTCAACTACCTGAGGGCAGGTAGTTTCGATTTACAACCTTTGATTTCAAAAATAATACAACCGGAAGACGCCGCTCAAACTATTCAAGAATGGATCAAGTCTCCCGGTGATATCTACAGAATCTTAGTTCAATGGAACGGAAGATTGTCTTAAGACCAATTCCGGCTTTAAGATCTCTTTACGTATGGTTTGCTTCTCTTTGGTAATGGTGTCCAAAAGTATTTTGGAAGATAGCATGCCCATATCATAGACCGGTTGCCAAATGGTGGTTAATCCCGGACTAAAGTAGCAGGAATAAGGTTCATCATCATACCCTATAACTGAAATGTCCTCTGGTATTTTATATCCCTTCTCTCTAAGTACGTGCATGGCACCTATGGCTACAGCATCATTAACACAAAATAATGCGTCAAAGGATTGGGAGAGCAAATGCTCGCAGGCTTCCACACCATCTTCTGCAGAAAAGCCCGTAGATTTGATGATCAATTCCGGGTATAGTTCCCTGTTGTAGTCTTTTAGTGCATTTTGATAAGCGGACATGCGCTCTTGAAAGGTGGGTATATGTTCCGGTCCTGCTATGTGTGCTATTCTTTGACAACCAGCTTCAATCAGGTATTTTACTGCCTGGTAAGCACCGTCATAGACATCCACAAAAACTTTACTGGATTCAAATCCGGGAATGTCTCTATCGAATAAGACTACAGGAATCCCGGCTTTTCTGGCATCTTCTAAATGCTCGAAACCTTGGGTATTAAAGCTAGGAGAAACCAATAGTCCCTCCACCCTCATTTGGGCCATTTCATGAATGAGTTTTTTCTCTTCATCAAAATTCTCATTCGTTTGCGATATGATCAACTTGTAGCCCACAGATGACACCACATCCTGAATTCCCGTGATGACCGTTGAGAAAAAGTAACTGGTGATTTCAGGAACCACTACGCCTATGATCCCAGATTTCTTCTTTAGTAGGTTTCTAGCCGTTAGGTTAGGGTGATAGTTTAATTTATTGGCTAATTCATTAACCTGCTCCTTCGTTTGAGAACTGATGGAAGGGTGATTATTCAAGGCCCTTGACACCGTTGAAGGAGATATATTTAGCGCTTTTGCTATATCTATAATTGTGGCGGGTTTTTCCATATTCCTCTTAATGCGTGATCCCGCAAATGGTTAGAATTGCATTATTAATACAAAAAATTGTAAAAAGCAAATACTTTTCTGAATGCAAAGGTTTGCATTGAATTAAAAGAGGAATTGTATGTAAGATCATTTGATTTCCCATTCTTTTGTATAGACTTCCTACAAGGAATTTTGCTAATTGTGTTAAATATACAATTTTTTGCGCGTCCTCGTGGTAGAAGGATAGACAATCAACCTTAATAAATAGATAATATGAAACAAAAACTACTAGCTTCTTCATTTTTGTTTTCAAGGAAATCCCAGAGATAGGATCCATCAAATCAAAACCATCAAAACTATTATTCAATGAACGTATGTAAGCTATTTCAGCGGGCGTTGTCGCTCGTTTTGCTTTTGTTCGTCTACGCCGGAGTAATGGCTCAGTCGGACGTAAAAGGTACAGTAACTGACGTTGCCGGAGAGGCTCTCCCCGGAGTAACCGTTTCTGTTAAAGGAGGAACGGTAGGTACAATGACGGATGTAGACGGGAATTTCACTATTCGTGCGCAAAGAGGTGAGACCCTGGTTTTTAGTTATGTGGGTTATGTGACCAAAGAGGCGTTAGTCAGCGGTACGGCTGTCAATGTCCAATTGGAAGAAGACCGCAAAACCCTAGATGAAGTAATTGTAGTAGGTTATGGTAGCATGGCCAAAAAGGACATCACCAGTTCCATTACTTCCATTAAACAAGAGGATTTTAACCAAGGGGTTTATACGGATCCTGCACAATTACTGCAAGGAAAAGTTCCCGGTTTAACTATCTCTAACAATAACAGTGATCCGAATGCCAGTCCATCTGTAACGCTCAGAGGGTCCTCGACCCTGCGTTCCGGTGCAGCTATGGAACCTTACTATGTTATTGATGGAGTTCCCGGAGCATCCTTAAGCCTGGTTTCACCTGATGATATCGTAAGTATAGATGTATTGAGAGATGCTTCTGCTACCGCAATTTACGGTTCGAAGGCTGCTAACGGTGTGATCATTGTTACTACCAAAAGAGGTAAAAGCGGACAAGCATCAGTCACCTACAGCGGCTACGTGAGCGTTGACAAAATCAGGAAGCGTCTTGAGATGATGAATGCACAGCAGTACAAGGATTTCGTATTGAACAATGGCTTCTCTTTGGATCCTTATGATGATACCGGTGCAGATACTGATTGGCAAAAAGAGGTTTCTCGTACAGGATTCTCGCAAAACCATAATATTTCCATCAATGGAGGAAATGAAAAGACTCGTTATAGCACCAGTGTTAATTATCTAAGAAACCTAGGTGTAATCAAAGGTTCAGGTAGAGAAAGATACGTAGCAAGAGCATTTGTAGAAACTCAAGCTATGCAAGATAAACTGACCGTGTCCTTCAATGTGAATGCAAGTACTTCTACCAGAAATAACGTACCTGCTCAAGGACAAGGTCTAAGCGTATATGATGCTATGTATTACTACTTGCCTATGTCCTCTGTAAAGCGACCAGACGGTAGCTGGTTTGAATATCCTCAAAGATCTCAATATGCAAACCCGGTTTCTTTACTTGAAGAGAGCACTATACTTTCCAAAGATAAGGTGATTCAGGCGCATGCGAGAGGTTCGTATCAGATCTTTAAGGATTTGAGATATAATTTGGATTTGTCATACCAAAACTCTCAGTTTAACTATGCCAACTATTATACCTCTAAATCAATGGTGGCTGCGGGAATGAATGGTAAGTCCACCCGTTCAGCAGTAGAAGGGCAGCGTAAGGTAATGGAGATGAACTTGGCTTATGATAAGATTCTTAATAACCGTCATAAAGTAGGCTTACTAGGTGGATATTCTTGGGAAGAGAACAATGATAACGATGGGTTCCAGTTGACTACTTACAACTACTACAGTGATGACCTAAGCTATCACAATCCAGGTATGGCAAACAACATTGACCTGAATGGATTTGGTGGGTACAACCTTTCTACCCTAAGAATGATCTCCTTCTATGGAAGGGCTAACTATTCCTTAGATGGTAAGTACTTGTTCCAAGCTACAGTTCGTAGAGATGGTTCATCTGCCTTTGGTGCGAATAACCGTTGGGCTACATTCCCTTCTGTATCTTTCGCTTGGAGAATTTCAGATGAAGAGTTTGCGAAAGGTACTTTTGACGACTTGAAATTCAGGATTGGTTATGGGGTGTCCGGTAACTCATTAGGATTTGATGTATTTACCGCTACACAAGTGTACGGAGCTACAGGCTGGTTCACAAACTCAGAAGGTAATCTAGTAAGAACCCTAGGTGCGGTGAGAAATTCTAACCCTGACTTGAGATGGGAAAAAACAGACATGTTAAACATAGGTTTGGATTTCGCTATCCTTAAGAACAGATTGAGTGGTACTATTGAGGTGTACAACAAGAATACGTCTGATTTGATTTACGATTACCCGGTTTCTACTACCAAATATCTTTATAGCTATTTGACTACAAACGTAGGGGAAATCAATAACAAAGGGATAGAATTTACTTTGAGCGCGGTACCTGTGAAGAAGAAAAGCTTCTCTTGGAATACAGGTTTAACTCTTTCTCATAATAAGAACGTGGTGAAGAAGATCTCTAATCAGGAGTTCTCTGTGAATTATTTGAACCTTTCTAACTTAGATGGTGCAGGTCAATCAGGTATGACTCAGCAGAGAGTAATGGAAGGGTATCCTATAGGTACTTTCTATACATGGGAATGGGCAGGCTATAATGACCAGGGAGTATCTGTTTATTATGTACATGACCCTGCTACAGGGGAGCGTACCGGTGAGTTAACGACTACCCCTCAGGATAAAGATAGAGCGTATACAGGTAGTGCTCAGCCGAAATTGGTGTTAGGTTGGAATAATAACTTCAACTATAAGCGTTTTGGACTAACAGCTACGTTCCAGGGATTATTTGGTAACAAAATCATGAACGGTACTCGTGCACGTCATTCAAATGTGGTAGGTAATGCGGGCAACAAAAACTTGCTGGCAGATGTACTGAAAACGGAAAAGGTTACCGACTACAATGCACACTTCTTATCTGATAGATATCTGGAGAAAGGAGATTATCTACGTCTTGCGCAGTTGTCCGGATCGTATTCCATCGGGAAGATTGGATCCGGTATCAAAAATGCCAGAGTGTTTATGACCGTAAATAATGCTTTTGTGTTGACCAAATATAAAGGTTTAGATCCTGAGGTGTTCTTGGGAGGTATTACTCCTGGTATTGATAACCGTCAGACTTATCCGCGTACACGTACAGTGATGTTTGGACTTAACCTTAATCTTTAATCCTTATGAAATTTAAAACAATACTAGCTACAGCATTAGTGGTGGGAGGATGTACTGATCTAGATGTGAAGATTAAATCCCAGTACACTAGTTTCCCTGATTCGGAGACTGCTGCAGAAGCTGTATCTGCAGATATATATAATGCCTATAGAGGAGCCATGGGGGTGGCCCACTGGATGGTGAATACCTTGTCTTCTGATGAAGCAGTCAGTGTGGCAATGGGTTCTGATTACTATGACGGAGGTATTTACCGCCAATATGTAGTGCACGACTGGAACAGGGATAACGGGTATCTGAATACCATTTGGAACTCAGCCATGACGGGTGTTACCTCATGTAATAAGGTACTGGCCTTATTAGGTAATGACGAGAGTGAAGTAGCAGCTCCGGTAAGAGCTATGCGTGCCTATTACTTCTATATCTTATTAGAACACTTTGGTGCAGTGCCTTTGATTACCTCCATGGGCGATGAACAGCCTGACCGCGCTCCAAGAGCAGAAGTCGTGAGGTTTGTTGAATCAGAACTCTTAGCAGTAAAAGACAAATTAACCACAGATGTTAACGCGAGTACCTATGGTAAGGCCACGAAGTACATGGCTGAAGCGCTTTTAGCTAAGATTTATCTCAATTGGGCAGTATATACCGCTAGTGATGTAGCCTCTTATACTCCAAGTGCACCTAATGAAAAGTTGAACGAGGTGGTGAAGATGTGTGATGCCATCATAGCTTCAGGTAAATTTAATTTGAGTGATAGATACCTATTGAAGTTCAGACCGGATAATGGACCGCACATAAAGGATTTCATCTTTGTGATGCCATTTGATAGAGAAAGGCAACAAGGTATGACTTATGCCAGGTATTGGATTCATAGAAGTGCACAGAAACAGTTTGGGGATCTTCCTCAGAGTGTGGGTGGAACTCACCGTGTACTTCCGGAATTCCTGGCTAAGTTTAATTTACCTGGGGACCAAAGAAATGATCAGTTTATAGGCGGAAAACAATACTACTGGGAAAATTATGCGCCTACTAGTCGACCTTTCTTAATCAATACATCCAAAAGAGGTATAGATCAGGATTACAACGGTCCGGATGCTGATGATAAATTCGATTGGCAGGTGGAATTCTCTAAGGAAATAACACTTAGACCTGATGGGGGTCCTACCTTAAACGTAGGTAATGACCAAAAGGGAAGATCTATGGGATACAGATCCATCAAGTTCTATATGGATGTGAACGTAACGGCGGCTCAGAACCGTAGCCAAAGCAATGATGTACCCATCTTCCGTTTAGCTGATATTTACCTGATGAAGGCAGAAGCCATTCTGAGAGGAGCTACAGCTACAAATGGAGATTCACCTGCCTCATTAATCAATAAGATCAGAGCTTATGTAGGTGCGCCTGCCATCACAGGAACTCCTACTCTTGAAGATCTTTTAGATGAAAGAGCTAGAGAATTTGCAGATGAATCATGGAGAAGAAATGACCTGATCCGTTTTGGGAAGTTTGAAGACAACTGGGGCTTTAAATCGCTCTATCCTGCAGGATTCACTGAGAAGTTCAGAAGGATATTTCCAGTGCCAAGAGATGTGATGAATGTTAACACCAATTGGTCGCAAAACCCTGGATATTAATCGCTTAAGGCACCTCAATTGAGGTGCCTTTTTTAATTTATTTTATTAATAATGGCCTAATTAATTTAATATCATATTTATGCAAACCTTTGCATAAAATTATCCAAGTATTAATTGGTTTCGTACAAGTTTATTGCCTTGTTTTGTCCTGAAAACCAAACCTTAGAAAGACTTCGCGCGCCGGGTTATTCTTTAAAAATTCAACCTTAACTATTTATTATGAAAATGATTTCCAAATTGCAGGCATTTTGCCTGCAAGGGAAAGGGTGGCTTGCTATTGCCTTTTTTGTCGGGCTAACTCTCCCTTTACATGCTCAGAAAGTGATTTCGGGTAAAGTCTCCTCAGGTGGTGAGGTTTTAGTAGGTGTCACAGTTAATGAAAAGGGTACTGCTAATTCTCACTTTACAGATGCAAATGGACAGTTCAAGATTACTGTCGCAAATGAAAATGCTATTCTAGTCTTCAGTTTTGTAGGTTTTAATACGGTCGAAGAAAGGGTAGGTAACCGTTCAGATTTAAACATACAAATGGCTGAAGCCAACAAGGACTTAGATGAAGTGGTGATCATAGGTTATGGTCAAGCGAAGAAAAGTGATTTAACGGGCTCTGTTTCCAGTCTAAATGCAGAATCTATCCAAAGGGCAAATAAAACAAATGCCTTTCAAGCTATGCAGGGTCAAGTGGCCGGGGTTAACCTTCAATTAACGGACAACAAACCGGGGGGAGCATTTAACGTACGTATCCGTGGTTCTAATACCATCAATTCCGGTGAATCTATAGAAAATGCGGGATACAGTGCGGGACAAAACCCACTTTATATTGTGGATGGAATTTTCGTGAATGATATCTCATTCTTAAACCCGGCGGATATTGATAAGATGGATATCCTAAAAGATGCTTCGGCAACTGCCATTTATGGTTCTAGAGGTACCAATGGTGTGGTGATAATCAAAACGAAAGGTGGAGCGAAAGGTCGACTTTCTGTTTCATATGATAATTACTTTGGTACCAAAGAATCTTATAGAAGACCTGAGATGCTTCAGGGAGAAGATTTCGTGGACTACTTTAAAGATGCTGTGGTAGGTCTACAGTGGGCAGGAGGAAACAGAAACTTTACTCGTGCGGATGTAGATCTAAGCAAGTACATGCGTCCGAATGAATTAGAAAACATCAAGGCTGGAACATACACGGACTGGATCAACTTAGTAGATACCAAAGGTTTCCAAACCAATCACACATTAGGCCTTAGCGGTGGAAATGAAAATACCACTTTCGGTATGGGTGTAGCATATACAAAAGACGAAGGAACTTTCCGGGGTGAGGCTTTTGAACGTTACACTATGCGTGCGAATTTAAATAGTAACATTCTTCCAAATGTTACATTGGGTTACACTAACTACATCGCTTTGAGCACCAGAGACGAAGGCAGTAAAGAAGGATTGAGATCAGCTTATCGTTTAAGGCCTACAGGTAGTGCTTATGATTCAGAAGGTAAATTGCAATTCTTCCCTCTTCAAGGCGAATCCTTTATAACAAACCCACTTTTTGAACCTGATAACTGGACCTTGCAGACCAGGAGTTTGAATTATCTAGGAAATCTATCTTTAGAAATCAGGCCAATCAAGAATCTGAAGATTTCAACTAATTTTTCTCCTAATGTAGAGTTTACAAGGGCCGGAGAATACATAGGTAGATATAGTAAAGCTACAAGCGGCAATCAGCAAAATACACGTGCGATCGTCAATAACCGCAATAGGATGTCCTATACCTGGGATAATATCATCAACTATGATTTGAAATGGAGTGATAAGCATCAGGTCTTGGCCACTTTGGTTTATTCCCAATTCTATGATAGAAATGAGAGATATTATGGAGAGAGAAGGAATTTTACTACTGATCAATACCTGTTTTATAATCAAGCGGCTGGTTCTGTAGTACAGGGTTTGACCAGTGGAATGTCAAAGCAAACCCTAGAGTCCTATACTGCACGTCTGAATTATAACTTCAATAGTAAGTATTTATTCACACTTACGGGTAGATATGATGGCTCTTCCATTTTAGCGGAAAATAACAAATGGGCCTTCTTCCCTTCTGCAGCATTTGCCTGGAGAATTATAGAAGAGGACTTCATGAGCTCTGTGCCTTCCTTGAGTGATTTGAAACTTAGATTAAGTTATGGGCAAACCGGCAATAACGGCACAGGAGGAGGTCTAGGACCATTGGCATCCCTGTCATTGATTGGAAGTAACTTTGTGAACATCGGTGATCAAGTGATTCAAACCGCATTTGTGAGTGGCCTTGCTAACCAGGATTTAACTTGGGAAAGAACCAAAGAGTGGAACATAGGTGCGGATTTTGGATTCCTGAAAAATAGAATCACAGGTACTTTGGATCTTTATAATAGGAACAATACTGACATCATTTTCTTCCGCCCGGTTCCTAGTGCTACAGGTTATTCCGGAGTATTTGATAATGTGGGCGAGGCTACGAACAGGGGTATAGAATTAGGAATTACCTCGAAGAACTTGGTTAAAAAGGATTTCACCTGGAGTACCACCCTGAACTTCGCTGCGAACAGGAATAAGATCACCAAGCTTTATGGTGGTGTGGATGAGATATTATTCTCAGTTCAAGGGGGATCTTATGCACATAAGGTAGGACATCCTATCGGTTCTATTTATACATATGAATTTGATGGAATCTGGCAATTGAATGAGGTAGAGGAAGCCAAAAAATATGGTCAGCTTCCAGGGCAGGTTAAGGTGAAAGATATTGATGGAAATGGAATTATCAACGCTGACGATAGAACGGTTATAGGAAGTGCCATGCCTAAGTGGACAGGAGGTTTAACGAATACTTTTGATTATAAGAACATAGACTTCTCCTTCTTCCTTCATACTTCACAAGGAGCTATAAGCAACTCCTATTTCCACTTATCTCATGGTGGTAGGTTTGATTCAACTCCGGCCAGGTTTAATAGTGCCAAACTTAATTTTTGGACACCAGAGAATCCATCTAATGAATGGTATCAGCCTAGTAACCAAGGGCCGTATGTAGAAGCTATCCAATACATGGACGTGTCTTATGTGAAGGTGGGATATATCACCTTAGGATACACCATCAATCCTAGGTTCTTGGAGAGGTACAAGGTAAAAAGTGCCAGGCTTTATTTAACGGGTCAAAATCCATTCACTTTCAGTAAGTATCATGGATTTGATCCGGAGACAGCAGTGAGAAATTCTTACGCTTCTGCGCATATGACACGTACTTGGATGGGAGGTCTTAACATTAAATTTTAATCATGAAGAAGAATATATTAACCCTAATTATAGCAGCTTTAAGCTTGAGCTCCTGCTCAAACTTTCTGGAAGAGGAGAACAGGCAGTCCTTAACTAGTAATGAAATCTTCCAGGATCCCAGTTCTTTTGATGGCTTGGTAGGTCAGATCTATTATCTGGCCAGAAATGCTACCTCCTTATACAATATCAATCATTTGGGTACTGATATTTATACCCGTGGAGCTATCGTAGCCGGAATAGATGAATTAAATGACTATGTTAACCTTAGACCATTTAACGGATCAGTGTCTTCTGCATGGACTACGAATTATAGATTGATTGCGGCCGCTAACGTGGCCATAGATAGATCCAATGAGATCTCCGGACTTACAGAAACAGCAAAATCAAAAGGACTGGGTCAAGCTAAGTTCTTTAGAGCTTTTGCCTACTTTAATTTGGTGGAACAATTTGGACCGGTGCCTTTGATCCTAAATGAAGTGAGAAGTGCGCAGGTGGATCTTAAACGGGTTGAGGAAGTAGAGGTATATGCGCAGATTCTGAAAGATCTGGATGAAGCATTAGCAGCTGTGGACGAAACTCCCGCCTTATATGGTACCGTCTCTAAAGATGCGGTAAGACATCTGAAAGCTCAGGTTTTATTAACAAGAGGGTATAAATCATTCAAGGGAGCCAATGATTTTTCTGAAGCGGCAAGTCTGGCTGAGACGGTCATCTCAAGGCATCCACTAGCAAGTGATTTTGCACAGTTTTTTACAAAAGCCGGCCAAAGGAATAATGAGGTGGTTTTTGCCCTGCTTTACGGATCAAATCCGGTAACTAGAAGAGAAGGGAACGACAGACATTTATTGTTTAAATTCTCTTATGATGTTTATCCCGGGATGACTCGTTCAACTCTTTACCACAGAGGTTTAGGGCCAGCTCCCACTCCCTATTTCTTCTCCCTATTTGAAGAAGGAGACAAGCGTGAAGCGGCTACTTTAAGAAGAACTTTATTAGCTGAGATTGCGGATGCGGAAAGAGGAGTGAAGGTTGGAGATACAGTGATCCATTTCCCCAAAACTCCCTGGAGTCAGGCCTTGATAGGAAGTAAAAGCTATACTGTGGTTAATCCGGAAAACTATTTTATTCCTAATGGAACTACGCAGATCCAGTATCCCATGTTCCGTAAATTTGATGATCCCGGAGTTCCTTATACGAACGGGGGCATTGATCCGGAAGGAGAGAGAGATGCTGTAATTATGCGTTCCGGTGAAGCCTATCTCTTCGCAGCAGAAGCCTACTTACAAATGGGAGATAAGGTAAAAGCAGCTACTTTCATCAATGCCCTAAGAACCAGAGCTGGATGGAATAAACCGGTGACGGCAGATCAAATGACTATTGATGTTATCTTAGAAGAAAGTGCCAGAGAATTAGCAGGCGAAACGAGCAGATGGATGGAATTGAAGAGGACGGGAAAACTGATGGAAAGAGCTCTTAAATACAATCCTCATGTGGCGCTTAATAATGCACTTAGAGATTTCCATTTGCTAAGACCTATTCCAAATAGCGAAATAGATGCTAGTGGTGGTAGCTTAACTCAAAATAATGGATATTAACTTTACCTTCGGGGAGTATTCCCCAAAGTTTTTAATTTTCAACCATGAATAGAAAACAATTTATCAAGGATACCTTAGGGTATAGCGCGGCCCTTTTTCTTGCGCCTCAATTTTTAAGTTCTGCTCAGCCTATTCCTGCGTCTGATCTCATGAAGCGTCTAATAGTGGGGAATGACAATTTTGTGGAGAAATTCCTCTCTTTAGGTAAAGAAGGTCCAAAGCAAGGGGGAAGAGCGTATGGATATAATTTTGCAAAATTATCTGCTGCCTATGTGAATCCTCAATCCAGGTTTCATAAGAGTGATAAGATCGTAACTGCACTGGAGGAAATCGCCGTACATTTTAATAATGTATTAGCTCCAGACGGTACCATGAATGCCGGGAACATAGAAAGTCCGCCGGATACGGCTTTCGTCATGGAGCCTTTGTGTTCGGGAATTCATATTTTGAATCAAAGCAAAGAAAAGGCCTTAGACAAGGCAAAGGCTTTGATTAAAATTCCAGTAGAACGTGTAGGTGCAGCCTTAACCGTAGGAGGTGTGCATACGCCTAACCACCGTTGGGAAATTTCTTCTGCCTTAGCGTGGATTAATAAAGTCTACCCTAACCAAAAATATGTAAATCGAATTGATGAGTGGCTTTCTGAAGGAATTTACATAGATCAGGACGGTCACTATCCGGAACGTAGTATGAATTATGCCGATGTAGAAAACAGAGGTTTTATCACCATGGGACATCTGCTAAACAGACCGGAACTTTATGCAGCACCTCTGAAAAGCCTGGAGATGGCCTGGTACTACACCGATGTCAATGGTGAACTGATCACCTTTGATTCCCGCCGTCAAGATCAATATGGAAGTAAGGAGATAATGGTACAATACCTGCATTATCGATTCCTAGCCATAGAAAAAAATAACGGACTCTTCTCTGCCATTTGTAGGTTTATGGAATCTCTTCCTGAGTTTGAAAAGGATGTGATCCAAAATGAGCTATATAGATTTATGGCTGTGCCTCTGTTGGCAAAAGAACTGCCAACCCCAGCAGCTCTTCCTACAAATTATGAAAAGCTATTTACCACCAGTCACCTAGCTAGGATCAGAAGAGGGGATACGTCCATGACCATTTTTGGAGGGAATGATTTTCCCTTGATCATAGCTTCAGGTAGATCAGTGAGCCCTAATTTCTTTGGTTACAGAAAAGGAAAGGCGGCATTAAAACATGTCCGAATGTCTTCCAGATTCTTCAGCATGGGCTTTTTCAGAGGAGATGGATTAGAAAAGGAAGGTGATCGATACAAACTTCATGAAGTCAAAAAAGCACCGTATTATCAGCCTTTAAAGCCGGAGGATAGAAAGAAGGACGGAGATTATGAATTGACTCCAAGTGTAGATGATAGATTCTGGAGTAAAATGTCTTTTGATAAGAGAAAGCCAGATTTTAAAGTACAAGAGTCTACTGTTTGGGTAAGAGAGGAAAATGGAGAGGTTTTTCTGGATTTTGAAGTAAACGGTCCGGAAGGGGTGGCTATCACTATCGACTTATGTTTTGGAGCCGAAGGAACCTTGAAGAACGTCCAAAACAGTAACGGTCAGGTGAACTTCCTACCAGAAGGTTATGGAGAATATACCGTGGGTAATGATAAAATTACCTTTGGTCCCGGGATTAAAAAGCACGAATGGACGAGAGGATTGGAAGGTGAAAAGTATAGTGTGTTTAACGGAAATTTAAATACTCCGGGGCATCATGTGTACTTGACCGGAGTAACTCCATTTAAGCATTCCTTGAAAATATCATGAAAAGAGTTTTAATAGCTTTAGCATTTGCGGTCTTAGGATGTAATCCTAAGACCCAATTGACTATTGAAAACGAGAGTACCATTGATCTTCAGGATAAACCGGTAATTTTAAGTAAATCCGAAATTCCTGGTGGAATCCAGGATGGTTTATTCCCAACTGTACTAAGTCCAAATGGAGAATTGGTTCCTTCGCAAATAGAAGATGTGGATGGTGATGGAATCTGGGATCAACTAGTCTTTGTAGCTGACTTTCAAGCGGGGGAAGCTAAGAAATTTGATATTGCCTGGGTTAACCACTTGCCTGAGTTCACAAAAAGAACCAGTGTTCGATTCGGAGTAAGGGATTCCCTGAATGATGTGGTGAAACCCAAAATCACGGATGTGTTCTTTCCACATGAATTACCGGGAGTGAACGGGTATCAACCTTATCAAACGGATGGACCTTCTTGGGAAAATGACAAAGTTGGATTTAGACATTATCTGGATGGCAGAAATTCTAAAGATGTTTTTGGCAAGAAGGTAGAGTATATGTCGCCTGAAAATGTAGGGATAAATAAGGACGGAGTTACGGAAGATAATTACCATGTGATGGAAGAGTGGGGCAGGGATATCATGAATGTGGGTAATTCTTTAGGACTTGGAGGTATTTCTCTGGAAATCGGAGGTGAAAGATTGAGGAGGTTAGGTATCATTGAGGGAGATCCGAAAGGAAATGTGGACAGTACTGTATTTACTATACTACAGGAAGGACCTGTACATTCACAAATGCTCTTTGACTATAAAAGCTGGAGACCTTTAGATGAGGATAGAACCTATAACTTGACGGAGACAGTAGAGATATGGCCGGGGGTTCACGGTTATAAAAATACGGTTCATCTTAAAGATCCAAAAGGAGATGAGGTAGTGTTAGTAGGACTTGTAAATTCAAGGACAAATAAGCCACTAAGCACCATCTATGAAAATGAGGAATGGATGGTGTTAGGGACGCATGATAAACAAACCTATGAGAAGGAGTGGTATTTAGGACTAGCATTAGTTTTGCCCAAGTCCGCCTTTATAAACACCATAAAAGCACCTGACGAAGGTAGAATTTCCAAAACCTATTTGGCAAGAATGAAAGCAGATCAACCCTTCTCTTACTATGCCATGGCTTGTTGGGAATTGAGAGATTCAGGATTTGTGGACGAAGAATATTATCAAAAGTATTTACAAAACTTTGTAGATCAATTGACTGTAAAATTGAAAGTGAGATGATTAAGAGAATATTGGCTTTATGTTTAGGTACCTGGCAAGTTTTTGGACAAGTGACAGATGGAAATACTCCTCTACATTTGATCCCACCGGCATACCCACATGCTTACGGGAAGGCCACACCAGCGAGTATTAAGGAAGATCTAGACAAGATCTATACCTACCTCAATGCGGTGACACCCATGGAATTAGTAGATAAGAATACCGGGAGGTCACTTAAGTCGCCCACTACAAATGCCATGTTTAAAAAAGGGGATTATCGGCTTTTCAGTTATGAGTGGGGAGTGACCTATTCTGCCATGCTAACTGCTGCGGAGGTTAGCGGAGATTCCAGGTATAAGGAGTATGCATTACAAAGAATGCAATATCTGTCCCAACTAGCAGCGTATTATAAATCCAATAGTTCTTTAGAGGAGCAAAAGTCTTCACCTGTAGCCAGTATCCTGCATCCCCACGCTTTAGATGATGCGGGGGCACTAGGTATGGCCATGATCAAAGGCTTAAATACCCAGAATAAAGGTCAATTAACTCCTGTCATTGAGCATTTTCTTGATTTTATAATGAACAAAGAGTATAGATTACCTGATGGAACCTTTGCTCGAAATCGTCCACTGAAAAATACAGTCTGGCTTGACGATATGTTCATGAGTGTTCCCGCCATAGCATACATGGGTAAGCTGACAGGGGAAAAGAAATACTTTGATGAAGCTACTAAGCAGGTTAAGCAATTCAGCCAAAGGATGTTTGATACCCAAAAGAATATCTTCATTCATGGGTGGTTAGAGGAATCTGCTGTCCAGCCCAAATTCCATTGGGGTAGAGCTAACGGCTGGGCCATCATGGCCATAACTGAACTATTAACGGTATTACCCAAAGAACATCCAGATAGATCAGTGATTATGGACTTATATCTGAAACATGTGCAGGGCTTAGCTGCTTTGCAGTCGGGCAGCGGATTCTGGCATCAACTTTTGGATAAATCTGATACCTACTTAGAGACTTCTGCCACTGCCATTTTTACCTATTCCATTTGCAAAGGTATCAATGAAGGGTGGTTAGATTACGAAGCATTTGGTCCTATGGTCTTATTAGCCTGGGAAGCACTTTCTACACAGATAACTCCTGATGGCAAGGTGACCGGTACTTGTGTGGGGACCGGAATGGGCTTTGATCCGGCATTTTATTATTACCGACCTGTGAACCCTTATGCTGCTCATAGCTATGGCCCCATGTTATTAGCCGGTTCTGAAGTCATGAAACTTCTAAAAAATCGTTCCTATGGAATCAATGAAACTGCTGTTCAGTTCCTTCAGCGTTAAGGCACTGGTACTTTTAAGCGTACAGACGGTTAATGCACAGGAAAAACTTAATCATGTGCAAGTAATAGGTACGCACAACAGTTATAAAACGGCCATTGATAAGCCGGTGATGGACACCTTAATGTCCTTTAATCCCAAATGGGGAGTTAGATTTGATTATAGCCATGAACCCATAGATGTTCAGTTAAATCTAGGCTTGGCGAATTTGGAGATAGATATTGCAGTAGATAGAAATGGGGGCAAGTTCTCCAAGCCTGCACTCTATGAATTGTTCAAAGACCAGGTGCCTCCCTACAATCAAGATGGTGAGATGGATAAGCCAGGATTGAAAGTTTTGCATATGCAGGATTTAGACTTTAGGTCTCATTGTGGCACCTTATCTACATGCTTGCAAATCCTTAGAAAATGGTCAGATGAACATCCTCAACATCACCCTGTTTTTATAACCATGAATGCTAAAACGGGGCCGGTAAATCACTTACCCACAGTGGCAGATGAGTTCGAAAAGGAAGATTATCAGGAGCTAAACAGCTTGATATGGAAGGAATTGGGGCCCGGGAAATTATTGATTCCAAAAGATGTACAAGGAAACTTCCCCACATTGGAAGCCGCTATCTTAAAGAAGGGATGGCCTACTATTAATTCAGTGAGAGGTAAGTTTATCTTTGTACTGGATGAGACAGGTGCTAAGCGTAGTACGTATTTGAACAGTGGTAGTGAAGTGCAAGTGATGTTTACAGATTCACCGGAGGGGGATCCAAACGCAGCTATCTTGATAAAGAATGATCCCAAGAAGCAAAAGGAAGAAATCAAATCATTGGTGAAAAAGGGATATATCATTCGTACTAGGGCAGATGCTGACACATTTGAGGCCAGGAATGAAGATTACTCTAGATTCCAGGCTGCGTGTGAGTCGGGCGCGCAGATCATCACCACGGACTATTACAGAGAAAGCACTCATTTTCCTTCTAGCTATAAAATCATCTTTCCTGAAGGGAAATATGTGAGGGTAAATCCCCTGCTAAAGAAGTAAAGTTCATGCAAACCTTTGCGTAAGATTTTGTTTCAGAACCATTGCAGGACAGGTCTAAAATGACGTGTATTGCATTGTAATTCAACCTTAGATAAAAATGCTGATTAGTCCTAAAGAGATGTTTGGGAAATGCTATGGCCAATATGCTATAGCGGCCATTAATGTGTTCCATATGGAACAGGTTTTGGCTGTATTCAGTGCTGCATCTAAAGCAAAATCCCCAGTTATTATACAAACCACACCTGTAGCCAGAAACTATGCAGGTCATGGAATGCTATTGGCCATGATTACTGCAGCTTCAGAGAAGTATCCGGAAGTGGTGTATGCCATCCACCTAGATCATGGATTCGAAGAGCATATTGACGATGCTTTAAGTCGTGGGGGATATACTTCAGTCATGATTGATGCATCTCATGATGACTTTCAGATAAATATTGAACGAACTCGTGCCATTGTATCCAAAGCTCACGCTAAAGGTGTAGTGGTGGAAGCTGAATTAGGCATTCTCAGCGGAGTGGAAGATGATATGGAAGTGGGTGCTGAACATGCTCGATTTACTCAACCGGATGAAGCCGTAACCTTCGTGGAAGCTACAGGTTGTGACAGTTTAGCCATAGCCGTAGGGACCAGCCATGGGGCTTATAAGTTTTCGGGAAAACAAGGGATTCAATTTCCTATCCTGAAAGAAATACAAAGTCGTATGCCGGGATTTCCTCTAGTCCTACATGGGGGATCTTCTGTATCCCAGGAAGAAGTACTACGAGTAAATGCTGCCGGAGGACAGATGAAGGAAGGAAGCAGAGGGGTGTCAGATGAAGAAATCACAGAAGCCATAAAGTACGGTATTTGCAAGATCAATGTAGCCACAGACCTAAGGGTCTTATGGGCTAGAGTGCATAGGGAATATTTTAGAGACCAACCGGAATTATTTGATTCCGTGCCTCCCGGACAAATATACATGAGGGAGTTAGAGGCTTTTTGTTTAGAAAAATTTGAAAAACTAGGATCTGCCGGACGAGCGCAGGAATACCTATAATCATAGATAAGATGAGAGATACATTGATAGTAAAGCCGAATTATAAAGAGGAGGAATATATCCATATCACCCCTAGTTCGGCTGGATGGGAACACTTAAGTTTTGCTGCGCGAAACATGAAGAAAGGGGAGGTTTGGAAACATCAGACAGGAAACCATGAATATGCCATTATCCTTCTAGGTGGGGATTTTAGCGTAAAATCCAATAGGGGAGAATGGGTCACTGAGAACGGTAGGAAAGATGTGTTCTCCGGAATAGCTCACACCTTGTATTTACCTGCCAATACAGACTTTGAATTAGTGGCTGAAAGTGAAATATTGGATATAGCATACGGTTGGTGCAGGACAGATAAGCAGTTGGATCCCGTATTTAAACTTCCATCTGAGGCTGAGATTGAGATTCGCGGAGGGGATAATGCTACACGTCAGATCAATAGTCTTGTGCAACCTGGATTTCCTTGCGACCGACTAGTAGCTGTAGAAGTTTATACTCCCTCAGGCAACTGGAGTAGCTTTCCTGCACATAAACATGATGAGAGAAAAGTAGATGAGAACGGAGTACTACTTGAGGCATGTTTGGAAGAAACCTATTTCTATAAGATTGATAAACCGCAAGGGTATGCCATCCAACAGGTCTATACAGATGACAGAAGCCTGGATGTGGTAAACGTAGTTAAACACAATGAAGTGGTTTTAGTGCCCAAAGGATATCATCCTGTAGTAGCCGGACACGGTTATAATGTGTATTATCTCAACTTCTTAGCGGGATCAGATCAGTCTTTGGCCAATACGCCTGACCCTGATCATGCATGGATTTTTGGTACATGGAAAGGCATTGATGAACGAATCCCAATGGTAAAGTCATGAAATACGATATAGTAGCAATGGGTAGGTCTTCCATAGATCTTTACTCACAAAACATAGGCGCGGATTTTGTAGATATAAAAGGTTTTGATGCTTTTGTAGGCGGATCACCTTTAAATATCGTTACAGGCTGTCAAAGGCTAGGTTTAAACACAGCCTTATTAACGGGAGTAGGTGCAGATAAAGTAGGAGATTTTATTTTGAACTTCTTGAAAAATGAGGGAATAGAGACCAAATTTATTCCTACCATCCCGCACGCCAGATCTTCAGCTGTCATCCTAGGTATTCAGCCTCCTGACACCTTCCCTTTGGTTTATTACAGACATAATGCGGCTGATACCCACGTAAATATAGATCATGTTAACGCCGTGAATATGGAGGAGGTTCGATTATTCGAAGTGTCAGGTACAGCACTTAGTCTGGAGCCTAGCAGATCTGCGGTGTTCCACGCCATGGAAAGGGCTAATGCCGCAGGAGTGACAACGGTCCTGGATATCGACTTCAGAGCGGATCAATGGAGTGATTTAAGATCTTTCGGTATCATGGTTAGAGCTTTACTTCCTAAAGTGAAAATCGCAATAGGTACAGAGGAAGAGATACTAGCGGCCATGCTTAAGGATTCCCGACAGGTGGAAATCACCCACCAACAAATATCTGCACCAACCATTCATGGAGATGTAGAAGAAGCCATTCAAGGTCTCATGGACTTAGGTGTAGAGATTCTATTGGTGAAAAGAGGATCTAAAGGGGTTAGTGTATACCAAAAGGGCCAAGAGACCTTTAATGTGCCGGGATTTCCCGTAGAGCCTTTAAATGTGCTAGGTGCTGGTGATGCATTTGCTTCAGGTTTCATCTATGGTTATCTACAAGGATGGGATCTCTATAAATCTTGCAGAATGGGGAATGCATCAGGGGCACAGGTAGTCCTTCAGCCAGGGTGCGCCAATTTCATGCCTACTCTGGAAGAATCCATGAAATTTATTGAAGAACACGGAGGTTTTTAATCATTCGCTTATGAAACTAACAGTAGCTCAAGCTTTGATCCGCTTTTTGGATCAGCAATATGTAGAAAGAGATGGAGTAGAACATAAGTTCTTTGCCGGTTGTTTTGGGATTTTTGGCCACGGAAACGTGGGGGGGATAGGCCAGGCTTTATTTGAAAATCCTGAATTCAGGTATTATCAGGCGAGAAACGAGCAAGCTATGGTTCATACGGCTGTGGCCTATAGCAAGATGAAGAATAGATTAGAAACCTTTGCATGTACCAGCTCTATAGGACCTGGTGCCACAAATATGGTTACCGGTGCAGCTCTAGCTACCATAAACCGTATACCGGTCTTGCTACTTCCAGGTGATATCTTTGCTACGAGACATATAGGTCCGGTGCTTCAGCAATTGGAAGATCCTTCTAATGCAGATGCTTCCGTGAATGATACCTTTAAGCCGGTTTCAAGGTTCTGGGATAGAGTTAATAGACCGGAGCAATTGATCTCCTCCCTCCTCCAAGCTATGCGAGTCCTGACCAGTCCTGCTGAAACAGGTGCAGTAACCATTTGTTTACCTCAGGATGTACAGGCGGAAGCTTATGATTATCCGGAAGAGTTCTTTAAGAAGAGGGTTTGGTATATGGGTAGACCATTACCGGATGCTCAACTTTTACAGAGAGCTGCCCAGATCATAAAAGAGGCAAAGAAGCCAATGATTATTGCAGGAGGTGGTGTTATTTATTCTGAAGCTTGCTCTACACTAGCTGAATTCAGTAAGAATACGGGAATTGCCGTGGCTGAAACCTTTGCCGGAAAAGGGAGTTTGAATTTTGATCATCCTTTGAATTTGGGAGCGGCTGGTGCTACCGGCACGGAAGGAGCAAATGCCTATGCAGCAGAGGCGGATGTGGTAATCGGTGTAGGGACAAGATACAGTGATTTTACGATGGCTTCCCACACGGCCTTTCAAAATCCCGATGTCAAGTTTATAAATATCAATATCGCTGAGTTTGACGCTTATAAGCAAAGTGCGTTGCCTCTTACCGGTGATGCGAAGACTACCTTAGAGGCTTTGGGACGCCTTCTAGGCGGTTACAAAACCTCAAAGGAATACCAGGAGCAAGCGGCAGCTTATAATGTTAGTTGGGATCAAAAAGTGGCTGAGGCCTATGCCGTAGTAGCAGAGGATTCTATGTCCCAGGCAGAAGTGATTGGGGCTGTAAATTCATTTGCAGGTCCAAAAGATGTGATGGTCTGTGCAGCGGGAAGTATGCCGGGCGACTTGCACAAGTTATGGAGATGCACAGATCCTAAAAACTTCCATATGGAATACGGCTATTCCACTATGGGCTATGAAATTGCCGGAGGCTTAGGGGTAAAAATGGCTGATCCTTCTAGAGAAGTGTATGTGATGGTGGGTGATGGAAGTTATCTAATGCTGTCCTCAGAAATAGTAACTGCCGTTCAGGAAGGTGTAAAATTGACCATCGTTTTAATCAATAATCATGGATACGCAAGTATAGGTGGACTTTCAAAGTCTTTAGGCAGCGAAGGTTTTGGTACTCAATACAGATACAGAGGAGAGAAACATTTTGACGGAGACGCTTTACCTTATGATTTGGCCACTAATGCAGAGAGTTTAGGGGCTACGGTTCTTAGAACAAGTAATGAGTCCAGTTTTAAAGCAGCGCTTGAACAAGCCAAAAAGAATGCAAACACAACGGTCATCTATATAGAAACTCCTCCTGAAAGAAAAATGGCCGGATATGGTCATGCTTGGTGGGAAGTACCCGTATCAGAGGTATCAAACACCGCAAGTATTCAGGAGGCCTACGAAAAACTAACCTTAAATAAAAAGCGCCAGAGATGGCATTTGTAAAAGAATATGAATACTCTAACCATTATCACCTTTGTTGGGTTTACTCTACTGACGGGTGCATATGCATACTTTAAAACCCGAAAGGAAAACCTGGAAACGCAGGAAGGGTATTTCTTGGGAGGAAGGAGCTTGACCGGAATAGTCATTGCCGCTTCCATGATCATGACCAATATTTCAACAGAACATTTGGTAGGAATGAATGGCTCTGCTTATAAGAATGGATTTATCATTGTAGCCTGGGAAGTAACCTCAGCACTGGCATTGATCGTGGCGGCAGTTTACTTTGTGCCTAGGTACCTAAGAATGGGTCTGACCACCATCCCCGAATATTTGGAGAAAAGGTTTGATACCGTGACCCGATCCATGATCTCTCTATTCCTATTGGTATCCTTCGCGGTAACTCTTTTGCCCATAGTTCTTTATACCGGCGCAATAAACATTGAAAGCATATTCGATATTTCAGAGGTACTGCAGATCAGCAAAGAGACAGGTTTGTGGATGACCATAGTGATTGTGGGAGTGATCGGCTCTTTATATGCCGTCTTCGGAGGATTAAAAGCGGTGTCATTCTCAGACGTGATTTATGGCTACGGTTTGTTTTTGGGAGGTTTGATGATTCCGGTTTTGGCCTTGTGGCATATTGGGGATGGAAATATGCTCACAGGTTTTGTAAAGGTGTTTGAGAACAGTCCTGAGAAGTTCAGTGTCATAGGGTCTGAAGATTCAGTTATGCCCTTCAGTACCTTATTCACAGGTTTGATCATAAACCAGCTATACTTCTGGTGTATGAATCAAACCATAGTTCAAAGGGTATTAGGAGCAAAAAATCTGGAAGAGGCACAAAAAGGCCTACTTTTTACCGGATTGGCGAAAATATTAATTCCTTTTGTCATCGTGCTGCCGGGAGTTATAGCCTTTTATTATTTCGGGGAGCAGTATTACGAGGAGCAAGATAGTGTCTATCCCGCCTTGGTGAAAAAAGTAATGCCCGTAGCATTCTTAGGTTTCTTTGCTGCCGTGATTATGGGAGCTGTATTGAGTACTTTTAATGCAGTTTTAAACAGTGCGTCTACCATTTTTAGTATAGATGTGTACAAGAGAATGATAGACGTCAATGCCAGCGATAAGAAGCTGGTAGTGATGGGAAAACTCACTGCTGCAATATTGGCCATTACATCTATTATTGCGGCTCCTTTTGTGGCTAATGCACCGGAAGGTTTGTTCCAATTATTGCAACAGCTTAACGGAATATTCTTTATACCTATCGCCTCTATCATCTTAGCTGGTTTCTTTTTCCCTCAGATTTCAGCAGCGGGAGCAAAAGTTAGTTTATTGACCGGCTTCCTGTTCTATGTAACCTGCATTTATATCTATCCAGTAGATATTCATTTTATACATCTGTGGGGTATTGAATTCTTATTGAATCTGGCGGTGATGTTTGCCGTGTCAAAGTTCTATCCTCAGCCAGTGATGGAATTACAGCCATCCAGAGAAGTGGTGGAGCTGAAAGCATGGAAATACACCAAGCCATTTGCCATCTTTTTGGTGATCATTACTATAGGTATCTACATCTTCTTAGGAAATATTTAAAAAACATATTATGGAATTATTAAAGAATTATATTGGGGGTAAGTGGCTAGATAGTAGAGAAGCAGCATTCTCTTCCGTGGTGAACCCTGCTACACAGGAAATATTGGGCAGAGTGCCTGTGGGACCTGGCACTTCTACAGATGTTGATGAGGCGGTGAAAGCTGCTCAAGTAGCTTTTAAAGAATGGTCTCAAATACCCGTTATGCAAAGGGTGCAGCCTCTATATAAATTAAAACAATTAATAGAGGATAACCTTGATGATCTGGCCAATACCATCACCTTAGAATGTGGTAAGACGAAGGTGGAATCTCTAGGGGAATTACAAAGGGCCATTGAAAATATTGAAGCTGCCTGTGCAACTCCACTTTTGATACAAAGTGAATTTTCAGAAAATATAGCAAGAGGTGTGGATGAGTTCATGATTCGTCAACCTCTAGGAGTGTGCGCATGTATCGCACCATTTAACTTCCCAGGGATGATCCCGTTCTGGTTTCTTCCTTACGCCATAGCATGTGGTAATACCTTTGTACTAAAGCCATCTGAAAAAGTGCCTTTGACCATGATGAAGGTATTTAGCCTCATCGAAAAGATTGGCTTACCTGCGGGTGTAGTGAGTTTAGTGCATGGAGGGAAAGAGACTGTTGATGCCTTACTTGATCATCCGGATATTAAGGCCATTAGCTTTGTGGGCTCAACCGCTATAGCAAAATACGTGTATTCCCGTGGTGCAGCAAACGGCAAGCGTGTTCAGGCTCAAGGTGGAGCGAAAAATCCGGTAGTTATTCTTCCGGATGCCGACTTAGAAGTTACCTCAAAGGTGATTGCAGATAGTGTGTACGGTTGTGCCGGGCAAAGATGCCTAGCCGCATCCACCATCATTTCCGTAGGTGATGAAAAGGGTGAGATCAAAGATGCCTTATATGAAACCGCAAAACAAAGAACTACGGGCTTTGGCTTATTGCCTGATGTAGAGATGGGTCCTGTTATCTCCAGAGAGAGCAAAAAACGTATAGAAAGTTTGATCCAACAAGGTATTCAGGAAGGTGGACAAGTATTGTTAGACGGTAGAAATACCCAGATATCTGGATTCGAAAAAGGTAATTTTCTTCGCCCTACCATACTCGAAAATATTCCTCTAAACGGTGAATTGATCAAAACAGAAATCTTTGGGCCGGTAATGACTTTATTGTCCATGAAGACAGTAGAAGATGCTCTCGCCTTTATCAATGGAAACAGATACGGTAATATGGCTTGTATCTTCACTACCAGTGGAGCATCAGCAAGAAAGTTTAGATCAGAAGCAAATGCTGGAAATATAGGCGTCAATATTGGCGTAGCTGCCCCTATGGCCCAATTCCCTTTCAGTGGTTGGAACGAAAGTTTCTTTGGCGACTTGCATGGTCAAGGTAGACATGCGATAGAGTTCTTTACCCAAACTAAAATAGTAATCGAACGCTGGCCGAAAGAATGGTCGCGTAAATTTTAAGCGCATGATAAAGATAGCGAATGCCCCATGTTCTTGGGGTGCTTTAGAATTTGACCTGGAAGCGGAAGCACCTGGCTTCGAGCAGGTATTAGACGAAATGAAAGATACTGGTTATTTAGGGACAGAGCTAGGCGACTGGGGTTTCATGCCTACAGAGCCTAGCGCACTCCGGAAGGAAATTGCAGGTAGAGAATTAGATCTATTGGGCGCATTTGTTCCTGTAAATTTTGTAGATGCCTCTGCACATGAAGAAGGAATAGCTTCCGCCCTTCGTGTAGCCGGACTGATGCATGATGCTGGATATTCCCACGCATTTATAGTGCTGGCTGATGAAAATGGATCCGTGCCCACACGCACTAAGAATGCCGGTAGAATAAGTGCTGAAATGGGACTTAGTGGGGAGCAGTGGGATACGTTTGCTAAAGGAGTGGAAGCCGTAGCAAAAGCCGTTAAAGATAAGTATGGCATGAGATGTGTATTCCATCATCACTGTGCCGGGTATGTGGAAACCCCTCAAGAGCTGGAACAACTACTACAAAGGACAGACCCTTCTTTACTGGGGCTGTGCTTTGATACAGGTCACTACGCATTTGGAGGTGGAGATCCACTGGAAGGCTTGCAGAAATGGAAGGACAGAATCTGGCATGTGCATTTTAAAGATTATAGCGAGGTAGTGGGAGCGCAAGGAAGAGAAAAGGAATGGGACTATTTTGAAGCCGTAAAAAATGGAGTTTTCTGTGAGTTAGGCAAAGGTTCCGTAGACTTTTCCGGTGCCAAAAAGATATTAGAAAACATGCAGTATGAAGGATGGATAGTGGTAGAGCAAGATGTTTTACCGGGTATGGGAAGTCCGAAGATCTGTGCAGATAATAATCGTCAATTTTTGAAAACTATTGGACTATGAAATTAGGATTAATAGGCTTCGGCCGAATAGGTAAAATACACTACTATAATATTTTGCAAAGAATACCGGAGGCAGAAATTGTGATGGTTTCTGATCCCATGGCAGATCTAAGTGCGATAGGCACAGCTATAGGTACTCCTGATGATATATTAAACCATGAGGAGATTGAAGCGGTGATCATCTGCTCTCCAACTGATACTCATGCTGATCTGGTAGAAGCTTGCGCCAAAAAAGGAAAGCATATCTTCTGTGAAAAACCTTTGGACCTTTCTCTGGAAAGAATCAGTGCAGCCATCAAATTAGTAGAGGAGCATGGAGTAAAGTTGATGATGGGCTTTAACAGAAGATTTGATGCTAACTTTTTAAAGATTAGAGAGCTTGTCTTAAACGGAAGCGTGGGAGAGCCTCAGATAGTGAAGATCACCAGCAGAGATCCCGGTCCCCCACCTTTGACCTATTTGAGGGAGTCAGGAGGGATGTTCCTAGATATGAGTATCCATGATTTTGATATGGCAAGATACATCATGGGCAAAGAAGTGACGGGCGTATTTGCACATGCTGCTGTGTTCTGTGGAGAGGACATCGAAGCCGCGGGAGATATAGATACGGCTATCATCACTTTGACCTTTGAAGATCAATCTATGGCAGTGATTGATAATAGCAGGAAAGCAGTGTATGGATATGACCAAAGGCTAGAAGTATTTGGATCAAAGGGAATGGTTAATGTAGATAATAATACCCCTGATAAGCATCATTTCTATAATGAGCAAGGGGTGCATTCCGCATTGCCTCTACACTTCTTCCTAGAGAGATATACGGAATCTTATCTTTTGGAGATGCGACAATTCATTAATGCATTGAAAAACGGTGGTAAAGTGCCGGTTGGAGGAGAGGATGCCCGTCAAGCCACAAGAATCGCATTAGCCGCTAAAAAGTCAGTGAAAGAGAAACGCTGGGTTTCCTTAGAAGAAATCTAGTGGAATAGCCCGACTGCGTTGTCGGGCTATTTTTTTGTGTGCCCAGCATGTGCAATAACTCTAGGGTGTAAGTCCCGAACACGCCTTTACAGTGGGAAGTGTTAGCTTATGACAAGGGTGTCCACCGTGAGGTGGAATCTGAAGGAAGTCTGAGGCAAAACCTCGATCCGACGAACAGAAACTACATACAAGGCCGCAAGTGTTGGGTGAGGCTGCAAAACAAGCCGAAGCCCTAAACTGTACGGAAACACTATGGTAAATGTAGCGGATACATGAGGTGAAAGTTATTGTTCTTACCTGGGGAGATCTGACTAAACTCTGTCAAAGGTATACGCGAATGCCCGCGAAGAAACATATAGCAGAATAATAATGCTAGTATGCTTTAGTCAGAAGTCAGCAGAGGACATAGTACCCTGTTTCTCTACTTTATACAGGGGAAGGTCTGAATGTTAGAATGGCAAAGGAACCATGAAGTTTATGACGAAGTGTTAAAAGCCGAACCACATAAGAGAACTGCTTGCATGAGGGTAGGTCGGAAACCGATAGTAAAATGCAAGAGGAGCTTAGCTGAGTCGTGCAACGAAGTGGACACAATGCCTGAGGTTTTTTTTAGTAATACTATGTTGGAAGAGATATTACACATCCGAAATGTCAAACACGCAGTTGATCGTGTCATCTCTAATGGAGGTGCTAGCGGAGTTGATGGTATGCAGATCGATAATCTTCGTGACTACCTTAACACGCACTGGCAATCCCTGCGCTCGGATATTCTCTCTGGCACTTACCGCCCACAAGCTGTTCGGAAAGTAGAGATTCCCAAAGCAAGTGGGGGCAAGCGTATGCTGGGTATCCCAACGGTCATCGACCGTGTTATTCAGCAAAGCATTTCCCAATGGCTTGGATTAAAGTATGAGGGTGATTTTCACGATAACAGCTACGGCTTCCGTCCGAATCGTAATGCTCATCAGGCCGTCAGTAAAGCGCAAGAGTATCTGAACTTGGGCTACACGTGGGTCGTTGAACTTGATTTGGAACAATTCTTCGATCAAGTGAACCACGACATACTGATGCATCTTTTGAGCAAGAAGATTACGGATCATCGAGTCCTAGCCCTGATCGGGAAATACCTTCGTTGTGGGATTATGGATCATGGTCTTGAACAAAAGCGAACCAAGGGCACACCACAGGGTAGTCCTTTAAGTCCACTTTTGTCAAACATCATCCTGAACGAACTGGACAGGGAACTCAGCTCCCGTGGACATCGATTTGTACGCTATGCGGATGACTGTAGTATCTACACGAGGAGTAATAAATCCGCAACTCGTATTATGGGCAACATCACCAGCTACATCGAATCTACACTAAAGCTGAAGGTGAACCGTGAAAAGAGTAAGGTAAGCAGACCTTCCCAAAGTAGCTTACTCGGCTTTAGTTTCTTCAAAACTCAAGGAGATTGGCAGATTCGTATCTCTGCAAAGAGTATCGAACGAGTCCGAGAGAAGTTACGTCAAAATACTAGACGTAATACAGTTACTCCTATGCATGAGCGACTGACTAAACTACGGCAAATTATTCACGGCTGGGTGGATTACTTTCGTATAGCAACGAATAAGAAGGTGATGGTAGCACTAGATGAACTAGTGCGAAGACGCTTGCGTGTTCTTCTTTGGAAACAATGGAAGACCGCAGGTAATCGAATTCGTAACTTAATGAAACTGGGAGCCAAACGCTGGCTTGCCTATCAACATGCGAACACCCGTAAATCCTATACCCGAACAGGGACAAGTCCTATCCTTCAAACAACGCTAACAAACTCATACTTTACTAAACTAGGCTACGAAGGATTTGCAGACTACTATTACTGGAGAACAACACATCAAACGACGTTATTCTAACAAACCGCCTTGGTACGGATCCGTATGCCGGGTGGTGTGAGAGGACAGATAGGGAAATAATCCCTATCTTCCTACTTGATTGTGTGCCCAGCATGTGCAATAACTCTAGGGTGTAAGTCCCGAACACGCCTTTACAGTGGGAAGTGTTAGCTTATGACAAGGGTGTCCACCGTGAGGTGGAATCTGAAGGAAGTCTGAGGCAAAACCTCGATCCGACGAACAGAAACTACATACAAGGCCGCAAGTGTTGGGTGAGGCTGCAAAACAAGCCAAAGCCCTAAACTGTACGGAAACACTATGGTAAATGTAGCGGATATATGAGGTGAAAGTTATTGTTCTTACCTGGGGAGATCTGACTAAACTCTGTCAAAGGTATACGCGAATGCCCGCGAAGAAACATATAGCAGAATAATAATGCTAGTATGCTTTAGTCAGAAGTCAGCAGAGGACATAGTACCCTGCTTCTCTACTTTATACAGGGGAAGGTCTGAATGTTAGAATGGCAAAGGACCATGAAGTTTATGACGAAGTGTTAAAAGCCGAACCACATAAGAGAACTGCTTGCATGAGGGTAGGTCGGAAACTGATAGTAAAATGCAAGAGGAGCTTAGCTGAGTCGTGCAACGAAGTGGACACAATGCCTGAGGTTTTTTTTTAGTAATACTATGTTGGAAGAGATATTACACATCCGAAATGTCAAACACGCAGTTGATCGTGTCATCTCTAATGGAGGTGCTAGCGGAGTTGATGGTATGCAGATCGATAATCTTCGTGACTACCTTAACACGCACTGGCAATCCCTGCGATCGGATATTCTCTCTGGCACTTACCGCCCACAAGCTGTTCGGAAAGTAGAGATTCCCAAAGCAAGTGGCGGCAAGCGTATGCTGGGTATCCCAACGGTCATCGACCGTGTTATTCAGCAAAGCATTTCCCAATGGCTTGGGTTAAAGTATGAGGGTGATTTTCACGATAACAGCTACGGCTTCCGTCCGAATCGTAATGCTCATCAGGCCGTCATTAAAGCGCAAGAGTATCTGAACTTGGGCTACACGTGGGTCGTTGAACTTGATTTGGAACAATTCTTCGATCAAGTGAACCACGACATACTGATGCATCTTTTGAGCAAGAAGATTACGGATCGTCGAGTCCTAGCGCTGATCGGGAAATACCTTCGTTGTGGGATTATGGATCATGGTCTTGAACAAAAGCGAACCAAGGGCACACCACAGGGCAGTCCTTTAAGTCCACTTTTGTCAAACATCATCCTGAACGAACTGGATACGGAACTCAGCTCCCGTGGACATCGATTTGTACGTTATGCGGATGACTGTAGTATCTACGCGAAGAGCAATAAATCCGCCACTCGTATTATGCGCAACATCACCAGTTACATCGAATCTACACTAAAACTGAAAGTGAACCGTGAAAAGAGTAAGGTAAGCAAACCTTCCCAAAGTAGTTTACTCGGCTTTAGTTTCTTCAAAACTCAAGGAGATTGGCAGATTCGTATCTCTGCAAAGAGTATCGAACGAATCCGAGAGAAGTTACGTCAAAATACTCGACGTAATACAGCTACTCCTATGCATGAGCGACTGACTAAACTACGGCAAATTATTCACGGCTGGGTGGATTACTTTCGTATAGCAACGAATAAGAAGGTGATGGTAACACTAGATGAACTAGTGCGAAGACGCCTGCGTGTTCTGCTTTGGAAGCAATGGAAGACCGCAGGTAATCGAATTCGGAACTTAATGAAACTGGGAGCCAAACGCTGGCTTGCCTACCAACATGCGAACACCCGTAAATCCTATACTCGGACAGGGACAAGCCCTATCGTTCAAACAACGCTAACAAACTCATACTTTACTAAATTAGGTTACGAAGGATTTGCAGACTACTATTACTGGAGAACAACGCATCAAACGACGTTATTCTAACAAACCGCCTTGGTACGGATCCGTATGCCAGGTGGTGTGAGAGGACAGATAGGGAAATAATCCCTATCTTCCTACTTGATTAGGACATGTTCAATATGATAGCAAAAGCTATAGATTTGCTTTCGAAAAGATAGAATATGATTCAGACGTATAGGCCGCAGTGGAAAGGGGATTTTGAAAGACTAAATCGTGCATGGATAGAAAAGCTCTTTGTGATGGAGCCTCAAGATTACCAATTGTTCAATGATCCGGAAAATGAGGTGATACAAGGAGATGGAATGATCTTTTTTATACTTGAGGAAGGCTCTCCTGTAGCAACTGCCGGTGTAAAGCCCTATGGAGAGCATGGATTTGAGTTGGTAAAAATGGCTGTAGATGAGAAGGCCAGAGGAAAGGGTTACGCCAGACAATTATGCATGCATGCCATAGATTTTGCCAAGCAAAAAGGCAAAGAATTTATAGTGTTATATACTCATTCCAGTCTTACTCCTGCCCTAGCCTTATACAAAAGCTTGGGATTTGAAAATGTAGAAGTGGAAAATGGGAAATACGCTCGCGCAGATGTCAAAATGCAGTTAAATATATGGAAGGTTACAAAGAATCCGTAAGGAAGCAATTCCTTTACTACAAAGGGCTAGCAGAAAAGGCCATGTCCCAAGTAAGTGATGAGCAGCTTGTTTGGACTCCTGATGCGGAGACCAATAGTATTGCTGTCATTGTACAGCATGTGGGAGGTAATATGCTGTCTCGTTTTACAGATTTTCTTACCTCTGACGGTGAAAAACCCTGGAGAAACAGAGATGCTGAATTTGAACCTAGCTTAAGTTCGAGGGCTGAATTATTAGATTTGTGGGAGAGGGGATGGAAAGAAGTCTTTAATGCTTTAGATCAGGTGGAAGATTTGCAGCAGATAGTTTATATCAGGAATGAAGGTCATACGGTTTTAGAGGCTTTTAACAGGCAATTGGCCCATTATTCATACCATATTGGCCAGATCGTGTTTTTAGCCAAGTTGCTGAAAAGAGAGGAATGGCAAACCTTATCCATAGCCAGAAATAAATCCGGGGAATATAACGAGAAGAAGTTTAGCGCTCCTAAGGAGATCAGACATTATACTGATCGAGTGTAGACCTTAACTTCTTGTCTATCTCTAAGACCTGACGAAGGATGGAATGGCCATTTCCGTTGTTAATTACGTAGTCAGCTACGGAAATGAATTCCTCTTCCGTTTTTTGGTTTTCCATGATGTTTTTGACCTGATCCTCCGTCCTGCCATCTCTTTTGATGACCCGCTCTATTCTCTCCTTCACAGGAGTATGTACCACTATTATAGCATCCAGACCGGAATCTCTATTCATAATGGCGGCTTCCTTAAGAACATATGGAGCATCCACCTGCTGGTTTACCCAAGCTTCAAAATCCTTTCTGACTGCCGGGTGAATCAGGTGATTTAAGGCCTTTAGCTTTTCGGGATTCTTAAAAACTTGTTCGCTGATGTATTTCCGGTGGTAAGTGCCATCCGGTAAGTAAGCCTCAACTCCCATTAATTGTTTAATCTGAGTTATTAATTGGGTGTCAGAACTAACTAGATCTTTTGCCCTTTGGTCTGAGTCATAAACGGGTATACCCAGATGTGAGAAGATTCTGGCTACAGTGCTTTTTCCACTACCAATGCCGCCCGTTATTCCTACTTTGAGCATATTTCTTTATACGTTTTTTTGCCATCCCAAAAATAAGCCTTCACAATGCTGCCTTTAAATAGTCTTTGGTACCCTAAATAAGATCCATTTCTTTTTTTTATAAGATAAGGCAACCAATAGTAAAACATGAAATGGCTTTTTAATACGGCCCAAAGCAAAGAAGGAGATCCTTGTAAGAGAAATCTTATCCCTGAGATTCCATCCAAGCTTAAACGAGCAAAAAGGACAGGGATTAAGTATTTGCCTGGAAGATTCTTGAACATCATGGCTAAGTTGTTCCTGAAGTTCAAATAGGTTTTAAAGGAGCTTCCTGTTTGTAGGGTTCCTCCACCTATATGATAAACCTGGGATTGAGGAACATATAGAATACTGTAACCTTTGTTTAACCATCTCCAACATAGGTCTATCTCCTCCATATGAGCGAAGAACCTCTCATCAAATCCATTTTCTTCTTTGAATGCAGAAGCTTTGACGGCCATGCATGCTCCGCTGGTCCAGAAGATTTCTGAGGCATCTTCGTATTGTCCATGATCCTTTTCCACCGTGTCAAATACACGTCCTCTACAGAAGGCATAACCGAAAAGGTCCAGATGTCCGCCTGCTGCACCTGCGTATTCAAAGGCCTCAGGGTGTGCGAATGATTTGATTTTTGGTTGGACAGCCACCACCTTCTCCTGCTTTTCTAATGTAGAAATCAATGGAGGAATCCACCCTTCACTAACCTCTACATCAGAATTTAGTAGAATATAGTACTTGTAGTTGAGATGCTTTAAGCCTTCATTATAACCCTTTGCAAAGCCATAATTCTGCTTCAATGAAACCACTTGTACATCCGGAAACGAAGCGTGCAGAAAAGGGACAGAATGGTCCGTAGATGCGTTGTCTACCACAATCACATCAGCTTCAGCACTACAGTCCAGGTTTTTTTGTAAGAACCTTTCAAGGAATTGTTTTCCATTAAAGTTCAAGATTACTACAGCAATATCTTTCACCTTACTTCTTAAACAAGCTGTCTAGGTCAAAACCGGGAATTTTAGGCAAAAGTCCATCAGTCACCTTGGCCATTTCTGCTTTTGCCTCCTCTTCAACATTTCTGAGGGCATTATTTACAGCAGCTACGATCAGGTCTTGAGTGATCTTGGCATCCTCAGGTTTTAGTAATTCCGGTTCAAGCACTACGCTGAGCAGTTCTTTTTTTCCGTTCACCTTTGCTTTTACCATTCCACCTCCGGATTCTCCTTCTGCTGTGATTTCTCCCAATTTCTCCTGCGCTTCCTGCATCTTGTTTTGCATATCACGCATTTTATTCATCATGTCAAACATAGTGCTCTAATTTTGAGTAAATTTGTATAAAGATACTTCTAAATAACAAAAAAGTAATAAACGAATGTTCCGCATTATCTTATTGTTCCTCCTGATTCCATTTTTTGCAAAGGCTCAAATCATAGAGGAGGCCAGGTTAGTAAAGCATGTAGAATTTTTAGCATCAGATAAGTTAGAAGGAAGGGCACCGGGAACAAAAGGCGACAAACGTGCTTCGGAATACATTGTTTCGCAATTCAAAAAAATAGGATTAAAGCCATATCCATCATACAAAGACTCCTTTGTGATTCAAAGGGGTAAGGATATAAAGACCAATAACATCCTGGGTTACTTAGATAATGGCAAGGAGCATACCGTGATCATCGGAGCTCATTATGACCATTTAGGTACTAAGAAGGGCCAAGTTTATAATGGTGCTGATGATAATGCCTCTGGAGTAGCCGCTATGTTAGAACTAGCCAGATACTATAGCACTAATAAGGCAGTTGAAAATTACAATTACCTATTTGTAGCCTTTTCAGGAGAAGAATGGGGTTTATTGGGTTCAAAGCATTTAGCTGATCGATTGTCTCCAGAAAATATCAATTTGATGATTAACCTAGACATGATAGGTAGATATAGAGAAGACAAGGGTCTAACTATTGGAGGGGTAGGGACCAGTACCGTTTTGGAGAAATGGGGGCCGGAACTGGGCATGTGTATGGAGCTTAACTTTCAGATAGATTCCAGTGGTGTGGGCCCAAGTGATCATACTTCCTTCTACCATAAAGGTATTCCTGTCTTGTTCTTATTTACGGGTGCTCATGAAGATTATCACAAGCCGAGTGACGATACGGACAAGTTGAATTTTAGAGGTATAAAATTGATCAGTAATTATGTGATTCAATTGATGTCTCATTTAGACGAACTTCCAAAAATAGATTTTAAGAAAACCCGTGAACCTGCGCCTACGGGAAGGACTCAATTTAAAGTTTCTTTAGGTGTCTTGCCTAATTATGAATATAATGGCACGGGCTTAAAGATTGAGTTGGTATCACAGGGCAAACCTGCTTCTCAGGCAGGTATAAAAGCTGGGGACGTACTTCTGAAGCTTGATGATACTGAATTACAAGATATAAACACTTATGTAGATGTTTTGGGACGCTTAGAGAAGGGCCAAAGGGTGCAAGTAGTATTGGACAGAAAAGGAGAAAAGATTAGTAAGGAAATTACATTATAGCATGTCAAAGAAAACATTGGTGATAGGAGCCAGTACAAATCCTACCCGCTACTCGAATATGGCCACACATAAACTTCTGGAGCATAAGCACGAGGTGGAATTATTAGGTAAGCAGTCGGGTGAAGTTGCCGGACACACAATCAAACAATCTACAGAAGAACTTTCTGCAGATTTTCACACTGTTACACTGTATATAAATTCAGAGCGTCAAATAGAATATTTTGATTACTTGGTTGCACTGCATCCGCAAAGAGTAATATTTAATCCGGGAACGGAAAATCCTTCTTTAAAGCTACTTCTGGAGAAAAACGGGATTCAAACTCTTGAGGCTTGTACCTTAGTTTTGTTAGCAACTGGTCAATTTTGAATAAAAGGTAGTTAAAAATAGTTATTAAATTACTTGCATATTAGAAAAGTAGTAATATATTGCGGGGTGATCCTTAAAAAAGGTTACAGGCAACTAGTATCCCTATTCTTAAAACCAATTTATTATTTACTCGTATGAGAACTAAATTTTTCCTCTTTTTCGCGTTGATTTCTGCTGGAGCTTTTGCTCAGTCTAATACGGATCAGCATACCTTAACTATCACTGTGCCTTCGGTGGCTCTTTTAGATTTAGAGCCTAGTTCTGGAAAGAATTTGTCAGTTAGCTTCAATGCCCCTACAGATCCGGGTTTGGCATTGGTACTAGACCCCGCTGCGGTTCTCAATTCCGTGTATTTGAATTACACTTCTGTGCTAGCAAGCGCCACCAAGCGGAATATCACCGTTTCCATGACGGGTAGCTTAACCGGAGTACAAATCAAAGTTACTGCCGGTGCGGCTACTGCCACAGGTGCCGGAGAAAAAGGTACACCTACTTCAGAGGTTACTCTTAGCGATACAGAGCAGATCATAATTCAAGACGTGGGTAGCGCTTACACCGGTACAGGATCCGGTAATGGGCATCAATTGACTTATGTTGTTGATTTGCCTTCTAGTACCTTTGGAACCTTAGTTAGTGGGAATAAGGTAGCTACTATCAAGTATACTCTTTCAGGCGACTAATGAAGTATTTAATGTGCATTATCCTCTTTGCAAGTTTTACTTGCAAAGGGGGCATTTCTGTAGTAAATGGTCTTAGTCACGAACATCAAAATGCACAACTTACCGGAAGTATTAAAGTAAAGAACGAGGGAACTAAGACGGAGCGAGTATCACTTTACCTTCAGGACTTAGTCCCAAATTGCGATGGAAGTGTAGTGTATCAGGAACCTTCCGGACAGCAGTGGATTTTTTTAGACAAAGACTTTATAGAGCTAGGAGCAGGGGAAGAAGTAGAGGTCAAATACTCCTTAGTCCCGTTCAAGGAGAGGGAGACTTCTCAGTGGCAGGTGGTCATGGTTGAGGCAGAGGATCCTATAGCTACAGATCATCAAGGTGGCGTTCAGATCAATTCTAAGGTCAGATATGCCATTCAAATCGTATTACATGCGGGTGCTTATCAAGCACCGGAAGTGGGATTTCATGAGGTCAAATTGAACAGCAAAGAAACCATTTCGGTCACTTTGAAAAATCATGGTTCCTATATGACCTTCGTCAACTTAAAACTTGAAGTGCTTACCGAAGAAGGGAAAATAGTAAAGGTCTTTGAAGGTAACAATAGAAGGATTTATCCAGGATATTGTACCACTTTCACCATTCCTGTCGATGATATTCCTGCAGGCAAATATGCAGGTGTGCTGGTGGCTGATAATGGTAAAGACCTGTACGGATCTCACCTATTACTTGAATTATAGCCATTCCTGCTACTAAAACTTTTTATGACGCTCTTATGGATGTTTTTTTAGGCGCCTTTCTGCCGGAGATAATTATGCAATCTCCGGCAAGCCTTGTAAAACCAGGTGAGAGTTTTACATTAACAGTTCAGGTAAAAGGTACCTCTAAAAATGGTGCACTTCTTCTACCTGAAGGTTGGAAGCAGATAAACTCCTTTTTGATGGAGAATAAGGAGGGATATACTAGATTTTTTACCCTCAGCACAGATGCACAAATTTCTGCAGGAAAATATACGCTACGCTATCAATTATCTGATCTATCAGCAGCTGATTCTTTACAGCTTGAGGTGCAAGCCTTTTCAAAAATTGAGATAGCGCAGATAGATTTGCCGGATATTGCCAGAGAAAACGATTCATTAAGTGTAAGTTATTTCATAGAAAACAAAGGCAATACCCCAGAGGTGATCTTCTACTCTTCTTGTGCAGGTCCGGGAGATAGCCTTCTTCTACTACCGGGACAAAGCCGGATGTTATCCTGGAAAGAGATCGTTCCCTCAGGGGTAGAAAGCTATTTGCATCAAATGGAAGTTTTGCTGGATGGAAAGTACGAAAGATACTACAAGAATATGTCCGTATTCCTATCTAAACCACCGATCCTCAATAAGGAAGATTCTTGGCCTTTAGAAGTAGGACTGAGATGGTTAGGGAGTATTCCGGGAGGATCTAGCTATCAATTTTTTGCAGTAGGATCAGGGAATATGGGAGTTCACAGTTTTGATATTAACCTACGTGGTCCTAACCGACTAAATTTCCCGATGTTCGGATTTTATGATCAATATTATCTGGGATATTCATACAACAAAAGGTGGGGGGCAGAACTGGGGGATTTCAGTCTAAGCTTTTCTCCTTTATTAGAATTAGGAAGATTTGGCAGAGGTGCCCAAATATGGGCCAAAACCGGAGCTTCTCAATTCAAGATATTCTATCATCAGCCAAGATTTTTTTCTAACCAAAAGAACTCTTGGGGTGCTGAATGGGCATGGAGGAAGAATAACACCGCTTTTTCATTTCTATCCTACAATAAGTCTATGGCCTTTAAAGAGGGATGGAATGACGTGAACATAGCTTCAGGGAATATTAATTTTAATTTTAAGTTTATTGAACTTGAGCAGGATGTAGCCGTTTCAAATTCTGTAAGAGGCCTAGGATTAGGTTTGCATTCTAGATTAAGTCTTTCTGTTCAAAAATGGGATCTACACTACCAAGGTATATACTCAGATCAGCATTTTTATGGTTTTTATAACCATTCCAAACTTAGTAATGCCCAATTATCTTATAAGATTTACAAAGGCTACCAAATAGGTGTTCAGCACTATTACTCGCTCCTGAATGCCCAGCCTGATATTCACCAATTCTATATTTCTCCAAAACATCAATACTGGACAGGGTATGTCAGTGCATTTTTAAATTCTAAACAAAACTTATATCTGTACTTCCAACAAGGCGAAAGGAGTGATACCTTGTCCCCTTATCACTATAAAGAAAGATTCCTGGGTCTAAATTATCAGTACAATGGAAGGAAGTTTAGGCTTAGTGCTCTTGGCCGACAAGGCTCTACACTCAATCTATTACTGGATGATCAAAATTATGAAAACCTGAGCGTCTTGAATCTGCAACCTTCTGTACAATTATTCCCCGGTTTTTGGCTGGGGGTTCTTGGTGAATATCAGAACACGAAGCGCTTTACAGATCAAAAAGAAAACCTGTATTTCTGGGGTGGAAGTGTACAGTATTTTCCCAACAGGAAGTGGCAGTTTTATATTAATTACAGAAGCAGCTTGGCACAAGATGAGATTTTTAAACAACAGTCTTTATTGCAAGTATTGGCAAGCACAAATTGGTCTAATCATACTTTCAGTGTACAAGGTGGTAAATCTTATTTCCCTACTCCGGACGGAAAGGGGGTAGAGAGTCTATTTTTCAACCTCTCTTACTCGTATAAGATCGGGATGCCTACCAAAAAGCGCCCACCCATGGGAAGGGTTTCAGGACAGGTACAAGGGAAGGGAGTGCCCGTAAATGGAGTATTGCTGTACTTGGGAGACAGACGATTCATGACAGATGCTAGCGGCAAATTTGATTTTGGAAAAGTTAAAGCAGGAGAGTATGAACTGCTGGTAAAAAGTACACAAACCGGCATTAATCATCCGGAGAAATTAAACGTCAATGTGGCCTCAAAATCAAAAAATAATTATATTATACCCGTATTCAAAGGGGCAGTTATCCGTGGAAAAGTAAGTTATCCGGAGGGTCTACGAAGAGTATGGGTGTATTTAGAACATCAAGGGGAAGTCAGTACTTTACTAACAAAACCAGACGGTAGCTTTAGTTTTTCAGGATTGAAAAAAGGGGATTATACGGTATATCTACAACTTGAAAATTATCAATTGCCAGACCCCGTGACCGTACAATTAGAAGAAGGCGATGAGGTTCAGATACCCTTACAAGTAAAAACCAAACAGAGGACTATTCAATTTCAAAGTTCTCCTTTACAGATCAAAAGATGAGATGGTGGTTGGTCATATTTTCTCTTTTTACGTTGAGTTCATTTGCTCAGACTAATTCAAATAGTCATTCTGTGAGTTTTACTCTGCAGTCTGTGGCAATATTGTCAATAGTAAGTTCCTCCTCCAGTAATATTGAAATGAAATTTCAGGTGCCAAATAATGCAGGTTTAAATATTGTGGCACCAGGGACTAACACTCAAAATTGGCTAAATTTCACTTCCGCTTTGGCTACCGGAAGTAGGATCATCTATGTTAACTCATCTGCAAGCATTCCTTCAAAATATAAGCTTATGTTAGAAGTGACTGGCCCATTTGGGAGTGGAGGAGGTTCTCGTGGAACTTCAAATGGAACAGTAGAAATTGGAAATTTACCTAAAGCTATTATTTCCGGAATAGGTGGGGCTTATACAGGAGTAGGCCCTGGCAATGGATTTCAGCTAAAATACACAGCAAGCATTCAGCAATTTTCAGGATTAATTGCAGGGAATACTGATATACATGTTGTTTACACCTTATCTGACCTATAAAATGAAAATATTACTTGGGCTTTTATTTTTGAGCTTAGGGCTTCAAGCTCAAACTTTGAACATAAGTGGAAATTGGAATATAACCATAGCTAAGCCAACAGTTCCAGGCTCAAATTATCTGAATTCCTACGAAAGTTCAACAAATGCTGTAATATTATCTGGTTCCGATAATTCAATTCTGACTATTGGAGCAAAGTATACATTTTCTGTGTCTATGACAGGAGCTCTTCCTAGTGGGGTGAAATTATATGCGAGACGGACAGCTGATGGGACTATAATATCTTCATTTTTAGGATTAAACGTTGGGAATTACAGTGATGGTTTAAGCTACTTAGAATTGACAAATTTTGTGCAAGCACTGTTTTATATAAACATTACATTAGCAGTAAGTGTAGGAACAACTTTATTCCAAAACATCCCCATCCAATACAAACTGGAAGGACTGTCTGTTACACAGCCCACAGGCACTTATACTGTGACCGTAACTTATACCGTTTCCAAATAAGTAGATTTACTGTTTCGTCCAAACTTCCTTAATGGGGTCACCTTTGGAACTCTTACCGGAATGGATCCACTCCTTATCGTTCACCTCAGCATTAAAATCTAATTCTGCACCTACACGAGAATTATCCCTTGAAAAGAATTCTATTTTCTCTATGTATTTTCCGTCTTTTAAACTGTATTTCCCCCCACCTGTACCAGAGAATTCGCCGCTCTGAATATTGATGGCTAACCATTGAAAATGCCCTTCCACCATCATTTTATAAGTTCTTCTGGCTCCAGGTGTCATTTTAGAAATGTTTCCTTCTGGATTTGCTCTACCGGTTATAACCCACAGTCCGCTTAAGGCATCCTTTCTATCTGGCGACAACCTTTGAAAATTCTTATTATTGAATTCTAAGGATTTCTTTTTGGTCTTTATGTTGTATGTCTGTTCAGTACCCACCAATGAAGGACTTTCAGAATGGAACTCCAATTTTATTTGTATACTACCACCTTTCTGAACTTCATACTTTCCACCCCAGGTCTTATTAAATGAAGTGGGAGTATATTCCGTCACCGATATATACTGCTCAGTAGCTAGAATCTGAGTAGTTACACCATTATCTATAGCGTGCCAGGCGCCGCTGATTCCTTGTGCATATCCAAGTACACAGCTTAAACTCAATAGTAGGGAAAGAAACATTTTCATAAGTATATCTTATTATTTTGGACTAACTTTGTTCATCAAATCATTAGGCATGCCAAAAGTATTATTTATCGATAGAGACGGAACTATCATCATTGAACCACCTGTAGATTTTCAGGTTGACTCCCTCGAGAAATTAGAATTTTTACCTAAAGCTATATCAAATTTAAGAAAGATTTCGGAAGAAAACCAATTTGAACTGGCCATGGTGACCAACCAGGACGGTTTGGGAACTTCCTCATTTCCAGAAGATACTTTTTGGCCTGCACACCTTAAGATGATGCGTACTCTGGAGAACGAAAATGTTCACTTTCATGAGGTTTTTATAGATAAGACCTTTCCTCATGAAAATGCACCCACACGCAAACCGGGTACAGGCTTGTTAGGGAAATACATCAATAATCCAGAATATGATCTGCCCGGTTCTTTTGTACTTGGAGATCGGCTCACGGATGTTCAATTGGCCATCAACCTGGGTGCAAAGGCCATTTTTATAGGTAAATCCCTGCAGGAAGATGTCAGCGATGAGATCAAAAATGCTATAGCTTTAGTGACGGATGATTGGGATGAGATCTATGCCTTCCTAAAAATGCCGGAAAGAACAGCAGAGGTCCGTAGAACTACTAAAGAGACGGATATACACATCAAATTGAACTTGGATGGGCAGGGGAAATCAGATATTCATACGGGAATAGGTTTCTTTGATCATATGTTGGATCAATTGGCTAGACATTCTGGAGCTGACCTTTATATTTCAGTTAATGGAGATTTGCACATTGATGAGCATCATACCATTGAAGATACTGCCTTAGCATTAGGTGAAGCCTATTTGAATGCATTGGGAGATAAAAGAGGAATAAGTAGGTATGGCTTCTTATTGCCAATGGATGAATGTCTTGCTCAAGTGGCTATAGATTTTTCCGGTAGGCCTTGGTTAGTATGGGATGCGGAATTTAAGAGAGAAAAGATAGGAGAGATGCCCACGGAGATGTTTATGCATTTCTTTAAATCCTTCTCAGATACTTCTAAGTGTAATTTGAATATCAAAGTTGAAGGTGAAAACGAACATCACAAGATTGAATCCATCTTCAAGGCATGGGCAAAGGCCATAAAGATGGCAGTCAAAAGAGATATTAAGGAAATAGATAGATTACCAAGTACAAAGGGGGTTTTATAACCCCCTTTTAGTTTTTCACCTTTACATTAGAATGGTTGGCATTGATGATGACCACCTTGTCAGATTCTTTACCTATAAGTGCCTTGTAGACTTGCACGTTCTTCGCCGGAGAAGGAGTTGAAGTCAATTTCTTAGCTTGTACCCCTTGTCCCAAGTACACTTGACCATTGGTAGTAATAACGTTTAATAGCCCATTAAAGTCCGCTAACTGTATATCTGAATAAGTAGTATTGATCTTTAATTGTTTTAGATTCTTGTTCAAGTTGCCTAGCCTCAAATCTGTAGTATACGCCACATCCAGTTCAATCATTTGGTTTAGGTTATTGAAATAGGATTTAGCATATTTAATCTGGCCCTTGATATTTTCTACATCTTGTGCTGTTAACACACCCCTTTCGAATTTAATGTCAGCATCTTTCAGCAACTGTATGTCCACAGTAGAGTTAGCAGAGTTAATACTTGCTCCCACTAACTCGCTGATAACCGCTTTACCAAATTTGATGTTTAATTGAGATTCGGCATTGTTTACCACAGGGACATCAAGCTTCCCATGCTGTAAGCTTATCGTCAAAGGTGCGAAGGATTCCGGTAGACTGATATCCCCAAAGAAATTCTCGATCCTTAATTGCGTATTTTCCGGCATGTATATCAGATAATCTACCGTGCAGTAGCTATTCTTCTTATCTAGGTTCTGAGCGAATTCAGACATGTGGGTTTGTAGAATCAAAACCTTGTTCTTAACTTCTTTTTTGATTTGTATATTGTCCAAGTATTTCTCGGTCAAGGTATTTGATACTGCATTAGCCCTGATATTAACATTTACTTTTACAGAATTCTTGTTCCAATGCACTACTTTCACGTTTCCGAACTTATTAGTAACGTCAATTCTGTCTACATCCTTAGAGTCATATGTGAAGACCAGCGTCTTGGTCTTTTCCACCCAGGTTTTATCTTCCGCAGATAGGCTGAAGACAATCCCCATGCATAGAACGGTAAGCCACTTTTTCATAACATATAGACTTTTTTCTCTGCAATTTGCGTCTGTTGATTCAATAGCTCTATTTGCCATTCTAGATTTTGAATCATTGCAGAGATGATTGTTTCAGTATTCGGGTTAGTCGTTAATTCTGCTTTTAAAGCGTTAAAATCGTTTTGTAGTTCAGTAAGGTCTTTATTAAATGTTTCTCCCAAGTCAGGTTGAGAACTGACCAATTGTTCTAATTTGGACTTCTTTTCCTGGACCTTACTGGCGTACGTAACTAATTTCGCATCGTATTTCTCTAAGTCTCTAATCTCTGATTGGGCCTTGGTCTTACCTAGGTAATAAGCCATTCCCATACAGACCAGTAACAAGGCGGCATACCGCATGATGGGGAACTTCATTCTCCTCGGTAACCGGGTCTGAATCTTCATCCAGGCTCCTGCTGGTACCTCTTCATCGAAGGCCCCCACGTTCTTTTGGATCAATTCTTCCAGTTTCATCTTCTTTTTTTATATAGTTCCACTAATTTTTGTTTCGCTCTTATAAATTGGGATCTCGATGTGACCTCTGAAATCCCCAGTATGTTCCCAATTTCCCGGTGATCATACCCTTCAAACAGGTAAAGGTTTAACACTACTCTATAACCGGAGGGTAACTCTGTGAGTATTACCTTTATTCGCTCAATGGTTTCTTCCGTTTCTTCAAAATCTACATCCTCACCTTCTTCAAAATTCTCTTTTCCGTCAAGATCCTCCCAATGAATTCTCTGATTTCTTAATCGGGCAATGCTCTTATTAACTACGATAGATTTTAACCATGCCCCAAATGTGGATTCTCCTCTGAAATTTTCAATCTTTAAAAAGCCATCCAAAAATGAGTCCTGTAAGACATCTTCCGCTTCCTCTCTGTTACCTACAATTCTTAGCGCTGTATTAAACATTGCCTTGGAATACCTTTGGTACAGCTCATACTGTGCCCTACTGTTGCCATTACGGCACAGTTCCACCAGGCGTGTTGTATCGTCTTTTGTACTAAAGAATCGCAAGCTCTACTAAGGTTTCAATGTAAAGACACGAATTTTGGTGAGAAGTTGCACCTACTTTTAATTTTTTTTCATGTACTTTGTCTAAAACCAACTTTTTATATCGTGCCAAGTTTAGTAGAGCTTATAGGAAACACACCTCTTGTTGAAGTAAAGTCTCCTAATCCAAATGTGAAGATTTTCGGGAAACTGGAAGGGAATAATCCCGGAGGTAGTGTCAAAGACAGAGCGGCATTGAACATGATCCGTTCAGCCATGGAGAGAGGGGAAATCAAAGAAGGCTCTCAATTGATTGAAGCGACAAGCGGAAATACAGGAATAGCACTGGCCATGTTGGCTTCTCAATACCGCCTGCCCATAGAACTGGTGATGCCTGAGAATTCTACTCGGGAAAGGGTAGTTACTATGGAAGCATTTGGGGCAAAAGTGACCCTATTGGATAGTATTGAAGCTTGCAGGGATTATGCCGATGAGAAAGGTAAACAGGAGGGTTATTTTCAATTTAACCAGTTTGCAAACCCGGATAATTACCTAGCTCACTACAAAAGTACAGGGCCTGAAATCTGGAGAGATACTGAAGGGAAGATTACGCATTTCGTAGCTTCCATGGGAACTACCGGTACCATTATGGGTACCTCTATGTACTTGAAGGAGCAAAAGAGTGAGGTGCAGATTGTAGGTTGCCAACCTACCGAAAACTCTTCAATACCGGGAATCAGAAGATGGCCAATAGAATATTTACCAAAGATCTTTGACCCTAAGAGAGTGGATAGGGTGGTAGATGTTTCCCAAGAAGATGCAGAGAATAAAGCGGTGGCTTTAGCCAGGGAAGAGGGCATCTTTGTAGGAGTAAGCTCAGGAGGCCAGGCGCATGTAGCCTACGAATTGGCCAAGGAATTGAACAGTGGATTAATAGTATTTATTTGCTGCGATAGGGGAGATCGTTACCTCAGCAGCGGTTTATTCGGCCTATGAAAAAGTTTCTCGTCTTTTTGATTTTGGGATGTCACTCTTTGAGTGCGCAGAAGGTTATGGAAAACCTGATACAGGAGAACTTTGCTTTTGCAGAAAAGCAATACCTGTACATGATGACTGAAAATCCAACTCCTAATAAGATGCCTCAATCTTATGCAAATGGTAAGTTTGACGCCAGGGATATCAAATGGTGGTGTAGTGGTTTTTACCCGGGTATACTTTGGTACATCTGGGAACAAACTGGGAATTCTGAAATCAAAAAGGAGGCCGAAAGGGCCTTACAAGTCATTCTACCTAATCAGCATTTCACAGATAATCATGATCTAGGTTTTATGGTATATTGTAGCTTTGGGAATGCTTTTAGACTTACGGGAAAGGCAGAATATAAAGAAGCCATCTTCAATGGCTCCGCAGCTTTGGCTAGTAGATACAGACCCTCCATTAAGTCCATTCAATCCTGGAATAAGAACGCCTATTTCGAATGTCCTGTGATCATTGATAATCTCATGAATCTGGAGATGTTGATCTGGACCTCTGATCAGGGAGGTGACCAGAAGTATAAAGACATAGCTATAACCCATGCTAATACGGCATTGAAGGAGCATTTTAGACCTGACTTTAGTTCATATCATGTTATCGATTACGATCTGGCAACGGGTAAGCCACTAAGAAAAACCACTTGGCAGGGAGCTGCTAATACCTCCGCTTGGTCCAGAGGGCAAGCCTGGGCCTTATATGGATATACTATGTTATACCGCATGACGAAGAACCCCGAGTATTTGCAACAAGCACAGGGTATCGCAGGATTTATCTTGGATCATCCCAATCTACCGGAAGATGGCATACCGTATTGGGATTTTGATGCTCCTTATCAGCCCAAGTGTCCTAGGGATGCTTCAGCTGGTGCCATCATAGCCTCAGCACTTCTGGAACTAGGACAATTTAGTCCGGTTAAGGAAAGAAACAAATACGTGGAGGCATCTAAGAAGATGTTAATTAGCTTATCTTCTGAAAAATATAGATCTAAGCCTAATGAAAACGGAGGTTTCATACTACTTCATAGTGTAGGGGCTTTGCCCCTAAATTCTGAAGTGGATGTACCCTTGATCTACGCTGATTACTATTTTCTTGAAGCTTTGAAACGCTACAAAGATTGGTATCTTACAAGTTCGAATAAGCCTTAAGGGCTTGCTGCTCCATATTTTTCTTCAGCGTAGCTACGGCATCACCTAAGATTTTATCATTGGATGGGAAAGCGATAGGCTTCCCTCCAATTCTTTTAAGGCTTACATCTGAAAGAGCTCGCTTATCGCCTTTAAAGGTAGAAGCATAGTTTTCAAAGACTTGTGCCGCAGTAACAGGTTCGGAGTAAATGTTCTTCTTTTTTACTACATCATATAAGATAACCTTCCCTTTTACCTGAGCTTCTTTAAATTGATACAGCTCTACTACTTGAGCACTGACCTCTATTTTCCTTTTGATCTTCTCATTATCTCTTGAAGAAGTTCCTGCACTTTCCTCAATCTCTTTCTTATCTATGTACTCTCTGCTGCTCTCTTTTTCGGGAGAAAGGACAAAATCTTCAAGTACGAAAATTAGTTCATAATCATAGGGTGTGCGCTTGTCCGCAGTGATATCAACCCTTTGCCAGTTTTTTGAAAGTGTAGATGAGGAAAGAGACATAAAGCGCTCTTTTACGGCTTTGCTAACACTGATTTTGGAATCAATCTCTCCTAAGGCCAGGATATACGTAGTGCCTTTCTTCTTCGCCTCATCTCTCAGACTTTGAAGGTGTGAGGTAGCACCTGTAAGATTGATCATTTGCTGGAACTGATCATAGGCCTTTCTGGCTTCCATTTTACCACCTTTTTCAAGGTTTCCTATAGCATTAAAGTATAGTTGATCCGCTACCCTGCTTTTGTATTTCGCTACCTCAGCTTTAACATCAATCAGGGGAATGTCAGTGACAAAACCGTTCTGATCCTGCAAAGGTAGAAGAGGTTTGATGGAGGAATTGATATTATCAGCAGCTTCATAGATGGATAGGATTTGGCTGTCCTTATTCGACTGTAGTTTCAGTTGCTCTACTTTGCGTAGTTGCTCTGCAATATAGTATTGATAGGCATCTCTAAGACCAATGATGTCCTTTTCTGACTTCTTTTTACCTTTTAATTTAGATAAGGCCAGGTTTACTGCATTGCTATAATTTCCTCTATTGAGTTCTTTCTGTACGCTCGCGCAGCCCCAAATGGTAAAAGCAGTGAGGAAGATGATGGTTTTCCACATAGTAGTTTTAGAATTTATCGGGTTGTCGCCTCCATTTTTTCAGGAGGTCTATATCTTCAGCGCTGATGTAGTTCTGTTTTAGGGCTTCGTCAATCAAGTAGGAATAATTACTCAAGGTTACTAGCTTAAGGTTTTTCACTTCGAAGTTTTTATCAGCAGTTTTAAAACCATAAGTAAAGATGGCTGCCATGCCTAAAACTTCTACCCCTTGTGCTTGTAAAGCTTCTGCAGCTTTTATGGAGCTACCTCCAGTAGAGATCAAGTCTTCCAAAACTACCACTTTACTACCTTCAGGTATTCTCCCTTCAATCTGATTTCCCATGCCATGGTCCTTTGGCTTAGGACGAACATAGGCAAATGGCATTTGTAAATAATCTGCCACCAGTGCTCCTTGAGCTATACCCGCTGTGGCTACACCGGCTATCATAGTGGCTTCAGGAAAATGCTTCTTTATAGCTTTAGCCAAAGCTTTTTTGATGAAGGTTCTAGCTTCTGTGTGTGACAAAGTGATGCGGTTGTCACAATAGATAGGAGAATTCCAACCAGAGCTCCATTTAAACGGTTTCTGAGGACTTAACTTAACGGCTTGGGTTTCTAACAAAAAGGAAGCTATTTTCCTTGCGGTGTTCATTCTTCTGAAGGTTTTTTACTCACTAAAATCTTATCCACTCTATTCTTGTCCATGTCCATAATCTCAAAGACAAAATCTTCCCAATAGAATCTTTCTCCTTCTGTAGGGATCTCTTTAAGTATATGTAGGGCGAAGCCTCCCATGGTGTCAAAACCGCTATATTCCTTACGGTTTGGTAATTCTATATCAAATTCAGAAAGGAAATCATCAAAAGGAAGGGCTGCATCTATTAAGAAACTACCGTCTTCTCTTTCTACAATCTCGTATTGGAATTCATTGGTCTCAGAAATATCACCTACCAAAGCATCTAAGATGTCATTCATAGTAACTATACCTACTACTGAACCGTATTCATCTACAATCACTCCGAAGTGAATTCTCTCTTCCTGGAACTTTTCCAGAACTTGATAAGCGTGGTTATTCTCAGCTATGTATAAAGCTGGACGTAAGATAGGCTCCAGGTTTTGAAGCTCATCATCCAAAGACTTCCCCAAGAGATCCTTGATATATAGTAGCCCTCTGATGTCGTTGATCCCATCCTTGCATACCGGGTAGATGGAATGCTTCTTTTCTATGATCTTCTCTCTATTCTCCTCTGGGCTATCATCAAGATCTAGGTAGGAAATATCATTCACACTGGTCATCAGAGAGGTGATCTTGCGGTCTCCTAATTGGAATACATTTTGAACGATTTCATGTTCGATTTCCTCTATAGTGCCACCTGATGCTCCTTCCTGAACCATGGTTTTTATCTCTTCTTCTGTAACGGAATTATCATGTTCTTTCAAACCAATAACCTTAAAGATCAGGTCAGAAGATTTGCTTAAACACCAGATAAAAGGGGAAGCTATCTTTGATAGTATGTTCATAGGACGAACCACTACCGTGGCAATTTCTTCCGGAATGGCCATGCCTATCCTCTTTGGCACTAATTCACCAAAGATTAATGTCAGGAAAGTGACTACCATGGTGATTAAAGCCACCGCTACATTATCTGAATAATTAATAGGCACTCCTATATCGACCAGTAAAGGCGCAATATACCCTTTGAAAGTATCACCGGAGTAAATACCGGTTAGAATACCTATTAAAGTAATGCCTATTTGTACAGTTGATAAGAAACGACCTGGTGAACTGGCTAATTCCAGTGCCTCAGCAGCACTCTTTTTTCCATTTTTAGCAGCTATTTCGAGTTTGGTTTTTCGTGAAGAGACTAAGGCAATCTCAGACATCGAAAATATTCCATTCAGAAGGATCAGGAACAGAATTATAAATATTTCCATTTAGAAAAAGATAAGTACCTACTTACCTAAACTTGATTTAAATGCAAAGTAACAAAAAAAATATTTCATATGAGATTTGGGGGATATAAAATTAATCCCTGTGTAACTTTGCATCATGGTAATTTTTGTCAATAATATCCCTGTCCACATCCTGGACCAGCCTGAGGATTTTGCCTTTACAGAATGGAAATCCGATTTCGAAAAACTTGAGGAGCTAAAAGGTAAACCTATATTTTTTGGAGTTAAATACAAAAGAATCTTACTTCTTATTGAATATCTAACCTCTAAAGCCTTGGACGGTTTGGAGGAAATAGCTTTCGTAGTGAAGGACGTTTCTGATTTTAAACAGTACATCAAAAGTCATGTATCTTTTGTCAAAGCTGCAGGAGGGGTAGTGAAGAACAAAGATGGTAAGATTTTAATGATGAAGAGATTAGGCTTATGGGACCTGCCGAAAGGTAAAGCTGAGAAAGGAGAAAAATCAGAAATCACCGCTCTAAGGGAGGTGGAAGAGGAATGTAATGTGACGGTATTTTCTGATGGGCGACTGGTCACTACCTGGCATACATATATGGCCAAAGGCAGACTACACCTTAAAAGAACCAAATGGTACAGAATGGGTTTAGTTTCTGATTCAAAAATGAAGCCTCAGAAGGAAGAAGGTATAGAGGAGTTAGTGTGGATGACAGATGATGAGGTCATAGAAGCAGAGAAAAATTCTTATAAATCCATTTCTTATGTTTTGGAAGCATATAGAAAAAATTGGAGTGAATAAGTGACCTTTTTGAATTTTAGGCGTCATAAATTTAATACACACTTACTATGATGCCGTTCCCGTTGGCAATTTACACAACTTAGCTACATACTCTATAACGATTACTTTAAGAACTTGGGCGGATGGATATTCGCTCTTTTTTTATATATTTGATCTAAGCAATCAATTTCAAACGTGAAAATAAAAGTTTTAGTGGTAGGCTGTGGAAACATGGGTGTTTCACATGCTCTAGCATACCATAATTTAGATGCATTTAAAATCTGTGGATTAGTTTCTACAGGTAAAAGTAAAGAAGCCTTAAATGATAAATTAGGAGGAGGGTATCCACTCTTCAATGATTATTTTGAAGCTTTAAAGGTGACCCAACCGGATGCGGTTTGTATCTCAACCTATCCGGACACGCATGAGGAATATGCCATTGCTGCCTTAGAGGCCGGGTGTCATGTTTTCTTAGAAAAACCTATTGCAGATACGGTAGAGGGAGCAGAAAGGGTAGCTGCCACAGCCGCTAGGGTAAATAAAAAGCTAGTGGTGGGTTATATTCTGCGTGTTCATCCATCTTGGATCAAATTTATTGAAGTAGCTCAAGGTTTAGGGAAACCACTGGTTATGCGCATGAACCTGAACCAGCAAAGCCATGGGTACATGTGGGATGTTCACCGTAATTTGATGAAGAGCCTAAGTCCGATAGTGGATTGTGGTGTGCATTACATTGACGTGATGTGTCAAATGACTCGGTCGAAGCCGGTATGGGTAAGTGCTATAGGTGCCCGACTTACAGATGATATTCCGGAAGGAAATTATAATTATGGTCAGTTGCAAATTCGCTTCGAAGATGGATCTGTAGGTTGGTACGAAGCCGGATGGGGTCCTATGATGAGTGAAACCGCTTATTTTGTGAAGGATGTAATCGGACCAAAAGGTTGCGTTTCCATTGCAGGTAGAAATGCAGGATCTGAGGGACACTCAGATAATGTGGATGCCCACAGTAAGGCAGAATCCCTTAAGGTTCATTCGGCAAAAATAGATGAGAAAAACGCTTTTGTAGAAGAAGATAGATGGATTGACCTGAGTGACGAGCCGGATCACAATGAGCTTTGCAAGCGTGAACAAGAATATTTCCTTAAAGCTATTCAGAAAGATTTAGATCTAACAGACCACTGGAATGATGCAGTGTATAGTCTAAAGGTAGCATTTGCTTGTGACGAATCTGTTAAGACCGGTGAAGTAGTAAGATTGTAAGAGGTCATTAAGACCTCTTACTTTTATATACTGCTCCTACGCCTAACATCACTAAGGCTATAGAGGCTAGTAGATCTACATATTTTCCTTTTTCTACTGCTGCAGGTTTAAATTCAAAAACTATCTCATGTTTTCCCGCAGGGATTTCCATTCCTCTTAGTAAGTAATTTACTTTTTGATGTGGAGTTTCTTTACCATCTACGTAGCTGATCCAGTCTTGATTACCTCTATAATAGATTTCTGAGAAGACCGCAAAACCATTGCTGGCGTTGTCTGAGGTATATACTAATCGGTTAGGAGCATATTCCGCCAAAGTCAATTTTGCCGTACTATCATTAGAGTATACTTTAGTGACCAAACCTTGATTCTGTTGAGTAACTGCCGTAGTTTTTGGGTTAAAGTTTCCCAGTGTAGCTAATTCCGCATCTGCATCAGGTACTACTTTCAGTGAGTCCACAAACCAAGCGTTTCCTAAAGCATCCGGATTTCTTTGTGCCATAGGGCCATTTGGACCATTTACTATAAGGTATTTGGTGTTTAACATGTCAATTACCGCTTTGTTCAACTGTCCCTCTTCAGTTACAAATTGATGGTCGAAAAGTTCCTGAGTTTTCTTCAACTTTGCTCCATGGTATCCACCTAAAGACTTATGGAAGTAAGAATCTCTGGAGTCAGAAGTGAAGGAAGTAGTGACATTCAAGACTTTGAAGTTAGGATCCGTATCCTTCAAGATCTCTAAGTCAGCCGCAGTAGGAGTGAAGGATTGGGCTTCGTGCTTCTCTGCAGTGAAATCATTGTTATTAAAATACCTTTTACCTACTCCTATTAAATCATAGGCACAAAGTAAGAATATGGCATATAGGAACACTCTTTTTTGAAGTTTGCCTTTGTAAAAAGCCCAAACACTAGCACTTAGCAAGACAAGTAAGACAGCTCCTCTAATGATATCACTCCAAGCCATGTCTTTTCTGTCTGCTTGAAGAGCAAAAGCTAGTTTATTGGCAAAATCCGGGCCTGTGCTTTGGGCTATACTGGATTTGAATTCCGCATCTCTGGGACCTACAAAATCCATACTAAAATAACCTACAAGCATTAAAACGATAAGTATACCAGCTGAATAGGTCACAGGTTTTTTAATTCCTTCCCAGGTGTTTCCACCTTGATCAAGTAGGTATGAAATGGTGTTTGCTGCTCCCCATACTAACAAGAAGTGAACTATCACTAAGGTCATGGTTACTGCCCTAAACTTATTGTATCCCGGAAGGGTATCAAATAGGAAGTTATTAAAGGAGGCAAAATTACTACCCCAGGCTAGAACTATAAAGAAAAGTGTGAGACCTAATTGAACCCATTTAAACTTTCCGGGTAAAAGGAAAAGTCCCAATAAGAATAGGAAGACTATGATAATTCCTGAGTAGGCAGGTCCGCTGGTGATACTTTGGTTGCCGAAGTATAAGGGCAATTGTTGCACAAATTGACCAGCCATATTGGGATCTACACCATTAGAAGTTAGGGTCTTGTATGTTTCAGACTTCGTAGACAAAGCACCCATGGAACCCCCTCCCATGATATTCGGTACAATCAAGGTCAAGGTTTCATCTATGCCATAACTCCAACCAAAGGCATATTCCTTTGTCAGTCCACTATTTCCTACTGTACTGTTCTTTAATTCAGATACTCCTCTGGTAGACTCTTTCGAATATACCATATTGTTCCAAAGGCGCATAGTGTGCATTCCCACTCCGATCAAGACGGCTACTGCTAGGCAACTAACCACCTTCCCTAAACTTTTTTTCTCTCCGGCCTTCCATAATTTTATGATTTCATATAGGAAGTATGCGAAAAGTATAAATATAAAATAGTAGGTAATCTGCAGGTGGTTAGCATAGATTTCCATAGAAAGGAATAGAGCCGTAACAAATGTTCCTAGGCCGTATTTTCCTCTAAATATCAAGGCAAAGCCCCCTAAAATGCCGGGTGCATAAGCTAAAGCTAAGATTTTTGACAGGTGACCCGCTTCAGTATATAGGAGATTATAGGTTCCAAAGGCATATGCCACAGAGGCTATGACGGCTACCCAGATGGATTTTCTAAAGCTCACCATGAATACAAAGAATCCGGCCATCAATAAAAAGATTACACTTACCGGAGCAGGTAAAAAGGCATATATCCAAGAGCCTAACTTACTACTTAAACTGAAAGGGTAGGAACCCCAAATCATATTGGCCGGCATACCTCCAAACACGGAATTCGTCCACCATGTGTACTCTCCGGTTTTTTTGTAGAAATCCATGGCCTCCTTGGCATTTCCCGCACTCATTAGATCATCGTGCATGATCACAGTTTTGCCGCTGAGTACTGGGCTGAAATACAAAAAGGTCAATACAAGGAAGAATAGTATGGCCAGGAAATAAGGTAAATACTTTTTTACGTTCATAGTTGATTTTCCGGTAAATTGGCTCAAAGATAAGTTAAGGAGAAGAATAATTTACCACCCTACACAGATCTGTCCCTTTTTAATGTGTAATTTTCGGTAATTTTCCATTGTATGCTATCCATCATTACCATCACATTTAATGCCGAACCCTATCTGGAAAGGACTATTCAGAGTATATTGGCTCAGACAGATCAAGATTTTGAATACTTGATAATTGATGGGGGATCTAAGGACGGTACACTAGCCTTGGCGAATAAGTATAGAGATAGAGTGAACGTACTCGTATCTGAACCGGATAAAGGGCTATACGATGCCATGAACAAAGGATTACACATGGCTAAGGGGCCGTACGTCTGGTTTATGAATGCCGGAGATCAGATTGCAGAAGCGGAAGCGGTATACAAACTGAAAATGTTGATGTCAGAGGGGGCGGATGTCATCTATTCTGACACCATCATGGTGGACGAACAGGGCCAGAGTTTAGGTCTACGTTCTCAAGTTACACCTCACCGTCTACCGGAGGTGATGCACTGGAGTAAATTTAAGTACGGGATGCTGATCTGTCATCAGTCTTTTGTGGTAAATAAAGCTATCTGTCCAACCTATGACATAGAAAATCTAAGTGCTGACATAGATTGGGAGATCATTTGTCTTAAAAGGGCAGAGAAAATTAGCCTTTATCCGGGCATACTTTCTAAGTATCTTTTAGGTGGAATTTCTCAGAAACAACATAGAAGATCCCTTGCAGATAGATACAAGGTTTTAAGAAAGCATTTTGGATGGCTTCCAAATCTTTGGAATCATGCATTCATACTCTTCAGAGCATTAGGAGATAAAATCAAATAGACTGTCTACGCCCAGCATTTTGGAACGAATAAAACCTTCCCCATATTTAACACCTATCTGGTGACCGTATTCACTTCCTCGGCTGTTGATGAATTCTAAGAATTCCGGAGATGAAATATACGAGTTCGGTTCAGTGGAGGTGGGATCAAAGAACTGGCTTCTAAAGGCCATGATGCTTTGTTTTTTGATCTCCCAAAAATCCGAGACATCCACTACTACGTCTGGGAATAGGAATCTGTCCTGTATATAATGGAAGGCGTTTTTAGGTCGCCAAGGTTCCTGGATCTGGCCGTTTTCGTCTTTGGTCTCAATTCTTCTTAAGCCAGACAAAAAACAGGCTTGAGTGCAGAGATCAGATGCTCTGCCATGATCTGGATGCCTGTCCTCTGGGGCATTCATCAAGACCATCTGAGGTCGATATTTTCGGATTACGCTGATCAAAGCCAACTGGTGTTCTTCATCATTCCTGAAGAAACCGTCCCTAAAACCCATGTTTTCCCGGGCATAAAGATGTAAGACTTTGGCTGCGGCTTGTGCTTCTTGTAAGCGTAAAGGTCCACTACCTCTTGTGCCTAATTCTCCTTGAGTAAGGTCTACGATAACTACTTTCTTACCTTTAGCAGTTTCTTTTGCAATTGTACCTGCACATCCTAGTTCTGCATCATCAGGATGCGCCGCAAAAACAAGTAGGTCTATCATCTTACTCTTAGTCTTAGTCCGGGGTATATCTTTTTATTTAGAGGGATCTTATTCAATTTGGCTAACTGTTGAGCCGTCATATTGAATTTTCTAGCTATGGAATACAAAGTGTCTCCTTTTCTTACGGAATACCATGCTTTTGTCTCCACTTTGACAGGTATTTCTTCTTCAAATTCATCTAGATCTGAAGTCTCATCTAGGGCTTCCCCTGTAGGTACTGAACCATTTCTGTATCCTGCAGGAACGGAGGGTTTTCCTCTTAGGTAATCATATAATCTGGACGAGACGGTAAATTCTTGAGTCCTGATCTTGATCTCGTTATTGGTATAGTCGTATATGTTCTCTGAGTCAAACTGATTCCCCTCATATCTGGTTTCGTAATGAAGGTGAGGGCCTGAACTCCTACCTGTACTACCACCTAACCCTATCACATCTCCCGCTTTAACTAGGGTGTTTGGCTCGTAGGTGATTTTTGATAAGTGTCCGTATAAGGTTTCCAATCCATTGTAATGGCGTACCATAACGGTTCTTCCGTAGCCATTGTACCAGCCAGCTATCCTTACTATACCATCAAATGCAGCATATACTTTATCACCCGTATCAAGTGCTAAATCTGTTCCTTTATGCCATCTTCTATTTCTCCATCCAAAGTGTGAGCTCAATCTGAACTTATCCAGCATCTTAGCCCAGTTTCTACCTTCTTTTTCATTGAATAAGGTAATATTCACTACTTCACTGAAGTCCTTTGGACTGATTCCGTAGGGATTTAAACTTTTTGTATCCCAAACGGAGTAGTAGCTGGCAATGTTCACCATAGATTCACTTCCTCCGAACTGTGCATCTTCTTCAATTTCCACTATAAGTAGTTCCCCTTCATCAATAGAAGAAGTATCTTCATGTACCGTAGTAGATAGATCTCTTAAAGGTTCAATTTTGATTCCTTCCTTGTAGTTTCCTGCCGGAGCGGGGGTTGCAGCTTTATTGGTATTTGAACCCTCGTATTGGTTAGAGAAACGAAGCTTTGGCTCATCTTCAAAAATGAAGTCGAACTCATCTTTCTTAGGCGTTTCTTTTTTGGTGTTCTTCGTGTTTTGAGGAATCTTCGGAGCGTTAACTATCTTACCTTTTTCCTTCTTTTGTGCAAGGGCCGGTAGGGCCAAGAGGACGAAAACGAAGAATAAATATTTTTTAAAATTCATGATCAGGTTCTTTCTATTTTAACCTGACAATTCCCTGGATTATTGTCAGATTGTCAAAAAAATAATTCCATCAGCTTCTCCATCTTTTTCATTGATGTATCAAAGCTATAATGCGCTAAAACTTTTTCCTGCGCCTTTTTTCCCATTGCTGCCAAATTTTCCGGAGTACAGTTGTCTATTGCATTCGCCATGGCTTCCACTTGTAGGTATTCTATTCTCACCCCGGCATCTTCTTCCACAAACTCATCTCCTCCGCCCGTATTTTTGAATGTAAATATTGGTTTTTTACAAAGGGCCGCTTCCAGCATTACCAGTGGGAAAGGATCTTCCCTACTGCTTAATAAAAACACATCCATAGCATTAATAAGTTCAACGGCCCTTGGGGTTGGGGTGATCCATTTTACTTTATGTGCTATGTTAAGCTTCTTTGCGTCATAGGCTAATTGTCCCATTAAGGGATCATTTTCACTTATTCCTATCCACGCAAACTTTATATTCTCGTTTCTAACTTTAGATGCAATCTGTAAAAAGATGTCTGGAGCCTTCCTCCAATCCGCGTTGCCACAGGCACATACCCACGTGAACTGAGGATCCAGGTCAAAGCTCTTTAGTACTTCTTCCCTTTTGCCTTGGCTATGAATCTCTAGGATTTTTTCGTTCTGTACAAAGGAATGGATGATCTCTACCTTATCTGATTTTCTTGTTGACAGAAGATTCTCAGCTACTGCTCTTGAACAAGCTACTACCTTATCTGAATATTCAAAGAGGATCTCTTCGGCATTAGGGACGCCATACTGTGCAATGGAATAAGACAACTCGTGAATATGGCTGATCACCGGCACATTCCAAAATTTCTTCAATTCAGGAATAACATGCACACTGGCTATGGTATTGATGTAAATTAAGTCTACCTTCTCTTTCTTCTTTATTTCATCCAATACGGGAGTATGAAACATACGTTCCCAGCGGCGTATAGGTTTCTCCTGCAGAGAATAGGTTTTGAATTTACTTTCTAATTCCCCTTTGAAACTTCCCCACTCATGCACCAGAAGTAAGGTTACACCATAACCTTTATCCTGTAAAAAGGACATCATGTTGTATAAGAAAATTTGCGCGCCTGCTCGGTTTGCATCGTGACTCACAAACAAGATGTTCTTCTTCATAGCTGAGCGTTTATGATCTCGGCAATTTTATTCACTATTCCATGATCCAGATCCGGATATAAGGGCAAAGAGATTACTCGGGGAGAAACGCTTTCACTTACCGGACAATAGTACGTTTCAGGTACATATTGCAAGGTATTAAGTGTAGGATAGAAATACCTCCTTGGATAGATATTCTCTGCCTGTAAAGCTTTAATGACCCTTAAGGTAGTATCCTCATCCTCTAATACGATGGGGTAATAAGCATAATTATACTTAAGGTCAGTAGCTACTTCTGTAGGCTTATATAATTTGTTCCAATTCAAGGTCTGATCATATATGCCAAATATAGCTTTTCTGCCGGCAATAATACTATCCAAATGACCTAGGTTAACCAAACCCATGGCCGCGTGAAATTCGGAGTTTTTGCCATTTACGCCGGCTAAATAATAGTCGTCTTGTACGTGCCCGAAACTCCGCATCAACTTCACACGCTCAAAAAGTTCCTTGTCGTGACAAACCACACATCCCCCCTCTACAGTATGAAAAACTTTGGTGGCATGGAAACTACAGGTGGACATGTCTCCGTAAGAAAGCAGAGGTTTCCCTTTGTATTCCACTCCAAAGGCGTGAGCCGCATCATATATTATTTTGATGCCGTACTTTTTGCCAATACTTTCTAACTTCTCCACGTCACATGGGTTACCGTAAACGTGTGTAGCCAGAATAGCTGAGGTCTTATCTGTAATGGCCGCTTCCACTAAGTCTGCATTGATATTAAGATCATCTTCTCTGATGTCTACAAATACAGGTTTCAGGTTCTCCCAAAGAATGGAGGTAGTGGTAGCACAATAGGAAAACGGTGTAGTAATGATCTCTCCGCTCAAATTCAAGGCTTTTATGGCGAGTTGAATGGCTATGGTACCGTTACTGGTGATAGCAAAGTACGGAAGATCTAATTTCTTTTGAAGTGTGGTTTCCAGTTCTACCAAGAGTGGGCCGTTATTGGTCAACCACTCGGATTGCCAAACCCTTTCGAGCATTTTCTCGTACTCCTCTTTCGGCGGTAAAAAGGACTTGGTTACGTTTATTCTGTTCATGCTAATTCATTTTGCCAAGATTGAACCTGAATCATCTTCGGTCTAACGGCACCAGGCCATTTTCCTACCCACTCGGTTCCTTCTCTATAATCAATGATGTCAAAGGCCAATGCATCTTCAAAGAAATACACCGGTGCAAGTCTATCTCTAACTATCATTATGGACATATAGTAAGATCCGTCATTCAGGAAATCTCCAGGTATGTTACAAACGGATTTTACAGTGCCTTTTTGATAAAATTGAGCTTCATCTCCTATGTTGAACACACATTCTCCTGTCATACTGTACAGGAATATACTTACATTTAGCTCTGCCTGATCTACAAAATTCCAGTACTCTAATTCCAAACGAAGGGGAGTAGTGGTATCCAGATTCGGGCGGGTATGACTTTCATGTGGAACTAGTTTGATGGACTTGATCCGTACAAGATCATTGCCCGGCGCATCATTTGGACTCTCCCATGCTTGGGCCAAATTGAATTTGGATACGTTCTTGACGTATTCAGTTATCACATCATCTATCTGCCCAAATTTGATCAATTCCCCACCTCTTAAGTAGGCACCTTTATTACATAGTCCTTGAACGGCCGTTAAGTTATGGGAAACAAATAGCAGCGTTCTACCACTATTAGACACATCTCGCATCTTCCCGATACTCTTTTTCTGGAAATCTGCGTCACCTACAGCCAATACTTCATCAACTACTAGGATTTCCGGTTCCAAGTGAGCTGCAATGGCAAATCCCAGCCTCACGTACATTCCGGATGAATATCTCTTAACAGGAGTATCAATGAATTTCTCTATACCTGCAAAGTCAACGATGGCATCAAAATGTTTGACAATTTCTGCCTTACGCATGCCTAAGATGGCTCCGTTCAAAAAGATATTTTCTCTGCCCGTCAGTTCAGGGTGAAATCCGGTACCTACTTCTAATAAGCTAGCCATCCTACCATGTATCTTTACGGAGCCTGTAGTAGGAGCGGTGATTTGACTTAATATCTTTAACAAAGTAGACTTTCCTGCTCCGTTAGCTCCCACTAAACCGAGTCTATCTCCTTGTTTTACTTCAAAGTTGATGTCCTTCAATGCCCAGAAGTCAGTCTTCTCATCCTTAGGTCCTGAAGGTCGTAATATCTTCTGAGACCATCCTGTAATGGTGTCACGAAGGTCATCGTTCGACTTACCCTTGCTGTTTAAGACGTACTTTTTGGAAATATTTTCAATGCTAAGAACAGTCATGCCTATTAAATGTAATCCACAAATGAATCTTCATGCTTTCTGAAGAAACGGATGGAGTAGAAAAAGGTAATAAGGATAAATACTACTAGTGGAATAAAGCTATTCCAATTGAACGCAGCAAAGTCGCCTAGCATCGCCCAGCGCATGGCATCTATACAACCGGTCACTGGGTTCAGCATGGCCAGTTTATAAAGAATATCTCCATTAGCGCCGGTTTTATACGCATCTGTTAAATAGGCTACCGGCGATAAGAATGTGCCAAATTGTACCACAAAGGAGATCAATTGACCTATGTCCCTGTACTTCACATTTAGTACAGCTGCTATCAAACCTATTCCAAAAGAAGCCAAAAAGGTCAATGCCAAAATAGCCGGTACCAGGATGAGTTTCCAATCCGGGAGGTACTGATAGTACAAACATATCCCTGCAAATACCGCTAAAGATACCACTACATCTACTAAACCTATAAAGATGGAAGAAATAGGAATGATTAGACGAGGGAAATAGACCTTAGTGATCAAATTGGAATTCAATACTAAGCTGGTACTGATGGTAGTCAAACACTGTGAAAAGAATAGCCAGATGGTTACCCCCGCAGACACAATCAGCATGTACGGGATAGGGGAATTAACATCCAGTTTTCCTAATCTACCAAAAGCCAATGCCATCACTAGAGTAGTGATCAAAGGACGAATGGCAGCCCAACCCACACCTAAAATGGCCTGCTTGTATTTAACTATAATATCTCTTTTTGCCAATATCCAGAACAACTCGTTGTAGTTCCAGATCTCAGCAATGTATTCAGAAATGCTTTTTTTATTGGTAATAGTTCTAACTCTGGAATCCATACGTTTTTCAATGATCAGACATTACGTCCAGATAAGTTTTCCGGAGACTAATGAATACGATAGTAACAAATAGTAAAATTAATCCCGTTAATCTTACACTAATCCCTACACGAGAGGTAGCCACTAGTGGCAATTTTACCGGGTTAAGGACATTAAAGATCTGAGATTGCTCTACCAACAAGTTATTCAAATTATCCAGACTCGTTAAGTTGGTGAAGTATAAATTAGACAAATAGGTATTATCTCGGGTAAGACGTGTCTGAGCACTACCCGCTACAGGGTTAACTACATCGGGTTGTTCAAAGGTTACTTTAGCTAATCGGGAGTCATTTCCTCTCAATAGTACACTTAGACTATCCACTCTTCTTTGTTGGATAGCTATCATCTTTCTGGTCTTGACCGTCTTGATCTCTGTGTAGAAGGATTCTGTAGCTTTAAGTAAGGTTTCTAACCACGCTTTGGTCAGTAACTCATTACTTAACACAGCTTCCAGTTTATATATTGATCCTTCGTCTTTCTCTAATTGAGTACTTCCTGCAAGCTTAGTAATGATATCTGACATGATCTCATTTTCTCTAGGCTCAAATTTATCAAAGGGCTTCTTCTCGAATTTGAAGTTTACGTTTGGAGAAGGAGATTTGAATAGGTTACCTCCCCATTCTTTGGTCTTGATATCACTACTGTCTATGAAATGGTTTACCAAAAGGTCCTTTCTACCATATAGTTCCACTTCAGTCATCAAAGCGTTTTCAAACACCGTTCTAGACATGATCACCTGAGGGAAGTTAGCTATGGATGTTAAGCCTCCGGTAGTAGGCATGGCTCCACCCATAAATGCACCCGCAAGTCCACCTAGAGCTGACTGAGTACTTCCTTCTAAGTCAATGTTAAACTCTATCCCTCCACCATACATTTTGGTTGAAGAGAAATAGTTGTTTTTGATCATATCGATCAAGTTTCCGGCAACCAGCATGATCAATAAGATCCTCCAGTTTGTAGCTAAGAACTTGAAATAGCTAAATACCGACTGTAAAAACTCTTTGGTTGATATTTGATCGCGTTCCATGAATTAGTTCAATTTCATTAGAGTGATAATGGCCACTATAGAACCTAAAGTTCCACCAAGCATAGTGATTAGACCGGAGAATTGCGACAATTGTGCCACTGTAGTCTCTGTCTTAGCCGGTATCACAATCTCACTTCCCGGTACTATCTGAGGATGGAAACGTACGAATAAGAATTTTCTTGTTCTGTCTACACTTCCGTTCGGATAACGTACATAAGCGCTTCCTTTCGCAGATTTTTTAGTGAATCCACCTGAAGCTGAAATATAATCCAAGAAGTTATTTGCCTTATTGTATTTTACGGTAGTAGGGTACAATACTTCTCCTTCAATTCTAACGGTTTGCAGTTTCTTAGGGATAACTATTTCATCCCCATCTTGAAGAATGATGTCTAAGCTCTTATCGTTTGGATTAGCTAGGATCTTTCTTAGTTCAACTCCTATGTCCTCATTGATATAAGAATCTGCTACTTCTCCTTCTGTAGTTACAGTAGTTAGTGTTCCAGGAGTTTTTGTGCTGTCATCCAGTCCTTTGGTAGTCTTAACTTTACTGATGTTTAGGCTATTCAAAGTTTCTTCTCTCTTCTGTCTTTGTCTTTCACTAAGTAGTGTTTTTCTCAAAAGAGTGGCTCCCTCAGGATAAGCTAAATCCGTCAATCCACCAGCCCTTTGGATCAGCCTGGAAATGCCTTCGTCTTTGTATTCCAAACCGTAAATTCCCGGCATCAATACTTCACCTGAGATCTTTACGAAATTTTGTTTTTCGTAATTAGGAGATGTTCTTACCAGGATTTCATCGTAAGGAAGCAAAACTATACTTTCTTGAGACTCCACTAATGTTAAATCCGGACGCATGCTGAACTGTATGATGTCAGCAATCTGCGCATCTGACTGTTTAGGGTCTATGTTTCTTTTTCTTCTAACTATTTCAATTCTCGACAAGGATGCTGCCTCTGTTAAACCACCTACACGAACGATCACGTCTTGTACCGTCATGTCTTTAACATAAGGTAAATCAATTCCTTCATTGGCTTCAGGATGGTTAACAGCACCACGGATACGAATGACGGATTGTTCTGTCAATTCGAAGACACTTGGAACCATTACTTGATCTAACCTCTGAAGTTTGATATCGTCTGCCCTTCCTTCTAAAATATCATGGTAGTTAACGGAGATATTAGAGATGGATAGGTCATTATTAGTACGGTTGATATTTATTCTACCTTGTAGTGATTCTTCTTTCAGGCCACTTGCTGACTCAATTAGTTTGGTCAAAGTAGGGTTTGAATCTAATGAATACTCACCCGGACGGAAGATGGCTCCAGAGATGGTCACTACGTTTTGGATACGATCCAATACTTTCTCTATAACCAAAGAGTCACCCATAAATACTTTTTCTTGAGCAAAACTGTCCTTGTTTACATTAACAATCTTCCTTTCGCTTGAAGTATTTCTATAGATTTTTACGATATCAGAAAAGGCATATTGGTTAAAGCCTCCGGCGTATTTCAATAAATCAGCAAGCGTTTCTCCTGGTTTGATTTCGAATAATCCGGTTCTTTTTGTTTGGCCTGTAATAGCTACTCTGGAGATAAATGGTCCTACATGTACACGGTCTTGGTCTTTTAGTAGTACATCACTGCTAGAGTATCCTTTGGTCAAGAATTCATAAACATCAAAATGCGCAATTTCTCTGTTTCCGCGGATTAAAACGATATCCCTGTAGGTGCCTATCTCATTCGGTCCTCCTGATACATATAGGGCCGCCATCAAATTACTGAAGGAAGTTAGCGTAAAGGTACCTGGAGCTACAACTTCCCCACTTACGGTAACTTTTATGGTGCGGAATCCCGTTAAAGATACCCGAACAAAGGTATTCCCCGATTTGATTCCTGTATACGTTTTAGAAAGTGCAGCTGTGATTTTCTCTGTAGCCGTCTCCATGTTTAGACCGCTAACGGAAACTATGCCGCTTTTTTCTAGAATGATATAGCCGTCAGGATTTACTTTTAAGGTCTTTTGTACATTCTGAGAATATCCATAAACCACAACCTCTAGCTCATCTCCTGGTCCTAGAACATAATTATTGGGTGTAGCTATATTGATAGCTTGAGTCACATCAAATTTGGAATTAGCAAATAAACTGCTTCCGTAAGTCCTTCTGATGATGCTTGCTCTAGCTTCATCTGCTGCTATCTCTGCTTCTCTGGATAAACGGTAAGTTTCTTCTCTGTCTATAGCATCCGCATCTTCGTCAGTCAGTACCAGTTCTCGTGCTTCCGTAGTGGCAGGAGCCGGTATTCTTCCGGGAGTAGTGGTGGTCCTGTTCTGTTGAGGAACCACTTTGTTAGGGTTTTCAGTTGCTTTGGAGGTCGTCTCTTTTTTCTCCTGCCCCATTGTGGCAGACATGAAGGTCAGATTCAATAATAAAATTAAAACTGCCTTTAGATTTAAATTTGTCTTCCTAACTTTGAACAATTTCATTTGATGCGATTTCCCTGTGAATAAGAAAGTACAAAAATAAGAGAAGAAACTGAATAAATTAGAACTTTGCATTTAAAAGATAATTGAGTAGATATTTTACTTTTGTAAACGATTTACAAAGGGGATTTAATATTAGATATGGCTGAGAATAATTACGACGAGAGTAGTATACGATCGCTGGACTGGAAAGAGCACATACGCTTGAGGCCAGGTATGTACATAGGTAAATTAGGCGATGGTTCGGCCCCGGATGACGGGATTTACGTCCTACTTAAAGAGGTAATAGATAACTGTATAGACGAATATGCCATGGGACATGGTAAGGCTATAGAAGTATCTATTGATGAGGGTAAAGTGTCCGTTCGTGATTATGGTAGAGGTATTCCATTAGGAAAGGTGGTAGATGTAGTATCTAAAATTAATACCGGTGCAAAGTATGATTCAAAAGCCTTTCAAAAGGCAGTAGGTCTAAATGGGGTGGGTACCAAAGCAGTGAATGCCTTGTCATCCTATTTTAAGGTTACTGCGGTTCGGGAAGGTGAGATGAAAACTGCAGAATTTGAAAGAGGTGTACTGATATCTGAGTCTGAAATCGAAAAGACAGATGCTAAGAACGGTACCCATGTGATATTTGAACCTGATAATACCGTTTTCAAGAATTATCACTTCATAGGTCAATACATAGAAAACATGATCTGGAATTACTGTTACCTCAATTCCGGACTTTCTATTTACCTTAACAGGAAGAAGTTTTATTCGGCTAATGGTTTATTAGATCTTCTTTTGCGAAAAACCGACGAGTCTTCCCTGCGTTATCCTATTATCCACTTAAAAGGAGAGGATATTGAAATGGCGCTGACCCACGGTAACCAGTATGGGGAAGAATACTACTCCTTTGTGAATGGCCAAAATACCACTCAGGGGGGAACTCACCTGTCTGCCTTCAAGGAGGCCATTGTAAAAACAGTAAGAGATCATTATGGTAAGGATTATGCCTCTGAAGATGTTCGTCAGTCAATCATTGGCGCCATTGCAGTTCGTATTCAAGAACCTGTTTTTGAATCTCAAACCAAAACGAAGCTAGGGTCGAACAATATTAGCTTAGACGAGAATGCTCCAACGGTCAGGACGTTTGTGAATGACTTTGTGAAGGAACATTTGGATAATTATCTACATATGCATCCGGACATTAAGGATGCGCTTAAACGTAGAATAGAGCAGTCGGAAAGAGAGAGAAAAGAATTAGCCGGTGTAAAGAAGATAGCGAATGAAAGAGCTAAAAAGGCTAACCTTCACAACCGTAAACTTAGAGATTGTAAATACCATTTAACAGATGAGAAGTTTGAAGGAAGGCTTGATACTATGCTTTTTATTACGGAGGGTGACTCAGCTTCAGGTTCCATCACGAAAGCTAGAAACCCAGAAACTCAGGCTGTTTTCAGCTTAAGAGGAAAGCCTTTGAACTGTTATGGTCTAAGTAAGAAGGTAGTGTATGAAAACGAAGAGTTTAACCTTTTGCAGCACGCTTTGGATATAGAAAACGGTATAGAAACCTTGCGCTACAATCAAATCGTTATAGCCACAGACGCTGACGTGGATGGTTCACACATTCGTTTGTTGCTTTTGACTTTCTTCTTACAATTCTTCCCGGATTTAGTTAGAGAAGGTCATTTGTTTATCCTTCAAACTCCTTTGTTCAGGGTTAGAAATAAGAAAGAAACCATCTACTGTTACTCTGACGAAGAGAAGCAAATGGCTATAAATAAACTAGGAGGCAAACCCGAGATAACTCGATTCAAGGGATTGGGAGAGATTTCTCCTCATGAATTTGAAGGATTTATCAATAAGGACATCAAGTTAGATCCGGTTATCTTGGAGAAGGAATCTACTATTCCTAAGTTGCTTTCCTATTATATGGGTAAGAACACTCCTGAGCGACAAGGATTTATCATTGATAACCTGATCATAGAGCAAGACATCCTGGAGGATAAAGAGGTGGAGATTGTGGATGAAGAGATTTAAACATGAAAATTGAAGAAGTTAGAAAAGAAATTGATCAGATTGATGAACAATTGATCAAACTCCTGAATGAACGCATGAGATGGGTTCAAAAAGTAGGAGAAATTAAACGTGAGACCAAAGGCTCCATCTATAGACCCGAACGTGAGAAGTGGATCGTGGAAAAGATGATCAGTTTATCAGACGGACCATTAAATGCCTCTGCTATAGAAGCAATATTCTTAGAGATCTTTGCTGCTGCTCGAAACATTGAGTTACCGGAAAGAGTGGCATACCTGGGACCTGAAGGAAGTTTTACTCACCAGGCTGCAGAGAGTAGATTCGGTGCAGTTTCAGAATATATGACCCTTCCTACTATCCGTTCAGTCTTCGAGGCAGTAGAGACGGAAAGGGCAAGATTTGGGGTGATTCCCATTGAAAATAACCAAGAAGGGATAGTTTATGAAACGGTGGATTTGCTTAGCGCTACTGACGTAAACATTGCAGCTGAACTTAAGATTCCTGTACATTTTACCTTAGCCACAGAGGCGGAAAACCCTGCGAAAATCAAGAGGATTTATTCCAAAGACATCGCCTTCCGTCAATGTCGCGGGTTCCTGAACAAGTACTTTGAACAGCATAATCCTGAAGAAATTCAAGTAGAATCTACTTCCAAGGCTGCCAGATTAGCCGCTGCGGATCCGGAATCTGCGGCTATCTGCAGTGAGATTGCAGCAAAACTTTTCCGTTTACCTGTACTGTTTCATAATATTGAGGATAATAGTAATAATAGAACCCGTTTTATTATCCTTAGTAAGGACTATGAGAATCAACCTTCAGGTAATGATAAAACTACCATCGTAGCAAAATTACCGAAGACAGATGAAGCAGGTTCTTTGGCCAAGTTTCTTCAAGATTTTAGGAAAGGCAATATTAATTTGACCAAGATAGAAAGTAGACCTTATAAAGGGAGTGAAGACTTTAATTTCTGGTTCTTTATAGAATTCTTAGGCTATTATAAGGATGAGAATTTCCAAAAGATCCTGAAGAAACACGGAGATTATATCAAGGTGTTAGGTTCTTATGTAAGAAATGCCTGATTATTTGATTCGGAATAATTGATAATTCCTTGATGGAATTACTTCTAAAGGGAAAGCGGTACTGAACTGATGTGAAAAGTATCCTTTCCCTTTTATTATTTCCAAAGGTGAGTTACGTAACCTTTTCCCTGGAAAGATAAAGGTATAGTCTTCAGATCTTAGTGCGAAGTAGGGTACCTCGGCACTTTCTCCATGTACCATCAAATGTCCATTTACTTCATCCCAATTATCTATGCGAGTCCCATTTGATCCTGCTAGAGCGCTTAAGTCCGTCTCTTTAGGGAATTGATATTCTCCTTTCTGCCAAGGAGCTATTAGGAGAGGATTAACTCTTGAAACATGGGCGGAATCACTGTATTGATTGGCCCATGTACCCGTCTTTTGATAGTTATAGGCATCAGCCAAAGCATTTTCTCTGTTGTAAAATGCCCTTTCTGTTGCATTGTAATAACTCAATAGCCAAATCAGAATAGTAAAACCCAGCCATAATTTTCTCCCATGTCCTCTATAATTGGTGGCGTAATATCCCCAGATGGCAACCAGTAGTAGGGAAGAGTTTATGGTATACCTGCTCAACACCGGAAAACCTGTTCTGGTGAGTCCCATCATAATACCTGTGCCCAAAAAGAAAGCCGCCATGGCTAGAAAGAACTGATCTGTAGGTTCAGTTCTTAATTGGCTTAATATCCTTCTTAGTGCGTATTTTCTGAACAGAATCAAAAGAGAAAACAAGACGATAACCAGACCAAAGAACTGGGGTAGCTTTTGTTTCAAAGGGGAGTTTGAGAGGCGGGAAGAGATCTCCACTATATTCAAGGCATATGCACCTAAAAATTCTAAAGAATAGGCTATAGCCTGGAGTGGATGCTCCCATGGGGATATTACATCGGTATGGGTCCAGTTGGGTTTAGTATACCCCCAAAAATACAGTGCCACAGTAAGCACACTGGCCCCTATCCAAATTCCTAAAGCTTTATAATCTTGATGAACAAATAATAAAGCACCTCCAATCAGTAAAGCTAAGATGCCGTTTCCATGCGAAAAGAAGGCCAAGGTAGCAAAAACAAATCCCCAGATATAGTTTCTCTTTATACTGATCAAATAGATACTAACGAGAAAGTAAAAAATGACTGAGAAGTTTTGGAAAGGCACCATGAGAGATTGTAAACTCTCGTAATATTGGGCATGGAAAATCAGGAATACCATGGGGAGTAAGGCTTCCCATTTAATAGCTCTTCTCCTAGCTACGGAAATGACTACCCAAAGTATGCCTATAAGATTAATAAACCCTAATAGAGCTACTGTTTTTAACTCGAATTTTCCACTTATGAGGAAGACCAAAAGGGTGAAGATTCGATCGTTAACCACCCTGTGTTCATTATTAAGGGAAAAGAAGCTATGTAATTTTTCTCCTAAAGGTAGGTCAGTAAACAGATCATGCACGGGTAAAATAATCCCATGGAAATCATCCCACCATGGCACGTTTACAGTAATGGAGTATTGGTACCACCACAAGAGTGCTATGACGCAAACAGCGATGATGACAAATACCTTTTTACTCATAGTTGCAGGATTCTTTGGCTAGCAATAACATCTTGTTTGATCTGCTGGATCAATGCTTCTATACTGTCAAATTTCTGCTCCTCTCTGATAAAATCAACTATCTCTACTTTGACACTTTCACCGTAGATATCATCTGAAAAGTCGAAGATATATACTTCCTGGGTTATGCCCTTACCTTCCACAGTAGGTCTGACACCTATATTCATCACTCCTCCAAACTTCTGTCCTCTTACCCACGCATATACAGCGTATACACCGTTCTTTGGTATAAGTTTGAATTCATTTTGGGTTTGGACGTTAGCCGTAGGGTAGCCTATTTGTCGGCCCAACTGCCTTCCCTTAACCACTGTGCCACAGAAATCATAGTTTCTGCCCAAAAGTTCGTTTGCCGTCTGTATATCTCCCTCTTCTATGGCTTTACGAATCTTCGTAGAGCTGATGGTGATATTGTCTATTTCTTGTCGGTTAATCTCCTCAATCTCAATTTTAAATCTTTCAGAATGTTGAATCAGATAGTCTATGCCTCCTTCTCTATTCTTGCCAAAACGGTGGTCATAACCGATGACCATGGCTTTGGTACCAAAACCACTGATTAATACTTCTTCAATGTATTTTTCGCAGCTTAGTTCTGAAAATTCTCTAGTGAATGGAAGGATGACCAGATGATCTAATCCTAAGGTTTCCAGTAACTCTGTTTTCTCTTCTATAGTAGAAAGAATTCTTGTTACCCGGGTATGTGAATCAGGAGATAGCACTAATTTAGGATGAGGCCAAAAGGTCAATAGCACGGATTCTCCTCCTATTTCTTTGGCCTTTTCTATTAGTCGCTTGATGATCTTCTTATGGCCCAAATGCACGCCGTCAAATGTACCTGTGGTAACTACGGCATTTCCTTTTGGTTGAAAGTCTTTAAGGTTATGATAGATTTTCATAGACTCGCTTTGATTTTATCCACTGCTTCTTGAACCTGCAGGGCATCCTTCACGTCAAATTCTCCAATTTTTTCTCTTCTTAAGGCAGTGAGATGTGCACCACTACCTAGAGCTGTTCCTAAATCTCTGGCTAAGCTACGAATATATGTACCTTTTGAGCAAGTTACTTTAAATGCTAATTCAGGAAAATTAGTATCATCCAGCTCGAAATTTTCTATGGTAATTTCCCGGGCTTTTAGTTCTACACTATCTCCTTTTCTGGCAGATTCGTAGGCTCTTTTTCCATCCACCTTAATTGCTGAAAAAACAGGAGGAATTTGTGCAATAGTTCCCAAAAAAGATTTTCTTGCTTCTTCTAAGCCTTCTTTAGTGATATGTGCCGTAGGGTAGGTAGCGTCTATTTCCGTTTCCAAATCAAAGGAAGGAGTGGTAGATCCTAACATGATTTTACCTGTATAGACCTTTTTTTGTCCCTGATAAGTCTCTATCTCCTTGGTTTTTTTGCCTACGCAAATGACCAGTAAGCCTGTAGCTAGAGGATCTAAAGTCCCGGCATGGCCAATCTTAATTTTATGCGGCTTAAAGGCATACTTCAATTTGTTAACTGCATCAAAACTGGTCCAGTTAAGGGGCTTATCTATAAGAAGCACCTGTCCCGCTTGATATTCCTCTATCATTATAGGATTTCTAAACTTTTTCCACTCAGTAACATCACTATGATGATACCACCTACTATGATTCTATACCAGCCAAAAGCTTTGAAGCCATATTTAGATACTACTCCTATAAAGAATTTGATAGCCAATATAGCTACAATGAAACCTATGAAGTTCCCGATTCCCAAGAGGTACCATTCTTTTTCGGTGAGCTGAAATCCTTGGTCCAAGTAGTCTTTTAACTTAAGTACCGTGGCACCAAACATCATAGGTAGCGCTAAGAAAAAGGAGAATTCCGCGGCGGCTTTTCTGGTTAATTTTTGGGTCATCCCACCCACTATCGTACTGGCGGAACGGGAAGTCCCTGGTATCAAAGCTAGACATTGGAACAGACCAATCTTTAAGGCCTGTGCATAGGAAATTTCATCTGAATCATCAATCGTAGGTTGATTAAACCATCCGTCTACAAATAAGAGAACAATACCTCCCAAAACTAAAGTGATACCCACTGTCAGAGGACTTTCTAATAGGCCGTCAATGAGGTCGCTGAATAAAAAGCCTAAGATGGAAGCGGGAACGGCCGCTACTACCAACTTGAAATAGAAATCAAAGGACTTGAAAAAGCGCTTATAGTAAAGTACCAAAACGGAAAGTATGGTGCCCAACTGTATAGCTATGGTGAATAGTTTTACAAATGCATCTGATTCTAAACCCATCAGGGCAGAAGCAATGATCATATGTCCAGTGGAAGAAACGGGTAAGAATTCCGTCAATCCTTCAATGATGGCCAAAATAATGGCGTGAAATACCTCCATTTATTTCTTTAAGATAGCGTAAAATTCGTAGATAAAGCCTATGAAGGCAATGATAGGTCCTAATGTAATACCTAAGAATCCGAAGCCAAATTCTTCTTTATCTAAGGTCATGATAATAAAGCCTAAAATGATTAAGGTTAAACCTATCAGCATATGTACATAGTTGTCCTTTTTAAAAGGAAGTCCTGATTTTTCAGTTGAATTGCTCATAATTAATATAGTTTATCTAAGTCCATCTTATGGTATCTAGCTACCGACTGGTAAGTGCTCAAAACTCCTACCAATGGCCCTAAGACCAAAAGTATAAGATATAGGATCCAGGTTAATTCTTGATTTGCTAAAAGATTCAATCCTTCCACCTGAGTAGCCGCTGCATTTTGAGTGAAATACACTAACGCTATACTTAAAATTCCGGCAAACAGCCCTTGGAAGAAACCGGTTTTTAAAAAGGGCTTTTGGATAAAACCATCAGTGGCTCCTACTAATTGCATAGTGCGTATGATGAATCTTTGGCTATATAAAGCTAACTTGATGGTATTGTTGATTAACAAAAGGGTAGCTACAAAGAAGATCAGAACAATAATAGCTACTACTTTGTAGATCTTGTTTACATTCGTGATTATCCCTTTCAAGAAGTCTCTAGGATAATCTACATCAGATACGCCTTCAATCTTCTCTATCTTAGTTTTTAATTCTTGTAATCTCGCTTCGTTGATATTTTCTTCCTGAAGCTTGATTGTATAAGCATCACTGAAAGGATTTTCACCTAATACTTCCTTGTAATTCTCCTTAGTCTCTTTGAAAAAGATATCCGCTGCCTGATCTTTTGTGATAAGTGCTATGGCAGGCTTACCTTTTTCGATTTCAGCTACATTCAGTGCCTCTAATTTTGATCTTAGTTGATGTATAGACACTGAATCAAGTCCTTTGTCCATATAGACTTGAATCTCCACGTTTTGGCGAACGTACTTAATTAGTTCTTTAGAAGTAATGGCAATCCATCCGCAAAATCCTATCAGAAAAAGTGCGACAGTGAGACTTACAGTGATCAGGATTCCGGGGTAATTACCCAGTTTTCTATTGATGCTCATGTTGGAATTTTGATTCTCAAAGATAAGTATTTATTTACTAAGAGGGGGATTTTTAAGCTTTTTTAGCAAACTACTCCCCACGTTTGGCCATCTCTTTTAATGCGTTCCATTCCGCTATCATCTCCGGCATACTCTGCTCAATGATCTCTTCAATGGTCTTTGTAATCCCCTCTAAAGTACTATTTTCATCTACTTGGAAAGGCGGCTTGAACTTGACGGTTAAAGTAGTGTTTCTTCGTTTATACTTTAAACCTGTCTTGTTAAAGGCCCTTCGGAAACCATTGATGACTACGGGAACTATGATAGGTTTATTGTCTAATATAATATGTGCAGTACCCTTACGGATGGGAGCGTAAGGACTCGTAGTCCCTTGAGGAAAGCTTACCACCCAGCCCTCTTGTAGGGCTTTGGATACATTATCACCTGCAGATAAATCTACATTCCTTTTAACGTTTTGGCCTTCGGCTCTCCAACTTCTCTCTACGAGAATTGCACCCGCTAAACTGAAGATTTTTGGGATCAAACCTTTCTTCATGGTCTCCTTTGCAGCTACATAGAACACAAAGGCTCTGGGAGCAAATAGGTAGATAGGGAATAGCTTTTTACCGAAGCCCCATTTCGTGTTGCAGAAGATATGGTAGAAAGTTATGACGTCTGCAAAGTAGGTCTGGTGATTAGAGATGAAGAATACATTTCTGTCTGGAAGTTCTTTTAGATACTCTACTCCTTCAACCTTCAGTTTGTTAGCTACAGCTATTCTCCAAAATGTGGGCCAGCCAGCAATGAAGATGATGAAACGCTTTAATAACATGGGATTTCCAAAGGGATCCTTTTGGAAGATACCCAGAATGTCTAAATAGCTTAATGCCTTCAGTAAGCTATTACTGGTTTTAGCTGGTCGTGGTAGAAAATTCTTTAGAACTTTAATCATCAGTTCCTTTTTTCTATTTCATCTCTGATCTGAGCCGCTCTTTCGTACTCTTCATTAGCAATGGCTTCATTTAACATGTTTTGAAGTTCTTCCGTAGAGAGAGTGGTTAAGTTGTTCTTAGATTTTGGTTCTTCCGGCTCTACATCTGTAACCTCGTCAGATGAGATACCGGCTACGGTCAATACTTCTTCAGTAGTGTAGATGGGCGCATTAAAACGCAGCGCAATAGCTACAGCATCAGAAGGACGCGCATCAATGTATTTTTGCCTGATGCCGTCTGTACAGATAACCTTGGAGAAAAATACGCCTTCCTGTATGTCAGAGATATGTATCTCCTCTACTGAAAAATCAAATGCCTTAGCAAAGCTCTTAAAGAGATCATGCGTTAGCGGACGGGTAGGGGCTAGTTTCTCCATTTCAATGGCTATGGCCTGTGCTTCAAACATGCCAATGATAATGGGTAATCTTCTGTCCCCGGACACTTCATTCAACACCAGTGTAAATGATCCAGCTTGGAGCTGACTGGGTGATAGATTCAGTATTTCTAATCGTATTCTTTCCACAATGCAAATATACGTTCCAATATTAAGTGCTAGATTGATACAGTGAAATATTTCTCAATTCCCATTCCGAATAAAGCAAAATCGAAACGTGCAGGATCTTTGGGATCTATCGTTTTCAGTCTATTGGTAATCTCTATGGCCATGTCCCAATCCGGCTTAATTCTATCTGTTAATCCCAAATGTTTGGCTACTCTTTCTACGTGTACATCACAGGGTAGGACCAGTTGGTAGGGTTTAATTTCTTTCCAAATTCCAAAATCCACGCCCTTGTCATCTTCTCTCACCATCCAGCGTAAATACATGTTAAGCCTTTTGCAAGCACTTTTCTTGTCAGGGGTAGAGATGTGTTTCCCGGTTCTTACACTTTCTCCTTTTGTAAATTTCTTTCTGAAATTACTGAGATGTGACCTCACGTGCTCATCCTCTTTGTTTCCGGCAAATGCAGATTCCAGACTTTCGTGCTTTGCATAGTGCTCCTGAAGAAATGAGACAGTATATAATAGGTCAAAATCATTAAATGTCCTATGTACAAAACCTTCCAGACGTTTTAGATCTTGGTCTTTCGCTCCCTGAATGAATTGGTAAGGGGCATAGTCCATTCTTTCCAGTAGCTCATTGCATTTCTTGAGTATGGTTTTTCTCTGGCCCCAAGCTAATATAGAAGCGAATAGGCCTGCAATCTCAATGTCCTGCTTTTGAGTAAACAAATGCGGAATACTGATGGGATCTGTATCGATAAATTCCGGACTATTGAATTGTTTGTGCTTTTCTTCTAAGAGATCTATGAGTTGATTACTGGCTGACCACATCATTATTTGAAAGGTAAAACTCTACAGTAGCTCTTAACCTACTATCTTTAGGACGCAGTTGGTAATAGGCATAAGGAGAAAGTTTGATCATAATATTCTCATCCGGCCCTTTTTCATTCAAATTTCCTATCACCTTCGCCACTATGGTATGTCCGGTGGCATCATTAGTGACCTTTATATTCGTACCAATGGGAGCCGTACGGTGTAAGGCGAGGTATTTAGTGGATTTATTTGGCGTCTTTATTACTTCAGCGATTCCGGTTTCTTTTATACTTTTCCCTACTGGTTTTAGTCGTAGTTCTTCTTCTCTGGGAGCTTTACTAGCTAAATCTACCAAGGTTGCTCCATCAACTATCAGTTTTTGTCCTATCTTTATAGTATTATCTGTAATCTTGTTGGCTTCTACTAGATTAGAAATATCCACGTTATACAGCTTAGAGATGGAAAAGACGGTCTCATTTGCCTTTACTACGTGCACAGTTGAAGACTTTGTTGGTGTGGAAACAGCGGTGTTTTTGGGGAATTTGATAGTTTGTCCTACTTTAATGTCACTATTCCCGTTAGCTAAAGTAGGATTTAAAGTTTCTACCGTAGCGAAGTTGGTATTGTAGCGCTTAACTAAACTGTATAAAGTTTCTTTGGGAGCCACCTTGTGCAGGATAAATGCCCCTTCTGACTGAGCTGCAGCAGAAAATGCTATCAGCATAGCGGAAATAGCTGTGAGTATTTTTTTCATTATTTTGGAAAGCTTGAATTGCAAAGCTAATCAATTCATTATCCAAAATCAAGAAGATTGAAATTAGTGTTATTTTTGTAGAATAAACATATACTCCATTGAAAATTTTAGGAATCATACCGGCACGATACGCCTCTAGTCGTCTACCGGCAAAGCTATTACTTGAGGTGGATGGGAAAAGCATCCTACAAATGGTTTATGAGCGCTGTTTAAAGGCTAAGAGCCTTTCAGATGTGGTGATTGCAACAGATTCTACCATAGTGGAAGAGCATGTTAAATCATTTGGAGGACAGGTGGTACTTACTTCTGACAAACATCCGAGTGGAACGGATCGCTGTGCAGAGGCTTTGAGATTGATGGGTGGAACCATTAATTATGATTTTGTGATCAATATTCAGGGAGATGAACCGCTTATGGATCCTCAGAATATTGATTTATTGAGCTCCTCGTTTAAAATAACTTCAGAGATTTCATCCGTGTTTATTAAAATCAAGGATACAGACACACTCCTGAATCCTAATGTGGTGAAAGTGGTCTTGAATGAGCAGAAGGAAGCCATGTATTTTAGTCGCTCACCTATCCCGCACTTGAGAGAAGTGCCCACTGAAAACTGGGTGGAAGAGGCTGATTTCTACAAGCATATAGGCATGTACGGGTTCCGAGCGGATATTTTGGAACGTATCGTGAAACTCCCACTGGCTAAGTTAGAAGCTCAGGAAAAACTGGAGCAGTTAAGATGGTTGACAAATGGGTATAAAGTGAGAATGGTGGAGGTCTTTTCTGATGGTATAGGAATTGATACCGAAGAAGATTTTCAACGTTTAAAGCAATTTTTAAAGAAGAATTAGCGTATTCTCTTAACAAAACAATAATAAACCCATATGCAAAGAAGCACCATTCTGTGGGCAGATGATGAAATTGAACTTCTGAAACCATACATCGTTTTCTTAGAATCTAAAGGCTATGACGTAACTCCAGTTCCATCCGGAGCAGATGCGCTGGACAGGGTAGAAAAGGAGAACTTTGATTTGATCTTCCTGGATGAGATGATGGCGGGGATGACAGGCCTGGATACCTTGAATGAAATAAAAAAGATCAAGCCTAATATCCCGGTAGTAATGATTACTAAGTCGGAAGAGGAGAGGATCATGGAAGAAGCCATAGGTTCAAAAATTGCCGACTATCTCATCAAACCTATAAATCCTAACCAAATACTACTATCTGCTAAAAAGCTTCTAGAGAACAAGCGTTTAGTGGCCGAAAAGACGAATTCTTCCTATATGCAGGACTTTCGACAGTTAGCTATGCAGTACAACGAGGAATTGGATTTTCAGGAGTGGGCAGATATTTACAGGAAACTGGTCTTCTGGGAATTGGAGATAGACGGTTCCACGGATAAGTCTATGGAAGAGGTCTTTCAAATGCAAAAATCAGAAGCAAATACTCGGTTTGCTGAGTTTATTGAGGATAATTATGAGGATTGGATGACCAGTCCAAATGTAAAGAAACCTGTACTTTCCCATACGCTTTTGAAAAACAAGGTTTTCCCTCATTTAAGAGAAGGAGATCCTTTATTCTTTGTGCTTATAGATAATTTCCGTTTTGATCAATGGAAAATTCTGGAAGAGATCATTAGTGATTTCTTTGTAGCTGAGGACGAAGATGCTTATTATTCTATACTTCCTACCGCTACAGGATATGCGAGAAATGCTATTTTCTCTGGACTTACGCCGTATGATATGGCTAAACAACATCCTGATCTATGGGTAAATGACGAGGGTGATAATGAGGAAGGTTTGAATAAGAATGAAGAGGAATTCTTAAGAAGACATCTGAAGAAAGCTAATATTAATCACACCTTTGGCTTCTATAAGATTTTAAACAATACTCAGGCAAAGAACCTAGTAGATGGTTTTAATAATCTATTGAAGGATGATCTAGTGGTGGTAGTGTTTAATTTCATTGATATGCTTTCTCATGCCCGAACAGATATGGCGGTGATCAAGGAATTAGCTCCGGATGAGGCGGCTTATCGCTCCATTACGCGTTCATGGATTCAGCATTCTCCTTTATTGGATTTTCTCAAATTGATTGCGGCAAAGAACGGCAGATTAATCATCACCACGGATCACGGCATGGTGAAGGTAAAGAACCCGAAACGAATAGTAGGAGATAGGAATGTAAATACTAATCTACGGTATAAACAAGGTAAAAATCTGAACTTGGATGACAAGGGAGATTTTGTGATTGAGGTGAGAAAACCGGAAAACTATAAGTTGCCAAGCCCTAATCTCTCCACTTCGTATTATTTTACTACGAATGATTATTTCTTTGCGTATCCTAATAACTACAATTATTATGTAAGTCATTATAGAGATACTTTCCAACACGGTGGCGTGTCTTTAGAAGAGATGATCATTCCGGTGGTAAAGCTAAAAACAAAATAAGGAGCTTAATGCTCCTTATGCTTGATGTAAGTCTCTTACTTTTCCTCCCTCACAGTACAAGGTCCGTTTGGGGTACCTTTCAATCAAATCTAATCCGTGCGTTGCCATTAGGACGGCGGTTTTAGATACCTGATTGATTTTGAAGAATAGTTTTAGGATTTCAATGGATTTTTCCGGATCCAAATTCCCTGTAGGTTCGTCTGCTAATAAGATCTCAGGATGGTTTAAAAGCGCACGAGCGATAGCGATCCTCTGCTGTTCCCCTCCTGATAATTGGTGAGGCATTTTCTGAAGGACATCTGGAAGCCCTACCAGCTCCAAGACCTCAGCAATTCTGTCTTCAATCTCCGCTTTGTCTTTCCAGCCCATAGCTCCCATAAAGAACTGAAGGTTTTGGTGGACATTACGGTCTGTGAGCAATTGGAAGTCTTGGAAGATAATACCAATTTTCCTACGAAGATAAGGAACCTCTTTATGCCTCATCTTTTCAAGCTGAAAACCCGCTACGGTACCTGTGCCTTTTTCCAGCCACAAGTCAGCGTAGAGGGTTTTCAGTAGGGAGCTTTTACCGCTTCCTGTTTTGCCGATTAGGTAAACAAATTCTCCTTCTTCAATACTAAAATTAACATCAGATAAGACTAGTTTGTCTTTCTGATAGATGTCTGCATTTTGAAGTGTGATTACCGAGTTCGCCATATTTTATTTATTTCCTTTCGCATAGTCTGCTAAGAATTTAGCTAGACCAATGTCTGTCAAAGGATGGTTTAATAACGCTAAAATAGCTGATAGAGGACCTGTCATAACGTCCGCACCAATTTTAGCACAGTTTAATATGTGCATTGGGGTACGAACAGATGCCGCTAAAATCTCCGTTGCAAATCCATAATTGTCATAGATAGTACGGATATCTTCGATAAGGATTAAGCCCTCAGTGCTGATATCATCTAAACGACCAATGAAAGGAGATACGTATGTAGCACCTGCTTTAGCAGCTAATAAGGCTTGTCCGGCAGAAAATACTAAAGTACAGTTGGTCTTGATTCCTCTTTCCGAGAAATATTTGATGGCTTTTACTCCATCTTTAGTCATAGGAATCTTCACTACGATTTGCTCATGTAGTTTAACCAATTCCTGACCTTCACGGATCATGCCTTCGTAATCAGTGGAGATTACCTCTGCACTTACATCACCACTTACTATGTTACAAATCTCCTTGTAGTGATTTTTGATATTTTCCTCTCCTGTAATGCCTTCTTTAGCCATTAAGGAGGGGTTGGTGGTTACACCGTCTAAGATGCCTAGATCTTGTGCTTCTTTGATTTCTGAAAGACTGGCTGTATCTATGAAGAATTTCATGGGTAGAATGAATAAGGTCAAAAAAAAATGGCAAATTCACCGCTACGACCGCCTACCCTTGCTACCTTCCGGTCCTGGGGGATTCAGCAGGAGCTGGTAATTTGCCGGGACAAAATTACGAAATTCTTTCTTTCCTACAAGGATGTCCTGCAAATTTCCTCGCGTCTTTTTGTAATTGATTGGTGTTTAATGGTATGAGTTAGTAAATTTTATTTGTGCTATAATTTTTATCAAGCTCGTATGGGAAGTGTTGGATGTTTTTGACCTACTTTTTGTTTTATCTTTGGTTATGATAAAATTTGATTACAAGAACACTCTTTCCCATCTGCCTACTGAGCCCGGCATTTATAAATATTTTAATGCGGATGGAGAAATCATATATGTGGGAAAAGCGAAGAACCTTAAGAACAGAATTAGTTCCTATTTCCATAATTATGATAGGGCAGATCGTAAAACCCGTAAGCTAGTAGAGAGTATTCATCATTTGGAATACACCATTGTTCCCACGGAATGGGATGCTCTGCTTTTGGAGAATAATCTAATCAAAGAACATCAACCTAAATACAATATACTTCTTCGTGATGATAAGACTTATCCCTATATCTGTGTTACCCACGAGCGTTTTCCTCGTGTAATCTTTACCAGAAGAATTGAAGATAGGAGTAGAGGTCGTATGTATGGGCCGTACGTCAGCGCTAAGCCCATGTATGCGCTTTTAGATATGTTCTCCCAGTTATATACCATTCGGACCTGTAAGTATCAATTGAGCAAGGAGAACGTAGAGGCAGGGAAGTTTAAAGTATGTTTGGAATATCATATTGGGAACTGTAAAGGGCCTTGTGAAGGCTTACAGTCGGAAGAAGAATACATGCACGAAATAGAGCAGGTGCACGACATTCTGAAAGGAAATTTAGGTCCGGCAAAAAGCTATTTTCAAGAAAGGATGGAAGCTGCTGCCGGCCGACTGGCCTTTGAAGAAGCTCATAAATTAAAGTCAAAATTGGAATTCCTGGAGAATTACCAAGCGAAAGCAACCGTAGTTACTCCTACCATTAAAGATGCTGATGTATTTACCATACAGTCAGATGAGACGGCAGCCTATGTGAACTATCTGAAGATCATGAATGGATCTATCATAAGTACACAAACCATGGAGGTGAAGAAGCGACTAAATGAGACAGATGAGGAGATCTTGAGTATCATCATGCTAGAACTACGAACCAAATATGAGAGTACCGCTAGAGAGATCATTTCTAATTTAGATCCGGATATAGATTTTAAAGCCACCATCACGGTGCCTCAAACCGGAGATAAGAAGAAGCTGGTAGAAATGTCACTCAGAAACGTGGTTTTCTATAGGCATGAGAAGGCGGAGAAAGAGGCTATAACTAAGTCCGGCAATGCAAATAAGCGAGATAGGGTATTGATCAAAATGAAGCAAGACCTGCATTTACCAAGTCTGCCTCGACATATAGAATGTTTTGATAACTCGAATATCCAGGGTACGAATCCTGTTTCTGCTATGGTTTGTTTTATCAATGGTCAACCTAGTCCAAAGAATTATAGGCATTATATCCCTCGTACGGTGGAAGGACCGGATGATTTCGCTACCATGCGTGAGGTGGTAGGGAGAAGATATACCCGCTTAGTGGAAAGCGGTAGTCCCTTACCAGATTTGATTATTGTGGACGGAGGTAAAGGTCAATTATCTGCTGCTTGTGAAGCATTGAAGAGTATTGGGATCTATGGTAAGGTGCCTATAATAGGTATTGCCAAAAGGTTGGAGGAGATCTATTTTCCGGAGGATTCTTTACCCATCTATATTGATAAGAAGTCTGAAACTCTACAGTTGATCCAGAGATGTAGAGATGAAGCACACCGCTTCGGTATAACCCACCACAGAAACAGGAGGTCAAAGAACTTCCTGATTTCAAGTTTAGAATCAGCTCCGGGAATAGGGAAGACTACAGCTACTAAGGTTTTGTCGCATTTCAAGACCATAGGAAATATCAAAGCTGCATCAGAAGAGGAATTGATCCAGGTGTTAGGTAAGGATAAGGCAAGAAGAGTACGAGAGTTTTTGGAAACTGAATCATAAAAAAAGCCGACCTGGTGGTCGGCTTCTGTTTTCTTATTTCGTCTTAGGACTTGGAACCACTTTGACAATTCTGCCGGGTCCTTCTAGAGATAAATATAAGAATCCGTCAGGTCCTTGTACTACGTCTCTTACTCTGCCTACGTCTTGTAAGATCTTCTCTTCTTTGGCTACACCGTTTTCAAAATAGATTCTTGAAACATGGTTTAGTGCTAATGCACCTGCGAAGAGGCTGCCTTTCCAACTTCCATATTTATCCGAAGTCAGATAGGTCAAGCCACAAGCACCAAGGGAAGGAGTCCATTGGAAGGTAGGTTCTGTATAACCTTCATGTTTTTTGCCTGAAATGTCTACTTCGTCATAATTAATACCATAGGAAACGAATGGCCAACCGTAATTTTCGCCCTTCTTAATCAAGTTAAGTTCGTCTCCGCCTCTTGGTCCGTGTTCACTTTCCCAAACCTCATCTGCTTCTGCATTGTAGGCTAAACCTTGCGGGTTTCTGTGTCCATAAGAGTAAATGGAAGTAGGTTCTGTGTTACCAGGTAATACAGGATTATCTGAAGGGATTTTACCATCATCATGTAGTCTATGAACTTTACCCCAAAGTTCTTTTACGTTCTGTGCATTTTTGTTAGGTGAATCTTTTCCTCCGCGACTAGTTTTTCCTCCTTCACCTACACTCCAGAACAGATATCCATGTTTGTCAAAAAGAATTCTACTTCCGTTGTGGCCTTTCCATTCATTAGTAGCGGAAGTGCTTAGAAGTTTTTCAACATTGGCTAATGCATTATTCTCAATCTTAAAGCGAATCAAATTCATTCTAGCAGCTTTACCTACGTTTTCTAGGTATGCGGTGTATATCCAACCATTATTGGCAAAGTCAGGGTGAAGCGCAATGTCTAGAAGGCCACCTTGAGATTCGTAAGCTACTTTAGGTACACCTGCCAGTTCCGTCACTTTTCCATCTTTAAAGATGCCTATTTTTCCGGATCTTTCAGTGAAAATGATTCCGCCGTCAGGAAGGAATTCAAATCCCCAGATGGCGCCTCTATCACCAAGAACCAGTTCTGTGCTTAGCTCAAAGTTGTCTGATACAACTTCTTGTTCTTCTTCTGTTTTGGCTGTGGATTCTGAACATGAAGCGAGTGCTAACACGCACCATAGTAATGAGAATATTCTTTTCATTTTGCTAGATTAGATATTATTAGAGTGGTAAAGATAGAAGAATTATAGAATTTATAGACTTTTTAGATGTAAAAAGCATTTAAGTCTTTGATAATTAAAATATTATTTGTAACTTAATATAAGGATCCTATTTAGATCTTTGTAGACTATGGGTGTCTGAATTATAATGTATTCCTTTATTACATAGAGCAAAAAAAATGCCCTCTAGGATTAGAGGGCATTCTATTTGTGTGCCCAGCATGTGCAATAACTCTAGGGTGTAAGTCCCGAACACGCCTTTACAGTGGGAAGTGTTAGCTTATGACAAGGGTGTCCACCGTGAGGTGGAATCTGAAGGAAGTCTGAGGCAAAACCTCGATCCGACGAACAGAAACTACATACAAGGCCGCAAGTGTTGGGTGAGGCTGCAAAACAAGCCAAAGCCCTAAACTGTACGGAAACACTATGGTAAATGTAGCGGATATATGAGGTGAAAGTTATTGTTCTTACCTGGGGAGATCTGACTAAACTCTGTCAAAGGTATACGCGAATGCCCGCGAAGAAACATATAGCAGAATAATAATGCTAGTATGCTTTAGTCAGAAGTCAGCAGAGGACATAGTACCCTGCTTCTCTACTTTATACAGGGGAAGGTCTGAATGTTAGAATGGCAAAGGAACCATGAAGTTTATGACGAAGTGTTAAAAGCCGAACCACATAAGAGAACTGCTTGCATGAGGGTAGGTCGGAAACTGATAGTAAAATGCAAGAGGAGCTTAGCTGAGTCGTGCAACGAAGTGGACACAATGCCTGAGGTTTTTTTTTAGTAATACTATGTTGGAAGAGATATTACACATCCGAAATGTCAAACACGCAGTTGATCGTGTCATCTCTAATGGAGGTGCTAGCGGAGTTGATGGTATGCAGATCGATAATCTTCGTGACTACCTTAACACGCACTGGCAATCCCTGCGATCGGATATTCTCTCTGGCACTTACCGCCCACAAGCTGTTCGGAAAGTAGAGATTCCCAAAGCAAGTGGCGGCAAGCGTATGCTGGGTATCCCAACGGTCATCGACCGTGTTATTCAGCAAAGCATTTCCCAATGGCTTGGGTTAAAGTATGAGGGTGATTTTCACGATAACAGCTACGGCTTCCGTCCGAATCGTAATGCTCATCAGGCCGTCATTAAAGCGCAAGAGTATCTGAACTTGGGCTACACGTGGGTCGTTGAACTTGATTTGGAACAATTCTTCGATCAAGTGAACCACGACATACTGATGCATCTTTTGAGCAAGAAGATTACGGATCGTCGAGTCCTAGCGCTGATCGGGAAATACCTTCGTTGTGGGATTATGGATCATGGTCTTGAACAAAAGCGAACCAAGGGCACACCACAGGGCAGTCCTTTAAGTCCACTTTTGTCAAACATCATCCTGAACGAACTGGATACGGAACTCAGCTCCCGTGGACATCGATTTGTACGTTATGCGGATGACTGTAGTATCTACGCGAAGAGCAATAAATCCGCCACTCGTATTATGCGCAACATCACCAGTTACATCGAATCTACACTAAAACTGAAAGTGAACCGTGAAAAGAGTAAGGTAAGCAAACCTTCCCAAAGTAGTTTACTCGGCTTTAGTTTCTTCAAAACTCAAGGAGATTGGCAGATTCGTATCTCTGCAAAGAGTATCGAACGAATCCGAGAGAAGTTACGTCAAAATACTCGACGTAATACAGCTACTCCTATGCATGAGCGACTGACTAAACTACGGCAAATTATTCACGGCTGGGTGGATTACTTTCGTATAGCAACGAATAAGAAGGTGATGGTAACACTAGATGAACTAGTGCGAAGACGCTTGCGTGTTCTGCTTTGGAAGCAATGGAAGACCGCAGGTAATCGAATTCGGAACTTAATGAAACTGGGAGCCAAACGCTGGCTTGCCTACCAACATGCGAACACCCGTAAATCCTATACTCGGACAGGGACAAGCCCTATCGTTCAAACAACGCTAACAAACTCATACTTTACTAAATTAGGTTACGAAGGATTTGCAGACTACTATTACTGGAGAACAACGCATCAAACGACGTTATTCTAACAAACCGCCTTGGTACGGATCCGTATGCCGGGTGGTGTGAGAGGACAGATAGGGAAATAATCCCTATCTTCCTACTCGATATAAGATGCTTGATTAAGCTACTTCTCCTTGAGCGATTAGGTTCAAGGCTGCACCCGCTTTAAACCATTTGATTTGAGCTTCGTTATAAGTATGGTTCACTACGATTTCGTCTTTAGAACCGTCCTTATGATGAGCTACTACTGTTAATGGTTTGCCAGGAGCAAAAGTAGTTAGACCTAAGATATCAAAAGTATCATCTTCCTGAATCTTGTCATAGTCTGCAGCATTAGCAAATGTTAAGGCTAGCATACCTTGTTTTTTCAGGTTAGTCTCATGAATACGAGCGAAAGATTTTACCAAGATAGCTCTTACGCCTAGGTGACGTGGCTCCATTGCCGCGTGCTCTCTTGAAGAACCTTCACCATAGTTTTCATCACCAACTACGATAGAACCGATTCCAGCTGCTTTATAAGCACGTTGAGTAGCCGGAACTTCACCGTACTCTCCTGTCAATTGGTTTTTCACTTTGTTAGTGGCATCATTAGCAAAGTTTACAGCACCGATCAACAAGTTATTTGAGATATTGTCCAAGTGTCCTCTATACTTCAACCAAGGACCGGCCATAGAGATGTGGTCAGTAGTACACTTACCTTTGGCTTTGATTAAAAGCTTAAGTCCGGTAAGGTCTGTTCCTTCCCAAGGTTTGAAAGGATCTAATAATTGAAGTCTGTCTGACTTCGGACTAACTTTTACTTTAACGTTTTTACCGCTTCTAGCAGGTTTTTGGTATCCCGCATCAATTACATCAAATCCTCTTGGAGGTAATTCTACTCCAAGTGGTGGATCTAATTTTACCTGTTCACCTTTTTCGTTAGTGATGGTATCTTTTGCAGGGTTGAAGGTTAAATCACCGGCAATGGCAAAAGCTGTAACGATTTCAGGAGAAGCTACAAATGCATGGGTATTTGGGTTACCGTCAGCTCTCTTAGCGAAGTTACGGTTAAAGGAAGTGATGATAGAGTTTCTTTCTCCTTTTTCCGCACCATGACGTGCCCATTGACCGATACAAGGGCCACAAGCATTAGCTAAAGTAACACCACCGATTTTAGCAAAAGTGTCAAGTAGACCATCTCTTTCTGCTGTGAAACGTACCATTTCAGAGCCAGGAGTGATAGTATATTGGGCTTTTGCTTTGATGTGTTTGTCAGCTGCTTGCTGAGCTATAGAGGCTGCACGAGTTAAGTCTTCGTAAGAGGAGTTTGTACAAGAACCGATCAAGCCTACAGAAAGCTCTTGAGGCCATTTGTTCTTCTTAACTGCAGCAGCGAATTTACTTAGAGGCCAAGCTAAGTCCGGAGTGAAAGGACCGTTAATTCTTGGTTCTAATTTACTCAAGTTGATTTCGATTACTTCATCGTAATAAGCTTGAGGATTATCAATACATTCCTGATCAGGACGTAGATAGTTTTTGATTTTATTTGCTGCAATAGCTACGCTTCTTCTACCGGTAGCCATTAGGTACTTCGCCATCTTCTTATCATATCCGAAGATAGAAGTAGTAGCACCGATTTCAGCACCCATATTACAGATGGTTCCTTTACCTGTAGCTGATAATTTATCAGCACCGGTTCCGAAGTATTCTACAATAGCTCCGGTACCACCTTTTACCGTTAATCTACCTGCTACTTCAAGAATGATATCTTTTGGAGAGGCCCATCCTTTAAGTGTACCGGTTAATTTAACACCGATTAATTTAGGCATTTTAAGTTCCCATGCTAATCCAGACATTACGTCACAAGCATCAGCACCACCAACTCCAATAGCTACCATACCTAAGCCACCGGCATTAGGCGTGTGGGAGTCAGTACCTATCATCATTCCACCAGGGAAGGCATAATTTTCAAGAACCACTTGGTGAATAATACCTGCACCCGGCTTCCAGAACCCTATACCATATTTGTTAGATACGGAAGATAGGAAGTCGTATACTTCTTTATTCGTTTCAGTAGCTGTTTTTAAGTCTTCAGTAGCGCCCACTTTGGCCTGAATTAGGTGGTCACAGTGTACGGTAGAAGGTACGGCTACTTTCTCTCTTTTTGCCTGCATGAATTGCAGAAGGGCCATCTGAGCGGTGGCATCCTGCATGGCTACCCGGTCTGGGGCAAAGTCTACATAATCCACGCCCCTGGTATACGGCTTACCTGGAAGATTTTCCCATAGGTGTGCATAAAGAATTTTTTCCGATAAGGTCATGGGTCTGCCTAAAAGCTGTTTTGCAGCGTCCACTCGTTCAGGTATACGGGCGTACACAGCTTTTATCATATCCAGGTCAAATACTTTCATCTGATATAATTAAGTTAATGTTCCTTTTTATAACTTTAATAACCCCCAAAAATACAAACTGATTTCCAAATGAGGCAAATCCTTTGTTATTTAGAAACAATCAAAATATTTTATTTTAAACATTTTTCTACTTATTTGTCATAAATGTTTTTTCTTTAGAAAAAGGAGTAGTCTAAAGAGTAAGATGAAAGGTTTTCAATAAGTTTATCATCTATTTTTAGAAAAGTATCCTTTATTTTGCGCCAACTTTCCAAACGTACATGTCAAAAAATCTAGTAATAGTTGAGTCACCAGCAAAAGCAAAAACCATAGAAGGGTATCTGGGCAAAGACTTTATAGTGAAGTCCAGTTTCGGTCACATCCGCGATCTACCCGATAAAGGTATGGGGATAGACATTGAAAAAGATTTTGAGCCTACGTACCAAATTTCACCAGATAAGGTTAAGGTAGTTAACGAACTTAAGAAGGAAGCTAAGGACAAGGAGGTTTGGTTAGCAACCGATGATGATCGCGAGGGAGAGGCCATTTCTTGGCACTTAAAAGAGGCTTTGGGTTTGAAGCCTGACACGAAGAGGATTGTTTTTCGTGAGATCACTAAGAATGCAATCAATAAGGCGATAGAGACGCCTAGAACCATAGATCTAGATTTGGTGAATGCCCAACAAGCCCGACGTATCTTAGATAGATTAGTGGGTTTTCAATTGTCTCCCGTTTTATGGCGTAAGATCAAGGCGGGCGAGAGGAAGAACCTGTCAGCCGGTAGGGTACAGTCCGTTACAGTTCGTATAGTAGTAGAAAGAGAGAGGGAGATTGAGCAGTTCAAATCTACCTCTACCTATAAGATAGTAGCAGATTTTCATGTTTCTAATGGTAAAGTGTTATCTGCTGAATTACCCAAGAATTTAGAAACTAGGGAGCAGGCAGAACAGTTTTTGAACGATTGTGTTCAAGCTATATTCAGCATTTCTTCTTTAGAAGTAAAGCCTACCACTAAATCTCCTGCACCTCCGTTCACCACATCTACATTGCAGCAGGAAGCATCTCGTAAATTGAGTTTCTCAGTGCAGCAGACCATGACCTTAGCACAGAGACTCTATGAATCCGGTAAGATCACCTATATGCGTACGGACTCTACGAATCTTTCTGCGGAGGCAGTAGCAGCGGCAAAGGATCAGATCGCGAAAGCATATGGAGAGGAGTTTTCTAAATCAAGGGTGTTTAAAACCAAGGATAAATCGGCTCAGGAGGCGCACGAAGCCATTCGTCCAACTGACTTTTCGGTAATGTCAGCGGGCGAAGACAGGAACGAAAAGCGTCTTTACGACTTGATTTGGAAGAGAGCTATAGCCTCGCAAATGGCTGAGGCTAAGATTGAGAGGACTATTGCTAAAATAGGTATATCTACTCGTCCTGAAGAATTGACAGCTTCCGGTGAGGTGATCAAATTTGAAGGCTTCCTTAAGGTTTATATGGAAGGAAGTGATGAAGAGGACGAAGAGAGCAAAGGGATGTTGCCGCCTTTAAATGTGGGGCAGACCTTGGATATGCTACAAATGAAGGCTACGGAAAGATATTCTAGACCTCCGGCCAGATATACGGAAGCAAGCTTGGTGAAGAAATTGGAGGAATTAGGTATTGGTAGACCATCTACGTATGCTCCTACCATTTCTACCGTAATCAAGAGGGAATATGTGGTTAAGGAGGACCGTCCGGGTCAGACCAGAGATATCACTGAATTGGTATTGAAAGAAGGGCAGATACAGTCGGCTGTAAAGCAAGAGACCTTTGGAAGTGAAAAGGCTAAATTGTTCCCTACTAATTTGGGGATGATAGTTAATGATTATTTGGTAGAGAACTTTGAGAATATCTTAGATTATAAGTTCACAGCGGATATGGAAGCTGACTTTGACGAAATCGCAGAGGGTAAGGTTTCCTGGCAAAAGATGATCAAGGACTTTTATAAGGATTTTCAGGTCAAAGTGGAGCAGGCCGCGGAAGGTGCTAGTGCGAGTACTCAGTCGCACGAGTTAGGAGTTGATCCTGATTCTGGTAAAAAGATATTTGCAAAGGTGGGCAGGTTTGGTCCATATTTACAGATAGGAGAGGCTACGGATGAGGAAAAGCCCACATTTGTTTCCCTTAAGAAAGGAACATTGATCTCTAGCTTGACGTATGAAGAAGCTTTGGATATTTTAAGAGGGCCGAAATTGCCATTGGAATTAGGATTGCATGAAGGTCATCCTATAGTGGTGAACGAGGGTAGGTACGGGCCCTATGTTTTGTATAATGGTAAATTTTATAATCTAGACAAAGGAGAAGACCCATTGACGGTTACAAAGGAGAGGGCTATAGCTTTGATTGCTGCAAAGCAGAGTGGGGCAGAAGGTTCTTTACCTAGGGAGATGTCAGAGTATGATGGGCAGGCTGTTACTATAGGTAAGGGCAGATTTGGTCCATATATTAAATGGGGTAGTAAATATTTTAATATTCCGAAGACGGAGGATCCATTAACTATGGATGATGCGAAAGTAGCGGAATTGATTCAGGCAGGGCAGAAGGAAGCGGCGAATAAAGTGATTAAAGAGTTTCCTGAAAACGACAAAGTGAAAGTATTGAATGGTAGATATGGTCCCTATATTCAAATAGGGAAAAGGAATGTAAAAATTCCAAAAGGCGTAGAGCCTGAAAACCTTACCTTAGAAGAATGTCTTAAACTGGGTTCAGCTTAGGAAGGTAGCGTAATGGTATACGCTACTCCTCCTTTCGTTTCTAATTGTAGTTGGCCTTCTAGTTGGGCCACACGTTTACGAATGGAGCGTATGCCTATACCATCTGAGTTGCCATTAAAAGAGGAGCCATTGTCGCCTACTTGAAACACAGGGGCGCCTAATTCATTTTCGTATAGGAAGATGAAGATTTCACTGACATCTTTGCCGTGCTTCATGGTGTTAGTGAGTACTTCTTGGAGGATTCGGAGTAATTCTATTCTTTGACTGAGGTCGAGCTGAGAAGCTATCTCCCTTTCAATCTCTATCTCCTTATGGATAGAGGAATCAGGGCAGAGTAGGTCTACGAGACGGTATACATTATCCTCGAAGAGGTCATATTCGCTATGATGTATAAAGAGCTCATGGCTCTTACCTCGCACTTTATCATAAACTTTTTCAGCCTCTTGGGACAGGAAATGTATCTTTTTTCGAAGTTCTTCGTCTAAAGTTTGTTTCTGTAGAACTTCCATATTTTGTACGATTCCGGCAAGGGTTGAAGACAGATCATCATGTAATTTTTGACCGATTTCAGTTCTGGTTTCGTATGCTGACAATTGTTTAGCTGCCTGAACATAAAGTTGGTTTAGATGTTCAAGGGATTTGATTTTCTCAGCGGTTCTGAGTCTTTCTCTTCTCAAGAGCAAGACTCCGATGCTAAGACAGGAAGCTACTAATAATACGGTAATCATTCGGTTATTTATTTATTGGTGGATAGTTTAAAAACGGGTGTTTTAACGGTAAATATATATAATAATTAATAATTTTTGTTAACAGATGCAAAAAGTATGCCATTAATTAATTAAAAATAATTACTTAGTTATTTGGATTAGTTTGTAAAAATGTTTTAAATTTCATAACGTAATTATTTAATTAATGTATATTACTGAGAGTGTTTATAGTTTTGTAGTTAAGTAAAAATGGTATACATGGTGGTTAAAATATATTACATAAATTCAGTTGGCGTAGCTAATAAATAGTATATATTTTAGTCTTTTATGCTAAATTTGTTAAAAAATATGTTCAAAAGTTTGCAGATTCGGAAAACGAATCCATATTTTTGTTCAAGTGGTAGTAATAATAATAAATTAATTGATATGGAACCTGTAGTAAAAAAGAGGTACACGAAACCTGTATTATTGAAGCATGGAATGCTTAGGAAATTGACTCTAAAATCGGGAAGTGCAGTAGATTTCACTGAGCCATCTAGTTCTGATTGGGGAGGGGAAGATTAATTATGCTTCTGGATCTCTATTTTCTAGATAGCATTTCGTCTTTTTATTCTCACTTAGGTATAAATGTTTGGTTTAAAGGCGATAATTCTAATCTCGGATCTTTAAACAGGTACGAGGGTGATAGTTGTGAAGAAAAAATAATCCATGCATTTTTAGCTGTAAATGAAAGTTGTTTTAAAGAATTAAAACACGAGTTTTTATTGGTTTTGCAAACAGAAGATTGCACCTATTTGGTCAGAGACCGATTTGGGGTGCAATCTTTGTATTTTTGCCAAGAGTCGAATAAAATTACTGTTTCCGATAATTTAAGGATTCTTGGAAAGGGTAAATCTCCAGATTCGATAGAGGTATACAATTATATTAATTTTTCGATTTCTAAAGAGTCCAGTATTAATTCTGGGACTTTTTTTTCTGAAGTATATCAAGTCCCGCCTTCATATTATGTTAAGATAGATAATGATGGCAATAAATTATTTAGAAGCTACTATAGTGCGGTACCTAAACCTTTTTTTATACATTCTAGCTCGGACGTGTTTAGGGACTTATTGACTAAATCTATTAAGCGAGGTCTAGTAAATTCTCAAAAGATAGGTTCACATTTAAGTGGTGGTCTGGATTCTTCAGTAGTTACGACACTTTTAAGGCATGTAGTTTCAGAAGATATTTCATGCTACTACTATGATAGTGGTGACACAAGTCATCGTGATTTGGATTATGCTAGATTAGTAGCTGATAATTTGGACCTGCCACTGCACGTGGTCAATACTAGTGGGGAAAATATATTTACCCATCAGAGGTGGTTGTGCGAAAGGACAGGTTTTCCCGAGGTTTTTATTCTGCCATCAACTACACATATAGAACTGAGCGAGGAATTACGTGAAAAAGGAATCAGTCGAATGTTTACTGGTATAGATGGTGATTCTGTAGTCGGGCATGGGCTAGGTTATTTGCAAGATTTAAAGTCAGATGGGGATTGGGAGAAGTATTTGACTTTATTTGTTGAAAATTTTTTGGCTAGAGAATATACTAGTATTACACTTGATGCTTATAAAAAGAAACTTATTGTCAAGGAGGTATTAACATTAGTTAGGAAAAATGACTGGAGGTCTATTGCTGCCCTTTTGAAATCAGCAAATCTGCTGTGGGGGTATGTTCCAGGTTCTTATTTAAAAGTATTATTAAATAAAGTAATATCGAATGTGTTCAGTAAGCTTGATTTGGTGCCAGATCCATCATTGCTGAATTATTCTATAGGTGAATTATCAGCTGAATCTTATTATGATATATACGATATAAATAATAGAGAATTATTGGAAAATTTCCGGGCGGTTATTAATGGTAGTTATCCTTATTCTTTTAATCAATTTAATGAAATTTCTCGTTTCTATAATTTTGAGTACAAGCATCCTTTTTTTGATCAAGAACTTTTTGAATTTTGCCTAGGTGTACCTAATGAAATACGATTTGGGGGTGGTAAAACGAGATGGGTTATGAGGGAAGCAATGAATGAGCTTTTGCCTCAGAAGCTATTAAATCGTACAACAAAGGACGATTTTTCATACTATTTAATAAGTTCTTTTATATCTCTTTGGAATTCTAATTCCGAGTTCTTTCTTGATCATAGCAGCCTTTGGCATTGGGTAAATAAAAAGGAATTTATGAGGGGGATTTCATATGTTATAAAGAAGGGGCCTCATGTTAAATCAAACTCTCTCCTCGCACGAAAATTAATTAGGGTCTTGTATCTAGGTATTTGGTTAGATACTATTCAATAATAATTTCTCCTCCTTCTAATTAAAAATAACTATTCATTTTGGTGAAATAATTACAATTTGTGAAAAAATTGTAAAAAATTGTTGTGTCTTTTGGTAGATATACCTTAATTTGGCTATCGATGCTGATAGTTATAGCCATGAAAAACTATTTCTTCGTATAGAAGTATAATATTTACTTATCATATATGTATAATTTTTTCTCCCTAAATATTTTAGCTATGAAACGAGCTTCTATACATTTTAAGCTCCGAAGTTGGAGCTACGTGCTATGTCTTTTTCTGCTGAGTGGGTATGCTGTGAACGCACAGGTAGCTTCTTTGCCTTTAAATGAGCCGGTGCCATATGTGAATCCAAAATCTCCTGAAATTACGCATGTTGATAATCCACTTTTATCCACATTTTGGCATAATAATGCTAGTAGTATGGGTAATGCCTATAATTCAGATTTGGGTGACTATGCTGTTTTAGCAGCACCTGTACTTGGTTTGGTTGACCAAAAAATGACCATTGATATTGGTGAAAGTGTGGTTGCTTCCCAGTCAAATCCCTACTTTGTTGGATTTGATATCTTGAATATTGATGGATTATCTATAGGCTTAGGTAATGCTACTTTTGAGATTAAATTATTTAATGGAGATAATACTACACCTGTAGCAACTTATGACGTAAATAAGGATAAGCTTCTAGGCTTGCTCGGTCTTGGTCTTTTGACAGGTACTGGAAATCCAGCAAGAATCGGATTTACATTAGCGCCAAGTACCCCTGTGACTTTTACTCGTGCAATGATCGTCGTAAATGAACATTCTTTGTTAAGTATTGGGGGTACCAGGGTTTATAATTTGGTTTTAGGTAAATATGCACCGGCGAATTATACTACGCTTCCTTGTAATCTTAATGTGACAATTGGTGCGCCAAATTATCCTGTTCAATTTACCGATAGAACCTCTAATCGTGGAGTTATAAATCCTATGGGCGCCTTAGATAGTAGTTCTGATACGTTTACCGAATTAGGTGGTTTGAATGCTACGCTACAAGGTCCTATTAGTTACGCTGTAGGTGATGTGTTTGGTAATTCATTTAATACTACGAATAATTCCATGTTCGTAGGATTTGATATTGAAAACGCTCAACTTTTGGGACTCCTAGATTTGAATCTTTTACAAAACTTTTCTATTCAATTATATAATAACGGATCCCCAGTAGGTACGGCCAGAACAGGAACCAGCTTATTGAGTTTAGGTTTAAGAGTGGTGGGAGAGTCAGGTAGAACTACCATTGGTTTCATCACTGCAGATGAATTTGATGAAGTCGAGCTTAAGCTAAATCAACTTTTAAGTGCTACCACCACGAAAGTACATGGTGTGGTAGTTAAGAAATTCTGTACTTCAACTTTGGCATGTAATACCATTACAACCGCTACAAATCCAGACCATCCTTTATATATCAACTTAAAAAGAACCACTACAGCTGGCTTAGTAAATGTAAGTAGTATTACTAATCCGGATAATATCATCAACGGTTCATCTGATCCAGCTACCGTTGTTGCAATTGCCAATGTGGGAAGTGCCTTGTCTGTATCTGTTGCTAATGCATTGGAAACCTATCCCGCAGGTTCATATGCTGGATATATTGTAGAATCTTCATCCTTATTAAATGCCAGCTTGATTGCAAGTGCCGGTATTAAGCTCGAATTCTATAATAGAAGTAGTGCAACTCCTGACAATCCGGTTTACGAAACTCCTGGGGCCGTATTGGCAGGTGTAGGAGTTATATCCGGTTCTCATACGGAAGTATTGGGGGCTATTTGTCCAGTTCCATTTGATGAGGTTAGATTAGTTTTGGTCAGAAGCTTATTATCAGTAGATTTAGGAGGAACCAAGATTCATGGATTTAAAGTACAGAAATCCTGTGCAGAAGATGTAGATTGTTTGACGGAAGGGACACTTACAAGTCAGTATCATGGAGCCGTAGTGAACGGAGCGAATACAGGAGTTAGGATTGGCGCTCAAGTAGGCTTATTGGATGAACCTCTTGAGCATCTTGATCGTGTAGTGGATAATCATCCTAATAACTATGCTTCAATGAACGCTGTTGTGGGCGTGGTTTCCAGGTCTTCTCTTTCAGTAGCTTCTACTTCTTTGACATTCCCTAAAGGAAGTTTTGCAGGTTTTGAAGTGAGTAAAGATGGAGGATTACTTGATCTTGGGCTACTTGGTGATAATAATATAAGAATTGTCACATTTAAAGATGGAGTGGCCGTAGATAGTGCAGACGTAGTAAATGGTAGCTTAATAAGTTTAGGTTTATTAAGCAGTGGTTCAGGCAGATCAGTGATTGGCTTCCACAGTAAAGGCGCATTTGATGAAATTCAAATCAGATTGCTACGAGTGGTGGCAATAGAGACCGGTTTTAGTTTGAACATATACGGAGCTGTGGCTTCTGCTCGCTATGGATACGATCCAGGAAACGAGGTGTATTGTGCAGCTGATTTGATTCGTCCTGACCAGAATACAGGCTTTATTAATACAGAGATTCCGGGTAACACTTCTACTAACGATGAATTGCCAGCAGGAGCCACCTATAGTGCTGCCGGTTCGCCTACTGTTCCACCGGGAGCTAATTTTACTTTTAATATTAACGCTAATGGCTCCTATACTTTCATCACGGATAAAGAGGGGACTTATACATTTCCTATTAAGGTATGTATAGATGCTTGGGAAGGAGACTGCCCGGTTCAAAATCTAACTATTTATGTTCTTAACAGAACAGTTACAAATCCTCCAATTGCTTTCCATGATTTTGTTAAAGTACCTGAAGGAGGATCTAATTTTGAGATTGACGTTAAGTTAAACGATATACCAGGGAATGTTGATGGAACTTTGGGTAATCCTTTCATCGGAGCCAATCCTACCAAAGGTTCTGCTACGGTTAGCAATGGTAAAATCTACTATACGCCTAATGCCGGATCTGTAGGAAGAGATTTCCTTATTTATACCATTTGTGAGTCTCCTTCTGGCTTATGTTCAAGTCCTGTGTATGTGCTAATTGATATAATTCCAACCGGTGGAAGTAATTCAACTATTGCAAATGATGATCAGATTTTAATGGGAGTTAATTCTGCTGGAACTGGAAATGTTTTGGCAAATGATTATGATCCTGAAAACCATGCGCAAACTGTATTATTAATAGACTTGAATGGAGATGGTATTCCTGAGACTGCTCCAATTGGTTCTCCCCAAACTGTTTTATATGACGGACAGATTAGAGGTACAATTACTATGAATGCTACCACTGGTGATTTCACATTTGTGCCCGCAAATAATTTCAAGGGTAGTATATCATGTGTGATTGAAATAGGAGATGAACTTGGTGCCACTTCAAAGTCAACCTTAGTCCTTATTGTAAAAGATACACCGGATTTGCTTCCTGTTCAGACTTTTGGTAGTAATGGTGCCAATTTTAATGGAATAGAAGAAAGAGATTTTATCATAAGAATTTGGGAAATGTTAGGAGGAACTGCTTTAGCAGATGAAAAGCAAATTGTAATTCAAATTACGAAATCGTCCGCATTTGAAATAACTGTTCCCGGCCTAGTATTAACCAGTAGCCCACAAACAGGCTTTAATGGTGTAGCTAGTCTTGGAAATTCTAATCCTAGTTATTCAAATGGATCGTGGGAATTCTATGAGACACCCTTTGCCATTAGAATCGTTTCGAAGTCTGGTTATTCTTTAAATCCGGCTTCGTCTGCAACATTAGGATTCCACATAAAGAGAAGACCAGGTTTTGCAAGGGCAGCTCAAAATATAACATATACAGTGGCTCCTTATTCTGGAGGAGAAACGAAAATTGATAATAATTATGCGTTTTCGCAAGTCATTCTAAATTAAACAAAACCATGAAGAAAATTTTCATTTTATCTGTACTTAGTACTGTATTGTCATTCAGTAAAGTTTTAGGGCAAGATCTACAATTAAATCTTAACTATAGAGGTTCTGATATTTTTGTTGCCGGTAAAGGAAATATTGAGGTTTCAATTGCTAATACACTGTCAAGCGGTTCATGGCAAGCTAATAAAGTGGCAGTCGTTTTGTCTACGTCGGGGACAACACTAAAGTTTACAGGTAATATTTCTGATTTGCCTGGTGGATCTGTTTGTACTTTTGAAGATAACGCCTTAGTCGTAACTATTCCTGCTGGATCAGAGGGTTACATATTTAATGTTGAAGTAGAAGGTGTAAGTCCAGATGTAGACATAATAGTTGGGGGAGTAATTGATTTTTATAATGATATAAATACATGTGATTTAGGTGGAATGCCACTTGTCGGCGATCAACCAGATAATAATTCTTCTTATACGACAGTGACAGTAGTTGCAGCTACACCTGTTACCTTAATTTCATTCACCGGAAGGGCAGAAGGAAGCATTGCTGTTTTGGATTGGGCTACGGCAGAAGAGACAGAGTTTAGTCATTTTGAAATTGAAAGCAGTGCTGACGCTTTATCTTTTCAGAAAGTAGGAGAAGTGTTTGCTAAGGGAAGCAATAATAATTACACTTTCTCTACTGCTCAAAATGAAGATTTGGTTTATTACCGTTTAAAAATGGTGGATCATGATGGAAGCTTTGCTTATAGTAAGATCATTCCTGTTTCTTTGGATGAGTCTACAGCACCTTCTTTTTTAGTTTATCCAAACCCAACGGTGGATTACTTACAGATTAAAAATAAAGAAGCTGGTGTGGTACGTATCATTGACGTGACCGGAAAGCAGATCCGTAACCAAAAGGTGGATGCAGGTATTCAGGTTATTGACGTGAAGAACCTTCGTGAAGGGGTGTACTACGGATGGTTAAATGAACAATCTTTTAAGTTTGTTAAAAAGTGATTCCTAAAAAAGAATTAGAAAAGGGGTTCCCGTTGGGAGCCCCTTTTTTTATGCAACAGTAGTAAAATTATATTTTGAATGTTTTGCAGTACTACTGATTTATATGGCGGATAATTAAAGATACATCCTTATAGAGTAGCTATTTTGGTAAGCATTATTTACTAGTATTCTGTTAGCGAAGGTAAATATTTCAACTCAAGTTAATCGGCTTTAACAACTTACTATTCTGATGTTATTCTACTATTATTTTACCTGTAATCTTTTTCAGATTTAAGGTGCCAACATAAGTATATGTGCCTTGTTTCGGACTAAAATCAAGATAAATGGTATTCAGACCATCATTAACCAGAAAAGTGCTTTTAAAGACTTCTTTGCCTTTTAGATCATAAAGTTGTAGTGCCACTTGGTCTTGGCCTACGCTATTAATCAGTAGTTTTATTCTTTCTTGTACCGGGTTTGGTGCGACAATGATACTGGGTGTAAGGTTTTCTACGATTTCCCACTTGAGATAAAGGTCTTGTCCTGCAAGGTTTCCGGCTGCGTCAGAGGCGTTAATCAGTAGTTCGTAGTTTCCTATTTGTTCAGGACTAACGAAAGTGCCTGTGATCTGGTTAGCGCTGTTTTGTGTCAAAGTATATTGGCCTGTTGGTATTTCTGTGAATTGATTGTTGGTCTTGATATAGATTCTAATACCAGCTATTTGTACCGGTAATGGATTTTCATCCTGGATTTTGAAGGTAATTTTGGGGGCTTTGGTGTATTTTCCTTCTGTTGTTAGTTGGTCATTTATAAAAGCAAGCAATGTGGGATTAGTTTTATCCAATTCTGGTCTATAGGGGTATATAGACACATTTTTTGCTTGATCCCAGTCTACTTCAATATTTTCAGTATTGTTCTCAAAAGTCAATTCAGGAATATTGCTGTCCGGGTTTAATATGAGGGTTATATTACGAATGGGCTGAGTTATGTGGAGGGTGTCTGAATAGCTATTCTCGAAACTCCGGGTTATTTTTCTTAGCCCAATGGATTCTGATGTGCCGTTCAGGTATTGTACTACGGCTTTAACAGGTATAGCTTGATTTTCTTCTATTTTTCCCAGATTTTGGATTTCGGCGGAGACTACAATTTGGGAAGACGTACCAATGGATGAACCAGCGTTAGTGCTGCTAATTTGTACAGAATTTTTCTTCCAAGTATAATCAGGTTTGTGAAAAGGATTGACTACAACTGCAGGGTCACCTTGAAGAATCATCTGTTGAGAATTAGACTGTGCATATTTTTCGTAGTTAGGTCTTAAAATATGAGTTTTGACAGATTCTAAGTATACTTTGGCTATGGGTTTACCTAATGTTTCTTCATCATTATATAATTTATTGTAAAATATCTCAAAGAAGTCCATCGAAGTATTAGAATAAGCGTAATAGGAATTAGCTAATACGGCTATTGCACCTTTGTTAGGTGTAAATAGCCAATCAGAACTTAGAGGTTCATACCTGTGAAATATATTTCCAACACCACATCCATTAAACAACATAAATGGGTATTTGCCTTTGTTAGCGTAGCCTAATTTTGGGTCAGATGCAAATCCCAAATTAAAATCTAAAATAGTTGAAGAACCATGCCCAAAATAGGATATAACACCGACACCCTCGTTTAAATATTTGCCTATATTAATATTTTCCACGCTTTCAGTTGTAGATTTAGTAAGAAAATCTACATGGGTGTTACTAATGCTTCCAATCGATTTTTGACCTAAATTATACATGAAGTTCTTAAAATTTGATATTTCATTGATGTTATTCCCACCGTTCATGTGTAATACTTTTTTTATCCATGAACCGTGATTTTTTGGGTCTTCAAATTCCTTTACTTTCTCTAAGTAATTAAGGACTTCAGCATTGTTAGTAGCTTCAATACGGCCGGTGAGATACGTGCTGACATCAATGTGGCTGCCATTTATTCCTGATGAAAGTAAAACGTCACTTCCTGGATAACCAAAGGATGGCACGAGGTCAATCTCGGGTTGAGAGAATAAAGTTGAAGGATAGGTGTTTGGTTTACCTATTAGGAAAAGGAATTTTTCTCCATTCTGAGATTTTTGTAACTGATACCGTAGATATTCCTTGATTGCTATTGGACTCCTTTCTCCATAATTAAATTGGTCATAAATTTCTTGGGTTTCCATGATTTCCACCTTATAACTTCCTCCCAGTATTGAAGTTCTATAAGTTTTGTATTCTTCTGCTGAAGACCTAAGGGTAGGGTGTGTAACTATTAAATAATTAGCTTCAATAGATGGTTTGGAGTATCGAACTACAACACTCTTTGTAAATACTGATATTTTACTATCTAAGAATATTTTTTTTGTGTTTTTTCTATTGGAAATATATATGCTGTTATTATCTACTGGTAATTTTCTGCTAGAAAAGGGATTTGAGTTGTCGTAAGCAAGAAGGCCTTCTGGTGCATTTTCTATTATAAAATTAGCCTCAGCTTCTGAAGAACTTGGCAAGTAGGTCAATGGGGATGTCCTATTTTTGAAATCTAATTTTTGCGGATATAGAAGTTCAAATTGGGTCCAAGAATATGCATCAGATTGTAGATTCGAAGAAGTAGAAAATGTAAACGATTTCTTTTCACTTAATTCGCTATTAGGTATTTCTGATATGAACAGTTGGTGGTCAAATCCAATTGTTTTAAAAGCTCCTATATTTTTTAGATTTATTTTAGCATTTATTTCATGCGCGTTATTACTTCTTGTGTTTAATAATACTTTAAAAGTGATATTGTGATTCACTAAAGGACTATATCCTTGAAGTGTAAATTCCTTTTTTTGTTCACTTACACTGTTTATTTGAGGTCCTGTCCAGCTCTCCCCTTTTTCATAGTAGGACTGCTGTAGTATAGGTACCTGTCCTGTAGCATTATTAAAGGACCATATATCTTTCAGGTGTTGGATTTCGTGTATTATAACTATATTTTCTTTAGCTCTAGAGTCTTTAAAAGCCTCTATATTATTTCTTAAACCTTTGTTTTTGCCAACTGTAATAAATATCGCAGTTTCATCCGAGAAGATATTTGAATAAACCGGGGGTCTATCTGAATGCGGTAGGTAAACCAGACTATCTTGTTCTCCATAATTCGCTTCTAAATATAATTCTAGATAGTCTGATTCATCGAATGTATTGTCATTTAATCCAAATTCGTAACACGGTATCTCTTTTCCCTTTTTGAAAATTTGTATGTTATGAGGGTTTATAATACCTGAAGGAAGCTTTTCAATGTCTTTTTTATATATACGATAAACGCCGGTAGTTGTATATACCATTTTCAAATACATCTGGTCATACTGGATCCAATCATTATTATACTGTGCCTGTGCAGAATACCCAAAAATAAGGGCCATTATTAATATAAATCTATCTCTCATTTTTCACGTAAGAATATAGTTCAAAGATAATAATTGTAGAAGGAATGCTACTTAAATTTAGGGGGTATATTTGAAGATATGAACATTGTAGTATTAAGCGGTGCAGGTATGAGTGCTGAAAGTGGACTAAAAACTTTCAGGGATATGGGTGGTTTATGGGAATCGTTTAAGATAGAGGATGTGGCCACTCCTGAAGCTTTTCGTAAGGATCCTGATACGGTTTTGCGATTCTACAATGAAAGGAGGAAGCAGGCCTATGTAGCAGAGCCCAATCCTGGCCATAAGCTCTTAGCAGAATTAGAACTGACGCACTCTGTAAAGATCATCACCCAAAATGTAGATGGACTACATGAAAAAGCAGGTTCCAGGACAGTATTGCATTTACATGGTGAGCTTTCCAAAGTAAGGAGTACCGGAAATCCTGAACTGATATATGAAATAGGAGGGGATTCTATTAAAAGCGGTCAATTGGCGGAGGATGGCTTTCCTTTGCGCCCACATATTGTCTGGTTTGGAGAAGAAGTGCCGCTCATGCCTTTGGCGGAAGAATGGGTAGCTGAAGCCGAGCTCTTTATCGTAGTTGGTACCAGTCTACAGGTCTATCCTGCGGCCGGTTTACTGCAATATGCCCATTGCCCCGTGTGGGTAATTGATCCACATAAATCAAATTTTAATTTTCGTTCAAATGTTCAATTTATTTCGCTTTCTGCTAGTTTAGGATTGCGGCATTTAGTGCAAGTGCTTGATCTTATGTGATTTAAATTTATGACGAAGATCATATTTTTTTCCTTATCCTTATTTAGAATGATTTTCATCATTTATTTTATCTTTGGAACCTGTAAACTACGCTTATTTAAACTTTAGTATATTATATAGACCAATGTTTACGTTAACCCTTACAATAATTACCGTATCCTAGGGGCTAGAGTTGCGCGCAGAATAAAAGGATGGTAATTGAATTTGAATGAATGGTATTGGCTCGATTTTTGGTGTAATAACAATTATGGATCCACCATGTAATCTTAATCCATTATATGAATAACGCGAATTTTAAGAATGTTTCGGCTATAATTTTAGATGATCACAAGTTGTTCGCTGATTCTTTTGCCAAGTTAGTAGAATTTACCACGCTTTTTAAATCTGTAAACGTCTATTATAATGATCAAGATTTGATCCATAGTTTAATAAGATTTAGAAGCAAGGACCCCATTTTCTTATTTGTAGATTATTACTTAGGAGAAAAGTCTTTGCCATTATTTATCAATGATTTAAGGAGAGTATCAAAAGGGATAAAGATCATTGTGGTAAGTAGTTTAGCAAATCCTTACTTGTTACAGGATTTACAAAAATACTCGCCTGACGGAATTCTAAGTAAGACAGCTACAGCAGATGAATTGTTCGACTGTATTCATGAAATCTTTAGCGGTTCTACTTTTGTTTCACCTAGTGTAAAATCCATTATGGATAGTGCGGAAGATGATGCAGGAGTTCCTTTCACGAATAGAGAAATAGAGCTCTTACAGTATTTTGCCAAAGGCTTAAGTATTAATGGAGCTGCAGAAGAATTGAAGCTTAGTAAGCATACTATTGCCGCGCACCGTCGGAAGATGATGCTTAAAACGAATACTTCTAGTATTACTGCTCTCCTGGCGGAAGCTAAGCGACTAGGAGTTATTTAGGCCATAAATAGATCATAAAAATGAATATTTTGTTTTTTGTTTTACTCATAGCCACACTGGTAGCTTGTTTCCTTTGGGTTAAATATCAAAGATTAAGGACCGAAAAGGAGATTGCTGCCTTAAGAAAGCTAGCTGAGATTCAATTAGAAGAAGCTTGCCGGCAATCTGTAAGGGAGGTGAAGTCTTTAATAGGGCAAAATCTTCATGATGAATTTTGTTCATCTTTGGCAGGCATTGTTAATCAATTGGATTTATTAAGTAAGCAATCCAATGCTTCTGAAATCAAAACAAGAATTCAAGATTTACATTTGAAAGCTAACGAGATCTATCATTCCGTAAGAACCCACAGTCATTCTCTTTATCACTCCATTGAAGATGCAGAATATTTTGAGGATAATGTTCATAGGATCTTAGATCTAATTTGCCCTAAGGATATGTACAATGTAGAATTAGATATAGATAAGGGCTTAACGCAAAAACTACATCTTGTACAGAGAATTGAGGTTTTAAGAATTCTTCAAGAAGCGTTGACTAATATCATTAAACATGCAAAATCTGCAAATGAGATTTACATCTTTTTATATGGGGATGGCAATAATGTTATTTTCCAAATAGGAGATAATGGTATGGGTACAGGGAAATTTTCTGAAGGTGTAGGTTTAAATTCTATTAAGAATAGAGTGAAAACCTTAGAAGGGAATCTGGAGATTAAGTATGATGAGGGTTTCCAATTAATGATTACCTTCCCTCTAGAGGTTTCAATGAGGAAATCAATGTATTCTGTGATATAAAAAAAGCCCCGAAATTTTCGGGGCTTTCGTTTTGTGTGCCCAGCATGTGCAATAACTCTAGGGTGTAAGTCCCGAACACGCCTTTACAGTGGGAAGTGTTAGCTTATGACAAGGGTGTCCACCGTGAGGTGGAATCTGAAGGAAGTCTGAGGCAAAACCTCGATCCGACGAACAGAAACTACATACAAGGCCGCAAGTGTTGGGTGAGGCTGCAAAACAAGCCAAAGCCCTAAACTGTACGGAAACACTATGGTAAATGTAGCGGATATATGAGGTGAAAGTTATTGTTCTTACCTGGGGAGATCTGACTAAACTCTGTCAAAGGTATACGCGAATGCCCGCGAAGAAACATATAGCAGAATAATAATGCTAGTATGCTTTAGTCAGAAGTCAGCAGAGGACATAGTACCCTGCTTCTCTACTTTATACAGGGGAAGGTCTGAATGTTAGAATGGCAAAGGAACCATGAAGTTTATGACGAAGTGTTAAAAGCCGAACCACATAAGAGAACTGCTTGCATGAGGGTAGGTCGGAAACTGATAGTAAAATGCAAGAGGAGCTTAGCTGAGTCGTGCAACGAAGTGGACACAATGCCTGAGGTTTTTTTTTAGTAATACTATGTTGGAAGAGATATTACACATCCGAAATGTCAAACACGCAGTTGATCGTGTCATCTCTAATGGAGGTGCTAGCGGAGTTGATGGTATGCAGATCGATAATCTTCGTGACTACCTTAACACGCACTGGCAATCCCTGCGATCGGATATTCTCTCTGGCACTTACCGCCCACAAGCTGTTCGGAAAGTAGAGATTCCCAAAGCAAGTGGCGGCAAGCGTATGCTGGGTATCCCAACGGTCATCGACCGTGTTATTCAGCAAAGCATTTCCCAATGGCTTGGGTTAAAGTATGAGGGTGATTTTCACGATAACAGCTACGGCTTCCGTCCGAATCGTAATGCTCATCAGGCCGTCATTAAAGCGCAAGAGTATCTGAACTTGGGCTACACGTGGGTCGTTGAACTTGATTTGGAACAATTCTTCGATCAAGTGAACCACGACATACTGATGCATCTTTTGAGCAAGAAGATTACGGATCGTCGAGTCCTAGCGCTGATCGGGAAATACCTTCGTTGTGGGATTATGGATCATGGTCTTGAACAAAAGCGAACCAAGGGCACACCACAGGGCAGTCCTTTAAGTCCACTTTTGTCAAACATCATCCTGAACGAACTGGATACGGAACTCAGCTCCCGTGGACATCGATTTGTACGTTATGCGGATGACTGTAGTATCTACGCGAAGAGCAATAAATCCGCCACTCGTATTATGCGCAACATCACCAGTTACATCGAATCTACACTAAAACTGAAAGTGAACCGTGAAAAGAGTAAGGTAAGCAAACCTTCCCAAAGTAGTTTACTCGGCTTTAGTTTCTTCAAAACTCAAGGAGATTGGCAGATTCGTATCTCTGCAAAGAGTATCGAACGAATCCGAGAGAAGTTACGTCAAAATACTCGACGTAATACAGCTACTCCTATGCATGAGCGACTGACTAAACTACGGCAAATTATTCACGGCTGGGTGGATTACTTTCGTATAGCAACGAATAAGAAGGTGATGGTAACACTAGATGAACTAGTGCGAAGACGCTTGCGTGTTCTGCTTTGGAAGCAATGGAAGACCGCAGGTAATCGAATTCGGAACTTAATGAAACTGGGAGCCAAACGCTGGCTTGCCTACCAACATGCGAACACCCGTAAATCCTATACTCGGACAGGGACAAGCCCTATCGTTCAAACAACGCTAACAAACTCATACTTTACTAAATTAGGTTACGAAGGATTTGCAGACTACTATTACTGGAGAACAACGCATCAAACGACGTTATTCTAACAAACCGCCTTGGTACGGATCCGTATGCCGGGTGGTGTGAGAGGACAGATAGGGAAATAATCCCTATCTTCCTACTCGATTATTTCTCTGCATTTAGCTGACCTCTCAACGCACGTGGGATAGTCACGGTAGCGACAGGGTTTGCAGCAGGATCAATAATTGTCAATTCAGGAAGTTCAATAGACTTCACACGAATAGATTTTCCTAAGCCTAATTCAGTAACATCTAAGTTAACAAACTCAGGGATTAATTTAGCGGGTCCTTTAACACGAACTTTTCTCAATGTTTGAACCAATTTACCCCCTTGTTTAGCACCTTTTGCTGTTCCGGTTAAACGTACAGGAATAGTGGTGGTAATCACCTTGTCAGGATTGATTTCTAACAAATCAACGTGAATCAAAGAATCATTAACCGGATGGAATTGCTTATCCTGAAGGATAGCTCTGTATTCCTTTCCGTCAATAGTTAATTTGATTTCATACGCATCAATGCTGTAAACTACAGGTCTGAACAAATACGCCGGTGCATAGAAAGAAATTTGTTCCTCTCCACCATAAAGAATGCCCGGTACATATCCTTCAGCTCTTAATTCCTGAGCAGATTGACGACCGAGATTCGCTCTTTTAAACCCTACAATCTCAGTTACTTTCATGATTAAAATTTAAGTTTTTGTTGGTAATTTATGAACAATGTACTAATTGATCCATTATCTCTAATTCTACCAATAGCATGAGCAAAAAGTTCTGCTACTGATATTACTTTTACTTTCGGATTATCTTGTCTCAATGGAATAGAGTCCGAAACGATAACCTCTTCAAACACAGAATTCGATATGATTTCATGTGCTTTGTAAGAGAATACAGGGTGTGTTGCCACAGCCCTAACAGATTTTGCTCCCTTTTCAAGGATCAACTCTGCTGCTTTACAAATGGTGCCACCGGTGTCTATCATGTCATCCACTAAGACTACGTTAGCATCTTTTACATCGCCAATCAGCTGCATACTTGCAATCTGATTCGCTACCTTTCTTTGTTTGTCACAAATGACAATATCTGCATCAAAGAAACTTGCAAATCTTCTTACCCTAGATACACCACCTACGTCAGGAGAAGCAAATATTAAGTTGTCAATGTTTTTCTCTTTCAAATAAGGGACAAACACTGAGGTTCCTTCCAAATGATCTACAGGAATGTCAAAGAATCCCTGAATCTGTCCTGCATGCAGATCTAGAGTCATCACTCTGTCTGCTCCCGCGGCAGTTAGCATATTCGCCACTAATTTCGCTCCGATAGCTACTCTTGGACGATCCTTTCTGTCTTGACGGGCATATCCGTAATACGGAATTACGGCCACCACGTAGTGAGCTGATGCTCTCCTTGCGGCGTCAATCATAAGCAGTAACTCCATTAAGTTATCTGCATTTGGGAAGGTACTTTGTACCAAAAACAAGTCACAGCCCCTTACAGATTCTTCGTAGTTGACCGATATCTCACTATCGGCGAAACGCTGTATGGATACTTTTCCAAGTTCTTTCCCGTAATAATACGCTACTTTTCCGGCTAAATACTGTGAGTTAGTGCCCGAAAAAATCTTTACTTCTGCCATGGGGTTGTTTAATTCCGAAAAGTGGTGCAAAGGTAGGAAAAATAATACGAAGTATTAAGGTGGATTGGAAAAATTAATATTATTTTGCGTAAGGATTCTTAAATTTTAGGGGAGAGATATGCAATTGTCTTTGATAGATCAGGTGCCGGAGTTCACAAAATCATACTTTTTAGACGTTTTTGCTGAAGCATCTTTTTCTAGTGGGAGAATGCGTTTGAAAACCATTCAGGGTCAGCAAGTTCCGGAAGATTTAAGCATCAGCATTCCCAGTAAATTTATCTCCCTTTATCCTGAAGGTACCATCTATAAGCTAGATACTAAATTGATCCAGAAGGATGGACGAAAACCTTATTTTGTAGCCCTAAAAGGGAAGGGCATCCAAAGAGCTATAGAGTTCTTCGACTATAACCTCAAGGTTCAAAAGAAAAATACCCATTAAATGTTGAGAAGTGTGATATAACGGTGCTGAGGAAGTTCCGAATAAATATTTGCTATTCCCCTGTTGATACTCCCCATTTCGATACTCTTTATTTTCTCCTTTATTTGATTATATAAGTTTCCATAAGGAGTAATTTCTCCCCATAAGGTCGTAGGTTGATTTTCTACATCTAATTCTTCCAAATCTATAAGCGGTATCCTCCGCACTGAAACTGAACCTTTTTTAGGGTAGTAAAAGTAGTAATCCAAAAAATGATCGCTTATAATGATCTGATGTTTCTTTCTTTCTAATGTTAAACGCAGACCTGCTGTCATGGGAGAGTGAAGCTCTATCCTTTCGTAGTACTTTTGGAAGGCTTGATAAATGCTCTCCAATGTGCCTATGTGAAGCGTTTGTTTCTCTATGACTTCTGAAAAGAAAATGAAATTATCTTTATTTATGTCATTAAAAACTAAACAGAGATATTTTTCGGCCTCCCCAAAGGCTTCTGTTGGCACTAGTGCATGTATCTGGAATTGAGAAATCAAGTGTACTGATTTCCAGTCTTTCCGACAAAGAAAGGGGTGGATGGCCATCAATTTTTCAACCTGAACAGAGGTATGGGTAGGATCAGTGCACACGCCTAAGAAATGATCCTCCAAGCATAAGATTTCCTCATCCTTCTTGGCGATGAATCTTAAACGATTAAATTGGATTTCTATATATAGATCGTACGCATCACATCGTACGGGATTAAATCTGTCGTCAACTAACATAAACCTCTTAAAAATGGGGGGCAATGCCCTTTTGGTAATTGGTGGATTTCTTCTTTTGTGAACCAGCGGAGTTCAGTCAGTATATTTCCTTCCGGATCTTTGCCTAACTGGGCAGCGAAATTACTGGCCGAAACTTTAAAATACAATTCTACTCCATGAAGTTTTCCGTAGATGACTTCATCCCAATGGTATAGCTCCTGAACTTGGATTTCTAATTTAGTTTCTTCCTTGAATTCTCTGGTCAAGGCCTGAACTATACTTTCCCCTTCTTCTACTCCTCCTCCAGGGCAATTCCAAAATATGCCGTCCTCCCCAATTCCCGAATGACGGAGAAGAAGGATTTTGTCTTCTCTCCAAAGCAAACCACACACACGCAGTCGGATCCGACCACCATACATCTCTTGAATCATTACATTCCTTTACGGTATGACTTTCCGTATTTTAATTTCTTTTCAGCCTCAATGTCTCTTCTTTTGTTGACCTTCTTGTTCTTTTCCAGCTTTTCGTGAAAAGCAGCTCCAATGTTGGCATCGGTCTTGACGGTAGGTACTTTTATGCTTTCATGCTCCATTTCAAAAGGTAGTAACCCCTCTTCAATTTCTAAATAGGGAGGAAGAGGTATTCTTTGTAATTGCAATTGGTACATCTCTTCGATCTCTGCAAAATCCTCCTCTTCTTTAGGACTTACAAATGAAATTGCAGTGCCTGAATTTCCTCCTCTCCCTGTTCTACCTATCCTATGCACGTAGTCCGTCTTTTCAGTGGGTACGTCCATGTTTACTACATGGGTGATTCCTTTGATATCCAATCCTCTAGATCCAATGTCCGTAGAGATTAAAGTCTTTATTTCACCATCCGAAAAAGATTTTATGGCTCTAAATCTATAGTTCTGAGATTTATTAGAATGGATAACTTCTACACTTTCCATTCCTCTGCTTTTTAATTCTTGGAAAAGTAGATCAGCTGCCGACTTTTGAGCTACAAAAATCAGGTTTTTTTGCATGTCCGGGTCATTTCCAAGCAGGAGATCCAGGAGGTTAATCTTGGTCTTAAAATTTGGTACTGCGTAGGTTTTTTGTAAGATACTTTCTATTGGTGTTCCTATATCATCATCTTCAATAATAATAGGAGTCTTAAAGATATCTCCAATCAAGGATCCCACTTCTTCGGATAGGGTAGCAGAGAATAGAAGGTTCTGTCTTCTTTCGGGTATTTTATTGAAAATCAGGTCAAGTTGTGGGCGAAAGCCTAAGTCTAACATCATATCAAACTCATCGATCACTAACTTCTTGATGTTCTTTACTTTTAGGACGCCAGCTGCCGCTAAATCTGTGAATCTGCCGGGTGTGGCAACCACCATGTCACAGCCTTGCATTAGTTCTGCGGCTTGAGATTTCATATTTACCCCACCGTAAACACCCACCACGTCAAAACTCATGTAAGTACTCAAGGCTTTGGCACTTTCTACCACTTGCATTACTAGCTCTCTCGTTGGGACCAATACCAGGATTTGTGGAAGTTTGTCTTTGCTAAAGGTCCACATTCTTAGTAAGGGAAGGAGGTAAGCAAAGGTTTTACCTGTGCCCGTACGGGCTATACCTGCAAGGTCTCTTCCTGACATGAGGACGGAGAATACCTTCTCCTGAATAGGAGTAGGAGAAGAAAATTGTAAATCCTCTAAAGCTCGTAAGAGTGGCTTGTTCAGATTGAGTTCGCTGAATTGCATATTACAAATGGAATAATTTACAAAATTACTCAGATCTTGTGTATATTGGTGTCGACAAATCCTTGATTTAATCTCATGAAAAAAATTCTTTTACTGCTTCTCATTCCTTGTCTTACCTTTGCACAGAAATCTGTTTCCCTTTTTAACGGTAAAAACTTAGACGGATGGATAGTCTACGGAACCGAAAAATGGTATGTAGAAAATGGACTTTTAGTCTGTGAAAGTGGGCCGGACAAAGGTTATGGTTATTTGGGTACTGAAAAATCTTATAAAGATTTTGAGCTCACTTTAGAATTTTTGCCGGAAGCTAATGGAAATAGTGGTGTTTTTTTTCATTCCAGTATCGAAGGCACCAGAGTAAGTGGATGGCAGGCTGAGGTGGCTCCTCCGGGTCATTTCTCAGGTGGGATTTATGAGTCCTATAAAAGGGGATGGTTAATTAAGCCTGATCCTTCGAAAGATAATGTGAAGATGAATGCCTGGAACAAGATGAAGATCCGTGTGAAGGGAGATGAGGTGACAACTTGGGTAAATGGAGTGCAGATGGTGTACTTGAAAGACCAGGTCTTTGCTGATTCAGATGGAAAGATTGCCCTTCAGATTCATGACGGAGGTGGAATCAAGGTAAAGTGGAAGAATTTAAAGTTGAAAAATTTATAATATAATGGCAGCAGAAAACGCAGATAAGTTAAAAATACTTCAGTCAACACTGGATAAATTAGACAAGTCCTTTGGAAAAGGTACGGTAATGCGCTTGAGTGATACGAAAGTGCTTGACGTTCCTGTAATTTCCACCGGGTCTTTAGGTTTGGACTTGGCCTTAGGGGTAAATGGTTTGCCAAAAGGTAGGGTGATTGAAATCTACGGACCGGAATCTTCCGGTAAAACTACCTTAGCCATGCATGCCATAGCAGAAGCGCAGAAGCAAGGTGGAATAGCTGCATTTATAGATGCAGAACATGCATTTGATAGAGTGTACGCTGAGAAACTAGGTATTGATACTAAGAACTTACTGATTTCTCAACCGGATTATGGTGAGCAGGCGCTTGAGATTGCTGAACATCTTATTGCTTCAGGAGCTATAGATATTTGCGTGATAGACTCAGTTGCAGCCCTTGTTCCAAAAGCTGAATTAGACGGTGAAATGGGAGACAGCAAAATGGGTCTTCAGGCTCGTTTGATGTCGCAAGCCTTGAGGAAATTGACGGGTACGATAAATAAAACGGGTTGTACCTGTATCTTTATTAACCAGCTGAGAGATAAAATCGGAGTCATGTTTGGTTCTCCTGAGACTACTACCGGTGGTAATGCCTTGAAATTCTATGCTTCTATACGTATAGATATCCGTAGAATAGGTCAGATCAAGGATAACGAAGGAAATATCATAGGTAACCGTACCCGTGTAAAGGTTGTCAAAAACAAAGTAGCTCCTCCTTTTAAAGTGATCGAATTTGATATCATGTACGGAGAGGGAGTTTCTAAATCCGGTGAGGTACTAGATTTAGCGGTGGATCTGGATATCATTAAGAAATCAGGATCTTGGTTCTCTTACGGTGCAGATCGTTTAGGGCAAGGTAGAGATGCAGTTAAGGCTCTGATTAAAGATAATCCTGAGCTTATGGCTGATATTGAAGAAAAGATCAAAGCTACAGTGGCGGGAAATGCTGACGCCCTGATGGATAAAAGTGGAAGTATTGAAGAGTAAGGTGCTTAATTTAAGCACCTTTTATTTAACTTTTCGTAAAGAATTGCGTCTAATGAATAGTTAAATGTCATTTTTTTACGTTATGTTAAAAAGTAAATCCACTATGCTGAGACTGAGTATCTTACTTGTTCCTTTGCTATTTCTTTCTTTTAGGTCTAAGAATGATACCTTCCAATTAGGGGAAGAATACGGCTATAGGATTAAGTTTGGGATCTTAACCCTAGGTTCTGCAAACGTTGCAGTGGATAATAAAACCCATACGGTAAATGGATTGCCCTGCTATAGAATAAATGTCTCAGGCAGGACAGAAGGTATTACGGATCTGTACCGTGTAAGAAATACCTACACCTCATACATGGATACCCTGCAATATTTTCCTCAAAAATTTGAGTATAGTGCAAGGGAAAACAATTACAAAAGGGACCAGATTCTCTATTTTGATCACCGCAAGAACGTAGTTGTTAAAAAAGAAAAGGAGTCAGTGGACACTTACAGTGTTCCTACGCACATACATGATGTCATAAGCGGTTATTATTCTCTTCGCCATATAGATTTTTCCACCTATTATTTAGGTCAAACCTATACTGCTCCATTGTTTTTTGATGATGAGTCCTACCGATTTAAGGTGAAATATGCTGGGAAAGGGACGGTTAAAACTCGTTTTGGTAAGATAAATGTAGTAAAACTGCATCCTATCCTGCCTGAAAACAAACTTTTTAAAGGGGAAGAAGCCATCCGAGTATGGGTGAGTGATGATAAAAATAGAGTGCCAATAAAGATTGAAGTAGACTTCTCTTTCGGTACGATAGTGATGGAATTACGAAAGTATAAGAAGAATCTTTATCCCTTTAACTTTTTCTCGTAACTTAACATACGGTAGCGAAAAATGTAGGGTTTATGGATAAATTGTATCGTTAACTCTATATTTTTTGTGTTCTGTGTAAAGTTTTGAAATTTTCTATCTAACTTTGTCAGAAGAAAAAATCCCAATTATTAAATGAAAATAGCAGTTGTAGGAACAGGGTATGTAGGTTTAGTGACCGGAACCTGTTTTTCAGAGACAGGAAACGAAGTAACCTGTATCGATATTGATCAAGCAAAAGTAGACAGCCTTAAAAAAGGTAAGATAACCATATATGAACCGGGTTTAGAACCTATTTTTGATAGAAATAGAAAAGACGGGCGACTAAAATTTACCACTGATCTTGCAGAAGGTATTAAGGAAGCGGAAGTGATCTTTTTAGCTCTTCCTACACCTCCGGGTGAGGATGGTTCAGCAGATTTGAAATACATTTTGGGGGTAGCTGATCAAATTGGTAAAGTATTAGATCACTATGCGGTGATTGTAGATAAGAGTACAGTTCCGGTAGGTACTGCGGAAAAGGTTCATGCTAAGATCGCTGCTAATGCTAAAGTAGAATTTGATGTGGTTTCAAATCCCGAATTCTTGCGTGAAGGTGTAGCTGTAGAAGATTTCATGAAGCCGGATAGAGTGGTAGTTGGTACAAGTTCAGATAGAGCGAAAGCTATCATGGAACGTTTGTATGCCCCATTGGTACGTCAAGGTAATCCTATCATCTTCATGGATGAGAGATCAGCTGAAATGACAAAATATGCCGCTAACTCCTTTTTGGCCATGAAGATTACCTTTATGAATGAAATGGCTAATCTATGTGAACTTGCCGGGGCTAATGTAGACAATGTTAGAAAAGGTATTGGTACTGACAGTAGAATTGGTAAAAGATTCTTATTCCCAGGTATAGGTTATGGTGGATCTTGTTTCCCTAAAGATGTTCAGGCTCTAGGGAAAACTGCTCAGGAGTTTAACTATGATTTCAAGATCCTGAAGTCTATCATGTTAGTTAATGAGAAGCAGAAAGTGAAGCTTATACCACAAGTGAAAGAGTATTTCAATGGTGATCTTAAAGGAAAGACCATTGCTCTATGGGGATTGGCCTTTAAACCTTATACGGATGATATCAGGGAAGCTCCATCCTTGTACAATATCAAAGCATTGAAGAGGGCAGGAGCGAAGGTAGTAGTTTTTGACCCTGAAGCCATGAACAATGTTAAGAAAGAGGTTGGCAAGAAAGTGAAGTACGCTTCTAATATGTATGAAGCTCTTGAAGGTGCAGATGCCTTGATGATCATGACAGAATGGCCAGAATTTAGAACGCCTGATTTTTCTAAGATGAAGGATAAATTAAAAAATAAGGTCATCTTTGATGGTAGAAACTTATATGATTTACACGAAATCAAGGCTCAAGGATTTGAATATTATTCCATTGGTAGAGAGACTGTAAAATGAAAAGAATATTAATTACTGGAGGGGCCGGTTTTTTAGGCTCTCACCTTTGCGATAGATTTGTAAAAGAAGGTTACCATGTGATGGCCATGGATAACCTTATTACAGGAGATTTAAGGAATATTGAGCATTTGTTCAAGTTGCCTAATTTCGAGTTCTATCAACATGATGTTTCGAAATTTATCCATGTACCGGGTGAATTGCATTACATCCTGCATTTTGCGTCTCCAGCCAGCCCTATAGATTATCTAAAGATTCCTATTCAAACTTTGAAAGTAGGATCATTAGGTATTCATAATTGCCTAGGTTTAGCTAGAGTAAAGAACGCTCGGGTATTAATTGCTTCCACTTCTGAGGTTTACGGTGATCCACAAGTACACCCTCAAACGGAAGACTACTGGGGACATGTAAATCCAGTAGGTCCTAGGGGCGTTTATGATGAAGCGAAACGTTTCCAAGAAGCCATGACCATGGCCTACCATACCTATCACGGCCTTGAAACCAGAATTGTAAGGATCTTTAATACCTATGGTCCAAGAATGCGTTTGAACGATGGACGAGTACTTCCTGCTTTTATTGGCCAGGCATTAAGAGGTGAAGATTTAACCATTTTTGGAGATGGTTCTCAAACGCGTTCTTTCTGTTACGTTGATGATTTAGTGGAAGGTATCTATAGATTATTGTTGTCAGATTACCCAAATCCTGTAAACATAGGTAACCCTTCTGAGATTACGATTAAGGAGTTTGCTGAGGAGATTATTAAACTCACTGGTACAGATCAAAAGGTTGTTTATAAAGATCTTCCGAAAGATGATCCTAAACAGCGCCAACCGGATATCACTAAGGCTAAAGAGATTTTAGGCTGGGAGCCTAAAGTGGATAGAGCAGAAGGTTTGAAGAAAACGTATGAATACTTCAAGAACTTACCTCAAGAAAGGTGGTTCGAAGAGGCTAAGCATAGAGAGTTTTAAGCTACAAAAAGCCCCCAATTTTAGAGTGCCCCCAAAAAGTTAGACACTAATTGGGGGCATTTTTATTTTTGGGCTTAATCCAGTCTTAAGAAATCACCGGCCTTATTGAATTCAAGTTCTAGTCGGTTGTCCAATTCCACTTTCTGTCTATTATCGTCAAGCTCATATTCTAATATTCCTACACCCGGATATTCTCTTTGTACGTATTCCCAAATTTTTGCCGGAATCACAGATTGAGGTAGAGCTGATTTGGCCTCAATGGATTTAATATTGTGCTTTTTGTTGAATTCTAGCACTATGTTCCCTTCCAGGATGACATCGTAAGATTTTGATAAACCTTCTCTTTCCTTTTCTACTTGTAGAACCTTGTGGTTAGGGAAATGAGTTTGAAGGTAGTTTGTGATGGCAGACGGAATTTCATTTTCAGCTAGCACTTTGTTTGATTCACATGCAGTGAATAGTACAGATAGTAATGCGATAATTACCAGGTTTTTCATGTTATTTAAATTTTAGTGAATTAACTGTCTATACGTAGAAAGTTTCCCTCTCGGTCGAATTCCAACTCCAGACCGTTACTGATTTCCACTTCGTACTTTTTCTTTTCTTTTTCAATCTTTACTACTTCGTTATTCGGAAAGCTTTTCTTTATATATGTCAGTATTTTTTCAGGAATAAAACGGGTAGGTATTGGCTTTCTATGCCCGTCTACTTCTTTCCAATTTCCGTTTTTGTCGAACTTTATTTTCAACTTCCCCTGAAAGGTAACTTGGTAAATGGTTTCCAAATAATCCTCGGTTTCTTTAAGTATCTGTTGAGCTTTCTCTTTGGTGAAATTAGTTTTTAAAAATGTCTGTGCTTTTTGAGGTAGTTCATCCCAGTCTATCTTTTTGTCTTTTTGAGCAAAAAGTGCCATGGGGAACAACAGAAGCACTATTATCTTTTTCATGATTCAAATTTTTGATGTGAATTGGGAAAAATTTGGGAATTATATCTTTTTTAAAGAAAAAAGGTGAAATTCTTTTTCATAGGTATAGTGGATCTTTAAATTCGGATATGTACCCACTATACTTTGTACAATAGAAAGCCCCAAGCCGGTGCTTTGGCTGTCTCCTGGGAATTTGTAGAATCTATCGTAGATGATCTCCGGATTCAAAGGTGGTAATTCAGAGGTGTTGCCAATAGTGAATCCTTTGGAATCTATTTTTACTTCTATTTTGCCTCCTTTGAAATTGTATTTGATGGCATTTCTATACAGATTTGATATTAGTATTTTAATCAATCCTCTGTGAGCCTTAATATGGAATTCTTCATTGAGTTTTGTGTGAACATGAAGTTCTTTGAATATGACCAGGTCTTGTAGTTCTTCCTCTATTTCTGACCAAACTGCTGATACTGGTATCTCTTCTTTCTCCGGGAACTGACGGTTTTCGATTTTGGATAGCATGAGCAAGTTTCGGTTCAATTGTACCAGACGGTGTAAAGCTGATTTGGCCTGGTCTATTCTTTGGCTCTGAATTTCATCTAGTTGTCCTTCCGCTAATAGCAGTTCTAATTGTCCAATGGTGATGGTCAAAGGGGTTTGAAGCTCGTGTGAGGCATTCTCTATGAAGGTCCTTTGCTTATGAAACAAGGATTCGTTCCTGTCTATCATGTCTTGTACCTTATCTGAAAGAATTTGGAACTCCGTAACTCCCTCATCTATTCTTCTGACCTGGTTTTTATTCCCAAATTGGTAATTCTGCAGATCTTCTGTTAGTCGGCTGAGAGGCTTCAGTGCCCTCCTAAGTACCCCATTGTTAATGAGGAATATGGTTAATAAAAGTAGGAGATATAAGACAAAGAGGGCTATGCTTAAGTCTATAATCAAGTCATCCTCCTCTACAGTTGAGGTTCTAATTTCCAGGGAATACGCTTGTCCGTCAGGTCCGTAGAATCCCGTTCTTAGAATCCGATAGGGCTCCATTTCTGCATCGTATTCCATGTAGATGAATTCTCTGGAAAAGACGTTCTTCTTTTGTATGCTATCTGTAGGTATGATGCGAAATTGGTTTACACCATATTCTCTTGTATTTAAAATAGTACTGTCCAAATAGGCTTGGCGAATGATATTGATCTTTTGATTTTTTAATCCATCATCTACATTGTCATAAACTTCATCTAGGATAAAGGCATAGAACAATGCTGCCCAAATAGCTACCACCAGCGGTAGGGCATAGGCCAAGTGTTTTAGGGTATAGTTTTTTAGTGATTTTGCCATTTAAACCAATTTATATCCTACTCCGTATACCGCTTGCAAGTCAGCATCAGCTCCGCTCTCTTTCAATTTCTTACGTAGGTTTTTGATTTGGGAGTATATAAAATCCAAACTATCGGCTTGATCGATGTGGTCGCCCCAGACAGATTCAGCTAGCGTAGTTCTCTGTATGAGTCTACCCGGACGTATCATGAAATAGTAAAGTACGTCATATTCTTTTCTATTGAGCGCTACATGGTTACCGGCTACTAGGAAGTCTCGCGTTTCCGGATATAAGCAGAGGTTCTTATATTCTATTTTATTTTCACCTTGTTGATTACGTCTTCTCAGTGCCGACTTCAAACGGGAGTGGAGTTCCACTAGGTGGAAAGGTTTGGCCAGATAGTCATCTGCACCCAGATCCAAGCCTTTGACCTTATCTTCTACCGCATCTTTGGCAGAAAGTATGATGACGGAGGTGTTAGGCTGGGATGACCTAATCTCCGAAAGTAAATCTAAACCATTTCCGTCAGGAAGCATGAGGTCCAAAAGAATAGCGTCATATTGGTAATCCTCAATTTTTAGCAAGCCTTCTTTGAATGTGGAGGCGGACTCAACTAAATATTGAGCTTCTTCCAGAGACTCCTGGATCAGCTTGCTGATTTCTGTTTCGTCTTCTACAATCAGTATTTTCATACTTCAAGTTTAGGGGGAAATTTTGGAAAGATTTAGTAATTGTTAGTATTTCCTATTTTATCTAAACGTCCTATCATTTTAGCTAAATGGGGTGCTTGCGTTGATGATGTGAAGGAACTTTAAGAAATTTAGGAAAATGTTAAACAACCCAGACATGAAATCTATTTTCAGATCGCTCATTTTGGCTGCTCTAATTGGGAATTCGGCTACGGCTCAGTCCCCTTGGGAAAGAATTGCTAAGATGCCTTCTACCTTAGGGGTAGAGAAAGGAAGCAAAAGCTTTAAAACTTCCGATTTTTATCTCGAAATTTTAAATTCCTCTCATACTGCAGCTGCGTTTTCTCCAGTTAAAGACACCATTTTTGATTACACTCCTGATGAACGTCTAAAACTAAGGGACAAGGATGGTTTTTACCATTTGGGAGATATCAATATTCGTTATAAGAAGATAAGTGAAAAGGAATGGACTTCATTTTCTTCTGCTAAGAAGAGAGTGGATGTCTTACCATTAAGTGGAGGCAAATCTGTAATTGCAGCTTCTGATTTAGGTCCGGCTTTAGGAGAAAATTCTTCCATATCTGTAAAACGTTTTTGGGAGTTAGAAGGGAAGAATATTGTTCTGAGATTTGAGATTTCCAACTTAAGTAAGGAAGAAGTGGAGATTGGTTCATTAGGGATTCCAATGATCTTTAATAACATCCTACAAGACAAGAAGTTGGATGATGCACACATGGATAATGTGTTTTTTGATCCTTACATTGGGAAAGATGCAGGTTATATTCAGGTGAATAGGTTACATGGCAAGGGACAAAGTTTACTGGTGCTGCCTCACTTGAATGCAAGTTTTGAGGCCTATAATCCTTTGAATGATGATCCTACACCTAGAAGCATAGTTTTTGAAGGTTTTCATGAATGGATGATACATTCAAAAGCCCATGCAGAGAACGAATGGAAAGGCGTAGAGCAATGGAATGAGCCCACTTCAGCCATTCTTAAGGCTGGCGAAAAACGTCAATATGCTTTGAAGTTTGTATTTGCTCCTTCCATTAGAGAAATAGAAAGCCAATTGGAAAAAGAGAAGCGCCCTGTTGCAATTGGTATACCGGGTTATGTATTACCTTTTAATGAGGTAGGGGCTTTGCATTTAAAGTATGGAAAAAAGGTTCAAAGTATAGAGGTGCATCCTGCCGGATCTTTGGCCATAAGTCCTAAGTCCGTTAATGCTAAATGGCAGTCTTACGAGGTCATTGGAAAGGTTTGGGGAAGGTCTAGAGTTACAGTGAAATATAAAGACGGTACCGTTCAAACCATACATTACAAGGTGATTAAGTCCCAGGAGGAAGTGGTGAAAGACCTAGGTAATTTCTTGACCACTAAACAATGGTTTGACGATAAAGATGATCCTTTTGGTCGTGCTCCATCTATCATCACCTATGATTATGAAGAACAAAGGCAAGTCACTCAAGAGCAAAGAGCATGGTACGCAGGTTTAAGTGACGAGGCGGGAGCTGCTAGTTGGCTAGCCGCTTTCATGAAGCAAGCTTTGATTCAGGATAAAGGGGAAATTGAAAAGATCAAAAGATTTGCCAACGAAACACTTTGGGGTAAATTACAATACTCGGAAGGGCCTAAAAAGTACGGTGTAAAGAAGAGTATGTTCTATTATGAGCCGGATTCTTTGCCAAAAGGAACCTATAGAGAAGATATCAATTGGAATGTGTGGTCAGCTTGGAAGAAGAAGGAAGCTGATAGTCCGGGAAGATCTTATAACTACCCTCATGTAGCTGCAGCACATTGGGTGCTTTATAAGTTAGCTCGAAACCACGAAGGATTGGCTGAAAACTGGAAGCAGCATTTAGAAAATGCATTCCACACCAGTATAGCTATGGTTAGATTAGCCCCTCACTACGCTCAATTTGGTCAAATGGAAGGTACTGTATTCCTTTTGATCCTGGAGGACTTGAAGAGGGAAGGCATTCTGGATATGGCAAATGAACTTGAGGCAGCCATGAAGCAAAGAGCTGACCATTGGAAGTCTTTAGGTTATCCATTTGGTAGTGAGATGCCTTGGGACTCTACCGGACAAGAGGAGGTTTATATGTGGTCCAAATACTTTGGAAATCATGATAAAGCGGATGTGACTCTAAATGCGATCTTGGCATATATGCCTACCTTACCGCACTGGGGGTATAATGGTAGTGCACGTAGATACTGGGACTTTGTGTATGGAGGAAAGCTTTCTAGAATCGAGCGTCAGTTGCACCACTACGGTTCAGCATTGAACTCAATACCTGTTTCTGATGCGTACAGGGAAAATCCTAATGATTTTTATCTTTTGAGGGTAGGTCACGCGGGCGCAATGGGCGCTTTGGCAAATGTAACCCAAGACGGTTTTGGACCGGCAGCATTCCACTCTTATCCTTCTACTTTGGCAAATGATGGGATTACCGGTGACTACGGTTCTGGCTTCTTTGGCTATGCTGTGAACTCAGGAACATACATTGTTAAACATCCTGAATTCGGATATGTGGCTTTCAGTGGGAATGCAAAGAAAGAGGGCGACTGGGTGATTACAGAGGTAACAACTGCAGGTAAAAACAGGATATTCCTAGCACCTGAGAAAGTATGGATTACTTTAGAGGCAGGTAGAGTTTCAACGGTGAAATACAACACGAAAACGAAGGAAGTGGAACTGGTTTTAGAAGGAGCTAATGAACATACAAAGAATGCATTGGTTCAAATCAACAGGGAAGTGAAAACTTCTGCTACAAAAGACGAGAGAGGGTTTTACAAGGTAGAACTTTCGGAAGGTGAGAATCTATTCAAACTACGTTTATATTAATTAGTTTAGCATATAATTAAGGTTTATCAGAGTGGGTAAGGCTTTTAGCCCTACCCACTTTTTTATTTCGTAATCTCAGCGATTTGAGCTCTTAAATCCATTTCAGACACAAAACCTACATGCTCCCAAGTTTTGTCTCCCTTTTGTAATTTGATTACGGGTAGTCCCACAATGTTAAGTTCCTTCATCAATCTTGGATTTTGGTCAGCATCAATGCGGATGACTTTTACTTTACCCTCTTTTTCGATAGCCTCTATATACGGTTTCATCTTTTTACAAGGGGCGCACCAGTCTGCATAAAAATCAATCAAAACCGGCAGGTTTGTAGGAATCATATGTCTGTACTCTTCTAGGCTCAGACCTTCACTTTTAACTATCAACTTCTCTTCTGGAAGGGATTTATTTCTCCATTCCATCATGCCACCCGGCATTTCAATGACCTCTTGGAATCCCATTTCTCTTAGTTTGTTCGCAGCGGAACTACTCCTACCTCCGCTAAGACAATAAATGTAAACCGGTTTAGATTTATCCAAAGTAGCCACCATGGAATTAAACTGGGGAGAGCGAACGTCTATATTGCTAGCATTGGGAATATGTCCCGCTTTGAATTCAGAGGGAGTTCTAACGTCTACCAATTGCACCTGAGGTTCTGCTTCAAGTTTTTTTGAAAGTTCTTCAGCACTTAACTTTTGAGCGCATGCTCCTGTTCCTAGGAGCAGTAATAGCAAATGTTTATACATAATTAATGAGGTAGATGATCTTTAATCTTTCCATAAAAATAGGTGCCGGCAATAGCACTTAATAAAGAAACAATAATCACAGTAGCTCCTGTTCCCACTTGAGCAAACAGGGGACCTGGGCAGGCTCCTGTCAATGCCCATCCGAATCCAAAAAGTAGGCCACCAAAGATCTGTCCTTTTTGGAAGGTCTTAGGTTCTACTTTCACGGGTTCTCCGTCCAAGGTTTTTATATTGAATTTACGAATGATAAACAAGGAACTCATTCCCACTACCACGGCACTTCCAATCACACCATACATATGGAAAGATTCCATACGGAACATCTCTTGGATCCTGAACCAGGAGATGATTTCAGCTTTGACAAAAACAAAGCCAAAGAGAATTCCTACGAATAAATAAGGCCATTTGTTTTTCATAATCCAAGAATATAAGGTAAGATAAGATTAGCCATGATTAAACCACCCGCCATAAAGCATATAGTGGCTACAAGGGATGGCCACTGTAGATTTGAAAGTCCCATGATGGAGTGCCCACTCGTGCAGCCGCCTGCATAGCGAGTTCCGAAGCCTACTAAGAAACCTCCTACAATCATCAGAATAAAGCCTCTAGGCGTTACTAGTGCTGGCCAGTTGAATAAGTCTGCTGGAACGAGTTGGGAATAGTCTGTAATGCCATAATTGCTTAGGTCTGCTTTAAGACTTTCCGCTACTTGCACAGGTTCAGGATTGCCGAAGATTACTCCTCCTATAAATCCCCCAATAGCAATGCCGAGTACAAAAAAGAGGTTCCAGGATTCTTTTTTCCAATCGTATTGAAAGAAGGGTAGCTTAGTAGGAAGGCAAGCTGCGCATAAATGTCTCAGGGAAGAGCTGATGCCAAAGGCTTTGTTGCCAATTAGCAGTAAGGCGGGAACTGTAAGTCCTATGAGGGGACCTGCTACGTACCATGGCCAGGGTTGGGTTAGAATTTTCATGTCTAGTCACATTTTTAGTGTAAAAATGTGCATTCTTAACCAATAGTTTATGTAGCAGGTCTATAAATTATCTGAATAAGTCTTGGTAAATCTTCTTTTGTAGGGCAGTTTGATCCTTTCTAAGTGTCATTTGGTAATTCTCATCAAGATCTATGCCTATCATTCTGAAATAATGGGCGTAATCTAACTCTTTGGTGGAATACACATATTGGAAAATGTCATCTAAAGGCGTACCCGCATATTTTTCGCAGATTTTTATGAATTCTGCATCAGTATATCCACGATTTCCTTTCTTATAGATTTCGTGATATAGATACCTCATGACATCGTCCAGGCTCCTAGTGTTTTGAGTTGCCGTCCGAATGCGGATGTCTAATAACATCCCTACCAAAGGACCCTTTTCATAGTATGAAATAGTTTCTCCTTTTTTACCAAATGGACCATCTTCCCAAGTTTTTGCCGAAGATTCAGCAAGAGTCTGTTTCAAACGTCCTGGATTCTTTTGGAAGTTTGCTATAGAGGCACTCCAGGCTTTTTTCATTTCCTCTGCGCTAAGAAGTCCTGCTCTGTTCATAATGATGTTCTCATAATAAGCAGTTAAGCCTTCTGCCACCCAAAGCATATTGGTACGGTTAGGTTGGCTGTAGTCAAATGGACCCAGTTCAATAGGTCGGATTCTTTTAGCGTTGAAATGATGGAAATACTCATGCGTTAGAAAGCTCAAGGTTCTCGTTCTGCCTGGACCTTCAAGTTCTTGTCCTGTAAACGCAACAGCCGTAGAGTTTAATTGTTCAATTCCTCCGTTTCCTGGACCTAAGCCTATAAAGGTGTAATGTTCGTAGGGAATGTCTCCTATTAATTCGATGGCAGTTGATATGATCTTTTTTAGATCATTCATTAATCTCAGCCCATCAAATGTACCCATAGCATAACCTAGAAATCTATGCTTTTTGCCACCTATTTCAAAAGGAGGAAGTTCCTTCAATTCTCCAATTAAAAGAGGGCTGTCATATAGTATATCTACATCTTTAGCGTAATAGGTATAAGCTTTTAAGGAATCTAGTCCCGTAGCTACTTTTGTCCACTCGGAGGGTGCATGAATATGAATTTGAGCAGGAGTATCCTTTTCATTTTTTCGGTGTAAGAAGAGGGCCGAAGGCTTCAAAAAGGCTCTTTCTTTGTCTATAAAAGCGGTTCCCACAAAGTTTCTTTCAGCTCGTACTTTATATTTTACTTTGAGCTCTTTTGTATTAGAGGTATATATTCTCCAGGTATTATGCCCAAACTTAATCCATCTCAGTGTGTCCCCGTATTCATTGTAGGCATGAAAATCATGGAAATTCTTCCCAAAATCCATTACCTGGTAATAGCCTGGTGACCAGGCGGGTATTTCTAAGTCCAAGTATGGCTCAGTAGGAGCTGAAGTAGTTAGGGTAAGATCATATTGGTAAGAACGCAAATCTACCTCAAAATTGAGTTCTTGGGCTTGAAGTCCTCCTCCTAGGAATAAAAGGGTGATTAGTTTCTTCATAAAGCAAAAAGAGCCGGGTAAAATTACCCGGCCTTTAGTTATTTGTGAAATATAATGTTCTTAATAGCCCGCATTCTGCTTTAAGTTCGGGTTCTTGTTCAATTCCCCGTTAGGAATTGGGAAGATAATCCGAGTGTTTGCTTGAGGATGTGGGTTATGGTTAAACCATGATTTGGTTTGGTAAACTCCAAAACGGATCAGGTCTTGTCTACGGTGAGCTTCAGCTGCGAATTCCCAGCCTAACTCGTCTAAGAAACGACCGTACTTGATATCAGCTCCACCGTTTTTCACAGCTACACTTCCATCTTTTTCTTGCCATCCGTACTGATATGCACTACCCTGAAGTAGTTCTGCACCGCTTACAGTAGCTTTTGCCGGATTAGATTTGAAAGCTCTCTGTCTAACTTGTGTTACTAATTGTGCTGCTGCATCTGCATCTCCTTTTCTTAGAAGCGCTTCAGCTTTCATCATTAACACGTCAGCATAACGGAACATCGGGTAGTCATTGTCCAAGTTGTTAGTAGCACCTTGTTTGATCTTGTATTTACCGATTCTGTAGCCACTATTACTTGGAGCTACTGTACCGTCTCCACCTATACCTGGAACTTCCTTCACATAGTTGATAACCATTTCACCGGTTGTAGCACTGTATTGAGGTCCCATGATCCAAGAATCGGCCAAACGACCGTCTTCTTTGTCATACGTATCAATGAATTGTGGAACTGCACAGTTACCGCCCCATGGACCAGCTGACATTCCGTAAACCAAACGGCTTAAAGGGTCAAGGGTCTTCATGTGAATTTGGGAACCTGTACCATAGATTTCATCGTAAGGTACGGCAAAGATGATCTCTTTACTATTGTGGTTCGTATATGTAAATACGTCACTGTAGTTAGGATCAAGGATGTAATTATTGCTAGCAATGATGTCATTGGTTTCTTTAATTACACCATCCCAGTTAGCAGTACCTGTGTACACTTCAGCATTCAGGTAGATCTTCGCTAAAAGTGCTTTTGCTGCCCATTTGTTCATTCTACCATAAGTGGCAGATACATCTGAGGAAAGTAGGGGTTCAATTTCAGTGATTTCTTTTACGATGAAATCGTATACTTCCTTACGTGTACTTTGCTGCGGTAGGGTTACATCACGGTAGTTGGTTACAATTGGAACGTTACCGTGGTTATCCAATAGAAGATAGTATGCTAAAGCTCTCGCTGCACGTAATTCCGCAATGGCTGCCTTTGCCGTAGCTTCTGGAAGTGGAATTTCGTTATCTTCTATCTGCGCAATAACGCGGTTCGCTCTTGTGATACTCGCGTAGGAGGATTGCCATGTATTCTCAGGCTGCCATTGCTGGGAAGTCCATGCGTGCTGGTGCATCCTTCTGTAAGTACCACCGTCATCCCAACCGTTAGGTCTAACTGGTGTAATTATAGCATCTGCCGGCTCTTCTTGTAAGTCAAAGTATCCTTGCCATCCGAACATCAATGAACGGAAGGAAGCGTATACCGGAGCCAAGATGTTTGGTAGATCTCTCTCAGTAGGTTTGAATGAGGTAGAAAGTACTTCAGAGTATACCTCTTCATCCAGATTTGTACAGGAACCACCGCTAATCATTAAGCAGGCAGTTAGTGCATATATTGATATCTTTTTCATTGTCTAATAATCTTTAATTCTTTGCGTTAAAATGACACATTTAAGCCCAAAGTATAAGTTCTAGTGTTAGGATACTTATCACGGTGGTCAATACCAGGAGCGAAGGTATAATCTCCGGTGTAGCTCACGCCTTCAGGGTCTATGCCTTTGTAACCTGTGAAGGTGTAAAGGTTAAGTACAGATCCATAAACTCTCAAGTTATTGATGCCCTTGATCACTTTTGGAAGTGTATATCCAAGTGTGATGTTATCTAACTTCAAGTAGTCTCCTTTCTCAATGTAGTGAGAAACATATACAAGATCATTTTTCAACTCTTTACCGTATACAGGATCATATGCAGTTTTTAACACATTGTACGCCTTGTTTACAGGGTTTTCATAATACAGACGCTGCATGTTCAAGATATCATGACCAAATGCGCCACGGAAATTCACAGTTAAGTCAAATCTTTTGTAGTTTAAGTTGTTGTTCCAACCCACATTAAATTTAGGAATACCGTTGCCGTAGAATTGACGATCTTCTGGAGTAGCTTGAGCAATAGGAATAATTTCTCCGTTCTTATTTTCTACTAACCATTTGCCATTATCATCAACACCTACGCTTTTTAATACATAGAATTGACCAATAGGACCACCCACTTGTACACGGTGCGTGCTTACTTGGATAGGCTCACCGGTATAACCTGCATCAAAATATTCGGTAGTTACGTCAAATTGATCATTTGAAAGGTCAATCAACTTGTTTTTGTTAGTTGAGAAGGTCAATGTAGTGTTCCAGCTGAAATCTTTCTTTTGGATGGCAGCGTAGTTCAACATTACTTCTATACCTGAGTTCTTCATTGAACCTGCATTCAACATCATGCTAGAGGTTAAGTATGGAGGAACCGGTACAGAGAAGTAATACAATAGGTCATTAACAGTACGAGTATAGAAATCTATGGATCCACTTAGTTTGTTTTTGTAGATACCAAAGTCTAAACCTGCGTTCCATTCTGTTTTTTTCTCCCATCTTAAATCAGGGTTGAAGTTACGTGCAGGGATAAAACCAGGAACCCATTTTCCACCGATAAAGGCACCTTGTCCTGTAGCGAAGTTGTAACTGATTTGAGACTGATATGGAGAGGAGGCAATAGTACCAGTAACCCCTACACCCGCTCTTAATTTCAATTGAGAGATAGTGTTGGTACCTTTCAAGAATTCTTCGTTAGCAATGTTCCAACCCAATGAGAATGCCGGGAAAGTACCCCACTGATTATTCTCACCGAAAGTAGATGAACCTTCTCTACGAACAGAAGCCATAACCATATACTTGTTGTCAAATACATAGTTTAAACGAGCGAAGAAACCGGCCAACTGCCATTTGCTCTTATAGCTAGTCATTGAAGCTAGACCTCTTTGTAGAGCAGTACCCGCTTCTAGCTTGTTGTAAGAGTAAGCGTCAGTTGGGAAGTCATAGTTATACGCATAGAAGTTCTCAGACGTATTGTCTTGCCAGCTGTATCCTCCTAGTAAAGTGAATCTGTGGTCATTGAACGTTTTCACGTAGTTACCTGTCAATTCCAATAGATTCTCTGTGTTTGCAGAAGTATAGCGACTAGCCGTTCCATTCATGTTGTTTTTAGTAGTGTTAACATGCTGGAAAGTTGTAGCAGAACCTGATAAATAGTCACCTTGAACTCTTGAAGCTAATAGTTTGAAGTTCAAGTCTCTCATAGGACGGTATTCCACTGACCCGCTGAAACGGTTTTCTTTTGTTTTAGCGTCATTAATGGTTTCATGGATGTAACCTAGTGGGTTGTCATACATATAGGCATTGCTTTCTTTCCATGTACCATCAGCGTTCTTGATAGCATCCGTTGGGTTACGGATCATGGCTTGTCTCCAGGCCCAGCCTCCGGCTCCACCTTGGTTAGAGGTAGTGGTAGTACTGATTAATTGTAGGTTTGTTTTTACTTTACCATCATACATTTCGTGGTTCAAGTCAGCACGTAGAGCTACTCTCTCTTGACCGGTTTTAAGCATGATACCGTCCCAGTCTCTGTAGTTCAAAGTACCGGTGAAGTTGGTTTTATAGTTACCACCAAAGAAAGCCAAGTTATGGTTATGGCTAAGTGGGTTTTGTAAAACTTCATCGATCCAGTTGGTATTGCTACCTAGGTCTTCGTAAGCGTATCCTTGTGAAATTAAGCGTCTGTAATCGCTAGCATCCATCATCTCCGGTTTGCGGTAGATCCTTTGTTGGTTTACATAAGCGTTATACTCCACAGTAGTTTTGTTCTCGCTGTTTTTGTTTTTACGAGTCGTGATCAAGATCACACCACCCGTAGCGCGAGTACCGTAGATCGCTGCTGCTGAACCATCTTTCAGAACGTCAATAGATTCGATGTCTTCCGGAGCTACAGTAGTAATACTACCCGGTACACCGTCCACAATCACCAATGGGTTTTGAGAACCGTTAATGGAGTTCAAACCACGAAGGTTGATCTGAGTAGTGGCATTTGGATCACCGCTAGGAGTAGTGATTCTAAGACCAGCTACCTTACCTTGGATCAATTGTGCCGCATCTCTTACCGTACCTTTTAAGAAGTCTTCTGATTTTACGCTCGATACGGAACTGGTAACATCTCCTTTACGCTGTGTACCGTAACCTACTACTACTAATTCATCTAAGCTGGCATTTCCTCCCGTTAAGATGATGTCCAAAGTTCTTTGATTCGTTAGGGCGATTTCTTGTTTGTCATATCCTATAGCGGATACTACCAAAATGGAGTTAGGGCCATACTTCAGAGTGAATTTACCCTCCGCGTCTGTGTATGCTAAGGTACTAGTGTTTTTGATACCTACCATGGCTACCTCGATAGGTTTGCCATCTTGGTCCTTTACTGTACCCGTTAAGGTCAGGTCTTGCGCTAATGCCACCCATGGGAGCGCCATGAAGAGCAAGAACAGGAAATTGGTTAGCTGTTTCTTCATAGTTACGTTATAAAATTTTTTTGGTTATTGGTACGAATGACTCAACGGTTTCTGAGTTTTACGTCCGACAAATGTCCTTCAATTTGAGTTTTTCTGCTCTGCGCATTTTAACCAATGAATACAATAATTTAACAGTAAATTAATATCCTTTATGAGGGTTAAAATGTGAGGTTTAAATCAGAGGAATAGGGGTTAAAATGCTAGGATAGAAATGTTTGATTTTGTAGATGATTTTGCAGTTTTCGTAGAAGAAGGTCAATTTTAGGAGGATAAAATTCAATTAAGAAGGTGAGTTTATACTCACCTTCTTTCTGTAATTATTTGGATGTAATCAAATGTACCATAGCCTTTTACATTGTTGTTCGAAGCATGGAATAGTCCAATTTTTAATTTTTCATTTTTGAGTTCCGGACAGTAGAATGGACTGCCTATAAGATCTTCCCAATTTGTGCCGTCTCTGCTGATTCGGAGGTGAAAATATTCATCAGCTTTTTGTATTTGAAGATAAGGATAATAATTCCACCCCAGGCCATTATTCCTTTGTATCCTAGAATCTTGTGTTCCGAAGGTGCTCATATTCCCGATATTCCATCCCGTGAGTATGGTATTTTGCAAATAGGTGCTAGATCCCTGTACCATGATTCCTGTTTCTGTAGCCGTATTTCTTTTCTCGGCAGAACCTATAATGTCAGTTAATTTTGCACTAAAGGTGAAGTTTCCTTCTACTTCCTTATAGATATAGGGCCCTTTCTTTCCTACAAAATCCCAAGAAGAGTTGACAGATCCCAGTTCCATTTGCCCATTTTTTCCTCTGATATAAGCTTCTACATTTTTGTCCCCTTGTGTTCCATCCCAAAACTCAGGTAAATTCTCTAGGAAATCTTTCTCATCAGGTATGTTAACTTTCTTTTCCTTCTGTATAGAAGGTGGAGGTACATTTAGATATGCACTGACATTTCCTTCTTCATCGCGTACTTTTACTTGAATGGACTCTGGTAGTTGAGGATAAAGATGATAATTCCTATTTTGCCATTGATCAAAATAGTATTCTAATCCATCTTGTGGAATGCATTGAACCAGCACCTGATTCCCGGATGTATAGAAAGCTTTACAACCTTCTATTTTAAGTACATTTCCTTGAAGGGCTAAGGGTGGTTTTTGGCCTGTATATATTCCCCATTGTTGGAAGGCCCATTCAGTGGGCTTGAACGTAGTGATCTTTTGTCCTTTCCAAAGAATTGAGCCATTGCCTTTCAACTGTAAAGTGCCCCAATTTTCCCCATTTTTAGGATTACAAACGGCTCTTAATTCCGAGTGTGGATTTTGTTTAAGATAGTCCATAGCTTCTGCGGGTATAAAGTCCTGTCCCACTACAGCCATTTTCCCATCATAATCCTCTACTTCTACAGAAGGGATTTCCATCTGTAGATATCCTCTGTTTTTCCAACCTTGTCGCTTTTTATAGTCCAGATCCCGGGCGGTGTAGTAATATGGCCAGTCTTTGTCAGATTCTAAAGATGGTATTTCATTTGGTTCAAAGGCTCTGTCATAAATTCTTAACTCGGCTAGTAGACCGCTAAAACCTTCTGTTCCATTTCTGCCTAAAGTAATGAGAGAGTCCGGTCGTATAAACAGCATTTTATCTGAGGCACTTACTTCCTTTCCGTCTACATAAACCCTCTGCATGTAGCCGTCAAAGGTTATCGCGATTCTTTGCCATTTGTTCTCCTTTAATGAAGACTTGAAGGATAGATCCGCCCAGCCCCCGTGTGTTACTGCCCCACTTTGAGCATCATATCCCGCTCCGAAGGTGGCTTTGGTAAGATCCTGTGGACTTCTTGACCAGGTGATTAAAGGTTCGAACCTTTCAATGGTAGGGTTGAAAATATCATAAATGAGAGTAAAACTGCTGTTGCCCTGAAGGGGAAAGGAAAAATTAGAGGTCCAAAGGTCAGTACCTTGGAATTTGATCCCCTTCTTGCCCTCTATAATCTCCACCGCAGCTTGATTTGCAGCGGAGAATTTTCCTCCCATAGCGCCATCATTGGATAGAGATTTCAATTTCTCTCCCGGAAGCAAGTCTGAGGCACTCAAGTGAACCAATAGGTCTTTATGCTTCCTCACTACAGGTTCCTTTTGAGGACTAGAAGTAGGAAAATCTCCCTTAATCTTCTCTTTAAAGATTTTTACGTTCCAAATACCTCGCGGCAGTCCAGGTTGTTGCGTTTCTAAGATGGTGATTCTAATATATCGGGCTTGAACTTGGTTGAAATCTGCCATGGGACTTCCCCAAGTAGTATTTTGGCTTCTATCTGCGAAGGTTTTCCAGGTCTTTTGATCCGTAGAATATTCAATTCTGTATTGATAGTAGTAGGTAGCATATTCAAATTGAGTCAAGATAGACTGAATGGTAATGACTTCCCCGAGGTCCACTTGCCACCATGCCTGTTTCATGTTGTCCTTTGCTCTCCAGAGGGTTCCGTTATCATCGTCAGCGGCATTCGAGGCCTGAAAGTGGAGATTATATTCAGAAGATGCTTTAACCGTCTTCCCTAGGGCGAGGTTGGTATAAGGAATTTGATTAGGACCAAGCAGTCCTATACCTGAATGTGTAGGTTTTACTTTTTTTATATTTCCTTTTTCGTCAAACTCTAGGAGGTCTGCGGCCAACTGCCGATGGAAGCCTCCATTGGAGTGGGGGTTATTGTGCCGATGGTAAACTATGTAATACTTTCCTTCATGTTCCTGCACGCTATGATGTCCCGGCCCGTGGACCGTTCCGTCCTCATTGGTCACTAGAATAGGGTTTTCATCCGGGTATTCATAGGGGCCAAAGGGGCCTGTAGTGCTTTTTAAGTACTGTACACGGTAAGTATGGTCTTCGCATCTTCCTGAAGAATACATGAAATAGTAGATTCCATCTTTCTTGAACATAAATGGAGCTTCGAAGAAATCCTTTGCTACGGTATTAGGGATCAATTCCACCTTAGAGAAGGTCTTCATGTCCGGGTTTAGTTTACCTACCGCGCAACCGTGCTCAGGGTAAATTCCCCATGTCCCCCAAAACATGTATATGGATCCGTCATCATCCGTGAACGTCTGAGCGTCTAAGGTGATCACACCCGGTATCATGTAGTTCGGGATGATGGCTTTGCCACTGTCTATGGGTGTCCAGGGACCCACAGGGCTCTCTGATTGCCCTGCAAAGATCTCTACCGGTTGGCTATAATACAGGTAGTATTTCCCATCATATCCTTTGGTGACATCCGGAGCCCAGTACCAGTGTGTATTAGGCCAGTTCATGGGCTGTATGGTCCAGTTGACAAAATCTTTAGAGGTCCATACCTGTGCAGGTCCGCCTCCCCATCCTGTACCGTCTGTGGTAGCATATAGGTAGAAGGTGTCACCAATTTTCTTGATGGTAGGATCAGCGAAATACCCAGGTACTAGGGGATTCCTGTTTTGGGCAAAGCAATTAAAAAAGAGACATGTTAAGAAAAGGATCTTTTTCATAGAATTATTGGCATAAACACCGATTTAAAGACAAGGTGTACAATCCTCAAAATTAGCTATAAGACGCCTATACCTGGGTGAATGGATTTTAACAAAAGATCTTTATTTGTTGACCGAATTGGATGGGGCTAAGTTTTAAAAGGTGAGGTCTAAGCAACTGCCGACGTATGTAAAATACTGGGAAGAACCATAAAAATCCTTCCCATTTTGGATTCAACCATTCACCTTCTTATCCATCATGTTCTTTACGATGTTGATGACTGTTTTTCGGGGTAATAGTCGGGGGATAAGCGACTGCAATACATTATCAAAACCTATGATCTTATTATTCTTTTTCCTGAGCAGAGCATCCAGGCTTTGCTTAGCTACTTCTTCCGGACTTTCATACTTCATACCAGCGGTATTTGCATTTGCAGAGGCTTGAAATCCCGTGTCTGTATTTCCTGGGCATATGCATGTCACAACTATTCCTCTGTCAGCATATTCTCCGTACAAGGACTCAGAAAAGTTTAGCACAAAGGACTTAGATGCACAATATACTGCAATGTACGGGCAGGGTTGTAAGGCACCGGTGGAGGCAATATTGACTATCCCGCCATTATTGTTCTGTAACATCTCTGGTAAAAACAAGTGAGTTAAAGATAGCAGGGAGTTGATATTCAAGTGAAGCATGGATTGATAAGTCTCTAGGGATTGATCCAGAAAGTTTGTCCATTTTCCTATCCCTGCATTATTAATCAGTAGATCTATAGTAAGTCCTAGCTTCTTGATCTCTTGATAGATGAATTTAGGGGAACGCAGGTCTGAGAGATCAGCAACTATATACCTGGCCTGAATTTTGAATTTTGATTGGAGATCTTCGGCCATCTGAGAAAGCTTATTTTCAGATCTAGCCGTTATCACCAGATTTACACCTTTTTTTGCCAGTTCGTAGGCGAAGGCTTTGCCAATTCCGGAAGAAGCTCCCGTGATGAGTGCAGAACGATATTTGAAATTTGTCATCTTTGATTAATTTTTTACAAAGGGACAAACTTTGAAATCAAATCTACTTAACAAATGTTAGGAAGAGATTTGTCTTCTGATTCTACTAAGACTTTCCGGTTTGATTCCTATGTAAGAAGCGATGTACTGCAAGGGGACATTTTGTAGGATGTCAGGGTAAGATCTCATGAGTTTAAGGTAGCGTTCTTCAGCACTGAGCAATATCATGTCACGTGTTCGTTCCTCATTGTAGATCAAGGCTTGTTCATAGATTTTCTCGCCAAAAATACTCCACTGATGGATTTGGGTGTTCAAATTTTCTAATTCAGGCTTAGTGATACGTAACAAAGTACATTCCGTGATGGTCTGTACATTATCGTAGGCGGGGACATTCGCGATAAAACTTTGGTAAGAAGTAATAAAACCAGAAGGACAGTTGATCTGTGTAGTCCGCTCTTCTCCCTCCTTAGTATAATATACCCGGACATATCCATCCACGATGTAGTATAAGTACTTGGTTCGCTTATTTTCTTCCTCTAGTAGGGTGTTCTTCGGGATCTGAATGGCTTTGAATGCACGGCATATGGTTTGGATATCTCCTTCCTGCAGAGGAATTAAGTTGGATACTTTATGGATCAATTTCTCATGCATGGAAGTCGTATTTGATCTGGAGATCATTTTTTTTAAATATTATGATGCTCTAATTACTTTAGAATAGAACATTTGGATGCTAAGGGCATACAAATGCAGAGAAGCCACTTATCTTTTTGGGAACTTGTCCCGAATTAAATGAAGTTCAATATGATGTTCAAGATAGGCTTTTAGACCGTCTAGTACAGTAGTAAAACCACCCGTATTGTTTAATAGGGCCTCTATTAAGGCATCTCCTGTCTGTTGAAATCCGTAATTTCTAATGGTAACATAAGTGCTTTCTTCCGTCATTGCTTCAAACTCAAAATCTACAGCAGTAGGTGGTTCATCCCATTCTATAGATATTCTTTTGTTAGGTATGATTTCTTTTACTTTTACTAGGCAAGAAACCCCGTACATTTCCCATTCCCATTTGATCGTCTTTCCTACTTCCAAAGGTCCACTGGACTTAGTAAACCAAAAATGAGTAGTAATGCTAGGGTCAACGAAAGCTTGGAAAACCAGTGAAGCAGGCTTCCTAATAAGCATTTGGGTTTCAACTGTAGGTGTCATATGTTCCAAAATTGATTCCAAAATTAAGGATTTTGTGAAGGTTTCCAAGGTGGGAGCATTTTTCTTTTGATGCGTGATTTTCAATTGATTTTGTCTGTAAAATGGTTATTGTTATAGGATATTAGGTTCATAATTATCCTTGTCAATTTTTTTTTCTGTCCTTTTATTCCAGATGATTTCTTTTTCCTCCCAATATGAGATTTGGCTTCTAGAAATGTTTTTACTTTCAATGTACTTAAGGTCTTTGATGTGAGATTTGGGTACGGACTTATTGCAAGGGATTAAATTTGAAATGAAGGGGAAAATGTAGCTAACTCATCGAACTCTCCCCGCTTTTTTATACTTTGGTTTCTTTTATTAGAAAGGAAGCAAGTTGCTGGTAGTCAGTTTAACTTAGCAATTTTCGGGTTTTAGAACCTATGGTGCCTTCTGATCTTTGACTTCAAATAGGAATACAGTATGAACGATCAACAACAGTTGAATTATAATAGAATAGCTCAGGCTATTGAATACATTACGGAGCATTTTAAGGAGCAGCCCCAATTGGATGAGGTGGCGGAAATGGTGCACTTAAGTCCCTTTCACTTTCAAAGGTTGTTTAAAGAGTGGGCGGGTACTACACCCAAGAAGTTCTTGCAGTACACCAGCCTGCAATACGCCAAGCGATTGCTCCAAGATCAACAGGCTACGCTATTCGATACCGCCTATCAGACTGGATTATCCGGGACTGGACGTCTCCATGATTTGTTTATACAGATGGAAGGCATGACTCCTGCTGAATTCAAGAACGGAGGAAGGAATCTCAGCATCCAATACAGTTTTGCAGATAGCCCGTTTGGGAAGGTTATAGTAGCATCTACCTCTAAAGGCATCTGCCATATGGCATTTGAGGAGGATGAGGATCAGGCCTTATGGAATCTCCAGCAGAAATTCCCTTTTGCTAAGTATCAGAACCTTTTTGATGATTTACAAGCTAATGCACTTTCTATTTTTCAAACCGACTGGACTCAATTAAAACAGATCAAACTGCATTTAAAAGGAACGGAGTTTCAGTTGAAAGTCTGGGAAGCGCTACTGAAAATTCCCTTTGCGGGCGTTTCGACTTATGGTAAGATTGCGGATAAGATAGGGCAACCCACGGCGTCCAGAGCGGTGGGTACGGCTATAGGTAGTAACCCTGTGGCATTCCTCATACCTTGTCATCGCGTTATTCAATCTACAGGGCACTTAGGAGGTTACATGTGGGGCAAAACCAGGAAAACGGCTATGTTGGGATGGGAAGCCGCAAAAAGCGACTAATTGGACTAAGTAGGGTGTTTTTGGTGTCTTCCTAAACTTTGATCTTAAATAAAATAGTATGCTTCCGGGCATAGGGACTCTTTTTAGGGGAGGTGGTAAAGGAATGGATTTTAATTAATCCCCACTTTTCATAAAGGACAGAGGCGATGATTGGTGGAGGAGGATGAATTCTGCATTTATTGACTTGCGATGAAATCTTATTAGCGTAGTGCTTAATGCCGGGATAGGGATTATTAGTTTTCAAATTTCTGATAGGATCAAATAACGTAGATAGTTTTCCTTTTTTAGTTTCCAATGATGGTTATCTGAAATATAGGGGCACAAGTTGAGAAGGTAAAATGAGTTTGAAATAGGTTCATTATAAGGTTTTGGCGGTTAATAGTGCTGGTATAAAGAATACAGAGGTCTTTAGGCGAGGGGTATGGTTTTTCTTTAAAAGATTTAAAAAATGAAGAGCCAAACATGTTTGGTAGTAAAAGAAGATAAATGAAGTGAATAATGGGAAATAGGAAGAATTACTTGCCTTATGATGGGGAAGTGCGATATTATGGTAAGATTTTAACTAGTGCGGAGGCGGATGGGTATCTGCATAAGATGTTAGAAAAGATAGAATGGCAAAACGATGAGGCCATCATCTTTGGTAGGAGGATAGTGACGAAACGCATGGTAGCTTGGTATGGGGAACGGCCCTTTTCTTACACCTATTCTAAGGTTACTAAAAGTGCATTGCCGTGGACACAGGAGTTGCTGGAATTGAAGGCTAGGGTGGAAGGGGCTACAGGTGAGACATTCAATTCCTGTTTATTGAACTTGTATCATAGCGGGGAGGAGGGCATGGCCTGGCACAGTGATGGAGAAGCAGATCTAAAAAAGGACGGTGCTATAGGATCTTTGAGTTTGGGAGCGGAAAGGAAGTTTTCGTTCAAGCATAAAAAGAATAAGGAGAGGGTAGATATACTCTTAGAGCACGGAAGTCTTCTGGTGATGGCCGGGACTACTCAGACGTATTGGTGGCACCGATTACCTCCCACTAAGAAGGTTTTAGATGCTCGTATCAATCTCACATTTAGAACTATAGAGGAGAAAATCGCCGAAATCTAAACGGAATGCGCATACATCTACAACTCTTCTAATGTTGTTAAAAAAAAAGTTACGTAAACATTTGGTAATTAGGGAAATAATTATTAAATTTCATTATGGGGCTAATATTTTTTAGGGATGGTTGGGGAGCGAACTTTTTTGTGTAGGTGTTGGGGAGGGTTACACTTTGAATAGTTGTATTTGAAATTGTTTCATTGTCTTTTGTATAGTTTGTATGTTGAACCTGTTGAATTGAATTGAGGAAACGATTTCAAAGTATCTTTGAATCCATTTTTACTTAGTAGTTCGTCAAGGGTGCTGATTTTCCAATATCTTATTTTAAATTCATCTTCGTAGCTAAATTCTTTTCCCTCGAAAATCCCACTACATTGTTCCCTATAAGTATATATATCATTTTCATTGTTACCTGTTAATTCTACAAGTCGTTTAAAAGTAGTTGTGTCAATATTGGTCAAACGACCTGCATTAAAAAATACGGTATTGGGTAAATCAAAAAAGAAGTACCCGTTTGGGTTAATGTGCTTACAAATATTCTCTATGTTTTTAGAAAGTTCATCTTCAGTAATTGAATAACTTAAAACAGTGAAAAGTGCGATTGCCAAATCTGCTTTCCCATTCTTGTATTCCGATATAGAGCAATTATAAACTTCAATTTCTGAATTTTGGCATTCTACCTTCCTTTTGAACTCATTAAACATTCCAATACTTTTTTCAACACCAATCACTTTGTAACCCTGCTTTGTCAGTGGAAACGATAGTCTACCAGTACCAGCTCCAAAATCAAGAATTGTTCCTGTTGGTAAAATTTGATTGATTACGTTCAGGTTTTCTGTTGTCAAGTTATTGTAGGAATTTCCAAAAGTCTTTTTGTAAACAAAGTCGTAATATGTTCCCCAATTGTCGTGTGGTTGTTTCATCGATGTATGTTTTTTAGAATGAGGCATTACGTTTTGCGGCTTGGCGAAGTGGAGGCATTATAGCACTACCGTTGATACGAAGCTCCAAAGTTCAAATTTAGCAAAAAGTTTCATACGAAACACTTCACCCGCCATTGAGCCAAACGCCTGCTGGGTGCTGGTGTTCTTGTCGTCCGTTCTTGTAAACCATTGTCAATATTAAGTTTCCGTGTCATTGTCTTGTCGGGTTGTTCGTTGCGTTTTTTATTTTTTTTGAAGGGTCGGGAAATTTTTTAAAAACAATTTTTACTCACTTCATTATTTATTTTCAAAGGTGTTCGTGAATGCTTCGCATTTCTTGCGTTGGCTTTGCAAGCTCTTTGTTCACGACATAATTATTTTTTATTGGTGTTCACGAATTCCGCTTCGCTCCATTTGACAAAGCATTGGTCTGTGCGTTGGCTTGAGGGGCTTTGGCAATGTGCTTGCAAATAGGGCTGGGGTATGTTTCCATTAGTTAAATACATCTCTAATCAATTTTTTTATTGTCAAGTTTTCCAATTTTGATGCTATAGGTGATACATTGTCCTGATTTTCTTTCCAATGCATCCCTTCATTATAAATAATACCAAGTAAATAATGGGATTCAGGCGAAACAACTCCCATTTCTTCGGCTTTTTCGAGTTTAGGTCTTGTCTTTTTCGTTGTGAGAAAAGTTGTTTGTGCGGCTGGATTTTGTAGTTTACCGTATGCAATTTCTTCAATCTTTACTCTTACACCACCACAAACTGCAAAGGGGCAGAAAGGACGTCCGTTTAAATAATTGTCAACTTCGCTAAATAAAAATTGATAGAAATTATCCGCTTCGCCCCAAAGTTCTCTAAGACCAAGAGCATTGAATTCTGCTCTTTTGTTTATGTGTGTGGGTTCAAAATGAAGTAGATGTTTTGAAACATCAACTTTAATACTCGGATGCTCTCGGTTTCTCAGTAATCTTACAATACTTTGATTCACCTGAATATTTGATTTGTCTAAATAGTAAACCTTCTGATTGCTGAAAGCAAAATTCTTAAAGTAGTTAGGGTTTAAGTGAGTTAAGATGATAGGATAAAGTCTTTTACCTTCGTCCTTAAAATCTTTTATGAATGTGGTGATGTAATACTGTGCTGCCGTTAGGTTCGCATCATCAAGGTAGTCGAACACCTCATCTATTATTAAAATATTTGCTTCTTTTTTAAGATGTTGACGAGCTCTGAAAAGCATTGCTACAAATGTCAAAATATCTCTTTGACCGTTTGAAATATGATTAGCTTTCGGAAATTTTACAACAAGCTGGCCTTCCGTTTGACTTGCACGAATCCCTTTCCAAGTGCAATTAAAGTTTGATAGAGTATGCTGAAACCGCTGTTTATCTAATTGATAATTGCTGTATTTACAAGCTTCTTTAAAGTTATTGGGATTGTCATTGTATAGCCAAATCAATTGAATTGCTATTAAGTATGCTTTTGTTTCAGAATTATAACCCAAGTCATATTCATTAATCAGATTGCCAATAGTATTTAGGTATTCAATTTGTTTTAAGTCGTTTAATCTATGTGCAGTTATCCAATCTGTTAATACTTCTATGGTTCCTGCTTGTTGGTTGATTTCATTAATGATGTCATTTATTCGAGTTCGAATCCTTTGGCCATTTGCTCGCTCTAATGCTTGATAATTGTAACTTAATTTCTCAACAAGTTTCAGATTTCCTAATGCCGCATTGGGATTAGGTAATACTCTTGCATTTTGACCGAATCTTTGTTGAGCAGCTCTGTATTGATTTCCAAATTGAACATTATCAGGAATTCGGTCAACCAAAACAACATCTTTTATTTCAAGTGTAGCACTTGGGCGACCGTATAGATTACCAATGCCTTTAGGTTTCGTTGGGTTGTTAATTACAAAATAATCAAGTTCTGAACTGATAGTGTTTGTCGTTGCAGTGGCTTCAAGTGTTGCTATACTGTTGTCTGGTCGTTCATATTCTATGTAAATCCTTGGGGCTAAAGTTTCATCCTCTGCGTGAAAGTCATCTTCTGATAAATTTATTCTTCTGTTGTTCATAGAATTGAAAGCTGCTGCAAATGAACTTTTGCCAAATCCATTTGGTGCAACTAAAAGGCTTGGTTTATTTGGTAGTATGTCCAATTCAAACCTTTTATGTTGAATGCCTTTTATATTTTCTATTTCAATTACTCGCAACATACTTATACTTCTTCCATTTCTTTAACCTCAAACGCCTGATGCAACAATGCTTTGAGCAATTGCTCGGTGGCTTGTTGGTTGGCGATGATGTGTTCTTTCAATTGTTTGGTTTTGGCAAATTGCTTTTCTATTTCCGCTACTATGCGTTTTTGCTCGGCGAGTGGGGGAAGGGGGATTAGTGTGTTGTAAAAATAATCTGTTGGAACTCTTTGTTGCCCCGCAACACCTTTCATAATTCTTTCTCCATTTTTCAAAAAATCAATTCGTTTAACGAAAGCATAGACATACTCTGGCAGAATATATTGATTCCCTCGCAAGACATTTAATTCAGTTGTTCCTGCACCAATTCCATTAGGTAAATCGGAAATAATTCCAGCTTTAGAATTTTCAAAGCAAGGAGTGATTTTAGCTATTACTACATCATTATTAGCAAAATGAGTAAATCCCTTCTTTATTGCTCCCCACTTTCTTACTTCATAAGTAGGTTTAACACCAAACAATTGACTTACCATTGGCATTGGAATAAATCCTGCATCAATCTCATCATCAACTTTATTTCTCGGATTTACTTCACAAATCTCCCCCAATCTACACCACACCCAATTTTCAGGAATTTCAAACGGAATCTCTTCGGGTTTGATGGGTGGTAAGGGTTTTTCTTTTTTGCCCTTGCCCTGAGCCTGCCGAAGGGTTGCTTTCTCGGCTTTAATGCGTTTGAGCAATTCGCTGGCGGGTTCGTCATTGGGGTCTTGTGGCACCAACTTCCCCTGCACCGCTTCTTGTAAAATGGCTTGGTTTAGGTTTTCGAGTTGGGTGAGTTGGCTTTCAAAACTATCCGAGAGAGTTACATAGCTGTTTTTATACTTGTAAATCGTTTCAACATCTTTTAAAACTTCAGGAATGAAAAAATCATAGTCAATTCCATCTCCCTTTTCAATTCTCTCCAAGAACTTTACAATTGCTTTTTGAACCTTTTCATCAGGAACAACAATTGAAGCATTATTTATGATTGTTTGACTTATGTTCGGCTGTGCACCTCCTTTACCAACAGCTATAAAATCAATTCGCTGCTGTTTGAAATACCAAGACAAGAATTCTCTTGAAATATCAACCTTTGGAAAAATAGCACAGACTGCTTGATTGGTAGTTGCATCAAAATCCAAAATTCCCGTTTTCCCAATATTTGCTCCATACATTGCTACAAGCAAAGTTCCTTTGGGAAATAATTTAGCAGATGAATTTTTCAAACCTGCTTCTGTAATGTATTCATCACAAGTAGTTATCACCCCATCTTTTAATTCACCTGATTTAACCCAAGGAATATCGCCATTGTAATATTCAGGCATTCCTCTATTTGGAGTTCCCCCACTTGTGGTATCTGCTATGTCAGCTATTTTTAAAACAGGATAATGCTCTTGCAAATGCCTGAAAATCATTTTGGCAGCCAATACAGAAGGGTGAACCGTTTTAAAGAATTCTAATATTGTCATTTTACCAAATCGTTTTCAAGCTCCTGAATGATTGTGCTTACTTTATTATTTTCTGTTTTTAGTATTGATAGTATTTTGCCAATATTCAATTCGACTTCCTCCACTTTCTTATTTGGGTTTTTTACATCCAAATCATAATTGCGGTCTATGATAGTTTGCATTGACACTTTCCAAGCCACTTCGCTTTCTTCACGATTTTTCCACCATTGTTTGATAGGTTCAAATTCTTCAATGCGGATAGGTTTGGTTTTGCTGTAGGCTTTTTGTCCGTCAGGCAAAGTATGTTCGTAATACCAAATCTCTTTTGTTGGTTTTCCTTTTTCAAAGAAAATCAGGTTGGTGTTTACGGTGGCATACGGAGCAAATACCGATTGGGGCAATCGCACAATGGTATGCACATTACAATCTTCCAACAGTTTTTGCCTTACCCGTTGTTTTACGCCATCGCCTGTTAAACTGCCATCGGGCAACACAATGCCTGCTCTACCACCGTCTTTCAGCAATTGGATAAACAGTATCAAAAACAAATCGGCACTTTCCTTGGTGCGGTAATTCAAAGGGAAATTGGTTTCCATTCCGTCACCTACTACACCACCAAAGGGCGGATTGGCAATAATTATATCCACACGGTCTTTCTGCTTTATAGACGTATATTCACGGCTCAGCGAATCACCGTTTTCAAGCTGTGGCACTTCAATGTCGTGGGTAATCAGGTTGACCACACTCAGCATAAAAGGCAGGGGTTTCAGTTCGCTTCCTGTTACGGTTTCCTGTAAAGTTTTGCGGTCGTCAATATTCTTTACCTGCCTTTTCAGGTGTTCAATGGTACACACTAAAAAACCTCCGGTGCCGCAGGCTGGGTCGGTAATTTTTTCGCCCAATTTCGGGTTTACCATATCCACAATAAACTGTGTTACGGCTCTTGGCGTGTAAAACTCGCCTGTGTCTTTTTTGGCAGCCAATCCCTGCAAAATTTCCTCATAAATCACATTGAAAATATGGTGGTCTTTGCTGCTGGTAAAATCAATTTCGTTGAGTTTGTTAATGGCCTGGCGGAAGGTGGTTCCGCTTTTCATATAGTTGTTGGTGCCGTCAAATATCTGGCGAATGGTAATGCCTAATCTATCGTCAGCCGCAACCGTCAGGTTTTTGAGTGTGGGAAACAGTTTGTTGTTCACAAAATTGATGAGTTCATCGCCTGTGATGCCTTCATCATCTTCTGCCCAATTACGCCACTGCAATTCCGCAGGAATGGGAGATCTGTATTTCGGATTCAGAATTTCTTTTTCCTTGTCTTTGTCGTCAAAGAGTTTCAGAAATATCATCCACCCCAATTGCTCAATGCGTTGTGCATCGCCACTCAAGCCCGGGTCTTTGCGGAAAATGTCTCTGATGGATTTTATAGTGCCTGCAATGTTGCTCATTTCTATAAATTATTTGGCTAAAGCCAATTGTTTTCCTTTGTTTTAATATTATTTGAATGGGCTAAAGCCACATTCCTATTCAGAATTATTTCATCAAATTTATAATTTCATTTGAATTGCCTCCAGATTTTGCATTGCCTCCAGATTTTGCATTGCCTCCAGATTTTGCATTGCCTCCAGATTTTGCATTGCCTCCAGATTTTGCATTGCCTCCAGATTTATCTGGAGGATAAAATAATTCATTCCCATTATTGGCTTTAGCCAAAATATTATCCTTTATATTTTTCAAATCCATATCTGCTGATAAATTCATCATATTCTTGCTGAAATGTTTTTTTGGTGTGATGCTCTTCTTGATTCTTAATATATTCCCTCACCTTATTTATCATTGATTCAGAAACAGAAACAGCAAAATATTCATCCTGCCATTCAAATTTTACTTTTGTCAATTCATTCTTATTTATCCAAAAAGATGATTCTCCCTTTATCAATTGCACAACTTTTTGAATGGTTTGGTCTATACCCAATGAAACCAAACAATGACAGTGGTCAGAATAACCATTTATAAAGTCAATGAATATCCTTTTTTCTTTGGCATTCTGCCTTATATGATGCCACACTTTTGTGCGCAACTCTTTAGAATCTAAAAATGGATACCTATTCTTGGGGCTCCATACAAAATGAATGTAAACTTTTACAAACGGCATATTGGTTAGATTATTCGACTAAAGCTACTTTTTTGGATTTATAGTGAAATGGGGCTAAAGCCACATTCCTATTCATTTTGATAATTTTCATTACGCAATGTTTCTATATAATTCGTTTTCTAATTCTTTGATGGCTTTTTCGTATTCTTCACGACTGCCAAATGCTTTGATGATTTCAGTAACCGAACCAAATTCATTGATGGGTGGAACAGTCAGGATTTGAATGTTCTCAATGTTTTCAATGCCTTGGTCTGCGTATTTGTCGAGTAACGCCTCTAAAACTTTTCGGGCTTGGTCGCCATACTTGGTAAAGTAGTTGCGTTTCATCACATTGTTTGCCCGTTCCTTTCTTGTCATTGGTGGTTGGTCATACGCCACGTGGCAGATTAAATCAAACAAATCCACCTGCTTGTCAACTGCCTCATACAATGCTTCCACCATTACGCCTTGTTCAACCAATTCAGCAATGATGGCTTCTTTGCGATCTGAACCTTTCCACTTGTTCAGAAAATCATCTAAGGAAGCAAACTGCTCTTTGATAATTTCTTTTGTGTGGTCTTTCAGACTTGTGGTTATGGGTTTTCCGTGTTGGTCGAAATGCAATTCACGGCTAATCAAAACAGAAACGTCCACACCATTTACATAAACTTTTCGCCTTGGTTCATTTACTGTTGATGGTGGAAATTCTTGTTCAGGATAACGGATTTCAGGGGGAGTAATTTCAATTTCTTCTCCTGATTCAATGTCAATGATTGGTTCTGTGTTTTCTTCTTCTTCGTCAATAATATCTCCTAAGTTTATTGCTTCGGTAACTGGTTTAATTCTGATTGGTTCACCGTCAAATTGAGGGTCTGCAAAAAGGTCTGTTGCATTTCTGAAATCCAAAATGGTGAAATACAATTTGCCGTATTCTTCATTGATTCGTGTTCCTCTACCAATAATTTGCTTGAACTTGGTCATTGAATTGATGTTGCTGTCCAATACAATCACTTTGCAGGTTTGAGCATCAACGCCTGTTGTCATCAATTCGGAAGTGGTAGCAATCACAGGATATTTTTCTTCGGGATTAATGAAGTTGTCCAACTCTCGTTTGCCTTCGTCATTGTCGCCTGTAATCTGCATTATGTATTTGTAGTTCTCGGAAACCAAATCAGGATTGTGTCGGGCTAATGCGGTTCGCATTCTTTCAGCGTGGTCAATGTCCACACAAAACACAATGGTTTTGGCAAAGCGGTCGTAACCTTTTAAAAATTCGGTTACTTTTTTGGCAACTGCATCCGTCCGTTCTTCAATCACCAAGTTTTTATCAAAGTCTTTGCGGTTATAAATGCGGTCTTCAATTTCGTTTCCGTCTTTGTCGGTTTTTCCTTGCTCTGGTCTCCAACCTTCGGCATCCACATTCAAAGCTATACGCACCACACGATAAGGAGCTAAGAAACCATCATCAATTCCTTGTTTCAATGAATAGGTATAAACTGGGTCGCCAAAATATTCTGAATTGCTTGCTTCGTTGGTTTCCTTTGGTGTCGCTGTCAAACCAATATGCGTAGCATTTTGGAAATAGGTTAAAATCTCTCTCCAACTACTATCATCTTTTGCACTTCCTCTGTGGCACTCGTCAATTACAATCAGGTCGAAAAAGTCTCTTGAAAACTGTTTGTAAACATTGGCTGCTTCGTCTGTTCCAGAAAGTCCTTGATACAACGCCAAGTAAATTTCAAAACTCTTGTCAATTTGCCTGTGTTTTACCACAGTCATTTTATCCTTGAAATGTTTGAAGTCGCCTCTGCGTGTTTGGTCAATCAAGGCATTTCTGTCAGCTAAAAACAGAATTCGTTTTTTTGCTCCGCTTTTCCAAAGTCGGTGAATGATTTGAAAAGCAGTATAGGTTTTTCCTGTTCCTGTTGCCATTACGAGCAAAATTCTATTCTGTCCGTTTGCAATGGCTTCAACTGTTCTGTTTACTGCAATTTGTTGGTAATATCTTGGTTTGCGATTTGTTCCGTCAAAATAATAGTCCTGCGAGACAATTCTTTCCGCTTCGGGAGTTTCAATGCCTTTATACTTTTTGTATTTTTCCCAAAGTTGTTCGGGAGTGGGGAAGTCGTCTAAACTGATTTCAGTTTCAATATTACCGTCTGTTGCTGTTCGGTCGTGAAATAAAAAACCATCTCCGTTGCTGCTAAACACACAAGGAATGTCTAAAATTTGAGCATAATCAAGTCCTTGTTGGATTCCTGCTCTTATCGAATGATTGTTGTCCTTTGCTTCAATAATGGCAATAGGAATATTCGGTTTGTAATACAGAATATAGTCGGCTCGTTTTCTTGTTCCTCTTGCTGTGATTTTTCCTCTTACGTAAATTTTACCATCAGTAAAAGAAACCTCCTCTAATATCTGCAACTGTTTGTCCCAACCCGCCTTCTCCAAAGCAGGTGTAATAAACTTGGAGCAAATATCTCTTTCCGATAGACTTTTCTTATTCATTCTTTATTTCTCAAAGTAAAATTTAGCAAAATACATATTTCTGTCGGTGCGTTTGCAAAAAAGTGGATCTTTTGGCTTTGCGAAAGGTCGGCTTGTGTGTCTGGCAAAACCAAATGTGCCATTTGCGGGCTGGCTGAAAATTGTTTTTAAAAAATGTGCGGTGGAAAAAAATAAAAAACATAGGGTCGGCAATGAGTGTCGGCTTACTCGTTGTCCGTTAATAATATCGTTTCTATGTCTTTGGTCAAGTGTCAAAATGGTTTACATTTTTCTTGTTTTTAGTCCGTTGTTTTCTGTCGGGTCGTTGTCTTTTACACTTGCGCCTAACGGTTTGGGGCTTTGCGTTGTGGGGGATTTTTAGCACTAACCTTGATACGAAGAACCACACTTCAAATTTAGCACAAATGTTCATACGAAGCACGTCAGCCCCCATTACGCCAAACCCTTGTTAGTGGCATGTGGCTTTCAGTCGTCCGCTGCCTGCCGCGTTGGCTGTGTGTAAAGAAAAATTTTTATCTCGTCTTTGTGAGTTCCGTTGGCGCATAACCAAATTGCTTTTTAAAAGTGTAAGAAAAATGGGATAAACTCTCGAAGCCAAGATCTAAATAGATGGAAGACGGCTTTTTATTGTTTTTCTCAATTTGATAGTGCGCCTCTGTAAGTCGCTTGTTCTGCAACCATTGTCGGGGTGGAATACCAAATGTTTTTTGAAAATCACGCTTGAATCCAGCGAGGCTCCTGCCGGTCAATTTTGCAAAACTTTCAATCGGCACATTAAATTTGTAATTAGATAACATAAACTTTTCCAAATCAATCTTATGCGGTTCTGAAAAGTCGAAAAGGAAATTTTTAAGTTCCGGTTTTGTAAGTAATAAAAGCTGAACGGCTTCTTTCACTTTTATACTGCTTAATTGATCGTTGATATTTTTATGGTTTTGTGTATATGGAATTAAGGAGTTGAAGAAACCCTGCAAAAAATCACTTTCTGGAATAAGTATGTTGGATGACCCGTTGTACTTTTCGTTGTTGTCAATCTGATTTTCCAACGCATATTTTCTCAAGATATCATCCTTAAGAATTAAAAGTATGGCTTTCTGGTAGTCTTTGCCTATTGGGGTTTTGGTAACTTTTACAAATTGATGTTTACGGACTAATAAGATATCACCCGGTTTCATCACCATTTTTTCGATATTCGTTTCCAGGGTTAGTTGCCCCGATATTTGCAGGGCCAAAATGCTTTCAGAAAGAAAACGGTCTGACTCCTTTTCCTTTTCGGCATCTATAGTAAAAACAAATACGTCAGGAGTTATTTTATTTGAATGGTTTTCCATGAAATTCCTTTATTTACTCTGATTCAGGCAAGTCTACCATTTTAGCGCTCTTTTTCCACAATAAATCTCTTACGTCATTGTTTTGGGCAAGTTGAGAAGGATCAGGAAAGGTAAGTCTTCCTCTTACCAATGACGCGTAAATTTTATCTGTTGGCAATGTAACTTTACCCAATGCAAGCGCTGCCAGGGTTTCGCCCGCACGTTCCACCCTACCTACAAATAAAAAGGGTATAAACATACTGACTATATAGAATAAAGGTCGGATGAGAACAGCTACCATTACTTTCATAAATGCTGATTGTTTGCCCATTAGAGAAGTGTCGCCTGTCAGCCCGGGATTAAATGCAATCATACGGATATTACTTTTATCTTCAAAACTTATGGCTGAAAGTGAACGTGCGGTAAGAAGATTACAGAGTTTTGTTGCGGCATAAAGCCGCATACCTTTCGGACTATTTTCATTGGGATACGCCAACTCCTCCGGGTTTAAGGTTTTCGGTCCAAACGGAACAATTGCAGGGTCGTGTGTGTCGCTAGTCGTGATAACGATCTTACCACCTTCCGCCATGATCGGTAAGAATAACCTGGCTAACAAATAATGTGAAAGGTGGTTAGTAGCAAATGTCAATTGAAAACCTTCTTCGCTTCGTTGGTCGTGATCCGTGGCCCGAATAGCCGCATTCAGAATCAATACATCAATTTTGGTTTCCCCCAGCCGTTGTTTTATGTTGTCTGCAAAAGAACGAACACTTCTTAAAGAAGAAAGGTCGAGCGGAAGCACGTCTGTTCCTTCAGGCACAATACGTCCGCTTCCCCGTGCGCCAACATATACTTTGGTGTCGGGCAATTTCACAAAGTGTTTTAAGGCTTCTGCACCAATACCTGAGGTTGCCCCCGTCATTACAATAATCATAGTTACTTATTTGTTCTGATTGATTCAGATACAAAAGTAAGCAGCAAGCACAAAGAAAACTTTCCTGTACGGCTCAAATAGCTTTCTTGTATAGCTTACTTATAAAACTGGGGATTGTGTGGTCTTGGTGAATTTTTCTTTGTGCGTTCTGCTTTTTCATTTTTTCTGTTTGGACTGGTCGGGTGTCTGCCTGTTGTTTGCGGTCGTCCTACCATTGCCGCTAACGTTATGCAGCTTGGCGCTGTTGTTGATTGCGTGACGTTAATCTGTCATGCTAATATAAGATTTGAAAGCGTAAAACAAAGCTGATACACAGTAAAATAGCGGCAATAGAGCTAAGGTGCTGTTAGCGGTTCGTTGTTTATTCTTTCGTCAAACCCATTGCTTGTCCGATTAAAAACGTGTCAGTATATTGATTGAACTCGGTAATTTTTCCGTCTTTTACTTTGTATTCACAAGCAAATTCCGACTTCATATATTTTCCCGTTGCATTAAATGTGCCTTCATAAAAGCCAATAACAAAAACTCCGTCTCCACTGTCAATGTAACGTGTAATTGTTGCTTTCCAATTCGTCCAATTTTGTCTGAACCCGCCAAATACTTTTTCAAATACTGCGTCAGCACCAACGTGTTGTCCACCGCCTGGGAAACCTTTCATTTGGTTCCACTTTATATTTTCGTCAAATATTTGTCTGATTGCATTATTGTCTTTTGTAGCAAAAAGTTCATACATTTTTTTTACTGTTTCAATATTTCCCATTTTTTCTGATGTCGTTTGCTTTGAGTTTGTAATTGTTGTCGCTTGTTTGTTTTGTCCATATGCCGAAGTAAGGCAAAATGAAATTGTTATTACTAAAATGGATTTTGTCATTTTTTAATGTTCTGTCTGTTGTCGTTTGTGTCGTCCTACAATGACCGCTAACGTGTCGCGCATTGGCGAAGTGGCGTGAAACCGAAGTGGAAAGTTTCGGTTTGGACGACACGTAGCCAATGCTTTTTTGTCAGTGGCTAAATTACAAAAAAAGCCAATGCAAAAGCATTGGCGGAATAGGGGAGAGAACTTTCAACTTGCCGTGAACACCGCCATTTTGCCAATGCGATGTTAGCTGACGTATTTTTATTCAGATTTTAGTTTTGGTTCCTTTTCCATTAATTTTATATTCAATTCCATTTTGGATTAGTAATCCTTTGGTCTTAGCAGAATTCTTTTCTTGTCCGTGTTTTACATCTGTATTTATTGTCTTGCCGTTAAATTCTTTTGTAATATTCTCTACAACTGTATGCCCGAAGATAATCTTGTCAGCTTGATAAAATTTTAGTACTTCGTTGAGTTCATTCTCTTTGATTTTGTCGTAGTATTTGTAGTCTTGTGCAAGACCGCGATACCAATAAACACCTTTTTTGCCTGTAATAAAGTTCTCTACTTTGTTATTTTCTTCTTCATCATAAAGATTTTTGTCCCAATTATTTCTTGCGATTTGGTTAATGTCAGAAAGTGAAACGTTGTATTTTAAAATCTCTGGACTTATACCTGCGTGAACAAATATATAGTTGCCAATCTTTTCAATAACATTTTTAGAACGCAACCACTTTCCTAGTTCTGTTTTGTTGGAATACATAAATTTTGTAGCTACTCTCAGGCTATCATTATTACTTATAAGTTGTGCAACACGTTTATACTTTTTCTTATTATAATTCGCATTACCTTGGAAATTCATTATTTCGTGGTTGCCTAAAATATAATGTAATTTTCCGCCTTGCTTTTGGGCTTGATTTTCAATTTTATAGATTAACCACAAAACTTGTGTTACATTTTCGCCTCTGTCCACGAAATCTCCGTTTAAAAGCAAATGTCCATTGCCAAAAGTCCAATTGAAGTTTTTATCAATTACTCCATTGTTGATAAGGAAACTTGAAAAGCCGTCAAAATTTCCTTCAATGTCAGAAATGACAATCAATTTTTCAGGCAATTCATAAAAATCAGGTTCGGAAGTTATGCTATCTTTAAGCTGAAATGTAAATAGGTCATTATCTGAATTATTTACTCTTACTACAAGTTTTTCCTTTCTGTTGATATTTTTGTTTAGTAATTTATTTTCTTTTGTTACTTCGTAAAGTTGATTATCAATTATATAAGGTCCGTCTATACCATTAAGGTTAAAAGTTTTCTTTTCCCAAATTAGAAAACGTCCTTTTTCTTCGTCAAATCCAAGAATAGTTTTGTCAGGTGTGTTGATGCTACCGTCAGTAAATCTTACAAGAATTACAGCGGTCAGAATTGAAAGGATTATAATCCCAAAAAGCCATTTTAATATTTTACGTACGGTCTTCATAATATGTCAGCTAACGGTTTGCGGCTTGGCGTAGTGGGGGCTTTTACCACAAAACTTTCCTACGAAGCCGAAAGCTCAAATTTAGTACAAATGTTCATACGAAGCACGTCCCCCACCATTACGCCAAACCGATGTTAGCAGCCGTCTTTTTTCAATTTTTTTTAATATAGTCAATAAATTTTACCTGCGGTTTTCCTAAGTCCTGCCACGTTTTTTCGGCTTCAAATTTTTCGGGATAGTTGTTCAATGCTTCAATAATGTTTGCACCATAGTTGAACTTGTTCGTAAACTTCCCAAAGAATTTTAGCAGTCCAACCGGTGCTTTCATAATCTTAACTTTTTTCTTTGTGTAATTGTCAACGTAAAACTTAGCGGCTTCGTCTGCGGTGTAACCGTCTTGTCCTTGCACAACATAGTCGTGGTTTCCGTTGTCAAGTTGAAACGCTTTTACAACTTGTTTGCCGTAGTCGCTACCCGAAATCAGAAACATTTTATGTTTGGAAGTTCCTGCAAGTACAATGTTGTTACCTTGTCGGTATGCACCTTTGTCAAAACTTTCCATAAAAGTTGATGGATAGAAAATAGAGTAAGTAAGTCCGCTGTTTTTGATTTTTGTAACTGCTTTTTGTTTGATGTCAAACGCCCACCAATCAAAACCGTTTTGTCCCTGATACAAGTGAACCAAAGAAGATAAATAACCTATTCTTTTTACAGTTGAATTTTTGGCGGCTTCAAGAATGTTGTCAAGTCCGTCCCTTTCTGGTTGAAAGTCTGTTTTGCCACTTTTTTGTTCAACAGATAAGTTTAGGTAAAGTCCGTCTTGTCCGTCCAAAGATTGTCTTAGTTTGTTCGAGTCTTTCAGGTCGCCTTCCACAAGTCGGACGGTTGAGCCGAATATTTGTTTTGCTTTGTTAATGTCCCGCACCAACAAAGTAACGTCAAAACCTGCGTTGATAAATTCTTTTGTAACAGGTTGTCCCAACATTCCTGTCGCACCGATTATTGCTATTTTCTTCATGTTGTCCTATCGTTTTGAAGTGTCGCTTAAAATGGCTGCTAACGTTTTTGCGCTTGGCGTTCGTGCGGGATTCCGGAGTACAAAACTGTCAACCCAGCACTAAAGTTGATTTGAAAAACTGCACTTGAGTTTAAGAACGTCACCCCGCATGACGCCAAACGCATGTTATTCGGTCGGCTTTCTTTTCTGTCGTGTGTTATTGTCATTATAAACACTTTAAAAAGTCGTCTTCGGATAAAATTTCAAGTGAAGAACCTTTTTCTATTAGGCTAATTGCTTTTTTCTGTTTGCTACTCATTCCGTCTTCTCCAACAACTCTATAATCTTGTTGTCCAACGACTAAAAAATCTGTTTCTTTTGTTACACCATTCCCCAAAATTCCGCCTATGTCTGCAATTGTTTGTTGTGCTTCTGCTCTTACCATTGATGACAATGCTCCCGTAAACACAACTGTTCTTCCATAGAAAATACTTTCGGTGTTGTGTTTTGTGGGGTCTCCTTCAATTTTTGTTAAGTCTTTAGCTTTATAAATTCTCTTTGTCTCAGCAGGTTTGTAACCACCGTTATACAATTGGCCAACTGTTGTTTTTAGTTTTTCAGGGAAATCGTCAATAGAAGATACTCCTGCAATCTCAAAAGCCTTTAAAGTCAGTTCCGCTGTTGCTTTACTGTCGGCTCCTGCTCTGTGATGCTTGAGGTTGATGTTATTTACTTTGCAAAGTGTTTTTAAGTCGTAAGCAGGAAGTCCTTGCCATACTTTCTTAGAAAAAATATAACTGCAAGAGTAATTCAATGTTGGAAATGGAAGTTGATATGCTTCAAGTGTCCTTCTTAAAACACTGATGTCAAAACCTGCATTGTGAGCAATTAAAAATTTGTTCTCAACGAGAGGTTTTATTTCTGACCACAGTTCGTTAAACTCTGGTTTGTCCGCAACGTGTTCAGGTCTTATTCCGTGAATTAAAATATTGAAATAGTCAAACTCGTCATACATCGGCTTAATTAACCAAGATTTTGTGTCAATTATTTGACCGTCTTGAACAAATGTCAAACCTATTTCGCACGGACTGTCACGTTGTGCTGTTGCTGTTTCAAAGTCAATAGTTACAAATTCCATTCTGTCTCGTTTTATGTTTTGCTGTCGTCTTTTAAGCTGACCGCTAACGGTTTTCGGGCTTTGCGTTTGGGCGGGTTTCGGAGCACAAAACTGTCAACCCAGCACTAAAGCCCAATTGGAAAACTTCACTTGAATTTAAGCACGTCACCCCGAATGACGCCAAACGCATGTTAGCGGTTCGGGCTTCTTTTTCTCTGTGTCTAATCACCCTAATTTGAAGCGTTATTAATTGCTTGTTTAAGCGTGTCAACTGTGTGATAATCTCCATTTTCAAGTTTTCTATGAAGCATCCTATGGCAATTTGAGCATACCAATGCTAAATCCTCAATTCGTGTTATTCGTTCTCCTGTCGAAATATGTATTTTATGGTGGCACTCTATGAAGTTAAATCCAATTTGTCCATAAGTTTTAAGGAAGTCAAATTTGCAACACTCACATTTAATTCGTCCATTATTTGCGTTTAATGCTTGTGTTTTGGCAAGTTGAACAATTTTTGAATTTCGTCTTGTCAATTCTTGCTTTATATGCTCTCTTATAATCTTATCCCCTTCAACTTCTCCAAATATACCATTAGGTTCTTGTGGTCGAAATATTTCATTTTGAACGTCTGGACAAAAATGGTTGTCAAACATTCTCCAAATGTCTTCTTGAGTTTCTGCTTCTGATAACCCAATATTGTTAGTTAGATTTATAATTGGATTTGTCAAGCCGCGATTAGGTTTGAAAAAGTTGTAATAGCCCGGGTTGGGGATAGCTGATATTGGGTTTGCTTTAGCAATAAGTTTTACTTCTCTACACCACTTATGGTCTGGATGTTCATTGTCTTCATGAATTGTGTCTGTAACTGGTGATACTAAGTGGGTAATGTGTACCTTGTAATTTCGTTGTCCATTTATTGAATTTGGTTTTTGGAATAAAACAATTATGTCGCCAATATTTGGTGTCGAAGCACTCCCACGTTTTGATTTTGGCCAGTTTAACCAAAATGTAGAACCACAACTCACGTCATCATATGCCCAACCGTCACCTTGATTTCTCTTTACATTTTTTATCCAAATTATATTTTCCGAACTATACATTAGTCTTGTTTTTATTTATTGGTTGTCGTTTTATAGCTTGACCGCTAACGGTTTCGGGCTTTGCGTTGGTGGGCTTTTGAAACCGAAAACTGTCTGCCAGCACCAACGTTTATTAATTGCTCAAATATTTCTATTCGTACTGTCCGCCCACTAATGCAAAACCCGTGTTAGCAGTAGGCTTTTACTTCAATTATCTTCTCACTAAAGTCAGACATTAAATATACTTTGTCGAACTTAGATTCCGTTCTGTAGTCCAAACTCTCGTCAAGCTCAAAAGACGCTGAATTTAAGGAGCCAACCATTAATACCAACCAAAATTCATTTATTGAATTAGATTGACCATAGTATTTTTCCAATTTATTTTCTTTAATCGAAATCGCATTTTGAAGTTCTTGGAGGGGCAATTTTTTCCCTCTGAAATTAGTTTCTAAGTACGAAAATGAAACAACGCTGTTCGGCATTATTACTATTTCTTCGATAAAGTCTGGCTGATTTTGATAATTCCCATTTTTTGCCTCGTTGACAAATACGTTAATTGCTTGAATTATATTCTTCTTGTCACTTTGTTCAAAATTTAAGGTGTCATTTTTTAATCGAAATGTCGCACAAATTTCACTTTCAGGGTTGTTTTTTTGATACTCTTTAGCAGCTGCATTAAATAAATTTGATATTGAATATACGCGTTGCGATTTTTCTGTGTCAACAATTCGAGTATGCTCCAAGCCAATTGTTTTATTATCAAATTTAATAATGAAATCAGGGTTGGGCGGTTGGGGTTTGTCAGCAATTCTTAATTCTGGGTTTATTCGATATAGGAATTTACCAATCTGACATACTTCCAATATCTCTTTGTCTTGGAGATTATATTTATTGATAACGGGATTAATAATCAATCCCATGTCGTGACTTTGGTTTTTCAGAGCTTCAATTCCATTTCCTATGTCGTTAAGGTCTATTCTCATAAGCTTTCTGCTAACGTTTTCGGGCTTTGCGTTCGGGCGGGTTTCGGAGCACAAAACTGTCAATACACCACAAATGTTGATGCGAGGTAGAATGTTCAATTAACCACGTCACCCGCCATTGAGCCAAACGCCTGTTATAAGCCGTTTTTTTATTTGTCATTCGTGTCAATTAGTTCAAAAATTAGTTCTGTTAAAGTCTGCAAGTCACTTTCAATAGTGCCTTTCATATATCGTTCATAAACACTTTTGTTGTCTGGCGGGTTGAGATTAAGTGTCAAGCCTTTTTCTACTGCCAACAATCTTAAAAACTCTCTTTGTGTTCGTCCGTTTCCTTCTCTGAATGGGTGTAAATAGTTGACGTTATCTAGAATTTCAGCTAATTTCTCAGCTAGCAGTTGTTTGTTGTCTTTCGGAATTTTCTTGAAGTCGGCAATTAATTGGTTAATGTATCTAAAAGCGTTGTCAAAGTGCGAAGTAGGGAAGAACTGCTTACCGTCTTTGCTAATTTCAACTGTCCGCTTTTTGCCTGCCCAAACGTATATGTCTTGAAATAAATGTCTGTGAATTTCAAAAAGGCTGTCAATACTCTTGATTTTTATGGGGTTTTCGTAAAGTTCTTGAAGTCGTTTTGTTACTGCACCACTCTCAACGAAGAGCAATACATCGGGGTCCGTTATGTCCTGTAAATTTCTTAAAAGTCCTGTCTTCGGGTCCGTGTATGTGAAGTCAGGGTCTATGTATTTGTAGGAATTAGACATAGGCTTTTTGTTTGGCAAACGCAACAAGTTCTGTTAGAGATATTTTTCCTGTCACATAGTCCCTTATGATTTCAATACCTTTTGGTGTCGGTTTAAAACCTTCAAACATATTGCTCCCCAAGGCATTTGCTGTGCTTTCTAAGGTTTTTAAGTCCGAAAACTTAACTCCCATTATTGTTAGATTGCTTCTGTCTATTTCTATCGTATTGAACATCTTTTTCAGTCTTAAATGTTTTCAAATTTACAAAGAAGTTAGGTCAAATCGCTTGTTTTCTGTCGCTTTAAAATGGCTTATAACGTTCCGAAGCTACACGCAGGTGGGGATTTTTAGCACTGAACTTTATTAGAAGTACTAAACTTGAACCTTGCAGAAATTTTAATAGAAGCAGTTAATCCCCACTTGCGTGTAGCTGCTGTTGTGCGTTCGGCTTTCTGGTCTATACATTTTTGTGCAATTCAATTTCAGGCATTTCGTCCCAAGTTTTGCCTTCCAAAAGTCGCCCAGTTTTCTTTTTGTTTGTCCCGCCCCATTGTTTGAAAAAGAAGGCAACGTCTGCGTCCAAACATTGATTTTTTATATCTGTAACCCATTCTTCTTTCATAGGTCTAGGCTTTCGTCCGCTTTCACCACCCACAATTACCCAGTCAATTCCTGTCAGGTTCATATTGGGAATTGCTCCAATTAATGGTTCACAAGAAAGGAATTTAACTCTTGCTCCTGTCTCACGAAGCAAATCAATTCTTTTGGTCACTTTGTTGTTCTCTACTGAAACTCCCATCCAAATGTTATGTGTCCAATCTAACCATCCTTCGCTGTCGTAATATCTTAAAATGTCCGCACGCTTTGTCAAAACCTGAAAAACGTGTTGCGGATTTTCCTTCATTACTTTAAACACTTTCCTTATAAAATCAATTGGGACGTCTTTGTGAAATAAGTCGCTCATGGAGTTTACAAAAACTACTTTTGGTTTTTTCCAAGTGTAAGGTGTTTGCAATTCGTCTTCGTGAATGGTTATCTCGAAATTGTCTTTGTATTTTTCAACACCCATTGCTTGTAAACGCTTTGACATAACCTCTGCATAACAGAATTTACAACCTGCCGAAATTTTGTCGCAACCTGTTGTAGGGTTCCAAGTCATTTCAGTCCATTCTATGCTTGATTGTGCCATTTTTATTTCTTTATTTGGTAAGTGATAATGTTGTTATTACGGAAAACGTTTTCATAAGTCAAATATGGTGTTTTTGTGTCATAATTTAGTTTCCCTAATTTCTTAAGTTTTTTCAAGACTACTTCTGCGTGTTTAGGAATATGTCCGCATTGATATGTATAAATCAGAACAGCTTTATTTGTAGTTGAATCAATCTCTAGTAATTTGTTTTCAAGGTCTGATTGAAACTTCTCAATTTTTGTCATTCGTTTGCCTTCAAATATAGTCAGCTGATTTTTCTTGTTATCATCATCAATATCAAAGTCAGCTTCTCCATTCAATTCATTTCTTTTCCATGCTATTGTTAGGAATTTGTGGACAGCAGCATAGTTCTTTGCACCAAATACAATTCCATAAATGTTTGCATTTTTTTTGATTGAAAAAGGAAATAATTTCAATTCAGTTTTCGTAGGAAGTCTTGATTTCATTTTGTTCAAAACCAATCTGTGCATATTTCTATATTCTTCTACTTCTAATTCAGAAACATCAATCTCAAGTGCTTTTCTAAATTCTTCCGTTTTTCCATAGCGTTTAAAAAATGAAGAAGAAACAAAGAAAAGAAAGTCTGTAGTTTTAAGTTTTTCTAACTCGTTTATATACTCTTGTGAGATGAATTTTACTCCATTTTGATCTAAATAAACAAGTGAAGGGTACTTACTAATAGTTGGTGTCAATTTAAAGAATAACTCTTCTGCATTCTCGTTGTAAAAGTTTATGGTCAGAAAGTATTTGAACTTTGGATTTCTGCTTATATACTCATTACAATTCTCTCTTAAAAGTTCAAATTTCTTTTGTTTCTTTTTTTTAGGTTCAAATTCATTCAAGTGTAAAACAATCTTTGTCTTTTTAGACATTATGATCCCCAAATGTTCATTAATCTTTTCCAGAAGACGAATTGGACTTCCTGGAATATTTTTTGAGTCGTATCCTGGACCTGAGAAAAGGTCAAAAATGTGAATTTCTTTGGCAGATTGCATTACAAAGGTCGGAATCCAAGCTTGAGCATAATCTTCAAAGATTTCAAGTTTGGTTATTGTTCCTTTGTCGAACGGTTCTAAGTGAATGTTTTTTGAACCCATTTAATATTGATTTTCTTTCTCGGTTTCGGTTTTCTAAGCTGACGCACAACGGTTTGCCGCTTTGCGAAGGCGGGGATTTTTAGCACTAAACTTCATTAGATGCACAAAGCTTGAATTTAGCACTTCACTTTCATAGAAGCACGAAACCCCCGCTTTTGCAAAACGGCTGTTAGCAGTAGCCTTTTTATTGTTCATTTTCGGTATTTCTTTCGCTTATTCTTGCCTTTTCTTTTTCTATTAAAAGTCGTGGATTTTTTTCAACCTTTTCTTTCAGTTCGTTAAATTTAGGTTCTAAATCTTTGACCATATTAATAAATTCAATCACTTGTTTGCTGTCAACAGTTTCTCTTCCGTGTGCAACTTGATTTCTCACATTTCTAAAGTCAAATAGTTTCTTTCTTGTTTTCTCGTCAATTTCGACTTCGTATTCATTCATCAGACGTGAAACGTTATCTGGATTGAAAAATCTAAAAATTGACATACGATAATCACGTTCTTCGCCTGTCGCTTGACTCAAAATCAATTCTCTAATTTCATTAGTTTGTCCTTCCATATAAGCATATGCAGATAATAGAGCTCCAACTGGGTGAACCTTAGTTAGTTTGTTAAGCTTATCTAATTCTGTTTGCGTTGTTACAGAGCGAAGTTTAAATATTGCTAAATCATCTTCTTCTAAAAAATCTTCTAAGACTTTTTCAATATCTAAATTGTAGTTTTCTTTTAAAAACTCTTTGAAAAAGTCGTATGTGGCTTCCATATAGAAAATTGTGGTTAATTCATTTGGAAAGCCATATCTGTGCTGTAAAGCATTTCTTTCATCGATTAGTAATTCTAATTTGTTTAAATGTGGAATTTTAATGCTTTTTTCTTTCGATAAAGTTTCTATTGCACCTGTAATGGTTACTGTTTCTTTTGGATTTTTGTAGATAGAAAGTCCTAAGTCTAACATTAAATCCTTAAAAATTAATTCAACAGCATTGGCAAGATGAAGAATTACAAACTTTCTATCTCTCTCTGTTCCCATATTAAAATGTTCAATAGAATGAGAAAAAAGGTCAAATGAACTTTGGAAAAGCGGTGAAGTATATGCCATAACTAATCTCGTGTTTTGTTAAGTGGAATTATTTTAACGCTGTAGCTTCCAATTGTTGGGTTTTTCTTGTGTACATCTGTTATGAGTAAATATTCATTTTCAATATGTTCCATTTTCTGCCAGTTGGCTTCAAAAATTGTTTGATATAGTTTTGGGTCTATATCACTTTCCATTAGCGTCACTTGTCCTAAACAATTGAAGTTATCAAATGAAATCATTACCTCCATTTGACGATTTGTAATTTTATTGTTAGCTGTTGTAATTGTCACAATTGCATTAAAATGAACAATTGAGTATTGATTCATTAATTTATGCGTTTCTACAAAGTCAGAAAGTTGTTGTCCATTAATATATTTTTGTTCCATTGTGTTGTTCGTTAAGGTTACTGCTAACTCATTTATACCCCTCACAAAGTGTCGCAAATCCAACCAAAATTAGTTGGCTTTGTCTCATAAACGTGAGGATTTTTTATAGATAAAAATACAATTTTTTCTTTTTTAAATCATAAAATGGACTTTTTATTTTTTGCAAACTTTTGGTAATGACGAGGGTATAAATTTCGGTGGTTTTACTGCTGTTATTGTAACCCGCCCCAAAAATGACCCCTCCCCATTTTTAGGAGTCTTCTAAAATAGAAAAATGGGCTGTTTTGACCTGTTTTTCTATGAACATTTCCGGCGTTAAATTTCCAATGAAACTTTGCGGCCTGAAGGTGTTGTACTCCTCTCTCCAGACTTCTATTTTCTCTTTGGCATCTTCCATTGAAAGAAACCAGTGTGCGTTTAGGCACTAATCCCGGAAGCTCCCATTGAAAGACTCAATGTACGGATTATCTGTGGGTTTTCCCGGTCTAGAGAAAATTAGTTCAACTTGATGTTCATATGCCCACCTGTCGGCTTCTTTAGAAATAAATTCCGATCCGTTATCTACCTGAATCTTTTTCGGCTTTATGCCCTCTAATAGACGAAGTTCCTCCAAAACGGCATCTGCGTCGCCTCCTTTTAACCCTTGTCCCACTTGAATCGCCATGCATTTACGGCTATAGTTAACGACTATAGTTAAGCAACGGATCTTTCGGCCACCGAACAGCGCATCTGCCACAAAATCCATACTCCAACATTCATGTAAACTGGAAAAAACAGGCCGCTCGGAGCAGTGTGAAGCAGCCCGGCAACGCCTAGGGCGCTTCACACGCAGATTCAAGCCCTCTTCTTTGTATATACGGTAAACACGCATATGGTTGTCTTTCCAGCCCTCCCTTTTTAGTAAAACAACAATCCGCTCGATACCGTAGCGAAACCGCGTCTCCGCAATATTCCGTATGCGCTGCCGTAGTGGGGCATCGTTCTTACGAACATTTTTATAATACCACACGGATGTACTCAGCAGTGATACATGACATGCTCTGGGAAGGGGAATTCGATAATCAGAAACCACTCCAGCAACCATTTTTCGACGTTGAGCAGGATTTAATACTTTTTTTTAAAAAATATTAGAAGAAAGCAAAAATAAGCAAAACGGTTAAGACCGTTCATATACAGTGGTTTATAAAACGTGAGGCAAAATTTGGAAGTAGGTGTCCGACAAGTTTTGGGCTTAAAATGACAAGGTTAGGTTACTAAATCGTTACTGAATACAACTAACCGAATGATATATAACAATCTATATTTCAGTCATTTGCATCGCTTTTCATATTCCCTTGTAACTCAATAAAAGTTAATTTTAAACGTTAAACAATTGAGTTATGGAACAAGAGAAAAGATCCACGTTCAAACTGCTTTTCTACCTGAAGAAGAATGAACCTAAGAAGAACGGGAACGTCCCTGTTATGGGGCGTATCACTATTGACGGAACACCAAAATCCTTTAGTACCAAACTGGACATCAACCCCAATAATTGGGATTTAAAACACGGAAGGGTTTTGGGCAAAAGTGCGCAGGCGCTGAGTACCAATCTTAAATTGGACAATATACGGGTGCGTATCAATAAGATTTACGATGATATGCTCAAAGATGAAGGCTTTGCAACTGCACAAAAAGTAAAACTATCATTTTTGGGAGTTGGTGTAATGGATGATGCCATCCTTAAAGTGTTTAAAGACCAGAATGAGGATTTTGAAAGAATGGTCAGCAAGGGCAAACGTTCTCAAAACACCTACAATAAATACAAGACCGTTTACAATCATCTGTCCGAATTTATTAGGGAACGCTATCACAGGGAGGATATGGCGTTTCGGGAACTTACCTCAGACTTTATCCGGGAGTTCGATTTCTTTCTGCGCATAGATAAGGAATGTACACATAACACGGTTTGGGTTTATACCATGCCGGTTATTGCTTTGGCGGAACTGGCAATTAAAAAAGGCTTGATTCGACAAAACCCTTTTGAAGATTATGAAATCAGCATGGAAGAAACTGATCGCAGCTATCTTTTAAAAGAGGATGTAGAAAGGTTAATGCTTCTAAAACCGTCCAAGTCCAAATACGAACTTGTAAAAGACCTCTTTATTTTCAGTTGCTTTACAGGGCTTTCTTATATTGATATTCAAAAGCTGAAATGGAGCAACATACAGTCCTTCTTTGACGGCCACCAATGGATCATTAGCAGGAGGAAAAAATCAGACGTTGCTTCAAACGTCCGCCTATTGGAAATTCCGAAACGTATTATTGAGAAATACAGGGGCGTTACACGCAATGAGTATGTTTTTCCGGTTCCTTCCAATGCAACCTGCAATAGTCATGTAAAGAAATTGATAGAGGAAGCGGAAATTATTACAGAACAGAAAGTAACCTTCCATACTGCACGTCACACATTTGCTACCATGTTCCTGACCGAAGGTGTGCCACTTGAAAGCCTTAGCAAAATGATGGGGCATAAAAATATTTCCACCACACAGATTTATGCCAAGATCACAAGTCAGAAAATCAGTAAGGACATGGATTTAGTATCACATAAATTCGCCGGAATGGAAGCTGCATTTATTGAAATGGAAGAAGAGGTTCTTGTTTAAAATTATTATTTACTTACAAATCGAAGCAGGATTAAGTCCTGCTTTTTTTATGCCCATACTTAACCCTTAAAGCACATTTATTTCTCCTGCACACACCCTCTGCCATAAAAGAGCTTTGACAGGATGTATTGATAAACCATACAAAAATCTTCCCTTCTGCTGCTCAACTACATTTTCAGTATCGTTTACGTGGCTTCCCAGGCCACGATACTTTGAAACAATAAAAGGTCTTTAAAAAATTCTGTTACAACTGAATGCAGATTTTGTAATCACACGGGACCGCTTCCTAATGCCTTTTCCACCTGCTTCCACATAGTTTTTATTCAAGAGCCAGTATGCCGCTTTTGTTCCATTTCAAGAGCAAAGGTATGATCGTGTTCTTAACCCAGGAACAAGGTCATGCCCCTTGGGTTTGCCAAAAAATCTCCACCCATGCGGGTCGTATTTGTTTGGCAAAACCTTGTTCCTGCTAAACACTAACCTTTTATGCTCGTGAAACGAAACAAAGCATACTCCGGCTCTTTAGACGAATAAAAAAAATGTCAGTAATGGAAAAATACAGCATTGGAAACGGTAACAGAGTGAAACGAAACTTCAGCACCTCCTCTCATTACCGAATAAATCTAAAAAAATCAAATCAGAACAAATTTCATAACGCAAAAAAGTAGAAAACATGAACATCACAGGAAGACTGACAAGGGATGCGGAAGTACGCACAACGTCACAGGACAAACAAGTAGTAAACTTTTCGATAGCGACCAACGACAGCTACCGTAACAAACAGGGCGAACGCATAGAGCAAACAACCTACTTCGACTGCTCATACTGGATAAGCCCCAACGTAGCGAAGATACTCACCAAAGGCACATTGGTAGAGCTGACAGGCAGGGTAAGTGCAAGGGCGTGGACTGGCAATGATGGAGAAGCACACGCAGGGCTGAATTTCCATACCTCAAACATCAAACTGCACGGAGGTGGCAAAAGAGCAGAAACCGTACAAGCTACTGCAAAGGTAGAAAGTAACAAGGTAGTGCCACAGCCAGTAGAAGATGACCTACCATTTTGACAACAACTATTCATTCAAATTTCAAACATTTTAAATATTAATATCATGGCACATAATATCAATTTCAACGAGAGAACAGGACGTTATTCATTCTTTAGCGTACAACAAAAAGCATGGCACGGTTTGGGGCAAATCGTGGAGCAATACCCGACAAGCGAGGAAGCTATCAAATACGCAGGGTTAGATTATGAGGTAGTAAAATCCCCCCTGTTTACCAAAGGTTCAGGCATAATCGAAACGGCTAACGGTATCGAGATAGGCAGTAGTGAACTTGAAGTACCCAACTATTTCGCCAACATACGCACCGACAACAATGCTGTATTGGGTGTGGTGGGCAAAGACTATCACATTGTACAGAACCGTGAAGCCTTCAATTTCTTCGATGCTATTGTAGGCGGTGGCGAGGGTATTCTGTACGGAACCGCAGGGGCATTAGGCAACGGAGAACGCATATTCATAACCGCAAAACTTCCTGACTATATCCGTGTAGGCAATGGCGATGACGTAACAGAGAAATATATCTTCCTCACGACTTCGCACGATGGTAGCGGAAGCATTACCGCAGCATTTACACCTATCAGGATTGTATGCCAAAATACCCTTAACGCTTCGCTTCGCAATATGAGCAATGTTGTACGCATCAAGCACACTTCGGGAGCAAAACAACGTTTGGAAAACGCTCACAAGGTTATGGGCTTGGCAAACACACTAAGCAACCAGTTAGAAGGCATTTTCAATGAGTGGGCGAAGGTAAAAGTAACAGACAGAGAAGTTAGAAAGCTAATCCAATTGGCACTTTGCCCGAATAAGGAAACATTTGATTTGCTGAAAAAAGGTGCAGAGGATGAAGTTTCCACGCTGTTCAAAAATACCGTAGAGGATGCCTTTGCATACGCAATGATAAGTGATACACAGCAAATGGACACCACTAAAGGCACATTGTTCGGGGCTTACAACGCTGTTACAGGCTACTATCAGAATGTACGCAACTATAAGAATGATGAAGCCAAGTTGCAGAGTATTGTAATGGGTGGCACTGCACAGTTAAAGACTCAAAAGGCTTTTGAACTATGCACCTCATTTGCAACAGACGGAGCAGAAATTCTAAACCTTAATTAAACAACTAAAGGCTACCGCCTTAAACGGTGGTAGCCTACTAAAAAATATGGCTATGAAATCAAAATCAATAGACGAAGCGAAAAATATGGCTAAAGATAAAAGCATTGAAACTGGGCATAAGGATGAAGCCATATACATCATTTATTGCAGTAGAAGCGAGTATTTCTATGTAGATACAGACAGCTTAATACGGCTTTGGGAACGGCTGATAGGCTACTATGAAAATGGAGTTTATACCGCTGAAAAATAACCTCATAATATGATGCAAGTAACAGATTTGAACGGTTGCCCTATTGAGGTAACAAACCTTAGAGAAGCCATAAAAATGGCGAGGCAATATAAAGAATACCGACACGAGGATAAAAGTTTCTCCGAGTTTGACAAACGGCAAAAAGCCTACTGGACGGATATGTACGAGAAACTGACAGCAATCAAAAAAAGATTAGACGACAATTAAAATTTAAGAACGATGAACGCAAATTTTTTCAATCAGATAGCACAGTTGGATTTTACAGGTAATCTGCAACTGACAATAGCAAAAGGCAATGACAGTAACCTTATTGTATCGGTTTTGCTCAATAACGAAGGGTGCGGAGATAACGCAAAAAACCTAATCCCCCCTTTGACCTTTAACGCCATTCCGCAGGACTTTGACGAGGGATTTTTTGAGCAGATAACCACGCCTATACAAAAGGCTTCGGGCTTAATGGTGGATATGGAAGCATTTATGAAACAATTGGAAGAAGCCAAAAAAAATTCCGCAATGGAGAAAGAGAAAGCCGATAAGCAGAAGAAAGAGCAGGAAGCCAAAGACAAAAAATTCAAAGATGGAATGGCAAAGGCTGAAGAACTGGAGAAAGAGGGCAAGTTCCGTGATGCGTGGATGAAAGTACCCGATATAACAGAGTTTCCCGAAAAAGCAGACGAGATACGTAAACGCAAGGGCGAACTATCCGCAAAATTTTCAACACCGAGCCTTTTCGGAGCAGAACAGGAACAGATTGTTTAACGCCAAAATTCAGAAACCATGTTATTAGCAACGCAATTAGAAAGAGTATTTATACTTAACGATAAAGGACAGCAAATAAAACTGACCGACCCCGAACCAAAATGGAGCGTGGAAGCCGTGATGAATTTCTATGCAAATTCTTACCCTATACTGACCACCGCAAAAGTATCTGCCCCTGTTATCCGTGACGATACAGTACAGTACCGATTTGAGAGTGTAATGGGAACTAAAGGTTAAACCAAAAAGCAAAAACGATGAACTATGCAACGCAACATCATATCGGGTACTATCAAAACCCCACAGCAACCCAAACAGCGGACTTTGCACAAACAGTTGGGCGAGTTCGCAGACTGGATGCAAAGACCAAAGGACGCAAACGAGATACGGAAAGACAAATTGAAAGCCGTACCGATAGCCATGCTACCAATGGTTTTCTAAGATGTTCATTCCTCCCGAAACTGCAAGAAGCGGAAACGGCACAGGCTTGTAAGAAATCTGAAAAAACGGAAAGGGATTTTTACCAGTCCCTTTCCAAACTTGCAGGACATTACGGCATACAACCTATACAGTCCAGGCAATACGGCTATCCCTACAATATCGCTTTGGCTTTGGATGATACAGAAGAACAGTTAAGGAAAAAGTTTCGTGATTGGGAAGAAATACGTTTGATACAGGATAGTAAGAAAACGTATTTCGTAAGCGAGGAACGGTACAGTACAGGTGCAACCCTGTATTATATTCCTGTAGTGCCATTGTACCGGCTATCCAAGAACCCTAACCGTAAGCAAGCCGTACAGCTATTGCAGTCCGTGTGTGCCTACCTGTACCACATTGCAGATGTTCCTTATTATCGGCAGGAAAGCAGTTTCCTGTATTGGATGTATGAAATGGTAACGGAGTGGATTGTATGCGATGATGAGAACGAGGACACGCCAACCTATTTAAACGAGATTAGGCAAGCAGAGCAGATAGGCGAACGAATGGAGCAGAAGATTTACAACGGGCAGAATTTGAGCCGATTTAAAGAGCGTTTAAATGCCTTTAAAATCAAAGACAGCTTTGACCAAGATTGTTACAAACTGGCAAGCGAAGCCTTTGCCCTGTATGGACAATTCCCGACTGCCACCATAAACCGCAATGCCCTGCCAAACGGAGAAGCTAACGAGGAAGATATGGAAAACATTATAGGGATGGAAAAGTATGTTTCTTTTTGTGCCGATGCAAAAGGCATTTTGTTTCAAACACTTTTCGACAGCGTTAACACCGAGTTGCAGGAATACGGACAAATGGAAGAACCCACCATTGTGAAACGGTTTGATGGTAGTGATATTACCGCCAATACCCTTGAATTTGAAAACCGTGTTTTTTCCTTAATTGAGGAATTGATATACATACTGGATAACTATTAGAAACAGCAAGCAATGAAAGATATAACACAAGACTTTGGAACACTCTACCACCCCTTATCGGCTTTGGTTTTCTACCAAACCAAAGGAAGTAGTAAAGCCACCTATGTGGAGCATTTTGATATGGATAAGAACGGTAATCCAATCAACGCCCATCCTTTGACCGAACGAGAAGCCAAAGTATTGGCAAAAGCACTTAATACGGAAAAGGAAAAGAGTAAGGCATTTTTAAAATCTAACGGCATTCTACCTACCAACGTCCTGCACATTAATCCGAGTGAAAACGGTACGGTACTTTGGTACACCAAAGCACGAAAAACCAAAATGTACTTTACGGAAAGTCTTGAAATACCAAACGGCACGGCGGAAGTACCTGCAATGCTTTGGTATGCAAGCAAGCAGAGCCTTGTTGTTTTTGCCCTTGATAAAGACCGCAGACCTACCGAAAAAACCGCATTGTTTCACGCTCCGTTTTTCAACGTGTACGAGGATGGACACGTATGTATGGGAAATGTAGATGTGAACATCAAAAATTCGGCTTCGGTGGAAGAATTTATACAGGCGTGGCAAAGCTATTTTTTCAATAGCTATTTCAGCCACTTGGTAAACGAACACAACCCCATAAAAGGGAATTGTGTAAGCCTTTGGAAAGACCTTATCAGCACAGGTAAAGCCTTTCCTAAAGAAGTATTGAAAAAGACAAACAAGACCATAAAAACGATATTGTAATGAACACAGAAATTTTAAAAGTCCATTTTACGGACAGCTATTTGATAAATCCAACCAACCCGATAACGGTAAACGTAATCGGGGCAGGTGGCACAGGCTCAAAAGTAATGACCGCTTTGCTTGAAATGAACCATAGCCTGATCGAGTTAGGACACGCAGGATTATTTATACGTCTTTGGGATGACGATGTTATTACCCAAGCCAATTTAGGCAGACAGCGTTTCGCTGAATGCGAGGTCGGGTTGTACAAGTCCGTTGCCATTATCAACCGTATCAACCGTTGGGCAGGTACGAACTGGAAAGCCGAAGCAAGGAAATTTGAAAAAGATAGTAAGGAAAGGTTGCCCGAAAACGCAGGAGCAAGTATTTATATTTCTTGTGTGGACAGCGTACAAGCAAGGTTTGAGATTGCGGACATATTAAACGGATTGAACAACGGCAAAGCCTATTCCAACCGCCCACGCTATTGGCTGGACTTTGGCAACAGCCAACATACAGGACAAGCTATACTATCTACAATAGGAACTATACAGCAACCCAAGTCCGAGAAATACGAAACGGTGGCAAGCCTGCCAATGGTTACGGATGAATTTGGCGAATTGCTCAAACAATCCGAACTGGAAGATGATACGCCAAGCTGTTCCCTTGCTGAAGCGTTGGAAAAGCAGGATTTGTTTATCAATTCATCTTTGGTGCAGATGGGTTGCTCCCTGTTATGGGGTTTGTTCCGTAACGGATTGACACCATACAGGGGATTTTTTCACAACCTGAAGGATTTCCGCACCCACCCTATAAAAGTCGCCTGATTGGAAAATCGGGCGGCAAAAAGACACTCCCTCCCGATGGTCGGGGCAGTCTTTTTGCATCAAAGCGGTGCAACCCCTTTGCCAAAATGGGATACCCACGCACCATTCCTTCCGACACATTTTACCAAACAGGTTGCGGCATTATTTGAGGGATATTCATTATCCCTTTCGTTGTTTTAGGGAACTTCTTTTCTTACCACATTGGCGACCTAAGAAAAGAAGCAAAAGAACGCCGCTTATTGGAAAGGCTTATCGTTTGTTTAAGGTACACTATCCCATTTTGTATATTTGAAATTTAATATTACATGATGATAGTTGATACCAAAGCCATTGTAAAGCAGTCCGAAATATTCGCACTTAATTTAGTGAAGCAGATTTCAAAAATCACGGTACGACCGTTCCAAGAAATAACTTTTCATTCCTCAGAGTTCAGAGATAAGATGACGCTCAAAGCTCACTTGCACAAAATTCCCAAAAGCAATTATCCGCTTATTTATATTATTCAGGTTCAATCCCCGACAAGCCTGAAGAAATTGATTGAACATTTTGAGGGCTACCATACCATTAATAAGACCAAAACAAAGAATAAGGATCGTGTCAATTTATCCCGGTATAATAAAACACCATCCAAAGTGCTGTATGTTGGCAGTTCTACAACTGATTTTAAAACACGAATAAAAAACCATCTTGGTACTGAAGGCACAAGGGTTTACAGCTTACATCTTTGCAAATGGGATAATTGCTTGGATTATAAACTTAAAGTGTCGGCATTTGAAGTGGTGTCCGACAATGAGGAAGTGGTAGAGCGGTTCATAGTTGAAATTCTGGAACAGCATTTTTGGGACAAGTTAAAACCCGTTTTTGGTAAACGAAGCGGATTGTAATGTATGGAAATCAATTCTTGAAGAATCTTTCTGCTATCTTGCTAATTCCGGCACTGAAATATTTTCCACCGCTATACACAACTTCGATTGCTTTCCTCAGCTCTCCAGGATCTGCCCCCTTTAATATATATCCGGCAGCACCGTTTTTCAGCATTTTTAGCACGTCTTTCTCATCATCATTCACGCTGAACGCTAAAATTTTGACATTGGGATAATCAGCGTTTAGTGCCTTTGTGGTTTCAAAACCGTCCATAACCGGCATATTTATATCAACAATGCAAACATCAGGCAATACCTCAACCTTTTGCATTTCATCTAATGCCACCTTTCCGTTTTCGGCTTCAAATACGGTTTGAAAACCAAAGCTTTCAAGAAACTTACAAATTCCATCCCTGAGTAAATCGTGGTCGTCGATTAAAGCGACCCGTATTATTTGCATTGTATTCATTTTATCTTCTTTTACGTTGGAACAATCCCTTCCATCCTCCAACAGATTTTACAGCAACAGATGTTCTTTTCTCTTCTAATATATCATTTCGTATATCTCTTACACCCTGCTTTATAAGCCAGTTGTAAAACGCTTCCATATCGTCAGGTGTAAAGTGGATTACCTCTCCGTTTTTAAGAGAAATGGAAAAGAAGTTAGTCGCAACTGAAAAAGCCGATAGTTCTGAAGCAGGAAATTGTAAGGTTGGATATGTATTATTTTCAGTGTCCATAATAATTCGGTTTTTATTTAGTGGGACACCTAACTATATAAAAAGGAAGGCGCAGGCCACTACAACTTACCGACATTGAGGTACTGGTATACCCGACAACGAATAAGCGAGCGCCCACGCCTATGGCATGAGCGTTCTTACTTATCTGTCCCGTTGTCTTAAAAATTACCAGTTTTCAATGTGGGACTTAAAGCAAAAACACTTTAAGATTTTTCTATATGTTGCTACAAAGATACTAAACTCCCTACTTATACACAATCACACTTTCACCGTCACTCTCATCAAGGATGTTATAAACTAACCGATACATAATTCTGTTCCAGTGTAGCGATGATATCAGATTGTTTGAAAATTATTTTACCGCCAATCTGTATATAGGGAAGTATTTTATCATCACGATATTGCTGGAGTGTACGTTTGCTGATATGCAAAAGTTCACACACATCCTGACCGGATAGATATATTTCTCCATTCATCACTGGCCGATAATGTTTTAGTATTTCACCGATACGGGTTTTCAATAGCAATATCATTTCCTGATGCGCCATGATCTCTTCATCGTCATTGGTCAATAACTCCATCTTCGTTTGATTTATACGGCTGACCGGCTTTGAGCAAAGCCTGTACGTCCGACAGTTTATAATAGTTTTTTCGGTTCAATCTTGAATATGGCAGCAAGCCTTTATCCTTATAAGTCTGTAAAGTCCGTTTGGTAATGTTCATCATCAAGCACACCTCCTGGTTATCCAACCACTTTTCCTCTTTGAAAATGGGAGCATATTTTTGGGTAGCGTTTTCAGTCAATTCCAAAAGCTCCTTCAGCTCGTTTTTCATTCCCTCCAAAGTGGATTTCTGTATTGCGATTACTTCCATAGTTTGCTCATTTTTTCCGTGGAAGTCTAATTTATCAACGCTTTCTAAGAGGCTGAACAATGCTGTAGCGATTGGCGTTGAAAGGCAGTGTTTGGCTTGTTACCAGGTTGGAGAATAAAAAAATCGGACAACCTTTTGAGCTATCCGATTTTGTAATAATTATTTTGGAAGACAAGCTATCTGTGTGAAGCTGGCTGTTCGGTTTTCACTTCTTGTTTTTCTTTGTCATTTTTCTCACGGGAATAAACCCATAGCGATAACAGCCCGAATATAATCAAGGCATAAGCTATCCATTTACCAACCTTTTCAATCAATTTAATGAAAACCGAACTTTCATAAGATGAAAACCCCTCTGCTCCCATAGGGCTGCGCCTGTAAAACTTTCTGCGGTTAATCCAGTAACGAAGTCCCAAGCCTGCAACCAAAAATATTATCCCTATAACTAATGATGCAACCATAACAAAACTACTTTATTTAAACACTCGGAATTTACGAAAAATATTTGTTTAGACGCATCTAAAAAAGGAAATCCTGCCTTGTGTGGCAGGACTTCTTTTTTATTAATCACTACTATTAAATTGAAAGCTTAATTGCTTTTCGTTCCCGAAGTTATCCGAAATCCAAACCTCAAAGGATTGTGATACGGCAGATGCCGAGGTATAGTACAAACGGAACTGCTCGGTTGGTAACTCGTACAGATCATTAGGCAGGTACGGCGGCTCATCGTAATACCTAAGCGTACCTTGTCCGTCAAACTGGAAGTAGCGAAGGAAATATTGCGTGTTGCTATAATTTCCCGTTCGCTGTATGGTAATGCGAATCTCTACCGTCTGTCCGTTGGCGACATCGTTTGGCACGGGCATGACTTTTACATCAAACGGAAAGTCGTTCTGTATTTCAAGTTCATCATCTTTGTTACAAGACACCAATGTAAAAGAAGCTGTGAGGATTGCCAGCAATACATATACTGGCAGTAATCCTATTTTGAATTTATTGAATATTGCTATCATTGTTTTATGTTTTAAAAGTTAAACCTTAATCCCACACCTGCGGACGGTCTGAACTGTTCCAGGTCAGTACCCCAAAGAACTTTTGTACGGCCTTGCAGGACTAACACAAATCGGTCTGACAGGAAGGTTTCAAAAGTGAGCCGTCCGCCAGCTCCGTAGATAAAATTGTCCTCAGTTAATATTTTCGCCCCATCATATAGCATTGCTTCGCCACGGTTGATGCTTTCGTAACCGACTACACCAGTTATACCGAAGTTCAGTGTAATGTTCTTACGGGCATCTCCTAACAGGAAGAAGCTGTAACCGCCCTCGGCTGAGTAGCTTTCCTGTGGTATGCGGAGGTCTTTATACTCGTGGTATTGGTGGGTATATTCCAAAGCCCAAAGCTGGTAATTACCATTTTTACCGTTCACGGTCATTGCTGCACTGATGTAATAATCATTACCAATCTTATTATCGGATAATATGCCGGTGCTTATTTCCAATCCTTTCTGTTTAGGCAGCATTCGTTGTGCCTGCGCCATTGTGATGCCCATTAAAACGAGCATCACGGTATAGATATATTTTTTCATTTTATTGCTATCGCTTTTTTAAGGTTATTAGAATTTCAGGTGCATATCGTTTATCAACCTGGCTTTTATCAAGTCCGAGTTTTCTACCTGAAGCGTTTGATGCCTACCGCCGTTCTTCTCGAATATCTCAATCAGTAGCACCTTGTCATCGGCAATGGTAAACTGGTCTAAAAGAAAAACATTTTGTTCGGTCGTTTTACCGCCAATTTCATTCAACGGTTTGTAGGTGCGTAGTGGCTGCAATGGTCGTTCCTGTATTACTGTACGCTTGGCTACTTTCTTGTCCACTACTTTGAAATTGATGAAGTCAATCTGAAAAGGAACATTGGTGCGGTTTCTTAATTCCGTATGGAAATAGTATTTACCATTGTGGATGTAAATACCTTTCAGGGTAAATTGAATGCCGAAACTTTTGGCCCCGATATGCTTCACAATACGTTTATCCTTTTTGTGGATGGTTTCCAGGAGTAAGCCAGCCAGTGAGGGAGAATTGTTGCCCAGCTCTTCAAAAAGCACATCGTTCCCCTTTGTTTTGTCCACTGACTTTTGCATCGTCAGTAGATCATAACTTAAAGCCTCAGGGTAGGAACTGTAATGTACATTGAAGCTGTAAAAGCGTCCGTCATTGGTAATGACAGAAAAGTTGGTTTCAGGTTCAAACTCCTTTACCGAAGCTTTTACACGTAATACGTTTTCTGCATCTTCTGCTTTTCCGGCTATCAGGTATTCGCTGCCCAGATCCACATAGCGGATAGCGGTCGGGAAAATCAAATGGGAAGTCTTATCGTAGGTAACTTCCATTCGGTACGGTTCAATCTTGCCTAAAGCAAGTCGGTTTTTTGCACTATCCTGTGCGTGAGATTGTACAGCAAAGCCTACTATCAGGGCTAATGCTAAAAAGGTTTTAAAAAGACTTTTCATTTTTGAATTTATTTGCGTTCAACATTATTTTTTGGAAACGAGGAATACCTGATGCCCCGCTTTCAGCGTGACTTTAGGTGTTCTTACTTTTTTGGAGAAATACCCTGAAATGCCTTGAACAACGCCACGGCTAAGGTCTGCGGCAATTTGCTGTCCTGCTGATTGCGTAAGCATAAGGCTTGTGCCGGAAGTCTGGCTCATATTACCAGCCATTTCAGTAAGAGCATTCATTTCCGGCGAGTATGGCACGTACAAACCCTGCTGGCCATCAAGATCATAAATAGTAATGTCTACGGGAATGATATTGCCGTCCAGTTCTATGGAAGTAACCTTTAGTTGTAAACGTCCACCCTGAAACTTGCCAATAGCGGTTAGGATAGTTCCCTGCGGAATAGTACGGTTCGGTGTTTGAGCAGGCTCCAGTAATCGAAGGCGGACACCGCTTTCACCGATAATGGTCTGTGTTTCCTGTATGCAGGCTTTAACGCTGTTTTTGGGCTGTGCCACTTGTTCTACCGAGCCGGCAGTATAAAACCCTCTGTTCCTGTTTTCGCTCCAATTGGCTAAAAACTCATTATCTGTAGGCTCCCGGTATAAAGCTGATACTGCTTTTTTCCTTGTAGGACTGAATGCCACAAAATATTCTTTCTGCGTATTGGACGAAGAACTGCGGGCAGCACTATCTGTAGCGGCAGGTTGTCCATTGTTTGTTCCCGACGGAAGATATTTTGCAGCCATCTGGTATGATTTTTCCATCAAAGCCAGTTGGTCATCAACGGTTACACCGGCAGGTACATTTTTTTCTGCCAGTTTTTCCTTCAGCTCATCCAATTGCCTGCGGAGTTCAGCCGTTTCAGCATTATCGTCCTGATAAAAAGAACCTAATGTACTTTGTGCATTTCGGTAGCTGTTCAGTGTAGAATTGCCGGATCTTGTGTATCCTTTTCCACCGCCATTAGCAAAACTATCATCCTCTTCAGGTTGCTCATCGGCCGAAGCGTCTTTGTCATCGGTATTCCAGTAATCTGAAAGTGTTGCCAGGGCATTTCGCTTTTCCTGGTCCTTCTGTTCCAGCATTTCCTGCTCATAAGCTTTTTGCTTGTCAGCCTGCATTCCGGCTTCGGTAGCTTGCGGCACGGCATCGTTTAAACCGATGTTTTGAATTTCCTTTTTATCGGAAGACGGTTTAAAAATCAGGTACATGCAGCCTACGAATACAATGCCCATTAAACCGAATATCAAGGGCTTTTTAAGCCTTTCTTTATTGCTCTTTTTATCATCGAGCAGGCTGGATGTTTTACTTTGGTCGCCCTCCTCAACGAGTATGCTGACCCTTTTTTCATTTTCTTTCATAAAATTGATTTTTGAGAATTTGTAATGTATCCTGCAAGGGTGCAGGACTTTCTTTCTTTTGAAGGACAGGGTTTTCGATATGCTCGATAACCATGCTGTTATCAGACTTAGCCGTATCATACCATACTTTAAAAATGACCCCTACGGTAAGAAGCAGATAGGCTGTAAAAAAGTATAGCGTGTACCTGTGCTGTTTGTTTACCGGCAATGCCCGCCAGCGTTCGTCCAGCCGATCAAAGTACCTGTCCATATTTGCTCTTAATTTTTTCATACTATAATGTTTGTGTTGTTATAGCCTGAAACGCTTAGGGCTTTGACCTGCCTTTTGCTTCTGCTCATCATTGACCGAAGCAATTGCATCCATTGCTTTAGGTGCGGTAATTGTGGAGAGGCTTGTCAGCTCCGATTTTTTGAGCAGTTGCCCGAAGCGGTCTTTCTTTGCGACTTCCATTTTGTTAAGAGAGAATTTGCCGTTTAGATATTGTACCCACATACTGCATTCTACACGTGGCTTGTCTTCTCCCGACCATTGCAGGTATCCCGTCAGCAACAAATCCTGTTTAGGCAAACTATCTGTACCTTTTTGGCAGCTTTCGAGGTATTCCCCGATGCTATCCTTCAACTTTCCGGCATACGCACCCTGCGTATGGAAATAACCGTTATATCCTTTATCGGTAAGGATTTTCGCAAACGTGTTTAAATCTGATAATGCTTCCATAAGATTGTTTTTTAGCGGTCGATGACTTCTATATCCCTGTTTTCTGTTACTGCAAACTTTTCGATATTGAAACCTTGCGGGTTATTGTCCGAACGGACTGAGTTTACAAGAAAGCAGGACGTAACCAGGTTGCGCCTGGTCACATTGCTGGAACGAATGATGAATTGCTTGGCATAGGTGCGAACAGCATAAGGATAAGTATCAAAATTGCATACTACACTATCCACCTCGATACGTTGCTGCACGTTCCCCGATATGATACGGTTGTAATAACCTTTTTCCGAAAGGTCTTTGTAATAGTCAAAGGCACTTTTGTCGGCAAGGTTGAACGCTCTCTTCATATTGTTTTCAATAGCGTTCTTATCGGGAGCCAGCGTAAAGAACAGTTCGTGAAAACGTCTGACGTGTTCCCTTGCTTCAACAGGACGGTTGATACTCGCATCTTGCGATAAAGCAAGCATCAACGATTTGCCGTTGTCCAGTACATAGATTTTTTGTCGTTGTTGCTCTGCAAAGTGGTAGGACTGCCATACGGCATATCCTACCACGCCAATGCAGAGAACAGCAAACACAATGGCATACAATCGTATTTGCCGAAAGCTGTTTTCTATATTTCTTAGCGTTTTAAATTCCATTTTATTTAATGATTAATTGTTTTTATTTCCCCATTAATTTGCCACCGATATTCCCTACTGTGGAACCTGCTCCGGCTCCGGCGATGTTTCCGGTTTTCATTGCCGTTTGATTTACGTTTCGGGTAAAGTTTCCTGCACCTCCGGCTTGGATTACCCAGCCTGTCACAGTCGGTATTGTGAAGTATCCGATAATGCCGATAATCATAAAAATGATGTACACCGTGTTGGAGGTATCTGGTATGTAGGTGGGATCGGCAAGCATTGCGATATCCCTTTCCAGTATCAGAGATTGTATTCTTGCCAACATAGAGCTGAACAGATCTGAAACAGGAAGCCACAGGTAAACACTTATATACCTCGTGAGCCATTGCGTGAGCGTGGACTGAAAACCGTCCCAGACGGAAATGGCAAAAGCTATCGGCCCAAGTATGGAAAGGACAATCAGGAAAAACGTTCGTATGGTATCAATCACCAAAGCCGCAGCCTGAAAAAGTATTTCCAGTAAATTCCGGAACCAGTCCTTTATGGCTTTTTCTATCTTGTAGGCTTGCCTGTCCATATACATCCCTGCCATTGTCCCGATGTCGGAAGGCGACCAGCCCAATTCATCCAGTTTCTTATCGAACTCTTCGTCCGATACCATATAGGCTGTTTCGGGGTTTCTGACCATTGCTTCGTATTCCAATCGGTCTTTCTGTTCCTGTAATTCATGCAGGTCGAGTACCTGGTCTTCGAGTATTTGATGGGTTCCCGTTACCACGGGGCTAAGTACCGCATTGATGGTTCCTAACACGATGGTTGGAAAAAACATGATACAAAGCCCCAAAGCAAACGGACGTAGCAACGGAAACATATCAATAGGTTCGGCACGGCTTAAAGCCTGCCAAACCTTTAATGCCACATAGAACAACGCACCCAATCCCGCCAGACCTTTGGCCACTGCCGCCATGTCGCCGGCAAGCGGCATCATGTCGTCATACAGCGACCGCAGGAGTTCGTGAAGATTATCCCATTCCATAGTTTACCAGTATTTTTGGTTAGCAGTTCCGTAGAGTTCAAGCACTCTCTTGGCATCGTTTTTCTTTTTCGCTCTCAGGTAGCTTACAGAAATATTCTTAGTGGTGTAGTACCTTACAAGGCTGTGGTAATCCTTAACCTCTTTGTACACACGGTCGATGATGTCCATACGTTCCTTATCGTTGAGCGATAGGCTTGAAGCGGTAATAATCTGTTTCAGTTCCTTCAACAATTCAGTACTTTCATTAAGCAGTGCTGAATACCCATTGCCGATTGCGGTCAATTCCTGTGGCGAAAAATTGGGGTCGTTCATCATCTTGCCGAAATTCTGCACGTACATTTCGGACACATCACCCACCAGGAGTACTGTTTGCTGTACCTTACGGGCATCTTTCACAAGGTTGTTGATCGCTTTCAGCTTATCGTAATACTCTTTTCCCTGTTCGTACACTTTCTTCACTTCGTTGAAGTTTTTAACTACATTGCTCACGGTGGAAGAGGTCTGTACGATTTCATTGGCACTGTTGAGAATACCTGAAGCCAGGTTAGCGGGATCGGTTACCACCCATTGGGCTTTGGCTGACGGTGCTACGGCAAGCATCAATGCCGTACACACCAGTAACATTACTTTTTTCATTGTTCTTGAATTTTAAATTGTTAATGATTATTGATTTGATTTATCACGCCGCTGGATAGCGATGTGCTTAATGGCGAGTTCTACATTACCGTCCAGTTCTGAGGCAAGCTGCATCACTTCCATCTTTTCGGTTTCTTCGGTCGTGTATGCGAGGTATTCCTCCAAACTAACTTCAGTGGCATAAACAGCGGAATGGGTTCCGCCTAATCCAATCCAAACCTCTTTGTACAATCGGCTTGGGTCGTTATTCATGTTAATAGAAAGAACCTGTCCTTTTTCCTTATCCGTTAGCCCCAACATGGCCTGTATATCATCGAACTTGTTCATATACTTGCGTTGGTCTAAGAGTATCTTGCAGTCGGAATTGTTGATGATACTTTCTTTTACAATGGGCGACTGGATGATGTCGTCAACTTCCTGCGTTACCACGATGGCTTCACCAAAAAACTTCCTGACGGTTTTAAACAAATACTTTATGTATTCTGCCATTCCTTCTTTGGCGATTGCCTTCCATGCTTCTTCAATCAGTATGAGTTTTCGGATACCTTTCAGCCTCCGCATCTTGTTGATGAAGACCTCCATAATGATGATCGTGACTATGGGAAAGAGGATTTTGTGGTCTTTTATCGCATCAATTTCAAACACAATGAAGCGTTTGGAAAGCAGGTCTAATTGCTTATCTGAGTTCAACAGATAATCATACTCTCCGCCTTTGTAGTAGGGTTCAAGCACGTTGAGGAAGTTCGCAATGTCAAAGTCTTTTTCCCTGACCTGTTTTTCTTCAAGCACCTGCCGGTAATCGCCCTGTACATACTCATAGAAGCCATTGAACGACGGATAAACATCTTCCTGCTTGATGCGCTCGATATATCCCGACACCGCATTGGATAATGCGACCTCTTCTGAACGGGTAGGCGGTTCATCGTCACGCTTCCACAGTGTAATTATCAGGGTTTTGATGCTCTCCCTCTTTTCGATGTCGAATACGCCATCATCGGTATAGAATGGATTAAAGGCAATCGGATTGTCTTCGGTGTAAGTGAAGTACACACCGTCTTCCCCTTTAGTCTTGCCTTTAATGAGTTCGCACAATCCCTGATAGGAATTACCTGTATCTACGAGCAGGACGTGTGCGCCTTGCTCATAGTATTGCCTCACCATGTGGTTTGTGAAGAATGATTTACCAGAACCCGACGGGCCAAGTATAAACTTGTTCCGGTTCGTGATGATCCCACGCTTCATTGGCAAATCCGAAATATCCAAATGGATTGGCTTTCCCGTTAGCCGGTCGGCCATCTTGATGCCGAACGGTGATGGCGAATTGTGATAATTCGTTTCTTCCGTAAAGAAGCACAATGCAGGTTCAATGAACGTGTAAAAGCTTTCTTCACTTGGAAAATCACCTGCGTTACCGGGCATTCCTGCCCAATAGAGCGTAGCAACATCCGTAGTGTTGTGCCTTGGTTTACATTCCATCAGTGCCAATGCACTACCGCTATCATTCTTTAGCTGTTTGAGTTCGCCCGGATCTTCAGACCACGCCATGATGTTGAAATGTGCCCGGATAGATGATAGCCCAAAAGAGTGAGCTTCGTTCAGGTAACGCTCAATCCACTCTTTGTTGATTTGGTTTGCCCTGCTGTAACGAGCCAGCGAGTGCATGTTCCTTGCAGACTTCTCAAACTTTTGCAGGTTGTCTTCACTGTTATCTAAAAACAAATATTGGTTGTAGATATGGTTACAGCTTAATAGCAATCCTACAGGTGCTGCGAATGATAAACGGCAGTCGCTGCGGTCGGTAGATAATTTCTCATAACGGGTATCTGCCGATACTGTTCCGGGCAGGTCGTCCGTATCAGAAAGCGTGTGCAGGCATAACCTTTTGTTGCCGATACGCACTTCTTCACCTCCCAATGCGATGTCCTGCATCGGAGTTCCGGCATCTCTTGACAGTGTTAGGTACTGTTCCAGCAATCCCTGTTTCCCATCCGCACCGATTATGTCCTCTTCCGTAAGACGTTGCAGCATGATAAAACCGCTATCATTTACGATACGCTCAAACTGTGCAACAGCTTCCATAAAACGGTGAATGGCTTCCTTATCCCTGATTTCCTTTGGTATCAATACACCTTTACATAGCGATGAGAAATTACTCTGCATACGCATACGCTCTTTCGTTGTTTTAGTCAGGAACAGGTAGGAATAGTGGTTAAGGAACGGTCGTTCATTGAAATGGCGTTGATAAGACTTTGCGAGAAAGCTCTGGTCTTCCTTCGCCATATCAGGTGCGTAGCTTTCTTTGATGTACCAATCCTGTTTGTGGATAACCGTAAAATCCGGCAAAGTCTTAATGGCCTTATGCCAAGCAGAATGAATTGCTTCGTATTCTGCTGAGGCTACAGTAAACAGCTCCGGTAAACGCACTTCAAAACAGGCGGTGATGTCCGCATCTTTGGAAAGGATGCAATTGTTTTCTACTGCCAGTAGCGGAAACTTGCTCTCCAGTGTTGTGGTCTTTGCTACATTTCTCATACGGCATTCGATTTACGGGTGAACTTTATGTAGCGGTGTACCGGCTTGCGACAGATGATGTAGCGGGGATGCCTCTTATTGGCTGCTATCTTCATTAACCCGTGTTCTCCATACTTTTTGTTCAGGGAGAAGGTTTGCCACACAATAAGTGAAGCGCCACCAGCTCCGAGGAACAGGCAGATGTAGGAGTTAACCCCGGCCATGTAAAGTATCATGACCAGGATAAGCGTACCGAGCAATCCGCCAGCGAACATGAACAGGTATTGTGCTTTCAGCCCTTTAAACTCCACTGTCCTCCCAATGCCTTTGTTGATATTGTAATTACTCATAAGGCAAAGGATTAAAGGAAGAATGAACGAAGGATGGTAGCGGCAACGATTAGAAAAATACAGGCACCGAACCACGAAGCTGCGGTCTTACTCGTATCAGGGTCGCCGGAACTGAATTTGTTGTACACCTTAACCCCTCCGATTAGCCCCACTACGGCACCGATGGCGTAGATGAGCTGAGTGGCGGGATCGAAATAAGAGGTTACCATTTGGGTAGCTTCGTTGATTCCTGCCGAACCGTTTCCTTGTGCGAAGACACCAATTCCTGACAGCATTGCCGCCGCTGCCAGAAGCACTTTTTTTCTTTGTTTTTCCATAATTGAAACACATTAATTTGTTACTGTTATCCCACACCTTGCGGGCTTTCGGTACAAAAGTGTTTCGGAATATGAGGCAGTCTAACAAAGTGGCAGTCAAAGGAATTGTTTGGCGGTGAGTGGCTTTGCAATAAGCATTTCAGCATAAAAAAAACGCCAAACTTTTTACAGTTTGACGTTCGGTTATCGACTTTACGATTTTACAATTTTCGCCCCTTTTGTTTAATTTTATTTTGTTGGGTTGGCTGTTGTTTATCTTCAGCTTTTTGCAGGTTCTTTTCAGTTTTCAGATTGCTTTTAATCAACCCGACAAGAAAGGTTTTTTCCCAGGGTATTTGCTTTGCTTCAAACTGTAATTTCAAACCTTGCTTTTCCAATCCGTGTGTTAGTTCAAATCCGTAGTGCCTGTTCCATCCAATCCTGTCAAGCAGTCTTTCAGAAGGAAACCGTACAGCAATTAAATCTTTGGGTAGCTCTTTGATATTGCGGTAATCCGGCTCCTGAAACTCATGTGTCTTCGGATTGTATGGAATAGTATAAGTTCTTTTATCTTCATCATAATAGTTACCTATATCCGAGAACACAATACCTTTTGACAGGAAATCATCTTTTGGTCGAAGCATATCCATACGGATATCCACATAGAATGTATGCCCTGTAATATCTATCGTTGGCAACATTCCTTTGTTTACACGTAAATCGTAGGCTTTGGAATCAACTATATTATTTTCAGACTTTATTTCTGCCTGCTTCTGACGAGTTTCAACTACCCAATCAATGTAGCCTCTTGCATCATCTATGTTGTGTGGTACAGACTTTCTGCCCCCGGACAACTTGCTATCATCAAGCCCAATGATAAATCCGTGATTGGGGAACTCATCTGAACGATAAACAATGATGAGATTATTAATGTCTTTGCCAACAACATTGTTCTTGTGGCTGGCTATGGTATGTCCTTTATATTGCTCGAATATATAATCAGGGTCGTCTTTGGTAATCATATCTGTACTATTTAATTAGCCACGTCATTTTTATCAGCTTGCTATACCGTTAAAAACATAGGGAGCTGTCTTTTCAGACAAACTCCCCGATGTCAAAATCACTCAAATCACTTTTCCGCAAAGTGGAAGAACTGTCGTCGCTTCCAGATGAAAGTGTGCTATCCAAAAGCTCGGCAATTTTTCGGGAAGCACCTTCTATGGAATTTTCCAGTAGGCTGAATAATTCGGTTCCCTGTAATTTCTGAACTATGGCTGCCGCTGTTTCCTTTTGAGCCTGTTCCAAATTCTCTTTTTGGAGCAAAGCACCTACGGAGCTTAGTTCGTCGAAGGTAACCCCCTGGGCAAAACCGTTATCGCCATTGGCTATCCCATACCTGTTCCATTCTTCTTCCTCTTCTTCCCAATCAGGTGTATTTCTGAAAACTTCGTCCAGTTCTTCCTGCGGAATCTGAATGCTGACGTTTTCGTTTTCGTCGTATTCAATGTCTAAATTATCAGGGTTTATCTCTACTTCCTCGATTTGGCGTTCATTGGCAGTGTTTGGCATTGAAAGGCTTCTTACGGGCTTCGGTTGCCCCATAATATCAGGAAGATTCGGATTTACTTTCTCCTGTTTCGGCTTTTGCTCAGATCTCTTCCTGATAACAATCTTATCCTGTACAAGCAGGGCAATTACAATCAGGAGGCATATTACAATTACTGTTTCCATAGCTTATAAAATAGGTTTGTATTTGTCATTGAAACTCTTGGTAATCTGCTCTCCAAATTCCTGAAAATGGTAATCAAGTAAATTGTCTAAATAACCGTAAATGGTTATTTTATCTTCGCCTATCACTTGTACAATGCGTGATAATTTTTCGTGAAAATCCGGTCGGATATAAACCGTCTTCCCATCACGGGCATTGGTGTCCGGCCTTCTGAAAAAGATACTTTCATAGTCGGCATCACTTACCTTTTTCGCCCTGCTTTTTTCTTTAACGGTTGGTTTATCTTTTGGCAACTCATTAGTTTTAACCTCTTCCTTTTGAGGTTCTTCGGATAGTTCAGGCGGAAGTTGTAAGCCCTCTTTCTTTACACCATCAACCATCAGGTTCATCATCAACTCTTCATTGATGTCGGGCGTGGCTTTTCTCTTATTATCTTTCTCCATAAGGCTATTATTGAATGATTTTTAAAAATTCATCTATGAACAGGTCTAACTGACAGGCTTTCATCAGACGTTCATCGGGAGGCATCACGGTAGAACGGAAAACGGTTTTGCTATCCGCTTCGCTTTCTTTACGAAACCTTGTGCTGTTCTTAATTTGGCTCTGCATCAGGCTTAATCCCAATTGTTCAATAAGCTGATTATACACGTCATATAAGGGGGTGCTTTCCCTGCCATCAACTTGGTTCCAAAACAGGTTAATGGTTTGTATGGCAGTTTCCCCTTTTTTCATAATCACGTCCTGCAAAAGCTGTGTAAAAATGAGCGTACTCTCCATTACTACACGGTCAGCGGTAATAGGTGTAAAAATGTGGTGCATTCCTGCCAATGCTTTCAGAATGCCGGGCGTATTCACGGTTCCGGGCAGGTCAAAGAATACCATATCAACCGGAACGGAAGAAGCGTTTACAAATTCGTGTGCCGCATCCAATACGCTATCGGCTTTGTACTGCATTATGGGATAAGCTTTTTTATTGATGGTGGTAAATTGCTTGTACGCCAGCTTTTTCAAAGCCTCGTTTTCCATTACCATTGCCAGATCCCTGGTCTTCATTTTCATCAGGGTGTGTTGCGGAAAATCCGCATCGAATACGGCTACATTGTAGCCCAACCGATAGTGCATCGTACTTGCAACAAGTGTTGTAAAGGTGCTTTTGCCGACACCACCTTTTTGGGAAGAAAAGGCGATAAATACTGTTTTGTGTTTTGCATTCATATTGCTACTGTTTTTAATTATTTATATATCCATTTACTTATGTTCGTATATCCGCAGTTAGCTACTTAGCACTGCACCTATATTCATAGCTCTGTATAGAAATAGTCAGGTGCGCAAGTGTGTAGCGAACTGTCTATATACCCGAATACGCATCTATATCGGTATGTAAGTTTTTACCAACCTACCTAATTACATACGTGCTTAAAACTTTATGTGCGTAGCCACATAAGTAGGTACTCCCGTCTGTAATTTTTTACATCTGCACAATTGTATTTCTCTGTATGTGTAATTGTGTATTTACGTTGTTACCTGCATAGCTATCTACACCCTTATATCGGTTCACAGGTACAAAGGAATGCACATATATAGGTGCTTTTATTATCGTGGCATTGTTTGGCATTCAAAGGCAGTGTTTGTCCGTGTATCGCATGTCAATACTCTGTTTAAGAGGGGCTTACTTTGTAAAATGATTTTTATTAACAGGTTTATGCAAAAGCATCTTGAAAAAATGGACACTAAGCAGGACGGCTTCAAGCCGTTTTTCCCTGCTACCTATAATCCGTCCCGCAGGGCGGATTTTTGTGTTCACCGGAACACGGCAAGTTGTGTTTTGAGGCACTCGAAACCGAGTTCGTGCCTCAAAACAACTTGCCCTTTGCAGGGGGCAGAAAACACCTTCCGAAGTCAGGGTTTTTGTGTGGATTAAAATGGATTTGTGATGAATGAGAACAATAACAAAAAACAGAATAAAGGTGGACGGACACCTAAAAGTGATCCAAGTATCCACCGTCACGTTTTTCGTCTGACAGATGAAGAAAACGCCAGGTTATTATCGCTTTTTGAAGCATCGGGAATGTCCAATAAAGCGAAGTTTATCATTTACCTGCTGTTCAGTAAGGAAATGAAATCGGTTAAGATTGACAAAGGAACAGTTGATTTTTATATGCGACTGACTTCGTTTCACAGTCAATTTCGCTCCGTAGGCGTGAATTATAACCAGATTGTAAAGCTGCTGTACAAGCATTTCTCCGAGAAAAAAGCGGCAGCATTTCTATACAAATTGGAAAAACAGACGGCTGAAATGGCGATGCTATGCCAAAAAATCATCCAGCTAACGGAAGAATTTGAAGCGAAACACCTGAAAAAACAGCCTTAGAAATGATAGCGAAAATTGGCAGAAGCGGAAATTTGTATGGAGCATTGGCGTACAATCAGCTCAAAGTGGAACATGAAAATGGGCAGATTTTGTTTACCAATAGGATAATTGAAACCACTAATGGTCATTACTCCGTTGCACAATTAGCCCAATCTTTTGCTCCTTACCTCATCGCCAATCGCAATACTGAAAAGCATACGTTGCATATTTCGCTCAATCCCGACCCGAATGATAAAGTTAGCGATGACAAGTTTCGGGAAATGGCAGAACAGTATATGCGGGAAATGGGCTACGGGGAACAACCTTTTGTAGTATTCAAGCATACCGACATTGGCCGCAGCCATATCCATATCGTATCGGTTTGTGTGGACGAAGAGGGTAAAAAGATTTCGGATAAGTTCGAGAAAATGCGGTCTATGAATGTATGCCGTGAACTTGAACGGCAACACGGATTGATACCTGCAACTGATAAGGAGCATAAGCAGAACGAGAAGATTTTCCGTCCGGTAGATTATCGTGCAGGCGATGTAAAGAGCCAGATTGCTTCAGTAGTTCGCCACCTGCCGAATTACTACCAATACCAGACGTTGGGAGAATACAATGCTCTGCTTTCCCTTTTCAACGTTACCACCGAAAAAGTGGAGGGCGAATTGCATGGCAAGATGCAGCGGGGGTTACTGTATATCCCGTTAAATGAAAAGAGCGAAAGAGCCGGACATCCGTTCAAGGCTTCTTTGTTCGGAAAGAATGCAGGGCTTCCGGCTTTGGAATTGCATTTTGCTAAAAGTAAAGAGGCTTTAAAAGACCACCCTACAAAGCCAACAATTAAGGCTGCCATTACCATTGCTCTGAAAACTACCAGCGATGAATTGAGCTTTAAAAAACAGTTGGCAGAACAGGGCATTAACGTAGTAGTACGCAGGAATGATGCAGGGCGTATTTATGGAATGACATTTATAGACCACAATTCCAAAACCGTTTGGAACGGTTCCCGTTTAGCAAAGGAACTTTCAGCCAACATTTTCAATGACTACTGGAATAACAATATTCAACCGGAAGTAAAAGAGCCTCCCGAGCTTCAATCAAAAATCTCTCACGCAAAAGATATCGAAGATCTGCCTTTGGAAAAACCACATCATTTATTCGACTTCCTCAATACAGAGCCTATCCCTGAGAAATATGAAGGTGGTTTGATTGAGGCATTGGGTGGTTTGCTTCCCGAAGCCCAGGGCGAAGATTACGAAGAACAGGATTTTGCCAACAAGATGAAGAAGAAAAGAAAGCGCCAAAGAGGTCAGAAATAATCTTGTAACATAAAAGCAATCTTATTCTTGTTTTATACTTATATTTGTCAAACGCTTACAACGGAAGCGTGCCACTCATCTGAGCAAAACTGTGTCAGTACCGTTAATTATTTTTCGTCGATTATCGAAACAAATTTCTCGTTTCGGAAGATGGTAGATGAGTGACATTTTTTAGCGGGATTTTTTTTAGATATGAAACGCAAAAGCAATGGGCATACTGATGACTACTTAAAACGTCAGGCCAAAGACATCCAAAAACAAGAGAATATCTCTTATCTCCAAGCATTAGAAAAAGCCGCAAAAAATGCTGGCTTCAACAATTGGAACCATTTTGTCAATTCCTCCAAAAGCGGTGTTACCCCATCAAAAGAAAAGGTCGAAAAATTAAAGGTCGATCATCTCAATCAGCCTGATTATGATGAATCGAAAGCAATTAATCCGTACCGTAATCTTCTTGTGGCAGCAATCAATGAAGTATTGGATAAAAACCTCATCACGTTAAATGCTACAACACCGCCCCAACAGGACGGACACGTATTTGTTGACCTATTTGGTTTTCCTTCCGTTGTACTATGGCAAGACATAGGATTTGAAGAATTAAGAATATCCGTTTGGTGGAAATACAACCATAGTAAACATCCGCAGGCAAATCTTACAGGAAATGCACGTGAGAACTTTAACGGTTCAAGCCCATTGGCAAATCGAAATCACTACAAAAACTTTGTAGGTGTTGTCATAAGCGGATGGTTAGAAAGAAAAACAGGAAAGTATATCCAGGGTAAAAATAATGAGTCCATCTTCGACCGCTATATCCGCAAAGGAGAAAAAGCTGAATTGGAAAAGCTCCCCTTACAGAAGACAAAGGGATTTAAAACAGAAGGTAAGTTTCATTTTTAATATTACTACCATTATGGGTACAGCTAAGGTTGTACCCATTTTTCTTGCTCTACTAAGCCAAATAGTGCCTTTCACCGCCATCTAAAGACAGATCCTGCCAACTGCTTCCGATTGCCTCTAAATTCACTTGCAAAAATTCAATTTATTGAAATATGCAAGGAGAAGACGATTTAAGAGGTTTAGCCAAGATTATGGCTTTTATGAGGGCTGTAAGCATCCTTTTGATGCTGATGCACTTTTACTGGTTCTGTTACGGGTTCTTTTTAGACCGTGGCTGGACACTGGAGATCATCAATAAAATATTGGGAAATTTTGAACGGACGGCCAGCCTGTTCTCCCACACCCTTTACACCAAAATATTTGCTTTGGTTTTGCTGGCGTTAAGCTGTTTGGGAACCAAAGGGGTAAAAAATGAAAAGATTACCTGGCCCAAGATTTACACAGCTTTAGCTATAGGTTTCGTTCTGTTTTTCCTTAGCTCACCATTGCTCCAATTGTCAGCGGGGCTTGCAACTTCTCTATACATCCTGACCAGCTCATTAGGATACATTGCCCTGATGATGGCCGGTGTATGGATCACCCGCCTGCTGCGCACCAATCTCATGGAGGACGTTTTCAATAACGAAAACGAAAGCTTCATGCAGGAAACCAAGTTGATGGAAAACGAATACTCCGTCAACCTGCCTACCAAATTTTGGTACAATAAGAAGGAGCATAAAGGCTGGATCAATATTGTAAACCCCTTCAGGGCAACGATTGTATTGGGAACTCCCGGATCAGGTAAATCTTACGCAATAGTTAACAGCTATATCAAACAGCAGATAGAAAAGGGTTTTTCAATGTATATCTATGATTTCAAGTTCGATGACCTTTCTACCATTGCTTATAATCACTTGCTGAAGCATAGAGACAAGTACAAAGTAAAACCGAAATTCTACGTTATCAATTTTGACGACCCACGCAAGAGCCACCGGTGCAATCCTATTAACCCCGATTTCATGACTGATATATCCGATGCCTACGAATCGGCTTATACCATCATGCTGAATCTTAACAGGTCGTGGATACAGAAGCAGGGCGATTTCTTCGTGGAATCCCCAATTATCTTACTGGCTGCTATTATTTGGTTTCTAAAAATCTATGACAACGGAAAATATTGCACGTTTCCACACGCCATTGAATTACTGAACAAAAAATATTCAGATGTATTTACAATTCTGACTTCTTATCCCGATCTGGAGAACTATCTTTCTCCATTCATGGATGCCTGGCAAGGCGGCGCCCAAGACCAATTGCAGGGACAGATTGCATCGGCAAAAATTCCATTGTCAAGAATGATTAGCCCGCAGTTGTATTGGGTAATGACCGGGGATGATTTCACGCTCGACATCAACAACCCTAAAGAGCCTAAGATCTTATGCGTGGGTAACAATCCCGACCGCCAAAATATTTACTCTGCTGCATTGGGCTTGTACAATTCAAGGATTGTAAAACTCATCAACAAAAAGGGACAATTAAAGAGTTCGGTTATTATAGATGAGCTGCCCACGATTTATTTTAGAGGACTGGACAACCTTATCGCAACTGCCAGAAGTAACAAAGTTGCAGTTTGCTTAGGCTTCCAGGATTACTCACAATTAATCCGGGATTATGGCGACAAGGAAAGTAAAGTAATTCAAAACACGGTTGGGAATATTTTTAGTGGCCAGGTTGTCGGAGAAACAGCAAAGAACCTGTCGGAACGCTTTGGCAAGGTACTACAGAAACGACAAAGCCTTACCATCAACCGGAATGATAAGTCCACCTCAATCTCTACCCAATTGGATAGTCTTATTCCTGCTTCTAAAATTTCTACCCTAACACAAGGCATGTTCGTTGGGGCAGTATCGGACAATTTTGATGAACGAATTGAACAAAAAATATTCCATGCTGAAATTGTGGTGGACAATGAAAGAGTTGCTGCTGAAACTAAAGCCTATAAAAAAATACCGGAAATCTTATCGTTTACTGATGAACACGGTACTGATAATATGAAGCAGGAAATAGAAACTAATTACCGGCAGATAAAAAAAGACATCGTACAAGTTATCGAAGCGGAGCTTGAACGCATCAAAAATGACCCCGATCTACAACATTTGGTTCAACAGGGTAATTAAAAAAAGGGCTTTGAAAAAAGCCCTTTTTAGTTCTCACTATCAATACCCACTACAATACACCACGTGGCAAATGAATACCTTTAGTCCGTACAATACTTTCTGAAACCGTCGGGGCTTCTTTTGGTTTTTCAATCTGTACAACTGGTTCATCTTTAGGCTCCGGTGTTATGGATAGTTGTATTTTCCGTTCAACGGCAGCCAATTCCGTTTTCAGTTCAATTAGCTTGCTTTCCTTTGCCCATGTACCATTAACCACCTCCTGAAGCACGGGGAGGTCTTTTTGAAGTTCGGCTATCTTCTTTTGTTCCTGCTCAATATAACCCGGCAGCTTTTCCAGTGCTTTCAAAAAATTCATTGCTGCCGTTTCAGGATCTTTAGCCATAATGCCGTTGTTGTATGTGTATTTTATGTTACCCTCTCCCTGTACCAAGAAACGATTTACACGAATGTCCACACCTTCTTTTTCCGACACTTCTGTTTTTACCAATAACTGAAATCCATACAGGCTACCTATTTCCTGATAGTCACCTCCGGTACGGGCAGTGTCCGCAATCTGGTTAAGTTTGGCTCCTATCTGTTTTACATCTGAGTTTGAGGATAAGCCATCGAGCTGTAATGGATTTGCAATAGTACCATCCGAACGCTTTTGTATGCGCCCTTGTAAGTTATCCCAATCAAGATTAAACTTGTCCAGACGGGAACCGGCACTTTCAAGCATTGCGGTAGTGTCTTCCAGTTTGTATTTGGAACTGAATTTGGAACGGTTGAAAGCCTGCTTTTCGCTTTCCAGTCCTGCAATCTGTTTTTCCAGCTTCGCTTTATCCAAAAGGTCGGTATTCCCTGAAAGGATTGCCACGTATTCCGAAAAGTTCATGCCTGATTTTTCATCCATGCTTCCCTCATCAATGGTTCGCTTTCCGAGATTATTAGATTTTAGCTGGTCTATGAAGAGTTGCTTATTATACAACAGGTTAAACTTGTAGCTATCCAATGATTTTTCTACCGCATAGATGATGATGTCCACTTTGTTGTCTGCAAAGAACTTCACTATTTCATTTCCTTTTCGGATTGCCCTTCCATCACGTTGGGCAAGATCGCTTGGCCGCCACGGTGTATCCAGGTGATGAACAGCTACGGCTCTTTTCTGTGCGTTTACACCAGTGCCGAGCATACTCGTAGAGCCGAACAGCACTCGTATTTTTCCCTCGTTCATCCCGTTGATAAGCTCCTTACGTTGCTTATCATTTTTGGCTTCCTGTATAAAGCGGACTTCATGAGCCGGAACGCCGTGGTCTTCCACGAGCTTTCGCTTTATTTCGGAGTACACATTCCATTCACCGGGCTTGTATGTTCCCAAATCAGAGAAAACGAACTGTGTGCCTTTCTGTGCCTTGTATTGGTTGTAATACTTGGCAATATTGGCAGCACAATGGGAGGCTTTGTTATCGGGGTGGTCTTCATACCTTCCGCTTACCATTCGCATATCGAGTGACATCTTACGGGCATAATCCGTAGCGATGAGCATCTTTGCTTTTTCCTCTCGGTCTGTTAGTGGAGGTCTGCCTAAGAGTTCTGCATTTCCTGTTTTGGCAAAATCCATTAGCTTTTTGATAAATACATCCTGATCCGGTGTGGGAGGTATGTTGTACAATACCTCATTTTTATTAGGACGGTCTATACCTATATCCTTTGCCGTCCGGTAGTCTGTGATTTCTGAGTAGAACTGTGCCAGTTCCGGCACTTTAATAAAGTATCGGAAACGCTCTTTAGCTACGATGTTGTTAGCCACCGAAAACTCATAATCGGTGGTTTTCCTTGCATAGATGGCTGCCCAGGCATCAAAAGAGTTGATACCCTGTTTTTCCATTGCCCGTGGGCGCAGGTATTTGAAGAGAAGATATAGCTCCGTTAAAGAATTGCTGATCGTTGTTCCCGAAAGAAACGTTGCTCCCATATCGGCATTGATACGTTCCTGAATAGTACGGATAGCAAAAAGCAGGTTCATTGCCTTCAGGCTTCCGTCCACATTGCCTAATCCTGCAACCCGTGTGTGCCTTGTATTGAACATCAGGTTTTTGAACTGGTGGCTTTCGTCCACAAACAAGTGGTCTATCCCCATCATCTTAAAATCCACGACATCATCCTTGCGGTTCTCAATATCGTGTTGCAGCGTTTTGAGCTTTACTTCGAGGTTTTCTTTCCGCTTGATTACTCCGGCAAGCATACCCCTTGTAACTTCCTTGCCCTGGGATTGCATGGCATCAAGGTTACGCTCCACGCTGTCCAGTTCTATTTCGAGTATTTCCTTTTGTATTTCGGGCGACTGCGGTATCATTCCGAACTGGTCATGCGTGAGGATTACACAGTCCCAATCATTGTTTTTAATATCACCGAAAATCCGTAGCCGTTTTTTGGGAGTGAAGTCTTCCTTACCCGGATACAGAATCTTGGCGTGTGGGTAGGCAGTCCGGTAGGCTTCGGCTATTTCGTGAACGTTGCTTTTTAACCCGATAATCATAGGCTTATGGGCTAAGCCCAACCGCTTCATTTCCTGTGCTGCGGTACACATTACCAATGTTTTTCCTGCACCTACTTCGTGGTCGCAGATAGCACCGTTGTTCAGTTTTATCATCCATACGGTGTCCTTTTGGCTGGAATACAGGTCTTGAATGTTCAAGCCTTTTCTGTCCAGTCCGGGAAACTCCTGATGGCTTCCATCATAGTTCGGACGCACAAAGCAATTAAAGGTATCGTTATACTGGTCGGTCAGCCGCTGCTTAAACTCATCGTTCTGTCCGTGAAGCCAGTCGCTGAAGGCTGTGCGAATTTCATCAATCTTGGTATTTGCCATTTGTATGGCTTCCATATCCCGTACCTTGACCTCCTGATCGCCAACCATCACTTTTTTGGTAATATCCGGTGTGGTATTAACCAGTGCGTGTTTAAGCAGTGCAATTCCGTCAAACGTCCGGCTTTCGGCTTTGACGGAATACTTATCCCATATATGCACATTCTTCTGATCGCATTTTACAGAAAAGTCATCGGAGCTTTCAGAGTAATGAACCAGTACATCGGTATCGAAAAGGTGCGAAGCAAAACGGGCATAAATGCCTGTAGGTATCCAGCGTTCACCCAGGTTGAAATCCAGCTCTTCAAATTCGATGCGCCCCGGTCTGGCTTCTTCCAGGACCGTAAGGCTTTCTTTGGCTTGCACATCATCCGGATTGCTTACAATATAGGCTCTGACTTCCTCCGCCTTTTCTACTACGTTACCCGAAATCCAACGTTCGGATATTTCGTATTCCTTTTGCAGTGGATTGTAGAAAATGCGCCCGTGCAATGCTTCTCTCAAAGCATCGTCAGTCATACCGCTGATTTCGGATATATAGCTCAAATCAACGCTTCCGTATTTGTTGAGCGAAGCCGCTAACGCTTCTTCAGGATTGTCGGTTGCGATGGTTACGGTAGAAAAACTTACGGGATGGCTGAAAATATCCGCTTTATGAACCACGCCTCCAATAACACGTTCCAGATAAGGGATTTCTTTACCGGCACTATCCGTTTTTATTAGCTTGATATTATCAGCGCTATTGAGATTGCCATACCTTTTGACAAAGGCATCGTATAAGCGGTTAAGGGTTTCCCGTTCTTCTTTGTATTCGGTCTGAAAGGTTGCCTCTTTGTTGTAAAGCCCCTGGTAATTATCACGCACAGCAATGTACGCCTCGGCTCTTGCTTTTTGTAAAGGTGGTAATTGCAAAGGATGGAAAACAGCCGTACCACCTGATGTATCTACATCTTGCAAATGACCAATCCAACCATTGTCTATCACAAGACAATCGTTCCGGTGGAATGATTGCAGTTCACCACCATACGGAGCAGGTTCGGGAATAGTATTCAGGAGGGCAGGTTGAGCAGCCTGGCCATTATCATTGATACCCGAAAACAGGTCGCCGATAGCTTCCTGTTTTATGCCGTTCGCTGATGTATTTTGATTGTCAGCCCTATTGGAAACCGGAGGCGTATAAGGTTGCTGCATCGCACTGAACAGATCGGTTTGGCGACCTATCGCACGGCGGTTTGCTTTAGCGCTTTGCCTTTTGGGTTGCGTCGTTCTTTTGGGTGGAGCAAGAACCGCTACCGGTTCATCTATATTTTCAAACAGATCGAAAATGCTTAACTGCTTTAATTCCTGTTGACTTTCCTGAATAATTGTTGGTGTAGCTAATGACTGTCGTTCCTGATTGATTACAATAGGTTCTACAACCGGCGGTTGCGGTATTATGGGAATTTGTATAACAGATTCATCGTTCCGCTCTCCTTTATATAAATTGAAATCCAAATGCTTTCCAAAGTCTTCCGATAGCATCCGTTGCAGGTCTCTTGCAATTCCGGCCACTCCGTCTTTATGCGTGTAGATTAAGGCAGGCTGCCCATAAGGGTCGGTATCTAATTTGCGGTCGGTATGCACAATCCTTGTGCTATCCTGAAAGAGTGCATTGCCCGGAGTATTATATTCTGTTTGCCTGCTTTGGCAAAACAGTTCTTCAGCTTCGGTCAAACCTTTTTTTGCCGTATTCTTTTGAAGGATAATCAGGTCGCTGCCAACCTCTGTGCCTGCGTATTCCGTAAAGAGGTTGTTCGGTAAGCGAACAACTGAAACCAAATTGTTATCCTGCATCAACGCCCTGCGTATCGGTTCATTTTTCGGACTATTAAGAATGCCCTGTGAAGTGATATACGCCAGTAAGCCACCCTCACGGAGCATATCAGTACCTTTCAGGAAGAAGTAATTATGTATGCTTCGGGTAGCCTGTACTTTGGCTGTTTCTTTGCTTCGGGAATAAGAAAGGTCAAATACGGATGTGTCACCGAACGGTATGTTACTGGCGACAACATCGTAGCTGTTATGTTCCTTTTCGGAAATTTCCTCGAAACCGCTTACACGGACATTGCTTTCGGGATACAGTTGTTTTAAAACTTTGCCTGTGAGCAGATCCTTTTCATAAGCGGTAGTGCTTGCTTTCTGGTTTTCTGAAAAGGATTGTATGAATGAGCCGATACCTGCGGAGGGTTCAAGGAATTTCTGAATGTCCAGGCCGTTTTCACGCAAGGTTGCGGAAACAGCATCTATGATTTGTGGTGGCGTATAAAAGGCCGTCAGTACGGAGCTTTTCATACTATCCACATACCTGCGGTATTGTTTATCGTTTTCGGAATTTTCTTTGAGTAGTGTGTGGAGTTCCTGCGTGAGCGGAAACAGGTCGTGTTCTGTCTTTCTCCAGTGATTGATGTCTATTGCATTCTCTATGGGGTTCAGCACGAATTTAAGACCGCCAAATCCGCTGTATTGCATCATTAGCAGTCTTTCGCCTACGGTGGCTTGTCGTTTCTCCTTTTCCAGTTTAAAAGCAATTCGTAAGGCATCAATATTCAGTTGGAGATGTTGGCGTTTACTGAAGCCCATTTTCCTCTATCCAGATTGCGATGGTTCCGGTCAGTTCCGTATAGAGCAGGTCATACGCTGTGCTATAGGCGAAGTTATCTGTTAGCACATATCCTTCAAATACAGGCCCGCAAACAGGTAGCATTTTCAAAGCGAATGGTCGTAGTTCTTCATCGGCCATTATGGTGTCAAACTCATTGCATACGACCTGAAAAACTGTGTCGAACCTGGAGAAGTGTAAGCCTTCAAACAGGATGTAGTTAGCGATCTCATCGCATTGGTCGATGGAGTTTCCTGAGCGAAAAGCACCTTCATAGGCATTGGCCGCCCACGATGAACGTTGTTCTATAAACTTGTTGTCGTATGCCTTTTCGGGAAAGCTGGTATGTAGTAGTTCCTGTAATCGTAATCTGAAATACGATAAGTCTTTTTGCTGTGTATCCATATAGAATTTTATTTAGAATTTTTGCCTGAACCATAAATTTAGAGAAGGTGGCAAAAGCATTTACGGAAGTGGAATGGATTGGCGTTAAGTGGCGGTGTTTGGCACGAGTACCTCAAATAGAGGAAGATTTAATTTGTATTTTTGAACTGAGAATCTGTGTATATATCAGAGCAATGCTTAAAACCGAACAACATAACGATCATGTTTGAAATTAGTCATAGAACAGAAGTAGTAAAATGTCCGAACCCTTCGTGTACAAGAAATATCCAATTGTCAATTGGTAAAGTACCGGGCGGTGTTAACGATAGTGGAGGGTGGATATTGCAGTGTGATAATTGCAGTACAAAGTTTCCTTATAAGGTAAAGAATCCGGACGATTATTCTTCTGTGAAATCAGGAGCAACGATTTTAGATTCATGGGACAATGATGTTCCGGAGTCAAAAATGATGGCGTTAAAAAAACATGACTTAGATAGTTTCCCTGAAGATTTTAGTTTCGACAACTTACTATTTGTTCAAACGGGAGAACCTGAAAAACCTACTTTTAGCGATATTGAAGAAAATATCTTTTTCTGTCCAGGATGCAAAACACACCTTGAACCAATCTTGTATGCTCAACTTTCTGATAAGCTACCCTCGATAAACAAGTCTATAAATTCATACTTAAACTATTACCTCAAAGGAAGAGCTGGAAACCCGGACAGTATCATTGTTGTAGTAGATTATAAATGCGCTTGCGGATTTAACACGAAAGGAGTTCTATATAAGGACTTTAAAGAAAGGGAATTGCCTATAGAGGAAGAGCATGAACTAATATTGATAGATGTGATAGGTGCAGATTTGGAGTTCACAATAGATGGCGTTTACGATAGGGATGATTGCCTGTCAATTCTTCAGAAGCTATTAATAAGATGGCAGGTTTACTACAATAAAGTTTTCTTAGCAGTTCCATTTATTGGTTTTGACTTTAAGAATAGCGAAGCACAACGTGTTGAGCTTTGGAATTGGATACTAAAAAACACAATTCCGCATAAAACAACTTTGCTAACGAGAAAAGCGACCCTTACATCTTTCCTTGAAGGTTCGGCTAATACTGGTATGGACATTAATGTTCTTAAAGATTACGGACTTTTAAATCCAACTGTAGATGAACTAACTGATAAGAAGGCTTTGTTCAAACGTGATTTTCATGCAAAATTCTATGCGGGTTTTGATAGAAAAACCGCTGAGGTATTAGTAGGTTCCTTTAATATCCACGAGGGAACCTATGTTGAGAACATTCACTTTAAGTCGTATGATTTTGGTGACTTTTTCAAAAAGTATATTCTCAAAATGAATATTATTTTCGATCCGAGAATTATAGACGAGGAAGGTGAATTTCTATTGATTAACGAACATGAGGATGGAAAAGAATTTATTGCGAAAGTCGAAAAATATACAACTTCGAGGCGTGAAAAGATTTATGAATTGATTACTCCAAAGTGAATTCAGAAGACAATAAGAACAACTAACAAATAAATTGAGAAAATATGTACGGAATAAACCATAAAATAAATGATCCCGGACTTTATCTACTTAGTGATATTGTCGAGGAACAGTTGAATGTGTATGTAAAGGCATTGGCTGATACTCCGGCTGAGGATAAAGAAAGAATTGTTCAACTGGAACATGCCATTTCGATATACCAGGGCGAACTGGACAAATTCAAACAGGAAATTGAGGATCAGAAAAAGGAACGGTTTCAATTCTCTGTTGAAGAGATTTATGCCATGTATGGTCAATACGAACGGAAATTTATCAGTATTGAGTTTCACAAATACAGTGAATCAGCGCAGAAATACGGTCGTAATATTTCGGGCATTATATTGTATGGAAAGGCAGAACGTGAAGCGTTGGAGCAAGTCATTCAATCAGGAAATGTACCCCGAACAAATGGCCTTGTAAAATTTGAGTCCACAGATGAGTATTTATCAAAAGAACAGCAAGAACAACTAAAAAATGAGGGATTCGTTAGCGGTGATATTTATGAAGTTTTAGCCACGAATCTTCCTGCCCCAAAAGCCTTTGGACAAGTCGGCAAGAAAGAAATACCAAACACAATTGAAATAAAAATGGATCCTACAGGATTTGATGTTAACCGATCAAATCATTGGCTGTTGGGACAAAAGATTAAAAGTGGTTATCCCCTAACTGATGATGAATGGGCTAAGTTTTGTGGTTTATCATTTTATTTGGAACCTGAATCTGTAAACTTCGACGTTATACAGAATAAAGGGTTTTCGGAAGACGGAAAGAAAACCTCTTTGTCACGTTTTTTTGAATTGGAAGCTAAATTATACGCCAAAGATATTTCTGCGGAAGAAATGCAGGAGTTCAATGAATTTTTGAAGGAGCGTAAAGCAGTGCGAATTGAAGCTATCGTTAAAGAAATCAAGCGTTCTACCAATAAGACTTTAGACAAGTTCAAAGAAGAATACCCGGAAATTTACAAGGCTCTTGAAATTTCCAGGATTGAGTTTGACAATGAAACTTTGGCTTATCATAACGTTGTTAAGCCTATCTATTGGGATTACGAAGGGTTCCTTCATATCTATCTGCGTCATTGTGATGAATTAGCCATAGAAGGCCACTTTGAGAATAAAACGAAGTTTCAGTATTCTTATAAGGACATAAGGCGTATTCTAAAAATCGCAATTGAGAACCTCTTACCACAAATAAACGACAGGCTATCGCAAGGAAAGGATTTCAGAATTTACGGCGACAAATCGCTGTACTTTAACGGCAATCACTATTCCTTGCATGTTTTGGAAAATGGCAGGATTGCAGCTTTTCATCCATTGGAAAATCCCCAAGACGAGGCTAAGTAAACTAATTTATAAACCGTTCAAAAATTGTAACATCTTAGCGACCTCAATATCCATTCTTGAAAAAGCAAACCACTTTTTGCCCAAATCTTTGAGTGATGCCCCGATATGGTACAGCTCGGTTCCGTCAATGATAAGAAAGCGATCGTGTGCCTGGGCGAATGTGTGTATATCGACAGATGGGTATTGGCTATTGTAGCGTTGCAGATCAAGTTGTAATTGGTTACTGATGTTTTTGGTATAAATCGTGGCAGTCACCGACTGCCCACGTTTCCCAAGCAATGTGAGTACCGTATCGTCAACGTAATTGTCAATGAGTATAATTGAACGTCCGGCATTTCTTATGATGTCGGCAACGAACGTATAAGCATCAAAAATCTGCCCATCGTAAAAAACACCTTTTTCGCTGTGAATTTTGTCGCTTTCCAGTGCCTTAAATATTTCTTCAAATTTCTGGTCGGCTTCCAGTTGTTTAAGCTCTATTTTGTCCAGACGGCTAAACAGCGAGGCATTGCTGATAAGGATTCTTCGCATCTCTACAAAGGCTTCCATAATTTCAACGCTAACCTTAATGGCAATTTCAGACCGGAGAACGGCTGAAGCCATTGCGACCCCCGATTCTGAAAAAACCATTGGCAAATAACGTCTTCCACCGTGGTTTAAACTTGAGGTGCCAAATTGGAACCTCAAGTTTTCGACTTCCTCTTCGGTCAATTGAAAACAGAATGATTCGGGAAACCTTTCAATATTTCTTTTTACAGCACGGTTAAGGTTCTTTGTTTCCACCTGATATAAAGAGGCCAGGTCACTATCCAGCATCACCTGTTTGCCACGTATGCTGTATATAAGTTTCCTGATTTCCTCGTGGCTAATGATAGATTTATTATCCATTATTTTTTGTGGCTTTTATTTTTCTCAAATTCAAACGAGCTTTCTGCTTTTTCATTCAGTACGATATAGGCATCGAACTTTTTACCGGCCTTGCTTTTCATCCCTTTAATGAGTGCGGTTATCCGCTTGGTGATGAGGCTTTCTATATCGGCTATACTGAGTTGCACCTCACAAACATTGCGGAACTGTACCCAATTGCAAGCCTCATCAGGGCATTTTACAATCTTATCCCTGATAATTAATTGATGGCTTTTACATTTCGGGCAAGTGAGCTTGGGAAGGTTAGTTTGGGCAATGGAAGTTTGTAGCAGTTCCTGGGTAATGGTAGTGGCATAAGTTTCAATGTCCATCTGAAAAGTCCCTGCATTGCTTTCACCTGTTTCAATCTTTTGCAAAGCAAGTTCCCATTCGGCGGTCATTGCAACATCTGCGATTTTCTTATCTTTTACCAGCTTATATACCTGCAATCCTTTTTCCGTAGGAACCAAAGATTTCTTTTCTCTTTGGATATAGTTACGGGTAAACAAGGTTTCAATTATTGCAGCTCTTGTAGCAGGAGTGCCTATACCAATGTTTTGTAATGCCTTTCGTTCATCTTCATTCTCGATTTCCTTTCCGGCGGTTTCCATAGCCGATAAAAGACCGGCTTCAGTATAGAGTACAGGCGGCTTTGTCTTTTTTTCCAGAACAGAGGCTTCCTTTATTTTGAGTTCATCGCCTTTTTTAAGTTCGGGGAGATCCTGCACGGGTTCTATATCATCATCGGAGAAGCTGCCTTTAATAGAACGCCAGCCTGGTTCCAATATCTTAACCCCTTTCGCAGTAAAATCGTAATGAAGTGCCAGTAAACTTACATCCGTTACTTCTTTAATGCAGGCTTGTGATAGGGCTTCCAGTAACCTAAAGGCAATCATGTCATAAACTGAATTTTCCTTTGCGGATAATGCGGATGGTATTTTATCCGTAATGAGCAAGCCATGATGGTCGGTAACCCGCAGGTCATTGACAATACGTTTATTGAACCGTCCCCATTTCATTTTGGTTACGGCTTGCTTGCAGCTTTCCCTATCTTGTAAGGCTCTCACAAGATTGGGGATCTCTGCCCACATATCTTCGGGTATGTACTTGCTTCCGGTTCGGGGATACGTGATAAACTTTTTCTCATACAGGCTTTGAGCAATATTCAGGGTTTCTTCGGCTGAAAGGTTCAGCTTCTTGTTCGCTTCTTTTTGCAATCCTGTGAGGTCAAACAGTGAAGGGGGTTGCTCCGTAGTGCTTTTACTTTCCACTGATGTAACGGTAACGCTTGTAGCTCTTTCAATAGATTTCAACGTATCTTCTGCCAGCTTCTGATCGTCCCATTTGTTTTTAGAAAGGCTGTTAAAATCAATAAACTCTTTGTTATGGAGCAATTGTATCTGCCAATACTTCTTTACTTTGTAGTCTTTATTTTCCAGATAACGCCTGCATATCAAAGCCAGCGTAGGTGTTTGCACTCTTCCGAGTGAATATATCCCGTTACCGGCGGCTATGCTTAGTGCCTGGGTAGCGTTGATGCCCACAATCCAGTCAGCACGGCTTCTTCCTTGCGCCGCCTGATACAACCCGTTAAACTCATTTCCGGATTTAAGATTATCAAGGCCCTGCTTGATTGCTTTTTCTGTAAGTGAGCTGATCCAAAGCCGTTCAAAAGGTTTCTTGCATTTCAGGTATTCATAAATGTAGCGGAATATCAATTCGCCCTCACGCCCCGCATCTGTAGCCACGATAATGCTATCTGAACGGTTAAATACCTGTTCAATTACTTTCAGTTGCTTTAGCGCCCCCGGATCTGCGGTGTAGCCCTTGTCCTTTTTTACTTTACGAACAGTAAGCAAAAAGGGATTTGGAAGTATCGGTAAAGATGCTTTATCAAATCCCGTAATACCATAATCTTCAGGCATGCCTAATCCAACCAGATGCCCGAATGCCCAGGTAACAAAATAGCCATTGCCTGTCAGGTAACCATCCTTTTTTTCGGAAGCACCCAACAAGCTGGCTATTTCCCTTGCTACGCTTGGCTTTTCTGCAATCACTACTTTCATATCATTCTGTTTTTAGTGATTACCTTTTTACGCCTTTTGACTTAGCAGGGGCTTTTGGTTTTTCCTGTTGTTCCTGCTGCTTTTTACTGTCGGGATTTTTCTGTCCAGATTTCAAAGGCTCTTTAATATTTTTTGTCGCTTCGTTGGTTTTACCTTCCGAATTAACCGCAGTTTGCGTTTTGTGGGCTTCGGTAGGTTTTACCTGCTCTTTTAGCTTATTCGGGTTTTGGAAAGAGAAATCCGTTTTGCCCGTTTCCTTATTGAGCGTGATATAACCGTTGTATTCCTTTCCTTTCTTGTCAACCAACCCGGTTAAATAAACAGTCTGACCATCTTTGAACTTATTGTATTGCTCATTATCCAAATCTTTGCCCCTGAATGTTCTCGGTGCTTCCTGCGATTGGCTTTGCTGATTACTCTGGCCGTTGCTTTGAGCTTGTTGATTGGTGTTGCTTCTGTCGAAAAGAAACTCGACGTAACGCTTATCGGCATTGAACTGTACAGTGGCGTTGAACTCGGCACCTTTTTTAGAAATCATGCCTTCGATGTAAAGGGGTTTGCCTTCCGCTAAAGTTTGTTTTTGTGCATCATCAAGTTTCACACCCTTAATTTCATCAGGGACTTTAATTCTATCCGTTCGCAATGCTACCAATTCATTAGTAAGCCTGTCCACACTAATAATAGATGGGATTGTTTCACCCGTTTTAGGGTTGGTCAGATTAACCACACGCCCCATATTTCCGGTTTGAAGCAGGTTATTTTTATCTTCTTCGTTGAACTTGTGTCCAAAAAACTCAAAGTTCAGGTTCGGCTCTCTTCGGATACCATGAATGGCAACCACTACCTGCCCGTCCTCATTGGCTTGCAGGGATAGCCGGGCATCCATGCGGGTAACAGCAGTACCAAGATTAAGGCTTACGGGTACAAGCTCATTGGTTTTATAGCCTTTCAATAAAGGATCAAGGAGGTTCATTTTTTCAAGTTTCTCTTTGTTTAATCCGAGATTGTTCATTGTTTCCCAATCAATCTGTTCCGGCTTATAGCGGTATTCGCCAGTTTCCGGTGTTGCTTGTGTTGTTTCCATATTATTTTGATTTACTTGTTTTTGATCCTGCTGTGGTTCGGCTTTGACTTCGTGCTTTTTCATCAGTTGCTCTCCTTCAGGAGTTGGATTGTTTACCTGCTTCTGCATTTCGTTTGCAGTGTCAATAGCCAGTGGTGCAGGCACTTTGAAAAAGGAAAAATTTGTGGGGTTCTTTAGCTGGCTGAAAAAATTGGAAAAGAAATTGGAGAAGAAATCACCACCCTTATCCACACGCATAAACTGGTTCTGGTTTTTCCTCGTAGGATCAACCGTTTCCATTTTCCCGTTTTCGTCGATACTTTTTACTGCCTGAATTTTCTTTTTGTCTTTATCAAGCACCAATAATATTTCTGATAATTGATCGGGAGTTTCCTGTTTATCTAAAGTTTGTTCACTCATAATCTGAAGATTTTATAATTCAAAGCCGAATGTAAAAGAAGCATTCATCATTTTGCCTTAGTTGGCGTTCAAAGGCAGCATTTGTCACTTGTTGGCGTTCGTTTTGGGAAGGGGCGCAGTAAAACTCTCTCTTATGAACTGGTGAACATCAGATAGTTTATAGTACAGCTTGCCGCTGATAGTATAGTAAGGTAGCTTGCCGATAGAACGATACCGTTGTAAGGATCGGTTACTTATTTTCAGCATTTGAAGCAAATCCTGGTTGTCCAATAATTCTTCACCATCAATGCTGTTACGCTTCTTTTGCAAATCATCTATATGGTCGCCAAGAATATCAAGGCGGTCCATAATGCGCTCCATCCACGCTATAAATTCCATTCGATCAATGTTCATACAGATATACTTTTACGGAGTTCATACTTAATTTTTATCGGACTTTAGCCTTCTGCCTTTTTCTATATAGCTTTTGCCTTTTTCCATCAGCTCTTTCACGTACTCATCACTGGTCTGTACCGCATTAGCATTTAGCATATCCTTAATGGCTCCAATGGTGTAGAAATATTGTCCATAGATTTTTGAATAGGCCAGGTCGCCATTATTCCGCATCCGCCATAATGTCTTTTCACTGATATGCAGATATTGGCATACCTCGTGGTTATTGAGCCATAAGCTATCGTAGCTGGTATCCTCCAACTTCAGGACATACTCATTGATAGACTTTATCCGCTCGTTGAGTTGTTTCCATGCTTCTTCTTCAATAGTTATGATATTCATTGTACAGCTATTAAATGTTTACCATACAAAATTGGAGTGTTTAACGGGGTCTGTCTTCCGATACGTGTCTATCAAAAAGGCACTTTTTTTATTCTTTATCGGCAGCATAGAATGTTGTGTAATAGTAGTTTTTTGCTCTTTTCGGTAATAAACTGCTGTCTAATCAAAGAGAGTGTCTATATACATATATAGGCTAAGAGCAAAAAAAAGGAACAGCACGACAATGCTGTTCCTTTATATGAAATACCAAAGGGGGAGATTATCAACTGTCTTCCTTGTCCATATAGTCGTCCAGACTTGATTTCAACTGATCTATAAATAACGTCCGTGAACCGGAGCGGGTTTTCATGCGATGGAAGCTGTTATGAATATCGTTGAGTGAAACACGAAATAATATCTGAAATACCATGCTTATTTTCCGAATGCCTATTTTACCGTGCGAAATGGCTCCCGACGCATGAAGTGCATAAATCAATTCAATAAGGGCATTCTTTGAATGTGTCCAGAAAATATCTTTTGTTTCATCATTCTGTAATAGAATGTCGGGCTGTTGTTCAGGATTTATCTTTGTAGTAAGATAAGTATAAATTAGTTCGTTGCCGATTATTTTTGAGACCTTATAATCAAAGTACGTGGAAAATTTCGGGTCTATTTCAAATACAAAGCTGTTTAAGCCGTCGTGATAATTGATGTTTCCCAACATAAAATACTGTTCGTCCCGGTCGGTTCTGCCGGAACGGTAATACCTGTAAAAATCCGAGTTACAGACATGCTCCATATACTCCTGTTTCAATATCCGTAAGTGCATGGCAAAATAGCTTTGGTACATATTTCCGTTATTTGCGGGACAGGCCGTCTCTATTCGGAAGACTTTGTTGTAATAAATCAGTTTCCCGAGAATATTGGGTTTTATCTGTTTAAAGAAAAGCATTTCTTCTTCTCTATTTGAAAAGCCCTCTCTAATAACATCCTCTTTGACAGTACGTAGTAACTCCTGGAGATATACCGTCATTTTAAAAGCCTCATCAATAAAGCTGGATGTTTCAGCAGACAATTTTCTTTCCTCCTTCTGGATGTCAGAAACGATTTTGTTTAGTGGGTGCCTCATAATTAAACTTTGTTTTCATTGGATGAGTACAAAGTTTATCCTTATCCATGACTTTGCTTCCCAAGTTGAACCCAACTTGGGAAAGATTTTCTCACTTTTCAGGTTTTTCTCACTTTTGGGTACCTTGTAATTTTTTCTTACGATATGCTTGAATAATGAACAATCATTCAACGAAAAACATATCAACCAACGATTAAATTCGTAAATTTAAACCCAAATCTAAGTAATGGCAAATGGTAACATAAATGCTCGAACGTTGCATGAGCTGTATCAGCAGCTTGGCCTTTCTACCGATTCCCTGCAAAAAGAATCGGGCTTTACCATACATTACCTCGAAGACACCTTTAAAAATTTGCCATTCCGTTCGGAACCATTTCGCCCGAACTATTTCAGCTTCCTTTTTATCAAAAGTGCCTTTGGACATTACACAATCGACGACCAGCGGTTTGAAGTGACCTCAAACACAGTTTACTTTACCAATCCAGGGAACTATAGGATATTTGAATGGGAACAATTGGAACATACCTGCCTGATCACCTTTGGAGAAGGTTTTTTGAAAGAATATGTACACGATGATGTATATCGTGATTTTTCATTTTTGCTGTCTGAAGTTGTTTCACCCCGTGTTTTGACACAGCATCAATTTGATCAGGTGGAAGAGTTATGCACCCAGATTCATAAAGAGTATAAAGGCGACGCACTTTACAAGAATAAAATTATCGGCGCGCTTGTTATTGCTTTGCTATTAAAGATCAAAGAATATTTCTTTCAGGATTACAATCCTATTTATGAAGGGAACCGAAGCTCTCAAATTGTAAAAAATTTCAAACTGAATCTCGAACGTCACTTCCGGGATTTGATCAGCGGAAAAATAAACACTCAATTAAGGGTTCAGGATTATGCGGATTTGCAGTCGCTACACGTTAACTATCTGTCGAGCGTTATCAGCAATAAAACGGGAAAACCCATTAGCTCCTGGATAGCCGATAAAACCATCACTGAGGCTAAGGTAATGCTCCAAGACGAGGCGCTTAGCATTAAAGAAGTTGCCTTTCGTTTAGGTTTCCTGGAAACACCCCACTTCAGCAATTACTTCAAAAAACACACATCCATCAGCCCCGCTGACTATAGGAAACAGTATTTCAATAGCCTTTCTTAGATATTTACAACACCCTCTATGATCTTTGTACGTTAGCAGGGACATGAATGTACCAACTTTGTCTTATCAAATTAACAATGATAAAAACAAAGTATTATGAGTACATTAAACAACAAAGTGATCCTTGTGACCGGAGCGTCAAGAGGTATCGGTGCTGAAGTAGCACAAAGGCTGGCTACCGCCGGCGCAAAAGTAATCGTAAACTATGCTGGTGGAAAAGATGCCGTCGATCAAGTAGTTTCTTCTATTAAGGAGCAAGGAGGCGATGCTATTGCCTTACAAGCCGATGTAAGCAATGCCGATGCGGTAAAGCAGCTATTCGACAACGCCATCAATCATTACGGAAGAATTGATGTATTGGTCAACAATGCGGGTATTATGATCACCAAACTGATCAAAGACACTACTGACGAAGACTTTTCACGTCAGTTCGACATCAATGTAAAAGGTGTCTTCAATACGCTTCGTGAAGCGTCAACACGTTTGGCAGATAACGGTTCAATTATCAATTTTTCAACTTCGGTAAACCGCCTAATGTTACCTACTTATGGCACATACGTAGCTACCAAGTCAGCCGTAGAGCAACTAACACGTGTATTTGCAAAAGAGGTAGGAAGCAGGGGCATCAATGTCAATTCTGTTTCTCCCGGTCCTACCAATACCGAATTGTTTACGAATGGCAAATCACAGGAAGTCATCGACCGATTAGCTTCTTTCTCCGCTTTTAATCGTATCGGCGAACCACAGGATATTGCTAAGGTCATTGTTTTTCTGGCCAGCGATGAAGCCAAGTGGGTTTCCGCACAGAACATAGGCGTAAATGGTGCTATGGCCTAAAAACACTAATAAATAAAATTTAAAAAAATATATCATGAAAACTTTACCGATTGCAATAGCTTTTGGCCTGTTTGGGGCAATTGCAGTAACCGTATCCTTCTCTCAACAGTGGCCTACATGGGTAATGTTTGTAGCTTGGGTTAGCTTCTACCTCTTTGGCAAGACGTGGCAAAGTTCGCTTTGGGTGTTTCTGCAAATCGTATTGGGTATGTGTATGGCTGTATTGATACAGCTAACCGCTGGATTGTTAGGACAATTGATTGGAGCGTTCGGCTTTGCTGCCTCCGTGTTTCTTTATATTGGATCACTGGCTTATATCGCAAGAACAAGAAAATTAAACAATATACCTGCTTGGTTCCTAGGGCTTATCATCCTTTTCGGAGTTCATCCTCCATTGGAGCCGTTGCCAATATTGCAAATCCTTATTCCAATTATTGCAGGATTTGTATTTGCATGGCTAAACAACCTGGTTGTTGAAAAGATCCATGCTCGCCAATCACAGCAATAATAAATCCACTAAAAAGTTTAAAATTCAAAAACAATGAACTCGTTAAAAAACAAAGTAGCCATTATTACCGGCTCAGGAAGAGGCTTGGGAAAAGCCATCGCAGAACGTTATGCCGCTTTAGGTGCAGACGTTGTACTAAACTACTCTAGGGATAAAGCTTCGGCAGATGAAGTAGAAAGCAATATCAAAGCTATGGGAGCTAAGGTAATTTCAGTACAGGCCGATGTAAGCAAGGTAGACGATATCAAGCGTCTGTTTGAAGAAGCTAAGAAAGCATTCGGCAAAATAGATATCGTTGTTGCAAATGCAGGTATTGAAATGGTTGAAACACCCGTTACCGAATTTACGGAAGAGCAATTTGACAGGTTATTTTCCATCAATACCAAAGGCGCTTATTTTACAATGCAGCAAGCTGCACTGAATGTGGAAGATAATGGCCGGATCATTTATGTAGCTTCAAGTACCACTGTTTTTCCGGTACCGGGCATGGCTGTCTATGGGGGTAGCAAAACAACTCCCAGATATCTGGTCAATGTACTATCCCAAGAGATCGCGCACCGTGGCGTTACGGTCAATACTATTGTTCCTTTTGCTGTGGATCATTCGGGAATTTTTGCCGAAGAAGGAAGTTATCCGGAATTGAGAAAATCTTTGATTGATAGCTGTCCGATGGGAAGATTGGCAGAAGTGGAAGATGTGGCCAACATTGCTGAATTCTTCGCCAGTGATCTGTCTTCTTTTGTAAACGGACAACATTTAGTTGTAAATGGCGGTGCCAATCAATAATTACTACCAGTGACTATATTCATGAAAATATTACCGATCCTGCTCCTGTGCTCGTTACAAGCATGTGGACAGATCGGTAATTATCAATATAAAACAATTGTTATGGACACTTCCATAGTGACACGTGGGGTGATTTTAAAACGTATCTTAAATTTCACCTCGATGCCGCAGGCAAGTTTGACAAATTGGAAATTGGTCAGACAAGTTATTAATATTTAAATATTTGCTGCTATGTAAAAAAATGAATGGTATTTTGAACAAAGTAAAGTTGGCATTCTGAACAAACTAACCCATATTTATCTATGGTAAATTTGCTTTCAATAATATGATATATAATGAAAGCAATAGTTTTAAAAGAATTTGGATCGGCTGAAAACTTACAGATAGCTGAAATACCAACTCCAGAGATAGCAGGGAATGAAGTATTAATACAAGTAAAAGCATTTGGTATTAATCCTCTGGATGCACATGTGAGAGCAATACCAGACTGGTGGAAACTGGTTAGCGGTTCAGCGGTTACAGAACCTTATGTAATTCTGGGTTGGGATGTATCGGGTGTGGTAACAAAAGTTGGAAAAGCCGTAACTAGGTTTAAGGAAGGAGATGCTGTATATGGTCTGATAAGATTTTTAGGTGCTGGTAATGGCTATGCTGAGTATGTGTCAGCTCCTGAAACCGATCTGTCTTTAAAGCCCGATAATATCAGCTTCGAGGAAGCTGCGGCAGCAACAATGGCTGTGCAAACAGCCTGGGTGTCACTTGTTCATTATGGTAAAATTAAAAAAGGCGACAAAGTAGTTATTACGGGAGCTTCAGGTGGTGTTGGCCATTATGCCGTACAGATTGCAAAAAATTTTGGAGCCTATGTGGTGGCCGTTTCATCTGGAGAAAACAAGGACTGGGTGCTTAGTTTGGGAGCAGATGAATATATAGACTATAAAACTCAAAATTTTGAAGAAATCATCAAAGATGCGGACCTGGTACATGATGCTGTCTGGAGCGAGGATGAAACCCACCTTGCCCGATCACTGAATGCCCTTAAACCTGGGGGAACCTTACTTAGCTTAATGGTTTTTCCTAGTGTTGACTTTATTAAGGCTGCAAAAGAGCAGAAAAACATTACCGTAGTTCGTGCCAATTTATCGGATACTCCAGATAAGCAGGCAGACATTGAAGCAATTAATGCTTTACTTTCCGCAGGAAAAATAAAATCGCATGTATCCCAGGTTTTTCCTATGGAAGACACTTACAAGGCACACCTTCAGATTGAAACCCATAGCACAGTAGGAAAATTAGTTGTTGTTCCATAAAATGAAATTCAAGCAACAGAACAATTATCAGCAGATGGTAACTAACCTGCTGATTTATTTGAGAGTGGAATAGTCATTATTAAAGAGCATGTTAGAATTAATGTAAAAAATTTAAGAGCTACTATGGCAGTACAAACTAAAAACGACTTCAACGAAATTGTATGTTCCGTTACCGAAGAAAAATATTATAAAGATGATCTTTTTTTTGATTATCATTCTTTTGTAAGGGTTTTGTCAGGCGAAATGAAAGTAATCCAAGCTGATAAAACCTATGTATTTGGTTCCGGAAGCACTTTCCTTTACCCAAGAAATCAACTCTGCACTGTAATCAAATATCCGCTTGATGGAAGGCCATACAGATCAATTGTTATGACATTAAAGCCACAGCGTTTGGAAGATTTTTACAAGAAGCAGAATGTCAAATCGGGCGAATCGTCATCTCCCAAAATAAAGGAGTTTTACCCCAATCCTTTGCTGGATAGTCTTTTCGACTCTTTATTACCATATTTTCGTTTAAACAATCAATTACCTGAGAATTTAACTACATTGAAGATTGAGGAAGCCATTAGTGTACTTCGGGCAATTGACAAAGATGTGGATGGAATACTGGCAGATTTTTCCCAACCAGGTAAAATCAATTTATTTGATTTTATGCAAAAAAACTATATGTTCAATCTTTCGCTCGAAAAATTCAGCTATCTGACAGGGCGAAGTCTCTCAGCTTTTAACAGGGATTTCAGATCTACTTTCCATAGTTCTCCTCAAAAGTGGCTCACGCAAAAGCGATTGGAATTAGCACAACAAAGAATAAGAGAGGAAAAAATAAAACCTGTTGATGTGTATGTGGAAGTAGGTTTTGAGAATTTATCCCACTTTTCCTATGCCTTTAAAAAACAATTTGGCTATGCTCCAAGTGAAATTCCCTCATTGTAATTCAAAACACATACTTTGATTTAAATAGTTGAACAATACTTTATTCATTAAAATATATAGCTCAGACAATAAATATAAAGATCATAGAACAGCTAAAGGTACCTAATGGTCCAATCGTCGTAATTTTACAAGATACTTTTCATCACGAATGGTATTTGGATTAATATGTATTTCATCGAAGAACCGACCATTCTGAACCCTGGCATAACCAAAAGTATTTAATGATGAAAAAAATAGCAATTATAGGAGCAACAGGCATGCTAGGTGAGCCTGTAACAAAAGCATTTATCAATGAAGGATTTGATGTTTCTCTGCTTGTCCGCAATGTTAATAAGGCCAAACAGATATTCCCTTCAAACGTGCGTTTAGTGCAAGGGGATTTAAGGGACATTGAATCGATAGGGCAGTTTTTAAGCGAACAGGAAGGTCTTTATTTGAACCTTTCAGTAAAACAAAACAGTGGTAAATCCGATTTTCAACCAGAAAGAGAAGGACTTGATCATGTTCTCCAGATTGCAAAAAACAATACAACGGTTACAAGGATAGGATATTTGTCTTCTCTGATTCATCTCTACCAGGGGCAAAATGGTTTTGATTGGTGGGCATTTGACCTAAAACAAGAAGCTGTTTCTAAAATTAAAAACAGCGGACTTCCATATTCTATTTTTTATCCATCCACCTTCATGGAAAATTATGACAAAGGCAGTTACAGGCAGGGGAAAAATATTGTACTTGCCGGAACATCCAAATACAAGATGTATTTGATTTCAGGCAATGATTATGCTAGGCAGGTAGTGAAGACCTTTCAACGTGACAATGGTAATAATGAATATGTGATACAAGGAAAAGAAGGGTTCACTGCCGATGAAGCAGCAAAGGTTTTCGTAGAAAACTATACAAAGGAGAAATTAAAAATAATGAAAGCTCCAATGGCATTAATGTCGTTTATGGGCTTGTTTTCAAATAAGTTTAATTACGGGGCAAAAATTGTGGATGCGCTTAATAATTATCCTGAAAAATTTGAAGCCGAAAAAACCTGGTTGGATCTGGGTGAGCCACAAACGAAATTCATAGATTATATTCAAAACGTTTGATTGGCAATCATGCAGCATGCTACTCCATATAACGTGCAAATGACCCAGTAGACAAGAGGATTAATTAAACGAAGCCCTGTACTCCAGTGGAGAAAGAGTGGTTTTACTTTTGAACAACCTATTCAGTGACTGCGGCCTTTCAAATCCCAATTGGTAGGCAATTTCAGCAACCGATAAACGGGTGGTAGATAAAAGAGTTTTAGCCATTTCAATCACTTTATTTTGTATATGATGTTGCGCACTCTGTCCGGTGGATACACGTAACATTTCTCCTAAATAATTTGCCGATAGATGCAGCCTGTTCGCAAAATATTGAACTGAAGGCAATCCCTTGACCAAAGCGTCTTCCTTGGAAAAATATTCATCCAGTAGTTGCTCGAAACGAGTTGAAAGATCATCGCTTTGCAGTTTTCGGGTAATGAACTGACGATTGTAATAGCGATTGCCATATACCAACAGTAAATCAATATAGCTAACGATAGCCTCCTGGCTAAAGCCATCAATGTTTGTATGATATTCACGTTCAATTCCCGCCATGATTTCACGCATATGCGTCTTTTCATTTTCTGACAAGAAAAGCGCCTCTGTTACACTATAATCAAAGAAGCTGTATTTCTTAATCTTATTCGATAAAGCAAACGATTGGATAAAGTCCGGGTGAAAGGTCAGCATATAGCCGTCAGTTACATTTTCCGATTGCTCAGCAACACTTATTACCTGACCGGGTTTGAAGAAGGACATGACACCTTCATTGAAATCATACGTTTTCGGACCGTATCTCAATACGCAATCGGGTCCTTGCTTTATGGAAATACAATATAGGTTTAGGATGACCGATGTGCCGGGCATAGGGTTATTATATTTGACTTTTGAAAAATCAATAATGCTTACCATCGGATGCTCAGGCTTCTCCAGTTGCAGCAATTCATGATAAGCCTTAACGGAATTGACAGTCTGGAATATTTGTTCCTGCTTTTTCATTATTTCAAATTTACAGTTTTTTCTAGGATGAGTTTAAAAATCAGCTTCCTATTCGCTCTTGTAGAGAAACAGGAAGCTGCATAGCATTGTGGCGACGTCTAAAAGGATTGGTGAATATTCCTGTCTCCGGTTTCTGCTCCGACAGGAATAATAGCATCTATCCTGTTCATATCATCATCTGTAAGTGAAATCTCCGCGGCAGCGATATTCTGTTCCACATATTTTACCTTCTTAGTGCCCGGTATGGGCGTAATACCTTTGGCAATGATCCAGGCAATGGCAAGCTGTGTGGAGTTCACACCTTTTTCTGTAGCAAGCTTGTTGATTTCATTGACCAGCTCTATATTCTTGTAAAACTGCTCGCCCTGAAAACGTGGGATGGAACGTCTGAAATCATCGGCATCAAAGTCATCGGGGCTTTTGATCTGTCCGGTCAGGAAGCCACGCCCCAACGGAGAATAAGCTACCAATCCAATCCCCAATTCCTTTGTTGTGTCATATACACCATCCTCTTCGGCTGCACGCTCAAACAGCGAGTATTCATTCTGTACAGCGGTAATCGGAAAAGCTTCATACGCTTTCTTTATTTGTTCAGCAGTTACTTCAGAAATACCAATGTATTTAACTTTTCCTTCCTTCACCAATTCCCCCATTGTACCGACGGTTTCTTCAATAGGCACTTCAGGATCGGGACGGTGCAAATAATACAGGTCTATATGGTCAGTTCCTAAATTTTTCAGGGAACGCTCCACTGCTTTTTTTACGTATTCCGGCTTACCGTTAATGCGCCATGTAAGCTGTTCATTATCATCAATCTCAAAACCAAATTTGGTGGCGATAATGTATTTATCCCGGTTCCCTTTGATAGCCTTGCCGACCAGTCTTTCGTTTAGCAAAGGGCCATAAAGGTCAGCGGTATCCAAAAAATTGCCACCCAGTTCTAATGAGCGGTGGATGGTGGCGATTGATTCCTTTTCATTTGCCCTGCCGTAGGTGTTTACATTAATTGAGGGACTCATACCCATACAGCCTAATCCCACTAATGGAATTTCAAGCCCCTGTTTTCCTAAGTTTTTTGTTCTCATTGCTTCATTTTTAAAGAGTTAATAAGCTTGTTGATCGATAATGCAAAATTATCAGATCGCATAAGCCGAAATGTTGCTGAATTACCCGGGTTTGTATCCACATTCCGGAATCTTCATAAAAATATTGATGCCGGACTGATAAAAATTAAGATGCTCGAACTATTATATGACCTTGCCGGAACAGATAAGAACCTCTTGCAGCAATTGCTACAAATGAAACAGCCGGTACGCACAGAGATTCCTGAAGTAATGGAGAAAAATTATACCAGTCCTGTATCTTTAACCGAGCTTGCTTATCTCTCAGGAAGGAGTTTAGCTAGTTTCAAGCGCGACTTTCAGGCTATTTACAATATGGCACCTTCTCAGTGGATTCGCAACAAGAGATTAGATAAGGCAAAGGAAGTACTGGAAAATACTTCCATGGCCGTTTCTGATATCTGCTATACGCTGGGTTTTGAAAATCCAGCTCATTTTTCAAGAATATTCAAAGAACATTTTGGCTATCCGCCCTCTAATTTACGCCAACAGCAAGCATAAGAAAAATTGTACAAAAAAACCGCAGAGTGTAATTTCTGCGGTTTTTTTATTACTGAGTTTAATCTTTAAAATCTGTTGAAAACACTATTGTCGATTTCTATTTTATTTCGGTTATGAAATTCAGGTATTCTTCAATCGGTTGTTCAAGAGCGGATTTGAACATCTCAAACAATTCTTTAGTATAGGGTTGGGCAAAGTGGAAATCAATTGCCGCCTGACTTCTCCATCTCTCGTACAATACAAACTTAGTATTGTCACCAGGTACGGTATGAAAGAAAAATTCGATATTTCCCTGCTCAGGTCTGCTGTTTACAATTGATTTTTGAAACTGGTTAATAAAGGTTTCCTGCATGCCATCTTTTACTTTGAAAATCACAACAAGATCAACTGGTGTATCACTCGAAAGAGGGTTCTTGATTTCATTTTTTGGCAAAGGAGATACATCATGGAGGTAGAGAATCTGCATTGGTTTTGTTAAGGCCACTTTATTTAATTCCAGTACATCTTTTGCATATTTCTTTGTAAAATGTTCATCCAAAGATTTTTGGTTATCCCATCTTTCAAATAAATAAAAGGTGTTGGGTTTGTCCTTATGTTCGAATAATTCCATCGATATGTTCCCCTTCTCATTCAGGGCACCATTTTTATCTGCGATAAGTGCTTTTCTTAACGCTTCTTTCTGTTCCACCTTAACGTTAAAAGTGACCAACATGGTTATTCTTTCTTCGCTCACATTTTGAGCAGATGCAATATTAAAATTTGTCATAAACGTAATAATTATGATGGGAATAATTTTATTCCACAAATTGCTTTTTTTCATTTTTTAAATTGTTAGATTGTTAAAAATAAGTGCCTAACCTATATTTAACCATTGATATGTTAGGCAACAACATCATCATGGTCTGTGCCGGTGATCACTTCATGCCAAGCCTCAATATCAGCATTAAACTTATCCATCTTTTCTTTGAAAAGTTGCAGTGTATCTTTTCCCAAAGGCAAGTGTACAGGAGGTTTTTCAGCATCAGCTATTTTGAGAATGGCTTGTGCCAGTTTCTCTGCACTACCTGGCTGTTTTTGATTTACCTGAGTAGCATAGCTTCGCATATCACCAACAGTTTCCGCGTAATCTTCAATGCTATTAGCAGATCTTGTAAGCGATGATTGATCAAGGAAATCCGTACGGAAAAAACCAGGTTCTACCGCTGTAGCATAAATACCAAGTGGAGCCAGTTCTTTTGATAAGGCTTCGGTTATGCCTTCCACCGCAAACTTAGTGGAACCATAAAGTCCCCATCCTATGATTCCCGTCAGCCCACCTACAGAAGAGAGATTAATAATATGCCCTTTACGCTCTTTACGCATAAATGGCAATACACCGCGAGTAACATTCAGCAAGCCGAATACATTTGCTTCATAATTGGCTTTGACTTCTGTATTGCTTGCTTCTTCTACGGCGCTCAATAATCCAAATCCGGCGTTATTGACCAATACATCGATCCTTCCAAATTTCTCCGTGGAAAGATTCGCTACTTCTTTCGCTTGCGGTTCATTTGTAACGTCCAAAACAGTCACAAATAGATTTTCATTATTCAATTGAGCTTGCAGTTTTTCCGGATTACTGCGTACTGTTGCTACTACTTTATCACCTGCATCAAGAGCAGCTTTGACGATTTCCAACCCGAATCCACGGGAAGCACCGGTAACTAACCATACTTTTTGCTTTTTCATTTTATAATATTTTTAAATTAAATTACACTACAAAGGTTGTTCGATTTTTACATTCCTACATTTCTAAACAGCTCAAGCATTTTAACTTTATAGCTCATCGTGATTAGTATTGCTAAATTCTATATGCACGTTGACTCTGGACCATCCAACCGGGGTATTGAAGCGGCAACGGGCTGATAGCGTCTATTTTCTTTAGATCTTCTGCCGATAGATTGATAGTCACCGATTGGATATTGTCCTTCAATTGATTTATTGATTTAGCACCAATGATTGTACTGGTAATTCCTGGCTGTTGCCTTACCCATGCTAAAGCAACCTGTGCCACCGTAGCATCGTATTGCTGACCGATTTCTTTCATAACATCTACCAGGTCGTATGCTTTTTCTTTATTAACAGGGGGGAAATCGAAATTGGCCCGACGTGAGCCTTCGCTCGATTGATTTCTTGTGAATTTTCCTGAGAGAAAACCTCCGGCAAGAGGGCTCCATGGGAAAATTGCCAGATTATGATCCTGGGCCAATGGTACCAGTTCATGTTCAATGTCACGGGTAACAGCTGCATAGTGATATTGAAGTCCGATAAATTTATGCCAACCATTATAATGGGCGATAGCCTGAGCTTTTGCCACCATCCATGCAGGCCAGTTGCAGATTGCTATATAACGTACTTTACCTGTTTCTACAACGTCATTCAAGCTACGGACAATATCTTCAAGATCTGTTTTGAAATCCACCCCATGCACATACAGAATATCTATGTGATCCAGTTGCAGGCGCTTCAGACTGGCATCAACTGAGTTGAAGATATGATAGCGCGAGAGTCCCCTGCCATTGGGACTATCATCCATAATGCCCATTACTTTTGTGGCTATAACCATCTGATCTCGTGGTACAGCAAGGTCTTTAAGGGATTGTCCCAGTAATAGCTCTGACTGTCCAAAGGAATACACATTGGCTGTATCAATGAAATTAATACCGGCTTCAATAACCGATTTCATCAATTCATTGACTTCGTTTTGTTGCAACTTTCCAATATTCTCCCACATACCGGCATTTTGACCGCCGAATGTCATTGTTCCAAAACACAGTTCTGACACCAGTAGACCTGTGTTACCTACATAATTGTATTTCATCTGTTTGATTTTATAATTCTTTTAGTATTAATGAACAAGCCAAAGGTTTATGACCTTTGGCCAATTCGTTTCAATAATCCGCTTGGCCAACATCCAACCGTTCTATCTTGTCCTTATCATTAATATGAAAGCGAAAATAGGTTTTGAAATCCCCCCATTTGTCACTATGAAATTTTCCATAAACATTTAACCCATTATTCTCGACCTTGTCAATAGAGGTAAACCTCTCATGCCCGATATCAAAGAATGTTTTAAAGTCCATTTTATTCCCGTCATCGTAAAGTTCCGCTTCAATGGTGAACATGGAAAACCAGGTTTGTCTGTCAGCGGCCTGCAAAGCATCGATCGCTTTTTTTACAATAGTGTTTTTTAAAATTGTAGTATCCATTTTTTCTTTTTTTTGGTTATTTAGGCTTGGTATCATTTTCGTTTGTCCAGTGGCAAACAGGAATGTGGTGAGTGATAAAATGCCGGTAATCATTATACGTTTCATAATAGCAGAGACTTAAAAGGATATTTTAAATAGATGAGCAAGACGTTCAATAGCAATAAAGGTATTTCAATCATTGCCTTTAGGTATTGATGTATGGATACCTGAAGGATGGCAATAAAAAGGATCATTGTGGCCATTACGCTATTGCCGAGACTATATGTTTGAGGAAAAATAATAAGCAGTGAAGACATTATAGTGAGCATGCCATAGACTTGCACATGGGCTGTATCGTAATTAAATTTATTGAACAATGCCACCATTTCAGGTTGGGCATTCAGCATTGACCATCCTTGCCTGATTCCTATAGCAACTACGAATAACATTGAAATGATTATAAAAATCTTCATAGTGTGGTTGCATATAAAATTTGCTGCTATCAGTGGAAACGATGTCCTTTTCATTGCTCTTGACCTTATAATTTAACTATACAAAGGTGAGAAGTATTGAAAGGTTATTATTGCGCATATCATAGGTTGTCTTGCAAAAATCTAACTATGGTATTAAATGGTGATACGCCTGTCAGATTTCGGCGATTCATGAAGCATGTTCGCCACTGGAACTCAACTCATTTGATTTCACTCTTAATAACTTTACTCTGTTAAAGTGTCCAACCTCCGTCGATAAGGAAATCGCTTCCGGTAACAAAAGAACTTTCATCCGAAACCAGATATCTTACTAGATAAGCTATGTCTTCTGGTTGGCCTAAACGGCCCAGCACAGCATCACGGGCTGCTTGCTCATTCATTTGAGGTGCGTTTACTGAGATAATATTTGTCTCTACAAATCCAGGCAATACTGCGTTAACCCTGATTTTATATTGCCCCAATTCACTTGCAGCTGTTTTGGTAATACCTCTGATAGCCCATTTGGTGGAATTGTATATAATACAGCCTGCCAAACCCCTGATGCCACATATAGAAGAAGTGTTGACGATGGAACCACCCGTTTTTTTCATTGCTTCCGCAGCGTATTGAATACCCCAAAATGTTCCCTTTTGGTTCACACTAATCTGCCTTTCGAGCGTTTCTTCTGTTACCTCTTCGATTGATCCGGGCAGATAAATGCCAGCATTATTAACCAGTCCATCTATTCTTCCAAATAGCTTGATTGTTTGCTCAAGCACGTTTTTCCAATCAGAAGGTTTAGTTACATCGTGATGGAAGTAGACCGCCTTTTTGCCAAATGGTTTTATCGCTTCCTGTCCTTTACTATCGTCAAGATCGGTGAATACAACATTAGCTCCCGAAAGTGCTAGCAATTCTGCTTCAGCACGGCCTATGCCATTAGCGGCACCTGTTACAATAACAGTTTTACCTTCTACTGTTTTAGCGGTAAATTTTTCCGCAATATTTTCTGTGTTCATTTTTATTTATTTTTTAGGTGAATAAAATCTTCCATATTCCATAGCTTAATAAGCTTCCTGTTTTTACGAACGATCAGACCAAAGGTCAACTTCGCCAAGACGGTCAGCACCTTGTGTAGCTAACATCCATCCGGGATATTCAGCCGGCAGTTCACTTACCGCGTCCAGCTGTTTGATCTCTTCATCTGTTAGCTTTAGTTTAGTTGCTGCGATGTTATCTTGCAGTTGTTCTTCACGTTTTGCACCAACAATCACAGAAGTTACTACTGGTTTTGAAAGCAGCCAGGCCAATGCTACACGTGCCGCACTACAGTTGTATTTTTCGGCAATAGGGAAAATTACATCAAGAATGTTCCATGTACGTTCTTTATCTACAATTGGAAAATCGAATGTAGTACGTCTTGATCCTTCCGGCTTTTGGTTTTCCCTGCTGAATTTTCCCGACAACAACCCTCCGGCTAAGGGACTCCATACTAACAGCCCTAGTTTCTCATTTTCCAGCAGGGGAACAATTTCTCTTTCAAGATCTCTTCCTGCAATGGAGTAATAAGCCTGTAATGATTCAAACCTAACGGTATTCTTTAATGCCGAAGTACCTAATGATTGTGCTAATTTCCAGGCTTGCCAATTGGAGCAGCCGATGTAACGTACTTTACCCTGTGTGACCAAATCATCCAGCGTACGCAATATCTCATCCGTAGGTGTGAGCACATCGTTCGCGTGAATTTGGTAAAGGTCAATATAATCTGTTTGCAGATTTTTAAGGCTTGATTCGATGGCATCCATTATATGCTTGCGCGACGCGCCAACGTCGTTGCGACCTGGCCCTATACGGCTGTAAAATTTTGTAGCCAGCACCACATCTTTTCGAAGGATACCAAGATCTTTAAACGCCTGACCAAGTGTTTTCTCACTTTCGCCGGATGAATATACATCGGCTGTGTCGAAGAAATTGATGCCCGCCTCTAAAGCTGCTTTTATAAGGTTGTTTGCGTCCGCTTGTCCAACATCACCTATATGCGAATAGACACCAGAACCTGAACCCATCGTCATTGTTCCCAGACAAAGTTGGGAAACCAATAATCCCGTATTACCTAATGCTTTGTATTCCATAATTTTTGATTTTATAAATGAATAAATAAGGTTACTTTATGATAAAAATGGTTTATGCGGTTACTTCTTCTGTAGTTTTGATCCATCCCTTGGCATAATGAACAATCGCCATCAGCTTTTCGGGAATTTTCTTATCAGCCGCACGTTCTGTATCCAGAATCATTGTTATTTGATCCTCTTTTCCTTCATTGGCCCATTGTGCCCATTTTGGGTTGACTACTATACTTCTTCCGATGGCTACCAGATCCAGTCCCAGGCTTAAGGCTTGATCGGCTTCGGTGGGTGTGGTTACCTGTCCTGCTGCAATTACGGGTACACGCTTATTAACATAGGAAGTCAATACTTCGGTGATGGTTTTACTGGTATCACTGTCCAATGGTTTTTGTGTCAAAACCTGGAATAATGAGAAATGGAGATAATCTACCTGTTCCTGGATCAATCTATCTACCAAAGCCAAACTATCGGGTAACCTTAAACCTTCTTTAGGCAATTCTTCTGGAGAAATCCGGAAGCCCAATGCAAATGGACGATTAGCATACTTGGCAATAACACGTCTCACCTCACGAACCACCTCAGTAGAAAAACGTAGACGGTTATCAATTGAACCACCCCATTGATCGGTACGCTGGTTGAACATCGGAGATAAAAAGTTTTGATTCAGGAAACCATGGGCACCATGTATTTCAATACCATCAAATCCTGCTGCTATCGCTCTGCGGGCAGTAGCACCGAAAGCTTTGATAATATCCCAGATCTCATTTTCTTTTAAAGCTCTGGGAGTCAAAAGATCAGCAGGAGTAAAAGGGGTTACCTCCGATTTTATGGCACTGGCACTTACAACATCCCGGCTAGGGATCAAGTCTGTGACTGCTTTGTTTCCTGCATGAAAAACTTGCAGTATAGCGGGAGCGCCGCCACTTTTTGCTACATCGGCTAATTTTTTCAGACTAGGGATAAAGCTATCATCATATCCGGCAAATTCATGGGTAAAACCAATCCCTTCCGGGGTTACATGCGTACAGCCGGTGATAACCAATCCTACACCTTTTACACGTGCTTTATACCATTCGACTTCTTCATCCGCAATGGTGAAATCATCGTTTCCTGCCCATGTAGTCATAGGGGCCATTGTAATCCTGTTCTTGATTTGTATTCCTTTTGTCAATTGAAAAGGCTCAAGTAATTTTTTGTACTGTTTCATTTTCTTATTGTTTGATACAAAGGTAGATACCACTTCAGAGGTAACGGATGCGCAGATGAAACCAAAAAATGCAAATTTCAAACACCCCATCAGATACTAAAATCTCTTCTACTATTGTACTTGAAAATAATTTAGATAGCCTACAAGAAAAAAGAAGAGACCGTCTCATAATTGAGAACAGTCTCTTCTTTTATTATTCAATTAATGAATTTAATCGCTATGTATCAAAGCTTGAGAAACGAGACGCCGTAATTGCTAGAACGCCTTTCATTGATGAAATGAAAAACGCTTTAGTCCTGAAAAATTTTCCATTTTGTCATTCTGTCCTGGAGATTGATAGTTTTACCTTCTACTGAGAATATTCCGTTGCCGTGATGATGAAAAGGTTTTATTTTATCTTTGTCAGCGTTTTTCCAGGCAGCTACTGCTTCCAGTACAAAAAGATTATATCGGTCAACGAGTTCGGTATTGACCACCTTGCATTCAATATTAAACAGGCAATCCTCGATCATGGGAGCCTGGACAATACTTGCAGGTGTAACGGTTAAGTTAAATTTCTCAAACTTGTTATCGCTATCACCAGAACAATTACCTATGTCCACAACTTTTTCAATGATATCAATACCAGGAATAGATAACACACATTCCTTGTTTTTCACGAGCGCCTTATAACTGTAGTCCCATGGACCAACAATTGCTCCGATCAAAGGAGGGTCGTGCTGTATCATCATTTGAAATCCCATAGTCATAACATTGGGTACACCCTTGTTTTGCGTACTTACGAGTAAAACAGATCCTGGCTCTATCTGACGGTAGATCTTATCAACGGGGTAGGTTTCCATAACTAATTTATTGAACATTGATACCTATTTGGCAGCCAAAATCTTACTTTGATCAATTTATGAAACCCTGATTACTATTTTCCCGAACGCACCACGATCAAGGTGTTCATAAGCTTTAACTGCATCCTCAAAGTTATATATAGTGTCTATCACGGGTTTAATGTGATGCTGTGCAAAGGCTTTATTCATTTCTTCAAACGCCGCTCTGTGCCCAACAGCAATACCTTGAATATTGGTTTGTCGGAATATCACAGGCATCAGATCAAGGTTGGTCTTCTGTCCGGTCAGGAAACCGATAAGTGAGATATGGCCGCCAACTCTTGTGGCCAGAACAGAATGATTGAGACCTTCACCGCCTACAACTTCGAGTAAATGGTCAGCCCCCTGTCCATTGGTCAGTTTGGTAACCTCAGCCGCCCAATCTGCTGTTTTTACATAATTGATAATTTCCTGTGCTCCAAGTTCACGTGCTTTAATTCCTTTTTGATCACTGCTGGTAGTCACAATTACCTTTGCGCCCAAAGCATTGGCTATTTGTATCCCGAAAATTGATACGCCTCCAGTACCTTGTATCAGTACTGTTTCTCCGGCCTTCAGATTACCATATGTTACGAGTGAAAACCATGCAGTCAATGCCGCAATAGGAAGTGTAGACGCCTCCTCATCTGTCAGGTATGATGGAACATTGACCGCAGATTCTTCGTGGATAAGCATATACTGAGCCAATCCACCCGGCAGGGGGGCACCAAAGCAGAAATCGGGTTCATTAGGTGCGGGTTGTCCGTCAATCCACTTTGAATATAAGTGAGAGGTGACTCTATCTCCAACCTTGAAACGGGTTACATTTGCCCCAATTTCTACCACGGTTCCTGCTGCATCTGATACAGGGATTAGTGGTTTAGGAATCATTTCCGGTTCATAAATGCCATCTACGATTGCCTTATCTCTAAAATTAAGAGAAACCGCGCCTACTTTAATTAAGATATCATTAGGTCCCGGTGTTGGAACTGCTACCTCATCAAGTGTCAGGTTCTCTAAACCGAAAGCATGTAATTGCCACGCTTTCATCGCTATTGATTTTTCTAACATAGTATTAAAATTTTAAAATGTATATCGACCGTATGTCTCTACATACAGTTACTTTTCTTGTTACTGGAGCAAAGCATCGTTTTTGTACCTTGATGTCTACAAATGGCTATTACGATAATGTTTGGGTGTGGAAGTCTCCGCCTTTTTGAAAAAATTAATAAAGTGAGGTAGTTCTTCAAATCCCAGACACCAGGAAATTTCAGAAATATTCCAGTCGGTATGTTGAAGTAAACTTCTGGCTTCCTGCATTATTCTTTCAGAAATAAATTGCGATGTAGTCTTTCCTGTCACTTTTTTTAATGAGCGGTTCAAATGGTTGACGTGTACAGAAAGATTGTCGGCAAACTCAATGGGATGCCTTAACTTAATCTGTTGCCTTGGTGATTCTATTGGAAACTGACGTTCCAATAACTCTGTGAATAATGAAGTTATTCGCAAAGACGCATTTGAATCGTCAACAGGATTACTTTTGATAGGGGTTAATTTTAGCGCAAGATGAATAAGCTCAAAAACCAATGCACGTATGGCGTCATATTTGTAAAAATAATCTGATTCAATCTCTGCAATCATCTTTTTGAAGATAATACCGATCTGCTCTTCTTGTTCTTCATTTAGTTCAAACAAAGGAATGTTTCCGGGCTTAAATACAGGATAATCGTTGATATTGCCGAAATGATTGAAAAAACCTTCTGTAAATACACAGAAATATCCCGTTTGCTCCTCATCCAGCAGTTCCCAGGAATACGGGATGTTGGGATTTGAAAATAGAAGCGCACTATCCTTAAATTCTAAGCCTTTATCTGCATAAGAAAATTTTGTACGCCCCTTCAACAAGCTAATCTTATAAAATCCTTTTCTGTTGTAAGGCTGACAATTGATCTTATTAGTTGGCGTGCTGTATATAGGGAAAACATTAAACTGACCGATCTCTCTTTGCAGGTGGTCGGGCATCCAGATTAATTTATCATCAAAAAACTGCTGTGCTTGTGTTACTCTTTCCATAAATCTTATCTTTTAAGTTACCAGGGGTTAGTAGCCCATACAGATGCATCAGGAATAAATCCTATGTCACTCATGCTTAACATATTCACAATTAAATGCGCAATCTCTTTCGGTTTGAGCTTATTGGCTTCATTTGTTATTTCCCGGCCTTCTTTAATTAGAAAATCAGTGATTACCTCACTTGGATTAATCTGCATGACCCTTACATTGTATGGTCTTAACTCAGCTCGCCAGCATTCTGTTAGGCCGGATACCGCAAATTTGCTTGCTACATAAGAAGACCCATTTGCATATCCGCGAAGTGAAGCTGTAGAGCCAATATTGATTATGTTTCCATACCGTTTCTCCATAAAATGCTTTGCAGCTTCTCTTCCAGACAGAAAAAGCCCTCGAACATTTACTTCCCAAACTTTCTGAAAATCTTCTACTGTAGTTTCTACGAGCGAAGCAAATTTTCCTATTCCCGCATTGTTGATTAATACATTTACCGTTCCCATCGTCTCTTTGGCATAATCAAATAAGGCTACTACCTCTTCCTCTATCATTACGTTAGCTTTGAGACCATACACGCCAAGCTCTTTAGACGCTTTATCTACTTTAAACTCGTTTGTGCCACAAATCACTACTTCAGCTCCCAGCTCGTTTAAAACCTTTGCGGCTTCATATCCAATACCGCTTGTTCCACCTGTAACAACAGCCTTAACATTGTTTAATTCCATAACAACTTGTTTTTTACAAAATTACGGACATCGATATCGAGAGTGTTGCGAAAATCAAATGCTTTGATGCAAAAATCAAACACTAGGGATAGATGCTCATTTATCTCATATCTCGAAACAGATGCAACTATCACTTCATCAAAATGAGTTCATGTTTTATTTTTGCAGTTTTTGAATTGATTAATGCATCTTGTCGTAGAATAAAACAAGGTAGCTTCGCTAGATGATCAATAGTTATCTTCTATGAGAACACGAATAACTATAGCGATTTGAGATCGTATTCGATATCTTATTTCTAGTAAGCCTTGAAAAATTCACTAAAAAAAATATTAGCCGATACTGAAAATAAATTACTGGCAATTCACACACAGAATGAGAATGCAGTTAATGTATCTGTTTTATCAATTGAAATAATTACTCAGTCTCTGATTGAACTCAAGCAATTCGTAATTAATCATGGATTCCGTTCAGAAATAGAAGAGATCAACTTCTTTAAAAATGTAAAACCGTCTTTAGTATCCAAGTTTATATATTATAACACAATTCTCCATTTTGAAGCAAAAAAGGATAAGCTCACAAATAAATGTTTCAAAAAAAGTCTTCAAAAGGAATTAAAAAGGATTAAACATTTTTCTATCGATAATTGGGAATTTTATAAATATTACAAAATGAATGATACATTTTATGATAAAGAATATTTCCTTCGGGAAAGCCATAAAGCTGACTTTATCTTTTTTGACCATTTTTTTGAAATTGATCAATCATTTTCAACAACTCATGACTACAAAATTTCGAGAATAATTGCAAATGACTTAATTCAGGTCTATTTGACAGATCAAATACTACGTCTAAAACAATCATCACTGAAAGACAGTGTAGTGGAACAACTAAATTTAGATTGGACAGAAAGCAAAGCGGCATTAATTGAGTTAATTTATGCGTTACATTCTCGATCCGTTTTCAATAATGGAAACATTGAGATTAAATGGATAGCCAAATCATTTGAAAAGATGCTAAATATAGAACTCGGAGATTTGTATCATACATATTTAGAGATAAGGAATAGGAAAATTAATCAAACCAAATTTCTTGACACATTGAAATATAGTTTGATCAAAAAAATGGAAGAGCAGGATGAAAAATGATATAACCCAAATAACCTTGACGTATTTTTTTTATATTTGCTCTTGATTTACAAGGCAATCTAGTAAAAATGAATGCAGTAAGCACCATTACCAAATCGTTACCTGTACCGATTGTCGCCCTCATAAACTACTCTATATAAGTTGTTTTAGCTTTTTCTAACGTTTTTTCATAAAAAACGTCTTGCAGCATCTGCTTATCCAGGCTCAGATCCGCAACCAACTTTTTTAATTGAGCATTCTCCTCTTTAAGCTGCCGGAGACGCCGCAGTTCAGCTACCCCTAAGCCACCACATTTCTTCCAGTTGTAGAAAGTGGCTCCCATTTTGCGGCACACTTCCTCGACGCGTGTACCGGTCTCGGCCTGCTTGATGGCAAAGGCGATCTGCGCTTCGGTAAACTTTGATTTTTTTCATGGATATTCCTCCCGTTTAAAATTAGTAATTCATAAACGAATTCTCAATTTTTAACTGCTCCAGTTTTAAGGGGAGAGGTCAGTATTGTAAATACCTCTTAGCGAGTGTTGTATGGATAATGGTAGAGGTGTTTTACCTAGATGTTTATTGGAATTGCCTTTTGTTTATATCCCGTTTTTGAAGTAAAAATTCATAGACTAATCCCAAGTTTTAATCATGTGAGGTGCTGGATTGTTGGGAAGATTTGAAAGGGAAATGAGTAGGATTTTAAGGGTGGAGGTGAATATTTTTTAATAGAGGAAGTTTTTTTTAACAGCAGTTTGGCCTTAAAAAAAATCCCCCAATTAGCTTTGGGGGATCTGTATTTACCATCTAGTTATTACTTCCAGGTAGGAGGGGTTTGCCCAAGTAGATGCCTAACAAAAAAGTCCCGGCGCTTCTGCTCCCCATATTTACCTCCCGCCGTGTGTCCCTGCCCGGGCAGAAGTACAAAGTCGTGATCTTTGTTGGCCTTGATCAGGGCGTCAACCAACTGGTAGGTGGATGCTGGATCAACGTTGTCGTCTACTTCTCCTACCATCAGGAGCAGTTTGCCTTCCAACTTATGCGCGTTCACCACATTAGAACACTCTTCGTAATGCGGGCCAATAGGATAGCCCATCCACTGCTCGTTCCACCAGATCTTGTCCATACGGTTATCGTGGCAACCGCAAGAGGATACCGCTACCTTATAGAATTCTGGATGGAAGATCAAGGCTCCGGCTGCGTTTTGGCCTCCTGCTGAGGTACCATATATGCCTACCCTGGAAATGTCCATGGCCGGGTATTTCTTCGCTGCCGCCTTTATCCAGGCTATACGATCCGGGAAACCCGCATCTTTCAAGTTCTTCCAAGCTACATCATGAAAGGCCTTGGATCTGTTTGAAGTTCCCATGCCGTCTATTTGGACCACTATAAAACCCAGTTCCGCTAATTCCCCCATCCATGAGGGATTTGAACTGAAGCTCTTCGGTACAAAGGAACTATGAGGGCCGGCATAAATGTTTTCTATTATAGGGTATTTTTTTTTCGGATCGTAATGCGTAGGGAAGGTGATAATGCCCCAGATATCGGTTTTCCCATCTCTTCCTTTTGCTGTAAACACTTCTGATGGTCTCCATCCTGCTTTTTTCAATTCTGAAATGTCTGCTTTCTCTAGCTCCATGATGACCTTACCTGTGGCAGTTTCGCGCAAAACCGTGATCTGAGGAAGATCTATTCTCGAGTAAGTATCTACAAGCAGGCTGTGATCCTTATTAAAAAAGGCTTTGTGGTTAGCAGATTCAGGAGTAAGATCTACTAGTCCAGAGCCATCAAGATTTACCTTATAATAGTGGATAAGATAAGGGTCTGTATCTTTGCCACTGCCTTCGAAGATGATATACCTTTCCTTTTCATTGACATGCACTACACGTCGTACCACCCATTCACCTTTGGTGATCTGGTTTTTGACTTGTCCGCTGGCCCTGTCATACAGATAAAGGTGGTTCCATCCGTCTCTTTCGGAAGCCCAGATGATTTCATTCTCTAGGTCGTAACGGTATTTCTTACCACTATAATCAATGAAAGTAGGGCTTTCTTCAGTGATCAGTGCACGGGTCAGGCCGGTCTCTGCATGAAGTTCAAAGACTTGGTATTTTTGGTGACCTCTTTGATTGTATTCAAAGGTGAAGGCTTTGCTGTCTTTCGTCCATTTTGGTCGTGAAAGGCTGTATTGATTAAGTACTAGATCATAAGGCACGGAGTAAGATTTACCCGTTTCTATGTTAAAAAGTACAGGCTGGTGCTGAGGCAGTGCATCTCCTGGCTTAGGATAGTTACGGGTATGCAATATGGGTTGAAGTTGAGTTGCAGGTGAAGACTCTATGAAGTACAATGTGCGGTTTTCTACCTTTCTCACTTTGGTGGCAGCCAGCTTTTTAGCATCCGGTGACCAAACCAAAAAGGCGGAATAGTATTCTCCAGGTGCACCATCAAAGGAAAGTTGTTGCAATTGTTGAGGCTGTCCGTTAGGGTGTACGTACACATTGTTATTTCTGATCAATGCTACGTATTGGCTATCAGGAGAGTAGACGGGTGCTCCCTGGCTGTCGTCGTACCTATTGTTCCAATAGCTTTGAGGGCCTCTGGACGGTATCTGTCCTTTGTCCGTCAAGTGACCTGTATCGTTGGTATATTCCCATTTCTTCCCGAAGGCTTCAAAGGAGATGAAATCCGGATTTTTGATGATTTGGAGGTTAGAGAGCGGTAGAGAATCTGCTTTTACCTTTTGTCCCGTGGCTTTGCTCAGCATGTGTGCTAAAAACTGGTGATCAAAGAGGGTTCTTTTGCTCTTTTGTTTGGTGTCTACTCTTAGGTATTCTTTACCATTAGGGGTTTGTTGCACATACCAGAACAAGTCTTCGTTCCAAGTGATGTTTTGAGGAGAGTAGAAGACCTTGTCCTTTATTAGGTTAGGGTATTCGGCTGCTTTTTGGTAATAATGGGCCATAGTTTGCCCCTGCACTGTCCAGTAGGATAGTGCCAGCATGATCACGAAGAGTCTTTTCATGATACGTTTTTAAGGTATTTGGTTAGGTAATCTTTAGGCGAAGTTCCCGCTACGTTTTTAAATACGCGGTTGAAGTTAGCTATGCTATTGAAACCGCAACTGTAGGCTACACTTGAGATGTTATCAAATTTACCACTGGTTAGATTCTTGCAAGCTTCTGTCACGCGAAGTTCGTTTAAGAAGGTCACAAAGGTTACACCAGTGTGTTTTTTGAAATATCTGCAGAACGCTTGAGGGGTCAGGTGGGCTGCTGCTGCCACATCATCAAGCGTGAGTGGGTTTTTGTAATTCTTGAGAACGTAATTGTAGATTTTGCCCATTCTCAAACCTTCTCCCTCTGAAATGATCTCGTTGTTCAACGGGGCCAATTGCACAGGCTTTGGTTCCATCTTACAAAAGGCACGTAGGAGATGTAAGAAATGAATGATCTGATCCGTGTGCGTTGCCTTTTGGATCTTAAGCATCCTCTTCGAGATATGGGCTACATGTTCGTGAGGGACTTTAAATCCACCTCTGTATTCCTTTATGAAGCCATGGAAGGGTCTGAGTTCAGGAAGATTCAAAAGGGCATTGAGAGATCCGTCCGGATCATAAAAGACAGAAAGGGTATGAATACCTTCTTCGGGTTCTCCGGAGTTTGATCTGAAAACGTGCGACTGTTGAGGAGCAATCAAGAAGATATCTCCATCTGTAAAATCATGGAAGTTATTATCTACTATTAATGTTCCGCTCCCTTTTCTTACCCAGATCAGTTGAGCCTCTTTATGTCTATGAAGATAAGGATAGAAATGAGGTATTCTATCTTCTTGGACAAGAACTGATTTATCAGGTGTAACCGGGATGGTAAACTGTAAAGGTTTCATGTTCTTCTATAGTTAACTACTGAGGATCAAATCTTTACTAAATTTAGCGTATTTTAACATACTTTCAAAATATTGACCCGTGTTTGGTTAAAATATGAGCAGTTTTAGTTAAAAAGAATGCTTATTATACGTTAAATTGTGTAAAATTAACGCAAATCTGCTAAAAGATAGTCTATGGAAAGGACTCTGAGCCTAAGAAAATTATAGAAGAGGCAGGATAAAATCCTGCCTAGATTAAACTTAATGCTATTTCCATCATTTCGTTATAGGTTTTTTCCCTCTCTTCCTGGCTGGAAGCCTGTCCGGTTAAAATATTATCACTCACCGTCAATAGGGAAAGCGCATTGACCCCAAATCTGGCGGCCATGGTATAGAGGATTTCAGTTTCCATGTCTATACCTAATACGCCGTGAGCTTTCCAAACATCCCATCTGTTAGGAACCAGGTCATAGAAGGTGTTAGTACTGAATACTAAACCGGGATGAACCTTGATGTTTTGTTCTTTCGCAGATTCATGGGCTTTAAGTAGGAGTTCGAAGCTGGCGGTAGGTGCGAAGTGCTGGTTTTGGAATAATATGGAGTTGGCATCTGAATCTCCGCAGGCAGCAGTCACCAGCAGGACTTGTCCTAGGTCCAAATTCTCCTGGATAGATCCGCAAGTGCCAACTCTGATCAAGTTCTTGCATTGATAGGTATTGATCAGTTCGTGAATATATATTCCGGCACTACCCATTCCCATACCTGTACCTTGGATGGAAACGCGTTCCCCTTTGTACAGTCCGGTAAATCCGAACATGTTTCTCACTTTATTATAGCATTTGACCTCTGTCAAATAGTTTTCTGCCACGAATTTTGCTCGTAAAGGATCTCCTGGCAATAAAACGGTTTCCGCTATTTCTCCAACTTCCGCTTCTAAGTGTATACTTCTCATGTTGTAGTTATTTTATGCCCCGTAAGGAATCCAGATGTTCTTCACTTCGGTGGCTTTTCTTAAGAATACTTTTTGTAAAGGATTTTGTAGCCAATCGTACTCTGACTCTATCCAGGTTCTCTTCATGGAGTCTGCCGCTAATTTCTCCAAGGTTTCTGCATTCTGTTTATCAGAGAAATACCAGATACCGTCTACATCAAAGTGTTTGGCTAGTTCTGTAGTTAAGGACTTATGGTCTCCTGTAATTATATTAACGGTACCGCCGGGTACATCAGAGGTGTCCAGAATCTGATAGAAATCTGTAGTAGACAGAGGAGAGGTTTCAGAAGGGAGCACTATTACTCTGTTGCCCATGGCTATGGCAGGCAGTACCAGGCTAATCATACCTAATAATGGGTATTCTTTTGGACACACTACTCCTAGAATACCTACGGGCTCATGCATGGCTATAGTAACGTGTCTGCTTGTAGTGGAGTGTACTCGTCCGTCAAACTTATCCGCATAAGCTGCATAAGTGAATATCCTTTCTAGGCTTTTCTCGACTTCCAGTTTGGCGTCTTTTCCGGAATAGCCTGAAGCTTCTACTAGTCTTTGCTCAAACTCCTCCGCTCTTGCACTTAGATTTTCAGCGATGAAATAAAGTACCTGCGCTCTGGCGTGGCCTGTCATGCCGGCCCATCCCGACTGAGCATGTGCGGCTTCTACTGCGTTTCTGATATCTTTTCGGGTGCCTTCTCCTACTTCTCCTACGGTTTGGCCGGCGGGATTGCTCACCTTAATACTATATCCTGAATCAGGGCGAGCCTGTTTCCCTCCTATGTACATCTTAGGAGTTCTGTCTATGTAAGAACGAAGATTCACTTCTTTATTATGGATAGTAAATCCGGTGCTAGACTTGATAGATTTAGGTTTGATGTATTCATACAATCCTTCTTTTCCTCCTTCTCTTCCGAAACCGGATTCTCTGTATCCTCCAAATCCTGAAGCCGCATCAAAGACATTGGTGGTATTGATCCACACCGTTCCAGCTTTGATCTGTGGAGCTACATCTAATGCAAGGTTGATGTTCTCTGTCCAAAGACTGGCAGCCAGTCCGTAGCGGGTGTTATTCGCTAATTTGATAGCTTCCTGATGCGATCTAAAGGTCATACCTACGAGTACTGGCCCAAAGATCTCCTCCTGTGCAATCTCAGAAGCTGGAGATACATAAGGGAATAGGGTAGGAGGAAAGTAACAGCCTTTAGTAGGGCAGTTTTCCACTTGCCAATACTCCAGGCCTTCTGCCTTTGCTCTTTCCACAAAGCCATTTACGGTATTCCATTGCTCCTCGCTCACCAAGGCTCCCATGTCTATGCCTTTGTCTAGAGGAGAGCCTAGAACCAACTTTTGGATCCTGTTCTTGATCTTGGCGTAGAACTTCTCCGCTATGGATTCCTGAACTAATAGTCGGGAACCGGCACAGCAAACCTGCCCCTGATTAAACCAGATGGCATCTACTATGCCTTCTACTGTAGAATCTAAATCCGCATCTTCAAACACGATGAACGGTGATTTACCTCCCAGTTCCAAGGATAGTTTTTTACTACTGCCGGCGGTATTCCTTCTGATCTTTTTGCCTACTTCCGTAGATCCAGTAAAAGCTATTTTTTGAACATCCGGATGAAGGGTCAAGGCTTCACCTACACTTCCGTGTCCTGTAATGATGTTAACTACCCCTTTAGGTAATCCTATTTCTTGACATATCTCAGCAAAAAGTAAGGCGGTTAATGAGGTTTGCTCCGCGGGTTTTAGAACCAAGGTATTCCCCATAGCTAATGCAGGAGCAATCTTCCATGAAAGCATAAGAAGAGGGAAGTTCCAGGGTACGATTTGCCCTATCACCCCTATGGATTCAAAGTTAGGAAACTCTTGTTCCATGACCTGCGCCCAGCCCGCGTGGTGATAGAAATGTCTGGCCACTAAAGGAATATCAATATCCCTGGTTTCGCGAATAGGTTTGCCATTATCTAAGGTTTCCAATACTGCGAAAAGGCGGGAATGTTTTTGTATTTGTCTAGCCAAGGCATAGAGATACTTGGCTCTTTCATGTCCACTTAATTGGGACCAGGAGGGATATGCGGACTTTGCTGCTGCGACTGCCGCTTCTACTTGTGCCGTACTTGCTTCAGAGATCTGAGCTAAGGTCTCACCTGTAGCCGGATTCAGAGAAGGGAAATGGTTTTCTCCTTCTGTCCATTCTCCATTGATGAATAGTCCGAAACGACGGTCATGCTGATCCAGGAACTCCTGTGCATTTTTGTCGCTCTCAGGAGCAGGGCCATATTCCATAGTAAGAAAGATATCTTTAACGTTCATATTCTATTATGCCATAGCATGGCGATAAGATGCAGAGTAACTGCCTGTTACATAATGTTCTAATTGTCTCTCGATGTCTCCAAGAAGACTACTAGCTCCGAAGCGGAAGAGCTGATTATTCAGCCATTCTACTCCCAGTTCTTCTTTGATTAGTATTAGGAAGTCTAAGGCTTGCTTGGCTTTCTGAATTCCGCCAGCAGGTTTATAACCTACCTTTACACCGGTCAGTTCGTAAAATTCTCTGATGGCTCTCACCATAACTAAGCTTACTGGTAGAGTAGCATTAACGGCTTCTTTCCCGGTACTGGTCTTTATGAAATCAGAGCCGGCCATCATACTTACCCAGGAGGCTTTAGCCACTTTCGTCAAAGTAGGAATCTCTCCGGTGGCCAGAATGGTCTTCATGTGAGCTTCACCGCAGGCTTCTCTACAGGCTTTGACTTCCTCATATAATTCTTCCCATTTATTGTTCAGAACTAATTCTCGGCTAATCACGATGTCAATTTCCGTGGCGCCTGCAGCTACTGACGCTTTGATTTCCTGTAGTTTTTGTTCCAACGGAATCTTACCTGCCGGGAAGCCTGTGGACACGGCTGCAATGGGTAAGGAGGATGATCCTAAGGCTTTTTTAGCGTCTGAAATCATGTTATGATAAACGCAAACCGCACCTACGGTTAGGTCTTCAAAGCCCAATGCCTGAAGTATATCTTGACGAACGGGCTGCAAGGCCTTTTGGCACAATCTATAAACATTACCGGCCGTATCATCACCGGAAAGCGTAGTAAGGTCTATACAGTTGACAGCTTTTAATAACCAAGCTGCCTGGTACTCTTTTTTGACTGTTCTTCTGGCAGGTAGACTGGACGCTCTTCGTTCTACTGCTGACCTGTTGATGTTTATGTGGTCAAAGTATTCAGTGGAATAGGGTATGCCCTCATTCCTTATATGTTCAGAACTCATATAAATTTAAAATAAACGGTAATATTGTCAATTCTTTTGGCACTGACAAGGAAAAAAAGCGAAAAATGCACAGGATAAATAGGTGAAATTCTATTAAAGTCTTGGAACCAATAAAATCTGTTTCGCTTCCTTTTAATAAATAGTAGTTGATTGTTCTTGGTAGTTCAGCGAAAACTTAGTTGATTTGCGTACAAATAAATCTTATATCTATGAAAAAAATTATTTCGTCACTACTTTTTGCACTTTTAACTTTTAGTGTATCCACAGTTTCTGCGCAATTTGAGAAAGGAGACAAACTTTTGAATGCCGGGATTAACCTTGGTGGTACTTACGGCGGCGGCGGTGTCGGTGTAGGTGGTTCATTTGAGGTGGGTATACACGACTTTATCAGTGTAGGTGGTCAGGCAGACTTCGTAACTTGGAACTATGGATGGACAGGTTATAAGTGGAAGTATAACTTCCTTACTATAGCTGCCAGAGGATCGTACCATTTTGGTAAGCACTTCCTTACAATGGATAATCTAGATTTATACGCAGGTCCTTCTCTTGGATATCGCGTTTCTAGTTATAAGTCTCCAGATGGTTTCGGTGGAATCTATTCTGATAGCTACGGTAGTGGTGTATTTTTCGGTGTTTTTGCCGGCGCGCGTTACTACTTCAACCCAGGTATGGGCGTATTTGCTGAGGTAGGTCACAATGCTTCACCTTTAAAAGCAGGTATTACTTTCAAATTCTAACCCCCACTAATTAAGAAACCAATTGACCGGCAAAGGGTTTATCCTTTTGCCGGTTTTTTGTTATAGCACCTTAGGTAAAAAACTTATTCCTGATGTAGAATAAGGAACTTCTAAATACTCCGCTACCGTGGCAGCTATATCTGCAAAGCATTCTAGGGTTCCCAAGTGGTTTCCCTTCTTCACGTCTTTACCTACTACTAAAATAGGGATATGTTCTCTGGTATGATCTGTTCCCGGAGCTGTAGGATCATTTCCATGATCTGCTGTGATAATCAATAAGTCTTCCTCTTTCATGGCACCCATCAAGGCGGGTAAGGCAGCATCAAATTCCTCTAAGGCTTTTGCATATCCTTGCACATCTCTACGGTGGCCGTATTCCATGTCAAAGTCCACCAGATTAGTGAAGATGAATGCTTCAGATGCAGATTGAAGAGCTTCTAGGGTTTTTTCTACACCTTCCTGGTTGTTCTTTGTCTTTTGATATCTACTAATCCCCTTGCCCGCAAAGATGTCTACAATCTTACCTATAGCATACACTCCTTTACCTTCTGTGGAAATGGCATCTAAAACGGTATGCGGAGGTAAGGTAGCATAGTCTTTTCTGTTCTTCGTTCTATAATACTGACCGGAAGTTCCCAGGAATGGTCTGGCAATTACTCGGCCTACTTCTAATTCTCCGCTCAACATTTCTCTGGCGATGGCACAGATCTCGTATTGTCTTTCTACAGGGATGATTTCTTCATGCATGGCTACTTGGAATACGCTGTCTGCAGAAGTATAAACTATAGGAAAACCGGTACGTACGTGCTCGTCACCTAGTTCGTTAATAATTGCCGTTCCGGAAGCGGAGTAGTTACCTATGGTTTTTGTCCCAATAGCAGCTTCAAAGGCGTCCATGAAGGCTTTAGGAAACTGCTCAAAAGTAGGGAAGGGTTTGTCCAGAACACAGCCGGAAATCTCCCAATGTCCCGTGGTTGTATCTTTTCCTGCTGATTTCTCTTTAGCTCGGCCATAGGCTGCCTGTGGCGCGTCTGTTTTTGGTAAAGCATTTTCAGGTACAATGTTCCCTAAGCCTAAAGCAGTGAGATGAGGAATTTTGATATCCGGGAAACGTTCTACGATGTGCCCCAAGGTATTTGAACCTGTATCGCCATACAAATGCGCGTCAGGTAACTCACCTATACCTACTGAATCGAGAACGATTAGGATGACACGTTTCATTTTTTTGTTTGTTTTGATGTTCAAATGTAAGGATTTTTTCAGCAGTTTTGTCTTCTATTCTTAGCAACTGCTCTATGAAGTATTTAATGTATTTTCTTGTCTTGCTATATGTCCTATGTGCCATAGTGCAATACAACGACCCAGATCCGCTAGTTTGGATTTTAGCTTATCTTCTTCCTGCTTATCTATGTTTTTATAGATCCAAAGGTAAGGGTGACGCTACTTTGTATCTGGCCTTAGGTTTACTGTATGTGCTTTGGGCCATCAATCAATTTCCTCCTCAATGGGAAGGATTAATGTTTGAGAACCTCAGTATGAAAACCATCAATGTGGAGCTGGGAAGAGAATCCTTGGGATTAGGCCTTTGTGCTATAGGAATGTTCCTTTGTGCAATAAAAAAATAAAGCGGAGATTTCTCTCCGCTTTTCTTATCTTGATAGATACAGGTTTCTTTCCGCATATACTTTCAAGAAGAAGTCGTCTGTGAGATCTTCTATGAAGTATATTCCTTCACCCGTACTCTTCATTTCAGGCCCTAATTCCTTGTTTACATTCGGGAATTTATTGAAAGAGAATACCGGGATCTTGATGGCATACCCTTCTTTCACCGGTTTGAAGTTGAAATCTTTCACCTTCTTTGCTCCTAACATTACCTTAGTTGCATAGTTTACATAAGGTTCCTGATAAGCCTTACAGATGAAAGGTACGGTTCTGGATGCTCTTGGGTTAGCTTCGATCACATACACCACCTCGTCCTTAATGGCGAACTGGATATTGATCAGACCTTTAGTATCTAATGCTATCGCGATTTTCTTCGTATATTCTTCAATTTGTCTAAGTACATTTTCGCTTAGGTCAAATGGAGGTAAGACAGCATAGGAGTCGCCGGAGTGTATACCTGCAGGTTCAATATGCTCCATGATTCCTATGATATAGGCATCTTCTCCATCGCAAATTGCATCTGCTTCAGCTTCAATGGCATTCTCTAAGAAGTGATCCAGAAGGATATTGTTATCCGGGATATCGTTCAGGATTTTCACTACGTGTTGCTCCAATTCCTCCTCATTGATCACGATCTTCATGCTCTGTCCACCTAATACATAAGAAGGACGAACCAGAAGAGGGAATCCTAGTTCTTTGGCCACCTCTGAAGCTTTGTCAGCTGTTCTTACCGTGTCAAACTTAGGATAAGGAATGTTTAGCTCTTGCAATTTTGTAGAGAATCTACCTCTGTCTTCTGCTAAGTCAAGGGCTTCATATGAGGTACCAATGATCTTAACTCCGTATTTAGTAAGTTTCTCAGCCATCTTAAGGGCGGTTTGTCCACCCAACTGTACAATTACTCCGTCAGGTTTTTCATATTCGATGATATCAAATACGTTTTCCCAGAATACAGGTTCAAAGTAAAGTTTGTCAGAAATATCCGGGTCAGTGGATACCGTTTCCGGGTTACAGTTGATCATGATAGTCTCATAACCCGACTCCTTCGCTGCTAATACTCCGTGTACACAAGAGTAGTCAAATTCAATACCCTGGCCTATACGGTTAGGGCCGGAACCCAAAACTATCACCTTCTTCTTATCAGAAACTACAGATTCATTATCTGGATTCTCATCAGAAAGATTAAAGGTAGAGTAGTAATAAGGAGTGTGCGCCTCAAATTCAGCAGAACATGTGTCTACGCATTTGAATGCCCTCTTGATCCCTAGTTCTTTTCTTTTAAGAGTCACTTCACTTTCCATGCAGCGTAGCAAGTGGGCCAACTGACGGTCAGCGTAACCCATTTTCTTAGCAGAAAGTAGAAGGTCTCTAGGGATGCTGTCTAGGTTATATTTTTGGACTTGTCCTTCCAAAATAACCATCTCTTCGATCTGACGTAAGAACCATTTATCAATCTTAGTCAGGTTTTGAATGGTATTGAAAGACAAGCCAGCTTTGAATGCATCATAGACATGGAATAATCTATCCCAAGATGGATTAGCCAAGCTTTGTTTTAATTTCTCTTGATCTCTTTCTTCTCTACCGTCAGCTCCTAAACCGTTTCTCTTGATTTCAAGAGATTGACAGGCTTTTTGCAGAGCTTCCTGGAAGTTTCTACCAATACCCATGGTTTCACCCACAGATTTCATTTGAAGTCCAAGACGTCTGTCAGAACCCGGGAATTTATCGAAGTTCCATCTAGGAACCTTCACGATTACATAATCTATAGCTGGTTCAAAGAAAGCTGAAGTAGATCCGGTGATAGGGTTAATTAACTCGTCTAAGTTGTAACCTATAGCCATCTTCGCTGCAATCTTCGCGATAGGGTATCCTGTAGCCTTAGAAGCTAAGGCAGAAGAGCGGCTAACACGAGGGTTGATTTCGATAGCGATGATATCATCTGTTTCCGGATTCAAGGCAAACTGTACGTTACATCCACCGGCGAACTGACCAATTCCGTTCATCATGCGGATAGCCATATCACGCATCTTTTGGTAGATGGTATCCGGAAGGGTCATGGCAGGAGCTACGGTTATAGAATCTCCTGTATGTACACCCATAGGGTCAAAGTTCTCTATGGTACAGATGATAACAATATTACCGTTATGGTCACGTAGTAATTCTAATTCGTATTCTTTCCATCCCATGATGGATTGTTCTACCAATACTTCATGTACGGGGGAGGCATGTAAACCGTGATTTAAGGCTGCATCAAATTCTTCAGGGGTGTTTACGAATCCACCACCTGTACCACCTAAGGTATAAGAAGGACGAATTACTAGAGGGAAGCCAGTCTCCTGCGCTATCTCTTTACCTTCTAAAAAAGACTTCGCGGTACGACCTTTACATACTCCCACCTTTAACTCAAGCATTTTCTTTCTGAAAAGCTCGCGGTCTTCCGTGGTTTCAATAGCTTTTATGTCTACACCAATGATTTCTATATTATGTTTTTTCCAAATTCCTGCTTTATCACAATCGATAGCTAGGTTTAGGGCCGTCTGTCCACCCATAGTCGGAAGCACATGTGTGATAGGTTTGCCCATTTCCTCATGCTTTTTAAGGATTTCGGAGATGGACTTCTTCTCCAATGGTTTCAGATACACATAATCTGCGTTCATTGGGTCAGTCATGATGGTAGCCGGATTAGAGTTAATCAAAGCTACCTCTATTCCTTCCTGACGAATAGAACGTGCGGCCTGAGAGCCAGAATAATCAAATTCACAGGCTTGGCCGATTACAATGGGGCCTGAACCAATGATTAAAACAGACTTGATACTTGGATTTTTTGGCATGTTAATGCGAGAAGATTTCGATTTGTTTATCGAAGCACAAAGTTAATACAGTTTGGTGAGATTATGTTAAATTATTTTAGGAAGGTTCTGCCTTATACAAAGAATTTGTCTGGGAAATTCACTAGAAATACCTCTTTCATACCTCTGGTCACTGCAGTGTATAGCCATCTAAGGAATTCCGGGGATTGTGTTTCTTCCCGTAGATAGAATTGATCTATGAACACCGCATCCCACTGTCCACCTTGTGATTTATGACAGGTCAGTGCATAGGCGAATTTCACCTGTAAGGCGTTCAGGTACTTATCTTCTCGGATCATTTTCTTCCTTTCTTTCGCCGTCTTCACCCAGGCGTAATCTTCTACTACGCTTTCATAAAGCTTCTTACTGTCTTCCCCAGAAAGGTTAGGTAAAGGAGAAAACAGGGTGTCCAGGAGGATTAGGGTGTCAATCTCCGGATCATCGGGGTAGTCCACTAAGGAAAGGGTAACGTTCAGGAATCTGAATCCATGCATCTCCTCTTCACTGCCTATTCTTTTTACTTTTACAAACTCGCCGTTAGCCAAGAATCCGGCTTGCGACTCGGAAGGAAGGGTTTGGTAATTGTTTTTTACCACCATTAGCGTGTCGCCATAGTCCACCTCCGCTTCGTAATATAGAATTCTGTTTCTAATGAATTGGTTATATTGAACAGCGTTTTTATTGCTTTGAGTTAATACTATAGTATTCTCGAGACCATATTTGTCGTAGCAGTATCGTAGCCCGTCTTCCAGTTTTTCTGCCGGCATTCGGTAAAAGTCCTTGAATCCTTTGGTATTGAACTTGACTTCTATTTCTTCGAGAGGAAGTTGGTCACGAAGTGCTGTAGCATTGACCAGGATTCCGGAGCCTGCGTTTTGTCGCATCACTTCCGTAAGGGTGTGGGAGTATACCTTAGCGTGATAGTATCCTTCCAGGTGTTGTTTATCCAATGCCGGACTTATAGCCAGATGTACGGGAGGCAACTGTGCCTCATCTCCAATCAGGATAAGTTTGTTTCTTTCTCCTGAAAAAACATAAGAAATCAGATCTCTTAATAGACCGTTACTTCCTAACTCTCCTAATTCTGAAATCATGGAGGCTTCATCTACGAGATAAACGGTTTGATTCTCTTTGTTTTTGACCAGACTGAATTGGGGTAAGCCGGAAACGTCTTTTTGTCGGTAGATTTTTCTATGTATGGTAGATGCAAATCTCTTGGTGTACTGTTGCATCACTTTGGCTGCTCTACCTGTTGGTGCTAGGAGGTTAACCGAGTAGTTTAGGGTAGGAGCTGCTTTCATGAATGATTCCAGTACAGAGGTTTTCCCTGTACCGGCATATCCTTTAAGCAGGAAAATGGTTCTTTCGTCTTCATCCTCCATGAACTTGCTCAGTTTCCTGAATAGTTCTTTTTGTCCTTTTGTAGGGCTAAGGTGAAAATTATAATGCAGCTGCTCCTCGAAAAAATCCATTCTCCTGCTCGTTATTAGCTCATATGTTTAAGATTTAATCCGTAGAGAATGACAAATAAGATACCAAAGAAGGCAGTGCCCATGGCCATAAACGTTCCTCCAATTCCTCCAAAAATGAGCATGGGTGCTAGTATTCCAGCTATGGTTCCAATCAAGTAAATGTAAAATCCTCTCTTTCTTAAACTCCACATCAGTACTGCACCTACTAGGGTTAGAACGCTAGAGATAGCAGTGGCTAAGCCATTATTTTGCAGGTTTTCTGCCGTTAAGCTGCTTAAGAAAGCATCTATGATCTTCTCCATGGATTCAGCGCCTTCTTGTTCTGCAATTCGGTCTTGGATCATTTCGAATTGGTTTTGTATGATACCTGCATTGACTTCAGAGCTCGTATAATTCCCTATACCCTGAAAGATATTCCATCCACTATTTATGAAGGTCAGGATACAAAGTATGGTTAAAAAGGTAGGTCTAATGTTTTGCATATGTTTTAGATTTGAATTGCATAGGTTTTAACATTGGCAAATTCCTGGATTCCGTATTTGCCTAATTCTCTTCCATATCCGCTTTCTCCAATTCCTCCAAATGGTAAGGCTCCTTCAGATTTAACCATACTGTTTAAGTACACAGATCCGGCTTGAATTTGTCGCATCAAACCTGCTGCCTGTTCCATGTTTTGGGCCCATAGGGATGCCCCTAAGCCAAATGGAGTCTCATTAGCTATTTCTATGGCTTCTGTAGTATTCTTAGCTTTTAGTAAAAAGCCTACTGGACCGAATAATTCTTCTTTATAGTATGCCGAGTGAGATCGGGTGATTTCCAGAATGGTAGGTGAAAGCAAACACCCTTGACGTTCTGTAGGAAGTAGGGCCTTCGCTCCATCTGCTATTAGTTTTTTGGTTTCTTTTTCTATACTGATGGCTAGATCCTCTCTTGATACAGGAGCCAAAGTAGTTTGAGTATCAAATGGATCACCCAATTTCAGTTTAGATACGTGATTAAGAGTGAGTTCTTTGAATTCATCATATATGTCCTCCTCCACAATCCATCTCTTAGCTGCGATACAGGTTTGGCCAGCATTTTGAAATCTGGATTTTACGGCGGTTTCAGCAGCAAGTTGAATATTAGCGTCTTTTAAAACCACAAAAGGATCAGAACCTCCTAGTTCGAGGACGCTTTTCTTTAGGTATTTTCCTGCCAATGAAGCAACGCTTGATCCCGCCGGTCCGCTACCTGTCAGGGTTACCCCTTTTATTCTGGGATCTGCAATAATTTGTTCCACTTTGTCAGAAGACAGGAACAAGGCTTGAAATGCTCCATCCGGGAAGCCGGCTTCAAGGAAAGCTTCTTGCATTTTTAGGGCAGAGCCCATGACATTTGATGCATGTTTTAAGACCACAGTGTTCCCTAATAAGAGATTTGGAACGGCACATCTTAAAGCCTGCCAGAAAGGGAAGTTCCAAGGCATAATAGCCAGAATGGTTCCCATGGGTTCGAAGGAGGTATACGCTCTGGGGAATGAGGATTGCATTACCAGAGGCTGGATATATTCCGGTGCATGCTCCGCATAATATCTGGTGGTAATAGCGCACTTTTCCACTTCAGCTAGGGCCTCATTGTAGAGCTTTCCCATCTCTAAGCTGATGATCTTAGCGTATTCTAATTTTCGATATTCCAGTACTTCCGCAAATCTTACTATAAGTTGCTGCCTTTCTGCTAAGGACTTGTTTTTCCAGGTAGAAAAAACCTGATGAGCTTTTTCTACTTTTTGAAGCGGAGCAGCATCTTCTTCATATTCTGCAACTACCTCCCCGCTATAAGGATAAATACTTTTAAACATTATACGTTAAATCTTGAAGTGTGGTGTTTTCATACACGGTTAAATTGGCGTCACGAATTTGCTGCATTAAAGGTCTGATTTTGCAGGCTTCTTCGCTTGAGCAGTCTTCACATTTGTCGTAAAAATGTAAGGACACACAAAGTAGGGGAGCTATAGGTCCATCTATTACCCTAATGATTCTCGCAATTTTTACTTCAGCCGGAGGTAATTTCAATAGATATCCTCCTCCCTTTCCTTTTTGGCTTTGAAGTATACCGTTATTCCGTAATTCCAGTAAGATGGCTTCTAGAAACTTTTTAGGTATGTTTTCTGTTTCTGAAATTTCACTAATCAGTAAAGGTTTTCTGGTTTCATAATTGAGCGTTAGACGCGTCAATGCTTTTAGGGCGTACTTAGCTTTTTTCGAGATCATACATTCGCTTTGTTCGGTGAACGGTATTTACAAAATTAGTGGGTTTTACCAAGATAAAAAACCGTTATTTGCTTAAATTGCCAATGTATTTTTTAGGGCTATAAAGCCCATTTCCATTTTGAAGAAGATTAGATTACACAAACCTTTGGTTAGAGGTATCCTGGAAGCCTTACAATCGGCTGAAACCAAAAAAGTAGACCACGTATTGCCGGCCTTACTAAAAGCTCAGCCCAAATGGGGGAGCAGAGACCGTAACTTTGTTGCCGAGAACACCTATGAGGTAGTTCGAAATAAGCGCTTTATCCAATTTTTACTTGGAGGAGACGCTACCCCTTCCAAGATGCTTGGGGCCTGGTTGATCCTCAAAGGACTATATGATCCTGAAGAGGAGATTTTTCGATATTTAGATCCCGAAGTTATACAAGATAATGCCCGAAGTGATATGCCTCTGGAGATTCGGTTCTCATTGCCGGATGAACTAAGTCAAAGGGCTAAAAGGGAGTTAGGTGATGACAGGTGGGCGAAGGAAGCCGAAGCTATGCATGGGCAAGCACCAGTTTATCTGCGTGTAAATGAAAGGTGGATTACGCGAGATAAGTTAGTGAGTGTATTACTAAGCAAAGATATAGCCGTGGAGCCGGTAGCCTCAGTGCCTTCGGCCATAAAAGTCTTGAAGAGGGCCGGGTTAAACCAACTTGAAGAGTATAAAAAGGGCTTCTTTGAGATCCAGGATGCGGGAAGTCAGGAAATAGCTCATTTTTTGGATCCACAAGCAGGTGAGTTTATTGTAGATACTTGTGCCGGGGCAGGAGGTAAGACCTTGCATTTGGCGGATTTATCCAGGAATAAGGCTAAGATCCTAGCCCTCGATGTGGAAGAAGGTAAATTAGAAGAATTGGAAAAGCGAGCAGCAAGGAATCGGGTTTCTCAGGTGGAAACTTCCCTTTGGAACAATGACATTTTAGATCAATATAGAGGACAAGCTGATGCTGTGCTGATGGATGTACCCTGTTCCGGATTAGGAGTTTTGAGAAGAAATCCTGACGCGAAGGAATTATTGACTGAAGCATATATTGATAGTATTAGGGATGTGCAGGCTGAGATTTTGCAGAAATATAGTGCTTTGGTTAGAAAGGGTGGGAGATTGGTCTATGCCACCTGTTCCTTATTGCCTTCTGAAAACGAAGGACAGGTAAAAAGGTTTTTAGAAAACCATGGGGATTTTGAATTAATTAAAGATAAACAGATATGGCCATCAGAAACTGATTTTGATGGTTTTTACATGGCATTGCTCAGGAAGAAATGAAGATTTTAGTTGTAGATGAGATGCATGAATGCCTTCTGCCCCTTTTGCATAACTTAGGAGCAGAAGTGAGTTACCAGCCAACTTTCGGAAAGAAGGATGCAGAACAGGTCATACATCAATACGAGGGTTTATTGATTCGTAGCAAGTTTTTCATTGATTCGGCTTTCTTGGATTTAGCTACTTCTTTGAAATTTATTGGCAGAGCCGGAGCAGGCTTGGACCTGATAGATCTGGAAGCATGTAAGGAGAGAGGTGTGGAAGTTTTTGGGGCCAATGAAGCGAATAAAGTGGCGGTAGCTGAACATTTATTGGGTATGATCCTCATGCTTTTTAATAAGCTGAATACCTCACCTCAAGAAATCAGAAACGACCAATGGCTCAGAGAAAAGAACCGAGGGGAAGAGTTGATGGGTAAAACGGTGGGTATCATAGGTTATGGGCACAATGGATCTACTGCAGCTGCACGATTTGCAGCTTTTGGTTGCCGGGTATTGGCCTACGATAAGTATAAAAAGGGATTTGGTTCCGCAGAGATCGAAGAGGTAGATTTAGAAACCATCTTCACAGAGGCAGATGTTTTTTCCTTTCATGTGCCCTTGACGGAGGAAACCAGAAAGTGGGCAGATTCCGACTTTTTTTCGAAGTTCAGAAAGCCAATCTACTTCTGCAATGTAGCCCGAGGCGAAATTATGGTGCAGGAGGCTTTGATCCAGGCATTAGAAAACGGAAAAGTAAAAGGTGCATGTTTGGACGTGTTGGAAAATGAAAAGATTACCGCTTTGACGGATAAGGGGAGAAAGGAATTTGAATACCTAAGAGCTCATCCAAGGGTGATTCTTTCTCCTCATGTGGCCGGCTGGACCATAGAATCGTATCGCAAGATCAACGAAGTTCTATGCGAGAAGATCAAGGCTCTTTATAAGCTCTGAATGCCTTGAATATAGCGTTTAGCTACTTCTTGGACGGAGAAATCTTTGATAATCTCTAATGACTTATTCTCCATCTCTGTTAGATCAGGGGTGGAGATTATTTTTTTCAGGGCAGAGATCAAGGCTGATGCACTATTCGAGGGAATCACAACTCCATTTCCATTCACCAAGTCCGTACTACAACCGCAGACATCAGTAACGATAACAGGCAAACCACATACCATGGCCTCATTTACTACTAAGCCCCAAGGTTCCGATGTACTAGGTAGTACGAAGCAACTAGATCTGGAAAAGAATTTCGGCACCTCCATCCAGTGTACTGGGGGATATTTGTAGATTCTATCCGGCGACTTAGCGATCAATTGGTCGATTTCCTGGTCCTTTGGTCCTTTACCCACCAGTATAAGTCCCCATTCCTGTTTATTTAATTTCTGGAAGCATTTGATCAGAAGTTCTACATTCTTTTCCTCTGCCATTCGCCCTACGTAGATAAAGTTCTTTTGGGTAGTGATCTCAGGGTAAAGCGTTGTTTCTTTGGCCTTGTGATAAACTGAACTAAGTACCTTATTATCTACAACAGCTCCCTTATGAACTAAGATTTGCTCCGGTTTTGCCCCCAGATCTAAAACATAATCTTCAGATGTCTTTCCAAAAACTACAAAGCCTTTGCATGCCTGTACAGCCCATTTCTTGATGCTTTCCTTTAGCCAAGATCTGGTTTTATCCTTTTGAGTAGATTCATTGGACATCACTACCTTGATACCTAGCAGTCTGGCAAAAAAGATGGTAGGAAGTGTAGAGAAGGAAGAGGAATAACCAGTGACATTGATAATGTCTGGCTTATATTGAAGGATAAATTGGAACACTCTCTGTAATTCCTTCCATTTTGGTACCTCTTCTATAAATCCATCAAAAAGCAGGGTGTAAGGATAGGTATATGTTTTGCCTTCACCCTCCATGCCTTTCCTTGATACTTCGCTTTTGGCTATCTGTAAGACATGAAATTCTCCCTCAGGAGGGTATTGCTTGGCAATCTCCTCGAAGAGTACAGATTTATAATGCGCCCATAGGGTGTTATGAATAATTAAGGTCTTCAATTTATTTCTTTAGGAATCTACAAAATATATAGAAGGAGGCAAAACGGGTATAATCTAGCATTTGACCCGAGGTAAAGTTCGCAATAAAAAAGTAAATCATAGCATAGGCTAGGAATTCTGTGCCAATGCTTTCCGGATCCCGCATTTCGCGAACACTCATCAGGATGAGTCGGAGGAACAAAATGGTAAATATGGTAAATCCAATCAATCCAAAGGAGTCTATCATCTCCAAATGGGGTATATCCACATACATGAATTTGTAACCCTGTCCAAATAGAATATAGTGATAGTTTCCTTTATCAAACGACTTTTCTAGACGCTCCATTACACCTTCTACGTGCTGTATACGAGTATTGGCCGAGTCATCACCTGTTTCTTTGACCTTTATTTTTTTGGATTCTGAACTTTCCGTCAAAGACTTTTTGATGCCTTCAAAACGGGTGTTGAAATAATTGAAGGCCGGGTTGAGTAGTCGGGCGTTCTTATTGATTTGATAGCTTAAGGTCATAAAACCTGCTAACACTAGCACCACAATGTACCACTTGGTGAAGAAGAGGCGGAAGGTACTTACGGCATTAGAGAAAGAAAGATTGAAGACCAAAAACATCACGGTAAAGCCAAAGGTAGCCAGGAAGGCCAACATGGTTTGGGTCAAGAACAGTATAGCAATGTTTAATATGATCAGTATTACCGGGAAAATCAGTCCCAATTTGATTTGACGGTAATATTTCAGACTTAATACGCCCAGGATAATACCGAAGTAAGCCACTTTGGAGTTGATGTGCGGGTTACCTACCCCTACTTCTCCACCATAACCGAAAGCCGCCCTTTGACCTATAACATACAAGGGGTTTTGGCTTACATAATACATTAATGATATGGCGCTCAAAGTAGAAAGGAGTATGCAGAGATATATAAATCTGCGATTTATGGCCTCGTTCCGCATAAAAACGGTGGAGAATGCCACAAATACAATGATAATATAGGTTAGGATCTCTGTATAAAAGCTGACTGTCAGATAATACCTGTCTTTAAGAAAAAAGTAGGCAAAAAGATAGATCAGAAAGAAAGTGAGATATGGAAAGGTTACTTTATTCGGTAAATCGAAAAACCTGAAATTCTTAAAAGGTATGGTTAAAGCAAAGGGAAAGAAGATTAAGCCAATGGAAAACATGGTGTTTCCCGGCGCTACCCCAAGGCCATCTCTTAAATAATAAATAAGCGGTACCCCCGTGAGGAAGATGGCCAATGCCATGGCGTCTCTATACTTTAAGAAGATGTTGACTAAAAACCGCATTCAGAAAAAATTTCTCAAAGATAGACGAATGCACATTTAAAACCAAAAGAAGGCCCGGAGGCCTTCTTCTGTATTATTGTAATTTACTCAAATGCTTTTCGTAAATCTGACGGTATCGTGCCGCAGCGTCTTTGTCGTATTGTTCTGCTGCCTGGTAGAGCATCTGAATGGTCCGCATATTGGATTGGACAAATTGTCTGATGTTATCATCGCCCCATTGCTTATCACCTGATTTCGCAAATTTAGGTCCGAAGTAGGCTAATTCTTTATCAGCTTTATTTACAATCTCGTCAGCCAATTTCGTACCTTTTTCTTTGCTTCCAATCTCGTAGTAGAAGATAGGGAAGTTAGTAACCAACTGGTCATACGGTACCGAAGCATCCGGCATTATTTCTAAACTTTTGTCCAATACTTCTTCCGCTTCTTTTTTCTTGTTTTCTCTCAGTAGTTCATCGGCTAAACGAAGGAAAGCATAGCGAGCGGTTATGAATGGAACACGGAATGACTCAGTATCGTAATAAACGTCTGTATTGTTCAGGTTCGTCCACTTCATTTGGGTCATCAGCTTCTTCTTCAAGATATCTGAATTCACAAAACCATCTTTGGCACCTTCTATTTTGAAAGGCATCAATCTGTAAGCATAACCTTCTAGTTGCATAAACTCTTTTAGTCCCAAATACTGGTTTTGAGGAAGAGTTCCTCCAAAATAGATAGGACGTTTCCAGTTGTTATTTGAAATGATATCCAAAACGATCAAATCGTTTTTCAAGATATCTCTTTCCCCGAAACTCCACTCGAATCTGTCCGTGATCAAGGCTTTTTGCTCTTCTCCAATAAATGGCATTTTAGCAATCTCTTCTGCATTTTGAGAGAAGAAGAAATTAGCAGAAGGCAAGATATTGATCATATCTCCGGTAGAAACCATTCTTTGAATAGCTTGATCTTTCTTACGGATCAAGTTGATGTATTCACGCAAATCTATACCGGCTTTGATTTGTGGATTTGGATTTGCCACATACGGTATGTGATCATTGATTCCTTTGTAGTAGTTCTCTGAGTTCAAAGTAATAGGCAAAGCCTCTGATTCGTAAGTCTTACGTTTCATTTGCTCTATGTACCAGTCGGTACCCAAAAGACTTAGGTTACAAACACGAACGTCTGTACGGAAACCTTCTACTTCCTGCACATACCACAGAGGGAAGGTGTCATTGTCTCCACCCGTAAATAGGATGGCGTTCGGTTCACAGGTAGCCAACATATTTCTGGCAAAGTCTATCTGATGAACGCGTCCTGTACGGTCATGGCCTTCCCAAGACGAAGCACCCATGATCACAGGTACCACCAGACCTAATGCGGAGGCTATACCAGCTTGGGCCATACGATTCTTTAGGAACTTCAGAACATAGGTATATATGGCCATTACTCCTAATCCTATCCATATAGTGAAGAAATAGAAGGAACCTGCATAGATATAGTCTCTTTCTCTAGGCTCAATAGGAGGGGAGTTCAAGTACACTACCAAAGCTAGGCCCGTTAGGAAGAACATCAAGAACGTTACTATGGCGTCCTTTTCTCTTCTGAAATACAGGAATAGGAATCCTGCAATACCTAGTATTAACGGAAGACCAAAGAAGTTTGTTCTAGCCTTGTTACTCGCTATAGAGGGTGGAAGGTCATTCTTAGATTCAAAGATATTAGTAAATCCGGTATCCTGAATGTCTGAAGTACGTCCCCAGAAGTTCCACATGAAATATCTCCAATACATGTGTCCGAACTGATGGGAAATCATGAATCGGATATTATCAGCGAAAGTAGGGTTTTGGCCTTCAGGTAGGTTTAACTTCGCTCTGTAAAGTGAAATGTGTCCCGGATCCTGGCTCCAGATTCTAGGCAAAAGCATCTTTCCTTTACTATCCCAGGTATATTCAGGATTATAATCATAGATCTCGTATTTCTTTTCACCTTGTATGTAGTTAGGTGTACCTCTTTCTATACCTGCTAATTGAGCCGTGAAGATAGGGCCGTAAAGCAAAGGTCTGGAACCGTATTGTTCCCTTTTTAGATAGGAAGTAAAGTTCAGTACATTAGACGGATTGTTCTCGTTTAACGGTGGGTTAAAGTTGGAACGGATCAAGGCTATGGTATAGGTGGAGAAACCAATCAAAACAAAGGCGAAACACAGCAATATGGTATTTTGCAATGCCTTGCCTTTTTGATGTGTATAGCGAATGCCATAGACCAATGCAGTCACTAGTACTAGGATAAAGAACACCATACCAGATCCGAATGGCAAACCGAAGCTATTGACGAACAATAATTCAAACCAGAAAGATATGCTAGGAATACCAGTAATTACACCTACATTGATAATTCCTAGAACCACCATACCTACCATAAAGGAGATGAAACCTCCGGTGATGGTAGGTTTGTTTTCCTTTTTAAAATAATACAATAAGGCTAATGCAGGAATGGTTACCAAGTTCAATAAGTGTACACCAATGGAAACGCCCACCAGATAAGCCAAGAAGATTAGCCAACGGTTTTGTTTAACCGGATCTTCAATCCTTTCCCATTTAAAGGCTGCCCATACTACTATGGCAGTGAAAAAAGATGACATTCCGTACACCTCTGCTTCAACTGCGGAGAACCAGAAGGACTCGGAGAAGTTGTAGGCTAAGGCACCCACCATAGATGAACCTAGAATGAGAAAGCTTTCAGGGTTACTTAAGTCTTCGTCTCCTTTGCCCACTACTTTTCTGGCAATCATAGATATGGTCCAGAAAAGGAATAAAATGGTAAAGGCACTGGCTAAAACAGACACCATGTTCACCATAAAGGCCACACTTTCCAGATTTGAGCCTGCAAATAGAGAGAAGATTCTACCTATCAATAGGAAGAAAGGAGCTCCCGCAGGGTGAGGTACTTGCAGTTTATAGGCGCAAGCGATAAACTCTCCACAGTCCCAGAAACTGGCCGTGGGTTCTACGGTCAGGGTAAATGTAATCAGGGAGATGAGGAAGGCCAACCACCCAGCAAGATTATTCAGTTTTTTAAAACTCATAGGATAAATAGATATTGTTCAGGCAAAATAACTAAATTAATAGATAGTAAGATTTATAAATAAAGTTAAATCTTAAGTTGGGTACCAATGTTGATGTTCTTTTCCAAAAGATCTGTAATCTTCCTAAAGTCAGCTTCATTTTCCACGAAGTCCAGATCATTTACATCAATTTCAAGGAATTTCCCGTGATGGTACTGTTGGGCAAACTTAGAGTATAATTCATTCAGACCCAACAAGTAGTTCGGATCTATATTCTGTTCGTATTCTCTACCTCTTTTTCTTATCCCTTTTTGCAGTCTAGGTAAATCTGCCTTTAGGTAGATCATTAAATCAGGTGGAGAGATGGCGCGCATTATGGTGTTAAACAAACTTTTGTAGGTGGTGAAGTCTGTTTCATTCATGTGTCCGCTTTCATATAGATTCTGAGCGAAGATGTAAGCGTCCTCATAGATGGTGCGGTCCTGAATAATGGTTTTGTCAGAGCGTTCCTTGATTTTAAGTACCTGTTCGAAGCGGGTATTCAAAAAGAAGATTTGAAGATGAAACGACCATAGGGGCATGTCATCGTAAAAGGGTGCTAGATAAGGATTTCCGTCTACGGCTTCATAATACACTTCCCATCCGTAATGGGAAGCCAGTTTTTCGGCGAGGGTAGTTTTTCCTGCGCCAATGTTGCCTGTTATGGCTATGTGCATGATATGGAGTTAAAAAAATTGCTTTGCAAAGATAGAAATAATAAAAGTTTCTTAACTCGAAGGCTTAGCGTTTTCTCTATCTTTGTAAAAAAACAAAGGGCTAAACATGAAACCATTGATTTTGGTTACGAATGACGACGGCATTACTTCGAAAGGCATTAAAGTCTTGATCGAAGAGATGTCTGAACTAGGTGAAGTTTTTGTAGTTGCGCCGGACAGTCCGAACTCAGGAATGGGCCATGCCATTACGGTAGCTTCCACTATTCACATAAAAAAATCTCCCATTTTTGGTAGCATTGAATCTTACGAATGTTCCGGGACACCAGCAGACTGCGTAAAACTTGCCAAACATGAATTTTTGAAAGACAGAAAGATAGATTTGCTGGTGAGTGGTATCAATCATGGAGCAAATTCTTCCATTTCTGTCATCTACTCAGGAACCATGTCTGCCGCTATAGAAGGGGCTATAGAGGGCATACCTTCCATAGGGTTCTCTCTGGATGATTTCGATTACAATGCAGACTTTGGACATATTAGAAAATATGTTCGCGAAATAGCTGCACATGTTTTGAAGAATGGATTACCCGCTGATACGGCATTGAATGTCAACTTTCCCAAAGCAAGTGCTGGCCCTATCAAGGGTGTGAAAGTGGGCAGACAAACGCGTGGATATTGGCACGAAGAATTTGATTCCAGAGTAGATCCAAGCGGAAGACCTTACTTCTGGATGGGGGGACATTACGTAAATTCAGAACCTAAGGCTGAAGATACTGATGTGTGGGCCCTAGAGAATAATTATGTCTCTGTATTCCCATGCCACTTTGACCTCACCCACTACAAAGCACTGGCTGAGATCAAAGGTCTTGAAGATATCATTTAGTTCTTTGGAACGAACTTTTGAACGGTTCTCTCAATAGGAGGAAGGGATTTTAGGTAAGCAAAAATAGCTCTTAAGTCCTCTTCCTTCATGGTACTGTACATCATCCACGGCATGAGGGTATTCATATCTGTGGCACCTAATTTTGGAGAAACGTAAGTGGAATCCTGATACTGTTTGAAGGTGCTGATGAACTGAGCCTCTGTCCAATTAGCAATACCTGTATTATGTGGGGTAAGGTTTGAAGACACTAAAGTGCCCCCAGGCATTTCAAATGCCCTACCTCCAGAAAAAATTTCTTCAAGAATTATGTTCCCCTTTTTGACAGGGGTGTGGCAATCGATACAGCCGGCCATAGTGGTAACATATCTACCGTAAGCTACCTTATCTGCCTTGTCCGGTATTTGGTCCACTTGATTGCGTTTGTTAGGGAAGGTACGAACCAATAAGTTGACAGGGAAATCTACCGTTCTTTCCGGAATTTCATTCTCTATAGGATCTAAACTTCTGATATAAGCTATGATGGAAAAGATATCCTCATCATGCAGCTGGTTATACGAGTGAAAAGGCATTACAGGGAAAAGTGCTTTTCCTTCTCTGTCAACTCCACTGGTAATGGTTCTATAGATCTCACCGTCTGTCCAGCCGGACAAAGCAGCGGGAGTGATGTTTTTGGAGTAAAAAACACCAGGGAAACCCATTTCTCTCGAAAATCTTTCACCTCCCATACCCAGCGTTCCGGGCACCATGGGGCCTGAGTAACTGCTCCAGTCCCTTTGGGAATGACAATCCATACAAACGGCAACTGCATTTGCGATATATCTACCCCTTTCTATTCTTTCAGGAGTACGTTCTACTGTTAATTCAGGTGCAGTGTCAACCTTAGGGAATAAGGTGAAAAGAACTATTATGGCTAGGATTAATAATAAAGAAAATATGCCTAGTACATATAGGCCAGTTTTTTTTAAGGTTTTCATTAGCGTTATGGTTATAAGGGGTAAATGTATTGATACCCAAGTGATTCCGCCGCGAATATAGTCCCTTAATTTGGCCTATTTTTTAGATTCCTAAATAAATTTATTAAATGGTCAATATTTCCTTAATAATCTGGTTTTCAATATTCCTGCTATAGAAAGGGAATCCGTGATTTCATCCTTCATAACCATTTGGAAAGCCTCTTCTAAAGAAACTTTTCTAACCACGAGATCTTCTGTCTCCTCAGGTTCCGCTTCGCCTTGGGTTAATTCTTCGGCCAGAAAGATGAATCCCGTTTCATTACAGACCGAGTTAGACGTATGTATCTTGGAGATTTGTGTCCATTTTTCAGCACGAAGTCCTGTCTCCTCTAGAAGTTCCCTTTTAGCACAATCAAGAATGTCTTCGTCATGTGGGCATCCACCTTCAGGAATTTCCCAACTGTATTCATCTATAGGAAATCTATGTTGTCCTACTAAGTAGGTATTACCCTCTTTATCCAAAGGTACTATTCCTATGGCCAGATTCTTAAAATTGACTTGTCCATAGATGCCTTTCCCTCCTGAAGGATTTATTACTTCATGGTGCTGCACTTCTATCCATGGATTCTCGTATACAGTTTGAGAATCTAATTTTTTCCACTTATTGCTCATACGGTAGTAGGCGTTCCGGTTTCTACTAAAGCTTTGTAGCCTCCTTGTATATCTACTACATTTTCAAAGCCTCTGGATTTTAATATGGATGCGAAGATCATGGACCTGTAACCTCCTGCGCAATGGATATAATAAGTCTGATCCTTGTCCAGTTCAGATAGGTTTTCATTGATGAAATCCAAAGGAACATTCTTTGCGGTCTCTAGATGTCCTGTTTGGAATTCTGTAGGTTTTCTAACATCCAAAATATTTTCTACCGGAAAGTGATTATCTACAAAGTCTTGAGGGCTGATAGAGGTGATATGGTCCATTTCTTTGCCTTTCCAACTTTCAATACCTCCTTTCAGATAGCCGATAGTTTTATCATAACCCACGCGAGCCAGACGCGTGATGACTTCTTGTTCTCTGCCTGGTTCGGTCACTAGTAGAATTTCTTGTCGGATATCCGGAATAAGTGCACCTACCCAAGGTGCAAAGCTTCCATCTATTCCAATATTGATGGAATTTGGAATAAATCCTTTCGCAAATTCTTGAGGACTTCTGGTGTCTAAGATGAGTGCTCCAGTAGCATTTGCAGCGGTTTCAAAACCTTCAGCATCCAGGGCTTGTAAGCCTCTCTCCATCACCGTATCTAAGCTTTCGTATCCACTGATGTTCATTTTTACGTTCTCAGGGAAATAGATAGGCGGAGGCAGGAGTCCATCTGTAACTTCTTTGATAAACTGCTCCTTAGTGATATCCCTTAATGCGTAGTTGGTCTGTTTTTGATGGCCTAGAGTGTCAGAAGTTTCTTTACTCATGTTTTTTCCACAGGCAGAACCGGCACCATGAGCCGGATATATGATGATGTCATCCGGTAAAGGCATGATTTTGTTTCTCAAAGAATCATAGAGCATGCCGGCTAATTTATCTTGAGTCAGATCCTCCACTACCTTTTGTGCCAGGTCAGGTCTGCCCACGTCACCTATAAATAGGGTGTCACCGGTAAAGAGTGCTTTTGGCTTATCTTCCTCATCGATGAGTAGATAGCATGTGCTCTCTAAGGTGTGTCCCGGTGTATGTATGGCTTGGATCTTTATCTTTCCTATGGTGAAGATCTCTCCATCTTCAGCTATTTTGGCAGGGAAATTAGGTTTTGCAGTGGGACCGTAAACGATTGGCGCTCCCGTTTTCTTCGAAAGGTCCAGGTGTCCACTGACAAAATCGGCATGAAAATGAGTTTCAAAAACATATTTAATGGTAGATTGATCCTTTTCTGCACGTTGGAGGTAGGGGCCAACTTCGCGTAATGGATCAATGATGGCCGCTTCGCCCTCTGAGCAGATATAATATGCTCCTTGAGCTAAACAACCCGTATAAATCTGTTCTACTTTCATCACATTTTAATTATTTTAATTCCCTCCAAAACCAGGATCGTTATACCTAAAACCAAAATCAAGCGCCCAAAGTTTTTTTTCAGTCGCTCTCCATCCCATTTTTTTGAAATTCTATGTCCCAAGAAGATACCTATAATGGCTAATGCAGTTAATGTCAAGAGGAATTTCCAGTCTATTTCTTCCGCATGATGACTTAGGCCACTCAAGAATCCTATAGAAGAATTTGCTGCAATGATAATGAGGGAAGTTCCCACTGCAATCTTCATGGGTAATTTGCCGAATAGGATCAGGGCTGGGATGATCAAAAAGCCTCCACCCGCACCTACAAGGCCGGTCAAAATACCCACCATTACTCCTTCCAGCATGATTCGGGTAGTCTTAACCTCAGCTGATTTAGATCGCATCATGTTCCTGCGGATTCTTTTATCCTTAATCATAGATAAGGATGCACCTATCATCAGAGATGCGAAAAGTAGCATGAGGAATACGGATTTTTCCAATTGGAAATTCCCAATTCTCAATATGGTATTCGGTATAGCCGGAGCTATAAATGCACGTGTAAGTAAAACGGATATGATGGATGGAATACCGAATAATAAGGCCGTACGGAGGTTCACCAATCCTTGCGTGTATTTAGGGATTCCACCTACCCAACTGGTTGAGCCTACTATAAATAGGGAATAAAGGGTAGCCAAGATGGGGTCAATCCCAAATACATATACAAGAAGAGGAATAGTGAGTATAGAGCCTCCTCCTCCAATCATTCCCAAGGTAATTCCTATGGCAATGGCGGCCAGGTATCCAAATGCTTCCATGGAGTGTGTGTATGTTTTCCAGCCTAGGCAGGAAGTTTATTCGATGGTATTTTGCCGCAGACTAGCATTTATGCCGTACTTTTGGCACTGCAAATATAGAGATATTCACGGATTATGAATAAAGCCATTATAGATCTTGGTACGAATACCTTCCACGTGTTGATTTTCAATGAAAAGGAGGTGGTTTATAAGCAGTCCACGGCTGCTAAACTGGGTATGGGAGGTATAAACCAAGGTCTGATTACAGAGGAGGGGATAGAAAGAGGAGTAAAAGTACTTCAACAATTCCGTGAGAAATTAGATCAGTTTCAGGTAGAGAAAATCTTTGCTTTCGGCACTTCGGCCTTGCGTGTTGCTAAGAACCAGGCGCAAGTTCTGCAGGCATTTGAAGACAGGACCGGAATTAAAGTCTCAGTAATTGATGGGGAAGAAGAGGCTCAATTGATTTACGAAGGAGTCAGGAAGGCGGTACCTATAGAGAAGGTTTCTTTGATTGTAGATATTGGAGGAGGAAGTGTAGAGTTTATCTTGTGCAATCCTGATAAGATACTTTGGAAGCAAAGTTTTGAGATAGGAGGGCAGAGACTAGTGGAGAAATACATGAATAAAGACCCCTTGCCTATGCAAGAGATTCCTAGAATGCAAAGTTACTTTAGAGAAGCTCTTTTGCCTTTAACGAACGCCATACATCAATATTCTCCCGAAGTACTGATTGGCTCAAGTGGTAGTTTCGACACCTTGAATGATATGTACTTTCAGAGGACAAAAGGCACTTGGCCTCCACAGGATCAGGCCGGGTTTGATTATCCTTTGTCGGAATTTCAATCTGCATACGAGCAATTAGTTTTTCAGGATAGAGAAAAGAGGATGGCCATTCCTGGCATGCGTGAGCTTAGGGTGGACATGATTGTAGTAGCCATGGTTTTGATCCGGTTCCTGATTGAAGAGTATAAGATCAGTGAGGTCAAGATTTCCAATTATGCATTGAAAGAAGGAGCAATGAATTATGCACAATAATTATTTCTTTTTAAGGCGATATGCCCCGGAGTTAAATGAGAAATTGAGGGGTAAAATCTTGACTTCCGCGTTTTCTCAGGATAAAGACGAGGTCATTCTGGAATTTTCGGAGGAGGAATACTTGAAATGTATCTTGAAGCCAGAATTCTCTGTGGTCATTCTTATGCCTGAATTTCATAGAGCTAAAAGGAATTCCGCTACTCTTTGGGAGGATTTGTATGGCCAAAAGGTGGTAAGTGTTAGAGTGGGAAAAAATGAAAGGGCTATCAGAATTGACCTTGAACAGGCTACATTAGTGCTTAAGCTTTTCCGACCTAACTTGATGATCTTTGATGGGAATTTGCGCATGTTCAATCAAAGACTGATTACGGATAGAGAATTGACTTTGGATTCCTTTGATCGTGATATCTCTGATGATAAAGAGACCTTTATCCGCGTGGGTTACAAAAAGCAATTTTATACCTTAGGTAAAGACCTTATCGCTTATCTGGATGAAAAAACCAGAGGCCTGGATGCAGATCAGACCTGGGAAGAAATACAAGCACTGTTAGCCTATCTAGAGCATCCCAAAATTTATCTAAATCGAACTTTACCTGCGATCTCCCTTCTTGAGGGGGAAGAAATGAACTCAGCATCCCAGGCTATTCAGGTTTTCGCTCAACTCTATTTGAAGTCGAATGGCCTAGAGCGCTTGAGGCAGCAACGTTTGCAAATCAATGCCCGGGATCTAGCTAAAACCACGGCTTATATAGAGGAGCTGGAGAGAAAGAAGGCCAAGTGGGAAAGCGGATTGAAAAATGAGGAAATTGGGCATTTGATCATGGCACATTTGCATCTTATTCCTGATGGGGCCACAGAAGTTAGTCTTCCTAATTTCTATGGAACCGGAGAGGTGAAGGTGAAGTTGAAAAAGGAATTATCTGCTCAAAAGAATGCAGAATCTTACTACAGAAAAAGTAAGAACGAACGTATTGAACAAGAAAATCTAGAAAGGAATATTGAAAGGGCCTATGGCCGCTTGGAAGCATTGGAAGAAGAGCGAGAGTTGATTTCCTCAACAGAAGATCCCAAAGTACTTAGAAGGGTAGAAAAGGCAAAAGAGATTGAATTTCCGTTTAAGGAATTTATTTACAAAAAAGTAAAGATTTGGGTGGGCAAAAACGCGAAGAATAATGATTTGCTTATCACCCGATATGCACATAAAGATGAATGGTGGCTTCATGCAAGAGATACTACTGGTTCACATGTCATCATTAAACATGTTTCTCCAAGCGCGGAGATCCTAGAATACGCCGCTAGAATAGCAGCTTATTATTCAAAAAGAAAATCTGAGGGTTTAGTGCCCGTTCAGGTAACCCAAAGGAAATTTATACGAAAAGGGAAAAATTTACCAGCAGGACAGGTTATTGTAGACAAAGAACAAACTTTGCTAGTAGAACCGCACCCCGGATTATAACATCCAGTTTCTAAAATAGAAGTAATACAGGATTGTGGCAACCGTAGCCAATGCCACTATTACCGATAACCAAAAGTTTCGGAAGTTATCTTTGGAATACAGATAATAAATGATACCTACAACTATCCAGATGGCATATAAGGCAGTCTGGAAGTTATCATTTCTATCGTCCAGTATGAGGTATAGCCCTAAAAGGATAAAGGCTATCCATGCCGTACGGATAAAGTAAAATCTCATTGCCATGAAGGGTCCTATCTAACACCAGGACAAATTAACACATTATTTCCCTACTCCGAAATCTTTTTTGGGAAAACAAATAATCATTTGTATTATTTGCTTTAGCAATAAAATTGTATAACTTAGTGACCATGAAGCAGATCAATACCTTTGGCAATGCTGCTGTGGCCGCTTTGCCTGCACATTTACTTCGTTATGTGGTGGACCAAAATTACGAAAGGTACACTTGGATAGATCAGGCGGTATGGCGATACGTCATGCGTCAAAATTATAATTACCTTAAAGAGATAGCCTATTATCCTTATATCAGGGGACTTCATCAAGCCGGTTTAAGCATTGAGAGAATTCCAGATCTTCAGACCATAAATGATCATCTAGGAAAGATAGGCTGGGGCGCGGTCACGGTAGATGGATTTATTCCCCCTTCCGCATTTATGGAATACCAGGCTCACCGGGTCTTGGTCATTGCAGCAGACATTAGGCGTTTAGAACATATTGAATATACGCCTGCACCGGATATAATACATGAGAGTGCCGGACATGCCCCCATCATAGCAGAGCCGGAATATCATGCTTATCTAAGTTATTTTGGAAGCATTGGAGCTAAAGCCATGTTTTCTGCCAAGGATTTTGAACTGTATGAGTCCATCAGAGAGGTAAGTATACTAAAAGAGAGTGAGGACAAGGAAGCTTTGAAAGCAGCAGAAGAAAAGCTTCAATACATTTCAGAAAACATGGGTGAACCATCAGAAATGGCTTTGCTGAGCCGTTTGCACTGGTGGACAGTAGAATATGGCTTGATTGGAACTCTGGAAGATCCGAAGATTTATGGTGCCGGTCTTTTGTCGTCTATAGGAGAAAGTAAGTCGTGTATGCGTCCGGAGGTGAAGAAACTACCTTATACCATAGACGCTATAAATTATGCTTATGATATTACTAAGCCACAACCTCAATTGTTCGTAACACCCCATTTCAACAGGCTATTAGAAGTCCTAGAAGAATTTGCATCAACGATGGCATTTAGAAGAGGAGGAGCTGAAAGTTTGAAAAAAGCGGTGGACTGCGGTCAGGTGTGTACCGTAAGCTTGGATTCTGGGGTGGAGATCAGCGGTAAGTTTATTTCATATTCCGGAGATGTAGACTTTATAAAGACAGAAGGACCTACAGCTTTGGCGTATGGTGGTAGGCAACTGCCCGGGCATGATAAGACTCTGCATAAAGAAGGTTATTCTAGTCCAATAGGTGAATACTTTATTCAAAAAGGTAGTTTATCTGTAGGAGAAGATGTTCTTCTTCAATATGCTTCTGGCTACACGGTAGAAGGAAGAGTAACGGAAACCTTGTTTCAGGAGGGGAGATTGATAGTTGCAACCTTAATGGAATGTACTGTACGTACTCCAACCGCTGAGATTTGCTATAGACCAGAGTGGGGAAGGTTTGATTTAGTTTTAGGTATCAAAGTGATAAGCGTCTACAGTGGAGCCGCTGATAAGAGTGCTTATGAGACGGATGTATATCTTAGCGAACAAAGCACGAAAAAAGAGGAGTATTCTAGTAAATTGCACGAAATTTACGGCGGGATTCGGCAGATAAGGGAAGGCGGTTGGGATATAAGCCCTTTAAAAGATTACTTTGCCATATTACAAAATGAATTTCCGGAAGATTGGCTTGCATCTTTAGAGATCTTGGAGTTGTGGCCTGATCCAGCCGTGGAAGCACATTTGAATCAGTTGAAAGAACGTTTTCCGGAATATAGGCAAGTGATAGAGGACGGATTAAGATTACATTATGAACATAGTAGTTACAGGAGCAAGTAGTGGATTAGGGTTTGAGACAGCCTTAGAACTGAGTAAGAAAGGGGAACATAGGGTGGTGGCTATTTCCAGGAATACGGATAAATTGAAAAGATTATTGGAAATAGGTCGGAGTCTGAATCCCGATATACAATTGATCCCGGTTAGTTTTGATCTGGTGAATGATGATATCAAGCTCCTTCAAGATTTTATTATTCGTACCTTGGGTTCTGTAGATATATTGATCAATAATGCAGGGCAATTGATCAATAAACCCTTTATGAAAACTACTTCTGAAGAGTTTTTGGGTTTATTGCAAGCTAATGTTCTTAGTCATTTTTCCATTTCCAAAGCATTGGTTCCTTTTATGAATAAAGGAGCCCATATCCTCAACATAGGTAGCATGGGAGGTTACGGGGGATCAGTTAAATTTCCGGGACTTTCGGCCTATTCTGCCTCAAAAGGGGCACTACATATTCTAACAGAATGCATGGCGGTAGAACTTCAGGAATATGAGATCAAAGTCAACTGTCTGGCCCTAGGTTCTGTTCAAACAGAAATGCTTGAAGAGGCATTTCCAGGATACACTAGTCCGGTAATGGCATTTGAAATGGGAGAATATGTGGCAGACTTCGCTTTAAACGGCAGTAGGTTCTATAACGGTAAAGTGTTGACTGTAGCTTTGACTACTCCCTAGGACTATAGAAAAGGGTACAGCTATTATTGGCATGTAAATAGGTTTTTGCTTGATGTTTCATGAAATCTTCATCTACTTGTAGGAGTAGATCAAGGGCTGTATTACAAAGGTTGGGATTTCCGAACGTTGCAGCAAAAGCTAATTTCATGGCCCGATTCAGGATCTCAGTTTCTCCGAACTTGTCTAATGACAGGGCCTGGGTTTTTACTTTTTGAAGTTTTTTGGAGTAATCAGCTCTTGCGATTTCACTTTGAAGTAAAGCATTAATAGCATGGTCTGCATCCTCAAACGAGACCTCATTTGCTAGTGTGCCATGAATAACAAATAAGCCTCCATCGTGGTAGGCGGTATGGGAAGCACCTGCACTTGTGAAAATGCCTTGATCCTTTACAAGCTTTTGATATAAAGCGGAGGTTTGTCCCCTACCAAAGGCATCAGCGAAAATATCTAAAGCATAGGCTTCTGAAGAGTATTTTGCAGGAGTTTTAAAGGCCTTGTAAAGGGTTTTTACGGGGACATTAGCATGCACCGTTTTATACCTTGCTTGCGTTTGGGGTATCTCCATAGGGTAATTTCTTGGAATCTTAGGACCGGCAGGTATTGGTCCAAACCATTTTTCTGCCCAATCTCTTGCCTTGGAAGTTTCACCAGCCACCACAAGGACCGCATTGTTTGGTCTGTAAAATCTAAAAAAGAAATCCTTCACATCCTCCATGCTGGCATTTTCTATGTGTGAAGTTTCCTTGCCTATAGTTGGCCAAGAATAAGGATGCTGTTGATAAAGCATGGGTCTAAGATGTAGCCAAACATCTCCATACGGCTGGTTCAAATACCTTTGTTTGAATTCTTCAATCACCACACTTTTTTGGGTAACTAATACCTTAGGATCAAAAGAAAGGCTATGCATCCGATCAGACTCTAACCAGAAAGCGGTTTCCAAATTCTGATTTGGAAGGGTAATGTAATAGTTGGTTATATCAAGTGAAGTAAAGGCATTATTGCTTCCTCCGGCTCTTTGAACCGGTTCATCAAAGGACGGGACATTTTTTGAGCCTCCAAACATCAGATGCTCAAATAGGTGGGCAAAGCCCGTTTTTTCTGGATGTTCATCTCTGGAACCTACATGGTAACATAGATTGAAGGCAGAAGTAAGACTCTTAGAGTCTTGATGCACAAATACTTGTAAGCCATTGCTTAGTGTGAAATGTTCAAAATTGATCATAAGGTGGCATTGATGCCCAAAATTATGCCTAAATTTGGATATTAATACCATTACAAATGCAAATTAGAATAGGGCATGGCTACGATGTGCACCAACTGAGTGCAGGGTATGCTTTGACCATTGGTGGGGTTCAGATTCCTCATGAAGTAGGTTCCATGGGGCATTCAGATGCAGACGTTTTACTGCATGCTTTATGTGATGCTCTTTTGGGCGCTTTGTCATTAGGCGATATTGGACAACATTTTAAGAATACGGATCCTCGTTGGAAGGGCATGGATAGCAAGCATTTCCTTAGGGAAGTGTATAAGATGATTAGTGAGAAAGGATATAGGGTGGGAAATGTAGATTCCTCATTGATCCTGGAAGCACCAAAGATCGGAAAATATATCCCCCAAATGAAAACAGAGATTGCGACTTGTTTAGGGATTTCTCCTGAAGATGTGTCTATCAAAGCCACTACCTCTGAAACCATGGGTTTTGTAGGAAGAAAAGAGGGGCTGGAAGCGCATGCCGTTTGTTTATTGTATAAAAAAGAAGACTAATTTGTCTGCTTAACTTAGAAAGAATCTAAATTTGTAAAAAACTTATTTCAAACATGAAAGAATTGTACGGATTGGGTACGGCCTTAACCACTCCATTTACCGAAGATAATCAGGTAGATTATCCCGCATTAAAAAAACATCTTGATTACATCAATGAGGAAGGAGTTGACTACTATGTAGTGAACGGAACCACCGGCGAATCTGCTACTTTAAGTAAGGCAGAAAGCGCTGAGATTTTATCTTTTGTCAAGAAGTACAATGCGGGTAAACGGGCCATCGTGTTTGGGATAGGTGGAAATAATACTCAAGCCGTTTTAGATACTATTTCGCAGACAGATTTTGAAGGGGTTACGGCTATACTTTCCGTTTGTCCGTATTACAATAAGCCTTCTCAAAGAGGTATTTATCTCCATTTCAAAGCCATCGCAGATGCTAGTCCGGTTCCTGTTATTCTTTACAATGTACCCGGTAGGACGGTTATCTCCATGAGCGTAGAGACTATTGCTGAATTAGCTAAACATCCGAATATCATAGGTCTTAAAGATGCTTCAAGTAGCATAGAGGTAGCTATTGACCTTTCCAGAACCTTGCCTGATGATTTCTTATTGCTTTCAGGTGATGATAACCTGTTCACTGCTCAAGCCAGTTTGGGCTACAAAGGAGTGATCTCCGTAATCGGTAATGGATTCCCTAAAGAATTCTATGAACTGGTTCACTCAGCCATGGAAGGTGATTTTGATAATGCGAAGCGTCTTCAGGGCAAGTTCCTGGACTTTGATACCTTGCTGTATATCGAATCAAATCCTGTAGGTATCAAGTGTGTGCTAGATATTAAAGGCATCTATGACGGTAGAGTCAGATTGCCTTTGGCGAAAGCCTCTGATGAACTTTACCAGAAGATGGAAACATCTATGCGTAAAGAAGGCTTTTTATGAAAAGGATCTTTGCTATAACATTCCTGACCTGTGCTAGTCTTTCCGGACTTGCACAAGGTTGGGATTTGAAGAAATTAGAGGATATCAATCTGGGTAGAAACACGGACATGGATAAGCCTTTGAATTTCTTGAGTAACTCCACTGACTACCTAGCTGTAGGATTTCCTGTAGGAATGTTAGCTGTAGGTTTTGCAAAAGACGATGCATCCTTGAAGCAGGAAGGGTTTCAAATGGCCACGACTACCGTAATGACTTATGGTTTAGGTTATGTACTGAAGAAGGTCATAGATAAAGAAAGGCCCTATGTCACTCATCCTCATATCCAAAACTACAAGGAGTTTTCCGGAGGTTCTTTTCCCAGTGGTAGCACTGCCTTGGCCTTTGCAACGGGTACAAGCCTATCTTTGTCGTATCCTAAATGGTATGTGATTCTCCCTTCTACTTTGTATGCTTGTACAGTAGGTTATTCCCGCCTGCATTTAGGAGCACATTATCCTAGTGATGTATTTGCGGGAGCGGCATTAGGAATCGGAACGGCATTCGCTTCCAGGAAGCTCAATCAATGGGTTAGGAACGAAGGGAAAAAGAAGAAACTTAAGCAACAAATGCATGAATAAGGACAAACTCATCGCTTACTTCAAGAAATTGGGCTGGGCCGGTTTCTTCTTCTTCTTGATTAAAGGTCTAACCCTTTATGTGATCTTGCCATTTTTAATAGCCAAAGGGGTGATCGACTGTAAAGGTTGATTACAAGTCAAATTTTATTCCTTGTGCCAAAGGAAGAGTAGTGCCATAATTGATGGTATTGGTCTGTCTTCTCATGTACGCTTTCCAAGCGTCTGATCCACTTTCTCTACCACCACCGGTCTCTTTTTCTCCTCCAAATGCTCCTCCAATTTCAGCCCCCGATGTACCTATATTTACGTTGGCGATGCCACAATCGGAGCCATTAGCCGACAAAAACCGTTCAGCTTCTCGGATATTTTGTGTAAACACCGCGGAAGACAAGCCTTGCGGAACATCATTTTGTAGGAAAATGGCGTCGTTCCAATCTTCGTAAGTTAAGATATATAGGATAGGTGCGAAGGTTTCGTGCTTTACTATTTCGGTCTGAGCCGGCATATCAATGATAGTAGGAAGTACGTAGTTCCCTTCCAGAACTTCTCCTCCGAATAGTATTTCCCCTCCTTGTGCTACGGCAGCTTCAATGGCGTTAGTATAGTTCAATACGGCATCCTGATCAATTAGTGGACCTACGTGGTGGGCGGGATCCAGTGGATCACCGATTTTTAATTGGCCATAGGCCTTCACTAGTCTTTGCGTTAATTCTTCTTTTACAGATTGGTGCACAATCAATCTACGTGTTGTAGTACATCTCTGGCCGGCGGTTCCTACTGCCCCAAAGACTACTGCAGGTACCGTTAGATTCAAATCTGCATTTTCTGTAACTATGATGGAATTGTTACCCCCTAGTTCTAAGAGATATTTTCCAAGACGGGAGGCTACCGTTTTTGCCACTGCCTTACCCATTCTTGTGCTTCCCGTTGCGGAAACCAGGGCTACATCTTCGTGAGAAGACAGGGCTTGGCCAATTTCAGGCCCACCGATCAATAAGGTGGAGAGCCCTTCTGGAAGTTGGTTACTCTCTATTACAGATGAGATAATATTTTGACAGGCTATAGCTGATAATGGTGTTTTTTCTGATGGTTTCCAGATACAAACGTTCCCGCAGACCCATGCTATCATGGCGTTCCAAGACCATACAGCTACGGGAAAATTGAATGCTGATATGATACCAACAATTCCTAATGGATGATATTGTTCATACATTCTATGTTCAGGACGCTCAGAATGCATGGTTAGGCCGTATAATTGACGGGAAAGTCCAACGGCAAAATCACATATATCGATGATCTCTTGTACTTCTCCTAAGCCTTCTTGCAGGCTTTTTCCCATTTCATAGGATACCAGTTGGCCCAAAGCTTGTTTGTTCTTTCTAAAGGCTTCGCCCATTTGTCGGACTATCTCTCCGCGTTTTGGGGCGGGAACATTTCTCCATTGTACATAGGCACTTTTGGCTGCTTGTATCGCTTCCTCAAAGTCTGTTGTGGTACATAGGGTAGTTGAGGCAATGGGTGTTTGATCTGCAGGACTATAGGAGATTAACTCTTCCCCTGCTCCTGCTCTGTTTTTTAATCCGGTTGAATATCCGTAGTTAATGTTCTCCAGGCCTAAATCCCGTATGAATTCTTTCATGTTGATGCTTTTTTTACAAATATAAAGGCTGGAGCTCATTTGGAAAAGTCTTGAAATCAAGGGGCTTAAAAACTTATCTTTGGATAAGAAAAAATCAGATTTCCATCTCTTGTGGTATCAATGATCAGCCCGTCGACCTATGTTTGCTCCAAAATTCCACACTCATGAAATTGCTTTGTTTTTATTTATTGTTGTTAGTGCCTCCTTGGGGCTTTTATGCGCACAAGTGGATTAATCGAATGGCCGTTTTTCTTCAGCCTCCGGAACTATTTGTGTTTCTTAAGAAGCACATTCATTACATTTCTGACCATGCAGTGAATCCCGATAAACGTAGATATGCAGTAGTGGGTGAAGCTGAAAGGCATTATATAGATCTAGATGAGTATAATGCAGAAGAAAAGCTAGTATTGCCTTCTTTGACGTGGGAGAAGGCGGTGGAAAGGTACACGGAGGACAGCTTGAGAGCTAGAGGAATTGTACCTTGGCAAATTATTAGAATGAAACATCAGTTGACAGAAGCCTTTATGCACAGAGATGTTTCGCGTATTGTTAAACTGTGTACAGACCTTGGTCATTATATTGCAGATGCTCATGTGCCTCTGCATACCACTAAGAATTACAATGGACAGTTAACGGGCCAAAACGGTATACATGGTTTGTGGGAATCAAGATTACCTGAATTGTATTTGCAAGGGTACGATATGTGGATAGGTAGAGCTGCATATGAACCTCGGATTCAGGAACGAGTATGGAGAACCGTATTTGATTCTCACGCTGCTGTAGATTCTGTGTTGAGTTTTGAGAAGCGACTCTCAGAAGATAAAAAATATACCATTGAAGAAAGAAATGGGGTTTTGGTTAAAACCTATTCATCATTATTTTCTGCTCAGTATCATAAAGCTTTGCAGGACCAGGTGGAAAGAAGAATGCGAGCGGCCATTCAGACGGTGGCAGATATATGGTACACGGCCTGGTCAGATGCCGGTAAGCCGGATTTAGGAGATGAGATATTTGAGATTCAGGCAGATACTATTCCTCGCGCTCAGGTGTTGAAAGTCAGGGAAGAGAATTAAGGTAAGGCTTCGAACCTATATCCTTTTTCCGAAAAATGCTTCAGGTAGCGAGGTAATACATAAGACATGTTTTTCCAGGCTTTGAGGCTGTCATGTAGGAGAACTATTGCTCCGGGACTAGTACGTTTGATTGCATTATTTAGGCATGAATCCTCCCTGTATGAGGCGTCATAGTCTCTGGTAAGAACAGACCACATTACTATTTGTCGCGCGGGTAATAAAGCGTCTGCTTGTGAGCGTTTGATTCTGCCGTAAGGCGGACGGAAGAGTGGGGTTTGATACATTTGGTCAAACTTTTCAATGTCTTCCAAATATTGGGCTAGTGGCGTTTTCCATCCGTTGATATGATGGAAGGTGTGGTTGCCCACTGAATGTCCGGCATCTAGTATACTTTGGAAGGTCTCTGGATGTTTACGGATATTATCTCCCACGCAAAAAAAGGTAGCTTTGGCATGGTAGGCAGCTAACTGTTCCAAGACCCAAGGGGTAACTTCGGGGATAGGGCCATCGTCAAAAGTGAGGTAAATCACTTTTTCGGCGGTGGGAACCTTCCAGAGGTAGCGGGGAAATATCCATTCTAATATCATCGCAAAGTTCTGTCTTTCCAGCGGTACGTTCCGGGGAAAAGCGAAACGATTCCGAAAAATACGACATAAAGACTATATATGCATTGGGTGATAGGGATGTATAAAATACTTTTCTTCCGATTCAAGAAGATTTGTACAGAAGAAAGAAAAACAGCCTCTGTCAGGAAGCGGACAATCAGGGGTGTCCATTCCCCTTGCAAAGCTAGAATTATTGTGGCTAAGTTTACAGCAAAGATGAAAATGGCAGTTAGTTTAGAATTAAGGTGTTGATTCCATTTTCCGGCCCATCGTTTTCTTTGTCGGTAGAAAGCAGAAAGCGTTGGTGAAGCCTCCGTTTCTACAATACAGTTTGCATCTTTGACAAAGGAAGTACTTCCAGGGAAAGACTTGTGGATCTTATTCATCAGGAATTCGTCGTCTCCGGAAGCTAAGTTGAGATTATCTGAGTAACCTCCCACTTCTAAGAACGTCTGTTTTCTGTAGAAAAGGTTGGCTGCTGAGCACATGATGGGGCTGCCTAAGTCCATGGCAACTGCTGAAGATCCGAGTAGAGATGCGAACTCTACCGTTTGAATGTTATTCCAGATTTGGTTGTTTTTCTTGAAGGTTACCGGTCCGGAAAGGAAATGCTTATTCCCTATGGAATTAACATACGTTTCTATGAGTTGCGGAGGCAGGGTGCAATCTCCGTCCGTTGTGAAAATGTATTCGCCTTTGGCTTTATGTATGGCAAAACTTATTCCTTCTTTTTTGGGTGCGGTACTGACCTGCGGAAGGGGGAGGATTTGTAAGCCTTCCCATGCGACTTCTTCTGCGAGTGCAAGGGTATTGTCAGTAGAATGGTCATCTACTAATAGGACTTCCAAATGAGGATAAGTCTGAGATTTAAGGCTATTAAGAAGGTCCTTGATGTTTTCTGATTCATTTCTGACTACCACAATGGCTGTGACCCAAGGCTTATGCACGGAGTATTTTTCAGCCTTTATGTTGATCCAGATTCCTGTGCTGAAAAGTACTATTAGAACGTAAATGAGCAATATACTAGACAGCAGAATCATGTTTTTTGGCAAAGATACTGTAAAAGACAGGAAGGAAAACGCTGATTAACCATACCACGAAGGTAGCCACTATTATCTTCTCTTCCGAAATGCCTAGAGGTGCGAAGAAGAAAATACTTACGACTTGTCTAAGGGTCAAATCACCAATGGCATTGAGACCTCCACCGATGGTTTTGGCGAGTAAGAGCAAGTTGGTTCCTATAAACAGATCCATATACGTAACCTGTATATCGAAAGCCAAATAGACGAAATAGTATTGTAAAAGGTAGGTTAGCGTTCGCAAAAGAGATAAGTAGATCACCTCCCATTTTAATTTTAGGGGAAGGTCTAGGGCTGTTTGGTATTTCTTCCAAATGGTCACTTTAAGCCCTAAGAGCAAGGCCAGGGAAAAAGTGGAGATCATGAGTAGGATTATGCCTGCTACTCTAGTGTTTATTTCCCATAATTCTATGTTCCAAAGGATCAAAGCCATACTTCCGAAAAAGAGAGCAGTCCATGTTTGGGTAATGCTATTGAAGAAATTAAGTAGGGCGGCATTAGTTCTTTGGCCTTTGTTAAATCCCATGCTTCTTCCTAGGTAATCTCCACTCATGAAAGGAGTGAGTATGCCTAATTTAAGCCCGCGAAGCACTTCGGTCTTCGCTTGCAAGAAGGTTCGTTCCTGAATTTGGGCACTGAGGAGTTGCCATTTATAGATCTCAAGGGCGTAGTTAGGAATGACGCAAAGTATCCCCAAGAGCAAATAAATAGGAGAGGGGAAGCTAATTTCAGTAAGATTTGGGTATTTTTGATAGAGGAGGTAAAAGAGAAAAACCAACAAAACACCGTTGAAAAGCCCTCTCAAATTAGGTTTCGAGAGAAAGGATACGGTATTTTGCGTAGGAAACTTCAAATCTTAAGAATTTGCAAGCAAAGGTAAGTGAAAAAATCATATTAGGGGTAGACCCGGGAACTCGGGTGATGGGGTATGGCATCATTGAAGTGAAGAACTCTCAATTGAAGGTGATCCAGTATGGGGTGTTGCGGTTGGAGAAGTTGACTTCGCATGAGTTGAAGTTGAAAAGGATCTTCGAGCGTATCACTCAATTGATCAATGAATACCTTCCGGATGAGATGGCCATTGAGGCTCCCTTTTATGGTGAGAACGTGCAGTCCATGTTGAAGTTAGGAAGAGCACAGGGGGTGGCCATGGCTGCAGCTTTGGCGAAAGATATCAATATTGTAGAATATCTACCTAAAAAAGTGAAGCAAAGTGTAACAGGTAACGGTAATGCCACGAAGGAGCAGGTAGCGTATATGTTAGAGAAATTATTCAATCATCCCTTAGAAAGAACCTTTCTAGATGCTACAGACGCCTTAGCTGTGGGAGTCTGTCATTTTATGCATAGCGGGACAAAAGCATTGACAGGGAATAATTCAAAGAAAAATGGATGGGGGGCATTTCTGCAAGAAAATCCAGATAGGATTAAGTGATTTATTTCCAAAATCTTAGTAAATTTCAGAAAAAAATCTTCAAAAAATATCCCGTTGATGTTTTGCAGAGCCATAAAATAGGTCTATATTTGCAAACCTTTTCGGAGAGACGGAGAGATGGGTGAGTGGCTGAAACCACCAGTTTGCTAAACTGACGTACTGGAAACGGTACCGCGGGTTCGAATCCCGCTCTCTCCGCTGAACGAATTTTCGGGGTGTAGCGTAGCCCGGTCATCGCGTCTGCTTTGGGAGCAGAAGGTCGCAAGTTCGAATCTTGCCACCCCGACGAGGCAGCTTTAGCTGTAAATTCATAAGGTTCCGTAGCTCAGCTGGATAGAGCAACAGATTTCTAATCTGTGGGTCATAGGTTCGAATCCTATCGGGATCACAAGGCAAGTCTGAAACACGACTTGCATTTTTTTTCGGGGTGTAGCGTAGCCCGGTCATCGCGTCTGCTTTGGGAGCAGAAGGTCGCAAGTTCGAATCTTGCCACCCCGACACGGATCGATTCCGTAGCTCAGCTGGTAGAGCAATACACTTTTAATGTATGGGTCCTGGGTTCGAATCCCAGCGGGATCACAAAGACAAGTCGAAAGGCTTGTCTTTTTCGTTGTGTGCCCAGCATGTGCAATAACTCTAGGGTGTAAGTCCCGAACACGCCTTTACAGTGGGAAGTGTTAGCTTATGACAAGGGTGTCCACCGTGAGGTGGAATCTGAAGGAAGTCTGAGGCAAAACCTCGATCCGACGAACAGAAACTACATACAAGGCCGCAAGTGTTGGGTGAGGCTGCAAAACAAGCCAAAGCCCTAAACTGTACGGAAACACTATGGTAAATGTAGCGGATATATGAGGTGAAAGTTATTGTTCTTACCTGGGGAGATCTGACTAAACTCTGTCAAAGGTATACGCGAATGCCCGCGAAGAAACATATAGCAGAATAATAATGCTAGTATGCTTTAGTCAGAAGTCAGCAGAGGACATAGTACCCTGCTTCTCTACTTTATACAGGGGAAGGTCTGAATGTTAGAATGGCAAAGGAACCATGAAGTTTATGACGAAGTGTTAAAAGCCGAACCACATAAGAGAACTGCTTGCATGAGGGTAGGTCGGAAACTGATAGTAAAATGCAAGAGGAGCTTAGCTGAGTCGTGCAACGAAGTGGACACAATGCCTGAGGTTTTTTTTTTAGTAATACTATGTTGGAAGAGATATTACACATCCGAAATGTCAAACACGCAGTTGATCGTGTCATCTCTAATGGAGGTGCTAGCGGAGTTGATGGTATGCAGATCGATAATCTTCGTGACTACCTTAACACGCACTGGCAATCCCTGCGATCGGATATTCTCTCTGGCACTTACCGCCCACAAGCTGTTCGGAAAGTAGAGATTCCCAAAGCAAGTGGCGGCAAGCGTATGCTGGGTATCCCAACGGTCATCGACCGTGTTATTCAGCAAAGCATTTCCCAATGGCTTGGGTTAAAGTATGAGGGTGATTTTCACGATAACAGCTACGGCTTCCGTCCGAATCGTAATGCTCATCAGGCCGTCATTAAAGCGCAAGAGTATCTGAACTTGGGCTACACGTGGGTCGTTGAACTTGATTTGGAACAATTCTTCGATCAAGTGAACCACGACATACTGATGCATCTTTGAGCAAGAAGATTACGGATCGTCGAGTCCTAGCGCTGATCGGGAAATACCTTCGTTGTGGGATTATGGATCATGGTCTTGAACAAAAGCGAACCAAGGGCACACCACAGGGCAGTCCTTTAAGTCCACTTTTGTCAAACATCATCCTGAACGAACTGGATACGGAACTCAGCTCCCGTGGACATCGATTTGTACGTTATGCGGATGACTGTAGTATCTACGCGAAGAGCAATAAATCCGCCACTCGTATTATGCGCAACATCACCAGTTACATCGAATCTACACTAAAACTGAAAGTGAACCGTGAAAAGAGTAAGGTAAGCAAACCTTCCCAAAGTAGTTTACTCGGCTTTAGTTTCTTCAAAACTCAAGGAGATTGGCAGATTCGTATCTCTGCAAAGAGTATCGAACGAATCCGAGAGAAGTTACGTCAAAATACTCGACGTAATACAGCTACTCCTATGCATGAGCGACTGACTAAACTACGGCAAATTATTCACGGCTGGGTGGATTACTTTCGTATAGCAACGAATAAGAAGGTGATGGTAACACTAGATGAACTAGTGCGAAGACGCTTGCGTGTTCTGCTTTGGAAGCAATGGAAGACCGCAGGTAATCGAATTCGGAACTTAATGAAACTGGGAGCCAAACGCTGGCTTGCCTACCAACATGCGAACACCCGTAAATCCTATACTCGGACAGGGACAAGCCCTATCGTTCAAACAACGCTAACAAACTCATACTTTACTAAATTAGGTTACGAAGGATTTGCAGACTACTATTACTGGAGAACAACGCATCAAACGACGTTATTCTAACAAACCGCCTTGGTACGGATCCGTATGCCGGGTGGTGTGAGAGGACAGATAGGGAAATAATCCCTATCTTCCTACTCGATTGTAACCTTCTCAGGGAAAAAAAGGATCAACGACAAAACTTGTGGGGTGCTTGGGAAAAATTAAGGATCAACGACAAAACTTGTGGGGTGCATTGTATTTTTTTAAGTTTGTAGATATTTTAATTTGTCGATTTTGGAAAGCTTTCTACCTCTTGTTGAATTTTTGTTGCCCGATTTTATTTTGACCTATTTTCACTTGAAGAAAGTGGATAATGTTCTTGGTACACTTCACGTTTATCTAGAGGAGAAAAATTATGATCCTTCAGATCCTATCAAAGTAGATTTAGAATCTAAGGTTTTTTTACCTGAGAGTACTATTCAGGACTTTCCCATTCGTGACAAGCGCGTTTTTCTACATGTGAGTAGAAGACGCTGGCTCAATACCAAAACTGGGCAGATGCACCATAGGGATTGGGACGAGGTAGCAAAAGGGACGCGGATGACTAAGGAGTTTTCCGCTTTTTATCCATTGATTCCAACCCCCATAGTGCTAAAAGCATTGCTGAACTTTATGGTGTAAGCGGACATCATTTTCAGCGTCAATACCGAAGTCATTTGTCCGATTTTTTGAGTTGGAATCAGCGTTCACATGCTAAAGAATGGCTTTTATTTCCTGAGAATCTAGGCACACACCTGTCGATTGATGAAACCAGTCTATCTCATGGTGAGCTTTATACAATTTTAAAGCTGCAAAAGGCCTGAAAGGTAGCGTTGTTGCCATTGTAGCAGGCACTAAGGTCGATGTAGTAATAAAAGTGCTTCAACAGCTACCGGAAAAAAAGCGAAAAAAGGTTCAGGAAATTACACTAGATATGGCTCCGAATATGGAGCAAATAGCAAAACGTTGTTTCCCCAAGGCAAGCCGAGTGACAGACCGATTTCATGTGCAACGACTAGCTATTGACGCATTACAAGACATCCGCATTCAACATAGATGGGAGGCCATAGACAAGGAAAATGAAGCGATAGAACAAGCTAAATCAAGCGGCACGGATTACCAAGTACCAATATTGTCTAACGGAGACACCCTGCGTCAGCTACTGGCGAGAAGCAGATATTTGCTATACAAAAAACAAAAAAACTGGACCGAAAGCCAGCAGCAGCGCGCTAAAATTCTATTTGATATATATCCAGACTTAAAAATAGCTTACGATTTAACCAACCAACTAAGTCAAATATTTACAAAATCTCCCGACAAAATCTGGGGCCTAACTCGACTGGCCAAATGGCATGAAAAAGTCAGGCAGATGGGATTTAAAACATTTAATTCCGTCGCAAAATCAATAGAAAATCACTACCAAACTATTCTAAACTACTTTGACAACCGGTCAACCAATGCTGCAGCAGAATCCTTCAATCGCAACGGCGAACCGTGCAAAGATCAAGGCATTTAGAGCACAATTTCGTGGCGTCAAAAACACCGAATTCTTTTTGTATAGGCTTACTCAATTATATGCTTAATCCAAGATGCCCCACAAAAATTTACGTTGATCCGAAACTACCTGCAGGTGAAGCAGGACATACAGGATATTATTCAGTCGGAAATGGAAAGACTCTTAAATGACCCCGACCTGGAGTACCTGGTACTTAAGAAACCTAAAAGTTAGTTGCACTATAATGATAAAGGCAGTCCATTTTCGGACTGTCTTTATCATTTGAAAATTCAGGTTAAAAATATGAATGCTCAGCGATAATCATTTGATCAGAAGGTTTAATTGCTTTTAAGCTGACAGGAACTACAGCTACCAACCTCGCACCAATAGGCCCTTCCAATAAGAGCATTTCTCGATTGTAATTTACATCCACTGGATTCGGAGAGACATGTACAGCTATAACTGGCTGCTACCCACCAATGAAAGAAATAGAGAAGCTACTTGATAAAGCGCTGGATAGTGGTGCGGTAGACTATGAAAATGAGATGCAGCGGGATTACAGGCTTGCCAAAATCATTTATCATGCGATCCTATGTACGAATGGCCTACAGATGATTACCTTCAATTGTTTTGGATACTTCAACGATAGCTGCAATAATCATTCTATAACGTGATATTTAGTATTAAGTAAATAGGAAAACCCCGGCTAAGCTTATTTTAGCCAGGGTCTGAGCCTTCTGCATTTTCGTACTATCTAAACCTTTAACCTCTTACCGTCCATATTGCCGTTTCAGGAATATGGAAATTGGACGGATTAGTTTTGATTTTCTCCATGGTCTGAGGAGAGACAAGAACTTTCACTCCCTTTCTATTCGTGATTCCAATGTGAACTTTATCTAAATGAGTTGTATTCAAAAGATTCACCACAGAATCCTGATATGACCAGGAATTAAATATCAGGATCTTCAAATTCGGAGCCTGCGAAAGGTCAATACTATTGGCATGACCGTAATACTCAAATACCTCTAAAGAGGTATTGTTCTTCAACTGCACTTCACCCGGATCTCCTGACGCGTGCGGCATCATTGGAGCATAGCACTGCACTATTTTCAGTTTGTCAAGATTGGTTAAGTTTAGCGTTTCAAAACCTAACCCTCCCGTCCACTCGATTTTTTCCAAGTTAGCATTCAAGCTTAAATCTATCGTCTTGCCACCATGTACACCCAGGTTTTGAAGATTTTTAAAATGCCTGATATCGTCAAAGTCCTTGATAGTGGGCATCGCTCCATATTTTTGCTTGATAAATTCAGCTTTCAAATTTGGAGAGCCATTCAAATTATGACGTAAGTCTTTAACATTTAAAACGTCAGCCTGAGATACCTTGCCATTTATTTGGTTATCAGTATCAATGTTCAAAACGATTAGTAATGCTTCAAAACCTTTATCTGCTATAGTAAAGTAGGGCTCCTTTGTTTCTGTCACCTGAAAATCAACAGGATCCGGCTCATCTACAATTTGAACAGGATTTTCTGGCTTTGGTTCTTCCGGCACGAATGGATTTTCCGTCTCTGCGCAAGAAGTGATTAAAATGGCTAATAGTAGAGCCATTAAATATGCACTTTTCATAACGTTAATTTATTTAATTAGGACTTTGATTTTATTGATTTCCTCATTGCTAATAAGATGTATGTAAATAAAATTGAATGGGTAAGAACCTAATAGCTCGATAAAAACTTGGACACAAAACTAAGTTAACAATTAATTAGATTTGTGTATGTCAAAACATCGAAAAACATGGAGTTTGGAGGAGAAAGAGAAGATTGTACTTCATTCTATCCAGCACGGCGTAAGTTATTCATCGCGAGAATTTGGGGTTTCTACTGTGAGTATTTATAATTGGAAAGAGAAATTTGAGAAGTTAGGCAAAAGTGGCTTGGAAGCAGGAGCAATGACAGATGCCGAGCGTGAACTCAAACAATTACGTCGTGAAAACGAAGCTCTAAAAAGGATAGTTGCTGAAAAAGAGTTAGCTATTCAAATTAAAGATTCCCTTTTAAAAAAAAGTCAATCTCTAAAGAAATAAAAATCCAGGTAGTTGACGAATTTCTAGAGCAAGGGAGGCCTAAATATCTAGTATTAAAGCATGTAGATTTACCTCGAAGCAGCTACTATTACATTTCTACAGGTACAAAACCGGGGAAAAGGGCCTCAGGTTATGTATATGATATGGAAAATAATAGGTTTGATATGGATTATATTTTACAAGAAACTAAAACACTTCTGGAGGGCGAATTTGTGGATTATGGGTATTATAAAACCTACCGCTATTTAAACCAAGAAAAGGGATTGAGAATTGGGGCTTATAGAACCTATAAGCTCATGAAGGAAAACAATTTATTAAAATTTCAACGCAGTAATACCAAGAGAATAAGTAGGAACTGGGTAAAAGAACTCGTTCCCATTGTACAAAGAGAATTTGCATTCCTAGAATTTGATATTAAATATGTATATATCCAAGGAAAACGCACAAATGCGCAAGTACTGACAATTTTGGATGTTTTTTCGAGATGGCAATTGGGACAATACATCGCAAATTCTATTAAATCTGAAGATGTAATAAATCTATTTGAACAAATTTACAAACTTATCCGATACCAAAGCAATTTATAGTAAGAAACGATAATGGCTCACAATTCGAAGCTTTAATAGTTCAAGAATATCTAAAACAAAAAGGTATAACTCAGGAATTTACAAAACCGGCAACACCTCAACAGAATGGACATATAGAAGCCTACCATTCAATTCTGGAAAGTGCTGTATGTCAACGATTTGAATTTGAAAGCCTACAAGAATTTAAACAAGTAATGATAAGATGGAAAAAATTCTATAATTTCGAAAGAATACATGGCGGTCTTCACTATAAGTCCCCTAGAAAATTCCTCGAATCAATTGGTGTAAAAATTGATCCGAATTGGTGAAATAAATTAAAAATAGTGTCCAAGTAATTGCGTTTAAGACAAAAGTTTTACCGTTATATTTCCAAGCTCCTGTATATACATCTCCAAACCAAATATTGCCTTCTGAATCTTCTTCAATAGCAAAAGGGTGTTCAAGTGTACCTGGTTCTGATTTATTTCCATTTCTTTTACTTGTTGGATGGATTAAATTATTCTTTTCAGAAAAATTTATGATTGAATTACCTTCCATTAGCAAAACGCCAATCCCATTATTTCCTATCCAAATTCGACCTTTTGAATCTGCTAATACACTTCTGATATGCAGCAGCTCATTATCTTTTAGGTTTAATTTTTCATGATCAAAGATATTTACCATTTTACCATCATAGTTAAATAGTGCTGCATAAGTCGCAATCCAAACCTTACCGTCTTTATCTTTTGAGATACCCGTAACACCGTAAGTATTGTCAGCATTATCAGCATTTTTATTTTTGGGTTTTGGGAAAATCAAATAGTTCATATTTATTCCGTCAAAACGATTTATTCCGTCTTCCTCACCCGCATTAAACCATAAATCTCCATTGGTTTTATTCCAATCAAATATTGGGTTGTTATTTATAGACGGATAATTAGTAAACTTTACTTTGTCATATACACTAACACCTCTTGCAGTTCCAAACCAAATTTTCCCATTCTTGTCCTCTTGGATTGAACGGATTTGATTGTCAGATAAACCTTCATTAGTTGTAAAGTATTCAAATGATTTTCCATTATAAAAACTTACACCTTCATTATGACTTCCAAACCAATAGTTACCTTTACTGTCTTGAAAGATAGCACGTATTCCCGAAGTAAATTTCAAAGTGTCAGTTTTTGAAGTTGCCTCCAATTCAGACTTGTTAGTTTCTCCTTCTTTTGATTTTTTCTCAACGCAAGAAAAGTTTAGGGTCAATATGATTATTAGATAAATCAAAATTATTTTTCTATTCATTTCGGGTTTTTATAATATGACGCACAACTCGTTTATACATGCAACAAAACTACACAAATCTCCCAATTACGGCTGGCTTGGTGTAGTTTTCATCACTACAAATCGTCAAACGGACTTTTAATGTTTTGCAGGCTCTTAAGGTTTACGTGGTTGTAAATTTCGGTGGCTTTACTGCTGTTGTGTCCCACTTTCCAAATACCGTCAACTTTCCTGTCGTTAGTAGCGGAGAAACAGGGGCACAGTTATTCAACAATTATTGACGCAACGATAGTGCCATTGCTAACATTATGCTAACTTTGGACTAATGCAATACTTATACCACCACAGACGCCAGGGGCATGCCTAAACGCCAGCGAAATGAAAAAATATGTTTGGATACTTTTATTCCTGGTAATATTGGTCCGCCCGGCCCACCCCTGTTCAGCATTTGTATTGAAGAACGGAAAGAGCATCCTATAGGGTAAGAACTTTGACTGGATGTTAGACAATGGGTATCTTGTCAAAAATTTGAAGAATACTGCTAAATTGGCTTATTTCACGCATACCGGTACGAGGTATGGACAAGTAAATACGGAAGCATTACATTCAACCAAAACGGAAAAGAAATGCCATATGGTGGAATGAATGAGAAAGGGTTTGTAGTGGAAATGCTTTTGCTGGATGATACCCGGTTTGATATTCCCGAAACTAACGGCACATTTATTACGTATTAATATTTTCCTCCAATATTTTATAAAGATGTTTCCTGTTTTTAATATAATGCCGGATACCCTCCAATACCCCTTCCGCCAAAGGATTTTTCGAAAAATAGACGTTGGAGTTTTCTTTCAATACCACCAGCTCAGGGCTGTGGTTACTGACTACTATTCCGTTTGTTCTGCCTCCCAGCATTCCAATATCATTTCCGCCATTTCCGGAAACTATAAAATTCTGAATCGGCTTTTTCCATTTGTAGCTCAGATAATGCAGTGCTTTACCTTTACCGGAACGCACAGGTACCAGATCCAGGTGAGTATTGTCCGTTACAAATATTTTGGCTCTTAATTGTTTGTCGTCCAGCATTTTGTATAGTTCTGCCAACTGGTCATCTCCGAATACTCCTTTTATATAATAGCTTAGTTTATGCGGAGTTTGAGCTTCTTCCTCCTGGAGTTCAAGAGCAGAGTGGTCATTTAATGCTTCCAGCAGTTTTTTACGTTCCCACTGATAATTAATGTGTTTTTCCCAACCTTTATCGGCTATAAAATCTGACGTATAATAGATCTCGGTACCTACAGAGCATATGATAATTTCTGCCCTGGAAAGTAACGGATGCTGAGATAGGGCTTCCCGGGTTAATTGCACATTTCTGCCAGTGGATATACCAAATACTACCCGGTTATTATTTTCTTTTAAAAAGTCGACAAGCTCAGATAAGCCGGGCGCTTCCTCTCCTTCTATTAACGTTCCGTCCAGATCAGAAATAAAATACACCGGCGTTTTCAGAAGCGTATTTCCAGGGGCTTTTCCCGTTTCAGTTTTCTGCTCTTTTTCAGATATGGAATCTAAAAGCTGTATGTATTTTTTTGCGTGAGCATCCCAGGAGTACATTTCCTTGCTCCTTATTATTCCCTTTTCTGAATATTCCTCCCATTGCTGCCCATCGGCCAGAACAGATTTAAGCCCGTTCGCGATTTCTTCCGGTTTTTCTACATTTACTAGCAAGCCGTTTTCCAAATTTTCCACTATATCCTTTGGGCCGCCCGTAGGTGAGGCTACAACTGGTAAACCACACGCCGCAGATTCTACTATGGTCAGACCGAAGTTTTCTCCGGGCGTGGCATTGATAAAAACCCCTTTTTTTCTGGCGGCTATCCGGTAAATTTCGGGAACTTCATTAAAAGGATCATTCTTTTTAGGAATAGCCATCTTCCCGTAAAGGTCATATTTGTCCATTAAAAGCAGCAGGTTCGTAAGGGTTTCCTGTTCGTCAGGCGACATTAAGCTAATGTCTTTTCTAACTCCTGCGAAAATAGCCAGGTTAGCCATGGCCTGTAGTTCCTTGTCTTTGCCGTAACTATTAATGATGGTTTCAAAATTCTTGCGTTTATCAGCCCGGCCAATAGACAGTATTAACGGTTTTTCCGGTGAAAATAAAAACCGCTCTATTTCGGAATTTATACGGAAAGTGGCAATCTCCTCTTCCGTGCTCATGGTAAAACCGGGCATAACTGCCCTGAAATACGGATAAAAAATGTGGTGATTTATGCCGGGAGGAATAACCTGGAATCTAGCTTTACCATTATTTTCATACAGTTTATATTGTGACGCTATTTCATGTTGCGTACTAACAATAATAGCATCCGCCATTGAAAGGGTGTTTTCTTCTACCTGGATGCGTTTTTCAATATTAAACCGGGTGTTTATTTTTTCAGCAGAGAGGCCTTCCCGGAGCAGAATGTTTTTTTTATTCCGGCCTAAAGAGTGCCCGGTAGCTATAAATATAGTGTTAAAAACCTTGCTCAGCTCCCCCGCAATATAATTACCGTCTGCATAGTGCCCGTGTACAACATCGGGAAAATCCTCCTGGGCCTCAGTGAAGCGTATCACTTTGTCGACAAATTCATCCAGGTGATTCCAGAGTGACTCCTTTTCTTTATATAAGAGCCCGCCACACTGGATTCTGACAATACGCGCTTTGTCATTGACGATCTCTATTTCCCTGCCATAATCGGAAGGCACCCTTTTATCCACTATTTTCCGGGTAACTAAATCTATTTTCCGGATTCGGTGATCATGGGAAAGGGCTTCCAGAAGCTCCAAAACATATTTCACTTGCCCCCCGGTATCTTTATCACGACCTATTTCCGCATTTTTGTGCCGGATAAGACCATGAGGGCTAAATAATTGTACATAATATTTCATAACGATACAGGATTAGTATTTACTAGTCCCATTAAATTTAATCTGTAAAGATTCATGAACCCATACGGGCTTTGGAAGATAAAGAGCCGCAGCAAAAATTGTTTGACAATTAGAATGAGAAAGTATATTTCTCCCGTAAGCAGCATGTAAATCTACAGTATTTTGGTAGGAATACAAAATTGAAACATGCATTCAGACCTTTTAAGTGCTAATTTTGATTTATGGAGCGATACAGAAATTTTAAGCTTTTTCATGACATTAGTACGGAAGACTATAGTTTGCTCACCGACAAACTTAAACCAAAGACTTTTAAGAAAGGACAACTTATTAATGTTCCCGGACAAGTTCAAAAGGAACTTTATTTTGTGAAAAGCGGTGTACAAATGTCTTACTTTGAAGTACTCCCGATTTTCTGGACAGCCGAATAAGTAATAACTTAGAGGTTGATATGAAAAAAGAACGACGTAAATTTTCGGCTGATTTTAAAGCCAAGGTGGCACTTGAGGCTATCAAGGAACGAAATACTGTACTTCAGATTTCGAGCAAGTACAAGATTTCACCTGCACAGGTAACGAAATGGAAGCACGAATTTTTGGAGAAAGCGACAACGGTTTTTGAGAAGGAAAGCCCGAACCAGAAAGAGTCTGAGAAAAAAGAGCAGGAACTTTATTCCAAAATCGGAGAACTTCAAGTGCAGGTAGACTTTTTAAAAAAAGTCTTGGGGAAATGAGTGTGCACCAAAAGAGGAGTCTGATAGTTCGGTCTTACCGGAAGCTCTCGGTTAGTAAACAATGTGCTTTACTGGAACTTCCCCGTAGCAGCTACTACTTTAAATCACGAGGAGAGAATCTTCTTAATCAATTTCTTATGAATAAGATAGATGCCAAGTTTACAGAATGTCCTTTTTATGGAGTAGAGCGTATGACCGATTATATCAATTATAATTATGGGCTGGGAGTAAATGTAAAACGTATCCGCAGGCTGTATAAAATAATGGCTTTAGATACACTTATGCCGAAACCCGGTCTAAGTAAAAAGGCTAAAGACGCATTCATTTTCCCCTATTTACTCAATAATCTGACCATTGACAGGCCGAATCAGGTGTGGCAGGCTGATATAACCTACATAGCTATGCAAAGGGGCTTCATGCGGGCGGCGTTCCGCTATAAATTTGCAATCATTGATGTTCATTCTCGTAAGATCCTGGGCTGGGGAACTTCCAATACTATGAGTGTAGCCTGGATGATTGAGGTACTTGAATCGGTTATCCGAAAATACGGAAAACCCGAAATCTTCAACTCGGACCAGAGGAGTCAGTTTACTAGTATAAAGTTCGTGAGTTTGCTCAAAAAACACAAAATAAAACAGTCTGTGGACGGAAAAGGAAGAGCTTTGGATAACGTCTTCATTGAAAGGTATTGGAGGAGTTATAAGTACGAATATCTCTTCCTGAATCCTCCTAAAGATGCGTGGGAATTATTCTCCGAAACAGAAAAATATGTGAAATTTTACAACAAAGAAAGAAGGCATGAGGCTCTTGAACGCCTTACTCCCAATGAAGTATATTTTAACTATAGAAAACTACCAAATGTTTCTTAATTTTGAATAAGTGCTGTCCAAGATATGGGGAGTACTTCAGTTTCTTACTCTTCCCACTTTCCCGCCAATCCGATATCAAAGACAGCATTCGTGCACGTTTCTCTTCTTTACTCATGCCACAAAATTATAGACTATGAGTAGCATTTTAAATATGTACTTCGTAGGGCGGATACATCAAATCGATAGAGTCCCTTGTCCGGTGCCCCACCACATATTTCCTGATCTGTATTGATACATACTTTTAACACAACAGTTAATCCTGTCTACTTCTATAAACACGGTAAATGCTTTTGGATTTGAAATGTTGATAGAAGGGTCGTACCTGCGGGTAATACTGCCTCTGGCTGTAATCCATATAATACCCGATTTTCTACCAGAACATTGAAAGAATACACTAAAAAGGGTAAGTAGATTTTTCTTCTTATCCTCTTTGTATTTTTAACTTATGCCTGGAAGGCCAATCTCGTGCTCTTGTGGGTAGGGTTTGCAGTGGGTCATACTTACTTCTTCTTTAATATGGCGGTACACAACAAAAGCCAGTTTCTCATCAACCGCAAAGCGAGGAATGTGAAAAAAGGCATTTTGGCCATCTTGGAGTTTGTGATGATAGAGAAAGAAAAGTCTACTTCTACCTTGCCAAACAGCAGATACCCCCTGAAAGGGATAGCTTTGCAGGGAGTCGAAAAAATGTACGATGTTAAAATAGGTATCCTCTACATATTCCGATGTCCTCAAATGCTACAATTCTAAATAAGTACACGCTAATTTTAGAAAGTCCTACTTAAACTCGCTGGGTGATACCCCAAACTGTTTTTTGAAACTAATGGAGAAATGAGACAAGGTGTTAAAACCGGTCATATATGCGATCTCTGAGATATTGTACTGACCTGTTTTAATATATTCAGCGGCCTTGTTTAACTTGTAAGTTTTGAAGAAAGATGCAGGGTTTTCTCCGGTTAAAGATTTTATCTTGTAGTAAAACTTAGTTCTGCTAAGATTAAGTCTTTCTGTCATTTTTACAATGTTCAGTTCAGAGTTGTCCAACTCTTCGTTCATGAGTGCATAAAATTCATTTAGCAGGACTTTGTCATGAGGTGAAATGCCTGCTTCTGACAACATTCTTTTGGTAGTAGTGGTAGTGGTTAAAATTTCCCGGACTTTCTTTCTGTTATTAATTTGAGATTTTACTACTGCAATTAGATATAATGGATCAAAGGGTTTTACGATATACGCATCGGCCCCTTTGTACAATCCTTTGACCTGCTCCTGGGTAGTACTTTTGGCCGTTAGTAAAATTACCGGAATATGGCTGTATTCTATGTTTTCTTTAAGATACTGACAGAAGTCGTATCCGCTCATACCGGGCATGAGAACATCGGAGATAATCAAATCGGCCTCAAAGGTTTCCATAGTTTTTATCGCGTCTTCTGCATTAAAAACAGATTCGATTGTAAAATCAGCTGAGAGAATGGTTTTCAGAAAGTGAGTTATTTCTGGTTCATCGTCTACTATGAGTATTTTCTCTTTTTTTCCTAATAGTGTTTCAATTTCATTATCTGCAGGAGAAGAAATGGAAGAGTCCTGTGGTTTGTCCACAGAATCTTCACTTATGATTTCAGAAGGGGAGTAGTTTTGGTTTCCTAGAGGAAGTACAATCGAAATTGTGGTTCCGCCTGTCTCATTCTGAAAAGCTTCAATCTCTCCATGATGAGCTCTGATTAATCTTTGGCTGTAATTTAAGCCGATTCCTGTACCGTAATGGTTTAAGCCATTGTGGTGATTAACCTGATAGAAGCGTTCAAAAACCCTTTTTAGATCCTTTTTCGGAATTCCTATTCCTGTGTCCTTTATGTCCACTTTTACCAGTTTTGTTTCTGTTGAAGGAGTGTTTGGGTACTCATTATCCGTTATACTAACAAGAACTTCTATATTTCCACCTGCCGGAGTGTATTTTATAGCATTTGAGAGAATGTTAGACAGTATTTTATCAAATTTATCTCTATCCAGATAAAGCATAATAGGTCCGCTTTCAATTTGAACAGAAAGCCTGATATTCTTTTCTTTAGCTGAAAAAGAGAATAAGTCCACGTTTCGTCTTATTTCAGGAATAATGTCTAAGTAGATGGTTTTAAGGGGAGAATCGCCATCTTTCAGGTTATTAAAGTCCAGAATTTGATTTACGAGTCCCAGCATTTTATCTACGTTACGCTGGATGATAGAAAGCAGGTTTAATGTTTCCGGATTTAAATTTTGAGCGGAAAGCATGGTTACCGGCCCTTTAATCATGGTAAGCGGTGTTCTGAATTCGTGCGATATATTTGAAAAGTAATTGAAATTGAGCTCATTAATTCTTATAGCCTCCTGTTTTTCTCTCTCTGCAAGTAAGGTCTTGTCTTTGTCCGTTTTCCAGGAAGAATAAAGTCTGAAGAATACATAGCTTACACCACCTAAAGTTAAAACATAAAGTAAAATCATAGGTGAAGATGCCCACCAGGGAGGAAGCATTTTTAAGGAAATAGCAGTTTCGAAAATTTCGCCCTGACTATTACTGGAAGCCCGCACTTTAAAAATATAGTTACCGGGAGGAATTTTGTAGAAATTAGCCTGACGGCTTTTTCCCGCATCAGTCCAGTCGTCGTTGTATCCCTCTAATTTGTATTCGTATTTGTAGTTTTTCAGCTGGCTATAATTAAGAATAGTATAGTGAATACTAAAGGAATTGTTCCAATTCTTAAGCTGAATACGCTTTACCGGAGTACTTTGGCTACTTGTTTCAAATAGTTTGTGTTTATCCGAAGTGACTTTTTCGATGACTATCTTGTTAGATTGTTCAGGAATGGCTTTCAATGGGTTAATTTCGGTAATACCGTGAGTTCCGCCGAAATAGAGTCTGCCTTCATCATCTTTGGCTAATGCATTGAAGTTGTACTGATTTCCTCCGGTGCCGTCCTCACTAAAATAGACGATGGCTTTGTCTGTTTTAGGATCTAGTTTTGACAATCCGTTTTGGGTAGGTATCCAAAGATAGCCCTGACTGTCTTCAATAATGCCGGATGCATCATTGCAGATGGCTTTAGCATTCAGATAATTTTTTGTTTGTCTGGTTGTGGGTGAATAAGTGAAGAGGCCATTAAGGTGTGTGGGTATCCATAAGTTTCCATTCGAATCTTCAAAGACCTGATTGGGTAGGAAAGGCGTAACAGAAGGTTTGATTTCGATATTTTTCGTGGTTAATGTGTTAGGATTTATCAGGAATACTCCTCTGCCAAGAGCAGAAACAGCTATTTCACCACTTCTTAGTTTGGTTAAACCCGTAGTATAGTTATAGCCCGGTTTATAAAACTGTTTCTTCTCAAAGGTATCTCCCTTTTTGTAATAGATGTACTCTCCAAATCCAGCCACCCAGATATTGCCATTGTCATCTTCTGCAATAGAAGACATGGTTTCCTCAAATTTGTAGCTTTTGACTATGGATACGGTGGAATTGTGTACAGAGCATTGATAAAGATCATTACCAGAGTTTACCCAAAGATATCCGTTGCTATCAAAAAAAAGGTTTCCGTTTTTGCCAAATCCGGTGTGTGGCAAGGTTGCCTTTGTGACCTGACCGTCACTTACTGTGTATTTGTATATACCGTCTTTGCTGGTAAGAATCCACAGGTTTTTGTCTTTAGCCTGAACAATTTTCATGATAGATTTTCCTTGAAGAGCATTTTCCAAAAGATATTTTTCATTGAAAATCTTCTCTGACTTTCTAACCATTTCAAATCCTTTGTCCGTAGATCCAAACCAAAGATTGTTGCGAGAGTCCGTAAAGACGGTAGTTAGTTCAAAATCGGGAGCAGCGAAGGGAAAGTCTTTGTGTGACTGATGAACCAATGTATTGGTAACAAAATCAAAGTAAAAGAGCTCATTCTGAAAAGTCTTTAGAATCACAGCCCTTTGATTGTACCTGAATATATTCGAAATGCCTGAGGCGGGAAAATCAGTATAGGTGGCTATTTTTTCGGGAAGTTGTTTAAATTCAATAGTGTCTGTATCAACTATGCTTATTCCATTAGAATGAGACAGCCACAGTTCTCCAAATTCATTAATATATAAACTATGGATTAGCTTAACAGCTGGAATCTCCAGTTTTTTGATAAGTTTAAAATCAGGGTCATAAACGGAGATATTGTTTTGTGTGGCTACCCATAATCTATTATTAGAATCAAATGCTTCCAGATTAAGAACAGTTGGGTTAGGAAATTTAGAGAAGTAAGTAAGTTTACTTTCAAATGTATTCTTTTCAGGATTGAATACACAGATGTCATTGCTTGTGTTGATGATTATTTTGCCGGACTTGTCTTCCAGAATCTGAGCTATAAAATTACTGGAGCTACCGGTAGGGATTATTTTAAATTTTCCGTTTTCGTACAATGAAACTCCATGAGTTGAAGTTCCTACCCAAAGTCTGTTTTTAGAGTCGTATAAAAGTGCACTTACCACGTTAGCCTGTAAGCTAACGCTGTCGTTGTTAAAAGTAAATTGTGTAAACTCATGCCCGTTATACCGGTTTAGTCCTCGTGTTGTACCCAGCCAGATATATCCGTACTGGTCTTCTACAATAGAGGTTATAAACTTATTTGAAATTGCTTGCCCTTCAGTTTCTACCGCGGCGTTTTCCAGATAGTTCTCAGGAGAGTGGCATGCTGATAAAAGTAGAAGGAGAATTGCAGATATTATACGAGACATAGAACGATGATGAGGGTTGAAGTAATTATTCGTAATAATAGGTTAGTCGGTACTCATTTCAACCATTTGGGGGCGTTTATGAACAAAAATATAAATATTTGAACAAATTTTAAAAATAATTTAATGAGTCTGGCGAAATAGAAAAGCATTTGTAAAAATGTAATAATGGTTAAGGTGAGAACTTGCGGTGAAATGTTTTAGAGCAAAATGAACCCTAAAGCATCTGCCAAAATCAACCTTAATACATATGAAAAATGTTTTGTCTCAAGCAAGATGGAGGCTTTGTTATAGCCTCTTTAAATTTCTTCTATTTTTTATTTTACCGCTTGCGGCGAGTGCCCAGCAATCTTTTAAAGGCAAAGTCACCGACGGCAAAGAACCTCTCATCGGGGTATCGGTTACTGTTAAAGGTACAAGTACAGGAGGTTTTACAGATGCAGAAGGAAATTTTGAAGTAAAGACCTCCTTAGAAAAGCCGGTGCTGGTTTTTTCTATGGTGGGATATTCTACTAAAGAGGTGGCAGCTGTTTCTTCTGGCAACATAGAGGTGGTCATGGAAGAAAGCAATATTGGTCTGGATGAAGTAGTGGTAGTGGGATACGGTGTTCAGCGAAAAAGTGATTTAACCGGAGCGATATCGCAGGTAAAAACGGAAGATATAGAAAACCGAACGGTAGTAAATGCTCAGCAGGCATTGCAAGGAAAGGCCGCCGGAGTGCAGGTAATACAAACCTCAGGTGCCCCGGGCAGTAACCCTACTATTCGTATAAGAGGTTTTAGTTCTAACTCATCCTCAGACCCCCTGTATGTAGTTGATGGACTAAGAACTTCTAATATTGCGGGAATTGACCCTAACAATATTGAAAGTATGGAGGTGTTAAAAGATGCTGCTTCCGCTGCTATATACGGTGCTCAGGCGGGAAATGGTGTAATATTAATTACGACAAAAAAAGGGAAATCAGGTGTAGCTAAAATTACGTATGACTACCAAATGTCCACAAGCGAATTAAATCGGATTCCTAAGGTGATGAATGCTCAGCAGTATGTCAGCTATATGACAGAAGCTAATTTTATCACCCCGAATGAAGTGAATACCTTGTGGGACGGTGTAACCAATACGAATTGGGCGGATATTGCTTTCGAAAAATCACTGATGCACAGGCATAATCTTGGGTTACAGGGAGGTAATGAAAAAGGCACCTATTTTGTAGGGCTTTCTTACCTGGATCAGGACGGTATAGTTGTTGGCAATCAGGATGTTTATAATCGTGTTTCGGGGATGATTAACGGAGACTACAAGATACGGCCATGGCTTAAAATCGGAACTACAAATACACTGGAAAAATGGACAAGTCAGACAGTATCAGAAAACTCTGAGTACGGAAGTTTGCTGGCCGCTGTACTTACCATGGATCCGCTTACTCCCAATCTTTATTCAGAGAATAATCTGCCTGATTTTATGAAAAGCCATCTGCAGGTAGGCAGGGCGTTAATAAGAAACAGTTCTAGAGACTACTATGGTGTGTCAAGAATTTTTGAATCGGAGCAGATTCATCCGGGCATTATGAGGGATGTTAATCAAAACAAGAACTCCGGTGCAAATATATTGGGTACCATGTTTATGGATATCATGCCTTTGAAAGGTCTGGTTTTTACGTCCAAGTTCGGTTATAGAGGAGCTTTCTCCAATAATCATACTTTTCAGGATATGTATTATGCCAATGCGGTAGCCTACAGAGACAAGATTAATATGAGCAGAACAAACTCAAACAGCATTTATTATCAGTGGGAAAATTTTGCCAACTATCATTTCAAATTAAAGTCGCATGACTTTACAGTGATGGCGGGTACATCATATCAGCACACAGAAACCGCTAGTGTGAATGCCGCTGGAAATGAACTTATTAAGAATGATCTTCCCTACAGGGATCTGGACTTTCTGGCACCAACAGCTACGAGAACTATCGGTGGTATTCAGCTTTATACAAGGCAATTGTCCTACTTTGGACGTTTGAGTTATAACTATCTTGATAAACTATTGTTTCAGGCTTCGTTACGAAGAGATGCAAGTGACAACTCGATTTTACCCTACGAAAACAGATGGGGTACCTTTCCGGCCATGTCACTTGGATATGTAATTTCAAAAGAGAAGTTTTTTCCCAAGACCGATTGGATATCTTTTCTTAAAGTGAGGGCGAGTTGGGGGCAAAACGGAAGTACGGGACCACTTGGCGGTTATGCGTATCTGGCTTCTATTATGTCCGGAGGAATGTATCCTTACTCATCGGATATCAATTATCAGGTGGCTTCTTCTCCCAATACATTAACTAACCCAAATTTAAAATGGGAAACCTCAGAGCAGACAGACTTTGGTATCGACCTCAGAGCTTTTGATAATCGATTTTCTGCAACTCTCGACTATTTCCATAAAAAGACGAGCGGGTTACTTGTAGCTATTACACCGCCTTATGAGACAGGTGTGACATCAACGGTAGTTAATGCAGGGAATGTAACTAATAAAGGCTTTGAGGCAGAATTAGGCTGGGAAGATCAGTTTAGCAGCGGTTTTAAATACGGAATCAAAGGTAATATAGCTACACTTAAGAACAAGGTAACCTATCTTGATCCGAGTATTTCAAGAATCAGTGGGGCTTCTTATCATACGTTTACAGGAATTACTGCATTTGAGCAAGGACTTCCGGTGTGGTATTTCAGAGGGTATGAATTACAAGGAATTAACAGAGAAACCGGTGACCCGATATTCAAAGACCAGTTTACGGTTGATACCAACGGTGATGGAATTCCGGATCAGGGCGATGGCATAATTAACGATCAGGACATGGCCATGATTGGCAGTGCAATTCCTGATTTTACGTATGGTATTACATTGACAGGCTCATTCAAAGGATTTGACTTAACGGTCTTCGGAGCGGGATCACAAGGCAATCAAATTTACAATGCCTTAACCCGTATAGACAGACCAAGAGGGAACAAACTAAGTATATTCTATGATGAAAGATGGACACCGACCAATCAGGATGCTCCAAGGCCAAGACCGAATGCAAACGGAGAAGACAAGTACTGGATTAGTGATGCCGCGATATTTGATGCTTCTTTCTTTAAAATTAAGCAGCTTCAGATAGGCTATAGATTACCTTCTTCTCTTTTGAGTAAATTAAAGGTAGACAACTGCAGAGTTTATACTTCTCTGGATGACTGGTTTGTGTTTACTAAGTATCCGGGAATGGATCCGGAAGCTTCAGCAGGGTCAACTTCCGCTTTGGGAGTAGATAAAGGAGCATATCCTATTGCAAAAAAACTGGTTTTTGGTATTAACCTTTCCTTTTAAAAATCATGAAGAACATTGTATACAAAATAGCAATAATAATAGTCGTTGCAGTCTCATCGGCATGTGAGAATCATCTTAGAATCGTACAGCCGGGAGCAACCAGTGTAGAGAATTTTTATAAGACCGATAAAGATGCTGAAGAGGCCATTGCTGCTGTTTATGCTTCATGGCGGGCTTCCTTGTATGGTCAGTTCTGGTTAAAAAACCTGCTCTCTGATGATGTCATTTGTGGTGGCGGATCAAGAGGCGATAACAGTATGTATGAGCAAATTAATGAATACAATTTTGGAGCGGCAAATACTACAGTAAGTAGCACTTTTGCACAATATTACAATGCCATTTACCTCGCAAACCTTATTATAAATCGAATTGAGCCGGATTCCGATGTCAAGAAGCGAGCAGTAGCGGAAGCTAAGACTATCCGTGCTGCAGTCTATTTCGATCTGGTCACCTTGTGGGGAAATGTACCTCTGGTTACTATGGAGTTGTCACCTGACGAATATCAACAGCCCAACGGAGACAAAAACGCTCTCTGGAACTTGATAGAAACTGACTACAAGGATGCATTGCAGAGTAATAGCCTTCCTCAGAAGGGAAGTGCTGCCAATACAGCCCAACCTGCAAGACTTACATCAGACGCAGCCAGAGCGTTTTTAGGAAAAGCTCAGTTATTTCAAGGTAAAAATGAAGAAGCGTTTGAGAACTTGTCAACGGTAATCAACGATGGAAAACATGGTTTGGTAGCAGACTATGAAAACGTACTTAGAGCTGTCTCTGATTTTTCTTCAGAGTCTGTCTTTGAGTTTAACTCTATAGGTGATGATAATAACGCCTTTGAGCAGGGAAACACCCTTTGGGGAATCATGAACGGCTATAGAAGTGATAAGCTGAATCTTTCCGGGTATTTTACAGGTTTACATGGTATCTATCCTTCGGGTTGGGGTTTCGGAAATCCTACGTCAGCATTGTATCAGGCATTTCTTGCGGAGGAGGGGGCAGAAGGTTACCGGCTAAATAACACCATCAAGACTTACAAACAGCTGAATAATGTGGGCATTGCACTTAATCCGGGAAGCTCCTTATATGGAAATGAAGGCTATTTTAATTGGAAGCACAGATACTTGGGTTCTGAAGTACTTGTGGCATCTTTTGGTTTTTCTACCACAGCCAATTTCAGAGTTTTAAGATATGCTGAAGTTCTTCTTTTAGCTGCGGAAGCTGCTGTTCAAACCGGAAGGAATGCTCAGGCTCTTTCCTACATCAATCAAATCAGAAGCAGAGCAAAACTAAAAGCTCTTGACAATGTTTCACTGGATAATATCAAGACAGAAAAGAGACTTGAGCTCTGTTTTGAAGGAGTTCGTTTTCAGGATCTGGTACGCTGGGGAGATACTCACTTTTTAGAGAAACAAGGTGAAAAAGTACCCACTTTTACTGGATTGAATAACGACGGAAGTCATACCATCATCTACCCCTATAGCAATCAAACTTTTGGTTTCAAAAAGGGGAAGAATGAGCTGCTCCCTTTTCCTGAACATGAAATGAATGTGAACAAGAATATTAAACAAAATCCGGGATGGTAACACAGAAGATTGTAGTAGCTGTTGTTTTATTATTAGCCTCTCTAAATAGCCAAGGGCAAGGTTTTATTATGCCTCCTCAAGGTAAGATAGAATACGAAGTAATAGAAAGTAAGGTATTGAACACCACAAGAAATTACTCTATTTATCTGCCCAAATCTTACAAGACAGAAGAATCGAGACAATATCCCATATTGTATCTATTGCATGGTATGAACGATACCCACAAAGGCTGGCCAACCCGTGGACACGTAGAAGACGTGGCCAATCAGCTGATAGATGGAGGGGAGGTTAGAGAGATGATTATTGTTACCCCCGATGCCGGCACAGACTGGAACGGTTATTTTGACATGGAAGGTTGGAGCTATGAGCGGTTTTTCTTCGAAGAGTTTTTACCTCATATAGAGGGAAAGTACAGAGTAAGTAGAGGTAAAGAAGAGAGAGCTATAGCAGGACTATCAATGGGAGGTGGTGGATCTACAGTTTATGCACAAAAGCATCCTGAACTGTTTTCTTCGGTTTACGCGATGAGTGCTCTGATGAATATCCCATTTGTCGGTGGCCCTCCTGGTCTGGATAAAAAGTTGGATCTGTTAACCCAAAGTGTCATTGCCAATAGCTCTATTGCCTTTGTTGAAAAAGCCGATGCTGCCACTTTAGAAAAGTTGAAAGCTGTGAACTGGTTTGTGGATTGCGGCGACGATGACTTTTTGCTGGATGTTAACATAGATTATGTCAGAGCGATGAAAAAGGTTGGTATACCGCTTCAGTTTAGAATCCGTGACGGAGGACATACCTAGGAGTATTGGCATTCTGCACTTTATGAGGCTCTCAGATTCCCTTCAAGAAATTTCAAAAAATGAATTTTAAGTAAATAAAAAATGAAAAAAACAATTCTAACCTTAAGTATTCTGATCATGAGTGTAATTATGCTTCATGCCCAGCAAAATCTTGATTTCTCTGGTGCACAGGGAATAATTTCACCGCAGGTAAATGATAACAATACCGTTACTTTCAAGCTCGATGCTCCTAAAGCTGCAGAGGTTTTTTTACAGGGAGATTGGATGCCGGCAGAAGGATGGGTTCCGGGCAAAGTGGCAATGAAAAAGGATGAAAAAGGAATATGGACATATACTTCGGAGTCTTTGAAGTCAGATTTATTCATGTACAATTACATAGTGGATGGGCTGAAAATTACAGACCCGAATAACGTATACCAAATCAGAGACATTGCCAATATGTTCAGCATATTCATTACCAATGGTGATCAGTCTTCAGCCTATAAGGTAGCTGATGTACCTCATGGGACAGTCTCGCGTACCTGGTACGACTCCCCTGGTTTAAAGGCTACCAGACGTTTAACGGTTTATACACCGCCGGGCTATGAACGCAGTAAAGAGAGCTATCCGGTGCTTTATCTTCTTCACGGTGTGGGAGGTGACGAAGAGGCCTGGATTTCCTTGGGAAGGACGGCTCAGATTCTGGATAATCTGATTGCAGCAGGCAAAGCCAAGCCTATGCTTGTGGTGATGACTAACGGGCACACCAGTAATGCAGCCGCACCGGGTGAATCAAGCAAGGGACTTTACAAACCAATAATGATGACGCCCGATGTAGGCTCTGGTAATATGGAGAGTACTTTCCAGGATGTAGTTGACTTTGTAGAGAAGACTTACCGTGTTAAGAAAAACAAGGCAGATCGTGCTATTGCAGGTTTGTCAATGGGCGGTTCTCACACCTTGTTTATTTCAGCCAATTTGAACAATACATTTGATTATGTAGGACTTTTTTCTGCTGCATATCGTCTGAACAGACCAGATGCAAAGCAAGTACCTGCTGTTTATGAAAACTACGAAAAGAACCTTGAAAAACAGCGTGATAATGGGTACAAACTGTACTGGATTGGTATGGGAAAAACAGATTTTCTGTATCAGAGCGGAGTAGATTTTAGAAAACTTTTAGACGATAAGAAAGTAAAGTATACTTACAGAGAATCAGAAGGAGGACATACCTGGTCAAACTGGAGACTTTACCTGTCAGAGTTTGTCCCACTTTTATTTAAATAGATTGATTGTTGGCCCTAAATAATCACTTTTTTCAAGCATGTTCTGTTCGGGAATGTGCTTGAATTTTCAAAATTCAACGAAAATCATTCTTAACACCCATGAAAAAACTATATATATCAGTAGGCATATTTTTCTTCTCATTTCGGCTCTCCGGCCAGCAAGCCCCCAGCTTGGTAAGAATTCCGTACAGGAGGTGTTAAATGCGATGACGTTAGAAGAAAAGGTAGATTTATTGGTTGGTGCAGGAATGCCCGGTTTTGGTGGGCCAACAGTAGGACAAACTGAAAACCTCGTTCCGGGTGCGGCTGGTACCACTAAAGCTATTCCAAGGTTGGGAATTCCGGCTATAGTTCTGGCGGACGGCCCTGCTGGAATAAGGATAAGTCCAACTCGTCAAAATGACACACAAACGTTTTACGCAACAGCCTTTCCAATTGCTACATTGATTGCTTCTTCATGGAACCTTGAACTGGCTGAGAATATAGGTAAAGCTATGGGTAAAGAGGCTCTTGAATATGGAGCAGATGTACTTTTGGCTCCTGCTTTAAATTTGCATCGACATCCGCTTAACGGAAGAAATTTTGAATATTATTCTGAAGATCCAATTATTTCAGGGAAAATGACAGCGGCAGCCGTTAATGGTATCCAGTCTAATGGGGTGGGAACTTCGATCAAACATTTTGCTGCGAATAATCAGGAAAGCCTTCGTTCAAAAAATGATGTCAGAATAAAAAACCGGACATTGAGAGAGCTATATCTTAAAGGTTTTGAAATTGCGGTTAAAGAATCATCACCATGGACTGTGATGTCATCCTATAATAAAATTAATGGGACTTACACTTCAGAAAGTAGGGAGCTATTAACAACTGTGTTGCGGGACGAATGGAAGTTTGACGGAATAGTTATGACTGACTGGTTTGGTGGAACAAACATTGTAAAGCAGGTTCATGCTGGAAACGATTTACTAATGCCCGGAATTAAACCACAGAAAGATGCAATTCTTCAGAATGTCAAAGATGGTAAACTGGATGTGAAAGATGTGGATGTTAATGTTAGAAGAATCCTGGACTTAATTCTGAAAACTCCGAGGTTTAAAAAGTATCCTTACTCCAATAAACCAGATCTGAAAGCTCATGCTTTGATTGCCAGAGAAGCCGCAGCCGAGGGAATGATATTACTTAAAAATGAAAAACTGACGTTGCCAATATCTTCAGAAACAAAGATTGCTGCTTTTGGTGTTACCTCCTACGATTTTATTAGTGGTGGGACAGGCAGTGGAGATGTCAACGAGGCGTATATCATTTCACTAATGGACGGGCTATCAGCTTTCAGTGTTGAAAGAAAACTCGCTGAGAAGTATTCGGTCTACGTTGGAGACTACAAGGAAAAAAACAAACCCGACCCAAATAACCCAATGGCTGCATTTCTAAATAAACCAAGAATGCCTGAGTTGGAGTTGTCAGAGTCTGAAATTGGAGAATACGCTAAATCTACAGATATGGCTATCATTACAATTGGTAGAAATTCCGGCGAGTTTGAAGATAGAAAGACTACAAATGATTTTTATCTCAGTGATGAAGAACAGAATTTGATTTCAAAAGTAGCGAAGGCTTATCATTCTAAAGGTAAAAAAGTTGTAGTAATACTTAACGTTGGAGGAGTGATAGAAACGGCTTCGTGGAAAGAAAAACCAGATGCTATTTTACTGGCCTGGCAGGCGGGACAGGAAGGTGGAAATTCAGTTGCGGATATTTTAAGTGGTAAAGTGGGACCTTCAGGAAAGTTGACCATGTCATTCCCAAATGATCTGAAAGATGTAGCATCAAATAACAATTTCCCAATTGATATAGAGTTGAATTTTCAAGAAATGATGGGAGGAGGCCCACCTAATTCTGCACAGGAACCTCGTAAGAATTTAGAATTCACCACGTATGAGGAAGATCTGCACGTAGGATACAGAGATTATATCACCAATAAAAAACAAGTTTCTTTTCCATTTGGATTCGGGCTTTCTTACACTTCATTCGATTTTAGAAATAGTAAGATTTCTGGAGATTCTAAAGTTGGGTTTACATTGAAGGTAACCGTAAAGAATACGGGTAAAGCAAAAGGAAAAGAAATTGTTCAGATTTATCGCTCTAATCTAAACAAAGATCCTGACAGGGAACTAATTTCCTTTGGTAAAACTAAAGAATTAGCCCCTGGAGAAGTGCAAATATTAACGTTTAAAATTAACTCAGAAGACTTCTCCATTTTTGATGAATCTATAAATGCCTGGGTAACAAAGGCAGGTAATTATCACCTTTTAATAGGTAAAAGTGTTTCGGATATTATCCTCACAGAAAATGTGGAGATAAAAGAGAAATTTGAGAGGCGGGTGATTGCCAGATTTTGAAAATAAAGGTCTAATATTTAGTCATTCAACTACTTAATTACGAGAAAATTATGAAACAGGCTCTCAGTATTATATTTCTATTGGTATCAATTTTCGGATTTGCTCAAAAAGGAAGCGTTCAGACGTTTACAATAAATTCAAAAGCCTTGATCAATAAAGGAGGAGAAAATCCAAACAGAAGTTGCTCTGTTTATTTACCCCCCGGATATGAAGGAGGCAAAGAACGTTATCCTGTAATCTATTTTCTACATGGTTTCACAGGTACGGACGCTATTTCTCCGGAAATTAAAAAAGTGCTGGATGAAGGGATAGTCAGAAAGAAAATCAAACCGTATATTTTGGTTATTCCTAATCACTACACACTTTATCAGGGTAGTTTTTATACTGATTCGGAGTTAACAGGAAACTGGGAGACATTTACTTCTAAGGAGCTGGTCGACTATATGGATAAAAACTTCCGTACGTTGGCTACAAAAGAGTCGCGTGGAATTGCCGGGCACTCTATGGGTGGTTATGGAGCAATTAAAATAGCGATGCGTCATCCCGAAGTGTTTAGTTCAGTGTATGGTCTAAGCCCCGGGCTAATGTCATTTGTTAAGGAGTTTGGCCCCAATAGCCCTTACTTTAAAATCTATCAAAACGCCAGGACGGAAGAAGAACTTACAAGAGCCTATTATCCGAAAGTTTTGGCAGCTGTAGGCCGGGCTTGGTCTCCTAATCCAAACAATCCTCCATTTTACGCTGATATGCCATTTACGTATAAAGGTGACTCCTTGATTGTAAACCAAAAGGTTTTAGAAAAATGGCACAGGAATATGCCGGTTGAAATGGTAAATGACTATGCAGACAATTTGAGAAAGTTGACAGCCATAAAGTTGGACTGGGGTAGAAATGATTCTCCAAGATTTCCGGTTCAGAATATGGCATTTAGTCAGAAACTGGAAAATCTCGGGATCAATCATTATGCCGAAGAGTATATCGGTACACACGTAGATAAAATCTGGACACTTGACGGGCGGGTGTTAAACGCTATGCTTCCTTTCTTTAATGATTACCTGAAATTTGAATAACTCTATGCTCGTACTCTATGGTTTACTAATCATTGGGCTATTTCTCGTCTTGATATGGAGTAAGAGAGTTCCAGTGATGATAGCCCTGGTTATGACTCCTGTTCTGGTGGCAGTGATTGCCGGCTTTTCTGTAGCTGATATTGGTACTTTTGCTTTAAGCGGAATTCGCCAGGTGGCCCCTACAGCTGTGCTTTTGATGTTTGCTGTACTTTATTTTTCAATCATGTTAGATTCAGGATTGTTTGATCCTGTGATAAAGACGGTGTTGAAGCTTGTAAAGGGCGATCCCTTAAAAGTAGTTATCGGTACTGCTTTGCTTACGATGCTTGTACATTTGGATGGCGATGGTACCGCTACTTTTATGATTGTGATTACTGCTTTTTTGCCTATCTACAAGGCATTGAAGATGAGTAAACTTGTTCTTGCGGGGATAGTTGCTTTAAGCGTTGGGCCTATTCATCTGGTGCCGTGGTCAGGTACGTCAGCCAGAGCATTGTCCGTCTTTGAGGCAAGCAGTGCTCAGCTTTTTGTTCCTAATTTACCTGCCATAGGGGCTGGAATACTTTGGGTACTTTTTGTAGCCTGGTATTGGGGACGGGCTGAGAAAAGACGCCTAGGAGTGTTGGATTTTAGTTATACTTTTGGTGAGGATTTTTCTAAAGATAAACGTCTGTTAAGAAGACCCAAATTAGTATTGGTTAATGCTGTTTTGACGGTCACGGTTATTGTTTTACTAACTCTGGAGATAGTGCCTTCGTCGGTTTTGTTTGTGCTGGCTTCTTTACTGGTACTTCAAATTAATTACCCTAAGCTACAGGAGCAAAAAATGGTTTTGAGCAGGCATGGGAATAATATCTTTATGGTAGTGAGTATGATTTTTGCAGCCGGAGTTTTCTCAGGAATTTTAACAAACGGGGGGATGACTGAAGCTATGGCAACCTCATTGGTAAGCGGTATGAAGTCCGAAAACTCGGGTTTACTTGTTTTGCTTACTGCCATAACCAGTATGCCTGCGAGTATTATTTTTACACCTGATGCCTATTATTTTGGTGTTTTACCCATCATCAAAGAGTCAGCGAGCCAGCTTAATATAGACGCAGTTCAGTTTGGGAGAGCAGCCCTTCTAGGGCAAATGACGGTCGGCTTTCCGTTGAGTCCGTTAACGGCTTCTACATTTTTGCTGATTGGTATGGCTGAGGTGGATCTGGGAGATCACCAAAAACATACATTTTTTTGGGCATGGGGTACTACTTTGGTTATGACGCTAGTAGCGATTTTGACCGGTTCAATATTTTTATAGATGAAAGAAACAATTAGAATAGGGTGTGGTGCGGGATTTTCAGGCGACAGGTTTGAACCCGCAGTTATTTTAGCTGAGAAGGGACAATTGGATTACCTTGTTCTGGAATGCCTGGCAGAGAGAACAATTGCTTTGGCTCAACAGCAAAAGCAAATTAACCCTGATCTGGGCTATGATCCGTTTTTAGAAAGGAGAATAAGCTCTCTCTTGCCTTTTTTAGAAAAGAAGAAGATCCGGTTAATCACAAATATGGGAGCGGCCAATCCTATTGCTGCAGCTCGTAAAGTAAAGGAATTATGTTTAGAACAGGGACTTGATCTTAAGGTTGCAGCTGTAACGGGAGATGATGTTTTAGGTTTAATTACAGGAAACGAAATGGCAATTGAAACCAATAAGCCTATTTCAGAGTCCGGCAGTTTGGTTTCAGCAAATGCGTACTTAGGTATAGAAGGAATCATAGAATCTCTCGCAGCAGATTCAGATATCATAATCACCGGACGTGTGGCAGACCCATCGTTGTTCCTGGCTCCTATGGTATTTGAGTTTGGCTGGACGGATGCTGAGCAGTTTGGACAAGGTACCGTTATTGGACACTTATTAGAATGTGGAGGCCAATTGACAGGGGGGTACTTTATGGATGTTTCCAGAAAGAAGATAGCTGATCCAGCAAACCTGGGTTTCCCAATAGCAGAGGTTAGCAGAAATGGTGCTGCTATTCTTTCTAAGGTCGATGGAACCGGGGGAAATCTGAATTTAAGAACAGTGAAGGAACAATTGCTTTATGAAGTGTTAAATCCCTATAAGTACATAACTCCTGACGTTATAGCTGATTTTAGTAAAGTGAGATTAACGGAACTCAGAAAGGATGAGGTTCTTGTAGAAGGCGGTATCGGGGCGGAAGCCAGTAACTACTTAAAAGTAAGTGTAGGATATAAAGCATATCATCTTGGAGAAGGTGAGATTTCATATACGGGGTATGATGCCGTTGATAGATCAAAACTAGCTATTACTATTCTTGAAGAAAGATTGAAATCAGATGGTGTGCAGGAAGTGCGTTACGATCTGATTGGGCTTAACTCTATCAATGAAGACAAGTTTAGTGTAAACAGTTTTCCTTATGATGTAAGATTAAGAGTAGCTGCAAAGTGTTCTTCAAAAATTGAGGCTCAAAGAATTGGTGAAGAAGTGGAAGCACTTTATACCAATGGACCCGCCGGAGGAGGTGGCTCTAGGAAGTATTATAAAGAAGTAATAGGTATTCACTCCATTTTTGTGAGAAAAGAAGATGTATCATTTAAAGTAACCATTTTATGACAAAACTATACCATCTGGCTCATAGCAGAGCCGGAGATAAAGGAAATACGTCAACCTTATCACTGATTCCTTTTAAGGAAGAAGATTATCCGCTTTTATGCGAAAAAGTTACAGTTGAAAAAGTAAGAGAACATTTATGGTCTTTTTTACAGGGAAGTATTACACGCTATGAGTTGTATAATATTAAAAGCCTCTTGTTTGTGTGTGAAGGTGCTTTGTCAGGAGGTGTTACTACGTCTTTATCATTAGATCCACATGGAAAGTGCTTGAGCTCTTTATTGCTAGAAATGGAGATATAGTAAGAAGATAGAACTCTATCCCTAATTTATACAAATATGAAATTTTAGCATTATCTTTTTATGCTATAGGAGTCATTATTTTAACATAAATATTGTAACCCTCCCCTTTTTAGGACATAGTATAATTAAACAAAGATATTGATTTATTGTTCTTCCAGCAGGGGGTGCTAGCTCCCCCTGCTGGAAATGAAGTGCTCAAATTTTTAAACTTTTCCGGGGTGAATCCTCCTAGTGATTCATGCGGTCTTTGGGTATGATAATCCTTCATAAATTCTTCTGCCAGGATTCTGACCTGATGGATATTTTCAAACACATAAGCGTCCCGTATAGATTCTCTAAAAGTTCGGTTAAAACGTTATCCATTCTGAAAGGGCTTTCCGGGCTGGATATAAAGGAGTCTGATGTCATTCTCTCTACACCAGTCAGCCAACACCTTTGCAATATATTCAGGGCCGTTATCAACTCTGATTTGGGTAGGCTTACCTCTATATGCGATTAGATCCTCCAGACTTTGAACTACCATGTTCGACTGTATACTGAAATGAGCCTCTACGGCCAGAGCTTCCCGGTTATAATCATCGATGATATTCAAAATTCTGATCTTCCGGCCATTGTCAAGAACATCATGCATGAAGTCCATGCTCCAGGTATGATTGATACCTTCCGGCTGAATCAACGGTACTTTAACACGTGCAGGAAGCCTCTTGCGAGTCTTTTGACGAAGGTTTAGACCCAATGAAGGTAAATCCTGCGGACACGCTTGTAATTCCATTTAAGGCCCTGATTCCGTATCCTTTGATACATCTTATCCTGACCCTCCTTCGGATGATTTTCGGCTAGACCTAGTAGCTTTCCTCTTACTTCTGTATCGTCTTTTACAGAAGAATAGTAATAAACGGAACGACTTAAATCCATGATCTTACAGGCCTTTTGCATGCTCATGCCATACTCGTTTACGATATAATTCACCACCACTCGCTTTTCAAAAGGTCCTAAAACTTTTTTGATAGTACGTCCTTGAGAACGGCGTGATCCAGGGCCAGATCAGCATACATCTTCTTTAATCTGGCATTCTCCTGTTGAAGAGATTTTAGTTCTGCCAGATCCGTCCCACTCATCCCTGAATACTTCTTCTTCCAGTTATGGAAAGTGGCTTTGTGAATATTTAATTCCCGGAAGATGTCTTCTACCTTACGACCGTTCTCGTACTCTCCCACTACTTTCACAATCTGATGTTCTGAGTGCTTACTCTTTTTCATTGTTACAAGTTAATGTTAAACCTTTATTGTTGCGTTTTAACTTGTCCTATTTTTGGGGAGGGTTACAACAGGAAAGTCGCTCGTTCAAGTTGGGATAATGTCCATTTACTCTGGTGTTTAAATAGTAAAAATCTGCTACGCGCTAATACTTGTTTTAATGTATCTCCGTTTGGAAAAATTTCCGGCTCGTATGTTTCCTTGTTCAGTTTCGCTTTCGCAATGGCTTCATTCTCTTGGTCTATAGCCTCCCATCGGTACTTTATGCGTAATTCTTGAACTGCATCGAAGGCTAGTTTTTGTACGTGAAAGCGGTCTATTACCCTAGATGCATGGGGGAAACTGAGTCTGACGGCCTTTATCATGTTAGCCGCCATGTCTAAAGTTACCTCCTTTGCCTTTTTGCGAAGATGCCACGGAATCTTTTGCATTACCGCACCAATATCTTCTGCTCGGGTACCTTTAATCATGGCTACTAAAGCCCCTTTTCGCCCCGCTGCAGCCTTATTGGTAACGATGGTATGAGTTCACCATGGGATAGCGCGGTTTCATCAATACTTAAGCGCTCGCCAATATGGTCTACAAACAACATCCACTCTTGAGCGTGTTCCTTCTGATCCCAATCGTGGTAATCGCTAAAATGATCTTTGTATTGCTGGCCCAATTGTTTTCCATCAACATGAAAGAAATGGCCTAATTGATGACTACTTACCGGATTGTGGTCCAAATATTTTTTTTAAGAACAACCCAAATTCTTGTGTCATTCTTAACTAGGCGTCCCCGATCCCTTTGCAACCAAAGCCCAATCTCTGCTAATCGTCTCACCACTCGATATTACGCGCCATCTACGTCTAAGTATATGATAATAGACTTTTTTACTCCGAATGGGGAAATTCTGAACCCGTATTTCAAGAAGAAAACCTTTAAACTCTAATTACTCAGGCAAATATTCAGTCGGAGCTAGATTGAGCTCTTTCAAATGAAAATTGAGCGTCCCCTCTACTTCCTCAACTTTGGTCAAGTCAAAATATTCAACCATTTCTTTGGGAAACAATAACTCCTCCTGCGCGCTCAATTTCTTCTAGTTTTTTCTCGCAAAGAAACTACAAAATTCATCTCCCCCCAAGAATTTCACTTGATCCAGGAAAAGTGGATAGCTTACATTGGGAGTTTTATCTGACATGTAGGGGAAAATCTAGTGTTTGGCGGCAGGTAGACCAAGAAGCTCAAATTATTGAACTTCGTATTTGGTGGAGGGATCTGAGCCGGAGGTAGCGTTTTTTGAAAAGATTAGGAAGGGTTTTAGCTTGTAAATCAATAACGATCCATGGATCAGATACTTTCCAGTTTTACGACTTAATGGATGTGCAGGCACTTTTACCTTAAAAGAGAAAGCTAGGCAATGCATTTTGTAATGATTTCATGACCATTGTTGGTGTCAAACGGAAAGAGAAAATTTACGAGTATTTTCCTTTTTTAGTTTGCTAGCTTGCTACTGATGAAGGATGATAAGGCACGTAGATTGATTCGAAAAACTGTATTAAGGCGAGGTGGACTAACATGATGTTTATCCAGGTTATGCTTAACACAGGTTCTGACTTTTTTTTAGGTGATACGAATATGGCCTTTAATTAGTTATCTTTTGAGAGGTGGAGTGCAGCCTCTAAAATTTCCTTGCTGTTTCCTCCTCCGTAATTTGAAAAGAGGACGAGCGTACATTTCTGTTCAGGAAAATACAAGAGGTTAGCGTCTACTCCTAGGGAACTGCCATTCATGCCATATCCAGTATATGAGCCAAGTTTCCACTTTTCCAATCCCAGACCATACCCACAGTCTTTGCAGTGCGGGTCTTCAAAAATAGCTGTCATAGCCTTCAGGGTTTCGGAATTTAGTAGCTTGCCACTAAAGAGCCCTTCTCCGAAGATCAAGAGTTCCTCAGCGGTACTGATGATACCGGCGGCGGGGTCACCGTCACTGTCTGCTGCGTCCCAACGGGTGACATCTTGGAGGTATGGCCCGGAACTGTTGTATCCTCGTGCTACGTTGTGGTTCTCCTTTCTGTGTATATAGGTTTCTTTAAGGCCTAGAGGTGTAAGTATATGCTCCTGCAGACATTCTGCAAATCGCTTTCCTGTGACTGATTCTATGATCCATTCCAATAGCCAGTATCCGGCATTGCTATACTGGGTCATGCTTCCGGGCGTATACTTAAGAGGTTCATTATAGATGTAGCGCTGTAGCCTTTGCCTAGAAGTGAGACTAGCAAAATACTCTGCGTTATTGATCAAGCCCAATTGGTATTCCAAATTGTCGTCTGTTGGGTGGGATAAGCCGCTAGTATGATTTAACAAGTTGCGTATGATGATTTCATCCACTTGTGGAATTTTACCTTGTAGCGCTGGCAAGTGCGTAGTTACTTTGTCATCCAAGTCAATAAGCCCATTTTCGACGAGCTTCAGAATCAATGCCGCCGTGTACATCTTCGTCACGCTGCCCGTGCGGAACGGTGTACATACCATCATTTTTGTCATGTGGTCTAAGTTGCTGTATCCCGTTGCTCCTATCCAGGGCTCTTTTCCGTTTTGTTTTATGGCAAGGATACTGCCGGGTGCTATGGTGCCTTTTTGATAAATGTCAAGGAGCTTCATGTAGGGTTCGTGCAAAGGGTGATGAGTGTACTCCGAAGCACAAGTTGCTAAGGTTGGAGCAGTTATATCATCCTGTTGACAAGACGCTGTATGAAATGCTATAAAGAAAATTCTTGCTACTATTTTCGTTCTCATAACTTTCAACATAATTTATGAACCAGCCATTTTTAGGCCCACCTGAATAAACTGGTGTGGCAGAATTGAGGAACTAGAATTTAGGAAAGGAGTATCCACATAACATCCATAACTGGCGTAAGGTATATACTTGCCGAACTGATGTCCATATTTAACCGTGGCGCCCGCTAACCACTTGCCCTGGGTAGCTTTACGGACGTAGTCTGTCTGTTTGTTTTGATAGAGGGGATTAGCTGGTCGGAAGAGATTGAATCCTCCGCCCACTCCTAAACTAATTTGGTTATCCTTATTTACAAATCGCGGCCCGAAATAGGTAGAGAATACATTGTTCGCGCCGTAAGATTTATTAGCTGAGACAGAATATTCTAGGGAATGAAATAGCGTTACCTTACCAGTACTTTTGTATTGGTATTCTGCACCAATGAGAATTCCGGGATTTAGGCCATATTTTAACCCTGAAACTCCTGGCAGTGCCACCTGCTCCAAATGTAGTCCTATTTTTAACAACAGTCCAGGTAAATTTGACTGAGCTTGTGCGGTACTCTGGCTAAATAGCAGCGCTCCCACGCTTAGTATTGCTGAACATACTTTTTGCCACAGTTTTCTTTTTTTCATATCGATTACTATACTGCAATTTTAATTGGTTTGTGAAAATTGGTGTCTTGTACTCCTATTTCCCTATATAGGTCTAAAATTGAATAGGTTAAGTTGATATCGAAGGCTTAGCCAGTTACTTGGGTAAAGTTATACGAATCATAGAAAGGGGTTTAGTAAGGAAAATTTACTCTCCGAAGCCTAGGATTCAACCTTTATGCATTGATTGAAAGCAGCGGGTTCGGTAGAAAGTATGCTAATACTATAACTAGCAACGCCAATAGATCCGTGGCTTATACGTCTTTGTGTGGTACTGATAGTGCTAAAATTAATATAGTTACATGGCTGCAAATTTAGAGGCTTTTCAACCTATATGGATGAACTTTTCTACTAACAGTCTTATTGTTCAACGAAGACCCTTATTCATCGATGAACGATTAGCTGATGGGTGTTCCTAAGGAAAGGAGTATATACCAATCATTTCGTTGCAAATTTATCCAGCGATACTTTGTTTCCTCCTGTAGGTTGGAGTAACCTATGTGGTATTTTGAGGAGGTAAAATAGGATTTCTTACTTCCCTATAATGGGTTAGAATGGGCACTTCTCTTTAGTCCAGCTTTCCTTTTGAAGCTCTTTGTCGATGATAGCAGTTATATGTCGACCGAATTTGATTCTCCCTCCTTTGCATTCTACTTTTATTCCAGTGAAAAAGTATTACCCAATGAAAGAAACAATTATCAATCCGGTCATCAAAGACCAAGTTACCTTTATGCAAACCGCTGCCGCCAGCCAAGGTAGAATCACCACCCTACAAGTAAGTCTTATGCCAGGAGGCGGAACTCCCATGCATTACCATAAAAACTTCACAGAGACCTTTGTAGTTGTTGAAGGTATCTTGACCCTTAAATTAAGCTCCTCAACCATTCATCTATTTCCCGGAGAAAAATATACCGTGGAAATCGGACAAGTGCATGCCTTTGCCAATGAATCTTCCGAACCCGTGGTTTTTACCACTGTGGTATCTCCAGGATGCGAAGGATTTGAATTTGCTTTGCGCATACTTTATGGTCTTGCGGCCGACGGGCAAACCGACAAGAAAGGACTACCCAAAAGCCTCCTTGCATTAGCAGTAGTTTCCAAAATTAGTGATATTCGACCAGCCGGGGCCGGAGCCCTCATGATTCCACTCTTCGGACTTCTAAACCTTATCGCCCAATTAAATGGATTTAAAAAGGAACTCCTGCGAAGGTATTGTTCGTAAAACCATCTATAGGTTTAACTGGTTTATTCAATGAGTTTTTGAAGAAGTCCTATGAAAGAATTTTGTTTTTTACTTCTCTTCCTGCCAAACGCCTTGCATGCACAAGTTAGAGTAAACGTGCACTTGGCGCCGAATCTAATGGGTCCGTACTCCGGTCAGTTGCTGGTTTATACTCTGAGTGATACTTCTAAGCATTTCAGTGATGATACATTCGAAAATGAGGCGGCTTTTACTATGCAGGTTCCAGAATGGACTCAAGGGAAAGTTATCACTCTACCACCAGACGTTCCATTTTTCAACATAGGTCTTAAGGATTTGAAAGATGGATATTATAGAATGGTGGCTATTCTTCGTACCAATACATCAGAACATAGGAAACTTTCCGTAGGGAATCTTTATACACGAAAAGAAGTCATACTAAAAGTTCAAAAGGGCCAAGACTCCTCTGTAGATTTGGAACTTAATGCGGCCATTCCCGACCAAGTCTTTAGGGAGGATGAACATACAAAATTGCTTAAGTTCTTGTCTCCTTCCCTGAGTACACAAAAGAAGAAGGATACCTACATTTTAGCTGGTATCTATCTGCCACCAAGTTTTTATAGGGATACTGATAGAAACTATCCCGTAGTATTTGTCCATCCCGGCTGGGGTGGGACTCATTTCCAGGCCACTAATCCTAGTATAAGGAAGCTTTATGGAGTTGGCCTTGGGGAAGAAAAGATTTTCGTATTTATGAATCCTGAAGCCCAGACTCCTTACGGTTTACATGCTTTTGTTGACTCCAGAGTAAACGGAGATTGGGGTACAGCTTTTGTTCAAGAATTTATACCGTATTTAGTGAAACAGTATCGAGTAAATCCTGACCCCAAGCTCCACTTTTTAACGGGTCAAAGTAGCGGTGGATACGGAGCTTTGTGGTTGGCTTTGCATTTCTCTACGAGTTTTGGAGGAACATGGGTAACTTCCCCTGATCCTATTGATTTTACCCATTTTACAGGAGTGGATATTTATCATGATCAAAATTACTACTATGATCAGAATGGAAAGGAAAGGGGATTTATGACGGTGGAGGGGACTTTTAAATCAACTTTGAAGAAAACCATCCAATTGGAGAGATTTGAGGGAGATGGTGGTCAACAGCAATCTTTTGAAGCTGAATTCGGATTGCCGGATGAAAAGGGGAGACCTGTTCATTTAATGGATGTTTTAACAGGAGAAATCAATAAAGAGGTTGCTGAATCCTGGAAACCCTATGATTTGGCTCTATACACTTTAAATAATATAGAGAAGCTTAAAAAGTTGGCTGGACCGGTGAAGATATTTGTTGGCGGGAAAGATAACTTCTTGCTCCATAAGTCGGCTCAAGCCTTTCAAGAAAAGACAAAAAATCTAGGCTTAAACATTCATGTCATCACACTACCTGAGGCGGATCATTTTAATGTTCGGACCGTGGAATTATCTGCTGAAATGCAATCAGAAATAGATCAGTTGATCAAGAACTAAAGGAGGAGAGATACTCCTTTTATTATGAAAAGAATATTGGTAATAAACGGTAGCGCTTCAGAGCACTCTTCGAACGGACTTCTTATTGAACAATTGATCTCTCTTGGATCTTCTTTTTTTGAATTTGAAAAATTTGAAAGCTTGAAATCCCTGCCTCATTTTGACCCTAAACCAGTGGAGATTCCTGATGCAGTGGTTTTATTTTGGAAAAAGGTAGAAGAGGCTGATAAAGTTTTATTTTGTACCCCTGAATATATATTTAGTATACCTAGTGGATTGAAAAATGCTTTGGAATGGAGTGTCTCCACTACCATTTTTTCTGGCAAATCCATAGGTATAATTACGGCCTCTGCCAGCGGAGTGCTAGGTCATGAGGAATTGCAAAGAATAATGAAAACCTTAGGAGCTCATTTTTCGCCGGAAAATACGCTATTAATTTCGGGGATTAAGGGAAAAGCTGGTGTGGATCCTGAATTAGACGAAAAGCTTTCCTTGTTTCTATCCTCTTGGGAAAATTAATCTAGGACCAATTTCCATTCCCTTTGGATCTTCTTCCAAATGGAACTGTATAAACCCTTCTTTATTTTGATGTTTCCAAGACTGTCATTTTGGGACAAGGTGTACCATCCGTAAGTATATCCTAAGTCTCCTGACCTGGCTACATCAACTTTTTCTGGTTTCCAGGTCAAAGTGTAGGGAGGAGTAGGACTTTCTAAGAACTTTTGAATGTTTTTATGAATATGGGGGAGTCCGTTAATCACGGTATCTCCTGTATCAAAGAGGGCGATTTCTTCCGATGCCACGTCAAGCATGGCAGCGTAGAACCCTTTTTGAGCCGAGGAAGCGGAAAAGGCAAGTTCTGCCTGGTATAACTCATTCTTTAATTTTTGAGGTGTCTTACAAGCCATGCATAAAATGACTAAAAGGGAAAGGGGGGATTTCATTTTAGTAGGTTCGTTTTATTCTAAAGGTTCCATAAATGTGTTTATTGGATACATCGCAATCTCCTAGTTTATATAGGACTCCTTCAAAGGTTCCTTGCACAATACCTCCGCCGCTTTCTCCAAATATTTCAAATACAACGGAGCCTTCTCCGTACACTTTTTTGAAAGTATTGCATTCTGTGTATTCACTTAGGTAAGAGACCAGGTTGAATGAGCCTGTAAATTGCGAGGACTGAGGATCTGTCAATTTTCCGAAACTGTATTTGCCCAGCTTGGTGCCGTTAGCTCGAAAACCTATTTCACTCTCCACTGCTGTGGCTGTTAAGATAGATTCTCCATTAAATACTCCTAATGCGTGGAATTTTGATGTAAATTTTTTGCCTCCAATAGTCCATATAACGTATTCTTCCGGTAAAATGGTTAGTGTTTTTCTGATGATCACCATCCCTCCACTTCCAGGCCTGTCTGGGTGAGATTTGCTGATTAGATTTTTTGCAGTTACTTCTATAATTACTTCGATTTTACTATCCGTTTCTGGTGCTGTGAATCTCACCTTTGAACTCTTGCCACCACTGATGGTGCCACCGCCAGATATCACTTTCCATTCCATTATTTTGTCTGATGATATGGCACTGGCAGTGAGTAGATAATCATCTGCATCAGCCGTTTCAGCGTACATATCCTGTGCAAAGAGTTCCAATTCTACTTCTTCTTTAGAGCCTATTTCATCCTTAGGAGAGTGTATTCTTATTTCTCTAAAGATACCCCAGTCGCTAAAGTGTTTAGTTTTTACTTTTAACTCTTTCTTTCCTTTGTCCAAGGTACAGTTCATCATTTTATGCCAAAGTCCTTCTGCATCTTGGTAACCAGGGAAAAGGAAGTCTTCGTCACTTCCTGCATAGTCTTCTTCGGTATAAGATAAAGTAATCTCTACCTCTTTCTTCAGAACGATGTCCTCAGGTAGTATTCTATACACTTTTACTATACTCAGATTGGGGTTAGGTGCCACCTCTTGGATCATGAATTGGGTTTCTTTCTCTACTGCGCTTTTAGGAATGGAGACAGTAATCCCAGGTGATTTCATAAGTCCTCCTTCAGGGCCTATCATGGCCTGGAGTAAGGTTCCTATGAATTCTCCATGGGAGGTTTTTAGCGGTTCTTTCGGACTGTCTTCAATGTCCGGATCTTTGCATGACACGAAGAGTAATGCTATTGTTATGCCTAAAAAATATTTCATTGTGCTATTCTTAAGTCGATTTCTAATGCGTCCCAATTGCTCTTAAAGGAACTCACCATTACCGGTGTGTACTTGTAATTTGGAGTGAATGTTACGGTAGAAGTCCCTATGGCTTCATCCGGACTTAATCCTAGTTTCTCGAAAACATTGGCCAATGGACCCACTGCCCTCATTTTTAATTTTCTTCCGTCACTCATCTGCGCTTTGATACTGTATTTACCGATAGGGATGTTGTGAATGCTGAATAGGGTAGTATTACCTATTTTCTTCCTGATCTTAAAGGATCTTTTTTCCCCATACATTCCCGGTTCTATAGGTACAAGTTCTATTTCGATGGTGCCGTCACTAGGTAGGTATTCCGGATCTTGAAAGGGATCTCCCGGGTAGTTTAGTTGGAAACCAAAAGACAAAGCTCCACCATAGTAGTTACTTTCATTGCTTGGCTGTGCAGCTAACTCATCTGGATTTCCCGTTCCGTATGAAAGTAAAACGAAATTTTTTACCACACCATTTCCGGATGGAAAGGAACTGGTGCCGCCCACCGGATAGAGCGCCATAACTGTGGGAGTATCATTATAATTCACTGTGATAGCTGTGCCAAAGAAGTAGGCTGCTCCTGCTGGAATAGAAAACTGATAATATCCGTTTTCATCTGTATACCCACTTCCACTGGAATAAAATCCACCTGTAAGGGAAGATGAAACTCCTATGTGAGCTCCCTTTAGAGGGTTTCCTCTTAGATCTGCTACATAGCCTCTGGCTATTCCACCTTTCACAGATAAGGCAGGGAAGTTAGGCATCCTTGGGATGGTGTTTCCCATGACATTGACATAGTATTGGCTCCCTGACAAATTGAAGGTAGCTTGGCCGCTCACCTCCGGTAGCTCCGGTTGCTCCCCCCAGTTTACAGCAGAATTTACTTCTGAAGTGTCTTTGCAACTAGCCAACCATACCATCAGAAATATGATATATTTATACATTCTAGTGATTTGATTAAAGATTTAAAAAAGTTAGTTTTCATGGCAGTGGTATTTAGGGGTTTTACCTTGAGTTTTACCTATTTATGAAGTTGGTGCGATCTTGTTAAGAATGATGCTGGAACGAGTGATCTTCTGATTAAAGATGGTTGTGTTCTCCTGTTTTACAAGTCCAATTCCATGAGCCATCCATATGGTAACCGTTTCTGTTCCCGTGATAGTAACTACAGGTTCCCCATTTAAACTAAGGGTCTGATCTTGCGCTATTTCATATATATACTTCGTGCAAACAAATGTGCCGGCAGGAACCGTCACGGATTCAACGGCAGCAGCTTTTGTAGGTTGATGCAGTAAGGTCTGCTTCATTTGAAAGACTAGATGTTCTGCATCTTTTCTTCTATACTTAATGATTTGACCAGGATCTTCCGGTATTTCCCAAGTTAAATTGCTCCCTTCTACAAGTGCGTTATCCATCACCATAAAGTAGGGGAAACCTGTAACTCTTGCTTCATCAATTATAATATCCGGATTTTTTCGCAATTCTTCTATGATTAAGTACCAGGCATCCGGCATGTTTACCTGCGTGTAGGTTCTCGCATTCGCGTCATATATTTCATTGTATAGGGTCATGCCACCTTCAGCAAATTGGAGGTCTGTACGTAAATTGTACAGTTTGATACCGGAAGAGTCTCTGCTTGATATGACCCTTTTTTCCGCTGTACCTATATTTACCCCGTCCTCTATGACGGAGTAATGGTATTTAGTATTGACTCTGGGTATGTAGTTATCCTTTTCTGCATCGGGGATAGGTTCGCTATTGGACTCCGGATCACAGGCTGCAGCACCTATACTAAGTGCTACTATAATGAATTTCCATCTTAAGGCTTTCATACTATTTTACTTCGTTAAAAAAGTGAAGATCCGTGCATGTGCCGGACCTTCCTTTTCGGCTTAACTGATTAATTGGATTTCTTGAATTTGAGATTAAGTTTTATATCTACTTCCGGTAAAATATAAAGTGGGGCAGCAGGGTCATTGTAACTGTTCATTTCCCATTTGTGACGATCAAGTATAAAGGATCCTACTGCAGATATCTGGTTATTTTCCACCTTGATAAATGCAGGAATCTTGATGGTATGCGTTTGCCCAAGTAAGCTGAAATCTCCAATAATCAAATAGTTTACATTCGTTTCTGCACTTTGATATTCTTCTACCCCTGTAATCTTAAAATGAGCGTTTGGATGAAGCGCTACATTGAAAAAATCAGGGCTAAGAAGGTGGTTAAGGAGTTGTTCTTTAACCGTTTCATCCGGAATGTCATAATTGGTAATGCTGGCAATAGGTATTTTAAATTCGCCTGCTGTGATTTTTCCATCTGAATTAGTCTGTATGGTTGCTGATACTTTGAAGGCACCTTCGTGAAAATGGTCCGGAGCACTGCCTTTCCATTCTATGGCGGAGGCCTCTTCATCAGCTTTATATTCAAAGGTTCCAATACTTTCTTTACTTGAGCATGAGCTTAATACAACAGCGGCAAGTAATGCCGTAAACAACTTTGTTTTCATTTTATTTTATGGATTGGTTAACAGAAATTTGACTTGGTAAGTAGTAGATATTCTTTCTAACTGAGCATTTATTGTTTCTACAGAAGGACGGATGGCCGCCACTTCTTTTAGTTGGTTAGGAATAGGTTTACTGACTTCTATGAAGTAGTTCCATAGATCTCCGGGTGCAATGATGTTGATAAACTTAGCTTGGTCCGTTAGAATTCTGAATGAGTGTGGTACCAAGCGAGGGGCAAATAAGGCCTCACCTGCTTTAAGTACCTGATAGGATTCTCCGATTTCTACGCCCAGTTCACCCTCTAATACGTAGAAAGCCTCATCTTCTAAAGTGTGTACATGTTTTGGTGGTTCAGAACCTTTGGGTAAGGTGAACTCAATCATGGCTAATTTGCTGCCAGCACCGCTGGGTTGAAGAAGGGTCTTGAAATACCCTCCTTGATATGCTCTGTATTCATTCATTTGGGATTGGATTAATAGTTTGATAAACCAAAGGATTGGCCTACTGGTATTCACAGAACGGGTTTCATAGATTATATAGCTGCTGGATTCATTTTTAGGCTAGGCCTCTACAGGTAATTTTCACCGAAGGAGTCAGTATATAGGGTTGTGATGGATTAGAGCAGGGATCTGCTATCCTATAAGTGTTTAGAAGGTTTGGTACATGTTTTTTGAACCCCATATATAGAAGCAGGGGTAGATTAAATAATAGCTTTTTCATTTGTCTTTAAATTGGTTAATAGCTTATTTTCAAAATTTTGACACAATTTTGGGGAGGTTTTATTAACCAAACAAACACTGGCGATGTATGCCTGTTTTTATCGGCAAATGATAATTTTCGCTGACAAATGAACTTGTAATAATAATGGAGCTCTATTCGAGTTTGGAATAAATGATGTGGACCAACTTGCTTTTTCAGTAAGTCCCCTTTGGATCAAATTTTTCAGCACAAGCCTGCTTATAGTTTCTGCCAATGGGTATTTTATTGCCATCAACTAACAGGTGATTCGGATGATACCCTTCTACTCGATTCAAGGGGACGATATAGGAACGGTGAATTCGCATGAATTCTCCCTGGGGAAGGAGCTTTTCCGTTACACTGATCTTCTGCTTAGTTTGGTAGGTTTTTTCTTTGGTCACCACCATTATATAATCTTTAATGCTTTCTATCCAAAGGATGTCCCGGGTATTGACCTTGATTAAACGTCTTTCAACCCTCAGGTATAGAAAATGATCCTGAGTGTGCTGGATTTCTTCTTGTGCTAACTCTGTAGCTTTTTCTCCATGCAAAAAATGCATGACTTTATCGATGGCCTGTAGAAACCGCTTTAAAGGTATAGGTTTCAAAAGATAATCTATAGCATTTAGATCAAAGCCCTCCACTGCGTACTCTTGGTAAGCAGTGGTAAAGATGATCATGGGTGGCGATTTTAAACTTCTTACTAGGTCCGTGCCTAATAACTTTGGCATCTTTATGTCTAGAAAAAGAAGGTCAATGGCTTGATATTGTATGGTTTGAAAGGCTTCTATGGCATTATTGCAGGTGCCTATGATCTCAATCTCCGGTATATGAGTAGCATACCTTCGAATGATCTCCATGGCATGAGGTTCATCATCTACTATTAAAGTCCGGATCTTGGTCATGGCTTTTCCAGTTGAACCGTAAGTTCGGCTATAAAACAATCACTTTCGTCATAATATTCAAAGGTATGTTGACCTGGATACAATAAGACTAGCCTTTTTCTTAAGTTTAGTAAGCCTATTTCCCCCTTGTGATTAGTTGGATGAACTTGATCCGGCTTGCTATTGCTCACCTTGAAGGTTAGTTCCTTGTTATTCAAGTGTAGCTCTATATTGATCCAAGGAGTGTCTGTGGCTTCTGCAGCTCCATGTTTAAAGGCATTTTCTACCAAAGGTAACATAAGTAGGGGAGCTATCTCCTCTTCTCCTATTTTAGGGTTTATGTTTACATTCAGTTCCAAACGGTCTTCATACCTTAACTTTTCAAGCTCAATATAATTTATCAATGCCTCTACATCCTTCTTTAGAGGAACCTTTTCAGCAGTACAGTCATACAATACATATCTAAGCATATGGGATAGACCAAGGATTATATCTGGAGTTTGAGGCGATTGTTCCAAAGACAAGGCATAAAGATTGTTTAAGGAATTGAATAAGAAATGAGGATGTAATTGGCCCTTTAGGAAGTTTAACTCGGCTTGTAATATGGACTGCTTCCTCTCTTGCCACAAGATGAATAGGCGGATGGTAACACAGATCCAGACTACGGTATTGGTGCGTTCCAAAGCATTGGCAAAGTCAGTGGGTTGAGTTAATTGCTGATGCCAAGGCAACTGTAAAGACGACCATTCAATAGGATTTCCATGATCGTGATAATATTTATATACCAGCGGATTGGAAATAAATATTTCCGTTAATCTATACAGTATGGCTATAGTGGGGATCAATAATAGTATGACCAAAAAGGTTTGGATATATTTTTCTTTGAAAAAGAATTGAGGCAGAACCCACTGAGTGATCAGATAGAAATACCCCATATGTATTGGAAGGTGTAAAAGTATGACCTCAGCACCAAGGACATAGCTACCGTATGCTGTCCCATAGATGATGGTCAGCAGGATAAAGGACAAAAGCCAATAAAACGTTTGTTGAAGTAAAGGGTATTTCAATAGAAAAAAGAGTTTGTACTCCTAAAATTAGTTCTCCGACAACAATTTTTTTGTTTTTGAAGATAAAGGTAGGTTTTTGTCGATGAAAACAGACTTAACTTGTCAAAATCAGCAATTAATTCAAAACTTTGAACCCTTTCGGTGTAACACCTGTCTTTTGTTTAAATAGCCTAGAAAAATGCTGAGGATATCTAAACCCGAGTTCGTACGCGATTTGGCTAATGGTTTTCTGAGGATCAAAGATTTTTTCTTTGGCCAGCTGTATTATTTTATTCTGGATATATTCCTGAGCAGAAATTCCCGTTTCTTTTTTGATCAAGTCCCCAAAATAGTTTGGCGAAAGATGGAATTGATCAGCACACCAAGCTACGGTAGGCAGGCCTAAACTTTGGGTTTTAGCAGAGTTAAAGTAGGCGTTAAGCAGGACCTCGAAACGCTGTAGTACTCCTCTATTTACATGATCTCTGGTGATGAACTGCCGATCATAGAAGCGCGTGCAGTAGTTCAGGAATAGCTCGAGATTAGATATAATTAGATTTTTACTATGTTTATCTATAGCATGCTGAAGTTCGTATTCAATTTTGTTTATGCAGTCCAGAATAATGGCTCTCTCTTGCGTAGATAAATGCAAGGCCTCGTTTACTGCATAGGAAAAGAAATGGTAATCTGATATTTTTCGTCCCAAATCTGTACCCAGCAGGAAGTCAGGATGAAAAATGAGGGCGAGTCCTTGCGGTTGGTAGAATTCTTCTTTGTTCTCTCCAATGATCTGATGGGGAGCTAAGAAGATGAGTGTTCCTTCTTCGTAGTCATAATGGCTTAGCCCATACCTTAAGTCTCCACAATGTACCTTTTTTAAAAAAATGGTATAAAACCCATACCTCAGTTTCCGCAGTTTCCTGGGTGCTGCTTTATCCAGATGTACTACAGAGATCAAAGGATGTAAAGTTTCATTGTTATTGAAATCATTGTACTCCTTAATGGACTTAAAATGTAATATGTCTTCCATTTCTCTAACTATTGACTTCTAAAATAGATATATAAATTCTCAATCCGTACACCTAAAAGTGAAAAGGGTATGTATTTCTGTAAAAGATATACTGAAGGATGACCATTAACTAAATATTCATTGCTTAGTTTAGATATATAAAGTAATTATGTAGTTAACTACATAAAATGAATAATCATGAAAAAGCTTGATTTTAAAACCTTAGATTCTACTCACTCGGCAAGTATTACGGATATGATCTTATCTATCCAACAAAAGGAATTTGGTATTCCTATCACCGTAGATGATCAACCGGATCTAAGTGATATTGAGACCTTTTATCTTAGGGGTGGAGGTTGTTTTTTGGGCGCATTTTTGAATGGAGACCTGGTGGGAACCATAGCATTGATTAAGTTCTCTTCTTCTTCAGGAGCCATTAGAAAGATGTTTGTAAAGAAAGAATTTAGAGGAAAAGAATGGGGCATAGCCCAGAAGCTTCTAGAAAGATTAATTCAGTTCTGTAGGGCGGAAGGTATAAGCAACTTATATCTGGGAACAGTGTCTGTCCTAAAGGCAGCCCAAAGGTTTTATGAGAGAAATCACTTCAGGAGACTTCAGAAGGAAGAACTTCCCAGTGATTTTCCCTTGATGAGTTCAGATGATGTTTTTTATGGATTAAAATTGGGTAGTGCTATAGAGGAAGTTGGATTTCTAGCCCTCTCTACGCGTCTGCAAAGACTAAGTGAGCGTATAAGAAGGGATGGGGCTTTGATCTATAAAGCATTTGGCCGGAATTTTGACCCCAAGTGGTTTCCCGTGGTATTGAGCCTGGATAGAAAAGGAGAGCTGTCCATATCAGAGTTAGCAGAAGAGATAGGATATTCGCATCCATCCACCATTGTATTGCTTAAGGAATTGCAAGAAAAGGGATATGTTAGTTCCAAAAAGGACATCTCAGACGAGAGAAAGCGACTGAACTTTCTCTCGGAAAATGGGAAACAATTCATAAAAGAATTAAAGCCTATTTGGGAGATAATGAGTACGGTTTTGGAAGAAATTGGATCAAATTCTCATCATTTATTGAGGGCTATTGAACAGGCGGAGGATAAGTTGGAAGTGCAAACTTTCTATCAAAGAGTCTTGGCTATTAGACAATAAGCCTTTAATGCAAAAGAGCTGCCTTCAAAGGAAAGCAGCTTTTCTTCTTACATTTGACTTGACGTGAATACCTTTTATACAAGGGAAATAGAAATTTCCAAAGTGTGGATCAAAGAAGTATGGAACTGTTCGTTTTAGGGGTTATCTTTCTATGGCTATAAGTAATTCTGATAAGTCTCTCTTAGTTAATCCTTTTTCATCCGTAATCTTCCATAGCATCTCTTGTATGACGTCATATTTGATCTGCCAGGACGGTCTTACGTATCCTTCATTGAATTGATCCCATGGATTGATATGTTGGGTAACCTTCAAATGTTCTTTGTCCTCGAATAAGGATAAGAATTGAAGGATCTGCGGATTCTGAGTAATGACGGTAGGCTTGTACATGCCTTTACCTATGACGTATTCTTTCACATCATCCTCAAAATTATCTTCCCAGGGAAAGGCTTTTTTTGCATTGATGCAGGCTACGCCTAGGTAATATGTCAAGGTGTCATTAGAAGTTCCTTGCCGGTAATACGGCACTGGAATCAATTCTCTACCTATGAGTAAACCATGTTGTCTCCTGCCTTCTCCCTGACTAGTTAAGATGAGACCTGGAGGGAAGACTACGCTTTCGCCCTTCCACGTGCTGTCCCTAACCAAATGTATATCTACGTAGAAAGTATTAATCTTTCCGTACAGTTTTTCAATATCAGGATCGAAACGGTGGTGAGGGCGGTCCACCAAGCGCACACCTGCAGGCAGAGTAAAAGGAGTTCCCTGATGTTCACCATCCGTCTCTCCGAAGCCCGGTTCATTTTTTACGGGAGAGATGCTGTCGAAGGGAAGGTCTTCTTCGTCTAAGATTCGAAGATCTTTAGAGCAGCCCCATAGCATGGCCATGAGGACTATTCCTAGTCTTAAGTGGTTCATTTTTAGCTTTTTCACTTTGCAAAGTTACCGGAGCTGCAAATGGGAAAACAAACTCAATTCTATGAATGGTGGTATTTTTCGACAAACGTATCATTCTGCCGGTTAAACGGCAAAACAGCTTGATGATGCTAATTTTCAATTATTTAGTAGGTGGTAAGGTGTGTTATTGCATCGTGTGATTTTTATGATTATTCACGAGCCTAGTGGCTTAGCTTAAGTCCTATGATAGAAGCTATCAAGGTACTGATGAAGAACATGCGCATAAAGGTAGCCGGCTCCTTAAAAAATAGGATCCCCATTAAGACAGTTCCTACTGCTCCTATTCCCGTCCAAACAGCATAGGCCGTACCTATGGGAAGGGACTGAGTGGCTTTCATCAGTAAGCCCATACTGATGATTAAACAAATTCCAAATCCTCCATACCAGAGATAGGATTCATTTCCTATTGCTTCTTTTGCCTTTGATAGACAAAAGGTAAATCCGACTTCAAAGAGTCCCGCTATGATTAAGATGATCCAATTCATGTGGCAAAGTTCTACAGATTCTCTTTAATTTCTTTTAACATAGGATAAATTCTAACTAGCGGTATTCTGCTCGGATTCTACTGAGGCTAACTTGGGTGATGCCTAGATAGGAGGCAATCATTCCCAATGGTACTCTCTGTAGTAAGTTGGGGTGCTGCTCCATCAATTCCGCATATCTTTCCCCCGCACTTAAGAACTGACGAGACAATAATCTTTTTTCTGCCTTGACCAGTTCCTTTTCTGCCATAACACGTCCCCAATTCGCCCAGTATAGGTTAGTCTGATACAATTCTTTCAAATCTTTGATACTGATTTTATAGACCAAAGTTTTCTCTAGCGCTTCCATACTTTCGTGCCCTGAGAGATCTTCTGTGTACGTTTTTAGGCTAAGTACCACATCGCCGGTTTCGCCAAACCAAAAGGTGACATCATTAGCGTCATACCCTCGCACTAAGCCTTCAGCGATGAGATATACAAAGTTATTCCTGGATCCTGACTTGATCAGCAAGTCGCCTTTTTTCACTTCTAACATTTGCACTTTATTTTCTACTAACTTTACGGCTGAAGAAGGTATCTCGTGTATTTTTTGCAACAGATGTATGAAAGCATTTTTGACCATAGGCTTATTGTTGGTATCCAATGTGTTTATGACCATTGCCTGGTACGGGCATTTACGACTTAAAGAGTATTCCTGGTTTTCTAATATGGGACTTTTTAAAGTGATCCTGTTCAGTTGGGGTATAGCACTTTTAGAGTACATGGCTCAGGTTCCTGCAAATAAGATAGGTTATACTGGAAATGGAGGTCCCTTTACCCTTTGGCAACTCAAAGTTATTCAAGAAGTGCTTACCTTGTTAGTGTTTACGGGTTTTGCCGTTTTTGCCTTTAAAACGGAGACCCTGAGATGGAACCACTTGGTAGCCTTTGTTTTCCTGGTTTTGGCCGTTTATTTCATCTTCAAAAAGTGATCTATATATACTTGATTCTGCCTTTTTTGTAGTACAATTGACACAAGGGGTACATGATCAATACCGTCAATATCCAAGCTAAATAAACCCCAGGTAATTCCACTCCCGACCATGAACCGGGCCTTCCCAGATTTTGGCCAAACTCAAATTGTGATGGTGTAAATCCTTCTATCAGCAGATAAGCAAAAAGTAAAATATGCATCACGTACCAATGTACTATAAAATAGAAGAGAGGTACCCTTCCAAATACATTTAGAAAGTGGCTAGGTCTCCTTTGGAAATAAGAAAACAAAAGGGCCATTACACTTAATGTCAATAAGGTAAAGCTCAGTGCCGGAGGGTATTTGTTGACATTGAATAGATTTAGGAGATCAAAATCTTTGATTTCCCAGAATCGTAATAGGAAGAAGAGGAATAAACCTATGATACCCCAAATCCAGGTCTTTTTTTCTAAGAATTGAGGTGCTATGGCATAACCTATTAACATGATGCCGAACCAGGGTAGGGGAGGATATCCCACTATAAAAAGGATGGATTTGCTCAATAGAAAGGCCGTGGGAGCTGTTAGTCCGGGGATGGGTAGAAATGCATTGCCAACCACCAAAAGGATGCCGATAATCAGCAAAACCTTCTTTGGAACTCTATATAAAAACGCTAGAAGTATGAATCCTGTGCCTATGGCCGCCAGCACATTGAACAATAAACTCTGGAAGCTCCAAAACAGTCCAAAGGCAATTAGCGTAAAATCAAATAGTATCAGTAAGGCTCCACGGGTGAGTAAATATTGCCTCTTGTTCTCTGTTTTATTGAGATAAACAGATACACCTGAAAGGAACAAAAAGGTGGGGGCACAAAGATGTGTAATGACCCGGGTCCAAAACAAGGCAGGAGTGGTGGTGTTAAGGTCAGTGGGATTCGCTGTGAGGGCTGTAGTATGAAAGAAATCCCTTACGTGATCTAAGGCCATGATGACCATCACTAAGCCTCTGAGGCTGTCAATAGATTGGAACCTTTTCATGAGCGAAGTTTTTTTGTGCTCAATATACATCTAACTCATTGAAAATAAAAGCCCCCGATGTTTTCGGGGGCTTTGGCTTACATGCTTTCAAATAGTTTCAGGATCCTCTTGTATTCGTCCATCCAGGAGGTAGGTTGAACAAATCCGTGGTCCTCTACCGGGTAGGAAGCCACCTCCCAGTTCTCTTTTCTAAGTTCTATGAGCCTTTGGGCTAATCTATACGTGTCCTGTATGTGAACGTTCACGTCTACCTGTCCATGGCAGATTAGCAACTTGCCTTTTAGTCCTTCCGCAAAGAAGATAGGAGAACTTCTTCTGTACGCTATAGGGTCTAGATGAGGTTCGTTTAAGATATTGGCCGTATAGCCTTGGTTGTAGGCTGCCCAATCCGTCACCGGACGAAGTGCAGCTCCTGCAGCAAATACATCCGGAGTAGTGAACATGGCCATCAAGGTGATGAACCCACCGTATGAACCTCCATAAATACCTATTTTCTTAGGGTTAATGCCGTATTTTTCAACCAAAAGTTTTGCTCCGTCTACATTGTCCGTAAGATCTTTACCGCCCATGTGTCTATAAATGCCTGTACGTACATCTCTTCCGTAGCCAGAGCTGGCTCTGAAGTCGATATCCATTACCGTATATCCCAGGTCTGTCAAGAGATTATGGAACATGTATTCTCTGAAGTATTGGCTCCACCATTTGTGGGCATTTTGTAAGTAACCTGCACCGTGCACAAAGATGACTGCTTTTCCGTTTTTCTTCTTCTTAGTAGGTTCGTAAACTCTGGCATAGATTTCCTTACCGTCCCTAGCGGTAAAGGAGATCACTTGAGGCATTTTCCATGCGTAAGCATTAAATGCTGCGGTGGTAGATGAAGTGATCTTTTCAGCTACAGCTCCCGGAGTGGCGGGTTGCAAATACAGTTCCCAAGGCGTATTGGCGTTAGAATAGCGAATGGCTATCATCTTTTCATCAGGAGATAGAGTTACTTCATTTCCTCCCGTCATGGATGTTAGTTTGATTCTTTCTCCACCATTTACAGACATTTTGTAGAAGTGTTTCTCGCCCGGATGAACTTCGTTTGTGGTCATGTAGAACCACTGCTTGTCTTTAGATAGTTCTAAAGTCTGAACTTCAAAGTTTCCACTAGTAAGGGCCTTCTTAGTACCCGTTCTCATGTCATACGTATATACATGAGAGTAACCGGTTTCTTCAGATTGGAAATACAAGGTATGTTCATCGATGAAGCCAATACCACTTCCTCCGAAACCACCACCGATCCCTGGTCCTGCTATCCAGGCCTCGTCATGTTGGCGATCAATCGGGCTTAATTTACCGGTTTCACCGTCTAATTTCATGATCCAACGATCCTTATTGTCGTTAGAACGAATAGCTATAACTGCATAGGTGGCATCTGGAGACCATACCGGGTTTTGGAAGCTAACGCTTCTCACTTTGTTCTTGCTTTTCGGACGATCCGGGTAGTCTGCAAGGTACTGTGGCTCATCTTCGATGCCCGGAATATCTTTCAAGTTAATCTTGAAAACGGTGTCCTTTGCGATATGATATACAAAAGCTTCAGTAGAGCCTGTAGGCTGGCCCACTTTCGTTCTGGCAGGAATATCCTCAGTATATCCGGATGCCGTAACGTAGTTAGGAACTATGGTTCTTTTTGCATCTCTTGCCGGCTCTGCAAGGCGGTAGAATACGTATTTTAAATCTGGACTAGCTAAAGCGCCTTGGAGCATTTTTCCTCCTAAACTGATCTTTTTAGGGCCAGTTTTCGGAGCGCCTTTCTCGTATTTTTCACGTGCTTCTTTGTCTTCTTTTGCTTCCCTAAGGAATTGGAAAAGATCTAATTGGTCCTTTTCTAATACCTTATCTGCTTCTCCTGCTTTGGCTTCCGGTCTTCTGTTCTCCATGGAGAAATTAGTCCACTGTTGAAGGGTGCCATCTGCTAATGCTATGGTATAAATATCATTTCCCATAGTGAAGATGACATGTTTTTCATCTTTACTGAAAGAAAGGCTACCTTTTCTGTCTAGGGTATTCGTTAGTTGTCTCTCTGCCAAGGTACCTGTGTCCTGTATAAAGATGTTTCCATTTTTCAGGTATAATTTTTTTCTGAAATCTTTAGAGTAGGCCGCAGATCTTCCGAATCCGGATAGGCCTAAACTTTCCTTCTCCGCCCTGCTTACCTTTTGCGGTGTGCGGTTAGTGAGGGTGATTTTGTACAAAGAATCCGCTCTGTTTTGTTCTGGATTCCAATTGAAATAGATGGTTTTAGAATCTTCTGACCAGAAGATGTTTGAAGGGGAAGTTCCGATCCACTTTGCTGGATCCTCCATGATCTTTTCTACGGTCAACTGTGCTTGAACAGTCAAGGAGAAAAGAAGAACTAAACATACAGTAAATATTCTTCGCATAGAAAATAGGTTATTTAAGTAAATATATTTACCTGCAACTAATTTCCCTAAGTCTTACGATGAAATATTGAAATGAGTAGGCGAATGCCTCAAAGCTTTAATACACAACGGAATGCTCGGGCTGCGTAGTAAGAATCAGCCCCATTATGATAGATGAAAACTCTACCGTATCTCTTGTCGCCAAAGATAGCTCCACCCTTATCCCTAACCTCTTTTGGCGTCTGTAACCAAGAGGAGGTTTTTTGGTCTACGGCCACTCGGGATTGTAAATGGATATATTCCTCTTCTGTCAATAATCTAACTCCAAGATCAGTGGCCCATTTGACGGCGCTTCCATTAGGTTTGTGCTCTTTTCGCTTTTCTAAAGCCTCTTGGTCGTAGCACAGGCTACGTCTACCTTTGGGAGACTCTGGACTGCAATCTATGAATTGCAGTTCGGGTCCTACTATGTCCGGTTCTCCTTCTGACTCTTCTAAGACTTCTAGAATTTGAAGGACCTTCGGACTTAATTTCTCTTCCACTTGTTCCCAAGTAAATTCAGGGTGTCTTTCAGGATATTTGTGGAATCTGGTTTTTAGTATTTCAATGAGATCGTTCATTAATTTGATTTTAGAGTATACACATTGATGGTATGGCCAGTTTTGGGTTGTCCCTTGGTAGTGGTGAGAACCAGGGATTTTCCGTCTTCTGAAATGGAAGTGATAGAATAAGACATGGTTCCTCCCGTTCCTGTAGGCTCCGGGTTTAATTGAGTGAGCGTTAGTACTTGGTCAGTTACCGTATAGTTTCCTGTAAAGGTTTCAGCAGTGATATCTTTTAAAACTGCTTTGCCTGGTACGCTTAAGTCCAGTTTAAAGGTGGAATATTGGGGGACCAAATTTGAAGGGCCTCCTTGAGTATACACCGTTAATCCGTCCTGGGTAACACTTACCGCAGTATACACTTTTTGGATCTTCTCCTCTATACTCGGAGCAGAATCTTTACAAGCTACATTAACAAGAAGGAGGATTAAGCAAAATTGTAATACTTTTGTACTCATTATTTCTAAGGGGTATTTGTTTGCGAATATAAAATAGCCTTTTGATATTTAAGAGGATTGACCTTAAAAACTTATGGAAAATACCATCACCAAGAGGCAGTTAAGTTTAAGAAACGGAGTAGATAAGCCCGAGATTTGGATAGCCTACAAGGGGCAGGTTTATGATGTAAGTTCCTCCAGATTATGGAGAGGTGGGAAGCACTATGAACATTGGGCAGGACAAGATTTGACCCATGAACTTGAAGATGCTCCACATACGGAAAAGGTTTTTGAAAAGTTTGAAAGAATCGGGATTTATGAAGAAAATAACTCTATTTGACGCCGTCTTGCTGTTCTGTAGTTTTGGCCTATTAGCCATGTTCGTAGATCAATTTATTTACAAAAAGAATTCCTTTGCAGATAGCTATTTCTTTTTGATGTTCGGATTTGCAGGTATCTTGTATTTCCTCTACCGCAAAGGGTCAAAAAAGCAGAATTAAGGGTAGAAACAAAAGTCCGTCAAGTATCCAGCGATAACTTTTTTCAAAGTAATCTGCTTTGGCTATCACAAAGGAATTAGTGATGGAGATGATAGCCAGGATGAAGGCTAGCTTGTTTTGGTATTCAAATCCCCCTGCAAAAAGGAAAATGAATAAGAACAGGGAAACACTTCCTAAGAAAGTGACTCTTTTTCTTCTGCTTGCAGATCTTTCTTCAAAGTAGGCAAACGTAGCCAGATTTTGGTACACCAGCATAAAGAATAGAAAGCCTAAAACCCATGAGCTTAGTTGGATGGAAGGGGCTTCTACAAAGGGAACACCCACTACGGCACCTACATAGATCAAGGGCATGGCATAGTCTTTTAATTTGGGAAAATTTGGAACCAAATAAAAAAGGTAAAAAAGCGTAGTCAGCCCTAAGCAGGCTCCCAGGATCAGTACTTCTTTGGATTGAAAAAACAATAAAAAACCATTGATTGCAGCTAGAGCCACAGCCAAGATTTGCAGGTTATATTGGAATTCCTGATGGAATTGATGACGGTCAGTATCCGGATGTTCTCTTTTCACATCTAGGATCCGATCAAGGATATACACCATCCAACAGCCTAACATGATTTGCAGGAGGGAGATAGGATCAATCACCCCGTGATTCAATTTAAAAAAAGCAGCCGCACACACACCAGTAGCCAAGGCTACGTGTAAACTGCTCAAATAAATGAGCTTTAAAGTCTTCATTGCTATTCTTTAATGGCTATCATTTTTACAAAGAACTCTTCCAGGAAAGTTCTTACGGCCTTGCTATGGTCTGAGTGAAAGCCATTTACAAATATAGAGAAAGCATATTTTTTTCCAAGGTTTGAGGTGAAATATCCAGCATAATTTCTACATCCTGAGATACTTCCACTTTTCATGCTGATCTTACCACCTGTATTTACGGCTACTGAACTAACTGTACCTTCTTTACCTGCTATGGGAATAGTTTGTAAAAAGCGGTTTTGATCTTTCATCTTGAATAAGATGAGCGAGAGATTCTGAGTAGAAAGGGTATTCATGGGAGATAAACCACTACCGTCAATAAATCTATGCGTACTTAGGTCTACTCCTTTTTCTTTCCAAAAGTCTTTCAGGAAGGTATCATAATCTGGAGCTTCTGCATCCCACATGAAATTAGCTAAGCCGTCTGCAAATATGTTCACACTTCTGAAGTTTGTTTCCTTGCTGATTTCAAAAACATCTGGGGAAAGAATAGACCCTAGCTCCTCGTTTTGTAGATTTTCCGGGTAGATCTTGTTGTTGACACTGATTCCATTTTGACGTAGATAGCTACTCAGGCTATCGGTAAAGATTTTATTGACGTTCGGGATGGCTCCTTTGATGGCGAAGTTCTTCGCATTCAAGGGTACTGATCCTATCATCAAGATCTCATTAGAGAAGGGAAGATTTAAAATATTCACTTGGTCTCCGCTACCGGCAGGTCCAGTAGTGACATGATTCTTGATTTTCCAAGCAGGGTCAAAGGGCTTGATGGAAGCTATTCCAGCAGGTTCTCCTATCTTAGTTCCACCATTAAAGTATACCGTGTAAAGGTTTTCATGGAAGTTAAAAGGGGAAGCGAAAGCTCCGTAGTAGTTGCCTATATCTCCCACTAACCAGCCTAAGGGGAATCTGGCTGTGTCGTTGTTCAACACTCGGATTTGTCCTTCAATGGTCTGGATCTCATTGTCTTTCAAGCTTTGTAAGACCTGTTCGAAAGGATTATTCTTGAATCTGTTTGAACCTAGGGAGGGGTCACCAATGCCCTCAATGAGCAAATCCCCTAAGATCTTTCCGCTGCTTACCCGACCGTTAGAATAGATCATGGTTTCAAATTTATAGGTAGGACCCAGATATTCCAAGGCCGTGGCGGTGGTGACCAACTTCAGCGTAGAGGCTGGAGGTAAATTGATTTCTGAGGCATGCGCGTACACCTGCTCGCCGGAGTTCAAGGAGCGGATGCTAACTGACACTTGGATGCCTTCCTGGCCTTTAGCGCTTCTGAAGCTTTGGATATGCTTATTGATACCGGAGCTAAAAACGTTAAGTTGTAGGAGAATAAAACAGATCAACTTCATAAGTATATTCACGAAAATGCCCGCCAATATAGTATCTTTGTATTTCATTAAGAATAAAAGAGCTCTTTAAACTTATGAAGCTAACATTTTATGGTGCGGCCCAGAAAGTGGCGGGGAGCATGTTTCTTCTGGAGTTTGAAGATGGATATCAGGCTCTAATCGACTGTGGGTCAGAGGTAGAAGGGAACCCTAGGCTTACAGAGGAAGAGTTTAGATACGGAAATTTTCCTTTTGATGCCTCTAGAGTTAATGTAGTCATTCTGACGCATGCTCATATTGATCATTCAGGGCAGATACCTAATTTATATCAGGACGGATTTGAAGGACAGGTACTTTGTACCAGTCCTACCATGGATCTTACAGAAGTGCTGCTTTATGATGCGGCGAGCTTGAATGCCCGTGTGGTAAAAAGCGTGGAGAAGAGTCATAGGAAATCCAAGAAGTGGAAGAGCAAAGAAACCCAAGGCCTGTATTTGAATAGACAAGTGGAGGAGGCCATGGAGAATTTTGTGCCTATAGCCTTTGAACAAAGATTCAAATTTAAAGATGATGGTTTCGTGACCTTTTACCCTGCTGGACACCTGCTTGGCGCGGCTCACGTAGTCCTAGAAGTGAAGGAAGGAGGAGAATGGAAGAAGATAGGATTCTCAGGGGATATAGGTAGGAAGAATTTTACCCTGCTAGTGGATCCTAAACCAATTCCTCAAGTGGACTACCTAGTAATGGAGTCTACATATGGTCAAAGGAATCACGAGGATAGTGGAGATCCTGCGGAGATATTAGGAGAAATCATTCAAGCCGCCTGTGTGGATGTGAAGGGGCGTCTTATAGTACCTGCCTTCAGTGTGGGGAGAACGCAGTGTTTACTGTACACTTTGAATAGATTGTATTATGACAAAGGTATTAGTCCTATCAAAGTATTTACAGATAGTCCGCTAGCAAAAGCCAGTACAAAGATCTATGAGAAATACAGGAACCGCTTAAACAAAGAGGCCCAGGAGTTTTTTGAAGAGACAGATTCTTTGTTTGACTTTGAGAACCTACACTATTTGGAGTCCAATAAGGAAAGCCAATTGGTTTCAACGCATGCAGAGCCCTGTATTATCATCAGTTCTTCCGGAATGATCAAGGGAGGAAGGGTGGAATACCACATAGAAAAGAACATTGAAAACCCTTACGCAACGATATTGATGGTGGGATATGCGAACGAAGATTCTGTAGGAGGGAAGTTACTTTCCGGGGAACAGCGTCAATTGCATATCCGAAACAAGAAGCTTGAGGTAAACGCAAAAATTAAGAAAACGGATATTTTTAGTGGTCACGGAGACCGTGATGACCTCCTTGCATTCGCCAAAATTCAAAAGCCTGAACTCTTAAAAAAACTCTTTTTAGTTCATGGAGATTTGAATGCTATGCTTAATTTTAAGCAAATTTTGAATGAGAGTGGATACGAGGATGTGGAGTTACCGGCTCGGTATCAGACCTTTGAATTGTAAAAATTACACATGAGAACATTACTAGAGTTCGAAAAACCCATAGCAGAATTGGAAGCCAAATTGGAAGACATGAAGAAATTGGCCAATGATAATAATGTGGACGTGAGTGATGCCGTAAGGAACCTCAATGCTGCTATTGAAACATTGAGAACCGAGACCTTTCAGAATCTTACCCGTTGGCAAAGAGTGCAGCTATCTAGACACCCGGACAGACCTTATACCTTAGATTACATAGAGCGTATATGTGAAGAATTTCACGAATTACACGGAGACAGAACCGTAAGGGATGATCCGGCTATCGTAGGAGGTATGGCAAAGATTAACGGCAAGAGTGTCATGATCATAGGCCAGCAGAAAGGTAGAAAGACCAAAGAGCGTCAGCATCGCAACTTTGGTATGGCCAATCCGGAAGGATACCGCAAGGCCCTTCGTCTGATGAAGATGGCTGAGAAATTCAATATGCCTATCGTAACCTTGATAGATACTCCGGGTGCTTTCCCAGGGCTTGAGGCAGAGGAGAGAGGACAGGGAGAAGCCATTGCTAGAAACTTAAAAGAAATGATGACCCTTAAAGTGCCTGTGATCTGTATAGTGATAGGCGAAGGTGCATCAGGTGGAGCATTAGGTATAGGCATAGGTGATAGAGTACTGATGTTAGAAAACTCCTGGTATTCTGTGATTTCTCCAGAGAACTGTTCTACTATCCTATGGAGAACCTGGGAGTTCAAAGAGCAGGCTGCTGAAGCATTGAAACTAACGGCTACAGATATGAAAGCGAATGGCTTAGTGGACGGTATAATTCCTGAACCACTAGGTGGAGCTCATTTGAAATGGGACGAGATGGCTACTATTCTGAAGAATACCATTTTGAAAGAAATCAAAGACTTAGAAAAGAAATCTCCAGCTAAAAGGATCTCAGAGCGTATAGATAAATTCTGCGCTATGGGAGTAGTGATTGAGTAATATGCCGGCAAAAACCAAAGCCGTAGTGTTTGACTTCGGCAATGTGATCATACCCATTGATCTTGAAAGAACTTTTCAAGCCTTTGCTGACTTAACCTTTAAGTCTAAGGAAAGGATCAAGGAGCTTTTTGCCCAAGCCGAACTTTTCAAAAAATACGAAACCGGATTTTATTCCGACGACGAATTCAGAGACGTGGTACGCCAGACCTTGAGCTATCCTTTGAACGATCAAGAGATAGACGAGGCCTGGAATGCCCTGCTCTTAGAAATACCAAAGGAGAGAATTGACTACTTAGAAAGGTTAAAGTTTGATATCCCCATTTATCTGCTATCTAATACCAATTCCCTACATATAGAGTATTGCCAGCAATATTTCCGACAAGCATTTGGTATTGCAAACTTTACCAAACTCTTTGAAAAGGCCTTTCTTTCTTATGAAATGGGCCTTTGGAAACCGGATTATGCCATCTATCATCAAGTAATTAATGAAATAGGTGTTAAACCGGAAGAGATTCTGTTTCTGGATGATAATCCGGATAATGTGGAGGCCGCTAATGAAGTGGGCATTCGTGCTGTTCAGATTTCTCCCCATGAATCCTTCACAACGCTTCTGCCTAATTTATTGTGAAGAAATACCGTACCCATATTCTCCTCTTTTTGGCTAGCGTATTAACCACTACTTTAGCCGGGGCGGAATGGATATATGGGAAGGCGTTTCTAAACGGGGAAATGGGCATGGATCATTTTAAAGAAGGATTCAAGTTCTCCATTCCCTTTTTGCTTTTCTTGACTACCCATGAGTTTGGACACTATTTTGCGGCTCAATGGAAGAAGATAAAGGTCACCTTGCCGTACTATATTCCTGGGTGGATAGGGATCATTATGTCCATAGGAACCTTTGGGGCATTTATAAGAATCAAAGATCCGGTTTATTCCCGAAAGGATTTCTTTGATATCGGCATAGCGGGGCCCTTAGCCGGAGCCGTAGTAGCTTTGGTTTGTTTGTACTTTGGGTTTCAGTACATGCCTGGAGACGAATACATCTATGGCATTCATCCTGAATATCAATCTTATCCCGGAGATTATAGAGAGCTTTTGGATAAGAATGCCAGTGCCTTTGAAGCCATAACCTTAGGGAAAAGCATGCTGTATTCATTTATGGAAAACACCTTTGGTAATCCCGACTTGCTTCCTCACCCTTATGAACTTTCTCATTATCCCCTGATTCTGGCAGGATTTCTGGGATTGCTTTTTACCGCCATTAATTTACTGCCCATAGGTCAACTTGACGGGGGGCACATCTTGTATGGGTTAGTGGGACCTAAAGCCTTTCGAGTGATTTCTCCTTCGGCGTTGGTGTTGCTGGTAGGGTATTCCGGCCTGGGGATGTTTCAGGTACAGGAATGGGCTGCTGGCGCTGACTATCTTCTTTATTTGCAGTTTTTCCTGTATGTATACTTTGTATACTTATGTTTTTCCAAGATATTTACCAATAGAACAAGCAACTGGATTTTGACTTTGGCCGTAGTGCTGTGTCAGCTTCTTCTTACTCAATGGCAACCTGGCATTATGGGCTATCCCGGGTTTTTAGCCTTTGGCTTCCTGATAGGTAGAGTGCTGGGAGTGTATCATCCACCTACATTTGATGTTGGGCCTTTGGGGTGGGGAAGACAGATCCTGGGCTGGTTAGCTATGTTACTGTTCGTACTTTGTTTTATACCCTATCCCATTTCCTAAATGGAAGCATTATACATTTGGTGGTTCAAGTCCAAAGGATGGAAGATCATCGGAGATATAGATCCGGGCTTGAAGAAGGCCATGATCGCTGTGGCTCCGCATTGGAAAAGTGAAGATTTCTTTGTGGGACTGGCTTCCAGGGCGCTCCTGAAAAGAAGGATTTCTTTTTTTGGGAAAGCGGAGCTCTTTAAGCCTCCCTTTGGTTTTATATTCAGAGCTTTGGGTGGAATACCTGTGGATAGAACGAGAAAGGGGAATTTGGTTGAGCAGCAGATCTATACCATCAAGGGCTTAGACGAGGCTTTGATATCTTTGGCTCCTGAAGGAACAAGAAAAGATGTGGGGCGCCTACGTTCCGGATTCTATTATATAGCCGTAGGGGCAGAGATGCCCATTATTAGAGTGGGTTTTGATTATGAGAGGAAGGAAGTGCTTATAGCTGAACCCTTCTATCCCAGCGGGGATTTTAAGAAAGATATGATGACGTACTTTGTGCCTTTCTATGAGAGAATTGGCGGACCACAGAAGTCCTGGATAGCACGTTATAGAGAAGGAATTTTTGATCATTAAACGATAAATGGAAATGAAGAAACAGACAAAGGTTATCAAGATTCAGTCTGAACGGACACACAACAGAGAGAATTCTACCCCGCTATACCTGACCAGCAGTTTTTGCTACGAAGATGCAGCACAAGGAAAAGATCTCTTTGATGGAACACTAGAGGGAAACATTTATTCCCGCTTTTCTAATCCTACTGTACAGGAGTTCGTAGATAAGATCTGTGTACTGGAAGAATTAGAAGACGGAGTAGCCACAGGGACGGGTATGGCAGCGGTGTTTGCATGTTTTGGGGCGCATCTTTCTGCAGGTGACCATTTGGTTTCTTCAAAAGCATTGTTTGGTTCTTCTCACCAGATTATCACTCAGATCCTGGTGAAATGGGGGATTAGCTACACATATGTTGATGCTTCCGCACCGGAATCAGAATGGGAAGCGGCCATTCAGGAGAATACTAAGATGATCTACTTAGAGACTCCTTCTAACCCCGGACTTGAAATCGTGGATTTGGAGATGATAGGCAGACTTGCGAAGAAGCATGATTTAATCTATTGTATAGACAATTGCTTTGCAACACCAGTATTGCAGGTTCCAAGCCAATTTGGCGCCAACCTGGTTTTACACTCGGCGACCAAGTTTATGGATGGTCAAGGGCGTGTTCTAGGTGGAGTAGTGGTAGGTACCAAAGAATTGATAGAAAAAGTGAGATTCTTCACCCGTCAAACCGGACCGGCTTTATCTCCTTTCAATGCTTGGGTATTATCCAAAAGTTTGGAAACCTTGCATTTGAGAATGGAAAGACATTGTAGTAATGCCCTTGCTTTGGCTACTGCTCTTGAAAAAGTGGAAGGAGTAAAGCAAGTGAATTACCCTTTCCTTGATTCTTTTAAGCAAAAGGATTTGGCTAAAAAGCAGATGAGTGCCGGTGGAGCCTTAGTTACATTTGAATTAGAAGGTGGATTTGAGAGAGTAGTTAGATTTACCAAATTACTTACTATTCCTTCTTTGACTTCAAATCTAGGGGATAGCAGAACCACCATTACCAATCCATTTACGACTACGCATTCCAAGGTGCCAACCGAAGATAAATACGGTTTAGGCATCTATGAAGGTAGCATGCGCGTATCCGTAGGTTTGGAAGATATAGATGACCTTATTCAAGACTTTACTCAAGCCATCCTTGGTTCAAAATAATAGTTTACCCTTCGTAGAGGATTTCATTCAGATAATCTACGAAGGGCTTTAATCTCTCTATGTGTTTCAGCAAGTTTTCTTTGAAATCAGGAGAAAGTACTTCTTCGTTAGTGAACTTTTTCATAAAGAACAGGGATTTGTATTTGAGCAGATGGATCTCCGGATGATCTTCTGCATAGCCTTTAGGTGCACGTTTGAGTTGTTCACCGTGTACCAGTGGAAAGTGTTTTTTGAATTCTGAATCCTCAATAATGTTTTTAAGTTCTTCCGGATTGTAGTCGATCTCTTGTCGGAACGTAGCCAATTCCTCTGCAGTAGGGTTCCAGATTCCGGCACCCAAGAAGGTTTCCTGATCTTGGAGATGGAAATAGTAGTCTATTTTTCCTGAATTCTTACCGTTTTCTCCGAATGCAGCGGCCAGATGTATCTTATACGGTTTCTTGTCTTTGGAGAATCTCACATCTCTGTAGATGCGGAATATGCAGTCTTTGATCTGGGTATCATAGTATTTTGGCTCCACCTCTTTTAGCTCCTTAAGGATGCTGTCAGAGAATTGGGTGAAGTTGTCTTTTGCAGCTTCAAATTCCGATTTATGTTCCTGGAACCATTCCCTGGTGTTATTATCCGTTAGCGCTCTTAAAAAAGCGAAAGTTGAAGCCTTGATCATGTATTTTCTATATTTTTGTGAAATATATTGTAGAATCGAATTTTATCCAAAGGAGTATGGCGAGAATATTGACGGGGATCCAAGCTACGGGTCGCCCCCACTTAGGAAACATCCTTGGGGCTATTGAACCGGCTGTGGCTCTATCAAAGAAACCGGAAAACGAATCCTATTTATTTATTGCTGATTTACATTCTCTTACTACCATAAAAGATCCGCAGGTGCTTGTAGAAAATACCCGGGCGGTGGCATGTGCATGGCTAGCTTGCGGATTAGATCCGGAGAAATCCTTTTTCTATAGACAATCCAGATTGGCGCCATACCATACGGAATTGATGTGGTATTTGAACTGTCTTACTCCTTATCCTATGCTTGCGAATGCTCATTCGTTTAAGGATAAGTCGGAAAAGCTTTCTGACGTGAATGCAGGTTTATTTACCTATCCGGTTTTGATGACAGCGGATATCATCCTGTATCAGGCGGATTTTGTGCCGGTAGGAAAGGATCAAAAGCAACATTTAGAGATAGCTAAGGATATAGCGGAAGTCTTTAACCGAGTATACGGTGAGGTCTTTAAGATCCCAGCGCCTTTTATTAATGAAGAGGTGATGACCATTCCGGGCATTGACGGAGCGAAGATGAGTAAGTCGTACAACAACTACATTGACATCTTCCTTCCTGAGAACGAGTTGAACAAGGTAGTGAAGAAGATCGTTTCTGATGCAACTCCTCTGGAAGAGCCTAAGAATCCGGATACGGACAATACCTTCAAGATATTTAGTTTGGTGGGGACACCTGAGCAGGTGGAGACCATGCGTCAAAATTACCTTGCCGGTGGATACGGTTACGGTCATGCGAAGAAAGAGTTGTTTGAAACCTTATTGACCCGTTTTGCCAAGCACAGAGAAATCTATAATTATTACTTTAACGACACTGAAGCACTGGAAAAGCAGTTGAGAATAGGAGAGGAGAAGGTAGAAGAGGTAGCGCGTAAGACCATGGAAGAAGTGCGTAAGGTTATGAAATTCTTGTAATGGAAAGCCTACTGGATTGGGATAAGCAGTTGTTCATCTTTTTGAACGGCTACCATACTCCTTTTTGGGATAAATTCTTTTTGATTTATACCAATGCCAAGTCATGGATACCCGTGGTATTGATTCTGTTGGTGATGCTTTTTCGAAGTTTTCACTGGAAGCAGGCTTTGGTGTTTGTGGCTCTAATAGCAATAGGAGTAGGGGTTAGTGATTATGTCGCTTCTGGCATTATGAAGCCTAATTTCGCCCGACTGCGCCCTTGTCACGACTATCTGAACGAGATGATCTTAGTAGGAAATTGTGGAGGCAAATACGGTTTTGCTTCTTCCCATGCGGCTAATGCCTTTGGAATATTTATGGGCTTTAGTTTGGTCTTTTCTGAAAACAAGCGATTGTTCTGGGTGCTGTTAGCCTGGGCTACCTTGATGGGATATTCCCGCATCTATGTGGGGGTTCACCATCCTGGTGATGTGATCGTAGGGGCGCTGATAGGCATTTTAGTCCCTCAGATTATTTTCTATCTTTATAAGAAAATAAAACTCAAATCATGAAAAAATATCTGTTCTTCTTCTGTGTTCTAATGGCCATTCAGGTTCGTGCTCAGGAAATCACACAAGGGCAATGGTGGAATGAGGAGAAAGAGGGTAAGATCCAGTTTTACGAACAAGGGGGGAAGCTATACGGGAAGGTAGTATGGCTGAAGGACGGAGATGTGAAAGATAAGAACAATCCGGACCCTAAGTTGAGAGATAAGTCCTTGGTAGGTTTGACCTTTTTGAAGGGCTTCACGGCCGATGGGCAGGATTGGAAGGGAGGTCAGATCTATGATCCTAAATCCGGCAAGACCTATTCCGCCACTATTAAATGGGCGGGTAAGAACACCTTGAATGTGCGGGGGTACATAGGGGTTTCCTTAGTGGGCAGGACCACGAGGTTTACTAGAGTTGAGTAAAATGGGTATAAGATTCCGTAATTTATAGAAGACTGATACCGTCTACTTTTCGGAGATTCGCTAAAAAATAAACGATCATTATGAATAGTAGGAGAGAATTTATCTTCAGTAGTGCTGCAATAGGTGGGGTTTTAGCTCTAGGTTCATTTTGCCCAAAAGATTTCCAATACAGAATTTTAGGTCAAGGCAAGGCTGCATTAAAAGTATCCCCTCTGGGTTTGGGGTGTATGGGGATGAGTTATCATCGGAGTTTTGTCCCTGACGAGAAGGCAAGTTTGAAGTTGCTGCGCAATGCTTATGAGGCGGGCATTACCTTCTTTGATACCGCGGAGGCCTACGGGCCATTGACGAATGAAAGACTGGTAGGCAAGGGTGTAAAGTCTTTTCGTAAGAACATTGTCCTAGCTACTAAATTTGGATTTATCAACGGTAAACCTTCAGAGGGTCTTGATAGCCGACCGGAAACCATACGTAGAGTGGTTGAAAATTCACTTAGGAGTTTACAGACTGACTATATAGATCTGTTGTACCAGCATAGAGTAGACCCAAAGGTGCCTATTGAGGAGGTGGCAGGAACGGTGAAGGAGTTGATAACGGAGGGAAAGGTGAAGCATTTTGGATTGAGTGAATGCAGTGCAGGGGTATTGAGGAGGGCACATAAAGAGCAGGCGGTGACGGCTGTACAGAGTGAGTACTCATTGATGACGCGTTTACCGGAAGTGGAGATACTAGGTACATGTGAAGAATTAGGGGTAGGTTTTGTGCCTTACAGTCCTCTGAGCAGGGGGATGATTACGGGGTATTTGAATGAGAGGACGAAATATAATGCATTGAATGACAATAGGTCCACTTTGCCCCGATATCAGAAGGAATTGGTGGTGGCGAACTGGCCTTTGATAGATACTTTGAAGGAATTTGGAGATCAAAGGGGATTAACGGTGGCGCAGGTAGCTTTAGCCTGGCTCTTGCATCAGAAGCCCTGGATAGTTCCAATTCCTGGCACGACCAAATGGGCGCATATGCAGGAAAATTTTGCCGCTAGGGAAATTGATTTTTCAGATGAGGAGTGGAGTTCTTTGCAATCTCTGTTGGACAAGATTATTATTCACGGGGATAGATACACCGGTATATCTGCTCAGCAGACCCAGAAGGAATAGCAAGTGTCTGATCTTAGGAGCTTTGCAGGGTTTGGAGGATATTTTTTCGAAAAAATAGTTTTTCACATTTGCAGAAAAGGCCCTTTTCCTCTATCTTTGCAACACTTTTAACCGCCGGTCCTATAGCTCAGTTGGTTAGAGCACCTGACTCATAATCAGGTGGTCCCTGGTTCGAGCCCAGGTGGGACCACTTAACTATCAAGGAGTTAGACAATCGTCCGACTCCTTTTTCTTTTTACTTGCCCAACATTTTGCCCAACATTTTTGATTATTAATTTAAGAAATTAGAACGTTTCCTGCCCTCTAATTTTAAAAATTAAAGGACAGGAAAAATAATCTTAAAAATTATTTCCGTTACTAAGTCAGTGGAGTCCATTATAGCATTCAGCTCATAATCTCAAAAAAATGGTGCTGGTAACTTCTACCGGATATAAGAAACTCAATGGAGCTTTCCTTTCCATTACTCTTTACCATTTCAACAGCTACCATCTGATTGAGAACGTATCTATCTACAGGGCTCCTACAGCGCACAAAAAAAGGGCAATATGCCCTCCTTAGTTTCCCTGACCTGTCCACAAATAATATCGAGAACGGGTCTATTACTTTAAACGGTCTGTTCATCTGAGAAACCAGCTCGGCTCATTTTTGTTAAAAGATTCTGTCAGGTGATGAATAACCTGTGAGGCATTAAGTCCCCGATTCAGGAAACTATCAATGTAAGACATCTTATTGGCTCCTGTAAAGAGGTTATACAGATTCCAAAGGCTTATATCTCCTGTATCTGTCCTGCTAAAATCTTCATCAGCCAGGTAATCTCTGGCTACCATGCTTAACTGATTCTCTCCGAACATAAACTCCGGTAAAGTTTTCTTCTCCTGTGCAGGCAGGTACTGATACAGCTTCGTTCTTCCCAAAAAGGTTACAAACTGGCTTTCTGTAAGATAGTATTCCGGGAACTGCCTCAAGAGTGTAAGCTGATTCTCGATATTGTACTCCACAAACAAAGCAAATATCTGCTTCATCAGCTCCGTGATACTTCTTGCCTTGATCGTTCCTGTATAGCCATCTGACCAAATACACATATTGCAGCAGACTTTATTCTGAAAGCCAATGAATACTTTGAAATGTTCATCAGCTCCTTTCCGGTTATACAAGTTATCCAAATTATAGGCCTTAATTCCTCCTATGGTCAGATTGAGCTTATTGCCGTTAATAGTAGAACTGATAGAGGGTATTTCCAGCACAAAGGCCATTCTCTCATAGTAGATGGTTTTTTCATGCTCTAACAACTCCTTGGCTGGCTTATCTTTCGCTTCGGGTATTCTGCCTTTGATGGGGTGAGAAACACGAATAGAGGGCTTTAAAATGGTCTCATGAGGGAATACCTGTCCTGATACTTCCTGAACACAGTTAATGAAATCCTGATGCGATATCACAGGTTCATTATCCTTTACAAAAACCGGAATGATATGCTCATGTTCCAGTTCAAACATATTCATAGGACTGGTATTGGCCACTATGAACGGCAGTTCTGTAGATGACTGCTCCCCGGTGACGAGGTGACGATCTACTTTAACTAATTCCATTTTGAACATAATTTGGGGTTAATTGGAGTTTTCTTTGATTGAAATCAGGTTTAAACTGCTGCTGCACCTCTTTGGAGACACTTTCAAACAGGGAAAGAAGCTCCTGTAGGCTATTACAGCTCTTAATCAGGGTCTCATAGTCTCTTACGGCTATTTCTCCTGTCTGACACCAGTTCAGAATCTCTCTGCCTGTTTCTTCTGTGATCTGAAAGGGTAATCTCCCTGAAAACAGACCTGTGCGATCTTTGGTGGTGATAGCATTATGCTTGATATCCAGCTCAAACATCAGTGTAAGCTCATAATCTGTTCCATCCCTCTGAATGGCCTTCATACCCACCTTTTCAGGAGCCAGTTTACCTTTCTCATTTTCCGTTAGAACATAATCCTGTTTAGACCGGAGTGTACAGATAATGTGGATATCAGAATGCAGGATAGCCTGAATGAATTTCTGATGTCGAGGTGTAAACCTTGCCCAGTTTGTATAAGAGTTACCGGTAAGCTGGGAATGAGCATCAAGGATATATTCCCATTCCATTGTTATACTATCAATAATAATGGCCTGCATACCATGCCTTACACACAGATTAATAGCCTCGATGTACCTTTCTGGGCTATAAGGAGGTTTCAGATCAAGGATGTTAAAGTCTCCCAGGTGTGAATAGAGACTGGAGGACTTATTTTCCGTGTCAATAACTACGATCTTTGACCAATCATTGGTCAGGCCATGAGCCAATAAAAGAGCCGAATAGCTCTTTCCGGAGCCACTAGGCCCCTGCAAGCCAATCTTAATCTTGGCCTGTTCTCGTTTTGCGAGTTCAATTATCATAAACGTTTGATTTGAAGTGGAAAAAAAGAGCAAACCCGGATGAGTTCGCTCTGCAAGATTCTTATTAAGAATAGGGGTATAACTTACATTTTTCTATATTAAGAATTATGAAAGCAATCTAAAAGTGTAGAAGTCTTTTTATCATTTAGTCATAGCATTTAGCATTTTTTCAATATCTCTTATATGTTCAATAGTACTTTCACTTGTCTCACCCATACTTAAATTATTTTTGATGTCTTGTAGGATTTTGTACTCGAGCAGCTCTGTTAATACGGTAAATGCACCTACCTTTAAACTTTTTATATGCTCAATTTCTTTTTCTGTTAATGTGACCGCCAAGATGCCTATTAAATGATCATCTTTTTTCCAATTATAAATTTTTGAATTTGAGTAATTCTGAATGAATTGAAATGTCATGCGTCCTATTAAACTATAGTATGTGGAGTATAATTTATACGAATTGTCACTTAGAAAAGGCCTATACGGGACTAACGTCCTTTCATTTTCAACAATTGGCATCACATCTTTTTCAATTTTATAAGTTTTAAGTTGAGGTCCTAACTTAGGATTATCATTAAAATAATTAAATGCTGTACTCTTATTAAGTTCATCGTCAGATGATATTTGATAGAGCAGAGAGATTCCGGAGGGAAGTTCATCTCTAATTTTTAAGATCGAAGACCATAATAAGTCATAGACTTCGATTTTCTTATCTAGTAGTTTTTGCGAAGAGGAAAAATAGTTTTGGATTATGGAACTTAATATTCCATTATTTCTATTAATTTGACCTCTAAGATCTTCAAGTCGTTTGTCATAATTATGCTGTCCTGCTTGAGTTAATTTTGTCAAAAGCCATTTAGAAAAAATGGTTCCTAAAATTGTCAAAACACCCACAAATCCTCCTATGATCTTAGTTATCGTCCAATTGTCAATTTTATATATGATTTCTTGCATTGACCTATACAGTTAATTTAATACTTTGCTAAAGTACATAAAATAATTGTACTGACATCCTCACTATCATCACCTTAAGAAATTTGCAATGGTTACTCACTATCTTGCGGAAAAAGTTTTTCATAAGGTGCTATTTTTTATGTAATTAAGTCTTCTTGTAGTTCATACCTCATTTTACCATTTTTATATATAGAATACGTATGTTTGTCCAGTATTTTTAGACATAAGTATTATCAGTGATAATATCACAGGTATAATCTACTCATACCTCAATGAAAGTATACCAGGGCAGAGATATCAAGTGATTAAGGGAATTCCTAGGGATAAAACAGAATGCTTTTACCAACGAAATGGGCGATGACTGGAATCAAAAAAAAGGTTTCCATGTTAGAGCAAAAAGAATGGGTTGAACCAGAGAGTAGAATAGACTTATTATTATTGGTTTTAAGTATCTTACAGCATTAACTATTTAAAAGTTATTAAAAAGCATAGGACTACCCATTTATATCTCAAATAGTTGTTTATGAGTATATTATTTTGTAAATTGTATCCAGATAGAGGTACAATGAAGATACTAAAAGAGCTAAGCAGAGAAGAGTTTAACACTCGTTTTTCGACCGAAAAGGGCTGTTATAAATTTCTTTCGGACTTAAAGTGGGAGTCAGGATATAAATGTTCTCGCTGTGAGAGTGAAATCTATATCAAAGGTAAGCAACATCACAACCGTAGATGCAGTAAATGTGGATATGATGAGTCGCCTACCAGTGGTACTTTGTTTCATAATCTGAAGTTTGGTATCCTTAAGGCCTTTGAGATGGTTTATGAAATTTCTACTTCGAAGAAAGGGTTAAGTAGTATTTGGCTGGCAGAACGTTTTGGGGTTAATCAAAAGACGGCATGGTTGTTTCGTCAAAAACTTCAATCTGCTATGGAAAGTAGTCAGAGCTACTCATTGGAGGGAGAAGTACATGTCGATGAGTTTGAAATAGGCACTCCGAAAGAAGGAGAACAAGGTCGAAGTAAAAGTGAAAGTAAAGTACGTTTAGTGGTAGCCGTTGAGATTAGAGAAGGCAAGGCAGGCAGGGCCTATGCAAAAGTTATAGATGATTTTTCGACAAAATCACTAAAGCCAATTTTTGAAGAGCATATTTCTAAAGAGGCAAAGGTAGTCACCGATAAATGGGCTTCATATAAGCCATTGAAAGAGGATTATCCCGAGCTGAAACATATTCTATCTAACAAACGAACGAACTTTCCTGTATTGCACACCTAAATCCTAAACTTCAAAAGATGGCTTAGAGGAACGCATGCTTATTGTGAGCCAAAATATTTGCAAAAGTATATAGACGAGTACTTTTTTAGATTCAATAGGCGTAATCACAGAAAGATCATTCTGGATAGATTATTAGACAGAGTGGTCAAACACAAACCGCTTACCGCTAAAATGGTATTGGCCTACGATAACTAAATGGGCAACCCTAAAAAAAGAAATTATAATTATGCCGTGTTTCCATAGATTTTATGACGAATTAATTCCTAATCAGAACCTTGTCGAGTATCTCTTCATTGGCACATTTAATCCAAGTTGGAATGCTGAAAATGAAAACAATGCAGAGTATTTTTATGGCAGAGAAACAAACTTTTTTTGGTGTATTTGTCCTCACGCTTTCAATCGAAATTGTCTAATTGACAAGGGAAAACCAGAATGGCTTTCATTCTGCGAACAAAATCTTATTGGGTTAACAGATTTAATTAAAAATATTGAAAATGCAGACCAAGAAAACGATCAACATGTTCAACTATTGACAAATGGGTTTCAAGATAAAAATCTGGATTTAAGGGAAAATGGTCAATATATATTCAATATTGACTTTAATACAGATGATATAATTAAGTATATAACTTCGAGAAGGAATAGTTTAAAGGGAGTATTTTTTACACGAAGAACTGATAATGGGATACGGAGAATATGGGAACAATGGTGTCAAATTAGTAATCATTGTAATGAGCTTAGTATTTACAATGCTGTCTTGCCAACACCTTCACTTAGAGGTGGTGGTACACTGAAAAGTACAATCAGTACATGGCGAACAGAAATTGAAAAATGTTCACAGGATTGAACAAAGTAGGTTACTCTACAGGTTAGTTACAACTTCAAAATAGTAATACTATTATTTCTCTCTTTACTATTTCAGTAAATTTGACGAGGTGACGAAGAAAATATTAAATTTTTGAATGAGCAAAGGTTTGAGCTGAGAAGAGAAAAAAGAAAAGTGAGACAACCAAAACAACTACCCCTTATATACATATTGTTTTGGTTATCTCTATAGATATAGATTTATAACTAAACCTACCCAAACAAATACATATATAGGAGAGATTTTGGTTGGCTGAGTCAAATCATGCTTCCTGAAGCTCACCAATTACTTTTCCTTCTTCGGATTCCACAGGTGAATATGTATTCCGATGGTTCAGGGTTATTTCTTCGCCTGTATCTTCGATTACGAACGAATACGGATCACATTGTTCCTTCAAGATTGTTCCGGGCATTTTCTTACCCAACATCAGCTTACAGGTTTGTTCATCGAACGTAGTAGACATCCAGCATTTTCTGAGGGTGGCATAATGCCTTCCGGTGTTCTTTGACACCAGCAGTTCAATTTCATCTGATTGTAACTGAATGACATAGTAGTCTCTTCCTTCCAAAGACGTTCTTTTCTGAAACGCAATAATGTAACCCTCCCCTTTTTAGGACATAGTATAATTAAACAAAGATATTGATTTATTGTTCTTCCAGCAGGGGGAGCTAGCTCCCCCTGCTGGAAATGAAGTGCTCAAATTTTTAAACTTTTCCGGGGTGAATCCTCCTAGCGATTCATGCGGTCTTTGGGTATGATAATCCTTCATAAATTCTTCTGCCAGGATTCTGACCTGATGGATATTTTCAAACACATAAGCGTCCAGTATAGATGCTCTAAAAGTTCGGTTAAAACGTTATCCATTCTGAAAGGGCTTTCCGGGCTGGATATAAAGGAGTCTGATGTCATTCTCTCTACACCAGTCAGCCAACACATTTGCAATAAATTCAGGGCCGTTATCAACTCTGATTTGGGTAGGCTTACCTCTATATGCGATTAGATCCTCCAGACTTTGAACTACCATGTTCGACTGTATACTGAAATGAGCCTCTACGGTCAGAGCTTCCCGGTTATAATCAGCGATGATATTCAAAATTCTGATCTTCCGGCCATTGCCAAGAACATCATGCATGAAGTCCATGCTCCAAGTATGATTGATGCCTTCCGGCTGAATCAACGGTACTTTAACACGTGCAGGAAGCCTCTTGCGAGTCTTTTGACGAAGGTTTAGACCCAATAGAAGGTAAATCCTGCGGACACGCTTGTAATTCCATTTAAGGCCCTGATTCCGTATCCTTTGATACATCTTATCCTGACCCTCCTTCGGATGATTTTCGGCTAGACCTAGTAGCTTTCCTCTTACTTCTGTATCGTCTTTTACAGAAGAATAGTAATAAACGGAACGACTTAAATCCATGATCTTACAGGCCTTTTGAATGCTCATGCCATACTCGTTTACGATATAATTCACCACCACTCGCTTTTCAAAAGGCCCTAAAACTTTTTTGATAGTACGTCCTTGAGAACGGCGTGATCCAGGGCTAGATCAGCATACATCTTCTTTAATCTGGCATTCTCCTGTTGAAGAGATTTTAGTTCTGCCAGATCCGTCCCACTCATCCCTGAATACTTCTTCTTCCAGTTATGGAAAGTGGCTTTGTGAATATTTAATTCCCGGCAGATGTCTTCTACCTTACGACCGTTCTCGTACTCTCCGAGTACTTTCACAATCTGATGTTCTGAGTGCTTACTCTTTTTCATTGTTACAAGTTAAAGTTAAACCTTTAGTGTTGCGTTTTAACTTGTCCTATTTTTGGGGAGGGTTACATGGTGACACAATCGGATAAGCTGCGATATCAGAGAAAAATCGCGCGGTACTTTCAGCCTCACCCCCGTAGGATAGATAATCTCTATTTGTTCCCCTTTCACAGCTGATCCGGAGGGCATAAAACCTCTGCTACCGGCTTCCTGTTCCTTGGACTTGAAGACCCAGAACGCAAGGTCGAAACGTTGATCCCTTACAATAGGCCAAATGCTTTTTGGGTCAATCCACTCACTTTCCAATCCTCAACCAGCGAAAGCATCCTCTCTCTTTTTTCTTCTGTGCTCATGACACATAGATCCGCCTCCTATTCAGAATAAGCAATATGCACTTGGTCGGGCGGATACCAAGGTTTTGCAAAAGAGCCAATTTTCCATACCTCTGTCTATAATTATTCTCTATTGTTGAAAAAATATTGGACTAAAATGTCCACTATTTAAGAAAGGTAGTTATCTTTGCATCGATAAAAAGAAAAATATGTTTTCAAAGGCTTGTGAGTACGGCATTAGAGCTGCAATATATATAGCTCAACAATCGCTTGTTGATCGTAAGGTCAGCCTAAAAGATGTTGCCAAGGCAATTGAATCTCCAACAGCTTATACTTCAAAAATTCTTCAAAAACTTTCTAAGAATAGTATTATCAAGTCAGACAAAGGGCCTACGGGTGGTTTTTCAATGGATAAAACAGAATTGGAAAAAGTAAAATTGTGTTCTATTGTTTATGCTATTGATGGTGATGCGGTTTATACTGGATGTGGTTTAGGTTTAAAAAAATGCAATGAAAACAAACCTTGTCCTGTGCATAATCAATTTAAATTAATCAGAGAAGAACTTAAAAAAATGCTTGAAACTACAACTGTAAAAACCTTAGCAACTGATTTTGAGAAGGGCTTAACATTTTTAAAGCGGTAAAAAAATTTGAACAAATAGTGGACAAATTTATCCAATACATATAAAAAATGGAACCAAAAAATTTATTCAGCGAATCGGGCATCATCATCACACTATTACTGATAGCAATACCTATAATTGTTGCGTCAATATTGGTAATCATTAAAGCAAAGAAAGTTCTCAAGAATTTCTTAAAGAAAAAAGAACTCGAAAAATTCAATGAATATATCAAGAACTTAAGTCCCGAAGAAGTTCAAAAATTAGAGCTTCGAAAAAAGCAACTTGAATTTTCTCTTTCTAATAATGAATTAGCAGGCGATACAACACCTATTGATGCAAAAGGTTTGATTGATAATGTGAGGGAAGCGAGTTCATTGCGATTTATTGAGCAAAAGAAAAAAAGTCAAGCAAGACCTTACATTGAACCCGATTTAACCAAACTTATTCTATGGTATTTGGGTTGTGCCACTTTTTGGTTATTGTTCGGCACTACGGTTGGCGAATATGTTGGAATCAAATTTGTTGCTCCTGATGTTGACCATTACAGTTGGTTAAGCTTTGGCAGATTACGACCTGTACATACCAATGCCGTATTTTGGGGTTGGGCTTCATTGGCAATGTTGGGCTTAGCTTATTATGTCATACCAAGAGTGAGCAATGTGCCAATTGCAAGTATTAAAACAGGCTATAGAACCCTCATTCTCGTAAATGCTTCGGTTATTCTTGGAAGTTTGTTTTTAATGGCAGGCATCAACAATGGTGGCGGTGAATACCGAGAATACATTTGGCCAGTAATGGCGTTGTTTGGTATTGCAGTTATCATTTCACTACGAAATTTTTATAAAACCATAGCCAAAAGAACAACCAAAGAAATTTATGTTTCCAATTGGTACATTATTTCCGCAATGATGTTTCTACTGGTGATTGCCGTAATTGCGTATTGGCCAAGTTGGCAAAATGGCTTAGGCGAAACAATTATACAAGGTTACTATATGCACCAAGGTGTGGGTATGTGGTTTATGCTTTTCAATCTTGGATTGATGTATTACTTCCTTCCTCAACAATTAAACAAGCCCATTTATTCATATAGTTTAGGAATATTGGCGTTTTGGATTCAAATCCTGTTTTATACTTTAATAGGAACGCATCATTTTATTTTTAGTGCAATACCTTGGTGGTTGCAGACTGTTGCCATTGTTGGTAGTGCAGGAATGGTAATACCTGTTGTTGCAGGTACTACAAACTTTTTAATGACTTTTAAAGGTTCTTGGCATAAACTTTCAGGTAGCTATACCTTACCGTTTTATTTGATTGGTATTATCTTCTACTTTACAGGCTCATTACAAGGAACTGCCGAAGCCTTCAAGTTTACCAATTTAATATGGCACTTTACCGATTTTACCGTAGCCCATTCGCACCTTACAATGTATGGTATCATCTGTTTTATGCTTTGGGGCTTCATATATACCGTTGTGCCAAGATTGACCGGAAATGAACCGCCTCAAATTACGGTAGGTGCTCATTTTTGGTTGGCATTAATTGGATTGCTGTTCTATACATTCCCTTTAATGTATGGTTCAACACTAAGGGGGCTGATGTGGATGGAAGGTACTAAATCATTTATTGAAAGTGTAGAATTGATGGCTCCCTATTGGTTATGGCGTGCCATTGGTGGCTCTTTGATGTGGCTTTCTCACATTTTGTTTGCCTACAATTTTTATGTTATGGTAAAAAAGAAAGAAGAAATAGAAATACCAAGCTCCCCCAAAGACATTCTAAATGCAAAGGTTGCACTGGACAATCAAGAAGTAACAAATTAATATATACGAAATGGATTTTTTCGACAATCATAAAAAACTGTTCAGAACGGCACTGGGGCTATTTGTTGGGCTAACAATTATTGTTGCCATAATGCCTGCCATAAATAATCAGGAAAATAATTCTCCTTTGCCCGGATATGAGCCATTGAGTCAAGAAGCCTATCTCGGTAAAAAAGTTTTTATTGCCAACGGATGTGTGGCTTGCCATACACAGCAGGTGAGAAATGTGGAGATGGATAATATTTGGGGCAACAGACCCGGAATACCAGCCGATTATGCTGGCATTTCGAGAACAGATTTTTGGACAAATACCGCTACATTAATGGGAACAGAAAGAACCGGTCCGGATTTGACCAATATCGGTTCAAGACAACCAAGTTTAGCTTGGAACTTATTACATCTCTTTCAGCCCAGAGCCGTAGTAGAAAAATCAATAATGCCAGCCTACCCTTGGCTATTTGAAGTGAAAAATGAGTTAGGCGAAAAAGATGTTGAAGTAGTAGTTCCTGATGCGTATAGAAAAGGTATTAATGGAAAAATTATTGCCACGCAAGAAGCACTCCATTTAGTAGCATATCTGCAAAGCCTTAAACAAACACCTTTGCCTGACGGAAAAACACCAATGGAATTTTTGTACAAGAAAAAAGAAATGCCAGTGGTGATAAACGAAAATAGCACCAAACTTCCTGACGGAAAATTATTGTACACAAACAATTGTATGAGTTGCCATCAAGCCAATGGCGAAGGACTAAAAGGTGCATTCCCTCCTTTAAAAGGAAGCCCGATAGTTTTGGGTGATGACCTTGAATTATTTGTCAATATTATAATGCTTGGTTATGATGCCAGACCAGAATATGCTGTGATGAATGCAGTTGGCTTGGATAATAACTTAACTCCAGAAGAAGTTACAGCCATTATTAATCACGAAAAAACCAGTTGGGGCAATAATGCCAAAACGGTAACTCCTGAAGAAGTGAAAAAAATAATGGATTTTATAAAATTAACATCGAACAAATAACAAGATGAAAGTAAAATATCTCATATCTGTACTTGTCATTTTTATAGCTCAAATTGCTATCGCTTGCCCTGTGTGCGAAAAGCAACAACCTAAAATAACACAAGGGTTAACCCACGGAGTAGGACCGCAAAGTAATTGGGATTGGGTAATCATTGCCATTATTTCGCTTATCACGGTTTTGACCTTGATTTACTCAATAAAATATCTGATAAAACCCGGTGAGAAAAACAATGACCATATCAAACAATCAATCTTAAGAAATTAAATAAGATGGAAGAATATAAAAGCAAAATCAAACTTTTTTTGGATGATGAACAACAACCCATTGCGGAGTTGGTTCCACCTGTACAATTTGATTTGGACACAAGCAAATTAACGGATGGAGAGCATACCTTAAAACTCATTAGCAAATCTCCCACAGGCAGAGAAGGTATTCGAAAAATAAAATTTATTGTCAAAAATGGTCCAGCTATTTCGGTAGAAGGATTGAGTGATAATGGCGTTGTTGATGGAGTTATTCCGCTCATGATTAATGCTTATGACAAAGGAAATCAAAAGAAATTTTTCATTGAAGGAAGTGAAACCCCGCAGAGTATCCCGAGTTGGCTTTGGATCTTGCTTGTTGCTTTTTTGGGTTGGGCAGCTTTTTATACCATCACAAATTTTAGTTTATAATTCAACAAAGAACAATTAAAAATGGAAAATAAGGAAATTTGGTTAGAAACCTTAATCACAAACTCGCCCCAAGAAGGTCGAGAACTAGCTATAAAAATGGCAAGAAAATCTATTGCGGCCATACAAACAGATACCGAAATAAGCTACGAAACGATTATGCCAATGATACTGCACAACTCATTGCCTCTGCCAATGTAGTTGCCATAGAGTTTCAAACCATTGCAGCAGCTAATAATTATTGGAAAACAGAAAATGAATTTAGAAATGATTGACATAATAAATCTTGATGATGTAAAATTGGTAGTGGATTGTTTCTACGATAAAGTTCGTAATGATAAACAATTGAAAGATGTTTTCAATGATGTTATTCAAGACCGTTGGCCAGCACATTTAGAAAAAATGTACCGTTTTTGGCAAACGGTTTTGTTGGATGAACACACCTACTACGGTAGTCCGTTTTTACCACACGCCAAACTTCCTGTTGGCATTGAACATTTCAATCAATGGTTAAAATTGTTTTACGAAACTGTTGATGAAAACTTTGCAGGAGAAAAAGCAGAACGTATGAAATGGCAAGGGCAACGTATGGCAGAAATGTTTCATTCAAAAATAGAGTATTACAAAAATAATCCTTCAATCCCATTGCTATGACAGTAGTAAAAATGCCCATAGCTCTTATTTCCACTTTCGTTTGGATAGGGTTTATCTGTGCTATCAGTTTTATGGAAGCCTGGTTGAAGTTTCGTGCTCCTGGCATTACTGTGCCTTTAGGCTTGGGCATTGGCAGATTGGTTTTTAATGCCCTCAATAAAGTTGAATTGGTGTTTGCTCTGGCTGTCATCATCAATATTTTTTGGAATTATTCAGATATTCTGAAATGGAAAAACCTAGCTTTTGCAATACCTCTAACGCTTTTATTTATACAAACATTTTGGCTCCTACCTGCACTGGATGCACGAGCAGAATTATATATACAAGGTCAAATTGTACCTCCTTCCAATCTGCATTTTTATTATGTAGGCATAGAACTAGTTAAAGTAGCGAGTCTAACATTTTTTGGTTTAACACTTTTTAAAAACACACCAACATGAGCGATGAAAAAATAATCAATTTGATGAAAATCCCGAAACGTATCTAAAAGGTTTGCTTCGCGCCAAACCCATTAATTACTGGGATTATGTAGAAGTAGATACACTTCTTTCACTTCAAAAAACCAAGAACTAATAATAAAGACGTAGAAATCTTTATGATGTACCATCAGGTAAAGAAACTGTTCCTCAAAATGATAGTGCGCGAAATCAAACAATTGGTCTATGACCCTTATGAAGAAAGTGTTTGGTTGGAGAAATTGGAACAATTGAATCGATACACAAATATGCCCATTGGCTCGTTTGATGAAATGAAATACGGAATGAACTATGACTACTACAATACCTTCCGTAGTACATTGACTCCTGCTAGCGGTTTTCAATCCGTTACTTTTCGATGGATTGAAATCTATTGTACTAGACTTGAAAATCTAGTCAACGAAGAAGGCAAAAAGTCACTCACACTTCTACAGTTTGAAGAAAAATATTTAGACCGATTAATTGCTATGGCTAATAAGACCCAAGGTTCTACCTTAGAAGATAAAGTATTGAATATGCCAAATTGTTCAGATACGCTTAGAGCTAAACTAAAAGAGTTTGATCACTTGTACAACGTAGTTTGGCCACTGGTACACCTTGAAACTGCTCAACACTACCTTGACCTAAAAAATAAAAACAAAGCCGCAACTGGTGGCAACGATTGGAAAAAATATTTGCATACAAAGTTTCAACAACGAAAATTCTTCCCCACGTTGTGGAACAATGATGTAATAACGAATTGGGAAAATAAACAATAACATATAAAACAATATAAAATGAACATTCAAGAAAATAACATTATTGGTGAATTGGTGGCACAAGATTATCGTGCAGCCTCGGTTTTTAAAAAATATGGCATTGACTTTTGTTGTCAAGGCAATAGAACCATACAAGATGCGTGCGAGTCGAAAGAAATTGACGCTTCTTCAGTCGTATCAGATTTAAACGAAGTAAGTAAAGCAACATCAGAAAACACCATTGACTATCAGTCCTGGCCTATTGACCTTATGGCAGACTACATTGAGAAAAAACATCACCGCTATGTAGAAGAAAAAACACGGGAAATAACACCTTATTTGGACAAAATTTGCCGTGTGCACGGAGACCGCCATCCTGAGTTGTTTGAAATTAATGAACACTTTAATGCAACTGCTGGCGAATTAGCAGCACATATGAAAAAAGAAGAATTGATTTTGTTTCCATTTGTTCGCAAAATGGCAAAGGCGAAACAGGAAAACACTAAACTAGAAGCTCCCCATTTTGGCACGGTAGAAAATCCCATTCAAATGATGATGCACGAGCACACTACCGAAGGTGAACGCTTCAGGAAAATAGAAACCCTGAGCAATAACTATACTCCACCCGAAGATGCTTGTAATACATATAGAGTAACTTTTGCCTTGCTTAAAGAATTTGAAGCCGATTTGCATTTACACATCCACTTAGAGAACAACATTTTGTTTCCAAAAGCTATTGAGCTTGAAAAGCAATTAAAGAATGCCTAATCCTATTAAAAGAAACGAAGCCCTTAAACCATTGAGCCGTGACCACCATCACGGCTTATTGCTCTGCTGGAAAATTAGGCAAGGTTTCAAACTGAATATCGAACCTGAAAGAATAAAAAAATATTAGGATTGGTTTTGGATTAGTTATTTAAAGCCTCATTTTGAAGTTGAAGAACAATATGTATTCCCTGTTTTGGGAAGTAAAAATGAATTGGTTACACAAGCCCGAGAAAATTAGGTCTGACAACGGACCGGAATTTGTCGCCGAAGCTATCCGCGAATGGTGTAAGAAAAACGGCAAACAATGGGAATTTATCCAGCCTGGAAAGCCGACACACAACAGTTTGATCGAGCGGTTTAACAGGATATTCAGGCAGGAGGTACTGGACGGCTATAGGTTTGACAACCTCCCACAGATAATAAAATACGCAGAGGCGTGGGCATGGATGTACAACAATGAAAGGCCGCATTCCTCTTTGGGACGATTGACGCCCACTGAAAAATCAAATTGGAATTATTTAGTTTTGGGTGTAGCTAGTTAGGAGAAGATTACACCAAGTTTGATATAACAATTGCATCTTTTCAGATTTTGTCATCTCTTCACTTTCCTTTTTACCTTATATAACCTCAGTTTTTGTACCAAAAAATAAACAATAGAAGTTAAAAAAATCAAGGGGTAGAGGACGCAAAAGAATAGAAAATTTAACTCATAATAAGAGCCTCCAGTGATGTTGGCTAAGTTGATAATAAAATCCGTGAGGTAGATATATATACTACCGAATATCTTGATGATTATTTCCGACATAAGTTCTTGATTTCCTTTTGAATAGTGAGACCTTTGACTAAGCAGTATAAAATGAGAAACGGGATCAAGATTACCAGGAATACGATGTTTGCTAGACCGTAATTGGCGTATTCCGTTGAGACACCTAATTGATTCAGCCCCGTAGAGAATAATTTGCTGTCATTTTTGATGATCTTGAATTTGCCCAGTAAGTGGATTTCTTCCATGTAGAGCTTGTCTGTTACGGAGAAATGATTTTTTAAAAACTTCACATGGTTTTCTCTGCAATGGTTGGTTTTAAAATGACACACCCATGAGCACTTGTCGGCAATGGCTCGATTAGGGTTTATCCCTTTCAATCCATACATGGTAAAACGTTCGTCATTTATACTCATTCTACTGAATTCATTTACTGCAATTACTATTAAAAATAGAATTGCAAAAATGCAGAAGACCTTACCTGTTTCTTTTTTCATTTCAAGCTATGGAGAGTTTAATAATCAATTTGTAAGCTATCTAAGATTCGGACCCTCGTATCTTTTGACAGGGATAATTGTTTGCGATAGTACCTTTCTGAGATGATACCTCTTTCTCCATGAGAAGCACCATTAGGAAGAATGTTTATTTTTTCTTTAAGAGGAGAATTAACTTTGGCCAATTTTTTATTATCTATATCTAATGCTACTGAACCAAAATTATCTTCAAACCATAGATATCTTTTTTTGCCCACGTTGATACTATAACATGTCAATTGTGTATATCCTTCAAGTGAATTTGGAAGAGGGAATATTGTAGTGTCTTTTTTTGTGAATAATCGAAATACCCGCATATTATCTCCTTCTATACCAAAAGGATGGTAATAGATTTTTCCGGAAATCGTGTCTTTTCCAAAAGCTAATGATACTGTTTTTTCTTCACAGTATAATACGCCCTCATATTCAACGGAGTATTTGGGATTTTTACATGGATCTAAGATATTATTGAAAACTAGTGTTCCAATTACTAGCATAAATATAGTCCCAATGAGATATAATCCACCTATTATACAGATGATGATCAAAATAACTTTTTTCATGGTTTAGGTGTACATTAAAAGTTAAAAAGTAAATTGATTGTACTTCGTATTTAAGTTTATTTACTGATTAACTCTTTTATTCGATTTGCACTTTGATAACTCGACATTCTACATGTTACTTTTTTGAAATTTTACAAAATCATTTCATGCTCTTATAATTCCATTATGGATCAATATCATTTGGAAATTTAATGTCATTTTTAACTCCTTCTATGGATAATGTTGATGTGTAAATTCTTCATGATTTAGGGCTGTAGTAAGTTTAATTCTTTCACTTTTTATGTGATATATGTTGTAATGGTGGAATTACATCTTATGATACTCTGACTTTATATTGTTGTACTTTTTTAGCATTCTTTTATTTCAAAATTTCACATAACGCTAGTTTATACCCGGGAGAAAAATGATACACATTTTAGATGTTAAGCCAAGTTTCATTTTGAATATTTCCTTGCAAGAAATTAAAAACAAAATGAAGCTTCTAAACGACGCATTTTCCGGACAAAATCATCAATCAATAGGATACAGGAGCTCATAACTTCATAGACACGGTCCCACCGGGTACACCTTTTGTTATTTCAACAGACATTAGGGATAATTTTAAAACCAACTTACACTTTTTTATCTCCTTCTGCTAACTCGCATCTCTTGGAGTCCTAATGGCTCGTAAAGCGGTGATTTTCAGAAAGAAATCTGATGATTGCAAATCTAAAATGTTTAGCGAATTTTTATAATAATTCTTAGATAATTTTATGATTATTCTAAGAAAATTTAGTATCTGGTAAAAGTAGGAGGGTGATCGAAGTTGATGGAGGAGGGGCTTGATATGGTATCTGAAATGAGAGAGTTTGGTTAGACACTTTATAAATGATAACCATCCGAAATTATTAGTTATTACCTAAAAAGCCGTAGGCTTTTTCCTCTACGGACCCTAAAATTCGTTCAAATGAACATTACTACTTTATGTGCCCAAAATATTAGATATTAAATTTTAATTAGTAGTTAAAAAGCCGTAGTTTTTTTCCTCCGCGGATCATATAATTCGTTCAAAGGTTCATTAGTACTTAATGTTCCGAAACTATTATTTATTAATTATTCCTTTAAAAGCCCTAGGCTTTTTTTTTGCCTTTTTTTCTTTTATTTCTTACTTTGAGAACTTATTCCTAGGTTACGCTATGAAAGATAAACCGCATTCACGGCGCTTCTTCCTGAAGACGTCCATGGCCTTTGCCGCCTGGGCAGCCGTACCGTCAACAGCAAAAGGCTTTTACGTAGATAAAGAGGAGCTCAAAATGATGTACCCTCTCAAAATCTCAATTAATAAGAAGATCTACAACCTCCCTGCAGATACACGAACCACCCTCCTGGACCTCCTTAGAGAAAAATTAGACCTCACGGGTACCAAGAAAGGGTGCGATCATGGTCAATGTGGAGCTTGCACCGTACATATCAACGGAGAACGAGTGCTCAGTTGCCTTACCCTAGCCGCCACCGTCCATGAAGCAGAGGTCACTACTATAGAAGGACTAGCTAACGGAGATCAGCTCCACCCCATGCAAGAGGCCTTCATGGAATGCGACGGTTTCCAATGCGGCTATTGCACCCCCGGACAGATCATGTCTGCCGTGGCCTGCGTGAATGAAGGTAGAACCGGCTCCGTAGAAGAAATCAAAGAGTTCATGAGCGGCAATCTTTGTCGCTGTGGCGCTTATAACGGTATCGTTCAATCCATCCTAAAAGTAGCCCAAGCATGAGACCATTTACCTATAAGAAACCCGCAGATATCAAAGGAGCCTTATCGTCCTTTGGACATCAAACCCAATATATTGCTGGTGGTACCAATCTCGTGGATCTCATGAAGAAATTCGTGAGCACGCCGGAACACCTTATCGATGTGCAAGGAGCTCTGTCTTCTGATATCAGCTTAAGTGCAGAAGGTCTGAAGATGGGAGCTTTGGCAAAGAATAGTGCCATCTCCGTGCATCCCCAGGTGCTATCTGATTTCCCCTTGATTTCCAAAGCCATACTGGCCGGCGCCTCGCCACAGATCAGAAACATGGCCACTTTAGGAGGTAACCTCCTGCAAAGGACGCGCTGCCCTTATTTCTATGATCTCAGTACCCCGTGCAATAAACGCGAAAAAGGTACTGGATGTAGCGCTAAAGAGGGCGTGCAAAGAATGAGTGCGGTGATAGGCTATAGCGATGATTGTATAGCAGTGCATCCTTCTGACCTCTGCGTAGCTCTAGTGGCTTTAGATGCTCAGGTAGGCATCACATCTAAAGCCGGAAAAGAAGGTAAGGTCCTTTTTAGAGATTTTCATAAACTGCCCGGAGATACGCCTCATGTGGATAATCATCTTCCAGAAGGAGCCCTTATCACTTATGTGGAAGTGCCAAAGAATAATTTTGCAGAGCACTGCGCTTACGTAAAGCTGAGAGATAGAACTTCCTATGCCTTCGCACTGGTTTCTGTAGCCGCAGCTTTGGAACTGAAGGATGGGAAGATTGTCAATGCCCGTCTAGCCTCCGGAGGAGTGGCGCATAAGCCTTGGCGCTGGTTTTCAGCAGAGAAGGCTTTAGTAGGCAAGGTAGCCAACGAAGAAACCTTCGAGAAGGCTGCAGCCATGATACAGAAGGAAATCAAACCTCTGGAAGGAAATGCATTTAAAAGTGAATTGTTGTACGGCGCCGTGCAGTCGGCCTTAAAGCAATGTTTATGAGCAGAGTAGAAGCCTTGGAAAAAGTTACCGGTAGAGGTAAATATGCAGCAGAATATACAGTGCCAGGTGTGGTGCATTCCGTGATGGTTGGGAGTACAATTCCCCATGGTAAAATTAAACGTATAAATACCGAGAAAGCTAAAAGGGCTGAAGGCGTACTGGAGATCATTACGCACGAGCATAAGCCTTTGGTCCACGGACTTTCCACGGAAGCTTTGATCCAGGAAACCCGATTTGGACTTCCGGTTTTCCATACAGATACCATACAGTTCAAAGGTCAGCCCATAGCTCTCGTGGTGGCAGAAACCTTAGAAGAAGCCAGATATGCTGCGTCTTTGATTCAGGCAGAGTATGAAGTTTTACCCTATGAGGTGGATTTTGATGCAGCTCGAAAAAAGGTGGCTTTGAATCCAGCGGGAAAGGATAGGGGAGAGGGGTGGAAAGAGGCTGCGCATAGTGTGGAGGCTGAGTATCATATAGCTACTGAAGTGCATCACCCCATGGAAATGCATGCTACCATAGCGCATTGGGTGGATGATACCCATTTGAAGTTGTACGACAAGAACCAAGGGGTTAATAATGTCCAAAGAACCATAGGTAGATTGTTCAATATCCCGCCTCAGAACATAGAGGTCTTCTCAGAGTTTGTGGGAGGGGGATTTGGTTCTGGATTAAGAGTTTGGTCCAATGCCCTCGCCGCTGTCATGGCTGCCAAGGCGGTGAAGCGACCGGTAAAACTGATGCTGACGCGCCAGCAGATGTTCTCTCTAGCCGGATATAGACCAGCGGCCTGGCAAAAGGTGAAGATGAGTGCTGATGCTCAGGGTAAACTGGTATCAGTTCACCACCAAGCCCAAAATGCCACTTCACAGTATGAGAGATTTAGTGATGGAATAACTCGCGTCACTCGCCTAATCTATCATATCCCGAATGTGAGAACAGAGGAATCTATAGTTCCTCTGCACATGAGCACACCTACATGGATGCGAGGGCCGGGCGACTGTACAGGGGACTTTGCCATAGAGTCTGCTTTGGATGAATTGTCGTATAAGTTGAAAATTGATCCCGTTGAATTCAGATATAGAAACTTGGCTTTGGATAAACATCCGGAGAACGGATTGCCATGGTCAACCAACTATGTAAAGGAATGCATTGAGATAGGCGCAAGGAAGATAGATTGGGATAAGAGATCTCCTGAGGTGGGCAAAATAAAAGAGGGGGATTGGCAAATAGGTTACGGAATGGCCGTAGGAGCCTGGAATGCCGGTAGAGGGAATGCCAGTGCTGGCATGAGTCTGGACGCCAAAGGAAACCTGATAGTTAAGACTGCGATGACGGATATAGGTACCGGAACGGGTACGGGTATGATGAACATGGCGCAGGAGTTTCTTGGGATTCCTACTCATAAGATCAAAGTTGAACTAGGACATTCCAGCTTGCCATCAGCTGGGAGCCAAGGAGGAAGTACCGGTCTTTCTTCTATCAGTGGTGCTGTGAATGCCGCAGCGAATGAGTTGAAAGGGGTCTTATTAACCCTTGCACAAAAGATAGATGCTTCATTTGGTACAGCTCAGGCAAAAGATCTTAGATTAAGTGAAGCTGGTTTAGTCTTTGGGGACAAGCAGATTTCCTACGAGAAACTCTTTGCCCAAAATAATGATCAAGCCATTGAGGTGGAAGCTAGTTCTGGTCCCGGTGAGGAGAGACGAAAGTATGCCTTCTTGTCCTCTGCGTCCCATTTTGTAAAATTGGGAGTTCATGCCCAAACAGGTAAGGTGAAGATCCTTCAATACGTGTGTGTGGCAGATGGTGGGAAGATCGTCAATACCCAGGCTGCAGCCAATCAGATGTCAGGGGCAGTCGTAGGTGGAATAGGTATGGCGCTCATGGAGGAGGCTGTAGTTGACCCTAAAGCTGGAGGATGGATAGGTGACGATTTTGCCGGATATCACTTTGCGGTAAATGCAGATGCTCCGCTCATTGAGATAGAATTTGTGAACAAGCCGGATGTGAACATTAACCCTTCAGGGGCAAAAGGATTGGGAGAAGTAGGAATCATAGGTGCTGCTGCAGCCATCAGTAATGCCATTTATCATGCCACAGGAAAAAGACTGAGGAGTCTACCTATAACTCCGGATAAGATCTTAGCGTAAGAGGGCGTCTCAAAACCTAAATGAGGCGTTCTCTTTGTTTTCAATTTATTTAGGCTGGGATTTCTTATTTGATTTTTTATATTCCAACCTCAGGAGGTTGAATTTGCAAATAGTATTGAAAAAGGTCTCTCAGGAGGCCTTTTTTCGTATATTTTGTGCTATGGCCAATAGGCCGAACTCAATTTCGACCTTATGCTTACCCCGAAGCATAAATCGTTTAAAGCCGTGATTGCTTTTTATGTTTGCAAAGACGGGTTCCACATCGTAACACCTTTTCTTTCGCCTTTTTATTCCTTCTTCACTGTTAAGAAGTTCATAGGCCTGCTTCCGCTGTCGCTCCAGTCGTTCATTGACTTGGACTATCCGATTCCCTTCCATCTTATTACAAGTTCCGTTTAGTGGACAATGCCCGCAATTTTGGGCTTGATATTTTCTTGAGGTTTGTTCAAAACCTGTGCTGGTCTTCCTTTTACTCTCTCCAATGAAATTCATTTGCTGACCCATCGGACAGATGAAACAGTCTTCTTGGGCATTGTAGAATAGCTTATCGGTACTAAATGGGTCCTGGTTATTGGTGTTCTGCTGTCGGTCAAAGAGATTGTATTTGATGTAGGCCTTTACTTTTTTGCCTTCCAGTAAGGTATAATTTTCCTCAGAACCGTAGCCTGCATCTGCCGTGATAACTTTGGGAGCTTGCTGATAGCTTGCTTCATGCTGAGCTATATGCGCTGCCAGAGTGGTGGTGTCGTTGGGGTTGGGGTGAATCGTGTAATTTACAACGAATTGGTTGGAGCTGGAAATTTGAACATTGTAAGCCGGCTTCAATTGCCCATTCCTCATGTGATCCTCCTTTAACCTCATAAATGTGGCTCCCTCATCCGTCTTGCTGTAACTGTTACGCTCTCCAAGAATCTGCTCCTGTTCTTCGTATTTGCCCATGTTCTGTGGAAAGTGTTTGGTGGCATAACTCAGTTTGCCTTTCACCTTCTTGTCAATATCTTTTTTCTTGCCCAAAACCTCATTGAGCTTATCGACGGTAGACTGTACTTTTTCTCTAGTAATGGTGGTGAAGTCAGGGGGATCGGGAAGGTTATCCTCTTTGCTGGCAACACTTTGAGCATATTCCCAAATGCCTTTCAATTGCTGCTTCATTTTCTCTTTATTGGTCGCAATAGCCTTTTTCCAAACAAAGGTGTAACGATTGGCATTGGCCTCTATTTTGGTCCCATCAACACAAACCTCTTCAATACTCAAAAGTCCTTCCTGGGCTAAAAGCTTAACTACTTCTTCGAACACACTTCGAAGACTTTCTCGAAGGCGGTCACTTCTGAAACGGTTAATGGTGTTATGGTCAGGATAGCTCATGCCGCTTATCCACATAAAATAGATACTCTCTTTACAGGCTGCCTCTATCTTCCTGCTCGAATATACATTGCTCACATACCCATAAACCAACACTTTAAGCAGCATCTGAGGATGATAACTGGAGGCACCGGTCAATTTATACGAAGCATGCAGAGGAGCGAGATTAATTTTATTAATGACCTCATTGACCACCCGTACCGGATGATTCTTGGGAACCAGTTCCTCCAAACTTGGAGGCAATAGCATCATTTGCTGCTGGTCGTAAGGCTTAAAAGTGGGTTTTCTTGATGCCATACCCTTGATTTTTTATACCTAAATATATGAAAATCAGGATAATAACGCAAGTTTTAAAGAGAAAATGTGAAGCCAAATCTAAAAAAACCTCGGCTTCAAAATAAAAACGAGGGTGCCTTTATGAGACACCCTCTTTTTTTTTAATTTTAAGACCAAAAATAGAGACAAATGCAGCTTAGAAAGGCTTTGGAGAGTGAACTGCCACAGATCTGGAACATTATACAATATGCCATTGAGCAAAGGAGGAAAGACGGTAGTAAACAGTGGCAAGACGGATATCCTAATCCCACTTCCATACAGAATGATTACGATAAAGGGTATGCCTATGTGATGGAGGAGGAAGGCGTTCTATTTGCATATGGTGCAGTAATCTTTGATATAGAGCCGGCCTACGAGGAGATTGAAGGGAAGTGGTTAACAAATGGCCCATATTTAGTGGTACATCGGGTAGCTGCCGCTCCAGAAGCCAAAGGCAAAGGTATAGGTACTCAATTTTTTAAGGCATTAGAAGATTTAAGTTTAAATAAGGGTGTGTATAGCATCAAGGTGGATACTAATTTTGACAATGCGCCTATGTTGAGAATCCTGAAAAAGTTGGGTTACACCTATTGTGGAGAGGTGTATTTCCGCGGAAGTGCCAGAAAAGCCTTTGAAAAGGTGTTATTGCCTAAATCGGAGTAGAACCTCAGCATACCTTTTACCTAATTCTCGTAGGGCAGGGGTGTCAAAATGGGTAAGATCACCATTATGCGTCAATCCTTCTGAGGTGACTACCTTTACGAAGGGAAGTCGATTAGGAATCTCACGGATAACGGCATTGATCCTTTGTCTACTATTTGATCTATCGCCAAACTCGCCTGTCTCACCTATTATAACAGGAATAGATCCTAGAGGCAGGTCCAGATCGCGATGCAGGTTGTCCATCAGGCTGATAAATTCTTGTACATAGGATGCTGTACTCTCCGTATCTGATTCTCCTTGATGCCAAAGTATGGCTTTAATTTTTCCATGTTTTAGGGCTACTTTAGCACGGCGGATAGCATCATCATAGGGGTATAATCCTGTGGCGGGATCTTGTGCCCCTGAGCGCCAGTAGCGGATAGAAGTTCCACCTACAGCAGCGGGGATTAAGCCTATGGGGTGCTTGTCTTTGCTCAAAATGATCCTGGCGAAACTGGCCGCCAATCCTGCACCAGCTGCACTTTTGTCGTAATGGAAGGGTTCTTTTGCCCTGACCCAACTTAGATCTTTAGCAAGCATCCATAAGCTATCAGAGGGAAGGAGATAGTTATCTAAAGTTCCCCTTCCGGCCATGTTAGATTGGCCTACAAGTAGATAGAGGTCGAGATTATTTTGTGCCTGAACAGTAATGCTCAGGCACAGGAATAGTATGAGTTTTTTCATTTCTTTTGGTACACTCTAACGTAATCTATTTCAAAGGTATGAGGGAATAAGGAATCATCCACGGGACCTCCTAAACCTCCACCTATGGCCAGATTTAGGATCAAGTGGAAAGGACGGTCATAGGGCCAGGTCTTAGAACCAGTTCCTTCGTTTTCAAAAGTGAACAGTAGTTTTCCGTCAAAATACACCTGATATTTTGATTGTTCCCACTCTAAGGTGTAGGTATGGAAATCATCAGTTAGTCCACTAAGTCCTGTTATACCTTTTTTCTGGGTTTTTAAAATGTGGTTGTAGGATTCTGTATGAGTGGTGCTAAAAACGGTATCTGGGTTAGCGCCCACGTGCTCCATAATGTCTATTTCCCCGCTTTTAGGCCAAGTTCCATAATGATTCTCCGTAGAAAGCATCCAAATGGCCGGCCAAGTTCCTTTGCCCTTAGGCACCTTAGCTCTTATTTCTATCTTTCCGTACAGCCAGTCGCCTTTGTATTTTGTCATCAACCTACCGGAGGAATAGTTCTTTCCTTTGGTTTCCTCTTTCCTGGCTATGATTTTCAAGGTGCCATCAGATACGAGGGTGTTCTCCGTTTTGGCAATGGTATACCATTGAAGCTCTCTGTTTCCCCATCCATAGCTATTACCGCGGGTGTCATGGGACCATTTCTTAGGATCAGGGAGACCTTTATAGTCAAATTCATCTGACCACACCAGTTTCCATTCTTTAGCTTCTTGGTTTTGGTCAAAATATTCTATTAAAGCGTAGCGATTCAGGTGCATTTCTTTCATGCCTTTCATTAGGTCGCTGTAATAAACGTACTCGTTATTTACTATGCCCTTATTAGAATCTATGTTAGACGGATCTACGCCCTTGGCGGTAGGATCATTATCTTGGTATTTAAAGTAATGCCAACCCACGCAGGCTTTGGATTCCAGCAGAGCCAGCGTAAAATGCTGATATGCTAGTGCCTTATCTTTCTGGGTGCGGACCGTAAAACCTGCTCCTGTAGTATTTGCCAGCCCGGCGTCCATAGCTTTGGTATAGAATTCCGTAATCATAAAAGGCTTACCGGTGTAGTATTGCCATTGTTCCATACGGATTTCTTCCGGTGTCCAAACGCCATAATAGTTGAAAGAAACTATGTCGCAGTATTTGCCAGCAGCTTTTAGAACGGGTATGATGAATTTCGCGCCGCCATGCAGGCGTGAGCCCAGATACATGTGATGAGGTAGCACCTCTTTCAGTGCTTGAGCTACCTTTCTGTAGTAGGTTTCTGCTACGTGACCGGCGAAGTCGGCCCGGTCATCGTCTGCGATTTCATCTATGGTTTTTCTTCTCGCAGCTAACCAACGTAGTGCCTCTTGCTTACCAGGATCCTGGTCGTTTGCTAATTTTAGATATCCTTCCAGATTCCCAAGTCCTATAGGCAATTCATTATCAGAGAAAACACCAAAAAGGTTAGGGTCATTGATTCTGTCTTTTAAGCTTTTTGCATGTTCTTTACAAAATTCTTCAAAGTCAGGGTCAAAGGCGAAGATGGTTTGATTGGGATATCCTACGTTACCGGGCAGTTGGTAAGTTCCTCCTCTTTTCTTCCCATAGGTGCTCATGAAATTAAGATTCGGGGTGTAACTCAATGGCTTTTCTCTTTGTTTATTAATCTCACGTACATCCTCGCTCCACGAACCTGTTCCTGTAAATCCAAATTTACTTAGGGAGTCTGCTGTGGCCCTTAACCAGTTTTCCTTATTGCCGTACAGAGACTTCAAGTAGGTCTCGTTTCTTTCTGAGGTTCCGGGTCTTACGGAATTGAGGACGGTTTGGATATTGAGGTGGCCTTCCGGATCCACTACCCACCAGCGCCCGTCTATCTTTTCTGTTCTATAGTAGCCGGAACCCTGCACTTTTTTATGAGGAAGGGAGCCGTACTTGTTGAGTTTTTCCTCCGATTTCGGCGAAAATGAAGCTAAGGTTTTTATACTACGGGTGTCATAAAATTTCCAAGGAGTATTGGGATTCCCAGAAACCCATGCCTTGCTTTCCACGCGAAGCGATTCCTGGGCTAATAAGGCATGTCCTATAAGGATCAATCCAAGTAATTTTTTCATATCAGTCCCTTTTGATTATTTTGATTGCGTTTAACAAGGTAGTGCCTTCAATAGGGATAAACTCTATGGTGAGGCCATTCTCTTTCACGTCTATATTGAATTTCTTAACGGCTGCTTGTTGGATACCCGCTTCTTTGTCGATCTCGTAGTTTTCCAAGAAGGACACTCCATTTGCTTTTACATTAAAGCTTCTTTTGCCTGCTAGTTCCTGGATAGCGTCATTGCCTAGATTGTAGGCAATTGCATCTGCCGGTTCGGTGCCGTTTAATTCTGCCCAATATAGGTAAACGGCGTATTTTCCGGCAGGAAGATCGGCTTTGAATTTTTCAATTCCTATTCTTTGCGTGAGAAACAAGGGGCTCAAATCTGTGCCTTTGATTCTTACTTCTGCTGTAGGAAGTTCGCCGTAGCGGGTTTTAGGGCGAAGTGCTTGACCACCTATGAAACCGTAGCTTCCAGGTTCATAGGCTTTCTCCGGTTGCCAAAGGGTTTTGGTGTTCTCGTCCCAAAAAAACCTCTTGCTTCCTAGTGCCACATTTAGCTCATTAAAGTTTTGAGAAGGTAAGGTATGGATTTCAAAGCTGTCCTCAGCCCCTGAAATATGCGCTCTTAAGGTGTGAGTTCCTGCAGGAAGGTTCAAATGGGTTTTGGCAATCCCTGCATTGACTTTTAATTTGCCCCATTTTTTATTGTTTAGGTACAAAGTGACCTGGCTTGCATTAGAATAGATTTTTATCTCATGATTACCCTCTGGTCTTTGTTGCCACTCTTTGGATGCAAAACGTACAAAAGCTTGCTTTAACAAGTGCGCTTGATAGAGGAAATAGGTATTTTTAGGTTTTCTGTCCAGTCCTGAGATTCCTTTGCTATTTACATGAGGTATCGTGTTCTTTCTTACTTCTGAATAGAAGTCATTGAGGTTCCAGATGGCTGCTCCTGCCAGGAAAGGTGAGTTAAGAATGGTCTTCAAGTAATGTTCATGATATAGATCTCCATATTCTACACTGTAATCAAAGCGTTCTGGTGAATAGGTGTGAATTCTAACGTCCACGTCCGCCCCATACTCAGAGAGTATAGTGGGCTTGGAAGGGTATTTTTCTCTGTATTTCTTCAGGAAAGTGTCGAGTTGCTCAGGTCTATCGCTGTACCAACCTTGATACAGGTTCCATCCAATGATATCCGGAACAGTGAATAGGTTGGCATCTTCGTAAGCCTTTACGTTGCCGTGGAAGGCTATCATGGTAGGACGGGAAGGATCCAGCTGTTTGATCTTATCCTGTATGGCTTTGGCCTGCTTATATACTTCCTGGCAATAGGGACCGTAAGCTGCTTCTGTATTTTTATAGGGAGGGCGGAGCATGACCTCGTTCATATAGGACCATACTATCAAGGAAGGATGATTGGTGTTTTGCTTAACCATTTCTTCTGCCATAAATATGGACTGGTTGGAAAAGGCAGCACTTTCCGTGACAGCATTTACAATGGGTATCTCTACTGAAGCCAATATACCCAGTTTGTCACACATTTCCAAGATCAGCGGATCTTGAGGATAGTGGGCAATCCGTAAGAAATTACCTCCCATATTCTTTAAAAGTTCTATGTCTCTGATATGGTGAGCGTCTTCTAAGGCGTATCCCTTGTCTTTGAAGTCTTGGTGCCGGGAGGTTCCTATCAGCTTTAGTGGCTTCCCGTTTAGATGAAAGCCTGTGTCTGCATGAAATTCAAACCATCTAAACCCGGTTTTTGTCGTGCATTCATCTCTAAGTTGCCCTTTTTCAAGGATTTTTGTCTCTACTGTATAGAGAAAGGGGGTACCAGGAGTCCAAAGACGAGGTTTAGGAACTTGGATTTTGCCCTCTACTCGCTGGTTAGAAGTATTGGCTTCGGGATCAACTTTCAAAGTGAGCGATGTTATCACTTTCCCATCAGGATCCTTTAAGGTATGTAATACCTGTATCTCTTTTTTTTCTGAACTATGGTTATTTATAAGTGTACTTATTTCCAAAATAGCTTCAGAAGTGGATACTTTTGGCGTTTTGACATAAACTCCAGAACTGGCAAAATCCAAAGGTGAGATATGCAGGTCTTCTCTCACGTCTAAGTAGACATCACGGTAGATTCCTCCAAAGAAAGTGAAGTCAGCGCTTAAGGGGGCAATATCCACGTGGTGGCGGTTATCCACCACTATTCTCAATTCCTGCGTTCGCCCGGGACGGAGATAAGGGGTTAAATCAAAGTTGAAACGTGTGTAACCGCCCTGATGCTTTCCCACACGTTTTTCGTCTAGGAATACTTCTGTAATCTGATTTGCTCCTTCAAACTGGAGGTATACCACTTTCCCGGCATAGGAGGCAGGGGTAGAGAGTTTCCTAGTATAGGTGCCAATGGTCCTGGAATAGCCGGGGGTTTCATCCTGAGCGTCCATAGCATTCCAGGTGTGTGGGAAGGAGACTTTTTGTTCTTTAGTATCCTCGGTTTTAAAGGTCCACCCTTCATTAATACTGTAGTTTTGGGCGTATAGCAGTAGGGGAGATAAGGCAAAAAAAAGGATAGCCAGTCCTGATTTGGATTGGAATTTCATGTGTAAAGCATTTGTTAACCTGCCCCGAAGGGCAGGTTCTGTTAATTAATATCCGGTATTTTGAGGGAAATTTCCCATGGCGTCAATTTGATCTTGTGGTATCGGCCAATTCACGTGGAAAGGCTGAACGTTAAATCTGACAAGAACATCATTATCTGAGCCATTGAAGTCGATGTAGTAATTAGGGTTAGGCCCGAACTTGGGGTCTCTACCGTCTGAAATACCGTAAGTAGCCTTGTTATAAGGCACTGAGGAGGCAGGATACTTAGTGAAATCTCCTGCATAGCTTTTCATCTGCTTATACCAGATGCCGTTTCTTTTTAAGAATTCGTATCTTCTGCCTTCGAAGGCTAATTCTCTGGCGTGCTCGTCTTTAAGCATATCGAAGGTCAAGGTGCCGTTAAATGGAGCATTTCCCGCTCTTACCCAAGTCATATTGAAATACTTTATGGCTTTGGCTTGATCTCCTAACTGTAAAGCAGCTTCTGCACCTAAAAGGAAGGTTTCGGCGAGTCTATAGATCATCACATCTTTGTAGCTGGCAGGACCGTCAGCGTCTATCTGTTTGTCCCATCTGTCATACATCTTGATGGAGGAAGGTAAGATGTTTCTTCTGTCTATTTTTGCATTAGTAGCTGCATAGATATCTCTACCGTAAATTCTTGAACCTACGGATACTTTAACAGGATCAGGTCCTTTGTTTGTAGTAGTGGTATAAGTCAGGCCGGTTTGGCTATCTACTACTTCTTTTGCTACAGGGATGGTTATAAGCTTGTTAGGGTTTTGGTAAGTGTAGTCTGTTTTGTAGTAGGCTGAAATACGTTTGTCGTTCTCTGGATACAAAGACATCAAATAGCTGTTAGGAAAGGCAAGTCCCCAGCTTCTACCCAGGTTATCTTCATGGTATTTAACTAGGGTTCCGTTCACTAACTTATGGGTATAATCTGTTTCTGCTATGATATTGATGTATTGAGTACCTAGACGGTGACCCTCGCCACCTCCTCTTTCCAAGGAATAATTGAGGGAAAATAAGGCTTCCGGTAGGTTATAAAAGTCCTTTCTATCAAAGATCTCAGCCACTGTGGGTGAAAGGGAATGCGCTTTATTTTGCTCTATGGCTTCTACTTGTTTAAGCACTTCGGTCCAGTTTTTCGACCAGGCAGCAACTAATGCTTTTAAGTGTCTTGCCGCATCTTGGGTGATTTTGCCGTCTTGTCTGTCTTCTATAGGAAGTCCCTCAATAGCCTCGTCTAGGTCTGTATAGAGAAGTTGGAACACAGCTGCGCTGTCAGCAGGCGTGTATTTCAGGGCATCCATATTTTCTTTGGTAACGGGTTCAGTACTAAGGTATAGCTTACCGAATCTGGACCATAGACCATAGTAGCTATAAGCACGCCAGAATTTTGCTTCTGCAACAGATTTTTTAGTTTCATCTCCGAATTTTGCGCCATAGTAAATGATTTCATTCGTACGACCAATGATGTAATATCTGTGCGTCCAATAAGGCGAATAAATTAACGAGCGGATATTTGAAGTAGGACCAGGGGAAGTAAAGCGAGAAAGGTTCGCGTCATCACCTGTAGTGAATATGCTTAGATCCGTAGTTCTTTCACCCCACAAATGAGAGGCTAGAAATCCATTGGAGTTCCCTTTACGTCCAAGTTGTCTTTCGTAGGAATAAAGGGATTCGACCATCTTGTTGATGCCTTCTGCCGTCTCGAATAGGGTGGCTGTGGTAAAGCTGTTTTCGGATTTCTCTACAAGATAATCTTTGCAGGAGATTAGAGATCCGATAGTCAGGAATATTGCTATTAATTTGCTAAGGTTCTTCATAAAATTAAAAACTTAAGTTTAAGCCCAAAATGAATGTACGTGCCTCCGGATATGCGCCGGGTTCTTTTTCAGGACTATAAGATTTGTAGTCCGTCAGAGTAAAGAGATTTGTGGCCGTGGTATAGATTCTAGCTTTTGAGGCGCTAATTTTATTTAAGACGCTCTTTGGAAGGCTATATCCCAATGTTACGGTTCTCAATCTCAGGTATGAGGCATCTTGAAGTCCCATGAGTCCCATGTAAGGTACAGAAGCGGTAAATTGCGGACGAGGTGCCGTGTTAGATGGATTCTCAGCTGTCCAGTAGTCTACTTTTATCCCGTTCTTCTTTCCGTTCAAACTTCCGCCCTGATTAAAGGCATACAGGTACGGGTTATTTTTAGTTACGCCCTGCACAGTGTAAAACTCTGCCTGGAAATCGAATTTTTTGTAACGTAGGGAGGTATTCCATGTAGCATACCATTTTGGCATCAGGTTGTAAACTTTTCTGTCCTCCACCGTGATTTTGCCATCACCGTTATAGTCCAGAATTTTGACATCTCCCGGCCTAGGCTGGGCATCACCCGGTAAATACTGATGAGGCTCAGCAACCTCTCCTTCTTGCCAGATTCCAGCAAAAACATAATTATACGTCACATTGATAGGTTGGCCTATGAACCAGTTGTTCGTTAGATCATTTATAAGTTGTCCGTTCTCATCAGTTCTACCGTCTATCTTTAGGATTTTGCTATCCTGGGTGGAGAAAGTCAATCCTGAAGCCCAGTCAATGTTTTTCTTATTAACTATATCAGCCTGGAGACTGAATTCGAAACCTGAACTTTGGGTTTCTCCTAAGTTATCCCACATGGTATTGTAACCGGTGATGGAGGGAACTGTGCGCTGAATAAGCAAATCTTTGGTGTTAGTTTTGTAGTATTCCACTGTACCTCGCAGGCGATTTTTCAGGAAACCAAAATCCACTCCGTAATTAAAGGAGTGGGTGGTCTCCCATTTTAAGTTAGGGTTAATGAGTTGGTTTGACGGCAAGTATCCTATGCTGAATTGAGTCCCGAACAGGTATTCATAGGAATTAGAAAGACCAAGTGTTCTGTAGGCCGGTATAGCCCAGTTTCCAACTACCCCGTAAGAGATTCTAGCCTTTAATTCGCTTAGCCAAGGGGTTTCTTTTAGCCATTCTTCTTCATTGATTCTCCAGGCTAGGGCCATGGAAGGGAAATTTGCCCACTTGTTATCTGCTCCAAAAACAGAGGCTCCGTCTCTTCGAACTGAGGCCGTCAATAAGTAACGATCCATTAAGGTATATTGGAGGCGAGCTGCATAGGATTGGGAGCGTGTACGCGTGATGGAACGAATGGCGTTAGAGATTTCTGAATCTCCTACCACGTTCCAGTCGAAAATATCTGTAGTAGAATTGATGAAGTTCATGCCTAAAGTTTTCTGCAAGTCTTCATCAAAAGCCTGAATCAAAGTTGCCTGCAAGCGATGGGCATCCTTTGTATAGGAGTAATTTAAGACGTTCTCTACTAAGAAGGTAGAACGAGTGAAATTAGTAAGTTCTCCGGTACCTGTAGAGTTAGGGTATAATTTCGTTTTGTAGTTTCCGGATTCCCTGTTATTGGTTCTAAGGTTAGCGTTAATCCTATAACTGAAATTTTTAAATGGCTTGAAGGTGATATGTCCTGCCAGGTTGAGGTAGTCATTTTCCTGATTAGCCTTGTATTCTTTAACTCTCCATAGGGGGTTGATATCGCCACTGGTGTTGGCCTCTCTCATCAAGTTTCCATTCGCATCGTAAGCTTGGGATAACTGGGGCATGGTCAATATGTCACTGAAGTTGCCATCAACGCTGTTAGTGAGGGATCTGCTGAAGGAGAAGTTTACTCCTACGTCTACCCTTTTATTTGGAGTGAAGTCGAGGTTTGATCTAATGTTTGCTCTGGAGAAGTCTGAGCCTTGTACAAGCCCCTGCTGATCCAGGTATCCTGCAGATGCGGAGTACTTTATTTTCCCTGAACCACCTCGAACGCTGACGTCATATTTGGTTTGAGGTGCATTCGTCATTAAAAGATCTTCCCAGTCTGTATACTGCTGATTGGTCAGGTTTTGGAACATGATAGCATCATCCATAACGGTTGCATAATTAGGGTTATCAGGTGTTCCTACTCCACTCATGCCTTCATTGTATTTTGCCCAGAAACGTAGTTTAGCAAATTCTTCAGGAGTATACAGGTCAAAGTTTCTTTTGTAGTCTTGTACGCCGGTATATACAGAGAAATCAACAGATGTTTTTCCCTCTTTACCCCTTTTAGTAGTGATAAGAATCACTCCATTTGAGGCTCTTGATCCGTATATAGCCTGAGAGGAGGCGTCTTTCAATACTTCTATTGATGCTACATCATTTGAATTCAGGTCATTAATGTGGGGGACGATCATTCCGTCTACAATGAAGAGGGGAGTTTGGCCTCCACTTAAAGAACGGACACCACGAATCAAAACACGTGATGCTCCACCAGGCTGTGAGTTATCCAGTGTTACATTAAGTCCTGCGGCTTGACCGCGTAGCATTTCTGTAACGTTTGTGGCTGGGAATTTTTCTAAACTTTCTGATTTTATAGAGGCTACAGAGCCAGTCAAATCTGATTTTTTAGTGGTACCGTAGCCTATAACAACTATTTCGTCTAAGGAGGCTTGGTCTTCTTCCAAAACAACTTCTAGCCTTGTTCTTCCGCCTACAGAAATGGTTTGTTCTTTGTATCCTATGTACGAAAATCGTAAGCGGGTGTCAGGTTTGCTGAGCGCAATAGTAAAATTACCGTCAGCATCAGTCATGGCTCCGCTTCCACCATTAAGGTCTAAGATGGAAACACCAATTAGTGCTTCACCGGTGGAAGATTTTACGTGGCCGATTAAAGGAGCTACTTGTCCCTTGACTTGAAAGAGTAGCAAAAAAGTTAAACTCCATATCAAGTGTATACGGAGCATTCTAATGTTAAGGTTCATTTGGTATACTTTTTAATTTTTTAAGGATGAGATAAACCTGATACAAAATTGTAGTGCAGGAATCTAATGGAATAGGTCAAAAGCGCATATTTACGGGAAAATGGTTTATGAGCGAAGATATTTCTTGATTGGACAATTTTCGGATCATTTCGGATTATTTTCCCATTTTTAAATTTTACTCTTAGTAATTTTGAATTTTTTAAAGTTTTGATATAATTCTATATATGCTGAAGCGGAGTGTCGGATGGACCCTTTTATTTATTTTTCTTTCATTAGGGATCCGTGCTCAAAGTTTGATATTTGAGCACCTAGGAGTGAAAGAGGGTTTATCTCAGTTTACCGTCCATGATTTTTACCAGGACGAATATGGACAAATGTGGATAGCCACTAGCGATGGCCTAAACAGGTACGACGGGAAAAAGATGCAGTCTTTCCGACCGGCAGTTGGCGATACTACGGGATTGTTAGGGAGTAATATCCTGGCGGTGACCGGAAATGCTCAGGGTAAGATTTACTTGATATGTCTTTCGGGACTTTTAGCCTACGATCTTAAAACACAAAAATTTGAAATCTTGGCTAAAAAGGGAGTTAATACTTTGGCGTATGCTCCAGGAAAAGTGTGGATAGGAAGTGAGAATGTGTTGAAATATTATGACGAAACCAGCAGGACATTTATAGATTATAAAACCTTTCCTAAAGGTGTTCTAATAAAAACCATTTTAAAGGGTGAGGACGGAGCCTTATTTATAGGTACTAATGAAGGTCTGTATGAAATGGATCAAAATGGAAAGGTGAGGGAAATGCTGAGGGAGGTGTTTACCATGTGTCTTTTTGAAGGTCGGGACAAATCCCTTTGGGTGGGTACTTTAGAAAATGGATTATACCGCATTAATAATCGCAATGAAATAACCCATTTTAAGCATTCTGAACAAGATCCTCAGAGTGTTTCTGATGATTTTATTCGCGCCATTTGTCAAGATGACCTAGGGGGGTATTGGATAGGGACTTTTAAAGGTTTGGACTATTTCGATCCGGAAACCCGAACCTTTCGAAACTTCAAGCATTCTCCGGTAGAAAGTCATTCCTTAAGTGACATGTCTGTATGGTGCATTAAGAAAGATAGTCAGGGTTCCTTATGGATAGGTACTTATTTTGGAGGAGTAAATATCTTCAATCCTGAATATTCTTTCTCTCGATTTTACCGTCCAACTGGCCAGCAGACCGGTCCAAATAGTGCCATATTAGGTAGAGTTACGGAAGACTCGAAGGGTAATTTATGGATCTGTTCGGACTACGGAGGCTTAAATTATTTTGATATAGGAAAAAATACATTCAAGTATTTCAAGAGTGCGCCGGGTTCATTGTCTTCAAATATTTTAAAGGATTTGTATCTGGATAAGGAGGTGCTTTGGATAGGCTCACACTTAGGCGGGCTAGATAAAATGGATCTTAAGAGTGGTAAGATTACCCGGATAGGTCTTAATACCGGGAATAGGTCCATTGATAAGTATGTACGCAGGATCACTCCTTATGGGAAATTATTGTTGCTAGGTACGCATGATGGTATTCAAGTATTTGATCCAAATGATAATTCCATTCGGCCGCTCTTGCCTGCCCAGTCTACTTATGGTAAGGGGCAGGTTTGGGATATGATGATAGATAGAAGAGGGGTGCTTTGGTTTTCGATTCGTGGCCTAGTAGGGAAGTACGATTTAAAAAAGGGGGAGTTATTGCCGGTAAAGGACAATCTGCAATTTCATAATGCTGTATTTTTTGAGGATTCTCGTGGGCAAGTGTGGATGGGTGGTGCAGGGAAGGGACTTTTTTGTATCAAAGGTGAAGAGGTGATCAGTTATCATACGGGAAATTCCGGTTTAGCTGATAATTATATTTTGGACATAGAGGAATCTAATGCGGGTTATATTTTAATCAGTACGAACAAGGGTTTAAGTAGATTTAATATTACAAACCAGGTTTTCTATAATTACAATAATCATCAGTTTTTCCCATTTGAAGCCTTAAATGAAAAGAGTATATATGTAAAGAAATCAGGAGAGATTATTCTCAGTAGTCTTTCAGGATTGATGATGATTTCTGAAAAGGATTTGCTGTACCATCCAAAGCCGCACGAGATTTTATTCACCAATCTTAGTTTAAACAATCAAGATGTGCGTCCTGGAGAGGGGATATTATCCTCTGCTTTGACCTCCTTGAATAGAATAGATGTCAGTGAAAAATATTCTAGTTTAAAGATAGATTTTGCGGTGACAAACTATATCAAGATGTTGCAACCTAAGGTGGAATATATGCTGGAAGGTTTTGACGATAAATGGTTGTCTGTTCCGCCTGATTATTCTTTGAATTTTACGAATCTTAGCTCCGGCACATACACGCTTAAACTAAGAAGCCTGTATGGAGGTAAAGAGATGGCGAGTTCAGCTCTGGAGATCCACATTCAACCTAGATTTTACAAAACCTGGTATGCATATCTTTTTTACCTGTGCGTGATAGGTGGTATTTTATTTTTGCTATATAGTCAGGTAAGGCTTAAGGACTCTTTGAAGAATGCTGATATTCAAGCCAAACATTTGGAGGAAGTGAATCAGTCTAAGCTTCGATTCTTTATGAATGTATCACATGAGATTCGAACACCGGTTACCTTGATAATGGCTCAATTAGACATGTTGCTTAATAGTTCTACGCCTTTATCACCTTCAGTGCTGAATCGATTACAGAACATCAAGAAAAATGCTGCAAACTTAAAAAAGTTAATTACGGAGCTTTTGGATTTCAAAAAGCAAGAAGAGGGTCTAGTGAAGTTGAAATGTAGAGAGGAAGACCTTGTGAAATATCTTCACACCGTGTTTGTTTCCTTTCAGGACTATGCTAACTCCTTGAACATACATCTTGCTTTTTATAGTTCAGAGGAGCAAATCATGGCTAATTTTGATGTAATGCAAATGGAAAAAGTGATGTATAATCTCTTCTCCAATGCAATGAAATTCACTCCTCCTGGAGGTGAGGTACGTCTCCAAGTGGGGATTCAAGGAAGTCAGGCAGAGATCATTTTAAGTGATACAGGTATTGGGATCAGTGAATCAAGCATCAGTCAGATATTTGATCGATTCTATCAAGCGGAAGACATTGCTGTGCAGCCTCTAGATCCAGGTACGGGGATAGGACTTTCCTTAGTAAAGGATATAGTGGAACAACATCAGGGCTCGATTTCTGTGAGCAGTAGATTAGGAAAGGGGACGAGGTTCAGGATTTTGTTGCCACTTAGGGAGAAAAAGGTAACAGTTCCAGCCAGAGAAATGGGGGCATCTAAGCAGAAGAAGTTGCATAAATTGTTTATTGCTGAAGATAACTCTGATCTACAGGGGGTGCTTTCTGATCTTTTTTCTCCGATGTATGACGTGCTTACAGAAGGTGACGGTAAGGCAGTGTTTGAGCGAGTGAAGGCGGGAAAACCTGCACTAGTTTTGCTCGATGTTATGCTTCCGAATGTTTCAGGATTTGAAATATGCAAACGTATTAAATCGGATCTAAGCACAAAGGAAATCCCGGTGGTATTACTAACGGCTGCTGCTTCTGGGGATAAGAAGATAGAAGGGTTGCAGATGGGCGCCGACGATTACGTGACTAAGCCTTTTGATGCCAGAGAATTAGTGATAAGATGCAATTCATTGATCAATAATAGGCAGGAACTAAAGGCCGGTTTAAATAAGGAAAAGGTTTATGGCAGTAATGAGCTGCACGAGCTTTTTATCAAGGAAGCTACGGAGGTGGTGACGAGAAACATTGATAATGCTGATTTTAGTGTAGGTCAATTTGCGGAGCAATTGAATGTGAGCAGGAGTTCACTGTTTAGCAAGATGAAAGAAATAACCGGTCAGACTCCGAATGATTTTATTCAAGAGGTCCGCTTAAAGAAAGGTTTAGAATTATTAAATAAAGATGATTCCGTTAATCAGATCGCATTTGCCGTAGGCTTCAATGATCCTTCTTATTTTATCAAGCAGTTTAGAAAGTATTACGGTGTCACTCCCGGGCAATATAAAGCCGGAAAGCGAAAGATTAAACCTGCATGAGAAGGCTTAGGTGTTTCGGTTGCCATTTTACGGATAAACTGCGAAGTGTAATTTTGACTTCGCAGTGAAGGTTCAGGCGATGATCACTTGAACTCCGGCTTCTTCTAAAGCTTTTATAGATTCTTTTGGTGCCAGAGAATCCGTAATGACAAAGTTTACCGTTTCAATATCGCAGATTTTTGCAATTCCTCTCCGACCAAATTTGGTGTGATCTGCTAGGATAGCTACTTGTTGAGCAGTTTTGATCATCTCCTGGTTCAAACCTGCTTCGGTTAGATTTGAAATGGTGAACCCGAAATCCAGATCAATGCCGTCAACTCCTAAGAATAGTATTCCACAGGAGATTTGAGCTAGCATAAATTCAGCAAAGTTTCCGGCTACTGAAGATGAATTCGGGCGGATCAGTCCACCCAGTTGTAAAACCTCCACATTCGGAGTATTGGCAAGCTCCATTCCTACCTTTAAGGCAGGAGTGATGACTGTAACTCTATGGCTAGGCTTAAGTTGGCGGGCAAATTCAAACACCGTTGTTCCCGAGCCTATCATTAGAGAATCATTATTTCCTATGATCCTTAAAGCCGCTTTTCCAATGTTCTGTTTTTCTACACTATTGAAATGTTGTTTCTCGTGAATAGGTCGCTCTATAGCATAGGGGTTTTGGAGTGAAGCCCCACCATGCGTACGGTAGAGCAATTTTTTCTCTTCAAGGATTTTCAAATCCTTTCGTAATGTTACACCTGAGACTTCTAGTTGCTCTGATAAGTCTTGGATGTGGATTTTACCTTTGTTATGGAGTTCTTCAAGTATGAACTGGTGTCTTTCTGTGATAGTCATTTAATTATAGTGAAATGATTTGTAAGCAATATTACAATAAATTATTAAAAATAAAAGCTCATTTTATGAAAATTTTGTTACGAATACTTTCGATATGTTAACAAATAATTAAAAAAGATTCAAAAAAGTTTCTTTTTGTTTTGTTTTGTCTAGGTTTGTGCTTTCATTTGTGGAGAAAATGATGTTTCTTATTGAAATATAACCATTCTCCACACGCTATTAGAACTATTTAATAACCTTAATTCTAATTTTTATGATGAAAGCTCTCTACGCTCCCAAGGTATTTCAGTACTGGAAGGCTGGGCTATTAATTATTTCACTTTTATTCTGTCATGGCGTTGGGCTAGCACAGAACAGAATAAGCGGGGTGGTCTTAGACGATGCAAAACAGCCCATCATTGGCGCCAATGTACTTGAGAAGGGTACATTGAATGCTGCTTCAACTGACCTGGAAGGTAAGTTCACTATTACGGTGGCTCCAGGTGCAACCTTAACCATTAGCTTCATCGGTTACTTGAGCAAAGAAGTAACTGTAGGAAACCAAACTTCCTTCACCATAACGCTTGAGGAAGACAGCCAATCTTTAGAAGAAGTAGTTGTAGTAGGTTATGGTACACAAAAGAAAGTCAATCTGACCGGTGCAGTATCCGCCATTGGTGGGGAGCAATTGGAAAGAAGACCTATCGTGTCTACTTCAAATGCGCTGCAAGGGGTAGCCCCAGGGGTGACTGTGACTTCGCAAACGGGTGCTCCCGGTGCTGACGAAGGCCAAATCAGGATTCGTGGTATCAACTCATTTGGAGGATCCGACAGTAATCCATTGGTATTGATTGATGGTGTTCCGGGTTTAATTAATCAGGTAGACATCAACTTGATCGAATCCATTTCTGTACTTAAAGATGCTGCTTCTGCAGCTATTTATGGATCCAGAGCGGCAAACGGTGTGATTCTGATTACTACTAAACGCGCGAATAAAGGTAAGACAGAAATGAACTATAGAGGATATACCGGATGGCAAAGTGCCACCAATATCCCTAAAGTAACAGACGGTCTCACCTACATGAGAGTGTTTAACGAAGCTAATATGAATGACAACGGTTACGTCCTTTATGATGATGCTGCCATTCGCGACTTCGAACAAAAGTATAAGGCAAATCCGGATAATTTCGACTGGCAAAAGGCCATTCTAGACGGATCTGGTTTTACTCAAAATCACTTCGTGTCTTTGTCGGCTAATTCTGATAAGATCCGCGTTATGCCTTCATTCAGTTATATCAGTCAGGATGGTATTATCAAGAATACCGGTTTTGAAAGATATATTCTTAGAAACAATATGGACGTGCAAGTGAATAGAAAATTGTCTCTAAAACTTGACTTGTCCTATACGAAAGGAGATAGAAAGCAAATTGCAAACGAAGGAACTGTTTGGAACTATCTTGGTAGAATGCCTACTAATATTCCTATCAGAAGAAATGGACTTTGGTCAGAAGGTTGGGTAAATATCAACCCTGTAGCGAACATAGAAGAAGGAGGAAATCGTAAGGTAACCAATATAGAATTCCAAGGAAATATTAGTGCTACCTATAAGCCTGTGTCATGGTTGAGTTTTACGGGTCTAGTTTCGCCCCGTTACAGAACTACTAATTCGCACAACTTTATCAAATCCATCATGACCTATAATGATGACGGTAGTGAGGCCGGCGCATCAAATACCTTTACTGAATTGACAGAGACGGCGTACCGTTACACTTTTGGTAACTATCAATTCCTAACCTCTGCTTACAAAACGTACGGTAAACATAACTTCAACCTACTTTTAGGTGCTTCAAGAGAAACGTATGACGAGAAGTACTTGATGGGGTATAGAAGAGATTTTACTTATGATACTTATGAGGTATTGGCAGCCGGTGCAAATAACGAAACCAGAGATAATAATGGTACGCATGCACAATGGCTTCTTGTTTCAACATTCGGTAGATTAAACTATGATTTTGATAGCAAATATCTATTTGAAGCTAACCTGAGATACGACGGTACCTCTCGTTTTATAGCGGCTAACCGTTGGGCAGCCTTCCCTTCTTTCTCTGCAGGATGGAGAATCACGGAAGAGGAATTTATGTCTGGTCTAAGAAATTCTATTAACCAATTAAAGTTACGTGTATCATGGGGTAAATTGGGTAACCAGAACATTGGTAGTTCCTACTATCCTTTTGCTGATGCTTTGGCTATTGGATCGATTTCTATGGCAGAAAAGATTTATCAGTTGGTTACCCAAAACACCATGTCTAACCCCGATTTGAAATGGGAGGAAACCACCATGAAAGGTATTGGGGTTGATGCTACGATCTTTAATCATTTCAATATCACAGCGGACTACTACGATAAAGTGACTGACGGTATCCTTTTGACGCTTTATACTTCCCAGTTGACCGGATTAAATGCACCATACCAAAACGCAGCGAAGGTGAGTAACAAAGGATGGGAATTAGGTATCAACTACGACGATACTTTCGGTGATTTCAAATTAGGTCTAGGATTCAATATCTCTGATGTGAAAAACAAAATCATAGATATGAAAGGACAAACTTCGGGAACCTTATTGCGTCAACAAGAAGGCTATCCAGTCAATTCAATCTTTGGTTTGATTGCTGATGGATTGTACCAAAGTCAAGAGGAGATCAATGCAGGTCCTACACAGTTTGGTACTTTAAAACCTGGAGATATCCGCTACAGAGATATAGCAGGTGCATTTGATGCTAATGGGAATCCCATTCCAGATGGAAAGATAACGGATGATGATAAAGTAGTCATAGGTTCCACCCTCCCAAGATATACTTACGGAATGAATCTTGACTTAGGGTGGAAAGGATTCTCTGCTAACGTCTTCTTCCAAGGCGTGGGTAAAGCAGATGGTTACTTAAACTCTCATTATGTAATTCCTACAGTTAACTCTTCTGCAGTGAAGACCTGGCAGTTGGATTACTGGACTCCGGAGAATACAGACGCGTCTTTGCCTAGATTGTCTACTACCTCTGCTAATAATACGCAGAACTCTAGCTTCTGGATGAAAGATGCTTCATACCTGAGACTTAAGAATGTTCAATTAGGTTATACCTTACCAAAATCATGGACTCAAAAGTTGAATCTTAACAGTGCCATGATTTATGTAAACGGACAGAATGTGTTTACTAAAACTAAATTCTGGAAGGGCTACGATCCTGAAATTGCTTACGATGCGGGAGCATCTGATGGCGTTTCTCTAGGCGGTGGTAATTATTATCCACAAGTAAAAGTATACTCAGTAGGTCTAGACATTAAATTCTAATCGAACATGAAAAAAGTACTTATATCAATATCGCTTTTATTTCTTTTAAATTCCTGTGAACTGGATAGGTTTCCATTAAATGGTCCTACAACAGGAACCTTCCCGGCTACTGCTCAAGAGGCAGAGATGGGCTTATTAGGTGCGTATAAAGGTTTAACCCTACTTTCAGCAGCAGACACTCCATGGCTCCATGTGATGGATAATATCACGGATATTGGGTATGCTCGCCCGGGTGTAAACTACACTTCGCCTATAACAAGCTCCCTTACTACCACGAATGCCTTAGCCATTAAGCCTTGGGAGATACACTACAAGACTATAGCAAGATGCCATTCCGTATTAGATAATCTGGAGTCTATCAAGGATAAGATGCAAGAGTCCACTTATTACATGATAGATGCTGAGCTAAGGGTTATTCGTGCTTATGCATATTCTCAATTGATCGAACTTTATGGGGATGTGCCACTGGTGAAAAATGGTCTTAAATTAGGTGAAACAGATGTCCCTAGAACATCTAAGAAAGAAATTCAGCAATGGATCATAGACGAGATGACTGCTGTTGCTGATAAGCTACCTGCGGCTCAAACTTCCTATGGTAACGTACGTGTAGGTGCAGTTGCTGCATATATGTTGAAAGCTCGTGTAGCTCTGTACGCTCAACAGTACACAGTAGCAGCAGATGCCGCCGCTAAAGCTCTGGCTTTGTCGGAAGGTATCTATGAATTGACTCCATTTAACAGCACCAAGCAGTTTGTAGGTAAGGATCATAGTGCAGGGGAACCAGAAAGTTCTAATATCTTCGGATATGAGGGATACAAATCCAGTAAAGAATGGATTTGGGTGATGGAGTATAATAAATCCATCAGTGGGAATACCCATAATCAGGGTTATTACATGGGTTCACGTCTAGGAAAAGGTGTTTGTTACTGGGGACCAACCCAAAACCTGATCGACTCTTTCCAAGCCATTGACGGCTTACCTATTGATCAATCACCTCTTTATGATGCGGCAAATCCTTTTGCTAATAGAGACCCGAGATTAGACTTATATTGTGTAAGACCTCATTCTAGATTATTGGGAATCCAGTTTGAACCTCATTCAAGTTTTGCGCGGGTGAATAACTACTGGCCGGTGATTAACGGAACGAGTGCTACACCAACGCAAGTAAGTAATACAGATGCTACAAATGCCTACCGTTCCTTCAGTGGATATTTGTGGAGGAAGCACCAAGATGTGTCTGATTACAATAACAATTCCGTTTCCGGTAATTCAGATTTAAATTGTGGTATTTTCCGTTTTGCAGAGTTATTGCTCCTATATGCTGAAGCAAAAATCGAAAGCAATAGCATTGATGCAAGTGTTTACGAGGCCATCAATAAAGTGAGAAGAAGAGCAGGTATGCCAGAGATAAAAAATGGCTTAAGCCAGGCTCAGTTGCGTACAGCATTACGCTACGAAAGAAAGGTGGAGTTAGCGAATGATGGATTGAGATGGTACGATATCCGTAGATGGGGCATAGCCCAAGAGGTGATGAATGGGGTATTATACTTGAACAGAGCTGCAACTCCATGGACGAAGAGCGTATTGGTTCGTATTGATGAGAATTATTCTCCAATTTATAATACTACTGAGGCGAATAAATACTTCAATACACAAGACGTGATTTATAAGATCGGGAAAGATGAATATTGGCCAATTCCTTTCGCAGAGTTGAATGCTAATAAGAATCTGACTCAAAATCCTGGATATTAATTTTCAGAGGGGATACAGGAGACTGTGTCCCCATTTCCAAGTTTGAACTATGAAAAGACTACTCACCCTTACCCTATTTTTATTTCATACTGTGCTGGTATTTGGTCAATACCAAAAGCCACAGTTGGAAGACCAAAAATCATGGTCTATGATTGTCATTCCTGATATTCAGAATTATGTCAAATGGACACGAAATCAGCCTGTCCTTGATTTAATGATGGCCTGGATAGAGGAGAATCTAGATAGTTTAAATGTGAAAATGGTGATGTGTGCCGGAGACCTTGTAGAACTGGATGATATTTTGGTTCCAGGTATAGATGGCAATACACCAGCCCCTCGACAATGGGCTACTCCAGCTCAGGCTTTTAAGCGTTTGGATGGAAAAGTTCCTTACATAGCTGCATCCGGAAATCATGATTATTCCATCAATGCCAAAGGAGAAAGGACCACTAATTACCCTACTTATTTTCCTATAGATAAAAACCCACTTAACTTCAAATATTTGGTACAAAACACCAGAAACGTACAAGGTATTCATACTCTAGAAAATGCGGTCTTGGAAATGAAAGGCCTCAATGGTAAAGATTACCTTTTCATGACCCTAGAATATGCTCCTAGAGATACGGTGATCAATTGGGCTAAGCGTGTGTCTAGTTTGGAGCAATACAAGAATCATAGAATTATCTTGATGACTCATGCCTATTTAAATACCAAAAATGAAAGAACTACAGGAGAAAACAGATGGTTTATGTACGAGCCTTATTATGTGAACAGTGTAGTTGAAAAGTCAGCCAGAATTCCTTTGCCTCAGTCAAATAATGGTGAGCAGATCTGGGAAAAGTTGATATACCCAAGCTCAAATTTCGCTATGGTGCTTTGCGGCCACATCAGTGGAGAGGGATACAGAATGGATAAAAACATTGCAGGAAAACCTGTACATCAAATGTTATTTGATGCTCAAGATTATGGCGGCGGTCACCGGAACGGGAACGGTGGTGATGGCTGGTTAAGAATTTTGGAATTTAAACCCGACAATAAAACGGTAAAAGTAAAAACCTTTTCACCCCTATTTGCTATTTCGCCTTCGACGCAGCATCTGGCTTGGAAAAGAGATGCTAAGAATGAATTTGTATTGAATTATGAAGATTGAACCTCAAAAGAGACGCTGGCTGATCATCGCCGTTATTTTCCTGGCGATTGTATTTAATTATGTTGATAGACAATTAGTGTCCATTCTTAAACCCATGTTAAAAGGGGAGTTTGGTTTGGACGATGCAGGTTATGCGTTGATTGTCAATGTTTTTACGGTTTGTTATGCTGTGATGTATCCGGTAACCGGATGGTTAGTAGACAGATTCGGAGAGAAGATGGTGATGTTTTACGGGGTGATCATCTGGTCTCTGGCTTGTATAGGTGGTGGATTAGCTTCAACTGTAAAGCAATTTAGTTTCTTCAGAGGTTTATTAGGTGTGGCAGAGCCTACGAACTTTCCCGCTCAGTTAAAGGTAGTGACAGTTTGGTTTCCGGGTAAATTAAGGGCTACGGCTAACAGCTTTTGTGTAGCTGGGAGCAGTATTGGGGCAATTATTGCTCCGCCTTTGATTGCATGGTTAGCTTTAACCTACAACTGGAAGGTAGCTTTTATAGCTATGGGTGCCGTAGGTATCTTGATTGCTATACTGTGGAAAATCGTATATGTGTCTCCACCTGCTTCTGTTTCTGAAAGCGAAGGTATTAAAGATGATGGAATAAAGTTTTCCTGGCCTCAACTGTGGAAGACTCGCAGTTTATGGGGGGTGATATTGATCCGCTTTGTAAGTGATCCGGTTTGGTACTTCTGTTTGTTCTGGTTGCCCGGATACCTTCAAGAGTCTTCCGGTCTTACTTTAGCACAGATAGGTATGTTCGGTTGGATACCATTTTTGGTAGCTGACTTAGGAGCCATTGGAACTTCTTCATGGTCAGATAAAATGGTGAGGGGAGGTAAGGAACCATTGAAAGCAAGGATGATCATGTTAAGCACCGTGGCTGCATTAGGACCTCTGTGTGCTTTCACACCGTTTGCTACATCTCCATGGGTCACACTATTACTGTTTAGTTTAGTAGCAGTGGCTTGTTTAAGTTGGCTATTCTCCATCAGTGTTGTAATAGCGGAGGCTTTTCCTGTGGGTAACGTAGCTTCTGTACTTGGTATCGCGGGAGGATTTGGAGCTGTTGGTGCAGTGGTGTTTAACTATTTTGTAGGTCAATTGATGGGCTCCATAGGCTCAGAAAAGATATTTTTAACTATGGCGGTGATGCATCCTTTAGCGGTGCTGCTACTTTGGACTATGATTAGAAAAGAAAAACCAAATGTTGAATAATGAAAACGATACAAGAGCCGGCAAGGGAAATCAAAGTTAGAAAGGAAGTTGATGTTTTGGTAGTAGGGGGTGGTCCTTCTGGGATTACAGCAGCTCTAGCCGCAGCAGAAGACGGACTGAAGGTGTTGTTAGTGGAGAGCAGAAGCTTCGTAGGAGGTAATATGACCATAGGTTTACCTATTTTAGGTTTTTTAGGTCAAAAAGGTAATCAAATCATCAAGGGCATTCCTCAAAAGTTCATCGACAGATTAAAAGCTGTGGATGCTGCGAGTGAACACAGGCCTTGTCCTCTTCATATGAGCTTAACTTTAGTGGAACCTGAAGCTGTGAAGACGGTGGCATTGGAAATGCTCATGGAAGCGGGCGTAGAAGTGATGTTCTATAGCTTCTTCTCTGAGGCCATTGTGGAAGGGGATGAATTGAAAGGAATTATCATAGAAAGTAAATCAGGCAGGGAAGCGATACTTGCGAAAACGGTGATCGACTGTAGCGGTGATGCAGACGTAGCCTATAGAGCAGGTGTTCCTACTGAATACGGAAATGCAGAAGGTGGGGTTCAGCCTCCAACTCTTATGTTCTGTTTAGGTGGAGTAGATACTGAAAAGTTAAGATTAAGTATTGCTGAAGAGCCAAGGACATATCTGACTGACTTTATACCGGCGGAATATTTTGGTCAAAATAATCAGTTCATTGTGGTCGGCTTGAGATCCTTGATTCAGAAGGCTGCGGAAGATGGTTTAAAGTTGCCGGTGGAAAGAACCATTATCATCACAGGTTTAAGAAAAGGAGAGGCCTGGATCAATATGACACGTATTAATGGTGTGAATGGTACTGATCCGGAAAGTTTAACCTATGGAGAAACGGAGGGAAGAAAACAAATGGCAGATATTCAGAAGTATTTAATTGAGTATGTGCCTGGTTTCGAGAACGCTTACTTCGTTAAGACTGCCCCTTTTGTAGGGATCAGAGAGACTCGCAGAATTGGCGGGAAATATACCATGACTCAAGAGGATGTTTTGTCGTGTAAGCATTTCGAAGATGCTATAGCCGTGGCGAGTTATCCTTTAGATATTCACCATCCACAAGGTGGGGGATGTACGCTGGTTTGGTGTGGAGACTGTTATGATATACCATTCCGTTCCTTGGTCCCTCAAAACATCAAGAACCTCTTAGTGGCGGGAAGGAGTATCTCCTGTACTCACGAGGCCATGTCAGCAATTCGCGTAATGGCACCCTGTATGGCTATGGGCGAAGCTGCAGGTAGAGCGGCAAAACAAGCCGTAAGAAAAGGCATTTCAGTAGATCAAATTTCAGTAAAAGAATTGCAGGACGAACTTTTGGAAAAAGGTGCTTACCTGCGTGAATACGTTGAAGCATGAAAAGAAGGAACTTCATACAATTAAGTGTAGGTGCACTTCCTTTATTAAGTTTTAAGTTTCCGGTAAGTGCAGGTCATAGAATTATGACCTGTAACATCCGCGTAGCCCTTGATGAGGACGAAGAAAAAGGTGTAGGCTGGTCAAGCAGAAAGAAAATCTGCCTGGACATTATCAGCAAGTACAAACCTGACATTATCTGCTTACAGGAAGTACTAAAAGGACAGGCTGCTGATTTTAAGAAGCATTTTTCCGGTTACCAATTGCTCGGATTTGATGGTCCTGAGATGGATGCAAATCCAGTAGGATACCACGGGATCGCTAAAAACCCTATCCTGTACTCTACGAAAAAATACGAATTGATTTCAGCCGGAACTTATTGGCTGTCTGAAACCCCTCTAGTGGCGGGAAGTAAATCATGGGATACGGCAAGGGCAAGGCATGCCAACTGGATCCGACTTAAAGACAAGAGTACTGGTAAAGAGTTTAGAGTTATAAACTTGCATTTAGACCATGTCTCAAATGATGCTAAGTTTCACCAACTAAAGATGGTGATAGAAGAGGCCGGACAGTATTTGCCTGCATTCCCCCAAATCTTATGTGGAGATTTCAATTCCCGTTTCCAAAGTAAGGTATTCAGCACTCCTAGAAATGCCGGATGGAAGGAGGGTATGGAAATACTCTACGGTGAAAAGGAAATGGGCTTTACCGGACATGCTTTCAAGGGACTACAATATGAAAAAGGTCCTAGTGGCGGTAGAATAGATTTTATATGGTACAAAGGTGATATAGAAGTTAAACGAGCGGAGATTTTGAGGGACGAGGTGAAGGGAGTTTATCCCAGTGACCACTTCTTTGTCCTAAATGATTTTCAATTATGATGCAGCGCATTGGCTTACCGAAGCCTCTGGCTTGGGGATATTTGGGGATCCTGATCTTTATGATGGGAGACGGTATGGAGCAGGGATGGTTAAGTCCTTATCTGATAGATAGGGGTTTAGCTATGGAGCATAGTGCTACCTTATTTAGCTTGTATGGCGTTACCATAGCCATATCCTCATGGTTTTCAGGTGTATTGACGGAGAGTTTGAATCCTAGAAAAACCATGTGGTTAGGGCTCCTTCTATACTTGCTTGGTACGGTACTATTCATAGGGATTGGATTAAAAGATTTAGATCTAGGAGTTTTGTACCTCACCTATGCCTTGCGAGGTTTTGGATATCCTTTGTTTGCATATTCCTTTCTAGTTTGGATTTCATATGTGGTACCTCAGAATGCTTTAGGTAGAGCTGTGGGTTGGTTCTGGTTCGTATTTACAGGAGGTTTAAATGTATTAGGAGCATTTTATTCTTCCTGGGCAATTGAGCATCTGGGCCATATTCCGGCTTTGTGGAGTGCGGTAGCTTGGGTATTAGTAGGGGCCATCTTTGCTTTGGTTCTGAATAAAGCTACCTTCCCAAAGCTAGAGACTCAAGGTAAGCTGGATAACCTTCTAAGAGGATTAACCATCATTAAATCTGAACCTAAGGTAGCCTTAGGTGGTATTGTAAGGATAATCAATACTGCTGCACAATTTGCTTTCCCGGTATTTCTCCCCGTTTATATGGCAGAACAAGGAATTGATACCAAGCATTGGCTATACATTTGGGGAACCATTTTCAGTAGCAATATCATCTTCAACCTCATCTTTGGGTTTGTGGGGGATAGGTTAGGGTGGCGACAAACCATCATGTGGTTTGGTGGAGTAGGGTGTGGACTGACCACATTACTCTTCTATTACAGCCCTCAGTGGTTTGAGGGAAATTATAGTCTTGTTTTGGCTTGCGGGGTACTTTGGGGAGCCTGTTTGGCAGGATACGTGCCATTATCTGCCCTAGTTCCATCCTTGGTAGAGAAGGAAAAAGGAGCAGCCATGTCCATTTTGAATCTAGGAGCCGGTTTAGCCGTTTTTGCTGGTCCGGCCATAGTCTGGGCCACTTTCGGTGCTGTAGGTGCTGAGGGAGTGGTGTGGATCTTAGCCGGCCTATATTTTGTCAGTGCCGTACTGACTCATCAAATTAAATTAAGTGCGAAGAATTAAGAATGTGTAAGATGAAAGTATTAGTGACCTCGCCCTACAATGAGGGCGGTTTAAAAGAATTGAACCAACATGTCGGCGAAACCGTGTATCGTCCTTGGAAAGATAATGGAAGAGCCTTCAATGAAGATGAATTGATCCAACTTCTAAAAGAAAGCGAAGCAGATGCATTGATCACTGAACATGATCACGTAACAGAAAAGGTCATTCAATCTTTCCCTGATCTTAAATTTATAGGAGTATGTAGAGGAACTCCTTCGAATGTCAGCATTAAAGAAGCTAGTGCACACAGGATTCCAGTGTTCTATACTCCTGCTAGGAATGCACAGGCTGTAGCTGAATTATTTGTAGCTAATGTCATCACATTCTTAAGGGATACCCTATTCGCCAATGAGTGGCTAAAAGCCGGAAAATGGGATGAAGGTGCCCATACCTCGTATTTGATTTTTAAAGGTAATGAATTGGCAGGTAAGAAGGTCGGTTTTGTGGGTTTTGGAGCTATAGGTCAACTGATTGCCAGCATGATTGCGTCTTATCCTTGTGAGATTTCTTACTATGACCCCTATGTAAAGGCTGAAGATTTTCCTTTGTACCAAAAACAAAGTGTGGAGGAAGTTTTTGCTAATAATGATATTGTCTCTGTACACCTTCCCGTTACAGAGGAAACCAAGGGCCTTATTTCAAGAGAACTATTCTCTGTGATGAAGCCGGATGCCTTATTTGTGAATACCGCCAGAGCCGTGGTGGTGGACAGGAACGCCCTTTTGGAGGTCATAGAACAGAAGAAAATCAAAGGTGCCATTCTTGATGTATTTGATCACGAACCACCGGATGAATTAGATTATCGTTTGATTAGAGCTAAGAATGTACTGGCTACACCTCATATCGCAGGTGCTACACATGAAGTGGAAGATCACCACGTGCGCATAATGAATGAGACTTTAGTGAATTGGTTGAGCAAAGGTATCATCAACGAAAGAAGAATAGCTAACCGCCAAATCTTAGTCAACGCATGAAAACCGCTTATTTAGTTTTAGATATTGGAACAGGAAATGTCCGTGCCGCCTTAGTAACTCCTGAAGGTGAAATTCTAAATGTAGCCAGGGCAGATATCAAATATTACAGAGACGAATTATTTCCGGATGCCATTTACTTCAAGCCTTCTGAGTTAATCGAAGAGCTGAAGGAACTAACTCAGGCAGTTCTGAGCCCGGATGTGGAGGTAAAAGCAGTGACTAGTACCTCTCAACGTGAGGGTATTGTTTTGGTCAATAAGGAAGGTAAAGCCACGTGGGGCTTGCCTAATATAGACCATCGTGGGAGAGAATGGGAAAATTCCTTCGGTGATAAAACGGAAGTTTATTTGACGAGCGGTAGATATCCTACTTCCCTTTTCTCTGTCTACAAATGCATAGGCATGCGGGAAAGAAGAGGAGAGGAATGGAAGAATACACAATTCTTCTTAAGCATTAGCGACTGGGCACTTTGGGAACTTAGCGGTAAGGCCGTGTACGAGGATTCTCAAGCCTCAGAGACTCTTTTGTATGATGTTGCAGAAGGTAATTGGTCGTCCACTATGCTTCAGAAGTTTGGCATAGCTAAAGAAGTACTGCCTGAACTAGTTAAGTCAGGGAGTGTGTTAGGTGAAATCTTGCCCACTATTGCTCAAGAATGGAATTTACCTTCCACAGCTGTATGTGTAGTAGGTGGTGGAGATACCCAAATGGCCATCAAGAGTACGGTGCCAAGTAATGGTGACGTGATTTTAGTGTCAGGTACTACCACTCCGGTAGTAAAATTGGAAGACCATTACCTTACAGATGATGAACAAAGAACGTGGACCAGTAGAGATATTGAGGCCGGAAGATTTGTTTTTGAAGCTAATGCAGGAGTTACCGGGCTAAATCTTCAAAGATTAAAAGAAGTGTTCTATCCAAATGAGTCCTACGAGGTGATGCAAAGGGAACTGGAAGAAACTGACCCAGGATATTGTTTTGCTAGCTTAGGTTCATTAGTGGCTTATGAAAAAGCACCCATCACCACTGGGGGCTTTGTATTCCCCGTTCCGGTTAGTCATGAACTGAAAAGAAGTCATTTTGTATGGGCAATCTTAGTAGATATAGCCTTTTCGATCGTTGAAAACTATAAAGTCTTGGCGGCTTGTTCTAGCCATACTTCCGGTTATTTATGGGCCTGCGGAGGAGGCTTGCAGAGTGAGGTTCTGCGCCAACTAATAGCTGATATCAGCGGTCTTGAAGTAAGAATTAGAAAAGGATATCAACAAGCTACTGTGATAGGTTCTGCGCTATTGTGTAATGAAGCTTTAGGAATCAATGTTGGGGGTAGCGAAGGGTCTTATGAGGTGGCAAAGCCGATGAAAGACCGCACTGCCCTTTATGAGAAATGGTTAGAGGTAAGAAATTCTTTTCGTAAAGCATGAAGCAATTTTTAGGTATTGATATTGGAACTCAGGGAGTTCGAGTGGTGGTGTTAAATCAAGAGGGGAATACCTTAGCTGCAGGAGACCAGGCATTTCAGTTTTCCGGAGATTTAAGGATAGAACAAGATCCTCTGCATTGGTGGGAGATTTTAGACCAACTATTGATTCAGGTTCTAAATGCATTAGGAGATAAATCTAAAATACATGCAATAGGGGTTACATCTACTTCGGGAACCATCATTCCCATTGACTGGAAAGGGAATCCTTTACACTCTGCCATCATGTATAGTGATCAACGTTCGGCGGAACAAGGATACAGATGTCAAGCTTTAGCCAAAGAAAGAGAAACGGTAGGATATACAGCTTTCAACTCATCCAGTGGCCTGCCTAAGATGATATGGTTTCTGGAAAACTTTCCGGAAAAGAGACATGACCTGTATAAGTTTATTCATGCCTCAGATTTCATTACCGGCACGTTAAGTGGGAACTTTGGGGTGACGGATTATACTAACGTATTGAAGTCGGGTTACAATCTCCATGAGGAGGTTTGGCCTTCCTATATCATGGACTTAGGCGTTCATTTGGCTTGGTTACAAGATGTGGTACCTTCGGGATATCCTATAGGGAAGATCTTGCCCGCCTGGGCTGAAAGATATGGCCTTTCTCCGGAAAGTTTGGTAACGGCGGGGATGACGGACGGTTGCGTTTCTCAAGTGGCTTCCGGAGCTGTGGCTCCCGGAGAATGGAACACTACCATAGGTACCACATTGGTGATTAAAGGAGTGTCTACTGAGGAGATTAAGGATCTGAGCGGTGCCATTTATAATCATAGACATCCCCAAGGATATTGGATGCCAGGAGGGGCCAGTAATACCGGTGCCGATTGGGTGAGCCATTACTTCGGAGGACAAAACCTGAAAGAGCTAGGAGAGAAGGCGGAAGCCTTAGTTCCTACCGGCGATGTAGCTTGGCCGCTATTACAGCATGGGGAAAGGTTTCCTTTCTTTTCTCCTCAGGCTCGGGGATTCATGCCGGAAGGTAAAGAGGATGCTTACGTGTTTGCTTGTGGAATGGAAGGGGTAGCCTACATAGAAAAAATGGCCTACGATCGTATTGAAGAATTATCAGGTCAAAAGGTCAATAAAGTCTTTTCAGCAGGAGGAGGAAGTAACTCAGATCTTTGGATGAAAATAAGGAGTACCGTACTTCAGGTGCCAATCCAAAAGATGGCCAATACAACTGGTGCAGCTGGTGCGGCCATATTAGCAGCTTCGGGTACCTTCTATGAAGATCTTCCTACGGCTGCAAGAAAAATGATTAAAGTGGAGAAGGTGATAGAGCCGGAAACACGGTGGATTGAAAAGTACCAAGAAGGCTACAAGCGTTTCTTGGGAGAATTAAAGAGCAGGAATATATGTTGAAAATCTATTTGTTGAGACATGGTCAAACCGACTATAACGCTCAAGGTAATAAATATTGCGGTAGGACGGATATCCCTTTGAATGCAAAGGGATTGGAACAGGCGGAGGCTGTTCGTAAGCAGTTAGAAGGGATTCCATTTGATGGAGTGTATAGTTCTCCTCTGCAAAGAGCCGTTCACACGGCGCGGATTGCTAGCGGACAGGATCCTATTACAGATGAAAGATTGATAGAATTAGATTTTGGTCAATGGGAAGGGAAAACTCGTGAGGAGTTTGTGAAAGAGGATCCTGACGCATGGGATTTATGGGAAAAAGCCCCTGAGCAAAATAAAGCGGGTAGGACAGGTGAAAGTGGAGAGGAAGTAGTATGGAGAATGGAGAGCTTTTTCAAAAGTTTGACGAACGGTACCTATATGGTGGTAGCGCATAATGGAGTGAATCGATTATTTTTAGCGCGTCAATTGGGTATGCCCTTGAAAAACTATCGCAAGTTAGTGCAGGAGAATTCAAGGATCACTTTGATTATCTATGATCCTCAAAAAGGGTGGACACTGGAAATGTTAAATGCTAATATAAAATGAGAAAGATATTTTTACTGGGTTTGTTACTTTGGTGTTCCAATACGTATGCCCAAAAGCATAAGCTTCATTTTCGCACGTTTGATGATATTAAGAAATACTTTAGTTACGAACCCGGTAAAAAGATCATTAGTGGACACCGAGGTACCCATATTGCTAAGTATCCCGAAAATTCTATAGAGGGCTTCCAACATGTTCTCAATCATACTCCTGCCTTCTTTGAGATAGACCCTAGATTAACCAAAGACAGCGTGATTGTTTTAATGCATGATGCTACCTTAGACAGGACCACAACGGGTTCAGGAAAGGTGTCTGATTTTACATGGGCGGAGCTTCAAAAGCTATATTTGAAAGACGGTGAAGGCAACGTGACCAAATACAAAATCCCTACCTTAGAGCAAGCCATGGATTGGGCAAAAGGGAAAACGGTACTGAATTTAGACAAAAAGGATGTGCCTTTAGAAAGAATAGCAGCTTTGATCAAAAGGAAAAAGGCTGAACGTTATATGATGGTGACGGTGCATACGGCAGAACAAGCTTTGTTTTATCACCAGCAGGTTCCGGAGTTAATGATGTCTGCTTTTGTAAAGACGGAGGAGGCCCTGAAATCCTATGAAAATGCGGGTGTTCCCTGGAATAAGATGATAGCCTATATAGGTTCTGATATGAAGCCGGATAATCAAAAGATGTATGAATTACTGCATGCCAGAGGCGTGAGTTGTATGATATCCGCTGCTCCCAAATACGATAAGCTCAAAACTCTTGAAGAAAGGGCAGAGGCTTACCGTGCTATATTCTCTGAGGGGGCTGATGTACTAGAATCTGATCTTCCCATAGAGGTAAGCAGAGCTATTAGGAAATAGATTCCTATCATTGAGAAATTAACTAACTTTAATAGAATGAAAAAAATAACTTTAAGTCTGGCCGGAGTATTTCTGGTTATAGGCTCCTCTTTTGCCCAGCTCCTTGAAAGATTAAGTCACATTCCTGCGAAGGCTAACGTGGTAATTGATACGGACGCTTTCAATGAGGTGGATGATCAATTTGCCTTGGTTTATGCCATACTCGCTCAAGAAAAACTTAATATTCAGGCCATTTATTCAGCCCCTTTTATTAATAAACGGGCGAAAAGCGTGGAAGATGGTATGGAAAAGAGTTATCAAGAGATTCAGAAGATTCTGGAATTGATGAAGGTAAAGTTTCCGGTGTACAAAGGCTCCACCGACTTTTTGAAAGACAAGAAAACCCCTGTGAAAAGTGCGGCAGCTGAGGATTTGGTGGACCGGGCCATGAAGGCGAAGGAACCCCTTTATGTATTGGCACTTGGAGCTCCCACTAATGTAGCTTCAGCCTTAATCATGAAACCCGAGATCAAAGATAAGATCGTGCTAATCTGGTTAGGAGGGAAAGCCCCGCATTTTAATACCGCCAGGGAGTACAACCTATTGCAAGACATGCACTCCTCTCAGATCTTGTTTGACAGTGGAGTCCCAATGATCCAGATTCCTACAGAGCCGGTAACTTCCCATTTGGTGACTACAGTAGCCGAATTACAGGCCAATATAGGCGGTGCCAATAAGATTTCAGATTATTTGATTGAAATAGTAAAGGGTTATAGCCCGGATCATTTTGCCTGGTCAAAGGTGATATGGGATATAGCTGTGATCGCTGCTCTAGTGGAGCCTTCCGCGCTGTCCTACGAGATGAGATCCACGCCCATACTTACTGATCAGATGACCTATAGCTATGATGGAAGTAGGCAGATCTACAAGGTGGCCACATTTATCAACAGGAATAAGGTCTTTAAGGACATGTTTACCCGGTTTAAGGCATTCAAGGATTGAGCACGCTGAATAGCGTGCTTTTTTTGTTTAATATTTTTCGGTCTAAATAGGGGATTCGTGGTTAAACAATGGACACTTCCCTATAGGTCCATTGTAACATTTCCTATTCTAATCTGGCGGGATGGCCATGGTCTGTATTGCTGAGATGGTAAATACTTGCTTTGATCCCAGTTGTTAGAATTAGAAGATTGTTTACGGTAAATTAATTTCAGGCTTTTAACTTTTACTTCGGGTTTTCAAAACTTCTCTTAAATCCACTCTGCGGATATCTGCTTCCAGCCAGGCAGTAAAATCAAAGGTTTTTAGCAACTGTCTTTCATAAACATCACCTCTGATCTCAATCAATAAAGGTTGATATTTCTTCCAAAGTTTTTCCCTATCCTTGCTCAGCATGATTTTCTTTTCTGACACAAGGTAGGAGATCATCAGTTTTTCTACTCTATAGGCCTTATCTGCCTTAGCTAATTCCCTTTTAATGGATCTTCCTTCAAAATGAACCACGTCAGTATTTCCTAACTTTTCATGGATGATCAAATGAAGTAATCTCATGGTTCTATAGGTAGGCAAAATGTAAAGGTCATTTCCACGTATAATCTCACTCAACAGGGTCTTTTGAGCTTTTTTATAATTCTTGAAGCCCAGATATAAAAGGGATAAATACAGTGAAATCTCTGCTCTAGTGGAAAGGTTCAAGGCCGTGAAGTCCTCATACTGGGAGGCTATCTTGCTTGCTGATTCAAAATCTCCAGTATCTAGGAAAGGGATTAAAGTGTAAATAAAGGTCAGGGCCTCTACCTGATTTTGGAGAGCTTCCGTTTTGGATGCTATACTCCTTAGTCGCTCAATAAAATAGGGGATATCTTCATAGATCTTCATGCCTCGAAGGTTGTCTAAGATCCCTTCTAATACATTTACATAGTAGAAGGGTTGACTAGCCCAAAACAAAGGATTCTTTTCAAATAAGGCATTTAATTCCCTAAATGAGTGCAGTGCCGATTTATAATCCCCCGTTCCGATCAGATAGTTCGATTGAAAAAGCAAGTGGTTCTTCTTGATCTCAAAATTGTCTTTGTGGTTAGAGTTAATGCTCATTTCGCTGATCACCAAGTCGTTTAGTGATTCTTTCTGCTTCTGAGAACGAATACTGCCCTTGTAAAGCAGGCGATGACGCAAAAGTTCATACAAAGACGAATGCTCATTTACCTTCCTGATCTCCTTCAAAGTTTCATTGATCTGGAAATGTTTGTTCAGTAATTCTCTTTCCGTGAGTTGGGGGAAATTAAGAAATAGAAGAAATTCCATCTCTAGTCGGGAAGCATACAGGTGAGCAATAGGATTTTGATGGTGTTTAGCTTTCTTCTTGGCCAATGCCAACATGCTTAAAGCCTCTTCATATAAGGACTTTTCAAAGAGTACCCGGGCCTTTAATATTTGGTTAAACAAGAGATAGTGGCTGTCTTGCTCTTCTCGCATATGCAGCAGAAGGTCTTGTAAAACCCTGTACAAATAACTTACGGAAGCACTGAAGGATGAGCCTACCTCATCTTTGAATTTCTTCTTGATCTCTTCAGAACTCGCTGTCCCACTGTTTTCGATGATGTCGTAGAGGCGGGTATAGTCGGCCGTTTTTCTGCCCGACTTAAACTTTTTCTTCTCAGCAGGACTCAGGTTATGGATCAATAGGATTAAGGCGTCTGATTGTAACATAGGGTTGATTAATACTTGTCTCTACACCCTAGCATTACGTCTACTTTCGGAAGTATTGTCCGAAAAAAGCTCAATTATAGGGTGCTGAAACTATTCTTTGGAAAGTAATATAAAAATATTGAAAAATGCAAGAATATATAATATAAAATATTGAAAATAAGATAAATAGAGAAAATATAGTCATTTTGAAGACATTCAATCTGTATTTTTTTGGTTTTTTTGCTTTACTATTGGCTTTTATGTTTACTGAAAAATTTAATAGTAAATATCAAAATATTGCAAAACGTGAGTAAGTCGAAAATAGTGGTGGTAGGCAGTTCGAATACGGATATGGTGATTAAAGCCAGTCGACTGCCGGTACCCGGAGAAACCGTGATAGGTGGTGAATTTATGATGAATCCGGGTGGGAAAGGTGCGAATCAGGCCGTTGCCGTGGCAAGAATGGGCGGTCAGGTCACTTTTATTACCAAAACAGGTAATGACCTTTTCGGTAGACAATCTATGGAATTATACAATTCGGAAAATATTAACACAGACTATGTGTTTTCGGATGAAGATCATCCTTCGGGTGTGGCATTGATTTCTGTTGATGTTTACGGTGAAAACTGTATTCTCGTAGCTCCTGGTGCGAACGCTGCCTTAACCACAGCGGATATAGAAAAAGCCCGCAAAGAAATTGAAGAAGCAGAGATCCTTTTGATGCAGTTGGAAATCCCAATGGAAACGGTAGAATATGCGGCTAAAATAGCGGCAGAAAAGGGAGTAAAAGTAGCTCTCAATCCTGCTCCTGCTCAAACCCTCTCTAATGAATTATTAAAATGCTTGTACATCATCACTCCAAATAAGAACGAAGCTGAGATTCTTTCCGGGATTAAAGTGAGGGATTGGGACTCTGCCCAAAAATCGGCAGATAGAATCAGCGAGAAGGGTGTGGATATAGTAGTAGTTACTCTAGGGGGATTGGGCGCTTTGATTAAAGAGGGTTCTTCCTATTACAGAGTAGAAGCAGAGAAGGTTGAAGCCATGGATACCACCGCAGCCGGAGATACTTTCTGTGGCACATTGTGCGTGGGTCTAAGTGAGGGTATGAGCATAGAGGAGGCCGTAAGAATGGCTTGCAAGGCTTCAGCTATCACCGTTACCCGCATGGGAGCTCAAGCATCTCTACCTTATAGACACGAATTAACCTAAGCTAATTATGAAAAAATCTATTCTCCTTATCGCTTCACTTTTCTTCGCTGCTTGCGAAAAGCCTTCAGAACCGGAGGTTCCCGTCATCATTTTTGAGACAGATATGGGAAATGACGTAGATGATGCTCTGGCTTTGGATATGATATATAAATATCTGGACAAGGAAAAGGTGAAAGTATTAGCCATCTCTTCTAATAAGCAGAGTCCTTATTCTACAGAATACATACATTTGATGAACCACTGGTACGGATATCCGGATATTCCTATTGCTAAAGTGATAAATGGAATAGATTCTGAAAACGATGCCCGTAAATATGCTGAATTTGTAAGTTTACAAAAGGACAGTACGGGTGCACCTTTGTTCCAAAGACCTGATTTTGACTATGATCAGGTGCCTGAGGCCGTGAGCTTGTATAGGGGGATCTTGGCTAAACAGCCGGACCATTCTGTTACATTGGTTTCCGTAGGATTTTCTACTAACATTTATAGGCTCTTAAATTCTCTTCCGGATGAATATTCTCCCTTGTCAGGTAAAGAATTGATTGCAAAGAAAGTAAAACTTCTTTCCATGATGGCCGGAAGTTTTGGAGAGAAGAAAATTCCGGAATATAATGTAGTAAAGGACATTCCTGCAGCGCAAAATATCACAAAGGAATGGCCTACGCCTATTGTTTTCACTCCTTTTGAGGCGGGCATTGCTGTAACCTATCCCGCTACGAGCATTGAGAATGATTTTACTTGGGCACCGTATCATCCGGTAGTGGAGGCCTACAAGCATTACTTGGATATGCCGTACGACAGGCCTACTTGGGACTTAATAGCTCTTCTCTACGTAGTAGAAAATTCTCCGGAGTATTTTACCCTTTCAGAAGCAGGGGCTATTACTGTTGATGACAAAGGATACACCAGCTTTACCGCGTCTAAAGATGGTAAGCATCGCTATCTTACGGTTGACAGTGTTCAAGCCCTAAAAACGCGTCAGCATTTTGTTGAACTAATCACCGCAAAACCTAACCTTAAATAATATGTTTATTGTAGATAACTATGCCTTAGCCGTAGTCTTCTGTGTTATCACCATGATCTGCTGGGGCAGTTGGGGGAATACGCAGAAACTTGCCGGGAAATCCTGGCGTTATGAGCTTTTTTACTGGGATTATGTGATAGGGATCCTACTATTTTCCTTGATTTCAGCCTTTACTTTAGGAAGTATGGGTGAGCAAGGGAGAAGTTTCCTGCCTGATTTAGCTCAGGCTGATGCAGCTAATTTACGCTCTGCGTTTATTGGAGGTATTGTCTTTAATGCTGCCAATATCCTTTTGTCGGCTGCTATATCTATAGCAGGCCTATCGGTAGCTTTTCCTGTGGGAATCGGGCTAGCTTTAGTTTTGGGAGTACTTATTAATTACTTCGGATCAGCTAAAGGTGATCCGGTTCTACTGTTTTCTGGAGTGGCATTGGTTACCGTCGCCATCATTTTGAACGCCATAGCTTATGGTAAGCAAGCTAAGGAATCAAAGAAGGTGTCCTCTCTAGGATTGATTCTTTCTTTAGTGGCCGGCCTTCTCATGTCTTTCTTCTACCGTTTTGTGGCTGCAGCCATGGATTTGGAAGATTTTGTAAATCCTGCAGTGGGAAAGATGACCCCTTATACGGCCATGTTCATCTTCGCTTTGGGAATCTTTGTTAGTAATTTCTTATTCAATACTCTGATTATGAAGAAGCCTTTTGTAGGAGAGCCAGTGGATTATAAAGCCTATTTCAAAGGAGGTTTTAACATCCATTTGGTGGGAATACTAGGCGGCTTAATCTGGGGTTTAGGGAATGCCTTTAACCTGATTGCAGCAGGAAAAGCAGGTGCTGCGGTCTCCTATGGTCTTGGTCAGGGTGCTACACTTGTGTCTGCCCTTTGGGGAGTATTTATTTGGAAAGAATTTAAGAACGCGCCGAAAGAGGCGAACAAGTATTTGTATCTCATGTTCATCCTGTTTTTGATAGGTATAGCACTTATCATACAAGCAGGCTCAAATTAGAATTAACCTAACATATTAATTATATGAATTTTTCTATGTTTTTCACCAAAAGAAAGGCATGGCAGAGACCCCTTTATTCTCTGCTTTGTATGATGTGCTGCTGTAGTCTCGCTTTCGGACAAATCAGCGGTAGAGTGACGGATGAGGCCGGAGAGGCGGTCATCGGTGCCAGCGTAAGGGAAAAAGGTACTTCAAATGCTGCAGCTACAGATGTTGACGGGAAGTTTAGCCTTAATGTAAAGACAGGTGCTATCCTTGAAGTTAGCTTTATAGGATATGAGAAAGCAGAGGTGAAAGTAGACGGTAGAAGTTTCTACGAAATCATACTTTCCCAAGATCAGACCGCATTAGAAGAACTCGTGGTCATAGGGTACGGTACGGTAAAAAAGAAGGATTTAACAGGAGCAGTTTCAGTCATCAATACACAGGCATTAAGAGATAGAAATTCAAAGGACATCGTTAGCTCTTTGCAGGGTTTAGCATCCGGTGTAACCGTTACCTCCAGTGGTCTTCCCGGTCAGCAAGCCAGTGTACGTATTCGTGGTCTAGGAAGTTTGACAAATAATAACCCGCTTTTCATCGTAGACGGTATGATAGGTGGAGAAGCTCACCTTAACCCTGCAGATGTAGAATCTATTCAAGTATTGAAAGATGCCTCTGCCGCAGCTATCTATGGTTCTAGAGCGGCAAACGGTGTGATCATCATCACCACTAAGAAAGGTCAGGAAGGACCTATGAAGGTGCAGTTTGATGCTAACTTATCCATCACAGATCTTCCAAGATATGATTTGATGGATGCAGCGACCTGGAAGAAGTATGATGATATGGCGTATGATGAAGCCATTCGTTCAGGAGTAGCCGGCGTGGTACGTCGTCAAAATCACTTTGACGGTAATACCGACTGGCAAGATGAGATGCTAAGCACAGGCGTTTTACAGAACTACAACCTGGCCTTTTCGGGGGGCTCAAAGTCAGGTAAGTACTTTGTAGCTTTCAACCGTATGGAAGATAAAGGTGCTCTATACTCCACTGGATATGATCGCTACGGATTCCGTGTGAACACTAGCGGACAAAAAGGCATTTTCTCTTACGGTGAAAACATTTCATTCACGCGTACGAATAGAAAGAACCTCAACGGAAACCCATGGGCTAACTTCATAGGTATTTCACCAACTATTCCTGTACGTGACGAAAATAATCCTGGGGGCTATGGTTACGGTAATCCGGACAGAGCGAATAACTATGGACTGAACATGGTAGCCATGCAGGACCTTCGTCCACAAGATAATCCTGAAAATATCCTGAAGTCTAACGTTTTTGGACAGGTTGTACTTTTTAAGGATTTGACCGCAAAAACTAACTTAGCCTATACTTGGTATCATGGAGTTACAAATACGCTTCGTAAGACAGGAAACTGGACTATGGGACAGGGTTCTGATGCAGCTTATTTGGGTTATGAGAGCTACAGAAGTGATGATTTTCTAGTAGAACAGACTTTTAACTATAAGAAGCAAGTAGGTAAGCATGATATAGATGCCGTAGCCGGTGCCACGTATAATACTTTCAAAGGATTTACCAACTGGATCACGAAGTTGAATCCATTGATGGTAGGGGATGATTATATAACATCCTTAGATGCTGCTACGGGTAACACCTCTGCGGGAGGGAGCTATCAGCAAGCCAGAATCATGTCTTATTTAGGAAGGATTAATTATTCCTACGATGACAAATATCTGTTCCAATTTACTTTGAGAAGAGACGGGACATCACGCCTACCAGAAAGTACACGTTGGGGTAATTTCGCTTCTTATTCCGGAGCATGGAGGATCAGTAAAGAATCCTTCTTCCAGGTGCCTTTCATCAGTGATTTGAAGATTCGTGCCAGCCATGGTACCTTAGGAAACAGTAGCATAGGATACTGGGATTACCAGGCCGTGATTAACACTGCGCCTAGGGCGGTTTTCGGTTCTCCTGAAATCAGGGTTTTAGGGATGACACAATCCCGTCTAACTAACACTGATTTAGTGTGGGAAAGAAAAACCACTACAAACGTGGGATTTGACGCAGCCTTCTTAAACAATAAGCTAACCCTTAGTGCGGAATATTTTGATGCAAAAAGTAAAGATTTATTGGTGTATTTGCCTATCCTGATGTCTTCAGGTAATGAGGGTGGAAACCCCGCCGTAAATGCCGGATCATTATCTAATAAAGGTGTGGAGATAGATTTAGGATGGAGAGATCAATTAACTCCTGACTTCCAATATTCCGCTAGCCTTAATCTAACCAAAGTGAAAAACAAGGTCCTGGATTTAGGTTATGGACGAGTGGAGTATTTTGAATCTCTATCTAAAGCGGAAATTGGACAGCCTTTAGGTGCATTTTATCTCTATAAGATGTTAGGCATCTTCCAAAATGAAGCAGAGATCCAAAATTACAAGAATGCAGCAGGTAAGGTTATTCAGCCGAATGCTAGACCGGGAGATATCAAATATGATGATTACAATGGTGACGGCATTATTTCCTCTGAAGACAGACAGTTGGTAGGAAATCCTTGGCCAAAGTTTGAATTAGGATTGAATTTAGGAGCCTCTTATAAGAGCTTTGATTTGAGCATCAACGGTTACGGTCGTTTTGGACAGGATGTTTGGAACGGAGCCGCTGCAGCTGCTGGAGATTTTGCCAATAACCAAAATAACTTTAACGGCATAGTGCCTTGGACGGCGGAGAATCCTGTGAATGACAGACCTAGAATTGTATTCGGAGACTCGAGAAACAGTAGAGGAGACCAAGACAGATGGTTAGAAAAAGGTTCCTTCTTCCGCGTGAGTCAGATTGCTTTAGGTTATAGCCTTCCTCAAAAATGGGTAGGTACCTTGGGTCTTGACCAAGTTAGAGCAGGGGTAACACTTCAGAACATGTTGACCTTTACCAAGTATTCCGGTCTAGATCCTGAATTCAGAGACTCAGGCATCTTTACCATTGGTGCGGACCATATGTCCTTCCCTAATCCACGATCGGTAATGTTTTCACTATCCTTATCTTTTTAATTGACATGAAAAAATATATTATAGGTTTGACGAGCTTGTTGTCAGTAGGATTAAGTTCTTGCGATGACAGTAAGTTAGATTTGGTCAACGAGAATACCATCTCCACCGGAAATTTCTGGAAAACGGAGAAAGATGCAGAGGCCGGCGTAATAGCCGTTTACGGTATGTTTTACCGTCAAGGAACCTGGACTAGAAATATCTATACTCAGATGCATGGACTTGCAGATGAGGGGGTGAGTTTAGCGGGATGGACTGAGCTAAATGAATATGCTAAGTTTATCTATACGAACTACAACTTCTCTGAAGTGAATACCAAGATTTGGAGAGAACACTATACCGCTATCTTTAGAGCTAACCAGGTTTTAGATAAGATTAATGATATTCCTTTCCAGAGTGAGCAGAGAAAGCAAGACCTGATAGGACAGGTGAAGTTTTTAAGGTCTTTCTATTATTTCTATATGACTACGTTATGGGAAAATCTGCCCTTTGTACTGAAGACTTCTTCTGCATCTGATATGCCTGAACAAAAGACTCCTAAAGAGATCTTTGACCAGCTAGAAGTGGATTTAAAAGAGGCCATTGAAAAACTTCCTGCCACTAGAAATAATACAGAGTACGGTCGCCCTACAAAAGGTGCTGCTTATGGCTTATTAGCCAAAGTACTTATGCAGAATGGAAAATATGCGGATGCCATCAAATGCTTTGAATGGTTAGTGGACGGAGAAGGTAAGTCGTACTACGACTTGACTGCGGACTACTCGGATAACTTTAATAACAAGACCGAGAATAATAAGGAGTCATTGTTTGAGATCCAATTCTCCTTAATGAACTATGTAGGTTTTGACCAAACGGATAATTATTTGGATCCAAATGCTCAGCTGGGAACCCAAATCGAGATGAACCAAGCACCTGCTGGCATAGGTTGGAACAACATTGAAGCCAGAAGATGGTTAGTGGATTACTACAAGCGTGAAAAGACAGTGGATGGTAAGAATGACATACGCTTATTCCACACCGTGTGGTATGATGATGCGGGTAAGGACTTCCCGGAAAGGGCTGATACCCTGATATATGGTAATCGATGGAGAAACGATTGGGGACAAAGAGTCTTCATCAAAAAATATAGTACTACAGCGAACCCGCTGTTCTATTGGAACGATAACAACTTCCGCTCTTTAAGATACGCGGACATGCTCTTGCTTTACGCAGAAGCACTAAATGAGGTGAATGGTCCTAATGCTAAGGCGGTAGAGCTTGTGAATAGAGTTAGAAGTAGAGTACAACTTCCAAATCTTCAGAATAGTACGTACTACAATTATGCCAATATCATGTCCAGTAAAGAAGCGTTTAAGTCGCACCTAAAAATAGAAAGAGGTCTGGAGTTGAGTTTGGAGTGTGTTAGATGGATAGACTTGAAACGCTGGGGCTTAGAGGATCAGAAAACCATTGACGAATTGAAATCCAGAGATGCTGATTTCAACAATTTCATCATAGGTAAGTCAGCTCGTATGCCTATCCCTCAAAGCGAGGTAGATAACAACGTAAATCTTAAGCAAAACCCTAACTATTAATAGCAGTGCTAGGGAGGTATAAGTGCCTCCCTACCTGTTTTTTAGCTATGAGAAAGATATTATTCCTACTTTTTATGAGTCAGGTTATGGCTTTCGCTCAAAAAACCGTAAGCCCTGAAATAAACTATGAATTCAGCGGAGGTGCTGGCTATTATAATTATGCTCCCAGTGTCATCCAGGACGAATACGGTATACGGTATGCATTCGTTTGCCAGAATCTGGAACCTTTTAAGATTGTAGATTATATCTACCTCTATAAAGGTATTCCTACTTCAAAAGGATACGTATGGCAACCGGGTACTCGTATTATGGATCCCTCCAGTTCCGGTTGGGACATCAATCACGTATGTGATCCGGATGTTAGGCAGTTTAAAACCAAATACAATGGAGAGACTTATAATTATATCATGACGTACTTAGGTACAGATCAGTGGGATAATTTTCACAATCAAATAGGACTGGCTCTTTCAAAAAACATAGAGGGACCGTGGATTAAATTTGACAGAAATCCTATCATCGGATCTGCCAGTAAGACCACTTGGGGTGTAGGTCAGAGTACCAGTATTGTACTAAATGATTCAACTATAAGGATTTTCTATTCTAATTCTGCCGGCGGCTTTACCTACAGAGACGGTATTCTGTCTGATCTCAATAATATCAGGTGGAGCGAAGAGAAGTATATAAAAAATATGCCTGGGAATAATTACCCCGCCTTTTCTAAGAAAAACGTTTACATGGTTTCCGAAAGAAGGGAGAATATGGACAAGTTAATTCCTACTTGGGTGGGGAACGTGGCGCAACTATCTTATTTGCCTTTGTCTGAAGATTTAAGTACAGACGGGTCAAAATGGATTAAGATAGGAGCAGTAACTCCTCAGGGTTCAGGTTTTCCTAGGAACCATAATCCCGGGATTCTGACGGACCCCAAAGGATATATGTTGAATGACGACGAATTGATCATGTATTTTACACCTGCCATGACAGGGGAAAACTGGCTTTGGTCCTATGACCTGTATTCGGCAAAATTTGATCTAAAAAAGTATTTTGCTCATGAATAAAACCTTCTTTCTGTTCTTTTTGCTAGCCTTCACATCTGTGCTAGGGAAAGACGTGATTGTCATTACGGATTGCTATCATCCCTACCAAGATCCAGGTGATAACCTGGATTTACTGCATAGTTACGGCTTGAAAGATATCCGTACCAAAGGAATTATCTTAGATATAACTGACGCATTTCGGAAAGATACCGCAGATCATCCTACCCTTTGGAAAGATCCTAGAGGTCCTAGGGAAGCGGGAATCATTCCTCTATTACAATTGGAATATATCTTTGGAAAGAAGATTCCCTATGCTATTGGCCCGATTTCCATGATGCAGCATGAACGAGACGAAATGAGGTCGCTACGGGCATTTGAGGAGGAAGGTATTCTGCTTTTTCTTCAGTTGCTCAGAGATGCTCAAGAACCTATTGAAGTGCTTTCTTTTGGAAGTGCAAGGGTGCTGGCAGTGGCATTTAACAGAGAACCTGAATTATTGAAGGCTAAAATAAAGATGATCCATCTAAGTGCTGGTACAGCAAGTCAGAATCATGAATTAGGCAAGGACGTGGGCGCGAACATGATACCAGGTGGAGAATGGAATGTGGCCTTAGATGTGCATGCCTTTAACCGAATTTTGAAATCTGATTTACCCTTGATTTTATACCCTTGCGCAGGTAAGGATGGGGGTTTTGTAAAAGATGTGCACAATACTTACTTCACATTAAAGAGTCTTGATTTCCTAAAGGAACTTAGAGCACCTATTCAGAACTTTATTCATTATGCCTTTACTACTTCTACACGAAAAGATTTTTTGAGAGCTATGGATGAAGAGGGAGCCTATAGTAGAGGAGAGGAAACTCCCTTTAAGAGTTTTCATTTCTGGGAAACACCCATCTGGATTATGGTTAGAGAACTGGTCATAGTGGTAGATGGTAACCATTCTTATTCCCTGAAGAAATCAGCCTCCAAGGGGGAAAGAGTAGTTTCAAATCAAATCCTTCCCATTAGATTCACAGAAATCCGAGAAGATGGTAGATTTCAATTTGAAAAGGTTAAAACATCTAGGCAGTTTATATTCTACAGGGAAGACCTGGAAGAAAGTGAAAGAGCACTGAATGCAATAGTTCCACAAGTTTTAAAAGAGATATGATAAAGTATTGTTGGGTTCTCGTTTTCTTATGCGCTTGTTCGAAAAGTGCGCCGGTTCCAGACCTTCCTGAACCTCCTCCCGTGCCTACTTATCAATGGGTAGGTCAAGAAAGGGTTTTTGGGTTTTATAATCAATATAGGTATTCCTATTGTCCCAGCGTTGTGAAAGATGGAAGCGGTTTTACCCATATGTTTTTCTGTGGCAATCCGGAACAAACCATTATGGTAGATAATATCTACCATGTAAAGTGGCAGGAAGGTCAAGCCTTGACAGAAGCGAAAAGTGTACTGCAGCCTGGTGTTCTAGGCTCATGGGATGATCACCATACTTGTGACCCTAGTGTCGTTCAAGGCGATTTTTCAATGGGGGGAGAAAGATATACCTACGCCATGTTCTATCTGACAAATCCTTATTCCGCCTACTATAATGAAGTGGGCGTGGCCTTTTCCAATAGCTTGGATGGGGATTCCTGGGTTAAGTATCCAAAGCAAATTGTTAGCAAACCCTGGACCTATGAAGGAGATGAATTACTGCCTAATGGGGGGAAATCCTGGGGAGTAGGACAGCCGTCTGCATTCACATTGGATAAGAAGGGCAAAGTTATTCTTACTTATACGGTGGGGGATATCCAAGGTACACGCATAGAGTGGGCTGAGTTGGATCTAAGTGATATGGATAAGTTCCAGAAGAGAAATGGAAATAGAATGGTGCAAAATGGCCTAGTAAACATAGGATATACCGGTCAAGATTATACCTGCAACTCTGATTTTGCGGTTGACATAGAAAAGAATAAAATAGTTATGGTGCGACCCGTTCAGCCCCATCCGTCCACTTATCCTGCATTTTTGAATGAAAGTCTAGAGGTGAACTATATGGACTTATCAGATTTTATGGCCGGGAGTGGAAAATGGGAAGTTATGCTAAGGATCTCTCCCTACATGACAGGCTTTGCTAGAAATCATAATGCAGGTTTAGAGAGAAATGGTTTCGGAGAAATCAGTAAGTGGGAAGAGCCTACCGTCTACTTTACGGTTAGTAAAGCTGCTCCAGAAGTTAGCGCGGGCACCACTACCCATGCGGAATGGACTTACCATATTTATAGAGGAAAGATAGTCAAACAATAGTTTCTTATCTTCGCCTATTAAAACATTAGCATATGCCCATTGCTGCGGTCATCTTTGATATGGATGGAGTCTTAGTAGATTCTGAAAAATACTGGTCGGAAGCAGAAGAAGTGGTGTTTGGGGAATTAGGAGTAGACGTTAAGCCTGAATACAGAAAGATCACCCAAATCCTCACCGCCCCTGAAGTCATACATTTTTGGTACGAAAAATCACCCTGGACAGGAGTGAGTTTTGACGAAGTGGAACAAAGGGTCATCCGATATGTTCAATCCTGTATAGTGAGAGATGATTGTGAAACACCCGGTGCTGCTGCTTTTATTCGAAAGCTTAAAACGGAGGGATATCTCTTAGGTTTGGGTACAAATTCCCCCCTTCCCTTAGCCAAAATAGTTCTTCAGAAATTGGAAGTTGAGGATTGTTTTAGTGCCGTAGTAACGGCAGATCAAGTAAGTAAAGGGAAGCCAGATCCGGAAATCTATCAATTGGTAGCTGATCGCCTTCAAATAAATCCCTCTGAGTGCTTGGTCATAGAAGACTCTTTTTACGGAATGGAGGCAGCAAAAGCGGCAGGCATGCAGGTGGCTGCCTACCTACCGCAACAAAGTCCATCATCCGTTCAGGTAGATTACTTTTTAAGAAGTTTTGATCCACCTCAATTTTTTGTAAGCTCCGTCCCAGAAAAGATATTCCAACTCACAGCCTTGTAGATATATTTCCTTCATGGATCCATTTAAATGGGCGTATTGATTGGTAATTCTGATGGCCTCCTGTACGCTTAAGGAGAATTCTTCTCCCCCGTATAATTGTATCCACGAAGCGTATGGATGCCCTTCTAGATCCGTATGCTTTAATATGTAATTTCCCACCTTTTCATAAACCACAAAACAGGGTAGTACCGCTGCCAGAGCGTTTTCTAATTGACTCAAGTGATGCTGCAGGAATAGTAAATAGTGATGGCAAGCAGGTTGAGCTTGAATTTCTTTATGGGTGATATAATTGCTATGTAGAGACTGTTCTGCGGCTATGGCATTCTCAGAGAATTTAGCATAGGAAAAAGTATCTTTTTCATTCGGTAAATTTTCCGCTATCTTTTGAAGTACTTTAGCAAAACCTTTCAAGTACACCGCATCTTGCTCCATGTAATATTGGAAAATATCTTTATCCAAAGTCCCGGATTGTAAGTCCTGAATAAAGGGATGATTATATATTTTTTCTAGAATAGCTGCTGAGGATTTATCAGCTTCTTCAAACCAGTTCATAGATTTTCATTTTTTGAGGATTAAAGAGATGATTTAATGGTCCATGACCTTTTCCTGTGCTTATATCTTTTCCATTAAGTATGGCTTGATGTACATAGTCTTGGGCCTTTTTTGTGGCATTTTCTATAGTTTCACCAAAAGCGAGATAAGTTGCCAAGGCTGATGATAAGCTGCATCCTGAGCCATGTGTATTCCTTGTTTCAATCTTTGGGAAGTCATAGGCCACGTACTGATTTGGCCTTAAATAAAGGTAGCTGGTCAATGTTTCGGTATCCAAATGACCACCTTTCATGAGCAAAGCAAAGGAGTATTGATTTAGGATGTAGCTTGCAGCGGAATGCATTTCTTCTCTGGTCTTTACAGATTTTTGTGCCAAAATGGCGGCCTCATCCATATTAGGAGTAAGCACAGTAGCAAAGGGTAAGATATGCTCCTTGATGCTTTCAATGGTTTCTTCCTCAATCAGATGATCCCCACTACTGGCTACCATAACAGGATCAAAGACCACAGGAACTTTTGGGTTATTTTTCAACCAGTCTCCGATCACCCTTGCTAATGCAGGTGTATGCACCATGCCTATTTTAATGGCCATGGGTGGGATATCTTCAGAGATACAGTCAAGTTGATTTGCCACCACCTCCTCCGGTATAGGGTGAATCGACTTTACGCCTGTGGTGTTTTGGACGGGTAGAGCAGTTAATACCGTAGTGGCATAAGCTCCTAGGGCTGATATGGTTTTAATATCAGCCTGAATTCCGGCTCCTCCACTTCCATCAAAACCAGCTATGCTAAGGACAGAATAGTATTTCTTCATGGGTTAAAGAAAGATTTAAGTTGGTAAGCGGCCCCTTTGGGATCTTTTGCTTGACAAATGGCAGATACTACGGCCAGACTATCCGCTCCGGCTTCTAATATCTTTCTTGCATTTTTTATGTTTACACCACCAATGGCTACTAAGGGGAGTTTAGATAATGATTTGATCTTTTTAATCCCCTCAATTCCCCATTCTGTTACTGTATCTTCTTTAGTAGGAGTAGAAAAGACAGGGCTTGCTGCTATGTAGTCCACGGCATGGATTTCAGGACTAGTTAATTGGTCTAAGTATTCTATGGACCAACCCATCATTCCTTTCCATTTTTTTCTGACTTGTACTGGGGGCATATCGTTTAGTCCCACATGCACTCCCTCTGCGCCTACTTCTAATGCCACATTTAGGTTATCATTGATGACCAATGGTATCTTGTGCAATTGAGTGATTTTATGTAAGGCTTGTGCTCGGTATAGGAACTCTTCCTCCTGGAGTTTCTTTTCTCTTAGTTGGATGATGTCTACACCACCCAAAATGGCTTCCTTCGCCACTTCTAGGAAATCCCGAGAGCCACAAGCATCTTGGGAAATTACCAGGTATAACTGCATATCTTAAGTCTATTTTCAAAGGTGGATTGATCTATAGAATAGAGATGATCTAAAAGCTGAACCTGCAAAGAGCCAGGTCCTAATCCTTTGGCCAGCTCTCCAGATATTCCAAAGTAGGCTACAACTGAGGCGATGGCTTCCGGGTCTGCACCTGAAGCGCCGAGTACGGCTCCTAGTACAGCGCTTAGGCTACATCCCAAGCCTGTAACCTTTGTCATCATGGGATCTCCGTTTTGGATCTCAAAGATTTGACCTTTAGAAATGAGGTAATCTGTGGCGCCGGATATACACACGATGGTACCGAGATTTTTATGCAGTTCCTTCCCACTTTCTACAGCATCTGAACTGTTCATGCTGCTGTCTACCCCCTTGCTTTTTATTCCTGTGGCAGAAGAAACGGCTACTACTTCTGATGCATTTCCCCGAATCACAGTAGGATGGTATTCCAATAATTTTTGGATGGTGGAATTTCTTAAGTGGGACACACCCGCACCTACCGGATCCAGGATCCAAGGCTTTCCCAGTTCATGCGCTGTCTTTGCCGCAAGTAACATTCCTTCTATGAAAGTAGGGTCTAAGGTGCCAATGTTGATCACCAAGGCATTGGAGATCTTTACCATCTCCGGTACTTCTTCTTTAGCATGGGCCATGATGGGAGATGCGCCAATAGCCAAAAGTGCATTGGCAGAGTTATTCATGACCACGAAATTAGTGATGTTGTGCACCAAGGGTGCCGTGTTTCTGAGATGTTCGATGTGTTTCCAGAGCTTCATAAGTAAATATAGTTTATGGGCTCAGGAATATTCCAAAAGTATATTTTGGATATGCTTTTCCCTACGTCGGTGTTAACCGAATCAGGTTCAAAGGGACTCTCTCAATTCTTTACAGAATACCCCTAAAGCCAAGACAAAGATAGACCCATAGTTTTAAGATCAAAACTTTAAGCACAAAAAAGGGGCACGATATTTCATCGTACCCCTCCCATTTGGTTTAGTAAACTATTAGAAGTCTTCCTTTACTAGTCGGAGCGTTCTGCTCAAATTCTCATCCTGGTACCTGATAATGTAGGTGCCAGGTAATAAGTTTTTCAGTTCAAAGGTATGCGTAAATATGAAGGCATTCACTTTTACTTCTGCTCGAACTTTACCATTCATGTCAAGTAAACGTAATGTTCCTTTTCCATTAGGATTCTCCACCTTTACTTGCACATAATTAGAAGCCGGGTTAGGGGAGATCTGCAAATGAATTTGAGGTTCAACGCTGATCTGCACTTCTTCTCTTGCTTTAGCATCTTCCTTCTTTACTAGGGTCTGCGCTGGATTTTCATCTTTGCAAAGTAATCCTCCTCCTGACCATGTGGTATTACTACCTGCCTTTACGGTATGAGCGGCAAAGAATCCTTCCATTTTAGAAGCTTTTGTTTTCAAGACAGAAGCCGTATGAACATATGCTTTCACCAATGCATCTTGTTTGACACTGATGCCTCTTCCGGCATATAGTTTGGCATTTAGGCCTGTTGGGTTAAATTTAGAATTCTTGCCCAGACTAGCTCTATTTCTTACGATCAACCTTCCTTCTTGAGTGAAGTCGATAGTAGCATTCTTGTTCATCTTTACTTTCCTAACATAGATGTCTCCACTTAATTTTAGATCTGCGTCTTTCTTCAGGATCAATTTTCCGTATTTTCCTGGAGCCAAAGTTTCAGATCCTTTGATGGTTTTACGTCCTTTTTTCTTGTCAGGATTAGCTACAAATTTTTGAGGCTGAGGAGCTGATCCTTTTATAAAGGAAGAGTTTCTAGAAGCCTCATCAAAGTCAGATTCTTTAGCTTTAGCAAATGTTCCTTCTTCATACAGTAGAGTATTACGTAGAATAACCTTGCCTGAAATAGAACCTACTCCTCCGGATAGTACTGCATTGTCCTTCATGGTGATATTGTTTTCCGCAATAATACCGAAGGTACAAGGACAAATGGCATCCGGATCCGTAACCCAAACTTCCGCCGTAGCCGTAGCTACATTTCCATTCACATCTGTTACGGTCAATAGGACGGTACGGGTACCCAGCTGTTCACAAGTGAAGGTAGATTGAGACACTTGCATGCTTGCAATTCCACAAGCATCGAATGATCCATCGTTCACCATTTCCGCTGTAAGATTTCCGGTGCCTGATGAACTTAATTCTAGAGTTACGGTACGGGTTTTAACGGTTGGAGCCACATTGTCTATTACCGTTATATGTACAACTTCAGTAGTTTCATTTCCGGATGCATCAACTAATGTATAGTTAATGACATGTGTTCCAATCTCTCCACAGTGGAATTCGGTTTTGCTCAATAATCGGGTCTTGATGCCGCAGTTGTCTGTACTTCCTCCGTCTATCATCTCAGGGGTAAGCAGGGCTTTTCCGTTAGCATCCAGATATACCGTTGCGGTTTTGCTTACCAATGTAGGCGCCATCGTGTCACGAACGATGACCCTCAATGTGTCATTTGTAGAGTTGCCATTAGCATCGGTTGCCTTCACCCACAAGGTTTGAGTTCCCAGATCTTCACAAGTGAAAGTAGTCTTATCAGCGCTTAAGGTAACGGTGCTACAATTGTCTAGCAAACGAATATCTGAAAGCTTCGCTTGTCCTTTTTGATCCAAGTAAACCGTCACTTCTTTTCCTGCAATGACAGGCGCTAAGGTGTCACGTATGATAACTTCAATCTGTTCGGAATGCTTGTTGCTATAAACATCCACTAATGTTACGTTGACCTTATTACTACCCAAGTCTTGGCAGGTGAAGCTATTTCTATCGAATTGAACTTCCCAAACGGCACAGTTGTCTCTGGATATGCCCTTGATCATACTTTCCGTTAGCTCAGCCATACCTTGAGCGTCTAGAGACAGTGTAATAGACTTTTGAGTAAACTCTGGTTTAATACGATCTACTATAGTCACGGTGGCTACTTCTGTAGCTTTGTTGCCGGATGCGTCTGTCACTATTAGGATAACTTGGTTATCGCCAAGGTGAGAACAATCGAATTCCGACCTACTCAGACTGAAATTCAAACTGCTACAGGCATCATAAGAACCGTTGTCGATATCAGCAGGAGAGATAGAGGCTCTTCCGTACGCATTAAGTTCTACTGAGATATTCTTGGTTCTGACTACGGGAGCGGTATGATCTACTACTTCTACTCGGGTAGCACATGAGCCAGAAGTTCCGTAAATATCTTGGACGGTGAAGTTCACGTAGTAAGTACCTACCTTCAGGTCAGGCTGAATATCGAAGCTGCGATTGAACCAATCTCCGTTAGCGTCATAAGAACCGGCATCTATATCTTCAGGACGAAGGGTAGCGTAGCAGTTGTCTTTGGCTACTAGCACCACCACTTCTTTACATACGGCTACCGGAGGTACATTACAGATGATCTGAGTGATGGTCTGATCCGCAGTAGATGTACAACCTTGTGCAGAGGTTAAAGTGACTGTATAAGTATCGGCTGTATTCACGGTTATGCTCTGGGTGGTAGCTCCATTGCTCCACAGGTATGCAGCAGCAGGAGTGGCCGTTAACACAGTAGTTTCGTTTTCGCAAAGCTGGGTAGGGCCGTTCACGGTGATGGAGGCCGCTATAGGAGTAGGTTCAGTGATGACTACGCTAGTAGAGCTGCTACAACCTCCTGCATCTGTTACTAAAACACTGTAGGTTCCAGATAGAAGTCCGGAGACAGAACTTGCGGTAGCATTATTAGACCAGAGATAGGTATACGGTGCTGTACCTCCTGTTGCCACAACTGCAGCTGTTCCCGAGTTGCCGCCACAAGTAAGTGCCGGAGTAACGCTGGAGCTAAGAGTTAGGGTCTGAGGCTGAGTGATGCTTACAGAAGCAGTGGTGAAGATTCCATTTGCATCTGTTACCGTTACGGTATAGGTTCCTGCCGCTAAACCGCTGGCAGTAGCACTCGTTCCACCTGTAGGTGACCAAGAGTAAGTATAAGGAGCCGTTCCTCCGCTTGCTAATATCGTAGCACTACCGTTAGTTGCTCCGTTGCAAGACACATTAGTTTGTGCGCTGATGGAAGCTTGTAGGGCAGAGGACGGTTGGGTAATGGTGAAACTTTGCGAGGTGGTACATCCGTTCGCGTCTGTGACGGTTACGGTGTAAGTTCCTGCGGCTAGGTTACTAGCTGTAGCTGTAGTACTGTTAGATCCGCTCCAAGAGTAAGTATAAGGCGCGGTTCCTCCATTTACAATAACTGTAGCAGAACCTGTAGAGGCGCCATAGGCGTAAACATGGGTTATGGTACCTGAACTAGCCACTAGTGGTGCAGGTTGAGTGATGGTAACGGATACGGTACGAGTCACCTGATTTGCATCTGTTACCGTTACGGTATAGGTTCCTGCTGCTAAACCTGTAGCACTAGCATTTGTGCTATTATCGTGCGACCAGGAATAGGTATAAGGGGCGGTACCACCGGTAGCGGTAATGGTAGCAGAACCGTTGCTTCCGGCATTACATGTTACATTGTTTTGAGCAGCAATGCTGGCTACAAACGGAGCTGAAGGCTGATTGATAGTGAAAGAGTAATCAAATACACAGCCGTTTGCATCAGTGATAGTGACGTTATAATTACCTGCAGGCAGATTATTGGCTATCAAATCTGAATAATTTGTTAGTGGCCAGGTTGATGTATATGGAAATGTGCCTCCTACAATCCATGAATTAATAGCGCCTGTGGCTTGACCATATTCCGTGACGTGAGTTATGGTTTCATGGAGCGGGAATATCTCCCCAGGTTCAATAATGTCGGCGTAAGTGTTTGTTGTTACTCCGTTTGCATCTGTGACCGTGATGGTATATTGCCCTCCGCTCAAGCCAGTTGCAGTGTTGTTACTGCTTACATTAGGATACCATGAATAAGTGTAAGGGGCGGTTCCACCACTAGCTTGAATAGTAATGGAGCCGTTGTTATCGCCCGAACAAGTAATATCTGTTTTAGAAGTGACGGTTGCTCTCAATTCTTCATCGGGTTCAGTTATAGTAAAAGTATGAGAAGCAGTACATCCGTTTGCATCTGTTACTGTTGCCGTATGATTACCTGCCGGCAAGAAATTGGCTGTAGGTACAGTAACATAAGAATTACCTGACCAAGAATAGGTGTACGGAGCTGTACCTCCTGATACTTCGACCGTGGCGGATCCGGTACTATAGTACTTTTGAATGACATGCTGAATAGCACCCTGACTAGCTATTAGTGCACTAGGTTGATTAATTACTATAGAAGTAGTGGTAAAGATTCCATTCGCGTCTGTTATGGTTACGGTATAGGTTCCTGCCGCTAAACCGCTGGCAGTAGCACTCGTTCCACCTGTAGGTGACCAAGAGTAAGTATAAGGAGCCGTTCCTCCGCTTGCTAATATCGTAGCACTTCCGTTAGTTGCTCCGTTGCAGGACACGTTAGTTTGTGCACTGATGGAAGCTTGTAGGGCAGAGGACGGTTGGGTAATGGTGAAACTTTGCGAGGTGGTACATCCGTTCGCGTCAGTTACTGTTACGGTATAGGTTCCTGCGGCTAGGTTACTAGCTGTAGCTGTAGTACTGTTAGATCCGCTCCAAGAGTAAGTATAAGGCGCGGTTCCTCCATTTACCATTACTGTAGCAGAACCTGTAGAGGCGCCGAAGGCGTAAACATGGGTTATGGTACCTGAACTAGCCACTAGTGCTGTTGGCTGAGTAATGGTTGCCGAGGTAGTGGTGCTGATTCCATTTGCATCTGTTACTGTTACGGTATAGGTTCCTGCCGCTAAACCGCTGGCAGTAGCACTCGTTCCACCTGTAGGTGACCAGGAGTAAGTATAAGGAGCCGTACCTCCTGTAGCGGTAACTGTAGCAGATCCGTTCGTTCCTCCGTTGCAAGACACGTTAGTTTGTGCGCTGATGAAGGCCTCTAAGGCAGAGGACGGTTGGGTAATGGTGAAACTTTGCGAGGTGGTACATCCGTTCGCGTCTGTGACGGTTACGGTGTAAGTTCCTGCGGCTAGGTTACTAGCTGTAGCTGTAGTACTGTTAGTTCCGCTCCAAGTGTAAGTATAAGGCGCGGTTCCTCCATTTACCATTACTGTAGCAGAACCGGTAGAGGCGCCGAAGGCGTAAACATGGGTTATGGTGCCTGAACTAGCCACTAGTGCTGTTGGCTGAGTAATGGTCACTTGAGCACTGGTGCTGATTCCATTTGCATCTGTTACCGTTACGGTATAGGTTCCTGCGGATAATCCAGATGCAGTAGCACTTGTTCCACCTGTAGGTGACCAGGAGTAAGTATAAGGAGCCGTACCTCCTGTAGCGGTAACTGTAGCAGATCCGTTCGTTCCTCCGTTGCAAGACACGTTAGTTTGTGCGCTGATGGAGGCCTCTAAGGCAGAGGCCGGTTGGGTGATGGTGAAACTTTGCGAGGTGGTACATCCGTTCGCGTCTGTGACGGTTACGGTGTAAGTTCCTGCGGCTAGGTTACTAGCTGTAGCTGTAGTACTGTTAGATCCGCTCCAAGAGTAAGTATAAGGCGCGGTTCCTCCATTTACCATTACTGTAGCAGAACCTGTAGAGGCGCCGAAGGCGTAAACATGGGTTATGGTACCTGAACTAGCCACTAGTGCTGTTGGCTGAGTAATGGTTGCCGAGGTAGTGGTGAAGATTCCATTTGCATCTGTTACCGTTACGGTATAGGTTCCTGCCGCTAAACCGCTGGCAGTAGCACTCGTTCCACCTGTAGGTGACCAAGAGTAAGTATAAGGAGCCGTTCCTCCGCTTGCTAATATCGTAGCACTTCCGTTAGTTGCTCCGTTGCAGGACACGTTAGTTTGAGCGCTGATGGAAGCTTCTAAGGCAGAGGACGGTTGGGTAATGGTGAAACTTTGGGTTGCGGTACATCCGTTCGCGTCTGTGACGGTTACGGCATAGGTTCCTGCGGCTAGGTTACTAGCTGTAGCTGTAGTGCTAGCTGATCCGCTCCAAGAGTAAGTATAAGGCGCGGTTCCTCCATTTACCATTACTGTAGCAGAACCTGTAGAGGCGCCGAAGGCGTAAACATGGGTTATAGCACCCTGGCTAGCTACTAATGCGGTGGGCTGAGTGATGGTCACTTGAGCACTGGTGCTGATTCCATTTGCATCTGTTACCGTTACGGTATAGGTTCCTGCGGATAATCCAGATGCAGTAGCATTTGTTCCACCTGTAGGTGACCAGGAGTAAGTATAAGGAGCCGTACCTCCTGTAGCGGTAACTGTAGCAGATCCGTTAGTTGCTCCGTTGCAAGACACATTAGTTTGTGCGCTGATGGAAGCTTCTAAGGCAGAGGACGGTTGGGTAATGGTGAAACTTTGCGAGGTGGTACATCCGTTCGCGTCTGTGACGGTTACGGCATAGGTTCCTGCGGCTAGGTTACTAGCTGTAGCTGTAGTGCTACTAGATCCAGTCCAAGAATAGGTATATGGCGGGATACCTCCACTTGCCACAACAGTGGCAGAGCCTGTTGCTGCGCCGTAGGCGTAAACATGTGTTATGCTACCTGAGTTAGCAACTAGCGTTGTTGGCTGATAAATAAAAACGTTTACGGTACGACTGACTTGATTCGCATCTGTTATCGTTACGATGTACATTCCTGCAGATAATCCGTTGGCAGTAGCACCCGTTCCACCAGTTGGTGACCAAGAATAAGTATAAGGGGCTGTTCCGCCACTGGCTGTTACCGTAGCGCTACCGTTAGACCCACCGTTACAGGACACATTAGTTTGAGCGCTGACGGAGGCTTGTAAGGGAGCGGCCGGCTGCGTGATGGTGAAACTTTGAGTGACTTCACATCCGTAGGCATCTGTAACGGTTACGGTATATGTTCCTGCTGCAAGTCCGCTTGCGGTAGCGGCATTTCCTCCGGTAGGTGCCCAATTATAGGTGTAAGGTAATACTCCGCCCGTGGCTGAGACCATTGCCTGCCCGTTTGCTGCACCGTATTCGGTTACGTTAACCTGTCCTGCAGCTGTGGCAGTTAATTGAGTAGCCGGTTGAGTGATCAAAAAGGTATGGGTAGCTTTGCAACCATTGATGTCAGTTACCGTTACTTTATGAGCGGTTGCTGATAAGCCAGTAGCCGTAGCAGTTGTAGCGCCTGAAGGCGTCCAAGCGTAGGAATAAGACCCCGACCCGCCTGTTGCATTTACAATTGCAAAGCCGTTTGAGCCTCCATTGCATGATACATTTCCCATCATAACGGGATTAGCTACTAAGGCAGGAGGCTGGGTGAAGGTTAATATTCGGGTAGCTTGGCAGCCATTATCGTCAGTTACCGTAACATAGTGAGAACCTGCTGAAAGACCAACCACTGAAGCTGATGTAGCGCCTGTTGGCGACCAAGAGTAGGAATAAGAACCCGTCCCGCCCGTGGCATTTACCATCGCAGAACCGTTTGATTCTCCGTAGCATGTAATATTGTTTTGAAAGTTTGTATTAACTTGGAGGAGAGGAGGCTGAGTTATGGTAAAGCTTTTGGTAGTTTCACATCCAATGGCGTCAGTTATAGTTACCGTATATGTTCCTGCGGATAATCCGGTAGCTGTAGCTGCCGTGCCTCCCGTAGGAGCCCAAGAGTAGGTATATGGCGCTGAACCTCCGGTGACGTTAACCGTCGCTGTACCGTTAGCCCCACCATTGCAGGAAACATCAGTTTGGGACGGTGTAACATTTAAGGTGTTCGGCTGAGTTATGATAAAGCTCTGGGTCTTTTCACAACCATTGGCATCAGTTATTGTCACAGTGTAAGTGCCTGCGGATAATCCGTTAGCTGTAGCTGCCGTGCCTCCCGTAGGAGCCCAAGAGTAGGTATATGGCGCTGAACCTCCGGTGACAATTACAGTTGCGGTGCCATTCGTTTCACCAAAGCATGATACATTCGTTTGTGACGCGGTAACATTTAGTGCACTTGGCTGCATTATTACAACGTTTTTGGTAACTTGACAGCCATTGGCGTCACTTATAAATAACGTGTAACTGCCAGCAGCTAAGCCTGTAGCGGTAGCTGTCGTTCCTCCATAGGGATACCAATAGTAGGTATATGGTGCTGTACCACCAGTAACATTAGCAGTAGCGGTGCCGTCCGATTCACCATTGCAGGAAACATCAGTTTTAGATATTGTAGCATTTAAGACACTAGGCTGATTTATGGTAAAGCTTCGGGTAGCTTGACAGGCATTTGCGTCTGTTATCGTTACGGTGTATGTGCCCACAGCTAAACCGGTAGCTGTAGCTGCCGTGCCTCCCGTAGGAGCCCAAGAGTAGGTATATGGCGCTGAACCTCCGGTGACGTTAACCGTCGCTGTACCGTTAGCCCCACCATTGCAGGAAACATTAGTTTGGGACGCTGTAACATTTAAGGTGTTCGGCTGAGTTATGATAAAGCTCTGGGTCTTTTCACAACCATTGGCATCAGTTATTGTCACAGTGTAAGTGCCTGCGGATAATCCGTTAGCTGTAGCTGCCGTGCCTCCCGTAGGAGCCCAAGAGTAGGTATAGGGTCCTGAACCTCCTGTGACGTTAACCGTCGCTGTACCGTTAGTCGCACCATTGCAGGAAACATTAGTTTGGGACGCTGTAACATTTAAGGTGTTCGGCTGAGTTATGGTAAAGCTTTTGGTCGTTTCACATCCAATGGCGTCAGTTATAGTTACCGTATATGTTCCTGCGGATAATCCGGTAGCAGTAGCTGCCGTGCCTCCCGTAGGAGCCCAAGAGTAGGTATATGGCGCTGAACCTCCGGTGACGTTAACCGTCGCTGTACCATTAGCCGCACCACTGCAGTAAACATTAGTTTGGGACGCTGTAACATTTAAGGTGTTCGGCTGAGTTATGATAAAGCTCTGGGTCTTTTCACAACCATTGGCATCAGTTATCGTTACGGTGTATGTGCCCACAGCTAAACCGGTAGCAGTAGCTGCTGTGCCTCCCGCGGGAGACCAAGAGTAGGTATAGGGTCCTGAACCTCCGGTGACGTTAACCGTCGCTGTACCGTTAGTCGCACCATTGCAGGAAACATTAGTTTGGGACGCTGTAACATTTAAGGTGTTCGGCTGAGTTATGATAAAACTCTGGGTCTTTTCACAACCATTGGCATCAGTTATCGTTACGGTGTAAGTGCCCACAGCTAAACCGGTAGCGCTAGATGCCGTTCCACCAGAAGGAGCCCAAGAGTAGGTATATGGCGCTGAACCTCCGGTGACGTTAACCGTCGCTGTACCGTTAGTCGCACCATTGCAGGAAACATTAGTTTGGGACGCTGTAACATTTAAGGTGTTCGGCTGAGTTATGATAAAGCTCTGGGTCTTTTCACAACCATTGGCATCAGTTATTGTCACAGTGTAAGTGCCTGCGGATAATCCGGTAGCTGTAGCTGCCGTGCCTCCCGTAGGAGCCCAAGAGTAGGTATAGGGTCCTGAACCTCCGGTGACGTTAACCGTCGCTGTACCGTTAGTCGCACCATTGCAGGAAACATTAGTTTGGGACGGTGTAACATTTAAGGTGTTCGGCTGAGTTATGCTAAAACTTTGGCTGCCGTAGCATCCGTTGTCATCAGTTACTGTTACGGTATAAGTGCCAGCTGCTAAATTTGAAGCAGTAGAAGCTGTCCCACCGGAAGGTGACCATGAATATGAATAAGGTGCTTTTCCTCCTGCGGCCAACACAGATATGGAACCAGTAGTTGCTCCATGACAGGCAACATTTGTTAGGGATTGTGCTGATACAGAAATATTACTGCATTTCACCCAATTCATGGCATCTAAAGCGATATATTCAATACTTCCGGAAGTAGTGATGATAAATTCATCTATGAAAATGTCAGATAAATTGTATCCTGATATATTGGAGAAGTCAAAATAGATATATCCATTATTGGTAATCGGATTACGTGCAAAAGAGCCTTCTCTCGAATTTGAATATTTTCTATTTCCATTCCTGTACCCCTCTATATTTAAACTGCCTAACACATTTAAGTCATAATCAACTGTTGACAAATAAAGGTATATACCTCTTAAGCCAAAGGTACTTCCATCTGCTGAAGAAATTTTAAATGATATCGTTTCGTTAGGCGTATAAGTTCCGTAGTTATCAATAAACTGATTATCTGAATTATATCCATTCCATCCAGCTCCTGTTTCAGAGTTGATTCTAAAAATGGAAGAGGACAGACTGGTGATGTTAAAAGTTTTACCATTATCCGTGAATGTGGTAGATCCTATAGATTCTGTTTCAAATGTCTCAACAGATTGAGCTTTTACTAGAATAACAGTAAATAGATTGAAAAGTAAGAGTAATAAATTTTTTTTCATTAGTAATGGTAATACTATGGTAGGAATAATAGATGGTAGGTATAATGGTAATTAGAAGCTATAGGCTTTAATACCTAAAGAATTAGGTATAATTTACTTAGGTCATGGCTTATAGTTATAGGTAAGTAATCTTTTGCTCTTAAAAGTCTGCAATATGTCGATAAAATCTCATTATTAGTGGATAGCGTAATTTGTATTTTTTTAATGTTTCGACAATACCGTATTTTTTGAAGATGTAAATATTTTATATCCAATACATTTGTTATGTAGGTACCTTGCGGTTAAGTACCTTAATTCGTACCTATATAAAATTTGTATTTTAAGGAAAAGCAGTTAAATGATAATTCGCTATTTATTAATTGGATTTAGAGAAAGGATTAAATGGAGGGGTAAAATGGCATTAAAACAAATACCATATTATATCTATAATAGTACTTTAAAATAGCTTTAAAAGACTACAAGTCAGGAGGGTATTTTTTAAGTAGTTGTTAGTGTTCAAGAACCATGACGCAGGCTGCATTACGCCCTTGTTCCATTTTGTTAGAAATATACGTATTGTTCTGTTCACGCTTCCCTCTTGGTATCTTATAATATAGGTACCCGGAACTAGTTTGGTTAAGTCGAAAGTATATTTAAAATGAATGGCATTTACTTTTACTTCTGCTTGTACTTTACCATTCATGTCAAGTAAACGTAATGTTCCTTTACTCTTAAGATTCTCCACCTTTACTTGCACATAGTTAGAAGCCGGGTTAGGGGAGATCTGCAAATGAATTTGAGGTTTAACGCTCATCTGTACTTCTTCTCTTGCTTTAGCATCTTCCTTCTTTACCAAGGTCTGAGTAGGATTTTCATCTTTGCAAAGTAATCCTCCTCCTGACCATATGGTATATACCGTATGAGCGGCAAAGAACCCTTCCTTTTTAGAAGCTTTTGTCTTCAAGACAGAAGCCCTATGAACATACGCTTTCACCAATGCATCTTGTTAGCCACTGATGTCTCTTCCGGCTTATAGTTTAGCGTTTACTCCCCTTAGATTACATTGAGATTTCTTACCAAGCTTCTTTTGTTATTATTCACCCAGGTTGAGTGATATCAAGCTTTACTTATTTTTTTAGTCTCAGCTTCCGCACATAAACGTCTGCACTAAGTTTGACATCCGCTATTTCCTTAAGAAACAATCTGCCATATTTTTCTGCTTCCAAGGACTGCATATTTGATAGGGGATTATTGCCCTTCTTTTGTCCGGATTCGAAACAAAGACATCAGGTTTTGGTCCATTACCTTTTATGTAAGGTAAACTTTTAGATGCTTCATCATTGTCAGAATCTAGAGATTTGGAAAATGTAACGGCTTCATTAGTATTTTCAAGGGTTATTTTCCTAGATATGGAGCCTTTACCAACTGCTAACACCGCATTGTCTGTTAATATTATTTCCTTCTACGCAATTATTCTAGAACAGCATGTACAGAGCGCTTCTGTGATCCTGATCTCTGCTGGCAATAAAGATTAATCGCCGTTTTTTTACTTGTTGGGAAAATAATAGGTTGTGTTCCTAGTTCTTCACAGTTAAATGCGCTTATAGACAATGTCATTTTCTCCATTCCGCGCGCATTATATGATCCGGCATCAATATCTTTTGCACTAGGAGTGGCATAGCAATTTTCTTTGGCTACAATTACAACTATTGCTTTACTGGAGGAAAATTATAGATGGTGTCTGATTCGCCGTTGATGTATAACCTTTTGCAGAGGTCTATGTAAATATATGTAGTAGCTGCAATAATGGTTATACTTTGGGTGTTAGCTCCATGGTTCCACAGATAAGCAACCGCAGGAGTGGCTGCTAACACAGTAGCTTCGTTTTTCCAAAGCTGAGTAGGTCCGTTTATGGTGGTCGCAATAGGGGTAGGAGCAGTGATCACTACGTTAGTAGAGCTGCTGCATCCTCCCGCATCTGTGACCAGAACATGGTAAGTTCCTGCTAGAAGTCCGTAGACAGAACTCTTGTAGTATTATTTGCCCATAGATAGTCATTCGGTGCTGTACATCCCGAAACTACATCCGTAAATGAATATGGGATTTATTAAAAAAAGTCGGGCTTACGCTCCGACTTTCTCCACATTTATTGCTTTTAGTCCCCGATCAGATCGTTCCGTCTCAAAAGTAACTTTATCACCTTCTCTAAGTTCAACTTTCAGATCATTCGTATGGACGAAGATTCTTTCCTTGGTTCTTTCTTCTGTAATAAAGCCATAACCTTTATCACTAAAATAGGCCACTACTCCTTTCTTACGTGGATCTTCACCCTCAATAGGTGCAGCACCAAGTAATATATCTTCCAGAGCGATTTCCTTCTTAGGCTTACCAGGGTTAGGAGGGGTATTGGTGATGTTTCCGTTCTCATCCACATATGCCATCATGTCTTCTAAGCTCTTGCCTTTTTTATTGTTGAACTTGCGGTCCTCCATTTTTTCGGCCTTGTTCGCTCTTTTCTTTGCTTTTTTATCTCTGTTTTCTTTTTTTGAATAAGTTTCTGCCATTATGCTGTAATTGGGGACAAGACTTCTATCCTTATCCCGGTTAATTTTTGGATATTTTTAAAATCATTAAGTTCTTCTTGATCGCAGAATGAGACGGCTACTCCTTCTGCACCTGCTCTACCGGTTCTCCCAATTCTATGTACGTAGGTTTCGGGAACATTAGGTAGTTCATAATTGATGACATAAGGCAGTTCTTCAATATCAATTCCCCTAGCAGCAATGTCTGTGGCAATTAGGACGTTCAGTCGGCTGGATTTAAAGTCTTCCAATGCTCTCTGTCTTGCGTTCTGCGATTTATTCCCATGGATAGCTGCGGCAGGTATGCCTACTTTTCCTAGTTGTTTTACCAGTTTGTCCGCCCCGTGCTTCGTACGGGTAAATATCAAGGTTCTGTCCGTACTTTGGTCCTTCAATATATTTATTAATAAAGGCGTCTTTTCTTTCTTATCTACAAAGTAAACCCCCTGTTTTACGGTCTCTGCTGTGGAAGAAACGGGAGTCACCTCTACATACGCGGGATTGGTCAATATACTTGCTGCAAATTTTCTTATGCTTTGGGGCATGGTTGCGGAAAAGAACAAGGTTTGCCTTTCTGTAGGAATTTTGGTCAATATCTTTTTAACATCATGAACAAAACCCATGTCCAGCATTCTGTCGGCCTCATCTAGGACCAATGTGTCTAAACCGTTCAGCCTTACGAATCCTTGCGACATAAGATCCAATAGTCTTCCCGGAGTGGCAATGAGGATTTCTACACCTTGCTTTAGTTGGTTAACCTGCTTGTTTTGATTAACACCCCCAAAGATCACAGCATGGCTGATTTTGATATGTTTGCTATAAGCCTTGAAATTATCACCAATCTGTATGGCTAATTCTCTGGTAGGAGTTAGTATCAAAACCCTGATTTGTCTTTTGTTCTTTGGGTTTTGTAGGATTCTTTCCAATATAGGAATGGCAAAAGCCGCTGTCTTTCCTGTGCCCGTTTGAGCACAACCTAATAGGTCTTGACCTTGCAAAACTTTAGGGATGGCTTGCTCCTGAATGGGAGTAAGCGAAGTATAACCATACTCCTGCAAAGCTTGCGCCAGCGGAGCTGATAAATTCAAATTTTCGAAGTTCATAAATTGCGCAAACGCAAGGCCTGCAATAATCGGGAGTTAATGAGGGAGGAATGTGTATACTAGATTATAACAAAAAGTCTGAGTAGAATAATTCCATTGGATGAATAATTATCAGTAAATTGGCTTTCCAACTTTTTAAACCATGCGTTTCATTGCCCTTTTATTGATTGCTACCAGTAGCTTTGCACAAAATTTAACTCCGGGTTTCAATTCTCAAGAATACAGAGAACTCATGCATATTTTTGCGGAAACCTCTTTAGATAGTTCTGGAAAATACCCTCCTTATCCCGGATGGACCCGATTGATTCGTTCCCAAGAAGTAGGTTTAGATAATCTCTGGGAATTATGGTCACATACTTCAGGTAAGCACTTGATCTGTGTTAGAGGTACCACAATGAAGGGGGAGAGTTGGCTGGAAAACTTCTATGCCGCTATGGTTCCGGCTCAAGGAACCTTAAAACTTAATTCAAGTACTGAGTTTAATTACGATTTGGCTCAGAATGAGCGGGCTGCAGTGCATGTGGGTTGGTTATTAGGCATGTCTTATATGGCTTTGGATTTGGATCCAAAAATAGACTCTCTAATGCAAGCCGGGGTTAAAGATCTGCTTGTCATGGGGCATAGTCAAGGTGGAGCTATTTCCTATCTCCTAACCAGCTATTTGAAAAGAAAGCAGGCAAAAGGTTTGTTGCCTACTGATTTGGTGATAAAAACCTATTGTAGCGCAGCGCCTAAACCGGGCAATCTTTTTTATGCTTACGAATACGAGTCTAGTACTGCCGGAGGCTGGTCTTTTAATGTGGTAAATCCAGCCGACTGGGTACCGGAAACTCCTATTTCCATTCAGACTTTGAATGATTTTACGCCTGTGAATCCCTTTATTCATGCTAAGTCAGCAATTAAGAAGATGAAGTTTCCACAGAATCTGGTACTAAAAAGGGTGTATAAAAAATTAGACAAACCTACCAGAAAAGCGCAGAAGAACTACGAGAGATATCTGGGAAAGATGGCTTCGAATTTGATTAGAAAATCCCAACCGGAATATCTTCCGCCTGCATATTTTACCAGCAACCATTATGTTAGGACCGGACAAATGATCGTCTTATATCCAGATGAGAAGTACTATGAACTTTATCCGGCAGATCCGAATAAGCCGTTTGGGCATCATGGACTTGGGCAGTATTTGTATTTGTTGGATCAATTGGCAAAGTAAAACTTTATCGCCTGAATGGATGTTAAAGGAATATGAAGAAGTTGGTAGGTGCAGCAATAGTAGTCTTAGGACTTATCTTTTATAATTTTTTCAAATTGCCTAATCGCGCTGATTTGCCGGGTAAGTTTGAAGAGAAGGCTTTTGTAAGAAATGAGAATAATTTAGGTACAGTCTTACTGTATTATGCCTTTACTGTGGGTGATACTTTAAATGCAGATTATCAAGCTTTAGGGAAAACTCTCCCTTTTAATAAGACAAATGGTATCACTACTGCATTCTTTTTTCACGGTGAAGCTCCTGATAATTTGAGTCTTGAACCGCCACATTTTGACACCACCAGGTATGAAGTCCTGAAAACCTTGACCATAGATAAGGTGGGGAATAGGGTACTTACTGATGGGTTAAGCCTATAATCAAGGCTACTCCTCCTGATTGAAGGGGTATATTTCCATATCCTATACCTGTAATTGGTATTTGATAGAATGGACGTATGCCCCAATTCTTTTTAGAGTAGGTCACCGCTAGGTCAATCACCCCAAAATAGTGCTGATTTTCCCCTTTGATCACATACTCTTTATCTGGGGAATGCTCGTACTGCATGGTGTATTTTTCTTTGAGCATGAAATAGCTGGAAGCGCCGGCGTTTAGTTGGAAGCTTTGGTCTTTTTTGTTCCAAAGGGTGTAATTTATACCCACAGGTACACTTAAAACTTCACAGATAGCTTTCACATCTGTAGGATCATAGTAACCCTTACTTGAGGTGGAGTAAAAGCTATAGGGGGACTTATAGTTCTTGCGGGAATAAAAGGCTCCGGCAGATACACTCCAACGTTTCGTCAGAGGGTAGGTGTAGGCCAGGCCTACATTTGCACTAAGAGAATTTTGTCCGGCTCCTCGCACACTTGTTAAATCCGGTCCGGCTATGAGTCCCAAATGGCCCCAGTTGGTCCGTTTTTTGGGTAGATCATTCACCTCTATAAAGGTTGATTCGGTGAAGTTCAAGAGTTCAGGGAAATTTGGATGGATATAGACTGGAAATGGGAAGGATTTAGGTTCAAGGGGCTTCAATGCTAGTTGGGTAGCAGGTACAGAGATGTCTTTAGGACCTTCCCATGTAACGGATCTTTCTATGATTTTGCGTTCTGGCTTTCGGTCTATTTTGGCTGCAGATTTAGAAATAACTTTATTGAGATCAAGTTCTTTTGGTCCTATAGTTGGGGCCTGATTTCCTTCCTTTTCTTCGGTTTTATTCGTTACGAATTCCTCCTTTTTAGAGGTAGTTTGATGGGGTATTCTTAACCAAAGGAATGCACCTATCAAGATTATGGCTGCAGCCCAGGGCAAAAGGATAAGTTTATTTCTCTTTTTGGGCAGGCGGGGTTCCAGGAGCTCCCAGTCCTCCTCGCGGAAGGCATAGTGTGCCTCTCCTAAGGTCTTCTTAAAAAGCTCATCTAATTCCTTCATAATCGTCTAATTTTGGACTAGTTTTTTCAACCAATTTGCTTCTGGCTTTTGACAAATTGGATTTGGATGTTCCTACGCTAATCTGCAGCATTTCTGCAATCTCTTCATGCGAATAACCTTCTACCACATGCAGTAAAAATACGGTTCTATAGGCGGGACTTAATGATTCTATCATTTTCATCAAATCCTCATATTGGAGGTTTTCCAAATTCCAATGCACCTCCTCCTGTTCCACACTACTTAATTCTACGGTTTGAAAGCGAAGGGAAGATCTGTAGAAATCAATGGCCGTATTTGTCATTATCCTTTTGAGCCATGCTACAAAAGGGTATTTAGGGTCATAGGAGTCTAATTTGGTGAAGACCTTATAAAAGCCATCATTCATCACCATTACAGCATCATCTCTGTTCTGAGTAAAGCGCAAGCAGACGCCCATAGCAGCCGAATAAAAGAGTTTATATAGCTCCTTTTGACTCCTCCTGTCATTTTTTTTGCACCCCTCGAGGATCTGCTGTAAATCTATCTCCACAAAGGCTTAAATTCTAGTGTGTTATGTATGTGTACACTATGAGATACGAAATAAAACTTCAAAAGGTTGCCTTAGAAATATTTATTTTTTTTAAGCAACCTTACCATGGTTCCTTTTCGTATCTACTTCTAAAAGAATACTCTAGGAAATAACATACCCTGCTTTTTTTGATTGTTGGCTTTGACCTTGCTGCAGAGTTACAGTTTGATTTAAGCTTCAGAAATGAGAAGACACAAGGTTAGAAGATGAAGAAATGACTATTTATATGCTGCTGCAACAAATGTTGATTCAAATGGTGAAGGTACTGGTCTTAGATTTTCTGCGGCATGTCAAATCACACAGGAACAGCCATTAATGCATGATTAGTTGAGGAGATTCTTGGTGTAGGCAGCAGTAACCCCTCTGAATCCAAAGAATGGTTCTCATTTTTTGGACAAGAATGAGGAGATAATAAAAGGATACATATTCGATTTCGGCCCGTAGGCTCTATTAAAAGGGAAACAATTCGGTAAAGTTAAAATAAATCAAAAATACCTATGAAAAGGAAATTGTTGATCGTCGGGATTGCCGTCATGGTTCTGGCTTGTTCGAGCGACAAAGCGGAGGAAGTTCCTCCCGTAACGAATCCGCCTTCAGGTGGTAATAACGTGACGGCGGAAAATGTGAGCTATAAGAACTTTGCAGGAACTTTCTTTGCCAATAAATGCAACGCTTGCCATGCAAATGGAGGTGCCGGAAGCTCGCACTGGGTTTTCTCCGGTTATGCGTCAGTGCAGAATAATGCGGAGAAGATTCGAAATGCCGTTTTAGTCAATAGAATAATGCCTCAAGGCGGATCACTCACTGAGCAAGAGCGGACTTTGTTAGATGCATGGTTTAAACGAAATCTTCCTGAAGAATGATGAAATGTGGTTTGATGCTGGGTGTGTTATGGGTGGTCTGTCTCCCGCTTTGGGGGCAGACCCTAACGTGTAAAAGCGCAGAGGTGTCTTTCTTTAGTTCAGCACCTATGGAAGACATTGAGGCTAAATCATTGACGGCTGTGGCAGCGCTGAATGCCAGTACTGGTGATGTAGTGTTCAAAGTGAAGAATACCTCTTTTCAGTTTGCTAAGAAATTGATGCGCGAACATTTCAATGAGAATTACATGGAAAGTGAAAAGTTTCCCATTTCTGAGTTCAGAGGGAAGTTAGCTGACGCTTCTATTCTGCAGAAGCCGGGGAAATATACCGTTCCGGTTACAGGCTCACTTCAAGTCCACGGAGTGACTAAGGTATACGAAGTAAAGGTAGACTTAACTGTGGAAGAAGGAGCTATCCAAAGCCATGCAAGCTTTCCCGTGAAGGTTGCAGACCACAATATCAAGATACCCGCTTTATTAGGGAAAAATATAGCAGAAACAGTAAAAATTACCATTAAAGCACGTTTTACACCATGAGATATTTCTTTTTTTTCATAGTCATATGTTTGGGGGCACAGGCTCAGGAGATAGGATTTGATGAAGATAGAAAGGAAAAGGTTAGTGCCACTTTTAAATCAGGTTACCTAATAAATCTCAAAACCACAGAGACCATACATAAAAAAGAGTTGGATTTTAGGGTGGATCACCGATTTGGAGATATAGCAGGCAAGGCGGGTGGAGCCAAAACGTTTTTCGGATTGGATCAGTCTACGGACATACGGATAGGATTTGATTATGGTCTGACGGATAACCTTACAATAGGCATAGCTCGTGCCAAAGGTGCAGGTACAGCTATCCAACTCCTCGAAGCTAGTGTTAAGTACAAGTTTCTGGAACAAGGTTTGAATCAAGGTTCTCCTATTAGTGCAGCTTTTTTTGGTTCTGCGGTCAGCAGTGGTATGGATCCTTCTGATGATCCGTATTCCCCGGTGGCATTTCAGAAAGGGATACATAGGCTTCAGTATGTCTCACAATTGATTTTGGCACGAAAGTTTAGTTCTTCGTTTTCTTTGGAAGTCCTGCCCACCTATGTTCATAGGAATTTTACTGCATTCGGTGATCAGAATGGATTTTTTAGTTTGGGTGTAGGAGGAAGATTAAAGATGACAAAGAGGATGGCGCTCGTAGCGGATTACCAATTGCCTTTCCGAGATACTGAATATCTGGAGAAGGTTTGGGGAAATAAGTACTACAATGCTTTGGGGCTAGGTTTGGAGTTGGAAACCGGAGGTCACGTTTTTCATCTGAATTTCACGAATGCTACTGCTATTCAGGAGTCGCAAATTATCACGGAAACCACCCGATCCTGGGGGAAGGGTGAGTTTAGGTGGGGCTTCAGTATTGCCAGGAGGTTTTCTTTTGATAAGAGTAAATAGGCTAACCTACTCATGTTGTAGATGCTTCCATATGGGAGCATTTTTTTTTATTCTACTGAGTGAAATGACATATCCTATTAATTGGAGAATTGTTTCAAAAAGGCATGAGCAAGTCTTTGGAAATACATATATTTACTGCGAGATGAAAGAGACGGATTTTTTTCGGTGCATAGCAGTACATGCATCCGAGTCTGAACTAAGTTATGTAGAAAAGGCGGTATCGCCAGTACGATTATTTGTGGCTGCGCATAGAGGTATTTCGAGAAAGCTTATCTCTATGGAAGAAATATTGGGTTTTCCTTGTCAATGGACTTTAGATAGATTAGTTAGAGTGTATGCTTTAACTCAGATGTCAGAAATGGAAATGGAGTCCTTGTGGGATACAGCGGAAATAAATGAGTCTGTAGCTCTCTATTCCTCTCTCATGTATCTAAAATCTCCTGAAAAATGGGTTTACAGAGGAACGGAGGCTGTAAGATCTAATATCGGAGATGTATTTGATGCCATTGCCTTTGAAAATTTATATCCCTCTAAACATTTTTCGGAAGCCCAGTGGAACCAGTTGGTTTTGAAATGCATCTTCAACGATAAGGGTATTCATAGAATTTTAGGCTTGAATGAGAGAAAGAATATGCTTTTGGCAAGTTCTATATCGGATTTTGCTCATGAGCGCTGGGCGGCAGGTCGGCAAGTGCCGGCACAAGTGTGGCGTTTGGTAGATGGATTCGAGTATGAAGGAAAGATGGAGGACCTCAGGGAATTGAAGAAATCCGGTAGGGTGGAAGATCAGATTGCTTTGGCCATATTGGAGAATGATGAAAAATATACTTGGTCAGATTTAGAAAAGGAATAATTACATGTGTCAAAAAGAAGGTAATTTTCCCTCTCATTTTGAGGGAACAGAAGAGGAAAGGATGATCGCGGGGAAATTAGATGCAGACTTCCGCGACTATATAAAAGATATGAGGTTTTTTGATCCTCATATCCACATGACTTCACGTACTACGGATGATTATCAAGCCTTGGCTGAAGCGGGAGTTCGAGCCATCATAGAACCAGCTTTCTGGCTGGGACAGCCTAGAACAGGAGTATCCACGTTTAAGGATTATTACAACAGTTTGATAGGGTGGGAGCGTTTTCGTTCTTCTCAATTTGGTATTAAACATTACTGTACCATAGGTCTCAATTCCAGAGAAGCGAATAATGAGGCTTTGGCAGAGCAGGTGATGGAGATTTTACCCCTATACATTTACAAGGAAGGTGTAGTTGGAGTGGGTGAGATAGGTTTTGATGACCAAACGGAGGCGGAAGAAAGATATTATCGTTTGCAACTAGAATTGGCAAAAGAGGCTGCTCTACCGGTTCAGGTTCATACACCCCATCGAGATAAGAAGAAAGGAACGGAGCGGAGTATGGCTATAGCCTTAGAGCATGGACTAGATCCAGGTATGGTGATCATAGATCATAACAATGAAGAGACGGTTAAAAGTGTTCTGGATCAAGGTTTTTGGGCTGCGTTCACCATTTATCCATTCACTAAAATGGGGAATGAAAGGATGGTGGAAATCGTGAAGAAGTACGGATCAGAGAGAATAATGGTGAATTCTGCGGCAGATTGGGGTATTTCAGATCCCTTAGCTGTTCCTAAAACGGCAGCTTTGATGAAAATCAAGGGAATCCAAGAGGATGATATTATTAAGGTTACTTATCAAAATGCCATTGACGCTTTTGCACAAAGTGGGCAAATTCTAGTGTCAGAATTTGAAGATGGGATGAAGATTGATCAGAGTTTAAAATTTAATGGAAATACCATTTTAAGAGGCGGACAATCGCCGGATAATATCCTTATACGCTAATGGTAAGAACTTATTTGCAGTTGATTCGGCCCGCTAATGTAGTGACTGCTTTCAGTGATGTCTTAGCAGGAGCAGCTATTGTAGGTGCCTTGATGGAGCCCTCTATGCTTTGGCTTTGCTTGTCAACCGCCTGTTTATATGCGGGGGGAATTGTTTTCAATGATTTTTTTGATGCTGAACTAGATGCAATAGAAAGGCCAGAAAGGGCCATTCCTAGCGGGAAGGTTTCTTTGAAAGCCGCTTTTGTTTTGGGTAGTTTACTTTTTATCATAGGGGTGATTTCTGCCTACCAAGTATCGCTGCTTAGTGGCCATTTAGCTGTTTGCATCGTGATCTTATGTCTTTTGTACGATAAATTCAGTAAGCATAATGGCTTAATAGGTCCTTTGAATATGGGATTATGTAGAGGCTTTAATTTTATTCTAGGTATGAGCGTTTGGCCCGAAGGTCTTAGTGAATATTATTATTTAGCCATTTTTCCCGTGGTTTACATAGCTGCCATTACCATGGTAAGTAGAGGTGAGGTACATGGAAGTAGTAGAGGTGTATTAATCTTAGCCAGTATTTTGTATCTTATTGTGGGCGCAAGCCAACTTTCTTTTGCTTTTATTCAAGATACCTGGTTTATGGCTTTTCCGCTGGTAAGTATTCATTCGTATTTGATATTTAAACCTCTGGTATTGGCCTATCAAGATCCCATAGGTCCGAATATAGGGAAAGCGGTGAAGGCAGGGGTTCTGTCACTGATTGTCATGAATGCAGCATGGATAGGAGCTAGCGGACAAATTTATATGGCAATTCTTGTGTTACTTCTCTTGCCCTTATCCCTCTTTTTATCCAAGTATTTTGCAGTGACGTAATGAAAGTTATAAATCAATCTTTTCAAGTTAGCTATGAATACCCTGTAGTCTTCACTCGAAATCTTTTTGGGACATCCACTTTACGTGAATTTCTGGAAAATTACGGGGAAAAAGCCTATAGAAAGAAGGTATTATTTGTGGTGGATGAGGGGGTGTTTAATGCGCATCCTCATATAAGTTTTAAGGAATATTGGCCTGGAGCAGGATTACTTGTGGTGCCGGGTGGTGAGAGAGTGAAGAACCATTCTGACTCATTAGAGAAAGTTCTAGCTGCTATTAATGAATATGGGATTGATCGGCATTCTTTTGTTTTAGCAGTAGGAGGTGGAGCGGTCTTAGATATGGTAGGTTATGCTGCTGCTATTGCCCATAGAGGGGTGAAGTTGGTTCGAATTCCTACCACGGTACTTTCGCAAAACGACTCGGCGGTGGGGGTTAAGAACAGTATCAATTACTTTGGTAAGAAGAATTTTCTTGGAACATTTGTTCCACCGGTGGCGGTATTTAATGATTTTGATTTTCTAAGGACCTTATCTCCAAGAGATCAGATTTCGGGTATAGCGGAAGCCGTTAAGGTTGCTTTGATTAAAGATTTGGACTTCTTTGAATGGTTAGAAAAAAATGCAAAAAATCTCAGGGAAGGGGTGGAGTCTATCATGGAGGAGCAAATCATCCGAAGCGCTGAACATCATTTGGCACATATTCGAAGCGGAGATCCATTTGAACTTGGTTCAGCTCGACCTTTAGATTTTGGCCATTGGGCTGCGCACAAATTGGAATATTTAACTGGATTTGAAGTAAGGCACGGGGAGGCGGTGGCTATTGGAATTGCTTTGGATGTTTGCTATTCTCAACTTATGGGATTCATAAAGGAGGAGGATAGGGACAGGGTATTACAGGTATTGCAGAGCATAGGGTTCTCGCTCTATCATCCTGTTTTGGATAATAAAAACCATTTATGGGAAGGTTTAAATGAGTTTAGAGAACACTTAGGTGGTATGCTGACTATAACTCTTTTAGAAAAATTAGGTAAAGGTATCGAGGTACATGAAGTGGATTTTAACAAAGTAATATTGGCACTAGATCATCTAGCCACAATAAAGTGATGAAACATATAGGATATTGTACAAATATACATCCGGGTGTAAGTTGGGAAGAACATTTTTCCATACTTCGTTCAAGTATTCCTGTGATTAAAAAGGCAGTATCTCCGGATATGCCTTTTGGTCTTGGTTTAAGATTATCCCACGCAGCCAGTTTGACCCTTGATATTGATGCATTCTCAGCATGGTTAAAAGCGGAAGGGTGTTATGTTTTTACCATGAATGGTTTTCCATATGGTGAATTCCATGGAGCCGTAGTAAAGGATCAAGTACATGCGCCGGACTGGACCACTAAGGAAAGGAGAGATTATACCATTCGGTTGTTTGAAATTCTAGCTAAACTTTTACCCGATTTTCTTGATAAAGGGGGAGTATCTACTTCACCCTTGTCCTATAGGTATTGGTGGAAGGACGAGGTAGCCCTGAAACAAGCAGTAGAACTTTCTACTCAGCATATTTTAGATGTAGTGGAGGCCTTGGTTAAAATCAAAGAAGAGACCGGGAAAAGTCTTCATCTTGATATTGAGCCAGAGCCTGATGGTGTACTAGAAAACAGTGAAGAATTCATAGATTGGTACATGAATACTCTTATTCCTAGTGCCTGCAAGAGGTGGGCAGGGGGAGAAGCGCTAGTGAAAGAACACGTGCAATTGTGCTTTGATATTTGCCATTTTGCTGTGGAATTTGAGGAGCCGGAAGCGGCGGTGAGAAGATTAGGAGAATTAGGTATTAAAACAGGTAAGATACAGGTTAGTTCAGCGCTAAAGGTAGATTTAAAAACGCGGGCCGAAGAGAAACTCGCGGTATTAAAGCGTTTTGATGAGCCGGTTTATTTGCATCAGGTGGTAGCCAAAAGGCTCGACGGTAGTTTTGAGTCCTTCCGTGATTTAGGGGAGGCCTTTGAAGCTTATGAAAATTACAAATTCGAGGAGTGGCGTATACATTATCATGTGCCTCTGTTTGCAGATGAGTATTCTGAGCTTCAATCAACCCAAGGAGAAATAATCAAAACCTTCCAAGTCCTGAAAGATACTAATTTTACAGATCAGCTCGAGATTGAAACTTATACCTGGGGAGTTCTTCCTCCAGCATTGCAGGTTCCTTTGAATGATTCCATAATTAGAGAAATAGCATGGGTAAAAAGACAGTTGTAATTGATATTGTAGGATTGAGCAAAAGTGTGATAGGAGAGCACACACCTTTTATCAAGACTTTCATGGAAAAAAACTGTCATGCCACGGTAGAACCCGTGTTCCCAGCAGTAACCACTACGGCTCAATCTGTATATTTAACCGGAAAGCTACCGAGAGAACACGGGATTGTAGGGAACGGATGGTTTGACAGGAAGGAGAATGAGGTGAAGTTTTGGAAGCAATCTAACGGACTGGTAGAAGCGGAGAAAATCTGGGAAAGAGCCAAGTTAATTGATCCAGATTTTACATGCTCCGTCATGTTTTGGTGGTACAATATGTATTTGAGTGCCGATTATTCTGTTACCCCTAGGCCGCAGTATCATTCAGATGGTTTGAAATTGCCGGATTGTTATTCTTTTCCACCAGAACTGAGAGATGAGTTGCAGGATAGGATAGGAACATTTCCCCTGTTTCATTTTTGGGGGCCAAATGCTGATATTAGATCTTCCAGATGGATAGCAGATGCCTCTTTGTATGTGGATCAAAAATTTGATCCCACGCTTACTTTAATCTATTTACCACACTTAGATTATGGTTTGCAGAAGTTCGGTCCGGACTTAGCTAAGATTTCTAAGGAGCTTAGAGAAGTGGATCAGTTGGTAGAAGAGCTGGTAAATTATTATCAAAAGAAAGGTGCTCATATCGTTTTACTATCTGAGTACGGAATTAATCCGGTATCCAGACCTATACATATCAACAGAATTCTGAGAACTGAGGGGTATATCAAGGTTCGCCTTGAGAGCGGCAGGGAACTATTGGATGCAGGAGCATCAGATGCATTTTCAGTGTCTGATCATCAGGTGGCACATATTTATATCAAAGATCAAAGGAAAAAGGAGGAGCTAAGGGGACTTTTTGAAAAGATAGATGGGGTGGCGCAAGTCTTGGATTCTAAGGAAAAGGAGGAAATGGGTCTTGATCATGAGCGTGCAGGAGATTTGGTGTTGATGGCGGATACAGATGCATGGTTTACATACTATTACTGGTTAGAGGACGGTAAAGCTCCGGATTTTGCTAGGTCTGTAGAAATTCATAAAAAGCCGGGTTATGATCCTGCTGAGATGTTTTTGGATCCGCACCAACCTTTGGTAAAATTAAAGGCAGCATATAAACTAATCAGGAAAAAGCTGGGTTTCAGGTACCGAATGGATGTGATAGGTTTAGACGCCACAGTGGTGAAAGGGTCTCATGGAGCCATTCATGCCGGCGAGCAGTTTGATCCTGTATTTATTTCTGATTTTCCGATAGCTGAACGCAGATTAAAATGCACCCAGGTATATGATAAGATTTGGGCAACTTTAGCATTATAATTTCAAGAGGTGAATAATCTTGTACGAATGAGCGATTGACTATTTTGGGTTATAAAGGTAGAATCAGTGAAATGATTATCAAGCGATTGTGCATTCAAAACCCAATGCTAAGTTTGCAAGATTTTAAGCTTGGAAAGATTGCAATAGAGATAGTAATGGGCTGTGCAAGTTAAGAAAAATTAGAGCCCCAGAATCGACAGAATTCTGGGGTAATTTTTTACTTGATAAGAACGGTGGAAAAGGTTTTTAGTTTTCTGAAGCAAGGTTCCAAAACTGATCTTCCTGCTCAATATGCTCTGAGAATAACCATACTTCCGTTATCTTGCCGTTTTCCACTTTAAGAAGATCTATGCCCTTCATGGAAAGGGTTTTGTCCTTCTTTTCTGCTTTGAAGTGTATGGAGGCAGTTACTAGGTTATCGTTAGCGGTAAGATAATCTATTTGGTCAATGCTGAAGGATCCTTCGCTCCACTTCATGAGATTACCAAGATGTTGGAATACCTTTTCTTGTCCTTGATAGGTTCCAGATTGTACGCCTTGACCCGGTTGGTGCCAGATGACATCTTGGGATAAAAGTTCTGCTACTTTAGGGAAATTCCCTTGGGCTACCGCTTCAAAATAGGCGGAGACTAGTGCTAAGTTGTGTTCCATAAATGATTGTTTTTATACTGCAAAATTCGGAGGTAATAGTTACTTTTGCAAGTACTTACCTTTTGGTATAGTACTATAGTTTTTTCGGAATAGTTTGATAATCAGAGCTAAAGAAATGAAAATAAATATTTCAGACGAGAATTGTCCCTTGAGGAGGACACTGGAATTGATCAGTGGGAAGTGGACACTTTTGATCATCTATCAGATCAATGAGAGGGTGGTCAGGTACGGGGAGTTAAAGCGGAATATAGTAGGGATCAGTGAGAAGATATTGATCAGTCAATTGAAGTTCTTAGTGGAAAAGGGTTTAGTCCAAAGGACGGTATACCCAGAGATTCCTCCAAAGGTAGAATATACCTTGACGGAAGTGGGGAAGGAGCTTTTACCCATAGTCTATTCCATTATAGATTTTGGTTTGGAACATGTATTGGGAGGGAAGAAGGATTAGGTAAAAAATATTTGGAAATGTCCAGAATTTTTTGTAACTTTCTATAAGGGATGATATGCGGAAAAACTTTTCTCGTGCTTATTAATCCTTTAGAATTATAGAAAAAGCCTGCAGATCTTTCTACAGGCTAGTGGTTAGGGGCAAAAGATAATGATGCTGCGGGTGGATTTGGTAGCGATCTCCTACATGCCACCATATTCTTCAGGTGCTGCGGAAGTGGCAAATTCTTCCATTCGGGTGATCTTTTGATCTTTTACGGTATAGATCTGTACCCAAGTATTTTTCAGGTCAGCCCCATCTTTTTTAAAATGTTCTTTCCCCAGTACTACTATCTTGTTTTCTGTTTCTATGTATTCGTCTCTTTGGAAATAGATGATCTCAAAGGCATTGAGGTTGAAAGAGAAGAAACCTCTGGCTCCATCTGTGCCTTTGAATTTGGCTGCGGGCATCTTTTGGGTGCCGTGATAGATCAGTGTGGCGTCTTCGCTAAACGTGTTTACAATTCGTTCCAGGTCCTTTGCTTCAAAGGCGGAAAACATTTCATCTACTACAGTTCTTGCGCTCATTGTGTTTGAATTTTAATGTCCAAAAGTAGGGGTGTTTTCGTGCATTTATGGCATTACTTCCCTTTAGGAAAGTGCTATAATTCAGTATACTTAAGAGCGGATTCTTATATTTGTAGTATGGAATTTTGTCATTTTAGAAAGAGCTCGGTAAAGGACGGAATGGATCTTTTAAGCGGGAAATGGAAGATCCACATCATAGGCACACTGCTTTATGGAGGGAAGATGCGATTTATGGATTTGCAGAGGGAGGTGAAGGGCATAGGAGCAAAGATGCTTTCGAAGGAATTGCAAGACCTGGAAGCGAATCAACTGCTCATTAGGACCGTGGTTTCCAGTAAACCTATTACCGTGGAGTATGAATTGAGCGAGTTTGGTAGATCATTAGAACCGGTCATAGATGCCATTGCAGAGTGGGGCATGAAGTACCGATCAGTTATGATGGACCGAGAGATTCCCCACCCCTAGGGTCGAATGGCAATTCCACCAAATCCCCGACGATCAAATCCCCCGCCACCCGTAGGGTTGAATGGCAATTCGACCGAATCCCCGACGATCAAATCCCCCGCCACCCGTAGGGATGAATTGCCATTCGACCTAACATATCCGGTTCATTTGACGAATAGAGGAAGGGATTCGCTAACGGCGTTATTTCTATGAAAATTATGGCATTTGATGATTTTGAATAGTCTTATTTTCATTTTGTACGTATATAGAATTGGGGTGGATGGGGTAGCAAAATGTGGTGTGGTTTGTTTCAAGATGGAATAAAATGGGGAGCTTATAACACTTTAATATTTCCTTTTTTATAAATTTAGAAAAAATAAAAGGCTGATGATTAGCTTAGTTGCACACTTCGACAAGCTCAGTGCAGGTCGACAAGCTCAGTGCAGGAATTGAAAGTTTTGGCTTTCCACTCCGCCACTATTGCCAATAGGCGGACCGTTATGCACAAGTGTAAATCGACAACCACCTATTAGCAAACAAACGACAATGCCAATTCAACATAAATTCTATCAGACAAATTTTGGAAATGGTTTTGAAACTCACAATGCCATTTTTGACATAACTCCTTATAAGCCTGAAGTAATGATTGTTGGGACTTTTAATCCCGACACACCTAATGCAAATTTTGCTGATTTCTTTTATGGCAGAAACTTTTTTTGGACAGCTTTTAAGAATTTGTTTATTCACAACGCAGTTGTAATTCTAAACAGAAGAATGCCGCCAAACGGTATTCCACCTGCTATACTCAACCCGACATTACAAGAGATATTTCAGCTATGTTTAAGATTAAAACTGACATTCTCCGACTTAGTTCTTGAGGTCCTACATAACAACAATCCAAATTACCAATTGCTTCCAAATGATAATGTGATTTTCAATGGAGTGGAATATAATTTAATACAAGACGGACAGAACGGAAATGTCGGCGGCTTGCAACAACTAAACGCATTAGGACAAGTTATTTGGAATACACAAAATATAATAAACTACTTATGCGACAATCCACAAATCAAGGCAATTTATTTCACAAGACGACCGACAGGTATTTGGGCTGCTCAATGGAACTTAATCGTTAATCATCATTGTATGGCAGGGCGATTTTTGACAAATATTTTTTCACCATCTGGACAAGGTTTGGCAGGAAATCCAAGAATGAATGCCCTTTTACATCATTGGGTTCATAATAATAATCCAAACTTTGGACAACTTGATAACAATTGGCTATTAAACAATGGTGTTAACCTTAACAATTTTTAAAATGACTATAAGAACACCTGTGCATAACATCGTATTGGCAATAGTGGGGCTGACAGTTGTAAACTCAACATTTGTATTTCTATTGGGCATTAGTGCAAATGTTGGAATGACGTTTTTCAAATGCCCCACCATCGCCAATATGTAAAACTTTAGCACTCAATCTAAAAGACCGACACGACCGACAATTAACGAACAGAAAATTGACAGATAAAATGACAACCCTTCGCAAAATTAAAAGAGCAGCATCCCAACGCTCACAGCCAACGCACCAACCGAAAGACGAATTAGTTTCACATAAAATCAATATCTTTGCACCGAATGCAATTTAGATGAGTCGAAAAGCAATAAATAGAATAAAGGTAGTACTGGTTGAGAAGAACCTAAGCAGTAAATGGCTTGCGGAACAACTTGGTAAAAACGAAGCAACAATTTCTAGGTGGTGCACTAATGACGTACAACCTACTTTGAATACATTAGCTTCAATTGCTGAATTACTTGGTGTTCAGATTACTGACTTGATAAACAACGAACAGAAATAAATAAATGGATAATGCAACTCAAATATTAGAACTTAAGAAAAAGCTTTCTGAAGAAATTCAGAAGGAAAGTTCCGATAATAATGTGATTTTAGCTCTATCTAGTGAGATTGCAAAACTTGATGATAGTCAAGTTAGATTTTCTGTTGACGCGGGAATAATAAACAGACTTGGAAAAGAATTAGTAGGAAAACACGAAACAGCAGTTTCTGAATTAGTCAAAAACGCTTTTGATGCTGATGCAACAGAAGTCAATTTAGTTTTTGAAAACGCTTGGAATGCTGGCGGTACGGTGACCATTGAAGACAATGGAACCGGAATGACAAAAGACCAATTGATTAACGGTTTTATGAGACTATCCTCTTCGGATAAAATTCATAATCCAGTTTCTGATAAATATAAAAGAACAAGAGCAGGAAGAAAAGGAATTGGTCGTTTTGCAACTCAGAGATTGGGAAGTAGATTAACGATTATTACTCACACAGCTAAGAGTGAATCATCAATTAAAATATCCATCAATTGGAATGATTTTGAAACGGACAAGGATTTACTGAGTGTCTCAAATAACATTGAAGTAATCCCAAAGTCGAAAGTAGAAGGTACTACATTAATTATTGAAAACCTCAGAGATGGTTGGTCAGATGCTATGATTAGAAGGGTTTTTAGATATACCTCTGAACTTCTACAACCATTCCCATTATCAAAAAAGAATAAAGATGAAGCAGAATCATCAATAGACCCAGGCTTTAAAAGCTACTATTTCAGACAAGAAGGACAAGAATTAATTCCAATTATTGACGAAGAAGAAGCAATTTTTAAACACGCCCTTGCTGAAATCGAAGGATATGTATTAGATGACGGTCAAGGATGTTGGGCATTGAAAAGTGATAAACTTAATTTTCCTCAAGAAGTCTTTCTTATAGGTAATGATGATAAGAACCGAGAAAATACTGATGCAAAATTTAATCTTATAAAAGGGCTTCATTTCAAAACTCACTATTTCATTTATGAGCCATCTCTGTTTGCACCAGGAACATATACGTTCATTCGTGATTTGAGTTATGAAACAGGTGGAATTAGATTATATAGAAATGGATTCCGTGTACTGCCTTATGGAGAGCAAGGGGATGATTGGTTGGGATTAGATAAATCCAATAACAGACAAATTATTTTAGCACGCCATATGAATAGAAGTTTCTTTGGATTTGTTGAATTACAAGACAAAGAAGGATTATTTGAAGAAACTTCAAGTAGAGAAGGTTTAATTGAGAATGATGCCCTTAAGGAGTTAGTAGACTTTGTTTATAGGTCTATTATAAGTGCAGTAATTAAAGTAGCAGAATTAAGAGATAGAAAGGCAACTGCATCGCAAAAGAATTTCAAAAGAAAGGAAGTTGACCCTACAGAAAAGGCCGATAACGCAGTAAAGGAACTAGAGGAGTTCTTCACAGAGGAGGAAACAAAAGAAAATTCTTCTGAAAAATCTGGTACAGGCAAATCAAAAGAAAAAGCAAAGCAGGTTTTTGAAGAGTTTAAGCAAGCACGAGAAGAAGAAAAGAGGAAAAATCAAGCATTAATTGATGAAAACAATATGCTTAGAATTCTTGCAGGACTTGGCTTAGTTATCGGTGAGTTTATTCACGAGGTACATAGGTTTCTCCCTGGGTTTGATGCAGAAATAAGCTTTTTGAAAAATGCTGTGAAGGACATAAAAGGTGTATATGAAAGAGTTGAATTATTAGGTACTAATATTAAATCATTCACTTCTTATACTTCGTATTTTGATAAAGCGATTTCCAGAAATGTAATACGTGAACTCCAACCTATTGAATTGAGAGATGTCGTTAAAGACTTCAGTATTGTAATTGATAACAATCTAAAAAGGGCTAATATAAAATTGGAAAAACCAATTTTTGATGGGTATGATTTGTTCACTACACCTATGCACCCATCAGAGTGGGCATCTATATTATTTAACCTTTATACCAATTCTAAAAAAGCTATTGTAAGGAAAAAAGTGGATGGAAAAATCCTTATTCACTGTGGCAAGGATGAAAAGAATGTTTTTCTTGAATTTTCAGACAACGGTGATGGAATCCCAAAAGAGAATGAGGATGTAATTTTCAATGCCTTCTTTACAACTACATCAGCAGCAAACCACTCTGGGAATGACGCAGAAAGTTTAGTAGGTACCGGACTAGGATTGAAAATTGTAAAAGACATTGTTGAATTCTACGGAGGTGATGTATATGTAACTAACTCTCCTGAATCCTACAGTACTACTATAAGAATTGAAATTCCTAAAAATCAAAAAGAAGATGAGTAAACCAAGATATTTATATATAGATGATGAAAACGGAAGTTCAGAAATTTCAACTCTTAATGGCTTCAATGACACTAAAATAGTTGAAGTTGCCAGGTTTAACTTATCCGCATTTCGTGATTTTGGAAGTTTGAAAAAAGAGCTTGAAAGAGCTTGTAATAGTAATGAGTTTGATGGGTTAATTATTGATTTGAGATTAGATGGTGCAGGAGAAGACAGAACTGAATTCAACGCCACCGCAATAACCTCAGAACTTCGTTCAATTTCCGCTCGTGGTGATATACGCTCTTTTCCAATTGTCCTATGTTCTACTGAGGAGAAAATTAAACAAACGTACGATTCCGATAGAACTAGCCACGATTTATTTGATTACAAGCTAAGCAAATCGAACCCAGAGCCTGATTGGATAAAAAATTTCAACCAAATTAAAATCGCTTGCTGATGGGTATATCTGGATTCAAGCTACAAAAAGAGACCCTGCCGAAATCATTGGTATAAGCAAATTAGAAGTCATAGATGAGAGAATCGTGGAAAAGCTTTTAAACTTCTCTGTTACTTATGATTTTACACATTTTGTTATTAAGAATTTTTTCCATCAAACAAATCCTCTCATAAACGAGAGGATGTTAGCAGCTAGATTAGGCATTGATTTAGCCAAAACACCTTCAGAAGTTTGGGAGAGATTTTGTATTACGGTTTTAGATGGCTTTAGATATAAAGGTTTGTTTGCGGAAGGCTGGAAACGTTGGTGGGCGGATGGATTAGTTGACTGGTTTAGTCATATTTCAGGTGAAAAGCTAGCTTTTTTGAACGCGGAAAATCGAGTAAAAATTTTACACGCCAAAACTGGTTTTCAAGAACTTGTACACGCTTCTCCTTTGAAATTTTGTACAAGTTCAGAATTTTGGTCAATCTGTGAGGGATACAAAGTGCCAATTGACCCTTTGGAAGCTTTCAAGATTCATACTACTGCGGATTTAAAACCTTGGCAAGAAAGTAAGGTGATATCACTACTGGCAATTTTAGAAAGAGAAGGCTTTGTCGACAGAGGATTAAAACCACATCATTCTGAAATGGAAAGAATAGAATTTATTAAGAAAGAAATAGGATTATAGAAGATATGAAAAATGAAGCTTTTATATCTAAAAGGAAAAAGGATGTTACGGATTTCCTGTCAATCCTTAGCAACCTCTCCATTTCTTATGGTTCAGTTGATTTTAAAAATCATTTACCTAATGGATTCTGGGGCTATACTATTTCAAATATTAAATTCAAGGTTGATCAATCTACCTTAAAACATATAAGCCCAACTGGTTTTACAAATGTTGAAGTTATTATAGAGTTAGACGTAGAATCTAAAATTAGTGAATGGGATAAGTTAAACGACCCCTTTTGTTCTTTAAACTTTAGAAGTCTTATTAGAGGTACTAATTCTAAAACAGGCAAAGTCCATTACTTAGGTTTTCATATAGATAGACACAATGGTGGTAAAACAAATGAAATTCACCCTTTGTATCATTTGCAATATGTTCAGAACAGTAAAATAAAACCCAAAGAAGAATTTGACCACGGAGAAACATTGCAATTAGATGTTCCAAGAATGATGCATTTACCTATGGAATTGATTCTTGGAGTGAGTACTATTTTATCAAATTTCTCTCCATCAACATATTCAAAACTTATTGAAAATAGACAATTTGTAAACCTTTGTAAAGATTATCAAGAAAAAATTTGGCGACCTTATTTTAATTCGCTGGAAAACTTTTGGATTAAGAACCCAATGGAGTGGGATCCTAAATTAAATTGTCCATATTTAGTATGAGAAATGCATTCAAATATTTAAGTCAATATTCTACAACTCCAAAAGATGTAGACAGGCTTATTATTTCCGCATTTCTTGAAATCAACAAATTAGAGCTAAAGAAAAATAAACTACTTAAATCGTATTCCATAAGTAGCAAAAGTCAGGATGAACACTCATCACTTCTGAAATTTATATCAGCGATTTGTACAGATACAAAAGCATTTGGGTTCGAAGAACTGATAGAACTTTTTGAATTTGTGATTTCTCCTGCTGACAGAATCATAAACGGTGCGATTTATACACCTCAAAAAATCAGGACATTCATTGTTGAAGAAGCGTTTAAGAAAAATAATGCCATAGACAATTCGATTAAAATATCCGATATCGCAATGGGTTGCGGTGGATTCTTATTCAATGCATCGATTGAATTAAAAAAGAGAACAGGCAAAACTTTCTCAGAAATATTTAGAGACCACATCTTCGGTTTAGACATCCAAGAGTATTCAGTTAATCGAACTAAGTTGCTTCTCTCCTTATTGGCATTGCAATCAGGAGAAGATATAGAAGAATTTCAGTTCAACTTATTTCAGGGTGATTCCCTAGATTTTGATTGGAATACTGCGATAGCTAACTTCAATGGATTTTCCATTATTCTAGGAAACCCACCATATGTTTGTGCAAGAAATCTTGAAAAAGAAACTAAAGAAAAATTAAAGAATTGGGAGGTTTGTCAATCTGGCAATTCAGACCTATATATTCCATTCTTTCAAATTGCAATTGAAAATTTGGCTGAAAATGGTACTCTAGGATTCATTACTATGAATTCATTTTTCAAAAGTTTGAACGGAAGGGCATTAAGAGACTATTTTCAAAGAAATGAACTTGCCATTTCAATTATAGACTTTGGCTCTGAGCAGGTTTTTAAATCCAAGAACACTTATACGTGCATTTGTTTCATTGAAAACAAGGAACAGCAATTCATTTCGTACACAGAATCAGCAACAAAAAAGCTGGCGGGTAAACTCACTTTTAAGAAAATAAAATACAACATTCTTGATTCTAAAAAAGGTTGGAATTTAAAGGACAACAAGACCATTTCTAAAATTGAATCAACAGGAATTCCTTTTGGCGAACTATATCAAACTAGACACGGAATTGCGACATTAAAGAATGATATTTATATATTTAGACCAGTAGACGAAGACGAGAACTTTTTCTATCTACAAAACGGAAGTCTTTACAAGATTGAAAAAGGCATTTGCAAGGATATTGTAAACTCGAATAAGTTAAGCCGTGAGATAAGCTTAAACAGGCTCAAAGAGAAAGTTATCTTCCCTTACGACCAACAAGAAAAACCCAAACTTCTTGATGAAAAATTAATGAAGGAAAGTTTTCCAGAAGCTTATAAATATTTGCAAAACAAAAGAAAGATTTTAGCAGAAAGAGACAAAGGAAAAGGAAACTATGAAAACTGGTTTGCTTTTGGACGAACTCAATCGTTAGAGAAGATTAAAAACAAAATGTTCTTCCCAAAGTACTCGGACAGGACACCAAATTTTATTATTAACTCTGATGACGATTTACTTTTTTACAACGGATTAGCAGTTATAGGTAGCTCGGAGACTGAAATGAAAATCATAAAAAAGATAATGGAATCCAATATCTTTTGGTATTACATCAAGACAACAAGTAAGCCCTACTCTTCTGACTATTATTCATTGAACGGAAATTACATTAAGAATTTCGGAGTTTGTGAGCTGACAGATAAAGAAAAGAAATTTTTAATTAAAGAGACTGACCAAAATATATTGAATGAATTTTTTGAGGACAAGTATAAATTAAAAGTAAAATAAGCCAACGCATTTGGTGGCACATTTGCAAAACCGCTCAAGCCAACACACAAGCCAAGTTTTGCAAAAGAGCCACCAAGCCAACGCACAAAGGCAGTGCAACATGGACAGACAATAATATGACAGAAAAGAAGCACGAACCGGTAACAGCGTGTTGCCTCAATTGGCGGTGACGTGCAAAATAGAAGCTGCGTGCTCCTATCAAATTTTTGTGCAGGTTGACAGTGAAGTGCTTCCAAATCGCCAACTGCGGCAATACCCGAAAACGCTATGGGCAACCTTAAACGACAATCCGCAAGAACAACAAACAGACAATGGACGAATTTAATATCTTTAAATATTGGCTGACACAGGTTTCTTTTCTGACGGAAAAGGACTGTTCGCTTTTTGAACCATTTTTAAAGACAAAACGACTTAAAACAAAAGACCATTTTCTAAGTGCGGGAAAAGTTTGTCAGCAAATCGGTTTTGTAAATAAAGGCTGTTTCAGGACATATTATATTGCAGACGGCAAAGAAATCAATACACATTTTACATTTGAAAACGAATTTGTAACGGACTACGACAGCTTTTTACAAAGTAAACCAAGTCGTTATTTCATTCAGACATTGGAAGACACTGAAATTGTAACATTCAATTTGCCAGCGTTACAAGATGCCTACAACCAATCACAAAATTGGGAACGCTTTGGCAGAATGATAGCCGAGCAATCTTACAAAATGACAACCCAACGAGTTGAAAGTTTTTTGTTTTTAGACGGAGAACAGCGATACCTTGACTTGCTTAAAAATCAACCGCACATTTTTGACAGAATACCGCTTTATCATATTGCTTCTTATTTAGGACTTGAACGTGAAAGCTTAAGCCGTTTACGAAAAAAGATTGCAGGGAAATAACGATTGTAACATTTGTCAATCTCTTCCTCATTTGCCTTTGAGACTTTTGCAGTGTAAAATTTAATGTTTCACTAAAAAAGTTTTAAATTGAAAAAGGTAATTTCTTCTGCAACAGCAATAATATTTATGGTTTTGACAAGTTGCAGCACTTCAAAACAAGTAACCGTTCCGCTTAGTCGTTCGATTGAGCAGGACGATACTTACACGATGATTTGGAATGGTATCAGCAAGGCATACCGTTACGAAAATGGACAATGGCTAAGAGCCGAAAGTTACGATTACCAATTTGACGTTGTTCAAAAACGCTACGACAATCATTGGAAATCCGTTAAATCACTACACCGCATTCACCCCGATTATGACGGTAAAGCGGGCGACCGTGACCAGACAATGTATTTTGAAGTTGCTTACAAAAATCTGATTGATGGAAAAGTGCAAGCAACAATCAATTCATCATTGGGTAACGGAACGGGAACAACCGACATCGAGTTTCGCAAATCCGTTTTGACAATGTATGTTCCCAATGCAAGTAAGTTTATGCCGTATAACAAGTTTAGAATTACACAGCATTATGACTATGAAAAAGGCATACTGACCGAAACCGTTGAACTCATCAAAGAGAAAGACGGCAAGGAAATACCGTTTATGAAAAACGAAGAAACCGCTTTGATTTTTATAAAAAGCAAATTAGACAAAGCACCAACAACTTTTAAACAATAATAAGTATGACAAGCGAAGCAAGAAAAATAAGCGGTTACATTTTACTTTCCGTTCCGACAATTATTTACGGTGGGTATTTTTTGCTCACCGTTTTAAGCGGACAACAGGAACAATTGCAACTGACGGACTTTCAGAAATCAATGTTCCGAGCAGGACACGCCCACGCAGGAGCTTTAGTAATTCTTGCATTGTTGGTTCAACTTTTTGCCGACCACATCGCATTATCCAACACTTGGAAATGGATTGCCAGGCTTTCATTTCCAATTTCAGCAATTACAATTAGTTTGGGCTTTTTTGCAGCAGCTATCGGCAGAGAAATTACCGAACCGACAGGACTGATTTTCATTTTGTATGTTGGCATTGTAATACTGACTTTGGGACTTTTGACATTGGGAATTGGACTAATCAGACAGAAGAAAGGCAGCCTATAAAAAGGGTTTGACGAAGTGCGGGGCGAAGTGCTTCGTATGAACATTTGTGCTAAATTTGAACTTTGGTGCTTCGATGGAAGAGTAGTGCTAAAAGTCCCGCACTTCGCCAAGCCCCGAACCGTTTAGCCGCAAGCCAAGAACAAGCATTCCGCAAAATCCCTTTTTATGAAAATTACAATTCCAGTAGACTGTGATAACGCACCGAAAAGAAGAATAATTAAAGATTTTATTGTATCAGTATATCAGAAAAAATGGCAAGAAGTTGGAGAAATACTCGATGAAAATTTCAGCTTAATTAGTTTTGGTGAAAATTCAATCGACTTGTTTGATGTATTAAAAGAACATTTTTCTAGAATATCAAAAATTGAAGAACTAGTTATAGAGGAAATTTTGAGCCATGGAAAACTTGGAGCTTGTAATGGAAAAATAAAGCTGAAGAATCAAATTATAAATTTTGCATATTTCATAGAATTTAAGTCTGCTGGAAAAAATACAATTACTAAGATAACAGAATATAAAATCTAAAAAAATCAAATTTGGCCTGCAGCTAACAGGGGTTTGGTGCAATTGCGGTTTAAGTGAGAAAGTGAAAGTTTAGCTTCGCTGCTACTTCGTGGTCTCCTTTTTTTGCGCAACAGCCTTTTATAGGAAAGGATTAGTTTAGCCGCTAATCTATAAGCTTGGAGTATGAATTTAGCGAGTTTGGTAGGTCATTAGAACCGGTCATAGATGCCATCGCAGAGTGGGGCATGAAGTACCGATCAGTTATGATGGACCGAGAGATTCCCCACCCGTAGGGTTGAATGGCAATTCGACCAAATCCCCGACGATCAAATGCCCCGCCACCCGAAGGGTGGAATTGCCATTCGACCCAACATATCTGGTTTATTTAACGAATAGAGGAAGGGATTCGCTAACGGAGTTATTTCTATGAAAATTATGGCAGTTGATGATTTTGAATAGTCTTATTTTCATTTTGTACGTATATAGAAATGGGGTGGGTGGGGTAGCAAAATGTGGTGTGGTTTGTTTCAGGATGGAATAAAATGGGAGCTTATAACACTTTAATATTTCCTTTTTTCCTAATAGCTCGATAAAAACTTGGACACAAAACTAAGTTAACAATTAATTAGATTTGTGTATGTCAAAACATCGAAAAACATGGAGTTTTGGAGGAGAAAGAGAAGATTGTACTTCATTCTATCCAGCACGGCGTAAGTTATTCATCGCGAGAATTTGGGGTTTCTACTGTGAGTATTTATAATTGGAAAGAGAAATTTGAGAAGTTAGGCAAAAGTGGCTTGGAAGCAGGAGCAATGACAGATGCCGAGCGTGAACTCAAACAATTACGTCGTGAAAACGAAGCTCTAAAAAGGATAGTTGCTGAAAAAGAGTTAGCTATTCAAATTAAAGATTCCCTTTTAAAAAAAAGTCAATCTCTAAAGAAATAAAAATCCAGGTAGTTGACGAATTTCTAGAGCAAGGGAGGCCTAAATATCTAGTATTAAAGCATGTAGATTTACCTCGAAGCAGCTACTATTACATTTCTACAGGTACAAAACCGGGGAAAAGGGCCTCAGGTTATGTATATGATATGGAAAATAATAGGTTTGATATGGATTATATTTTACAAGAAACTAAAACACTTCTGGAGGGCGAATTTGTGGATTATGGGTATTATAAAACCTACCGCTATTTAAACCAAGAAAAGGGATTGAGAATTGGGGCTTATAGAACCTATAAGCTCATGAAGGAAAACAATTTATTAAAATTTCAACGCAGTAATACCAAGAGAATAAGTAGGAACTGGGTAAAAGAACTCGTTCCCATTGTACAAAGAGAATTTGCATTCCTAGAATTTGATATTAAATATGTATATATCCAAGGAAAACGCACAAATGCGCAAGTACTGACAATTTTGGATGTTTTTTCGAGATGGCAATTGGGACAATACATCGCAAATTCTATTAAATCTGAAGATGTAATAAATCTATTTGAACAAATTTTACAAACTTATCCGATGCCAAAGCAATTTATAGTAAGAAACGATAATGGCTCACAATTCGAAGCTTTAATAGTTCAAGAATATCTAAAACAAAAAGGTATAACTCAGGAATTTACAAAACCGGCAACACCTCAACAGAATGGACATATAGAAGCCTACCATTCAATTCTGGAAAGTGCTGTATGTCAACGATTTGAATTTGAAAGCCTACAAGAATTTAAACAAGTAATGATAAGATGGAAAAAATTCTATAATTTCGAAAGAATACATGGCGGTCTTCACTATAAGTCCCCTAGAAAATTCCTCGAATCAATTGGTGTAAAAATTGATCCGAATTGGTGAAATAAATTAAAAATAGTGTCCAAGTAATTGCGTTTAAGACAAACCTATAATTGCCTCAATAAGGTGTATAAAATATAAAGTAAGTAATCTAAAAAGTAAATTTCGTTTATTTTAGATGTGTATGTGCAGTTTTTTGAATTAAAAATTTATATGTACTTTAAGCCCTCCACTTTAAGAGTGATTATCAGTTATGAAACTACAATTCAAAGAGCAGGCCTTTCAACTTGACGCTGTACAGGAAGTTATGAAACACTCTGAAAGTTAAACCTTTAAAACAAATAAATTTACATTAGAACACACGCAAGAGATTCTTAAAAAAGCTCGAGACAAAGCCAATGGCATTGCAACATTAGAGTTGGATGTAGAAGAAGAAATTGGTTACAGAAATAGTGCGTCTCAAATCACAGACAAGTAAATTTTTGACAAATAAATTTCGATTGGGATATTTACTTTGACTATCCAATCAAAATGATAAAACTTCAGTGAACGGATTTTCATAAAAACCTCTTGTCCCTATCTCAAAAATATTATCATTTGTGTTTTTTGTCTATTTTTTCTAAAAATTCCTTTAGTTCTAAAAGTTCATCATTCATATTCTTTTATAAATGTTCTTTCCCAGTTGGTAGATCAAATTTTGCTCTTCTTTGTTTTTAACTAAAGGATAATTAAAAGTAAAAAACTCAATAATAAGATTTATTGGAAGCTTTTTAGGAATAATTTTCGCATAACGGTTTCAAATACAACATAGTGGCGCATCGAACCGAAATTTTTCAAAGAACCGAAAATTTTTAATTACCTGAGTACTGTCTTTGATAGTTGAAACCAGCCTTGCGCGTATGCATTGTTAGCGGTTCGTTGCTTATTTCTCATTTTTATAAATTAATTGAACGACTCCTGATCTAAATTTTTTGACACTTAATAATTCTAAGTTCAATCGTTGTTTCAGATTTTCAAATAATGGTTTCCCATTTCCCAGCACGACTGGATGAACTGATAATCTATAAATATCAATTAGCTTCCTATCTACAAATGTTTCGATCAGTTTTGCTCCGCCATACAACCAAATATCTTTTCCATCCTTAGCTTTTATCTGTTCTACACTTTGCGTAATATCTGAGTTTATATAAGTGACATTATTATCGTTTCGGATTTGTCTTGTGAATACGATTTTATTTTTAGAATGAATGGCTTTCCAAATAGCTTTTACACTATCATTAGCATCATTTTCGGGTTGATAATTTCCCCAAGCATCGTAACTCACTCGGCCGTAAAATATGGTGTCTACACTTTCGATAAACTTATCGAACTCCATATCATTATCTAAAATACACCAATCAATTTCACCATTTGGACCTTCAATGTATCCATCTAAAGTTACAGCCAAATCAAGTATTACTTTTCTCATAATGGTTAAGGATGTTGTTTTTGCAATGACCGCTAACAAGCCGGGGCTTTGTGAAGGAGCGGAAATTAAAGCAAAAAGTTTCAATCTAGCGACACAGTAAGCAAAAGCCAATTCATTGATTAAATTTACAAAAAAAGTCAATACAACCACTCAGTACTCACGAATTCCGCTCAATATAAACACCTTATTCGTAATTGGTTTTTGCGGAATAAAATGCCTAAACTTCAATTTTGGACTTAACCCGCCATTGCGCCAAGCCGCTGTTGGAAGTAGAAGTTTTCTGTGAGCAACTATACTTGTCGTTTAGTCCTACACCGTCAAAAATCTGTGGCTTGTATTTTTCAATTCGTCCAATTCTTGTTTGCAGTTGTTTGGGTTGGGAAAAGTGAATGATATAGCCCCTTTGCCGTCCTGATGTCAGGGCGTAAAAGGCTTTTTTAAATGCAGGGTCTTGTTCAAACGCTTGTAGTAGTTCTTCGGGAATTGGTTCGGGATTTTTCTTAAATTCTACTTTCTTTTCCTGCTCTTCTATGGTAATGGCTTCTTTTATGTAGGATTTCAAAACTTCTTCTAATTTTATTATGTCGGTTGTTTTAGTAAATCTTACAATTCTGTCGGATTGCAAACTGCCTTGTTGTTGAAGAATTTTATTGCTGTCGGTCAATAAAACGCCTTTGAAAAGCCCAATAGTTGCAAAATCTTTTAATGCTGCTACGGACAACACATTTTTTCCGTTGTGCGTATAAACAGGAACACCCCATTTTATCTCTTCTTTCAAACCTGTTTCTAAAACAATTTGCCTTAGCGTTTCTAATTCTTCACGCCAAGTATTGACTTTGCATTGCGGTGTTCCACCGAATTTACAACGCATACAGCCGTCAATAAGATATTTATCTACTTGCGGATTTAATTCTATTTTCATTGTTGATTGATTGAAATTTTACGGTCATTCGGTCTGAAATACCACGACACAACAGTTAATACTAAAAGAAATATTGGTGTAAACAATTCTACCGCTTCATCGCCAACTGCCAAATGAGAAAAAATTGCTCCCGACATTACAAAGAAAAATCCTGCATAAGCCCATTCTTTCAATAATGGAAATTTCGGAATTAGTATTGTCACAACACCTGCAATTTTCCAAACGCCAAGAATGACAGAAAAATAGGTTGGATATTCTAACCTTTCCATTATTTCAACAAATCCGCCTATCGTAAAAATTTGTTGTATTCCGCTTGCAATCATTGCTACTGCCAACCAAATGCTCGCCACCCAATAGATAATTTTATCCCGCTTTTTCATTTTTCGTTATCTTAATTTGTTTACGATTTCTTGTAGTTTGTTATGTGCCATATTGATGCCTTGTGCAAATGGCATTTGTAAAAGTTGGTTTCTGAACTCAATGGATTTAAAAACGATGTGCATTGTTAGTTTGCTTGTTTCGTCTGTCAGTTTTTCAAATTCCAAATATTCAAGCTGAACAGGAAATGCTGTGTTTTCCATTTCAAATGTTCGTGTGATTTTTTGGTTCGGAACAAACTCGTGTATTGTTCCATTTGCACGAAACACCACATTTCCGTTGTATGATGTTTCAAAGGCATAAGAACCGTGTTTTTTGTTTTCCATTTTCAGCACTTTCGTTCCCATCCATTGCTCAAAAAGTTCGGGTTCTTCGTATGCTTTAAAAAGTAACTCCAAAGGCAAGTCAAATTCCCTTGTAATTACGATTTCTTGTTTGCCATCTTCGGCATTTACTTTTGTTAGTTGTTCCATTGTCCTATTGGTTTTTATAGTTTTTCATTACGGCTTCCAACTTGTTAAATCTGTCGTCCCACATTTTGCGGAACGGTTCAATAAAGTCTGCCACTTCTTTCATTTTTTTTGCGTTGATGTGATAATAAACTTCCCTACCGCTTTGCTCTTGTTTGAGCAAATCACATTCGGTAAGTATTTGCAAATGCTTTGAAACAGTTGGTCGTGCTGTGTCAAAGTTTGAAGCGATTGCACCTGCTGTCATAGATTGCGAAGCCACTAACAGAAGTATTGTCCGTCTTGTCGGGTCTGCAATCGCTTGAAAAACATCTCGTCTTAAATTCATCAGTTAATTTTTATGGTTTTTAATGGTCTGATGGAACTTCGTATCATTTATGAAGTTATTTGGCTACAAATGTAAGTGTAGCTATTTAGCTACGCAAGTTTTTTTTGCAAAAAAAATTGTCAGTCGTTAAGAATTTGGGGTGGTGGGTTTGCTTGGTCTGTTCGTTTTGTCCGTCTGTTGATGTTTGCACGGTCGTCCGTTACAATTACTGCTAACGTTTTGGGGCTTGGCGCAGTGGCGGATTTCGGAGCACAAAACTGTCAACCTGCACTGAACTTGAATAGAAGCACAAAACTCCAAGTTTGTACGTCACCCCGCCTGACGCAAAACCCGTGTTATATGCAGTTTTCTCTTTTTCATTTTTCTGCCGAAACCAATAACATCATCGGTCGACGCATTTCATCTTTCATTTCCGGAAAATCTTTCAACATTTCTTCACTTGGTTGGGGTTCTATAAGTTCGTTGATTTTGAAACCGTTTCTCAACAATGTGTTTATATAGTTGGTCAAAGTTTTGTGATATTTTATCACCTTTTCGCCTAAAAACACAGCCTCTCGTTTTCCCTCCTTAAAATAATTATCAACTGGCCAATAAAGTTTCTCTCTTGTGTCTCCATATATCCAATCTTGATTTCCGAATGCTGTAAAAATGGGGTGTTCAACCGAAAAAACAAAACATCCTTTCGGTTTAAGCCAGTTATAGACATTCTTGCAGATAACATCAAACGATTCTATGTAATGAAATGTCAAAGAACTCAATACAATATCAAATTTTTCATCTGGATAGTCAACATCTTCAAGAGGCTTATTAACGTATTCAATTCCTTGCAAACTATTTATTTTCTTAGCCTTTTCAAGCATTTTCTCGGAAATATCGACACCGACAACCGACCTTGCGCCTTTTTCTATCGCATATCGACAGTGCCAACCAAATCCGCAACCTAAATCAAGAATATCTTTTTCTGAAAAATCCGGCAACATATCTTTGAGCACATGCCATTCGCCTGCGGCTTCAAGCCCTTTTTGCGAACGATTCATTTGTTCGTATTGCTCAAAAAATATCAAATCATCGTACTTGTTTTCTTTCATTGTGTCTGTTCCTTAAATTGCATATAACGTTTTGGGTATTGCCGAAGGCAGGGATTTTTTAGAACAAAAGTTCAATAGAATTACTACCGTTGAACCTTGCACAAATGCTCAATCGAAGCCGCTAAGCCCCGCTTTTGGCATTACAATGTTATAGCCAGTGGTTTTTTGTTTCATAAATTATCAATTTCGTTGCAAACTGTATTTATGTGATCTAAACCATAAAGTAAAGCCGCTTCATCAATCTGCATCCATTGAAACAATTGCAAAATTAAATTATAGTGTTGTCTGGCATAGGTGGTATCTTTTATGGGTTGCCCTGGTAAAAAGCATATGGGTTCATGGTGTGCCATACGGTTTCTAATATCATTGAGTTGAGCCAATTGGTTAAAAATATAAATGTTGTTATATTGTATAGCAGGTGTTGATGTTGGCTTTGATGGAAAGACCCGCAATAATATTCGTCCTGTGGCATTAAATTGGTTTTGGGCAAACATAAAACGCCAAAATCCAAACCCTAATTCTGCAACCAATTTATAATGACTGTAAGTATGCAGTTTTTTTATGGCATCGTTAATATTATCTCTTGTTAAACGACATCTTGGCGTATCAAATATTCCACCAGTAGCGGCAGCATTTCTTAACCAGTCGTTACCTAATAAGGGCGAAACTACAGCATCTATAGCATTTCTTAGTGCTACTTCAAAACAACTGATTACAGTAAACAGCTCTTGAGTCAGTTGTAAATTCTTTCGATAGAGCGTCATTGTTTTACGAGTATTACCTCCGCAAGCTAATAAATAGCGGTTCATCCGGGCATTAGTCATTACACTGGCAAAGTCGCTATATCTCATTAATTTTTTAATTTGTTTATAATTTCATTTTTTTATTTTATCTTTGTGCTATCTTATTCCCATTAGTCCCTGAAGGAATTCAAACTAGTGGGTTTCGTTTTTTTAGGGTTTTTATTTTCATTCAATCTATATCAAAGTTTCTCAGAAAGGTTTTCAAATTATTGAAAAATAAAAAATGTCACATTGCAATATCTTTTGAGAACTGAACAAAATGCTTTATCTCTGTTTTATTATTTAAATTCACTGTCAGTTTCTTGTTACTAGAACGGTAGTCTTACCATGGCCCACAACGGTCCGCGTATTGGCGAAAGTGGCGGATTAGAAAGCCTAAACTTTCAATTCCTACACTAAGCTTGTCGACCTGCACTGAGCTTGTCGAAGTGTGCCACTAAGCTAATCATCAGCCTTTTATTTTTCTAAATTTATAAAAATGTCTTAAACGCAATTACTTGGACACTATTTTTAATTTATTTCACCAATTCGGATCAATTTTTACACCAATTGATTCGAGGAATTTTCTAGGGGACTTATAGTGAAGACCGCCATGTATTCTTTCGAAATTATAGAATTTTTTCCATCTTATCATTACTTGTTTAAATTCTTGTAGGCTTTCAAATTCAAATCGTTGACATACAGCACTTTCCAGAATTGAATGGTAGGCTTCTATATGTCCATTCTGTTGAGGTGTTGCCGGTTTTGTAAATTCCTGAGTTATACCTTTTTGTTTTAGATATTCTTGAACTATTAAAGCTTCGAATTGTGAGCCATTATCGTTTCTTACTATAAATTGCTTTGGCATCGGATAAGTTTGTAAAATTTGTTCAAATAGATTTATTACATCTTCAGATTTAATAGAATTTGCGATGTATTGTCCCAATTGCCATCTCGAAAAAACATCCAAAATTGTCAGTACTTGCGCATTTGTGCGTTTTCCTTGGATATATACATATTTAATATCAAATTCTAGGAATGCAAATTCTCTTTGTACAATGGGAACGAGTTCTTTTACCCAGTTCCTACTTATTCTCTTGGTATTACTGCGTTGAAATTTTAATAAATTGTTTTCCTTCATGAGCTTATAGGTTCTATAAGCCCCAATTTCTCAATCCCTTTTCTTGGTTTAAATAGCGGTAGGTTTTATAATACCCATAATCCACAAATTCGCCCTCCAGAAGTGTTTTAGTTTCTTGTAAAATATAATCCATATCAAACCTATTATTTTCCATATCATATACATAACCTGAGGCCCTTTTCCCCGGTTTTGTACCTGTAGAAATGTAATAGTAGCTGCTTCGAGGTAAATCTACATGCTTTAATACTAGATATTTAGGCCTCCCTTGCTCTAGAAATTCGTCAACTACCTGGATTTTTATTTCTTTAGAGATTGACTTTTTTTTAAAAGGGAATCTTTAATTTGAATAGCTAACTCTTTTTCAGCAACTATCCTTTTTAGAGCTTCGTTTTCACGACGTAATTGTTTGAGTTCACGCTCGGCATCTGTCATTGCTCCTGCTTCCAAGCCACTTTTGCCTAACTTCTCAAATTTCTCTTTCCAATTATAAATACTCACAGTAGAAACCCCAAATTCTCGCGATGAATAACTTACGCCGTGCTGGATAGAATGAAGTACAATCTTCTCTTTCTCCTCCAAACTCCATGTTTTTCGATGTTTTGACATACACAAATCTAATTAATTGTTAACTTAGTTTTGTGTCCAAGTTTTTATCGAGCTATTAGGGGTTTGTTAATTATTTAAGATTTGTTTCATTCTTAAAGAAAATAAAATTTTACCCCTTCCCATCATTTCAAGTTTTTTCAAAACCATTCCTCAAAATCGTTTTATAACAACTTACTTTGACAAAAAATTCGTGAATCTATGTCAAAGCTATCAGATCAAACTCTTGAGCTCCTAAGTAAAGAATATCTGAATATTTCAGGATTAGCCATTGCGAAGGATGGAAAAATCGCATACGAGTATTTTGCTCGAGATTCCGAAAAGGATGCAAAAATTCACGTGGCATCTGTCACCAAAAGTGTATTTTCCATACTCGTTGGCATTGCCTTGGAAAAGCAATACATCAAAAGCATCCATGAAAAGATTATAAGCTACTTTCCTGACCTGAAAATCAGCAGCAGAAATAAGACACTCTCTCAACTGGAAATAAAACATCTGCTGACGATGACTGCGTCGTATAAATTCCGGTCGGAGCCTTATAGCAAAGTTTTTTCCACACAAAACTGGGGATGGACCGCGCTGCAATTATTGGGGGGCATAAAGCCGATAGGCGAGTTTCACTATACAACGATCGGCATTCAGGTGCTTTCATCAATTCTGGAGCAAACGACCCAAATGAACATTAATGCTTTTGCCACGAAGTATTTATTTACCCCCCTGAGGATTATTCCTCCCGAAACGCTGCCGATAGATAGCAGAGAAACATATTTCAAGTTCATCAAAAACCACTATAGCAATGGTTGGGCTGCAGATCCGCAAGGAACCAACACATCCGGTTGGGGGCTCATGCTTTCTGTACATGATCTTTTGAAAATAGGTCAGTTATATCTCCAAAACGGACAATGGGAAGGCAAATCCATCGTGTCTTCTCAATGGGTAGAAGAAAGCACGACCACACACAGCTTCTGGGAAAACAAACCATACGGCTATCTATGGTGGATATTGGACGATGAGACCTTTGCCGCCATTGGCGACGGTGGCAATATTATTTACGTCAACCGCTCGAAAAATTTAGTCATCGGCATTGTTTCTCACTTCGTGCCCAGATCTAAAGATCGAATTGATTTTATTGAAAACCACCTGATTCCTGTTTACAATCTGTAATCCACTGTGGGTTTCTAACTTCTGCACCGTCCGAGAAAACTGTTTGATTTAGTAATTTTACGAAATGGCTCACAGCTTTGGCTACGTTTCGGTCTGAATTGAACTTTCGCTCAATTCAAGCCCGCCCTTCGCCAAGCCCCGAACCGTTAGCCGCAAGCCAAGAACAAGCATTCCGTAAAATCCCTTTTTATGAAAATTACAATTCCAATAGACTGTGATAACGCACCGAAAAGAAGAATAATTAAAGATTTTATTGTATCAGTATATCAGAAAAAATGGCAAGAAGTTGGAGAAATACTTGATGAAAATTTCAGCTTAATAAGTTTTGGTGTAAATTCAATCGAAGTGTTTGATGTATTAAAAGAACATTTTTCTAGTATACCAAAAATTGAAGAACTAGTTATAGACGAAATTTTGAGCCATGGAAAACTTGGAGCTTGTAATGGAAAAATAAAGCTGAAGGATCAAATTATAAATTTTGCATATTTCATAGAATTTAAGTCTGCTGGAAAAAATACAATTACTAAAATAACAGAATATAAAATCTGAAAAAATCAACTTTGGCCTGCAGCTAACGTGGGTTTGGCGAAATGGCGGGTTATGGGAGAAAGTGAAAGTTTAGGTATTTTATTCCGCAAAAAGCCAATTACGAATAGAGTGTTTATATTCAGCGGTATTCGTCAGCACTGCGTGGTTATATTGGCTTTTTTCATAATTTTAATCAATGAATTGGCTTTTGCATACTGTGTCGCTAAATTGAAACTTTTCGCTTCAATTACCGCCACTACACAAAGCCGCAAAACGTTAGCTGCAACCCAAATGAACAGACGATAGTGCAAAAATTAACGAACATACAGACGACAAAAAAGCCTACCCGCAAAATGGCACATTTGGTTTTTTCCGACACACGAGCCAAAGCCCAAAAAACCAAATGAGCCGGTTTTTTGCCAATATTCTGAAACCATTCCAACTGAAAAACTTATTTTAACCGACTGAAATAGAAAATATATTTTGTAGATGATTTTAAAAGAATTGAAACCAAGAAAGGCACTAAACAAAGCCTTTTTAAAAGTAAAACCGAACAGGACTGAAATTGAAGGTTTCAAGACCAATCTTATTACTTTACTCGACAGAACAAATGACACAGAAAGTGAAGAGTTTCATAAGAACTTGGTTTCCGACTTTCTAAAGAAAACCTATTACGACCCAAACCATTTCATAAATACCAAAGGTCGAAACGACCTTGTTATTCATAACGGACAAAATGCAAACTCGACAGTTGGAGTAATTCTCGAAGCGAAAAAACCGACAAACAAAGCCGAGATGATTACAACCCAAAAACTGAATGCAAAAGCATTTCAGGAATTGGTTTTGTATTACTTACGTGAGAGAATTACACATAAAAATCTTGAAGTAAAACATTTGGTGGCGACCAACATTAACGAATGGTTCATTTTTGACGCTACCCTATTCGACAGACTTTTTGCCCAAAACAAAAATCTTGTCAAACAATTCAACGATTTTGAAGGTGGTCGTTTGGCAGACACCAAAACAGATTTTTTCTACAAACAAATTGCCGAGCCGTTTATTGACACCATCACTTCTGAAATTGAATTTACATACTTCAACATTCAGGACTTTCAAAAACCGTTACGAAATACCGACAAAGCAGACGATAATTCGCTGATTGCTTTATTCAAATTGCTTTCGCCAGAGCATCTTTTAAAACTTCCTTTCACCAACGACAGCAACAGCCTTGACAAACGCTTTTACAGCGAGTTGTTGCACATCATCGGCTTGACCGAAACCAAAGAAGGAAGTAAAAAGTTGATTCAACGAAACAAAGATGGCGAACGACACACAGGAACAATTCTTGAAGATGCCATCATTCAGCTTGACAGCTTAGATAAATTGAGCCGATTGGAAAAACCAAACCAATTCGGCAACACACAACAGGAACGACTTTTTAATGTTGCTCTTGAACTTTCCATCACTTGGATAAACCGCATTTTGTTTTTGAAGTTGTTGGAAGCACAACTCATCACCTATCACAAAGGCGACAAATCGTATTCGTTTCTCAATCTTGATAAAATAAAGAACTATGACGACCTGAACAGCTTGTTTTTTCAAGTGTTGGCACGCAAGTATGACGAGCGAAACGAAGATGTAAAAAAGGCATTTGAAAAAGTCCCTTATCTCAATTCTTCGCTTTTCGAGCCGACAGACATTGAGCAGGTTACTTTGTTTATCAGCAATCTGAAAGACGATAAAACCATTCCGATTTTTTCGCAAACCGTACTGAAAGACCAGCAAGGCAAAAAACGGACAGGCAATATTTCCACGCTTCAATATTTGTTTGAGTTTTTAGATGCTTACGACTTTGGAGCAGAAGGCGGAGAAGAAATTCAGGAAGATAACAAAACGCTTATCAATGCTTCGGTTCTCGGATTGATATTCGAGAAAATAAACGGCTACAAAGACGGTTCGTTTTTCACGCCCGGTTTCATCACCATGTATATGTGTCGCGAAACCATTCGCAAAGCGGTTGTACAGAAATTCAACGAAACCAAAAAATGGAATTGCACAACACTTGAAGAACTATACGACAAAATTGAAGACCGAAAAGAAGCCAACCAAATTGTAAACAGCATCAAAATTTGCGACCCTGCCGTAGGTTCAGGTCACTTTTTAGTTTCGGCACTCAATGAAATAATTGCCGTTAAAAACGACTTGAAAATTCTGCAAGACCGAGACGGAAAACGCCTGAAAGAATATCAGGTGGAAGTGGTGAATGATGAATTAATTGTTACAGACGAAGAAGGCGAACTTTTTGAATACAACCCCGGTTCGACAGGCTCACCGACCAATAGAGAATCACAGCGAGTACAAGAAACGCTTTTCCACGAAAAGCAAACCATTATTGAAAACTGCCTTTTCGGTGTGGACATTAATTCCAATTCGGTAAAAATTTGCCGTTTGCGTTTATGGATTGAGCTTTTGAAAAATGCTTATTACAAGAACGCCACAGAATTAGAAACGCTTCCGAATATTGACATCAACATCAAATGCGGTAACTCTTTGGTGAGCCGTTTTGCCATTGATGCCGACTTAGCCCATGGTTTAAACCGTGGGCTAAAAAGCAAATGGAATATTGATACCTATAAAATTGCGGTATCCACATACCGTAACGCTGAAAGCAAGGAACAGAAAAGGGAAATGGAACGGCTGATTGCCGACATTAAATCGGATTTCAGAAGTGAAATAAGCAGAAACGACCCAAAAGTGAAAAAGCTTAACAAACTAGAGGGTGAACTGGTGAAACTCACTACACAGCAAAGCCTTTTTGAAATGAGCAAAAAGGAAAAAGCCGATTGGAACAAGAAAGTACAGCAGATCAGCGCAGAAATCAAGAAGCTCGAAACCGAAATTGAAGAAATAAAAGCCAACAAGATTTTTGAAAACGCTTTTGAATGGCGTTTTGAATTTCCTGAAGTGCTGAATGATGAAGGCGATTTTGTGGGCTTTGATGTGGTGATTGGTAATCCGCCATATGGTGTTAAACCAAATGAAATAGGCAAAGAATACTTTAACTCTTTGTATTCTGCAACTGACGATATTTATACATTGTTCATTGAACTTGGGCTTAAAATTATCAGTGAAAATTCAAACATCAGTTTTATAAACCCAATTACTTGGCTTACGGGTTCTAAGTATAAAAACACAAGAAATCTGTTTACTGGCAAAAACTCTTTGGTTAAGGCAATAAATCTTCCTTACGATATTTTTGCTGATGCATATGTAGATACAGGAATTTACTTTTTCCAAAAAAAGACAATTGAGCAATCTTCTGTTTATGAATTTAATCCTAAGGATAAAATACAAATTCAAGATTTGCTGAACATAGAGTTCAAAGCTCTCGACAGAAAAGTTTGGACAGCAAAACCTGACTTAAAAATTAATCTAAATGAGTCTGACAACTCTATTTTCTCCAAACTTGATTCAATTCAATCTAAACTCTCTGATTTTTCTGAAACAGCAAGGGGGATTTTAGCTGACAAGTCTAACTATAAAAGTGAATTTGAGAATGGTTTGAAAAAGGTTTTTACTGGCAACTTAAATAGATATGTTATTGATGAAACTTTTAGTTTTATTCAGTATGACGATAGCTTAAAAGAGAAACCAAAGAGCTATAGTTTTTTTACTGGTGAAAGAATCTTAGTCAGAAGGATAATTAGTCGTCAATTCAGAATGATGGCAACTTATACGAATGAAGAGTTTGTTTGTAAAAAGGACATTTACATCATCAAATTGAATGATGAAAACATAAGCTATAAATATGTATTGGCGTTGCTCAATTCAAAATTGCTTTCATTCTATAAAACTAAAAATTCAGGTTCGGCAAAAAAAGATGATTTTACACAAATTACTTTGGGCGATATAAGGCAGCTTCCAATTCCCAAAATTGAAACTTCCAAACAACAGAAATTTATCAAATTAGTTGACGAGATTCTGACCGCAAAAGAAAAGAACAAAGACACTACAATAGCCGAGAATGAGCTAGACCAATTGGTTTATCAGCTTTACGAGTTGACGGAAGAAGAAATAAAAATTGTGGAGGGAAATGGATAAATCCATTCAAATATCATTGTTAACGAATCATAGCCCCCGGTTTAAACCGGGGGCTATGGAAATGCGAGAAACAACAGCAAAACCGTTTCAACGGTTTAAAAAACAAGAATTAAAGAATTGAATATGCCACATTCATACAACAAAATATGGATACACGCCATTTGGGCAACGAAAGCAAGAATACCATTGGTACATCAAAACATTGAACAAAACGTTTATCAATTTATTTCAAATCAATTGCGGGAACAAGGTTGCCCGGTAAGAATCATCAATGGTATGCCCGACCACATTCATTGTTTGTTTTTATTAAATCCTCAAAAATCAATTGCGGAAGTTATCAAGCAAATTAAAGGCAGCAGCTCTCATTTTATCAACCAAAATAACTTAATACCAGAGAAATTTGCGTGGCAAACGGGATATGCCGCCTATTCGGTTTCTGAATCTGGAATTGAGAAGGTTTTTCAATACATCAAGTGTCAAAAAATGCACCACCGCAAAAAGTCATTTCAGGAAGAGTACGATGCGTTTATTAAACTTTACGGATTAAATGAGCATTGATTACATAACCAGACAAATCGCAAATGTTGACCGAGATATAAACTCGATAGAAAGGATTATTCATCCAATTGATGCGAACATTACTCGTAAGCAGAAAGAAGCTCATAGTTTACTTGACAAAATTGCCAGAGAAAAAGACCTTAAAAGAATGATTGGCTATCAAAAAGATTTAACCAAGAAGAATGAAGAAATCAATAAACTTGAAAAGGATAAAAGTTCGAAATCAAAATCTTTAGCGGATAAGCAGAAAAAGAAACTTGAACTTCTAAGCAAACTCAATAAAGAAGAACAAAAGGAAAGAGACAAGACAAAGAAGGAACAGAAAGAAATGTTGACTTTGCAACAACAGATTACTAGGGAAATGGAAAAGCAGAAAATGCAATCCCTACATTCCTTTGATGTTTTAAAGCCACAGCCAATTATCCAGACAACTTATGATGTTTTTGTTTCCCACGCATCAGAAGACAAAGACGACTTTGTAAGAGATTTTGTAAAGTGTTTACAGCAAAACGGACTTAAAGTTTGGTATGATGAATTTACATTGAGAGTTGGCGACAGTCTTAGACGTTCCATTGACAATGGACTTAGAAATTCTCGCTACGGAATTGTAGTTCTATCAGAAGCATTTTTTAGCAAAGAATGGCCACAGAGAGAATTGGACGGACTTTTTGCAAGAGAAGTAAATGGAGAAAAAGTAATCCTTCCTATATGGCACAAAATCAGTAAAAACGAAGTAATGAAATTCAGTCCAATAATTGCCGATATGTTGGCATTGAACACATCAAGTTTTACAATTGAAGAAATTGCTAAAGAAATATCTGACAGAGTATTAAATTAAAAAAGAGACAGAAATGCCAACGCTTCACAGCCACACAATTACTCACTTTTTTGTTTATTTTTAATGGTGTTCGTGAATGCTTTGCATTTGCCAAGTCGCACAAGCCGGCACGCAAGCCAAATTTTTGCGCAAAGTGAGTGCAGAGCCAAACTTGTTTGAGCTATGCCGAGCGTAGCAAAAATCAGCAAAGCTAAACTTGGCGGCAGCGTGTGTCTGTCCTATCGCACAACCAACAGACAATCAGAACGTAAGACAGAAGGGCAGCAGCTAACAGCGGTTTGGCGTAATGGCGGGTTAAGTGAGAAATTGAAAGTTTAGCTTCGCTGCTACTTCGTGGTCTCCTTTTTTTCGTCGCAACAGCCTTTTATAGGAAAGGATTAGTTTAGCCGCTAATCTTCATGGATCAATCCTAATCATCCCCCCTAAGCTTATAAAACAACAAAACCAACTGAAAATCAGTTGGTTTTGTTATAATCAAGCAGAGAGGAAGGGATTCGAACCCTCGATACAGTTACCCGTATACTACCTTTCCAGGGTAGCTCCTTCAACCACTCGGACACCTCTCTGTGGAAGGGAGTGCAAAATTAAGGTAAAGAAATTTCTCCTGCCAGATTTTGGGCAAAAATTTCTTCTAATTTCTGATCCTCTTGGCATAGACCCCACATCATCTTTCCAACGGCCGCTTCCAGCGTCATATCAGACCCGGAAATTACGCCAATGTCCTTCATACGTTTACTGGAAGCGTATTTTCCCATGGTTACCTTTCCTCCGGTACATTGGGTGATGTTTAACACCGTCTTGCCTGAAGAGATACCTTCTGCCAGGATATCTATAAACCAATCTGCCGATGGAGCATTCCCGGATCCATAGGTCATCATGATGATGCCGCGGGTATTCTCGTTCAATACATGTTTCTTCAATATCTCTTTGCTTATTCCCGGGAATAGCGTCAGCACGCTGACCTGATCTGACATCTCATCGTAGAACCTTGTCTCGCCTTCTACATATCGGATATGCCTGAAATTGTACTCTATGGATACTCCTATCTCTGCCAGATAAGGATAGTTCTCCGAGTCAAAAGCATCAAATTGCGAGCTCTCACGCTTTCTGGCTCGGTTGCCCCTTAGTAGCCTGCCGTTAAAATAGATGCAAACTTCCGGTACCACCGCCTTGCCGTTTAACCTGGCTCCCGCAATCTCAATGCTCGTAATCAGGTTTTCTCTCGCATCCGTCCTAGGTATGCCTATGGGCAATTGCGCTCCTGTAAATACTATTGGCTTCTTAGGATTATGAATCAGGAAGCTCAACGCAGAAGCAGTGAATGCCATAGTATCCGTACCGTGAATGATGACAAAACCATCAAACTCATGATAATGCTTCTGTATGATGCCCGCTATAGTGAGGTATATCTCCGCATTTACATCTGAGGAGTCTATGGGCTTCTCAAAGGATACCAAATGTATGGCCGAAGACAATAGATTTAACTCGGGCAGTTTCAATAAGGTTTCTCTAAAGCGGAAGGGTACAAGGGTACGCTTGTTCTCATCAAACACCATACCTAAGGTACCTCCGGTGTAGATGATCAATATGCGTTCTTCTCCCTCCTTTATTTGTACGGGATTAAAAGTCATCTTGTGTTTCTGTTTTAAATAGCGCGTAACTTGAATTCAATTCACGATGAGCCTTCTCGTTCCCTTGAGCCTCTGCTAATGCTATTCCTTTAATAAAGATAGCTTCCGCTTCGTCCCATAGGTCTCTGTCAAAGAAGTAATTCGCCGCCTTGTAGTAGGTAGGCAGATAGTCCGGAAATTCCTTCAGTAAATGTCTGAAGATTTCTTCTGCACGTAAGTCGCCCGCAGAAATATATTCCAAGGCCAGTGCATAATGATTAAAAGGGTCATCCGGAAAATTTTCTATTTCATCTTGTAAATATTTTATTCTTTGCGCTTGCATTCTTTGATGATGAAGAGTAGTTTTGTAAATGTTATGCATGCATAACATTTTTTGTTTTTTCGAATTCAAAAGTACGCAATAATTATGAAAATCTTGGTTTGTATATCGAGTGTGCCGGACACCACTTCAAAGATTGCCTTTGAAGAAGGAAATACTCGTTTCTCAAAAGCGGGAATCCAGTACATCATCGGTCCTTATGATGATTATGCTTTAGCCAGAGGTGTGGAGCTGAAAGAAGCTACAGGCGGAAGTTTGACGGTTTTGAATGTAGGACAAGCAGATGCAGAGCCTCAAATCCGAAAAGCTTTAGCCATAGGTGCGGATACGGCCGTACGTATTGATGCAGAGCCTACTGATTCCTATTTCGTAGCTGCAGAAATTGCAAATTATGCAAAAGATAAAGGTTTCGATCTCATCTTGATGGGTAGAGAAACTACTGATTATAATACAGGTGTAGTTCACGGTATGGTAGGAGAGATGTTGGGGATTCCTTCCTTCTCACCGGTAATGGAGCTGAATGTAGAGGGCAGTAAAGTAGTGCTTTCTAAAGAGATTGAGGGCGGCAAGGAGAAATTAGAAACCAGTTTGCCGCTTGTACTGGGTTGCCAGGAGCCTATAGCAGAATGGAAGATTCCAAGCATGAGAGGAATCATGGGAGCAAGGACGAAACCTATAGAAGTGATATCTCCTTCTTCCTCAGCTAATACTGCGGTGATGAATTATGACCTTCCACCTGCTAAGGGTGCGGTTAAAATGATTCCGGCTGAGCAAGCTGAGACCTTAATTGAGCTTTTACAAAAGGAAGCCAAAGTTTTATAATCCCAAATTTCTGAAAATCATGTCTGTATTAATATTTGTTGAACTAGGAGAGGGAAGTATCAAGAAGAATTCCCGCGAGGCTATCGTTTACGGAAGTAAGGTAGCGGCTCAGGTAGGTGGTACGGCTATTTCCCTTGCTATAGGTGAGGCTTCTGAGTCAGAATTAGCAAAGGCCGGAAACTATGGCGCATCAAAGGTTATCTATGTAAAGAAAGAGGAAAACATCATGGCTTATGCTAAGGTCCTGAAAGATGTGATCCAAAGCACTGGCTCGAAGATCGTCGTTGCCTCCAAAAGCTCTCTTTCAGATGCCGTTTTAGCTCGCGCAGCAGGCGCATTGAATGCAGGGTTCGTGGCTAACGCCGTTGAACTTCCGGATACTTCTTCGGGATTCGTGGTTAACAGAAGCATTTTCTCGGGGAAGGCATTTGCCAAGACATCCATCTCTTCTGAGGTTAAATTCTTAACCATCAAAAAGAATATCATAGCTGTAGAGGAATCAGGTTCTTCGGCATCGGTTGAAAACCTAGACATTGCCACTGCGGCGGAAGACGGAAGCGCCAAAACCATTGCTGTGGAGAAAGCCAGTGGAACCGTTTCACTCCCGGAAGCTGATATCGTAGTTTCAGGGGGTAGAGGCATGAAAGGTCCGGAACATTGGCAACCATTATTGGATCTTGCAGATGCTTTAGGAGCTGCTACGGCTTGCTCCAAACCTGTATCTGATCTGGATTGGAGACCTCACCATGAACACGTGGGTCAAACGGGAGTTAAAGTTGCTCCAAACCTGTATATCGCTTGCGGTATCTCAGGCGCCATTCAGCACCTGGCCGGAGTAAACTCTTCAAAGGTTATTGTGGTGATCAATAAGGATCCTGAAGCACCATTCTTTAAAGCGGCCGACTATGGAATAGTGGGCGATGTCTTCGAAGTCCTGCCTAAACTTACGGCAGCCGTAAAGGCTTTATAAATTCTTTGCGACAGGCCAAAAGCCTGTCGCATTTTCGTTTTAGAGGTACATGTGTTATCTTTGGCACTTATGGTTAAAGGGTTAATAAAAACATTTGTACTCTTATTCCTGACCTGGGCTTCTTTTGCTCAGGAAGTACAGTGGGCTTCCAAAGTACTGGAAAAATCTTCTGAAACGGTAGATGAGAAATTTTCTCCCAAGCACAGAGCTATTCAGGTGCTAGGCCCTCCTAGTGTTCTGCCCCAAACCATCTCTTCTGCCTGCTCATGGCGTCCTACAGGGACTTCTTTCGGAGAGGACTACATCAAAGTGGCTTTTGATAAACCCCAAAAAGTGAAGCAAATCATTGTAGGCGAAACTGTTGGGCCGGGAGCGGTAGGTCGAATCTTTGGTTACACTACCAAAAATAAAGAAGTTCTTCTTTACGAAAGTCAAGGAGATAACTTTAGGAAGCAACCGGGCATTTGGAATCAATTCATTCCGGAAACTGAGGAAGAAATAGCCGCTTTGAAATTAGTCATTGTACATTCCCTGAACAAAGGCATCAAGGAGTATGACTGTATTGGCATTTCCTCTTCCTCTGAACCTTATGTAGCTACCGTCAATGTGGCCCAAAATCTACCTAAAGATCTCAAGAAAGAAAATTTAGGCCCTTCTGTTAACACCAAATACAGTGAAGTGGCTCCTTTGGTCTCACCAGATGGGAAATATTTGTACTTCAGTAGATGGGATCACCCAAAGAACTTTAAACCGGCAGGTTCAAACGAAAGTACTTTAGACGTTTGGGTATCTACCTTAGCTGCTAATGGAACCTGGGAGCCGGCAAAGAACATGAGCACGTCCATCCATCATTCGGCTAAGAATGGTGCGGCGACCATAGCCATGGACGGTAAAAGCATATACGCTCTGAATGTTGAAGTGGGTAGGGGGAAATTTGACGCGGGACTCACAAAAGTCAGCTTGAAAAACAATAAATGGGTCAATAAGCGCCCTATTAAAATAGCTAATTTCGAGGCTTTGTCTTACTACAATTCACAGGATAGGCAACTTAAAAAAGAGACAGAATTCTCCATGAGTTCTGACGAGAAATTTCTGGTGATGGGACTGGTGCGTAAGGATTCTTATGGCGACAAGGATCTATACGTATCGTTTAAAACCGGAGAAGATTCCTATTCAAAGCCCGTTAATCTAGGGCCAGTGATCAATACAGCAGGAAATGAAGGTTCTCCTTTTCTTGCGGCCGACAATAAAACCTTGTACTTCAACTCGAACGGTCACCCCGGATATGGAGATATGGATATCTTCATGAGTACGAGATTAGACGATACGTGGACGAACTGGACAGAACCTGTAAACCTGGGGCCTCAAATCAATAGCCCCGAATTTGACGGTTATATTTCTATCCCGGCCTCCGGTGAGTATGCCTATTTCAGTTCCGCCAAGAATTCCATGGGGCTGGATGACCTGTTTAAAGTCAAATTATTCCCAAGTATCCAACCGGAATCTGTGGTTCTGATGGAATTCAGTTTCGTAGATGAAATATCCGGTCAAAGTATTGAACCCAAAGTGTCCATTTCTCCTCAGGTAGAATGGGTCTGGGATGAAGAAACCAAAATATTTAAGACCATTTTCCAGCCCGGTCAAACCTATGAGCTAAAAGCGGAGTCTTCAGGATATCCTAGTTTTAGCCAAAGTCTGGATTTTAGAGAAGTGAAAGAATATCTCGAGAAGAAAGAGGTGTACAAGTGGAGAAAAATAGGTCAAGAGTCGATAGCTCAAACAGCTCCGAAAACCGTTAATGCGGAACCGGAGAGCGTAAAAGATATGGTCATTGAAGCCGGAAAGAAGATCGTATTGAGGGAGGTTTATTTTGATCAAAGTAAGGCGGAGCTCCGACAAGAATCTTTTGTGGAGCTGGATAGAATCAAGAAGATCATGATGGAACATCCCGATATGGTTATTTTACTCGAAGGACACACGGATAATCAAGGGGATGCCAATCTCAATTTTAAATTGGCCGAGCAAAGAATCTTAAACGTTAAGAACTATTTGATAGAGGATGGCCAGATAAAAGAGGAGAGGATTCAATTGAAATCCTGGGGCCAATATCGTCCGTTAGTGAAGAACACTACAGAAGAAGAAAGAAGGAAAAACCGCCGTGTAGAGTTTACCATTCTGAAAATGTAATATTTTTGCCAAAATAATAAGTTTTATGATCCCAAAGCTGCTATTAGTCTTGCCCTGTTATAATGAAGAAGCCATCTTGCATCTGACTGATGCTAAGTTGAATACCTTTTATGACGAACTGATTTCTCAGGGTTTGATCAGTGCAGAAAGCAAGATCTGCTATGTCAATGATGGGAGTAGAGATGCTACATGGAATATCATTGATAGACTTACCAAATCAAATTCCCGCATTTTAGGCGTTAAACTTTCTAAAAACTTCGGTCACCAGAATGCCCTTTTGGCGGGTTTGTTTGAATATAAGGGATTATTTGATTGTTATATCTCCATAGATGCAGATCTACAAGATGATATCTATGCCATTCCTCCTATGATAGAAAAGTTTAAGGAGGGTGCATCTATAGTTTATGGCGTTAGGGACGATAGAAGTACTGATACCTTTTTTAAGAAGTTTACCGCTGAATCCTTCTATAAGGTCATGCAATGGTTAAAGGTGCCGGTGGTGTTCAATCATGCAGATTTCAGATTGATCGATAACAGGGTGCTTACGGAACTGGAACATTACCGTGAAGTGAACATGTTCATTCGGGGGATCATTCCTACCATAGGATTCAAAAACGATAAGGTCTTCTATAAAAGATTGGAGCGCGAGGCAGGAGAAACCAAATATCCTCTGAAGAAGATGTTGACCTTTGCCTGGAATGGGGTAACCTCGTTCTCCACCATGCCTATGCGCTTCGTGCTTTACTTTGGAGCATTTAGCTTTGTACTTTCCTTATTACTTGCTGTGTATGTCTTGTATACAAAGTTTGCAGGTGTAACCACGTCTGGTTGGGCATCTACTCTTCTTATGATGGCATTTTTTAATGGATCTAATATGATGGCCATAGGGCTGATCGGCGAATATGTGGGTAAGATCTATGAAGAAGTGAAAGCTCGTCCAAGATATATCGTTGAAAAGAGTACCCCTTTAGAGGCATGAGAAAGTACATTCTACTCTTTTTCCTGGGAGTTATAGCTTTAAGTTTTCGTTTGTATAGACTAGACGCTCGTGGTCTGATCACAGACGAAAAATTTACCTTGCTGAATGCAAACGGCTTTTGGGTAGGGGGAGCTAACCAATCGGCTTTTAAGAAGACCTACTTCACTGCACAGGATTTTTGGGAGAAGAAAGGTCCCCAAGACTTTATGGATGCTAGTGCGAATGCAGATTTTGGTACGCACATGGTACATAACGTCATCCTACATTATTGGATGAAGGTCTTCGGGAATTCTGATTTTTCGGTTAGAATGCCAGGCTTGATCTTTAATGTACTGACGGTACTACTGATTTACCTTTTGGTCCTAAAATACTTTAGATCTTATAGCATGGCTTTCCTGGCGGGATTGCTATTTGCCATAGATCCATTGAACATAGCTCAAAGTCATATCGCTAGAAGTTACCCGCTTTCATTCTTCCTGATTACTCTGGCTACGGCTTATTTTGTAAAGTTAGTTTCGGGAGAGAATTCTAAGAAAAACTTCGTGATCTATGCTGTTCTTATAGGTTTAGCGATGCTGAATCATTACATGAACTTCTTTGTGCCTTTGCTTCATGTATTGATATTTTTGGTCATTAGGAATAAGAGTCACCTATGGACCGGTTTTATTTTGGCGGCATTGGCAAATGCCTTGTTGCTGTTTTATTGGTTCAATTGGGGAGGAGGAAAAGGAGCTATGGGTTTCCTAAAGGACAAGAATGAGATTCATAAGAAGATTGCAGAGAATCTTCAGGATGAGTTGAGTCAAACCATTCAATTGGCAAGTCCTGATGTGATAGCAAAAAAGGGAATTGCATTGTACTACGACATTAGCGTTATAACTCACGGCCTTTTTGAAGATATCAAAGGGGTGAAGGTGTTTTTGAGTTCTTTGTTATTAGCTATTGGTATACTTTTATCAGTTCAAGGGCATAAGTATAAGCGCTATGCAGGCCTGTTCTTGTCTCTGCTGATTCTGGCTTTGGAAAGAATCTATCTGGGAAGTATTTTGGCTTCGGCGGCATTGTTTGTGGCGTTTTATTATGCTGTTAAGTACCTTTTGGAAACCAGGAGATATGAGGCGGAGAAGCAGGAATTTGTCTGGTTATGCATGGGCCTTGGGATGTTGATATTACCGCTTATTTTTGTGGTTAGAGATGCATATTTGAGTGGAAACACCACAAGTTTAACGCATAGATATATAGGTAATGCTTCACCGTTTGTAGTGATCTTAGTATCCATAGGCGTGATCAGAGCTGCTCAGGAAAAGGTCATATTAGGAGCTTTAATGCTCTTTTTAATGATTTTTCAATGGACAAATATCCAAAAAGGCATTCAGGATTATTTTGCAGACAGATCCGTTTATAATGCTTATTTTGTACCTGAAAGGGTGCCTAATCCGTACGCTGCCTTAGCAAAAGAAATTCAGGAAAAGGCTGCATTGGGAGATACTTTGGTTATTCCCGGTGCATATAAGGATAAGTACGAAGAAAGGTTCGACAAAGGGGGAACGGTATCTTATAAAGATGCTCAATTCTTGAATCTGTATTTTCCGAAGGATTATGCATTGATCCAATATGTTGACCCCAAGGAGAGAGAAAGATTGTATCTGAAGAAGAAGGACGGAGAGAGAGTATTATTGTTCGATTTTAAAGGCGAAGAATATCGCTACTAAACCTATGAAAATAAAGATCATTTTGCCGGTATTTAACGATTGGGAAGCCTTGAGGCTTTTGATCGAAAAAACCTATCAATTGTATCACGGCAAACCCTACCACATATCTTTTCTGGCAGTGGACGACTGTTCCAGTATTCCCTATAACAAAGAGGATTTCAAGGATTATGACTTAGAGGTACTACACCTGATCAGTAATCAAGGTCACCAGAGAGCCATAGCTATAGGACTATCTTATTTTGCTGATCACAATGACGCAGATAAGGTGATAGTGATGGATTCTGACGGAGAGGATCAGCCGGAGCACATAGAAGCCCTCTTAGAAAAGGCGGAACAGGAACCGGAGAAGATCATTTTTGCGCAACGTAAGAAGAGAACGGAATCCTTGCTTTTCCGTGTGTTTTATAAGATCTATAAGTTCGTATTCAAATTGCTGACCGGAAACATCATAACCTTCGGTAATTACAGCTTGATTCCGGCAAAGCAAGTAAAAAAATTAGCGAACGTATCAGAACTATGGAATCATTATCCGGGTGCTATAATTCGTTCCCGACTGCCCTTTGATTCCATTCCTCTGGACCGAGGTACCCGATTAGCAGGTAAGTCTAAGATGAATTTCAGCTCTTTGGTTCTGCATGGTATGAGTGCAGTCTCTGTATTTGTGGACGTGACGGCGGTGCGCATTGTCATGTTTGCTGCATTTATGATCATATCATCAGTGGTAGGAGTGTTGATAGTGTTATACTTCAAATATGTTCTTGGACAAGCTACTCCGGGTTGGGCAACTTCCGTGATATCGGGTTTGTTTATCGTGTTTATTCAAGGCTTTTTTATAGCCATGTTTATCTTGTTCATGGTGTTAAGTTCGAGGAGATACACTAGCTTTATTCCATATTTTGGGTACAAGAAATTTATAGACTTTGTAGAGTGATGGAGGAGTTTCTTAGCTATTTGCAAAAGAAGAAGATTGATGCCCATGCTTTTAAGCAGCATGAGCCTGAAATCTTTGCGGAATGGGCAGAGGAATTTGGTCAAATGCATCCTGAAAGTTTCACTTCTAGGAAGAAGTATTTTATAAATCCTATACGTAGGAAATATCTTTTGAAAAGCCCTAGTGAAGCTTTGGGATAATTAAACTAAAATCGTATTTTTGGGTCAAAATACATCGAATCTATGAATTTTCCTGAAGGAATTAAGTACACGCAAGAGCACGAATGGATCCGCCTAGAAGGGGATGTGGCTACAGTAGGTATCACTGATTTTGCTCAGAGTGAACTGGGTGACATCGTTTTTGTGGAGGTTGAAACCGTAGGTGAATCTCTTGGTGAAAATGAAGTTTTCGGAACAGTAGAAGCTGTAAAAACAGTTTCAGACCTTTATTTGCCCATCAGTGGTGAGGTGTTAGAGGTTAATGAGAAATTATCAGATGAGCCGGAGTTAATCAACAACGACCCTTATGGCGATGGCTGGATTATCAAACTTAAAGTGGATAATGTAGCTGACGTGGAGAAATTGATGGACGCAGAGACCTACAAAAGCTCGGTGGGGCATTGATTCCTTAAATTAAAATATAGGATAGCCCATTTGTTGGGCTATTTTTTTGTATACGGATGGAGCGATTAGTCAAAAATATAAAAGTCATAGATAAAAATTCTCCCTACCACGGTCAGAAAGTTGATCTGTTGGTATCAGGAGGAAAGATCGTCGGCATCAATACGGAGTCAAAAGCGGAAGTATTTGATGGAACCGACTTATGTGTATCTCCGGGTTGGACGGATGGGGGTACCCATTTTAAGGATCCGGGATACGAGTGGCTAGATGATCTGAATTCGATTCATGAAGCGGCCGCTTATGGTGGATTTACCCGAGTTATTGGTTTTCCGAATACCACACCGGTCATTCAAACCAAAGAGGCCATAACTTATTTCGAGCATTTTAACCGTACTAAGCCTGTACAACTCCTTAATCTAGCAGCCGTAACGCGCGAGTGTAAGGGGGAAGATTTTACGGACATGATAGACCTGCATAAAGGTGGTGCCGTAGGATTTTCTGACGGAAAAGAAGCCATTCAAAATTCAGACATCTTCCTTAAGACACTGCTTTACTTACAGCCTTTGAATGCGGTATTGGTAGTTAAATCAGAAGATAAATATCTGAGCATGTACGGTCAAATGCATGAAGGGGTTACTTCTACTTTATTAGGTATGAAAGGTATTCCTTCTGCCGGAGAGGAATTGATGATAATGAGGAACCTGAAACTTCTGGAATATAGTGGTGTGCAGTCTTCATTGCCGGTACTTCATTTCTCTACTATCTCTACCAAAGGTTCTGTAGAATTGATTCGTGAAGCGAAAGCAAAAGGGTTGCCGGTATCTTGTGATATAGCTGCGCATCATTTGGTTTTCAAAGATGAGGATCTTATGGGATTTGACACCCACTATAAGGTGTATCCTCCTTTCAGATCTACGGAGGATATAGAAGCCTTATTAGAAGGTTTGAAGGATGGTACCATAGATATGGTGATCTCAGATCACAATTCTTGGGATGCAGAGCATAAGACCTTGGAGTTTGATGTAGCTGAATTTGGAGCAGTTGGCCTACAAACGGTATTCTCCGTATGTGTAGAAAAATTGGGACTGGATCTAGCTATGGAGAAATTGGTTTATAATCCTAGAAATATCTTCCGTCTTCCTACGAGTTCAATTAAGGAGGGAGAAGAAGCAGATTTGACCATCTTCTCAGTAGAGGAGGAATATGAGTGCTCAGAAGATTACTTAAAATCGAAAGGGAAGAACACTCCATTTTTAGGTAAGGTCTTAAAAGGCAGGGCGAAGGCCGTAGTGAATAATAGACAATTCAAAAGCTTATGAATCCTATAGTTAGAAAATCTTTGATCTTTGGATCCATAGCAGGTGGAGTTTGCTTCTTATTCTTTTTGGTGATGTATTTTTTGAATCCCAATCCACTGGCGCTAAGACGGCCTGATTTGGGTATTAATATCATTTTTATAGGTGTAGCCATTTGGTATTACAAGAGAGAGAATGGAGGCTATCTTCATTTCTATGAAGGGTTTTCTTTAGGATTTTTGACGAATATTATCGCCGCTTTGCTAACTGGCGTCCTTATTTTTTTATTTTTGCAATATGTGGATGTGCGTCCCTTCGAAGAATGGACGGCGTGGAGTAAGAATTTACTACTGACTGATAGAGAAAGGAGCAAAGAGTTAATGAATGAACAAACCTTTCAGCAACTTCTTAAATCCTTTGAGGAGAAGTCCCCGGCTGTCATCATAGGAGATGAACTAATCTTTAAACAAATAGCAATTGTAGCCTGTACTTTATTTAGTATGGGTATGCGTAAAATCAAACCTTAATATGGAAAAAGTTTCTACTGCACGTATCGCACTAAAATGGGGTCTTATCTTCGGTCTAGTAAGTATTGTTATCAATACAATAGTGTACACTTTTAATCTATTGGAGCATCAAATGTTGAATGGTTTGATCTCCTTAGTATTGTCTTTTGCCATCCTGTACTTTGCCTTTAAAGAGTTTCGTGATCTGAATAACGGATTCATGAAGTTTGGCCAAGGCGTAGGTTTGGGAAGCTTGTTGTTTGTGACTGCGGGAGTTTTAGCTTCTACTTATGATTTGGTGTATAAAAGAGTTATTGATCCTACAGTTATTGAAAAGCAGTTGGATTTAATCCAACAGCAAAACGAGAAGATGGGGATGTCTCCTGAAATGATAGAACAGGCTATGGAGAAATCTAGACCTTTTATTGAAGGACCTTTTGCTTTTGTAATCATGGTGCTTTCGCTTGCGTTCATCGGCTTGTTGTGCTCTTTAATTATGGCGGCCATCATGAAGAAGAATCCGCCGGTTTTTGAATAATATATGTGGAGTATTTTTAGGAAAGAAGTTGCCTCCTTTTTCAATTCATTAATAGCATATATCGTTATTGGGGTCTTTTTACTCCTTAATGGTTGGTTGTTTTGGATCTATCCTGAAACCAGTATTCTGGATTATGGATATGCGGAGATGGATACTTTTTTCCAACTGTGCCCTTTTATACTTTTGTTTTTTATTCCTGCGGTTACCATGAGGACCTTTTCGGAAGAGTTGAGGTCCGGTACCATGGAGTATTTATTAACTCGCCCTGTCTCTCTTTGGGGAATAATTCTAGGTAAATATCTTTCATGTTTGTTGATCTTTTGCCTGGCATTACTTCCTACTTTGATTTATTACTTTAGTCTATATGTACTAGGTAATCCCGCAGGAAATATAGATTCTGCGGCAGTAGCAGGCTCGTATTTCGGGTTGATGTTACTGGCTGGTGTTTATGCTGCCATTGGTGTTTTTCTATCTTCTTTGACCAAAAATCAGGTGGTGGCCTTTCTGGTGTCAGCTCTGGTTTGCTATGTGGTTTTTGTAGGTTTGGATCAGTTCTCTCAATTGTTTTCCGGTAGTGTCCAATACTTAATCGCGCAGGTAGGATTAAGTATTCATTATAATTCCCTAGGTAAGGGTGTCTTAGACAGTAGAGATATCATCTATATGGGTAGTGTCTCTGTTTTGTTTCTCTTGTTAACATATCAATCATTAAACAACATTCGTAAATGATTTCGCTAAAGATCTTTCACATTAACACTTTCAGTTCAGAAGATTTTAAAGGTAATCCGGCGGGGGTGGTTCCTATGGATTTCTGGATTTCTGATGATTTGATGCAAAAGATTGCAAACCAGAACGGCTTGTCTGAGACGGCATTTTTTGTAAAAACGGTGAGAGGTTTTGCCATTCGTTGGTTTACTCCTGAGGTAGAAGTGCCTCTATGCGGGCATGCTACATTAGCCAGTGGTTATGTTTTGACTGAGTTCATGAATCATCCGGATGAAAGAATTTTGTTTGAAAGTAAAAGTGGGGATTTGGAATTTGTCAAAAAGGATGGACTCTTTTATTTGGATTTTCCTGCTTTTGAAAGCCATGAAATTTCTTTAGATTTTCCGTTCCAAAAAGCTTTGGGTGTTCAACCACAGAAAGTGTATCAAGCGAATGAAGATATCATGGCCGTGTTTAGAAATGAAGAGGAGATTGCTCAGATCAGGCCAGATTTTCACGCCTTATTGAAATTAAAGGGTAGAGGTTTGATTGTTACAGCTCCAGGTAAGAAGGTGGACTTTGTTTCCCGATTCTTCGCACCTAGTTTAGGTATTAATGAAGATGCAGTAACGGGCTCTTCTTTTACTAAGCTTTTCCCTTACTGGTCTAAGGAACTAGGTAAAACGGAATTTCAGGCCATGCAGATTTCCGAAAGAACAGGTAAGGTGACTGGACAGGTGCTGAACGGTAGGGTATTGATAGGTGGAGAGGCCATGCCGTACCTGAAAGGGGAGATTTATATCAAAAGCTGACAATATTTACGCATTTACTTGACAACCCCTTCTTGCATTTCGTATTTTTGTGATTATATTATAGTATGTTAGCTAAAGACTATAGCTAAATTAATCACTTCTAAATGAAATTATCATCTTTTAAATTTGATCTCCCGGATAGTTTGATAGCACAACATCCTTATGAGGATCGTGATGGTGCACGTATGATGGTTCTTCATAGAAAGACCGGGAAGATTGAGCATAAGCAGTTTAGAGATATTATTGAGTATTTCGGTGACGGAGACGTCATGGTAGCGAATGATACAAAAGTATTCCCTGCACGTCTTTATGGTTCTAAGGAAAAAACAGGAGCTAAGATCGAAGTATTCCTGTTAAGAGAGCTTAACAGAGAAATGCGTTTGTGGGACGTTTTGGTGGATCCTGCAAGAAAAATTCGCGTGGGCAACAAGCTGTACTTCGGAGATAGCGACTTAGTGGCTGAAGTAATAGATAACACTACTTCCCGTGGTAGAACCATTCGTTTCTTGTTTGATGGAAATCATGAGGAAATGATGCAAGCCATTTACGAATTAGGTGAAACACCCATCCCTAAGGACATTCTTCAAAGGGAAGTGGCGGATTATGATGAGGAAAGGTTCCAAACCATCTTTGCTAAGAACGAAGGTGCTGTAGCTGCTCCTATTGCTGGAATTCACTTTACTAAGAACATTGTTCGTAGAATGGAAATCAATGGTGTTGATTTTGCCCCATTGACTTTACATATAGGAATCGGAACCTTTAGACAGGTTGAAGTGGAGGATTTGACTAAACATAAGACAGATTCTGAAAACTTCTTCATTCCTGAAGCTACCTGTAATATAGTTAACCGAGCATTAGATGAGAACAAGAGAGTTTGTGCTATTGGTAGTACTTCTCTTCGTGCTATGGAGAGCTCGGTTTCTGCTAATAACCGGTTGAAGCCATTGGACAATGCCTGGACAGATAAGTTTATCTTCCCTCCATTTGACTTCAAAATTGCGAATGCCTTGTTGACGAACTTCCATTTGCCGGAGTCCATTTTGTTGATGACTACCTGTGCATTTGGTGGATACGATACCGTAATGGAAGCGTATCAAGTGGCTATTAAAGAGAAATACAAGTTCTTCACCTATGGTGATGCTATGTTGATCATATAATGTCCCAAAAGATTGCAGTGATCGTAGCGTCCGGCACGGGTAGCAGAATGGGGTCAGAAATTCCAAAACAATTTCTCCCCCTGAACGGTAAGCCCGTGCTGGTGCACACACTGGAGAAATTCTTATCCATACACGACTGTCACATTATTCTTGTTCTTTCTGAAGCCGGTAAAGCATATTGGCAGCCTATATCTGAACAGTTCTTCCCTGATACTTATATTCCGGTCATTACGGGTGGAGATACCCGATATCAATCCGTGAAGAATGCACTGAATTCCCTGGATACGGATGTGCCTACTATAGTAGCCATTCATGATGCAGTTCGTCCTTTAGTTCCATTAAACGTAATTCTTAATGCTTACGTAGTGGCAGAGCAATTTGGATCCGCCGTTACCTGTGTAGATAGTAAGGACTCTGTTCGTTTGATTACAGAAGATCGTAATCAAGCTCTGGAAAGGAAGAAAGTGAAGCTCATTCAGACTCCGCAAACCTTCCAGTGGGATATATTGAAAAAGGCGTATGAACTACCTTATATAGATAGCTTTACAGATGATGCCTCTGTAGTCGAAGCAGCGGGCTATACTATTCATCTGGTAGAAGGAAGTTATGCTAATCTAAAGATTACCACGCCTGAAGATCTTTTCTTAGCTGAACATTTACTTCATGAAAGCGCTCATTGATGGAATAATAAGAGGGGAGCGCCCTAGTTTGGCCAAAGCCATAACCCTGCTTGAAAGTTCCCTGCCTCAGGATAGGCAAAATGCCGCGGAACTTCTAAGATCTTTACCCAGTAATGATCGTCCTACCTTAAGGATAGGAGTGACCGGTGTGCCGGGAGTAGGCAAAAGTACCCTGATAGAATCCCTAGGCTTATCTTTTATTCAAGACGGTCACAAGGTGGCGGTCTTAGCTATTGATCCCTCTTCAACGGTTACCGGTGGTAGCATCTTAGGCGACAAAACCAGGATGCAGCAACTCTCTCAAGAAATGGATGCCTTTATACGTCCTAGTCCGTCTAAAGGGACTTTAGGGGGACTGAGTGAGCACACCCTACAATTGATCAAATTAGTGGAAGCGGCCGGGTTTGATCGCATTATTGTGGAGACGGTAGGGGTGGGGCAGTCGGAAACTGACGTAAAGCAAGTCTGTGATCTGGTCTTGCTCCTAACTATGCCCACAGTAGGTGATGAGTTACAGGGCGTCAAGAGGGGCATAATGGAAAGAGTGGATCTTGTGGTGGTCAATAAGATAGACCTTTATTCGGAGAAGATGGTTCAGGCTTTTTCTCAAGGGATTCGTCAGTCCATGCATTTGTACCAACAAGATTTGCCGGTTTTTCAAGTTTCAGCTGAAAGTGGTAGAGGAATGGAAGAATTGGTAGAATACCTGAGAAGACAAGAAGCCGGGGATAGAAAAGAAGCTGACTTGCTCGAGTTTAGATTGCGGCTCAACCAATTGCAGAAAGAACTTTGGGACGAAATGGTGGGTGGACTTCAAAAAGAATGGGAAGAAAAAGTTCTTCAGGGAGGCATGCTGCCTGAAGAGGCAGCATGGGAACTCCTGAACACGTTTAAACAGTCTCTACAGTGAATTTTTGATGATTTTTCTCGAACAGTGTGGAGAGCTTTTTGCTTTCCTCAAAATACTGTTCTTTGTTCTCCCATGTATTAGCAGGATTTAGTAGGAGAGAAGGCACTCCTGGGCAACAAAGCGGCATTTCCACACCAAAAATGGGGTGTTTTTGAGTAATTACTCCTTTTAATTCACCTTTCAAAGCTGCGCTGATCATAGCTCTTGTATAACTTAGTTTGATCCGGGAGCCTACTCCGTAACCTCCGCCGGTCCATCCGGTATTCACCATCCAAACCTGTGATCCGGACTCTGCAATCTTTTCCTTTAACATCTCCGCGTATGTACTCGGTTTTAATGGCAGGAAAGGTGCTCCAAAACAAGTGCTGAAAGTAGGTTTTGGCTCCTTTATTCCTTCTTCTGTTCCCGCGATCTTTGCGGTATAGCCGTTCAGGAAGAAGTACATGGCCTGATCAGCATCTAATTTACTGATAGGAGGTAATACGCCGAAAGCATCACAGGTCAGGAAGAAAATGTTCTTTGGGGTTCCACCCATAGAAGGAATGACAGCATGTTTGATATAAGTCAAAGGATAGCTAACTCTTGTATTCTCCGTAATGGATTTGTTGCTAAAATCTATGCAATTAGAATCTTTATGGAATACCACATTCTCTAATAAGGCTTGTCCACGTATAGCTTGAAAGATTTGTGGTTCGTTTTCAGGGGAAAGGTCTATGACCTTAGCATAACATCCCCCCTCTAGATTGAAAACTCCATTGGGTGTCCATGCGTGCTCATCGTCCCCGATTAATCTGCGGTTAGGATCAGCACTCAAGGTCGTTTTGCCTGTGCCGCTTAAACCAAAGAATAGAGCTACATCTCCTTCTTTGCCTATATTAGCGCTGCAATGCATGGTTAAAACGTTCCTTTCCGAAGGTAATAAGTAGTTCATGACGGTGAACATCCCTTTTTTGATTTCTCCAGTATATCCTGTCCCGCCAATCAAGATGGTCTTGTGCTTTAGGGATATGATGGCAAAGTTGCCTTGTCGCGTACCGTGAATGTCAGGATTCGCATGGAAACCTGGGGCTTGGTATATGGTCCATTCTGATGTAAAATTCTCGTCCTTTTCTATAAACATATTGTCTACGAAAAGGCTGCTGTCAGGCCACTCGGTATAACAGGTTAAGCCTATTCTATATTCGGGATCAGCGCCTACATATACTTCCTTGCTCCAAATCTCAGGTTTGGTATTCAGGTAGGAGATGAGGTCTGTCCTTAATTGCAAAAAGTGCTTTTCATCAATAGGAAGGTTAAAGTCATTCCAGTCTACATGTTCAGCTCCTTCCTTTACAAAGAACTTATCTTTGGGACTTCTGCCAGTAAACTTGCCCGTTCTCACTACGGGAGCGCCAGTTTCACAATGGGATGCTAATCCTAATTTGACCGCTTGCTCTATTAAAAGTTCAGGCTTGAGGTTTTGATGAATTTGTGTTGAAATAGCCGTCATACTGCCTTTTTGATTATATTAGGAATTGCACCCTTTAATTCTCATTTTTGGAGCATTAAAGGGTAAATTCCCGAGGATGTTTATTGATGAAATATTTGTTTTGTGCAAATCTATGTAAATTATAGTTCAATTTTATCTAAATAAAATATTAAATTTATTTATTAATAAAAGTAGAGCTTAAAAATATAAATAGTTGAAAATAAGTAAAATATAAAACAACCGATTGTCTAATGTTATAATCTATTGCAATTTTTTCTAAGTATAGTCTAAAATTTGGTATATGAGAAAATTTATAAAATTTGTTTTGGTCTTCTTTGTCGTAATTCTGGTCCTTTTGTTGGCTCTGGTGCAGTGGATTCCGCGCACACCTTACGAACAGACCGAACATTTTAAGGAGTGGAGAAACATGGATTTGGATTTTGAACAGATAGATTCCACTTATGAGGTAGGATGGGCGAAAGAGAATATCACTCCTGATTTTTCTGTGCCATTGGCCGGGTTTGGGAAGAGAAAGGGTAGGCATTTTGAGTCTGTACATGATTCTATTTATGTAAGGGCTTTTGCTATACGTTCAGGAAAGCGGATTATCCATTTGGTGTCAGCAGACCTATTGTTTATTCCACCTAAGGTGGTGGAAAAACTGGTGGCGAAAGGGGTAGACCTGAGAAATGTCCATTTAGCAGCTACACATAGTCACAGTAGTATTGGAGGCTGGGAAAGCAGTATTACAGGTATGCTTTTTGGAGGGAAATATGATCAAAGAGTAGTAGACTTTTTAGCGGATAAGTTTTATTTCGCCATCCAACAGTCCACATTAAACTTGAGTCCGGGAGAAATCACCTATGGAGAGGTTATAGATGACGAGGACGTAAGGTTCAGGATGAATTCAGATGACGGGGTAAGAGATAGAGAGATACGCGGCTTAAGTTTTATAAAAGATACGGGAGAAAGAGCACACTTGGTTACTTATTCTGCGCATAACACTACTTTGGGGGATAGAAATTCCCAACTTTCACGAGACTATTCCGGAGTCTTAGTGGATTCCCTGCTGCCTGATTTCGGAGCTTATATGGCGGGGGCAGTTGCAGGAATGGGACCAGTAGAAGTGGGGGACACTGAGTTTGATGAGGCGAAGCATCAGGGCGCAGGTGTTTATAAACATTTTCAAAAGAGAACAGAGAAAAAGGTAGGCGCCGGTTTGGTTTCAGAATGGATAAAGATCCCTCTTCCAAAACCCGTGGCTCGATTGAGTAAACATTGGGGTCTAAGGCCTTGGGTCTTTAGGTGGGCCTTTGGGGATTATGATGCATATGTCAAGGTCACACGTCTAGGTTCAACCTTACTATTGGGCATGCCTGCAGATTTTTCCGGTGAAATTATGGTTGAACTGGATGAATACGCCACAGCGAAAGGTTTGGATTTGATCATAACGAGTTTTAATGGAGGGTATATTGGCTATATTACACACGATAAAAGATACGACTCCGGACACTATGAAACCGTAACCATGTCTTGGTATGGGTATCAGAGTGGAGGATATTTTACACAAATTTCAAAGGATATAATTGACCGTTTAAAATGAAGATCAAAATTATTTCAGGAAGTCCACGACAAAGAAGTTTAACCGTGCGGGTGGCGAAGCACCTTTTAAAAAGATTGAAGGAAGAGAAGGTAGATGTAGAACTCATTGATTTGAGAGAACATCAGATTCCATTTGTGGAAACCGTTTGGAGCACTTTGGATAAAGTGCCATCAGAATTCAAAGAATTAGGAGAAAAGATATTCTCAGCGGATGCTTTTATTTTGGTTTCTCCAGAATATAATGGCGGATATTCTCCGGCACTGAAGAATCTTTTAGACCATTTTCCTAAGCAAAGTAGAAAGGTATTTGGTATAGCTACCGCTACAGACGGAGCATTAGGGGCCATGCGCTCGGCGCAGCAACTCATTCAAATGGTGGCTGCCTTCTTTGGTATTCTGAGTCCTCAATTATTAATCACTCCACATGTAGACAAGAAATTTGACGAAGAAGGAAATTTAACGGATGATAGCTTCCAAAAGGCCATTGATACCTTCGTGAGTGAATTCCTTTGGTTAGCAAAAAAAATTAAGGATTGAAAAAGGTTATAATCCTGTGTTGGCTAGCACTAGGTGCTAAAGCGCAAATGATTCCTATAGAGGGCAATACTTGGGGTAAGTCACCGGAAGTGGAAATAGACCATCGCGGTATTAAGCAATGGAAGGATGGTAGAGGTGAATTGTATTTCTTTTCCAAAGAGCAGGGGCAGGCTGAAATTATCTTTTACAGTAAAGGACCTGTAGATATTCAGGTGAGTTTTCAAGGGGCTACTAAACATTTGAAGTTTTCGGGGGAACAAAGCCTGGGTGTATTTCCTATAGATCAAGTGGGTTACCATAGCTTGGTTATGGAAGGAAATGCGGAAAGTCTTCAGGGAGTAGAAGTAAAAGGGATAGAGACCACATTCGTCAAAGATGAGTTCTATTGGGGTAGAAGAGGCCCTTCTGTACATTTTACTTATTCTATGCCGGAAGAGAATGTAGAATGGTTGTATAACGAAGTGACCGTACCAGAAGGTGAGGATGTTATAGGCTCCTACTTCATGGCGAATGGATTTGCGGAGGGGTATTTTGGGATCCAGGTAAATTCTGAGGAGGAAAGAAGGATTTTGTTTTCGGTTTGGAGTCCTTACCAAACGGATGATCCGAACGCTATTCCGGAAGACCAAAGAATAACATTGTTGAAAAAGGGTAAAGGAGTCTATACGGGAGAATTTGGGAACGAAGGAAGTGGAGGTCAATCCTTTAAAAAGCACATGTGGAAAGCCGGACTCACTTATTCTTTCTTAACCAGAATCAGACCTTCAGAAGTGACGGGATCTACAGAGTATACGTCTTACTTTAAAGATGCTGAAACCGGAAAATGGGAGTTGATAGCTTCTTTTAGAAGACCTAAGACCAGTACTTACGCTAAGCGCTTTCATTCCTTTTTGGAGAATTTTATAACAGAGACGGGAGATCAACCCCGGAAGGTGTTATTTGGAAATACTTGGGTTAGGACGGTGAATGGAGAATGGAGGGAATTGACTCGGGCTCGCTTTACGGCAGACGCTACTGCTAGAAAGGGGAATCGTTTAGATTATACGGGAGGGGCGGAAGGACCGTACTTTTATTTAAAAAATTGTGGGTTCTTCTATGCGCCTGTTGAGCTAAATACCGTTTTTGATAGGGAAGCTTCCGGTAAGATTCCTCAGATCATTATGGAGGATTTGGAACGTTAATCCAGAAATTTTGCCGAATATCCACTTTTGAAAAGTGAGGGAAACTGTATATATTTAAGTTTTGTTAATTCAATAAAATAAACATAGAATAATGGGAGGATTAATTTTAATTGGTGTTGTCTTCATGATTATCGGAAGCTTGGTATCAAGCCGTCTAAAGAGCAAATTTGCGCAGTATTCGCAAATAGGCCTTTCCAATGGACTAAGCGGTGAAGCGATTGCCAGAAAAATGCTAGAAGATAATGGTATTTACGATGTGAAAATAACGCAAGTGGACGGTCAATTGACAGACCACTATAATCCTTTGGATAAGACGGTAAACCTAAGTGCGGATGTATATCACGGTAGAAGTGCTGCGGCTGCGGCAGTAGCTGCTCACGAAGTGGGTCATGCCGTGCAACATGCTCAGGCCTATGCAGCTTTGAAATTTAGATCTGCTATGGTTCCTGCAGTAAATATAGCATCTCGTGTGATGGGAATGGCAAACATGTTCTTGATGTTTGGTGGTGTGGCTTTATTGTCGCAAAACAACCCTATGGGAAATACACTTTTATTAGTGTTGATCGCAGCAAACGTAGCATTGGCTTTATTTGCTTTGGTTACCCTTCCGGTAGAATTTGACGCTAGTAAGCGTGCCTTAAACTGGATGGAAACTAGAAATGTAGTTTCACAGAGAGAGCATGGAATGGCGAAGGATGCCTTGAAATGGGCTGCCATGACGTATGTGGTTGGGGCTGCTGCTGCCATGGCTAACTTGCTATACTTTGTAATGATTTTCTTAGGGAGAAGAGACGATTAAGCCTTATCAGATTAAGCCGGGGTATCACCTCGGCTTTTTTTCTATACCCATATATAAACCGGCTAATACCATAGCGGTGCCTGTCCAGGTGTACCAGGTTAATGGTTCCTGTAGGAGGATATTGGCATAAATAAATCCAAAAATAGGGCAGAGGAATAAAAAGAAGGAGGCTCTCACTGTATCTTGTTTTAAGAGATATAGCCAAAGTTGGACAGCGCCAATAGAAACCGGGAAAATTAACCAAAGTATACTGGTCCAAACTATAGAATTCCACTGATTTGCCCCGTCTACATGGAAGTACCAGGTTAAGGGGAACATTAAAACACCTCCTAGGAATACTTGCCATCCATTAATGGTGATTCTGGAAAGATTCCATTTTATTTTCGAATAATACAAGGTACCTACAGAATAGGATAACATGCTAAGGAAGATGAGAAATAAGCCTCGCGGAGTGGCTTGATGATTCTCCCAAAGAGGGTAACAGGCAAGTCCTACTCCTGCAAAACCCAGAAGAAGTGCCATCCACTGTTTGGATTTGAGGCTTTGTCCTAAAAATACAGTAGAAAGTGCACTGATGATTAAGGTATTGGTAGATGTGGCTAAACTTCCAATCCCTGCAGATATTTCCCTCAAAGACAGGACAAATAGGCTTAGGTACAGCGTGGTGTTTAGGCCACCGAAAATGATGAGTTGGACCCATTCTTTGCCTTTTGGAAATCTATCCTTTGTGATGATCAGAGAATAGGCAATTAAAAGTACACCTGCCAGGAAGAATCTGACCTGGAACATGGCTAAAGGTTCTATGTAGGGTAAGGCTATTTTTGCTGCAGCTGATGCAGAAGCCCACAGGGCGGCAAATAAGATGCCGAGCAGGAAGAATCTATAATTCATTTATCAGTTTCTTGGCATTTTCTGTGGTTTGGGCCTTAATGATGTCCTCTGAGCAAGCATAGATTTCACTTAGCTTTTTTACCACTAATTGAAGATAGGAAGGCTCATTTCTTTTTCCTCTGAAAGGTACCGGTGCTAGGTAGGGAGCATCTGTTTCAAGTACCAGGTGTTTTAAGTCTATTTCCCCTAGCCATTTGTCAATCCCCCCATTTTTAAAAGTGGCTACTCCTCCGATACCTAATAAGAAGTTAAGGCCAATGACCCTTTGAGCTTCCTCCAGATTTCCCGAGAAGCAGTGGAAGATTCCTCTTAGTTGCGGCCAATTGAATTCTTCGATCAGTTCGCAACATCGCAGGATGGCATTCCAGGAATTGTCCTTAGAATTCCGAGAATGTATACAGATAGGGAGATTGTATTTTTTTGCCCATTCTAATTGGGTCATAAAGGCTTCTTCCTGTTCTTTTACGAAAGTCAAATCCCAATAGAAGTCTAAGCCAATCTCCCCAATCATGATGAACTCTCTCTTTTCAAGTTCTGCTGCTGCCGTTTTTAACTCTTCTACATAAGTCTCGTTTACATAGGCAGGATGCAGCCCCATCATGGGTCTACAAGCATCTGGAAATTGTTCTTCAGAAGCATAAAGGGCTTTGAGGGTTTCTGAACTGCAGTTGGGCATCCAGATCTCCTGAATTCCTAGTTCTTTTGCCCGACTGACGATCAGCGCTCGGTCTTCGTCAAAGCTTTCGTCGTAAATATGCGCGTGCGTTTCTATCATGGTAGCGCAAAATTACAACTGGGATTCGCATCTTAGATTTTATGGGGTAGTGAAATTTTGCTTGGCTCATCTTTATAGAAGATTATTTAAGCCCTCTATCAACTATATGATTTTTTGTCAAAAGATGAAGAAGAGCGATATGGTAATTCACTTGGTTGATTTACACGATATTATAATATGGCGTAAGACTTGGTTTAATAAGAGCGTAAACGGGGCTTAGGATAGGAGATTTAATATTTTTATTTGTAAAAATTAGGGCTTGCCGTATCTTTAGCGCAAAATAACAAATCTTAAATGAATAGGAGAAACTTCATCCAGACTACCGTGGCCGGTTCCACTTTGCCGTTCATTGGTAATGCTATGCACAACGACAAACCCAAACAAGACAAGGTTAGATTAGGATTCATCGGAGTAGGACTTCGTGGAAGGAACCACCTTACTGTAGCCATCAACAGTGATGACGTAGAGGTAGTGGCTATTTGCGATATAGATCCGGACGCAATTGCCAAATCTCAATCCATGATCAAAAAGGCAGGAAGAAAGGAGGCCGTGGCGTACTCTAAAAACGAGGTGGATTATAAGAACCTTTTAAAACGTGACGACATAGACGGAGTAGTGATATCTACCCCATGGGAACTGCATGTGCCTATGAGTGTGGATGCCATGAAAGCGGGAAAATATACAGCGGTGGAGGTTTCTGCTACGGTAACATTGCAAGAATCCTGGGACTTGGTAGATACTTTTGAAGCTACTGGTTCTCACTGCATGATCTTAGAGAACGTATGTTACAGGAGGGATGTAATGGCTGTTCTGAATATGATCAGGAAGGGTTTGTTTGGAGATATCCAATATGGACACTGCGGTTACCAGCATGATCTTCGTGAGGTGAAGTTTAATGATGGTAAACAAGCTTACGGTGGTGGTGTAGAATTTGGAGAGAAAGGTTTTTCCGAAGCTAAATGGAGAACTCAACACTCTATAGATAGAAACGGGGATCTTTATCCTACACATGGATTAGGACCTGTAGCGCACTGGATGAACATCAACAGGGGAAATAAATTCAATTTCCTAACTTCGATGGCCACCAGTTCAAAGGGGCTACATAAATATATCGTAGATAAGGGAGGTCAAGATCATCCTAATGCAAAGGTTAAGTTTAAGTTGGGAGATATCGTAACCACCAATATCCAATGTGAGAATGGAGAGAATATCGTGATCATTCATGATACTAATTTGCCTCGTCCTTACTCTTTAGGCTTCAGAGCTCAGGGCACAGAAGGAATCTGGATGGACGATAATAAGTCCATTTATTTAGAAGGCAAAAGTCCTGCTCACCGTTGGGAGCCTTTTGAAAAATATCAGAAGGAATATGATCATCCTTTGTGGAAGAAGTTTGAGGAGAATGCGAAGAATGCAGGACATGGTGGCATAGATTACTTCGTAATGCGTGCATTTATTGAAAGTATCAAACGTAGGGTGGCACCACCTATGGACGTATATGATGCTGCGGCTTGGTCTGCAATCAGTCCTTTATCAGAATTGTCAATAGCCAGAGGTAGTTCTCCGGTAGAAATCCCGGACTTTACTCGAGGTAAATGGAAGACGAATAAGCCCATATTTGGATTGAATGATGCCTATTAATTATAGAACGGCTGATATCAAGGATTTAGCGGGGATAGTGGAAATTTATAATTCCACTATCCCTTCTCGTTTGGTTACAGCCCATTTGGAACCTGTGAGTGTGGAAAGTAGGGTGGATTGGTTCCGTTCTCATACCCCGGAAAAGTATCCTCTTTGGGTCATAGAAAGTGAAGGTAAGATGTTAGGATGGTTAGGCTTTCAGCCTTTTCATCCTAGACCTGCATACGCCCCTACCGCTGAGATTAGCTTGTATTTGGCACCTTCTGCCAGAGGTAAGGGTTTAGGTTACCAGAGCTTACAATTTGCCCTTGAAAAAGCACCAGAATTTGGAATACAAACCTTGATAGGCTTGATATTTGCGCATAATGAACCTAGTATTCGTTTGTTCGAAAAGGCCGGTTTTGAGGAATGGGGATACCTCCCTAGAATTGCTCATATGGATGGAATTCGCAGGGGGTTGAAGTATTTTGGAAAGGAATTAATATAAAACCTTTCCACTTACTACAGTGGTGTCCGCGTCAAACCATAAAAGCTTTTGGACGGTATGGATATTATAGGAATCCAACTTCTCATCTTTTATGCGAAGTAAAAGGTCGCCGTAGGTGGTGAAAAAATAGTTTTCGGAAGTTCTTATGGCATGAATCTCCAGGTCAGTGCTGTCTTGGGATACGGATAGGATTTTTACCGGCAGATTTTCATTTGATTTAAGAGAATAGGTGATCATCTGTCCTGCTCTGGTCGAATCATAACTTCCTATGAAGGAGGATTTGTTAATATCAGCATCCAGGAAGAGTTTAAGTTCTTTTTCCCAGTCCATATCTTCTACCATTCTTTTCTCTTCGGCTCTTCCGTACTTCCACAGTTTCACTACCTTAGGTTTCTCTTGGCTTAGCTTGGAAATAGTGTTTTCTATCACCCCCCTAGTATCAAAGTAGTGTAGTTCTCTGTCTATAGGATTGTTTTCCTTAGTACATTGCAGAAAGAGCAAGGAGGCGAGTAGTATAGATTTTTTCATGTGCCTGGAAAAAATGAGGAGTACATTGGCACTCCTCCTTTCTAAGTTCATTGAAACAAATAACCTGAAACAGGATATCGGTTCCTACATAATCATTAAACCGGTGTAAAGATACAAGGATTTTATATAAAAATCTAAAGTCGGTGAGGATATAATTTCGTTTGTCCGTATTTTACCAAGCAATTATTTAACGCATTATAGATGAAAGAAAATAGACTTAGATTTAGTGAAGACTGGGTAGTAGTGATAGCAGGGTTTATCCTCATTTTTGCTATCCTTTTCGGGCTTAAAGTTGATTCTCCAACTTACAAATGGGCCTCTTGGTCCGAATTAGTGGGGAAAGTACTGAGTGCAGGTAATTTGGTCAAGATGGTTTGGCAATGTTTGCAAGTCACTGTGGTGGGTATTGTAGCTATGATTCTATTAGGGAAGCCATGGAGGTCTTTCGTCCAAGGTTTTATTTTGATATTTGTTTTGTCAGTCTTAGCACAAGTGATGGCTGGTAATGCTTTGGTTCAAGAATACAATCTAGAAGCTGTGATCTTTAGTTTGTTGATCGGTTTAGTTATCAATAACTTTTTCGGGGTTCCACAAATTCTGAGGGATAGTATGCAGAGTGAGTTGTTTGTGAAGATAGGATTAGTAATGCTAGGAACCACTATCATATTTGGAGATATCTTAAAGGCAGGTGCATTAGGTTTGGTACAAGCATTGGTGGTAGTGCTTTCGGTCTGGTATTTTGCTTTTTGGTTGTGTAAAAGAATGAAGATCGACAAAGAGATGTCTTTGATGATCAGTAGTGCAGTGTCCATTTGCGGAGTATCGGCGGCTATAGCTACTTCCGGAGCCATTAAAGGGGATGGTAAGAAACTTTCTTATGTGATCTCTTTGGTCCTGATCACTGCTGTGCCCATGATGATCTTTATGCCTTATATCGCTGAATACTTTAATTTATCCCAGGCCGTTACGGGTGCTTGGCTAGGCGGTAGTATAGATACAACAGGTGCGGTGGTGGCTTCTGGTTCTTTGGTGGGAGAAGAGGCTTTGGAGATCAGTACCATTATCAAGTTTTCTCAAAACGTATTGTTAGGTCTAGCCGCTTTTGCCATAAGTGTGTATTGGTCAGTTACTCAAGCCAAAGAGAAGGAGGAGAGACCCACTTTAGGTGTGATTTGGGATAGGTTCCCGAAGTTTGTCATCGGATTTTTAGCGGCTTCTTTATTGTTTTCCTTCGTATTATCGCCGGAATCTGTGGCTAGCTATAAAGGGGGTATTAAAAGCTTACAAGGGGTTTGGTTCTCTTTGGCATTTGTGAGTATAGGTCTTGAGACAAACTTCAAGCAACTGTTTGCTCAGGAAAATAAAAAACCTTTAGTAGCTTTTTTAGGGGCTCAAACCTTTAATGTCATCATCACCTTGATCATGGCCCTGATCTTATTCTCCTGAAAGAGCAGGTGCGGTAGGTACTATTTTTAATTTCTCCATATTCTTTTTGCTACTGGAAATGGCGAAATAGATGCAGCCTAAAAGGACGATGAACAAGATTCTTTTAAAGTCGGATTTCATAATTCTCTTCTTTTGAAAGTCAGCCCCGATGTCGTGGTTTTCGGGGCGACTAATCTTCAACCTATTTAATTGTACCTACGTAAGGAACGGAGACGGCCCCGTTCCTTCACCAGTTGTGTATATAGTCAGCGGTAAGGCTGAAAAGTGAGTAAGTTTCTCTTAAACTCATGAGTAGTTTTAAATTCTTTTTTCGTAATATGTCCTACTGATTTCCATGCAAGTTTAGTTTATCTGTTATTGAGACGTAGAGAATATCCTAAAGATGTAGGGAGAAAATCTTGAATATTTGTAAAGCATTGATAGAAAGTTTTTTAAGTTGTGTTGATTGTATAAAGTAGTTAATTTGTTAGCAATTTCTATTAAAATATTTGAATAATAGCAAGGTATTTAATAATTTTTTTCTGTTTATCGTGCCCCATTATTCATGGAGTACCGAGCCATTTCGCCATTTTACTTTTGAAGACGGTCTTCCCACTAACAACATTATTACTTTTACTCAGGATTATGATGGTTTCAAGTGGGTAGGTACGGTTAGAGGAATTTCGCCATTTGATGGAAAGCGTTTCCGCACCTATATGTTCGAACCAAATGGGGTAAATCATGCCTTCATAGCAAGCTTATATACGGATAAAGCAGGTAGAATAGGGGAGGGAAATCCTCAGGGCGTACTCTTGTACAACACTGATCTAGACAGGTTTGAACATGTTCGTTATAAGGGGGAGCTTTTGGGGCATACTTATGCATTTGTGGAAGATGATGCAGGTGGTTTATGGATAGGAGGAGATAAAGGACTTTACTATAGAAAGGCCTCAGGCCAAATCGAAAAGATCCCCTTTCATACTACGGGTAAGCATATAAAGGCTTTAGTTAGGGAGGCGGATGGAAAGCTCTGGATGGGCACAGACGCTGGTCTCATTTTATTAGACAAAGGGAATGTTAGTACCTTTCTCCCTTTTCCTGCAGGACCCATGCACCGCAATTGGATACAGGCTCTGCATAGTGATGCCAATGGAGATATATGGGTGGGTTTACATGGGGAGGGATTGCCAAAATTTGAAGTAAGGCAGAAAAGATTTACTTTTTATCCCAATGTAGTGCATCCGGTGGTTCGTTGCATTACTCCAGACAGGAATGGAAGATTGTGGATAGGTACACTGGGAGGAATTAGTATTATGGACCCACAGTCGGGGAGAATGGCAAGCATTTTGCAAAATCCGGAAGATCCATACCGTCTGAGTAGTAATGCCATCTATGGTATTTTTATGGATCAAGTGGGATCTATGTGGGTGGCTTCCTACTTTGGAGGTATAAATCTTAGGGAAGCTTACGGTACCCCCTTCCGTGTGTTGGCCTATGGAGCACTTCACTCGAAAGTGGTTACTGGAATGGTTCAAGTGAAGGAACATGAACTATGGATAGCCACAGATGGGGGAGGTCTGCATAGATGGAATAAAAAAGAGGGGACTCTACGTGTCTTGAAGCACTCTGATAAGGATCCCAATAGCCTCAGTTCTAATTTTATAAAAACTCTTTATAAGGACAAGGATGGTTTCCTGTGGATAGGAACGTATAAGGGAGGGATAAATGTACTTCGAGCAGATGAGCATAGTTTTTCACATTTTCGGCCCAACCATTCTACCACCGCCATTAATGAAGTAACCTGCTTTGCTGAAGATGAACGTGGACATCTTTATGTCACTGCGAATTCCGGAGTTACCAAGTATAAAAAGAATGGTGGGGTGTTATCAGATTCCACGCTAATTGATAGGCCGGCAACTGGGTATAATCTTTTCCTGTTTAAGGACTCAAAAAAGAGAATTTGGGTCACAGGGGCAAATAGCTTGGGGTATTATTTAGACGGTAAACCCATAAAAGTAGATTCCACACATTACTTCACGTGAATAACTGAAACTAAGGATGGGGAAGTGTGGGTAGGTGGTGAAATCTTGGCCAAATTTGACGGCAATAAGTTAGTAGAGTATCGGGCAGATTTCCTGTAGGATTTAGACGTTCTTGGCATACTTCAGGGTGATCAGAATGATTTCTGGATCAGTACTAGCAAGGGATTAGTGCATTATTTCCCTACTTCAGAAGAGTACAGAATGTATACGTACGAAGATGGATTAGCGGGGACAGAATTCAATTATTATTCTTCCTTTAAGGATAATCAGGGGCTTCTTTATTTCGGCGGATTAAATGGATTTACTTATTTCCACCCTCAGGATATCAAAGTAAATCCCATTGTCCCTCCTTTATACTTTATTCAAATTCGATGGAAGGACAGTACTCTTTTCTTTCGCTCCCAAACTCAATCCCTCTCCTTCTCGCACGATGAGAATACATTTTCAATAGACTTTGCATTACTTAATTACATCAAGCCAAATAAGAACCAATACAGATATAGATTAAAAAACTACGATCAAGACTGGATTGATACCTTTGAGCCAACTGCTATCTATACCAATTTACCCGCTGGGAATTATATTTTCGAAGTTCAAGGAGCAAATAACGATGGAGTATGGATTGAAGTGGAAGTCTTGAAGTTTAAAGTGAATCCCCCATTTTGGAAAACATGGTGGGCTTACACCCTGTATACATTGGCTATCTTAGCATTGATTAGCTTTATTTTGCGCTACTTCTTTCTTAAGGAACTTTTTAAAAGAGAGGAAAAAATGAGCCAGGCGAAGCTGGATTTCTTTACGTACCCTTCCCATGAAATCAGAACACAGTAGACCCTCATTTCTGTACCCTTAGAAAAGCTCTCTCAAAGGCTCAAGTCTGATACAGATGTTAGCGGACAATTAGACCAGATTAAACATCAAACCTCTAGGCTGACGCATCTGGTAAGAGAACTTCTGGATTTTAGGAAAGCGGAGCCTCAAAATCTACCTCTTCTGCCTAAAAGGATAAACCTACAACCCTTTCTTAAAGAGATTTGCTTAAGCTTTGAAGAAACAGCGAAGTTGAATAGGATTCATTTTTCTTATCAATTGACCTCAGTTGAGGCCGTGGTGGATCCCAGACAATTGGAAAAGGTCTTTTTTAATCTGATTTCAAACGCTATTAAGTTTACTCCTGCAGGTGGAAAGGTAGTTGTAGACATGATGCTTAAGCAGGAAGCCGTAGAAATTAGGGTTAAGGATAGTGGAAGGGGTATACCTGAGAAGGATTTGAATAACGTTTTTGCGCCCTTTTTTCAAGTAGGAAATCATGGAAACGGGCACGGGATAGGACTGGTGCTTTCTAAGCAGATTGTAGAAGCACATCAAGGAGAGTTAGTCTTAGAAAGTGAAGAAGGAAAAGGTACGAATGCGAAGGTTGCGTTTCCGTGTTTCGCTTTGACGGAGATCCTGGGTCCCGTTGAAGAGAAATCAAGCAAAAACAAGATCCATCTATTAGTGGTAGAGGATCATTCAGAATTGAGGGACTTGGTAGCGGAAGCTCTAAAAGATCAGTACCGTGTTACAGCCTGCTCAAACGGAAGAGAAACCTTAGATTTAGCGGTGGAAGTTGTGCCAGATTTGATTATTTCTGATGCCTATAATGGACGGATTTCAACTCTGTCAAGCCCTTAAAGAAGATGAACGATCATATTCCGGTGATCCTTCTTACGGCTAAAAGCACTACGGCTGAACAGGTGGAGGGTTTAGGGCATGGAGCAGATCTGTATTTAACTAAGCCATTTAGTCAACATGTACTTCAATTAAGCGTGAGGAATATGCTTAGTCAGAAGGAGAAATTACGACAAAAACTTAATCGGGATCTGGCATTTTTGACGCTTGGTGGAGAAAACAAAACGGCTGAGGTGGCGGATACCTCTTTTCTTCATAAACTGGCAGACGAAATTCGAGCCAATCTTGATGATCCTCATTTTAACGTAGATGTTCTGGCCCGAAAAGTAGGAATGAGTACCCCCGTCCTTTATAAAAAAGTGAAGGCTTGAACACAGATGTCAGTGAATGAATTTGTGAAGATACAGAAGTTTAGAAAGGCTGCAGAACTACTTACACAGACTTCTATGAGCGTATTTGAAGTTAATTTGGCTGTAGGGTTTGAAGACCGAAAGTATTTCAGTAAAGAATTTAAAAAGTACTTTGGTGTATCTCCTGCTGACTTTACTTCAACGAAGCTCGTAGATTCCGGAGCCTTTGAATAAGTATTGTTTCTGTAAGCTAGGAATGTGTCTGAATACTTCAGGCATAACTCCTTCTTCATCTATGATGATCTCCGGCATGTCTTTGCTGAAGTTATTATAGATATTAGCCAAACTGAGGTAATTTGAGGGGTTTTCGAAGTCTTTGCGAGCCAGGTTCCAACTCAAATATCCCGTCGCCATAGCATTGTATTGGTAGGCATCTATGTTTCTGCCTGTGATGTAAATTCTTTTTCCGGGAAATTGGGTATTCACTTCTTTGACTCTATAATCTTGTAGTAGATCTGAAGATACTCCCAATATATTTTTAGCTCCTATGTATGAGATGAAGATCAACAAGCCAAAGAAGCTAAGGAACAGGGTTTCTAATATGAATAGTTTCTTTGCATGTACAAAGAACCCTGCACCGTAGAATGCTAAAGGAATGATAAAATAGACTAGATTAGACGGCAGGTATTTCCCGGAAATCAAAAAGGCGATCAAAGCAAAAATTCCTAAAATAATCAAGGACTGGTGTGAGCGGTTCTGAAAACTGTTGTAACGTTGTCCTGTAATTACCTTTAAAACCCCTACAAGTGAAAGAATAACAGGCAAGGTATATACAATCAAGATATCCCTAATATTTAATAAGGTCAAACGAACGAAGCTATTGAAGTTGAACAGCCAAACTTCCGTAAAATCGGCTCCTTTGTCATTGATATAGAAGAAGATATACATGAATAGCACCGGAAGGATGAAAGCCAAAGTCACCATAAAGGCTTGTCGGATATTAATACCCGTATATAAAAACAGCACCAATAATGCCCAAACGATAAACACAAAAGTGGGATGATGGAATAATACCGCCAGCCCGAAGAAGATACCAGCTTCAAATACATCATCACCTACACTATCTCTTTTTTCAATTTGAGCCAATACGGCATTAGTACCTAGAAGTACAAAGGTGTTAGCCAGAAGGGCAGGGGATAATTTCATGAGATCAAAGGAAATACTCGTGAGTATCACATACATCAGTGCCCCAATGTAGTTCTTCTCATTGAAGAGGTTTCTTTTATTGATCATGAAATTGAAGATCAAGGCCTGCACATAGATCAGAGCTGAAGCAATGCCTTGGTATGCCCATTGGTTCTGGCCGAAGGTAGCATCTACCAATTGATAGAAATAAGAGGAAAGAGGAGCCACCTGAGTTAGAACTTCGTTATACAGAAAGAGGTTCTCATTCAACTTTCTTCCCACCAGCATCCATTCCAGTTCGTTATACAACAAAGGGACTTGAAAGAAAAGGACCCGTAAAGCCACCACAATGGCTAGAATGGATAGGATCTGAAATACAGAGTATATTCGGAAAAAGGTTAGCAAGGTACTTTTCTCATTTTTATGCAAAAATATGGTGGTGAAGATGCTTATCCCAAAAAATAGCCGGATATTTGTATATTAAAACCGTCCTTTAGTCTAGGACAAATTAGTAGTAGTATGGAAAGTAAGCGGCAGAAGCAGGTGGCTCGCCTCATCCAAAAGGATTTAGGAGAGATTTTTCAAAGAGAGTTCCGCTCATTGTTTGCGGGAAATTTTGTAACCATCACGGATGTGAAGGTGTCTCCTGATTTGAGCGTAGCTAAAGTTTATTTGAGTTTTTTGAAGAACCATAATAGGGAAAGCCTATTGGAGGAAATTAAGGAGCAGACTAAAAAGATCAGAGGAATGTTTGGTATGAAAGCCGGTAAACAACTTCGGATCATTCCGCATTTTAGTTTCTTCATTGATGATACTGCAGAATATGCGCAGAAGATAGAAGAGTTATTTGCTAACATTCATATTCCGCCTGCTGAAGAAGAAGAAGATTCATGAATCTATCCTTTTTTATTGCGAAAAAATATTTTTTATCAAAGAAAAAGCGAAGTTTTATCCACTTCATTTCTTTGATTTCTATGTTAGGGGTAGGCATAGGTTTGGCTGCCCTTATCATCATTTTATCTGTCTTTAATGGCTTAGAAGATCTAAATAGAGAGATCTTTAAGTCCTTTGATCCAGATCTAAAAATCAGTGCCAAAACCTCTAAAAGCTTTCATCCGGATGCTGATTTTCTGCAAAGAATTAGATCCACAGAAGGCGTTGCATACTGTACGGAGGTTTACCAAGACAAGGCCTTAGCCAAGAACCAAAGGGCTCAAACCATAGTAGACATCAAAGGAGTAGATACTACTTTCGCCTTGAATAAGGACTTTCAAAAAGCCTTAGTGGGTGGAGAAATGAAGGTTTATGTAGGTCCCAGAGCCGCTGCCTTTATAGGTGCAGGAGTTTACAATACTTTGGAGTTAACCGTCAATGATTTCTTCAAACCTATTGAATTGTTGTATCCCAAAAATGAGAAACTAAATGCCCTAAATCCGGAGAGTAATGTGAACAGGGTATCCCTTGAGATCTCAGGCGTTTTTCTTTTGGAGCAACATTATGATAATTTTGTCTACCTTCCCATTGAAGTTATGGAAGATTTAAACGAACAGGTAGGTAGAAGAACCTCTCTAGAAATTAATATACAGCAGGGCAAAGATGTTCAAAGGATAAAGGCCGCATTGAAAAAGTTTCTTCCGGAAAACCTGCAAATTCAGGATAGAGACGAACAAAATGCGTCTCTTTTGCGTGCTATTCGTATAGAAAAGCTGTTCATTTTCATTGCCTTGATCTTTGTGGTAGGAATTGCAGCGTTCAATATCTTTTATGGATTGAGCATGTTAGTTCTAGACAAAAAAGATGATATAGCCACACTGTCAGCTATGGGGGCGAATCCCCAATTGATCAAAAAGATCTTCTACGTAGAAGGCTTTATAATTTCCGGGGTAGGAGTGCTCCTGGGTTTAGTTCTAGGTTTAGGTACTTGTTTTCTGCAGATGCAGTACGGGTTTATAGGCTTAGGAATGGACCATGCCATCACAGAAGCCTATCCCGTGAGAATCATGCTTGCAGATATTGTAGGTTCAGTAGCCGGTATTATTTTGATTACTTTCTTAGCTTCTCTCATTCCGGCGAATAAGGCAGCTAGTTTTATGTTAAAATCATGAAAAAGTTATTTCTCTTCCTTTTTGTGCCAATACTTTCCTTTGCGCAGCAAAGGGAATCACAAGAAATTCTATTTAACCTGCTCCATACGGAGTTACATCTCGAGCCTAGATGGGAGGATCAAACCTTGAAAGGTAAAGCAATACTCACTTTGAAACCTCATTTCTATGCTCAAAGTACTTTGATACTAGATGCAAAGGAGATGCAGGTGAAGGCAGTGAAGCATGGAAATAATGCCCTAACCTTCAGAAATGATGGACGTAAACTAAGTATATCCTTAGGGAAGACATATACACCAAAGGATACTTTGAAGATAATTATTGATTATGTAGCCCAACCTGAAAAGATAAAACCTATTCCGGGTGAAGAGAATAAGAGTGAAAAAGGACTGTATTTCATAAATCCTCTGGGTAAGGTCAAGGGGCTGCCTACCCAGTTATGGACCCAAGGAGAAACGCAATGTAACAGCGGATGGTTTCCGACCATTGATGCTCCCAATCAAAAACATACACAAGACATCTTCCTAAAGGTAGACAAGAAATATACTACCTTGTCTAACGGAGTGCTGGTTAGTAGCACGGATGCTGGTAACGGTTATAGGATTGATCATTGGAAGCAAAAGCTGCCTCATTCCGTCTATTTGACCATGATAGCGGTGGGGGATTTCGTAAAGGTCGTAGATCCAAATTTCAAACGTTTCGAAGTTAGCTATTATTTGGAGCCGGAATATGCTCCACACGCATTGAAGATCTTTGGTAGAACACCTTCCATGATTGAATTTTTTGAGAAGATTTTGGGCGTTCCTTATCCTTGGGAAAAGTATGCTCAGATTCCTATCCGGAAGTTTATTTCCGGAGCTATGGAAAATACTACAGCAACCACTCACGCCATTTCTGTGATGAAGAATCCTAACCAACTGGTAGACGCGAACGATGACGCCGTTATAGCGCACGAGTTGTTTCACCATTGGTTTGGAGATCTGGTAACCTGTGAATCCTGGGGACATTTGCCCTTAAATGAGGCTTTTGCTAACTATTCGGAATTCTTGTGGGCCACTCATTATTACGGGAAAGATGAAGGAGACTATACCTATTTAATGGATCTACACTCCTATCTGTCAGAATCCCAATCGAAAAAGGAATCTCTGATCCGTCACCATTATGGAAACAGCGAAGAGATGTTTGATGCTCATTCCTATCAAAAAGGAGGCAGAATTCTACATACTTTAAGGGAAGAGATAGGTGACGATGCATTCTTTGCCAGCCTTAACAAGTATTTAACCCAGCATGCCTTCCAAACCGTGGAAGTTGAAGACCTGCGAATCGCTTTTGAAAAGACCACAGGTAGAGATTTGAAATGGTTTTTTGATCAGTGGTTTAAGTCGCCCGGGCATCCTCAAGTAGTGATAACTCATCAAAAAGATACTAAGCAACTAAGATTAAAGGTGGACCAAATACCTGATTCCACCGGATTAGCTTACTTCAGAGTTAGGCTTCCTGTGCGGGTGTTTAGCGGAAGCTCAGTAAAAGATACGGTTCTGCACTTAGATGCCCCTAGTAATACCTATGATATTCCGCTCCAGGGAGAATTAGTAAATTTTATTCCTAACCCATCAGGTTACTTCCCTGGCATTGTGAAAGACGACAGGGGTCTAAGTCACTGGATTCATCAGTATGACAACTCCAAAGAGATGTTTGCGCGCCTATATGCTTTAGAAAGTGTAGGGATAGTTCAAGAAAATCCTTTGGAATCAGAAGAAATAAGAAAGGTATATATGAGAGCCTTGAATGATTCTTTTTGGAGGATCCGGCAAGTGGCAGTGAATGCTTTCAATGATTATGACGGAGACGATTTCCTTGCTATAGAAAAGGTATTGGAAGATAAGATACAGAACGATCCTTCCTCTAATGTGAGGGCAGAGGCGTTCTTAAGTGTTAGAAATTTCCAAAATCCTAAGCATCTGGAAATGGCCCGTGCCGCTTTGAAAGACACTTCTTATGCTGTACAGGCTTCTGCTTTGGAACTGCTTTTTAATGCTGATGTAGAAGACGGGATGGAGATAGCTAAAGCCTACGAAAATGTTCATGATGGAGGGATATTTGGGGTTTTGGCCAGCTATTACATTGGTAAGCAAAAAGAGGGGGTAGGCGAATGGCTATTGCAGAGATTGAGTCTGATGGAAGGACTGGAATTGTATCAATATGTGGGTCTTTTGGCTTCCCATTTAGTTTCTGCAGGCGAAGAGGAGATGAATAAAGCTCTTCCTTTCCTGGAAGAAGTTGCGCTAAATGAACCTGTTTGGTATGCAAGAATGAATGCAGTGAGGGTTCTAATGACTATTAAAGACCTTTCGCCTAAGGCCGCTAGTTTATTAGAAAAGGTTTTAAAAGAAGAGACAGACGAGAACTTGGTGCCTATTTACAAGCAATTCAATGTGGAGGGACAAAATTAATTTTCTATCTAAGCTAACTCCCAAACGAGTAAGTAATGCTTTGGGTTTGGTTTCGTCTTTTGCCATGTCCAGATGGAACAAGTCGGCTCAGGCGAAGTACCTCCCTGTAGCTCTAGCGGTAGAACCTACCACTTCTTGTAACCTAAGATGTCCAGAATGTCCAAGTGGCTTGAGATCTTTTACCCGTCCTACGGGTATGTTGCGCAAGGACATGTTTGAAAAGCTCATGGATGAGATAGGAGATACTTTAATGTATCTTACCTTTTATTTTCAGGGCGAGCCTTACCTGCATAAGGATTTTCTAGGGATGGTAGAAAAGGCTACGAAGAAGGGGATCTATACCTCCACTTCTACGAATGCTCACTATCTTCATTATGATAATGCCTTAGCTACGGTAAAATCCGGTTTAGATAGGCTGATCATCTCCATTGACGGCACAACACAAGATGTCTATACCCAGTATAGGGTAGGAGGTAATCTGAATAAGGTATTAGAAGGAACAAAGAATATCATTCGAGCAAAAAAAGAGCTCAACAGTAGAACTCCGCACGTCATCTTCCAATTTTTGGTAGTTAAACCAAACGAACACCAAATGGCCGAAGTGAAGGCACTAGCTAAAGACTTAGGTGTAGATGAACTAAGATTCAAAACCGCTCAAATCTACGATTATGAGAATGGATCAGAACTCATTCCTGAGAACGACAGATTTTCTCGTTATCAGCGTGTAGGAGAGGGGAAATGGGCTATCAAGAACAAGCTGATAGATCATTGTTGGAAGATGTGGCATTCTGCCGTAGTGACCTGGGACGGGATAGTGGTTCCTTGTTGCTTTGATAAAGACGCGGAATACAGGATGGGTAATGTCTCAGAAAAATCCTTTAATGAAGTATGGTTTTCTAGTACCTACACCAAGTTCAGAGCCCAATTAATCAAAGGACGCAAGCATATCGAGATGTGCAAGAACTGTACGGAAGGGACTAAGATATGGGGATAATTTTCTATTTTGAATCCCTTTTTTTTTAAGGGGTTCCAAAAGAAAATCGGCTGCCTTTTGAGCAGCCGATTTTCTTATTAGTTAGCCATTTCGGAGATGAACTTGATTCTCATCAATCTCAATTCCTCTTCGGTGACTTCTTCTTCGTAATCTTCGAATTCCTTTAATGCGGCTCTGATATCATCAGATGAGGAGGTCATGAAGTATTCGTAGATGTCCTGTTGTTTCTCCTTATCTATGATCTGATTAATGTAATAATCTAAGTTCAATTTGGTGCCGGAGAAGCAAATGGATTCGATCTCAGAAATGATCTCTTCCGCTGACATTTCTTTGGCTTCTGCAATGTCTTCCAGGTCAATCTTACGGTCGATTTGTTGGATGATGAATATCTTCGTCTTAGACTTGTTCACGGTAGTTTTTACCATCAAGTCATGGGTAGTCTCGATCTCGTTATCTTCAACGTACTTGTTGATCAAGTCCAGGAAGGGCTTGCCGAATTTCTGCACTTTACCCATACCTACACCATTCACCTGTGCAAGTTCATTCGCATTTGAAGGATAGGTAGTAGCCATTTCTTCCAGAGAAGGGTCTTGGAATACTACGTATGGAGGTACATTCTTTTCTTTGGCAATCTTCTTTCTAAGGGATTTCAACAATTCCAATAGAGCCTGGTCAGCCGCGCCGGAACCGGATGCACTTCCTGGCGTTTGTTGAAGATCATCTTCTCCGCTTCCTTCGGTTTCATCTAAATCGTGATCCTCGTGGAAGGTGATGCTATACGGGTCATTCAGGTAGTTCATGCCCTTTTGGGACACTTTTACTACACCATAATTGTCTATGTCTTTTTCCAGGTATCCAAACACCATCAATTGTCTGATGATAGATACCCACTTGTCGGAAGCAGAAATCCGACCGTCAGCATTAATATCGGCCTTCGGTTTCTTGTTGACTAAGATAGTATCTTCGTCATCCTCTTCTTCTTCTTCTTCGAATTTGTCTTCCAGATTGAAGTATTTCAATCCTTTTCCAAACATTTCAAGCTTGTTATGCTCATAGCTAAGAATGGCAGGATTGTCTTTGGTATTACCGGTCAAAATATCGGCAATGTGGTTAGCGGAGAAGCGTTGTTCGGTCTTAAGAATGGTCTTGATCACCAATTCTACTTCCTCCTTACCTTTGAACGTTTTTGTAGGCTTTTTACAGTTGTCGCAGAAACCGCAGTCCTTTTCCATCTGTTCACCGAAATAGGAAAGCAACTGTCGTCTTCTACATACACCTAAAGAAGAATAAGCCACCATTTCCATCAGGAGGGCCTTTGCATTATCTCTTTCGGTTACGTTCTTATCTTTATTAAATTTTTCCAGTTTAGTGATATCGTCCAAAGCATAGAACATCAAGCAAGTTCCATCAATACCGTCTCTACCGGCTCTACCTGTTTCCTGGTAATAACCTTCAAGTGATTTTGGAGCATCGTAGTGAACTACGAAACGAACGTCCGGTTTATCAATACCCATTCCAAAGGCGATGGTCGCCACCACGATGTCACAGTTTTCATTCAAAAAGGCATCCTGGTTTTTCATTCTTACCTCCGGATCTAGACCCGCATGGTAAGGAAGAGCTTTGAAGCCGTTTACATTCAAAAGTTCTGCAATCTCTTCTACTTTCTTTCTACTCAAACAGTACACAATACCGGATTTGCCACGGTTTTGAGAAACGAATTTGATCAGTTGCTTCTTAGCATTTTGCTTTGGTCTAACTTCATAATACAAGTTAGCACGGTTAAAAGAGGTTTTGAAGATGACTGAATCATCCATGTTCAAGCTCTTCTTGATGTCTAGCTGTACCTTTGGAGTAGCGGTAGCAGTAAGGGCTACTATAGGTAGAGCGGTGTCAATGTTTTCAATGATATCTTTGATCTTACGATATTCCGGACGGAAGTCATGTCCCCATTCAGAAATACAGTGCGCTTCATCTACGGCTACGAATGAAATCTTAGCTTTCTTTAAGAACTCCAGATTATCTTCTTTAGTAAGAGATTCAGGGGCTATGTACAAAAGTTTACAAACACCTGAGATGACATCATTTTTCACTCTGTTCATCTCTGATTTATTCAAGGTGCTGTTTAGAAACTGGGCATTTATTCCATATGCAGTCAACTGATCCACCTGGTTTTTCATCAAGGCGATTAAAGGTGAGATCACGATAGCTGTTCCTTCTAGTACAGTGGCAGGCAACTGGTAGCATAAAGACTTTCCGGCACCTGTCGGCATTATGACGAAAGTGTTCTTGCCAGAGATAACGCTTTTGATGATTTTCTCCTGTTCTCCTCTAAAGTTATCGAAGCCGAAAATCTCCTTAAGATTTTGCTTCAATCTTTGTTCTACTGATTCTGAAATCATGTTTTAAACTATGACTTTTATTCGATATCTGTTAAAGTATGGCTAATTTACTAAAAATAAAACTTCCTAAATAAATTCTCAGAAAAATATTATTTGCGAGAAGTTTTCGGATTTATAGAGCTAATTTTGTGCTCATAAACGAGCTCTAAAAAGTGGAGACGAAAGTAGAAAAAAATATTATTGATACCGCCAAAAAAGTTTTGGCAGATGAATCAGAGGCTATTAAATCTTTGATAAGTACAATTGGTTCTGAATTTGAAGAGGTAGTAAATCTGATTTTGAATTCAAGAGGTAAAGTAGTGCTATCTGGAATAGGAAAAAGTGCTATTATCGCTCAAAAAATTTCAGCTACTTTAAACTCAACCGGACAAAAGGCGGTATTTATGCACGCAACTGATGCCGTTCATGGGGACTTGGGGATTATAGATGACGAAGACGTTATCGTGATTTTGTCCAAAAGTGGTAATACGCCCGAGTTAAAGGTGCTGATTCCTTTGATCAGAAGATTGCCTAATAAGTTAGTGGGAATGGTTTCAGATCTGGATTCTTTTTTGGCTCGTAATTCTGATTATGTACTGAATGCCCATGTGAATAGAGAGGCTTGCCCTATGAATTTGGCGCCTACTACCTCTACTACGGTTTCCTTGGCTTTGGGTGATGCTTTAGCTGTCTGTTTGTTAGAGGCCAGGGGTTTCACTAAAAGGGATTTTGCTAAGTATCATCCTGGTGGTTCACTCGGAAAGAAATTGTATTTAAAAGTATCTGATATATATCCTAATAATGAGGTTCCTATAGTGAAGGAGGAGGCCGGTATGGAGGAAGTTATACTGGAAATGACCTCCAAGCGTTTAGGTACTACGGCTGTAATCAATGAAGAAGGACATCTGACCGGTATTATCACGGATGGAGATTTAAGAAGAAAATTAAGGGAAAAGGTAGATGTTTTTTCTCTAAAAGCTTTAGATTTGATGAGTCGGAATCCCAAGGTTATCCGTAAGGATGACTTTGCGGTTAATGCCCTGAATCTTATGCAAGAGTTGAGTATTACTCAGTTAGTGGTGGCAGAAAACCAAAAGGTTCTGGGCTTTGTGCACTTGCACGATTTGCTTCGTGAAGGGCTAGTTTAATGAAGGAATTTATGCGAACAGTAGATTTTTTAGTCATTGGATCTGGAATTGCGGGGCTTAGTTTTGCCTTAAAGGCGGCCAAAAAAGGAAAGGTGTTGATCCTTACAAAAGTAAATGCAGATGAGACCAACACGAAGTATGCTCAAGGAGGTATAGCTTCCGTTTTCGACCCGGCCACAGATTCTTTTGATAAACATATACAAGATACTCTTATAGCTGGAGACGGCCTATGTGATAGAGAGATTGTTGAAATTGTAGTGTCTGAAGGCCCGGATAGAATTCGGGAACTGATAGATTATGGCACCAATTTCGATAAGATGGAAACCGGCGAGTATAATCTGACTCGAGAAGGTGGTCATTCGGAAAATCGCATCTTACACTACAAAGATATTACCGGTTGGGAAATCGAGCGTGCGCTTCTAGAGGAAGTGGCCAAGCATGAAAACATCGAGATTCTAACGCATTATTTTGCTGTAGAGGTGATTACTCAGCACCATTTGGGAGAAAAAACGAACGGTAATGCCGAATGTTACGGAGTTTATGCTTTGAATGTCAATACCATGGAAGTAGAAAAGATACTTTCAAAGGTGACCGTCATGGCTTCCGGAGGTGCAGGTCAGATCTATTCTTCTACCACTAATCCTATCATTGCTACGGGTGATGGGATTGCTATGGTGTACAGGGCAGGAGGAGAAGTGAGAGATATGGAGATGATTCAGTTTCATCCTACTTCTCTTTACAATCCGGGTACCTTCCCAAGTTTCTTGATAACTGAAGCCGTGAGAGGCGAAGGTGGAGTGTTGAGAGATAAATTTGGAAGGGAGTTTATGTATGACTATGACGAGAGAGGTTCCCTTGCTCCCCGTGACATCGTAGCCCGCTCCATAGACGCAGAAATGAAGAAGTCAGGAGAGGAGCACGTATGGCTGGATATTACACATAAACCTAAGGAGTTTATTCTACAGCATTTTCCTAACATATATGAAAAATGCCTGAGCATAGGGATAGATATAAGCAAAGACTATATACCTGTTACCCCTGCGGCACATTATTTGTGTGGTGGTATTAAAGTAGATGAATTTGGTAGAACCACTATCAAGAATCTATATGCCTGTGGTGAGTGCTCTTCTACCGGACTACATGGCGCGAATAGACTGGCCTCCAATTCTTTATTAGAAGCGGCGGTTTTCGCGCATAGAATCGCAGGTTCTGCACTGGAGATAGTGGATCAATTGGATTTTGAAACCAAAGTTCCGGAATGGAATGAGTTCGGAGCGGTACAAAGCAATGAAGAGATTTTGGTTTCCCATAATACCCGAGAGCTGCAGAAGATGATGTCAGATTACGTAGGTATAGTGCGTTCTGATTTCCGTTTAGACCGGGCTGAAACACGTATGAAGATGCTGAGGGACGAAACGGAGGAGTTTTATCGAAAGACTAAACTGTCTGTGAAACTTTGTGAGTTGAGAAACTTGATTCTTTGTGCGCAGATGGTGATACAGTCGGCTAAAAAGCGCAAAGAGTCCAGAGGATTACACTACAATACGGACTATCCTTATAAACTAGGAGGAAAGCCGGAGAATACCGTTTTGGGGAGGCATTTATCAGCCTCCTAAGGTTTGAATTTTAGGAAATTTTATGATTTATTTGTTTCATTTTCAGGAATAATACTGAAATTTGTAGCAAGTTCTGTAAGGATATGGATAAGCTTAAGTTTCTATTGGAAAGTAATATGTTTGGCGTCTGCTCGAAAATAGGGCAGAAGCTTAACTTTTCAGCCTCTTCGATCAGGAAGTATTTTATCTATGCTTCATTCTTTACTCTGGGGTCTCCTGTGATTATCTATCTGGTTTTGGCTTTTTGGATGGAGATCAGGAAGACCATTAGGAATGCTAATCACCCGAGCGTTTGGGAATTAGAATAATTACCTATCCACTTCTCCCATAACCAGGTCCAATGAACCTACAATTGCAATCAGGTCTGCCATCAATATGTTCTTCGAAAGAGCCGGCAGGACAGAAAGGTTATGGAAGGAGCACGCTCTACATTTCACCCTGAGGGGAGTATCACTTTTACCGTCTGTTCTGAAGAAGAATCCCAATTCACCCTTAGGGTTTTCTGCCCTGACATAGAAGTCCATGGCTTTAGGGCGGATTTTCTTTGGTACCAAAGCTTGAGGATCAAAGTCACGAGTCCTTTTGTGTTCTTTTAATAGCTTCTCTAGGCACTGATCTATTATTTTTAGGGATTCAAAACATTCCAGTAACCGAACATAATTACGGTCCCAAGAGTCGCCCACCTTTCCCATCTTACCTTCTCCTACAGGAATATCAAAATCTAATTCCGGATAAACAGAGTATCCATCTACTTTTCTAAGGTCATAGCGAAGTCCCGAACCTCTGAGAACGGGTCCTGTACAGCCATAATTGATGGCCAGATCTAAAGGTAAGACACCTACTCCGGCAGTCCTATTGATGAAAAGGTGGTTGTCTATGATAATTTGCTGCAATTCTACCAGTTTTGGGCGGACATAGGCTGTGAATTCCTTACACTTCTCTTCAAACCCCACCGGAAGATCATAGAAAAGTCCCCCAATCCAAATGTAATTGTATAGTAAACGTCCTCCCGAAACCCATTCTAACATACGTAAAATGGTTTCTCTGTCGCGGAAAAGCCATAAGAAGGGTGTTTGCGCTCCAATATCTAAGGCATAGCTACCAATAGCCAGGAAATGAGAAGCGATTCTATTCAATTCTGCTACTAGCACTCGAATGTACTCTACACGCTGCGGCATTTGCAGATCCAGCATTTTTTCCACTCCCATAACATAAGCATGTTCTGAGTTCATAGATGCTAGGTAATCCAGACGGTCTACAAACGGAATCACTTGAGGGAAAGGTAGAGATTCTGCATGCTTTTCAAAGCATCTGTGAAGGTAGCCTAAATGCGGAACTACTTCCTTAATCAGTTCACCGTCAGTTTTAACCTCCAAACGCAGTACACCATGGGTGGAAGGGTGCTGAGGACCTACGTTTAAGATCATTTCCTCCTCAGCCAAATCTTCCTCCTTAAATTTAAGGGGTTCGGATTCTGTTAAGTATTCCGTTTTATATTTGTACTGAATTTTCTGCATGTTACAAATTTAAATAAAATGCTGTCGGGATGCATGAAATAGAGCCATTTTATAATTGGAACAAGTACTACCAACCGTATAAAGATCGAAAAGGACCTTTTTATGGCAAGGAACAGGCGGAGTACTATGAGAATGCGGTGTACGGGTATGTTATTCATCCTGATTGGGATTTTATTGGCTCAGAAACTCTGTACATCAAGGTTTTGATGGTGAATTATAGCTTGAAGTACGCGGTTATTGAACTGATGGGAGAGTGGAATGATACTTTGCATAATGATGTGATGTATCTGAAGAGAACGGTGGTAGATAAATTGGTGAAAGCAGGCATTCAGCATTTTATTTTGATTGGCGAAAATCTTTTTCAGTTTCACGGAGGGGAAGATGATTATTACGAGGAGTGGTTTGAGGATGTAGAATCCGGTTGGATAGCCCTTTTGAATATCCGAAAATTCGTGATGGAAGAGCTGGAGAAGTATAAGTTAGATTATTATTTGCATTTTGGTGGTACCTTGCAAATGGAAAATTGGCGCACATTAAAACCTGATGTCTTCTTTGGGCTGGTAGATAGCTTAATACAAAGGAGACTCAACTAATACCATGGATAAGAAATTTATTGAATTCCTCTACAACAAGCATCAGAATGTTCCGGATATTCCGCCTTCTAAAGATATTACAGCCTGGGCATTACGCGTTTTTGATCTGCTTTTCCCGGAAAGGAGTAAGGACTTCTTCCGCAGTGCAGATGAGGTGGAAGGAGAATTTTGGAATATAGGGAATGATTTAAAGGCCATATTGAATGCTACGGCAGAATGTAGGAATTGTGGTTCTGAAGAGAAATCCAGAGCATTTGTAGATGGAATTCCGGAATTGTATAGGATCTTAAGTACGGATTTAGACGCCATTTTAAAAGGTGATCCTGCGGCTAAGTCTATGTATGAAGTGATACGAGTTTATCCAGGCTTTTTCGCCATCTTTTTCTATAGAGTTGCTCATGCTCTACATCAATTGGAGATAGGATTTATTCCAAGGATTTTAACGGAGTACGCGCATTCTAGGACAGGTATAGATATCCATCCTGGGGCGAAGATTGGTGAGCATTTCTACATTGATCACGGTACGGGTGTGGTGATCGGTGAAACCACATTTATAGGTAAAAATGTAAAGATTTACCAAGGGGTGACTCTGGGAGCGTTATTCGTGGAGAAATCTCTGGAAAATACGAAACGTCATCCTACGGTGGAGGATGATGTGATCATCTATGCCGGTGCTACGATACTTGGCGGAAATACGGTCATCGGTGCAGGAAGTATCATTGGAGGTAATGTGTGGTTGACTAAAAGTGTGCCTGCCGGCTCTACGGTTTATCACAAGCCGGAAATTCAAGTGATTTCAAACGAAACGACAATATAACCTTGTTTATAAATTACCAGGAGTACCAAGCCATGTATGAGGTAGAAGACAGCCTCTGGTGGTATAGGATTTTGCATGATAGAGTAGTAGAGGAGTTGAAAGCCCTTCCTCATTTCACTCAATTAAAGATCTTAGATGCCGGGTGCGGAACGGGCGGATTGATGTCCCGACTTCTCAAGGAAGGCGTGCAGGATATTCAGGGTTTTGATTTTAATGAACATGCTGTAGCCTTTAGCGGAGATCGAGGCCTGAATGTTCAGCAGGGAGACATAACTCGTTTTTCCTTAGGGCAGTTTGATGTAGTTATCAGTAATGATGTTTTGTATCAAATGGACGATGAAGGACTAGAGCAAGCCTTTTACCGACTGTATGCTGCGCTTAAGCCGGGTGGGATATTGATTACGAATAACCAGGCTTTCCCGGTATTTCGTGGGATTCATGATTTAGCCGTAGGAAGTAAGCGGAGATTTGTGCTGAAAGACTTTGAAAAATTACTTGAAAAATATCCGGATTTAAAGTTGGAAAAGGCTACGTATTGGTCTCTGTTTTTGTCTCCCTTTATATTGATAGCCAGAACTATACAAAGAATTCAATTGAAATTAAATTTGGTAAAGGAGGTTAAATCTGATGTTTCATTGCCTTCGCCTTGGCTGAATCAGTTCTTTTATACGCTTTGTACCTGGGAAAGGAAAATATTAAAGGCTTCTCCTTTTGGCAGTTCCTTGTTTCTAAGAATCAGGAAAGCTTAGGTTTTTGGAACAATCTTCGTAAATAAAGCTTAATTTTGCACTTTCTTTTAAAATTGCAAGATGAGTGTTAGAGTGAGATTTGCACCGAGCCCCACAGGGCCTTTGCATATTGGCGGGGTACGCACCGCATTATATAATTACCTCTTCGCCCGTAAGATGGGTGGGAAAATGTTGCTTCGTATAGAGGACACGGATCAAACTCGTTTCGTTCCCGGTGCTACAGATTATATTCAGGAGGCATTACAATGGCTTGGGATAGAGATAGACGAAGGTGTAGGCGTAGGAGGAGATGCTGGTCCGTACGTACAGTCAGAGCGAAAGGACATCTATGCAAAATATGCACAACAATTACTGGATGAGGGTAAAGCCTACTACGCTTTTGATACCCCCGAGGAGTTAGATCAGATGCGTAAGGAGTTAGAGGCTGCTAAAGTGGATAATATCTCTTACAATGCCTTCACCCGTATGAAGATGAAGAATTCTATCACCTTGCCTGCTGAAGAAGTTGAAGAGAGAATTTCTTCCGGTCAGCCTTATGTGATCCGTTTGAAGGTTCCATTGAAGGATGAGGTAAGGTTTAAAGATCTGGTTCGCGGATGGGTTTCCGTACATTCTTCTACCATAGATGACAAGGTCTTAATGAAAAGTGATGGGATGCCTACTTATCACTTGGCGAATATTGTGGATGACCACATGATGGGAATTACCCATGTTATACGTGGAGAGGAATGGTTGCCTTCAGCCCCTTTGCACATTTTATTGTATAAGGCTTTTGGATGGCAAGCACCTGAGTTTGCGCATTTGCCTTTACTTTTGAAACCGGAAGGAAATGGAAAGTTAAGTAAGAGAGATGGCTTGTTGGGTGATTTCCCTGTATTCCCTTTGGAGTGGAAGGATCCAAACACCGCTGAGATTTCCAGAGGTTTTCGTGAAGATGGATATTATCCGGAGGCGGTGATGAACTTCCTGGCACTATTGGGGTGGAATCCGGGTAATGATCAGGAGATTCTTTCTAAAGAAGAATTGATCTCTCTCTTCGATATTCATAATATCCAAAAAGCCGGAGCTCGCTTTGACGTGCAGAAAGCCAAATGGTTCAATCAGCAATATCTAAGAAAGAAAGATAATGCCGTTTTAGCGGATGAGTTGAAGGCTAGTTTGCCTCAACCTGAATGGGCAGAAAAGATTGTGGCCTTGATGAAGGACCGAGTGGACTTCGTTAAGGAAATGACTCAAGGTGTAACTTTCCTATTTGCATCTCCGGACACTTATGAGGAAGAGGTAGCTGCAAAGAAATGGGATGATTTAGCTAAGCAAGCCATGCCGGTGATCATTTCCACTTTGGAAGGCGTTTCAAACTTCCAGTCTCAGGATTTGCATGATGCTTTATTCTCAGGTTTAGAAGCCGCATCTATTAAACCGGGTAAAGTGATGCAAGCTTTACGTTTGGCGGTTACAGGTCAAGGTAAAGGGCCTGATTTGATGCTGATTATGGAGATTATAGGTAAAGAAGAAACGTTGAAGCGACTGAATAAAGCTTTAGATGTTTTAGGAAGATAAAAGAAGAGGCTGTCCAAAATGGTCAGCCTCTCATGTTTTTTGCTATTTTTATTCGTACCCCCCTACAGGCAGGGTGTCTAAATATTCAATTCTCAGACCACCCATCTACCTTTTTAGACGGCTCCTTTGTTTTAGCGTTTTAATGGGATTTCTTTATTGATCTCTACTATATCTACTTCATCCCTCTTAGATATTCCTAAAAGGTGTTCAGAGAAGTAATCCGCCATCTTCCAGAAGAAGTATTCAGTCATGTTGCCGAAGGCATGACGCTGCCCCGGTAATAAGACAATATCAAATCTCTTATTGGCTTTAATCAGTGCGTCAGCCATGCGAATGGTGTTAGCGGGATGGACATTATTGTCAATGTCTCCTGTGGCTAGAAGTAATTTGCCTTTTAGATTCTTAGCTAGTTCTGTATTCTTCTCAATAGCGTAAGAGAAGGTAGTATCTCCTTTGGCACTTACTTTTTCCGTTACGCCGTGATGACGTTCACTCCACCATCTGTTGTAAATATTGTTTTCATGGTTACCGGCAGCTGAAACGGCTACTTTAAAGAAGTCAGGATAAACTAGCATAGCAGCAGTACTCATGAATCCACCTCCGGAATGTCCGGTAATTCCTACTTTGTTGATATCTATGTATTTATGTCTTGCTGCTAATTGTTCTACGGTAACCTTTTTGTCTTCTAAACCATAATCCCTAAGGTTGCCATATCCATACGTATGGTACCATTTGGAGCGGGCAGGGTGCCCTCCTCTGTTGCCTACCGTAATCACTATGAAGCCCATTTGTGCCAAACGATCTACACGATCCATGCTTCTACCAAAAGATTTGTTAACGGCTTCCGTTTGTGGACCTGGATATACATATTCTATGATAGGATAGGTTTTGGTAGAGTCAAAGTCGAATGGCTTGTACATCACTCCGTATAGGTCAGTGATTCCATCTCCGGCTTTTACTTTGAAAGGTTCAGGGAACTTGTAGCCTGCGGCAAATAGAAGGCTTAGGTCTGCTTCCTCTAATTTCAGTATAAGATTTCCTTTGTTATCATATAGATCTGAGATCGGTATGGTGTTTACTCTAGAGGAGTTATTTACAAAGTACTTGCCGCTTTCACTAGTCATGATTTGGTGATCAAAGTTGCCTTTGTTCAATAATTTAGGTTCTCCTCCTAGAAGCGACTGTGCATAGTGGTGTAGGTAATAAGGGTCTTCACCTGTCTCTTTTCCGTTAGCCGTAAAGGTGTAGGTTTGGGTTTTAGGATCATATCCTGTTACGTCTTCTGTGTTATAATCTCCTTGTGTCAATTGACGTATTAAGGTGCCGTCCTTTTGGTATAGGTAGAAATGGCCCCATCCGTCTCTTTGCGACCAGTGTATAAACTGTGTATTATTATTGACAAAATAAGGTTTCTTGATGTCTAGATAGACATTTGACCTTTCACTAACCACGTTTCTCACTGAGCCATCTACTCCAACGGCTACGATATCAATTCTCTTCAGGTCTCTACTGGATCTGCTGATATAGAATTCTTTTTCGTCGCCCAACCAATAATTGATATACAGTTTGCCTTTGTAGCTGCTTTTGTCTCTGTTTTTGGTATAGATGCTTACCGTTTGGTTTTTAAAAGCATTGACGTGGATCTTTTTTGAAGTAAGGGTCTCTGCATTAAACAAGTGAAGTTCTACCTCTGTGGAGTCCGTTTCTCCGGGCATTTGATACTTGTAAGTTTCTAAAGTAGGGCGTTTTCCTCCTACGTTATTGATAACCCACATGGGATTAAGGTGACGATTGTCTTTGCGGGTAAGGACGAAGTATTTTGCGTCGGGCGACCAACTTATCCATACGTTTTTCCTTTTGGATTCTTCCTTTTCATCTCCGCCGGTGGTGGTGCTGTATTGGTCTCCACCCCAGGCATAATATTGAACTCCATCTTTAGTGATCTGGTGTTCTACTATAGTGGAGTCGTTTTCATCTTTGATGGCCTTTTCGAAGTTAGCTCTATCCATCCAGTATAGGTTGTAATTCTTCGCGAAGAAGATTTTCATGGTGTCTGGAGAATAAGAGGCCCAGGTAGGTCTGGGTTTAACCTTAAGAGATTCATTGATCTCTTTTACCTGTTTAGTGAGCAAGTCATATTCTAGGTAGAATGTTTTCTTTTTGAGAGAATCAGCTTTGTTCTTGAGTTTAGCTAGTTCTTCTTTTGATTTTATAGTGTCTTTTGTGCTTTTTACTTCGAATCGAATGCTTCTTTCGTCTTCTGTAAATTCTAGGTTTTCAATAGGTAGGTGTTGGGCGTCAAAGGGGTTCTTTACTATGCGGGTGATCTGACGGGCCAAGTCGCTATTGTCGAACAGGGGCTGTTTGGTTTTGGCATTAGGATCTACGAGGTACCATTTCTTACCTGAGGAGGTTTGGTATTCGTACCAAAATTTATCTGAATGATTGATCCAGGAAGGCCTTACTTCAGTGGAGAAGATGAGGGTCCTAAGTTTGGTAGGGGAGAATTTTGCAGCCTGTTCGTAGTTAGGTTTTTGTGCCCAAGTGAGAGCGGAACTCAGCAGGATTAGGGTTAAAGTTTTTCGCATGATGTTAAAAAATGTTTCGAAGCGAAAGTATAAAAAAAAGGTGTTAAGCTGTGTGTAAGCAAATGAAAGTTTTTTATAAGGATGTGAAACTTGTTGGTAGTTTATAGTTAAAAAAGACTATAAAAAGCGGGTTGAACCGACAAATGATAGTATAAAAAAAGTAAATAATTGTATTTTACTAATTAGTATATATATTTTTTAAGGATGTTTTTTGGGGATGCAAGCGGTACCGTTAAATAAAAATACGAATGGTAATGTTTTAGGTTTTGAATTATTGTTTTATTTTCAAATCGGAATTATTTCGTGTTATCCTATAAAGCTAGAAAACAAATGCATAAGGTTATGAAAGAAAAGGTTGGAATTATTGTGGTGTTGCTTCTCCTATTACTGGGAATTTTAGGAATGTAAGTGACGGTCGCCGGTTGAGGTTTGGGAGCTTTAACGGGTGGTGTTAAGAGGGAGTTAGAAACTCCCTGGTATTAATTTTGGGGAAGTAATTTCTCCAGTTTATTGATCATATCTTCTTTTTCACGCAACATTCTCTCGTAGAGTTGAATTTTTTCTTCGTGAAGCTGAACTATCTTATCGATAGGATTAAAGATGGGTTGATAATTGAATAATGAGTTGCCAGTGGCGTGGTCATTATTATTTACGGTATTTGCGATTATGGTGATCGCTTTTTCTTCATCAAAATTCTTGATGGCCATATCTGGTATATTTAGGGCTTTTGAAACCTTGTAGAGCACTTCGGGTTCAAGTACGGCTTTTTGTTCCATCAATGAAACCTTTTTCTGGGTCCAGTCTTCGCCCAGTTCTTGTGCTAAGGCTTCTTGTTTAATGCCTAGCATTTCCCGAAATCTTTTAACATTTTTTCCTTCGTGTATTTTTGGTTCCATGAGCATACATTTACTATTCAAACTTACTTAAAATTTTTGAGAAAATATAGAAGGATTTCGACATCTATTTTATCCCATTTTTTGACTTTTTTATTCTCTTATTTTCTAGCGTAGAATTTTTCTTCCTATTTCATTTGCAATGGTTATCAGCTTTTGATTTCTGCAAGCAGGTAGTCCAGCAATGTGCCCGGACGTTCACCTAAAGCTTTTGCAAGTAGGTATATCTCATCAGCTCTCATTTTCAAACAATCTTGTGTAGCGAATTCGCTTATGCGGTTAGGTCTAATTCCTGTGGTTCTAGCTAAAGCAGCTTGATTTATAGATTTGGATTCCAGGTATTTTCCGAAAGGTGTCTTTTTCTTGGTCATACTCTTATGTATTGCAATATAAATATATTAGAAAACGATATAAATTTTTGCTTGGTGTATTGAAAAACGTTATGTTTATAGCGAAAAAAGATAACATAGTTTTTATGAGACTAGTTCTTCCTCAACCTGAATATTACAAGATAGCCCTTCTGAATTTGCTTAAGTTGTTGCAGCTTAAAGGAATACCAAAAGAAAGTATTGAAGACGTAAAGCGTGTTTACGAATTGTTGGAAATTTTAGATGCTAACATTAATGAGCAAAACATTTCTTAAGACCCATGAACATTGAAAACATCAACCTCATCAAACTGAAAAACGGTAATGAAGCCGGACTGTCCTATTTCTATCGTAGATTTTTCCCCTGGTATACCTTTCGTGCATTTAGGTATATGAGGGATGATTTAGATGCGCAGTGTGCTGTACAGGAAGCGTTTTTACGTCTTTGGCTTAATCGGGCACAGGTGGATTCAGTAGAGAGTATGCATGAGTTTCTTAAGCGCCAAGTGCAAGAGGCCGCGAAAGCCTTCCATAGGAAACGAAGTAATGAGTTTAGGAAAAGTATGCTTTATTATTTTGATTATGATGACCCTGATATCCTAATAGGTCATAGGGCGGTGGAAGAGGAGGTTACAGAAGAACTTCAACCGGATGCATCAGATCAAGAGAAGCTAGATTCTATCCATCGTTTGTTGCCGCATTTAGGGAGAGAGCAGGAGTTGTTCATTCGTCTTTGTCTTCGTTTTAATTTCAATTATGAGCGTATAGCCTTCTACTTAGGGGGGATTCGGGATTATGAAGTTGCTAATAAGGTGAACAAATGTATAGTTCAGCTGAAGACCTTAGTAGCTGATAGTAGCAAGTTAAGTAGTGCTTCGAAGATGGAAACGATAAGGGTAGATGAGCGCTTAACGCCTGAGCAAGCGGAGGTCTTAAAGCTGAGATATGAATTAGGTGCTTCCTTTGATGATATTGGTCAAGCCTTACAAATGCCTGTTTCGCGGGTAAGGGAAATCTTTATACAAGCTTTTACTGTTTTTAAACATGGAAAAAATCATTCTTACTCGAAAAATACAGTTAGTTATTCCTTGTAAGGATAGAGAAATTTTGAAATCCTATTATGACCGTCTATATGAGTTCCAAAGGCATACATGTAAAGCTGCGAACTTGATTCATACCCATTTATTTATACAAGACAGGTGGAAAGAGATGGTATACCTGGCGGAAGACGCTAAGATATCTTTGGCGGATCATAAAAAGAAAGAAGGAGGGGTGCTGAATACTTCAAGGATGAACTCTACTTATAGGCAGTTAAGTGCACATTTTCTGAAGGTTCTTCCTTCCAATACCATGAGTAATCTAAATCAAGCGGTATACAGGACTTATCAAGCGAATAGAGACCTGTATTGGAGAGGAGAGAAGTCATTGCCTAACTATAGGAGGGATATACCCATTCCATTTTCCAGTAGAGAGATGAGATGGGAGGAGGCAGGAGACGGAAAGAATTTCCTACTATATCTCTTTCGAATCCCCTTCAAGACCTATTTAGGTAGAGATAGATCAGAATTAAAGTCTCTTTTGAAGAAGATAGTCAAAGGTGAGATTGCTTTACGCCAGAGTGCATTGCAGATTAAGAACAATAAGATCTATCTCCTTGCCAGTGTGGAAGTGGAGAAGGCTAAACATAGTTTGGATAAAACCCTGATAGCGGAAGTTGCCCTTTCATTAGAATATCCTTTGGTCATTAAAATTGGTAAAGATGAATTTCAAATTGGATCCAAAGAGGAATTCCTTTATAGAAGGTTATCTATCCAAGCTGCCCGGAGAAGACTTCAGCAAGCTTGCGCCTACAGATCAGGAGGGAAAGGGAAAGAAGAGAGGTATAAGTGTTTAAAGCACTATAAAGAAAAGGAGAAGAATTACATTGAAGAGAAACTACATCTCTACAGCAGGAGGTTAATAGACTATTGTGTTAAGGCTGGTGCCGGAACCATTCTTTTGGTCAACCAATCCTATAAGGAAGAATTAGCAAAGGAAGATCCTATGCTTTTGAGGAATTGGAGTTATTATGGACTTAAGGAGAAGATTGCTTATAAGGCAAAGATGGCCGGTATACATGTGCTAGTAGAATAAAAAGATTTTTTTAGGGGCTGTCCGCACAGCCTTAGGTTGGGGCTATTCGCACTCAATAAGTGAAAGCATGCGGTTAAGGCGTGAGAAACCTACATCTAAGCTTGTAATTCCAGTTTTTGTGGCGTTTAACTGGACTTTTGGGATTATTTCGGGGATTTATTTTCTTTTTCAAATGAATTTTCATTTTCCATTTGCGCTGATAAAAGTACACGTCTACATTTGAAACTATAGTTAACCTATAGAATAAATATATTAAATATGAAGCACGTCTATTTTTATCGTCATTGCCTCCTGGCCTTGCCATTATTGCTGATATTTGGCAGTGCATGGGCAAACAGGAATTTAGAAGGTCTAGTGAAGGATGCAAACGGTCCTCTGCCCGGAGTGTCTATAGCCATTAAGGGTCAACTCGCTGCTGCCATTTCAGATGCCGATGGTAGGTTCAGTTTGCAGATTCCAGATGCTAAGGTGGTACTCGTTTTTACCAGCGTGGGGTATAAATCCAAAGAAGTAGAAGTCCTACCTGGTTTTAATACCCAGCTTGTAGTGGAATTAGAGGAAGATAACCAGCAGTTGACGGAACTCTTGGTAGTAGGTTACGGCACTAGAAACAAGAATGAATTCACAGGGTCTGCCGTACAGATCAAAGGAGATGCCATTAAAGAACAACCTGTTCAGTCTTTTGATCAAGCCTTACAAGGGCGAGCAGCCGGTGTAAGTATTGCACAACCTAACGGAGTACTTAACAACCCTCCTGTGATAAGAATCCGTGGGGTCAATTCCATTTCCTTAAGCTCTTATCCACTCATCGTAGTAGACGGTATACCTGTAAATACAGGTAATGTTTCCGGGGATTCAAACGTGCCGAATAACCCTTTAGGTGACATTAACCCTGCGGATATTGAATCTATAGATATCCTTAAAGATGCAGCATCTACGGCCATCTACGGTTCTAGAGCCGCAGCAGGGGTTCTTTTGATCACCACTAAAAGAGGAAAAGAAGGAAAGGCCAAAGTTAGTTATGAAGGTTGGGTAGGAGCTTCTGAAGCTGTTCGACTGCCAAAACTTCTCAATGCGGAACAGTTTGTGGCCATCAAAAATGAAGCAGTTTTGAATTCTAGGATTTTAGCAGGACAATCCGTTGAAAATTACGAACAGTTCTTCGCTGATCAGCACCCTGATGGCACACCTGTAGATACGCGATGGTATGACTACATTTATAGAACCGGTGTGTCCCACCATCATGGACTAAATATCTCCGGAGGAACTGCTGCAACTTCCTATTTCTTCTCCGCCAATTATTCCGACCAAAAAGGCTTCTTACAAGACAATGATTTCCGCAGAGCAGGGGTAAGATTTAATATAGACCATAGAGTAAGCGAAAGACTAAAACTTAGAGGTAACTTTAGTTTTAACAATACTTTTAACCAGTCTCCTAACTCCGGTTCTTTGCCTAATAATGCTCAGTTGATCATAGGAGCAGCGAGGATGTCATTTATCCTTCCGCCAAACGTGGATCCATACCTTCCTGACGGGTCTTGGAACGTCACCTCTACAGGCCAGATAGGAAATGGAAAGAATAAGATAGTTAGTGCCTATTATAATCCTGTGGCTCTTTTTGCTTTGTCAAAATATACTTCGGAGAACGACAGGATTCTAGGTAACCTTGGGGCAACATTGAACCTAGCAAAAGGATTAGATTTGAATACTACCTATTCCATTGACCGCTTAAAGGTTGAAAATATAGGCTTTAACAGCTCCAAAGTAGGAAGTTCCTCAACGACAACCGGAGGTAATGCTTATCAAATAGCGGCTTTGAGGAACAACTGGAACTGGACCACCACTTTGCAGTATGACCTACGAAGGTCTACAAGTCACTTAGGTTTATTGGCCGGATATGATGTACAGAAATTTGAAAACTCGTCATGGGGTGCCTCTGTTACTCAGGCGGCTGATACGTATTTCGAAAACTACCAAGGCACTTGGGGAAATATCACACCGACCGGTAATTCTTTGGAAGAAAAAGCTTATATCTCCTATTTTGGTAGGATCACCTATGATTATTTGGATAAATACTTCCTTACACTCAATTATCGGAGAGACGGAAGTTCACCTCTAGGTGCGAATTACAAATTTGGGGATTTTGGAGGAGCTTCCCTGGGATGGTTGATTTCTGAAGAAGCTTTCTTCCCTAAAGGTGATATACTTAGTTCCGCCAAAGTAAAGGCTAGTTGGGGTAGAGTAGGGAATGGTAATATAAATAATGCCTATGGTTCCTTAGAACTGTATGGAGCATCTTTATACGGCACAGTGCCTACATGGGGTTTGGCTCAAGCCGGAAATCCGGATTTAGGTTGGGAAACCAGTGATCAGACAAACGTAGGTCTGGAGTTTGGCTTACTTAAGAACCGTATACAAGGAGAAGTAACCTGGTTCAATAATGATGTGAATGGTCTCATTCTCAGTTCTCCCCAAGCACCTTCTAAAGGGATACCGGGTGATGCCATTTTAGCAAATGTAGGCTCTTTGTATAATAGGGGTTTAGAAATTAGCCTTAGTGGAGATGTGGTGAAAAAAGGCAAGTTTTCATGGAATGCCAATCTAAACTTTACCATCGTAAAGAACCGGGTAACTGCGCTAGCAGAAGGAAACGCTGATATCATTGGCACCACGCATGTAGCGGCTAATGCTTTTAATATAACGCGAGTGGGATTTTCAGTAGGTAGTTTATATGGTGCTGTGGTGGATGGTGTTAATCCGGAGAACGGTAGACAAATTTTCATCAATAAGAATGGTGAGAAGGTACAATTTACTCATGTAGCAGGACCTGGAGATTATAGATGGTCTTATTTGGATGGACGTGAGGCACCAGCTATCACTGCCGCAGATTATCAAATTTTGGGGAATGCATTGCCTATCTTCTACGGTGGATTTAATCATAGTTTCTCTTATAGCTCCTGGGATGCCGGTTTGAATTTCACATTTGCTGGAGGGAATTACATCATGAACGGTACACGAGCTACCCTTTTGGATCAGAGATATTTTAATAATAGCACCGAGATTTTGAAACGTTGGCAAAAACCGGGAGATATCACAGATATTCCTAGGCTAGTTTATAATGATCAATTATCAAATGGAAACAATGGACCAGTGTCAACCAATGTAGAGAAAGGAGATTTTGTACGCTTACAAAACATTTCTTTAGGATATAGGGTGCCATTTACGCTAGTGAATAGGTTAGGGGCGAATAGTATTAGGGTTTATGCTCAAGTATCCAATGCTTTCTTATGGACCAAATACAGCGGCTTAGATCCGGAATCATCTTCAAATAGCAACTCAAATACTTCTCCCGGGGTAGAATTGAATGCTATTGGCCAAGCTAGAACGTACACTTTTGGAATTAATCTAGGATTATAATTAATAGACACATGAAAAAGATATTCATTGCTATATCACTTTTAGGATTTACAGCTTGTGATCAAGATAAGCTTCTCCATACCGTTCCTCCTACTCAGCTTAGTTCTGCTGATGTGTTTAATACTCCAGAAAGAATAGAGGCTCTGGTCAACGGGATCTACAAAGCCATTAAAAATTCAAGTCTTTACGGTGGCAGATACCTTCTTTATAATGACGTGAGAGGGGAGGATTTTATCAATATCACGGGGAATACATTTACCGGATATGAAAGTTGGAATAACTCCTATTCCTCTGGTTCAAATGATATTATCAATCTGTGGTCGGCAGGCTATACAACCATAAACCAAGCCAATATTTTGATAGATGGTTTGGGTCGAAGTAAGGGAGTGATTAGTGAATCTCAGGCTGCAGCATACATAGGAGAGGCTAAGTTTCTGAGGGCTTTAACCTACTATAGTTTAGTTACTGTATATGCGCGGCCTTATGCTGATAAGGAAGGACAAAATCCGGGTCTTCCTTTGCGACTATTAGCAGAAACTACTCCCGCGAACAATGATCTGGCGCGTAGTTCTGTAGCAGAAGTTTATCAGCAAATCATCAAAGATTTGGATGATGCAGAGGCATCTTTACCGGCTAATTATAGTACCGCACTCTTAAATACTACCAGAGCTCATAGGAATACAGCTATCGCCCTTAAAACAAGAGTGTATTTAACCTTAGGGAAATGGGATAAGGTAGTGGAAGAAGCTAGAAAGATTGTACCGCAAATCCAGTCGCCATTCAAAGCTACAAGCGGTGTAAATCATGAGCTACAAGACGTGGTACAGATTTTTCAGAATAATTTTACTACTACGGAGTCCATTTTCTCCATGCCGTTCTCCTCTTTGGATAATCTCGGGGGGCAGAGCGCAATAGCGTACATTTATAATACGAATTCAGAATATCACCTCAATCCTACAGGTATTTTTGGTGATCCTCAATGGGGGGAAAGGGATGCTAGGAGGCAATGGTTAAGAATCAATAATGGAAGAGCCTTCTTGGCTAAATTTGGCTCTACAGCTCCCTTCTTGAACTATATTCCAGTCATTCGGTATTCAGAAGTACTTTTGAACTATGCGGAGGCCTTGGTGAGGAAAGGTGAATGGAGTTTATCTAAGACCTTGGTAGAGGCAGTGCATCACCGCTCAGATCCTAATTATTCTTTTCAAAGCACTACAGGCCAAGGATTATTAGAAAGCATTTGGAAAGAGAGAAGGATTGAACTTCTAGGCGAAGGTTTTAGATCCAATGATCTATTGAGAAATCTTTTGCCAATTCCTCAGAAGGGTTCGGCTTCTTTAACGGCCGGAAGGGTAGATCCTCATGATGAGAATTATATCTTCCCCTTGTCAAATGCGGAAATAGCAACTAATAAAGCGCTATGATTATCTGGGCCTCATCATTGGGGCCCTTTTAATGTATACCCAATGGTCCATTCTATATAATCTGCCTTTCCTGCATGTGCCTTGATGGAAACGCCGGCATTAAAGGGATGAGAGAAGTAGTATCTGGCACCAGCTCTTAAAAAGATCCTCTTAAGTTCTCCATTGAAAGACTGTTTGTGTAAATAGTATCCCACGTTTCCATTCAGGGTTAGATCTGAAGTTAGATGATGTACAATGTATAAGGAAGGTCCACCGGTTAGCACGGCACCTAAGCTACCAGCTTTTTGTCCGGCAATTCTCTCTTCTTTCCCCGACTGAGAATAGAAAAAGTCATATCCTCCTCCCAGTCGCCATTTATGTGAAACGTATTTGCTGGCGTACAGAGAAACCGTACTTTTCCAAAACCTCTCTTTGGAGGTTTTTTGAAGTTGTTTTACTCCACTTCCGTATGAAAAGTCGAAGATCAAGTTTTTAGGATAATCCGGAATTGTTGGCCTTACATAAGGTTCGATTTTTTTCGGTTCGTAAATCACAGTTACAGCAAAGGGCACCAGATTAATACCCTTGTTGGGCAAAGACAAGGATCCGTTAGAAAAGTGATGAAAAGAAAATCCCGCTCCCACCTTCCATTTCTCATGCCATCTATATGTAGTTCTTAAGCCGAAGTCTATGAAAACGTTCGTTTTTGAGCCTATAACTAGATTCAAAGGGTTTTTATCCTCATCATATGGGTTGAAATTCCCGGACAGACCAAGCCCTATTCTATAATCAAAGCCCCATTTGGAATTAGATTTTGGAGAAATGGGAGTGTCTACAAAACCATATAAGGCGAAAGGATTTCCTATGATGTCAGAATTGAAGGTACTTGAGTAAAAACCTATACCGTATACGGGATAGTTGTAAATTTGATGGTAATGATCCTTTTTTCCGGATGATTTCCATCCCACACGGGCATTTATGCCATTGTAGTACGCATCTTCATAGGTAGTACTTTTGACACTTTTTTGCGTTAGCATCCCACCATTTTCCGTTTCAACTTCTATGCTTAGTTGAGCAAATATGAACTGTGGTAAAAGTATTAGCAGTAATAATTTCTTATAGCACATGGTCATTTTGAAAGACCTTCAGGTAAGCTTTTACCATGCGGTCCCATGAAAAATTTTCTTTAGTATATAGAGTAAATGCTTCTTTCTTATTCTGATACTTTTCCAGATCCATTAGGGTTTTAGCCCAGGCATTGGGATCATCAGCAGGTAATAATATCCCATTTTTGTAGGAATGAATGGCGGAAGGAATTCCATCGACTTGAGAGGCCAGAACTAGGGCACCGTTCACTGACGCTTCTAAACATACTAAGCCAAACCCTTCCATGTCACCCTCCTGATGTATGTTTGGCATTATGAAAGCCGCTGATCTTCTAAAAAGTTGTACAATGGTAGTATAGGGCAAATGACCCAAATGTTTCACATCAGGATTACCTGGTAGAAGCTTTCTTAGGTTTACTGAATCAGAAGGGAAACCTAGAAAGAGCATAATTCTAGTTCTCAGTTTTTTGGGCAAAATGTGCAATATCCTTTCCAAAAGGTTTGGTACTTCTTTATATGGCCCGACGATTATGAGTTGGTATTTTTTTCTAACCAAAGGAAGTACGTGATTTATGAACCAAGAGAAACCTTTTCTTTCCACCGGTCTTCCTAGCATAAGAAGGAAGGGTCTGGGGTCTATAATGGGGAGTTCCTCTGCAGAATAAGCATTTTCCTTTGTATCTACACCATTAGCTACAACCACTACTTTTTCAGGATCCAAACCTGATTTAATGGCTTCTTTTGCTGTGGCATCACTTACCGCAATGATCTTGTCATAGCGGTTCATTCGTGTAAGTAATCTAATCCTGTAAAAAGAGCTGGGGAAGGTTACATCTAATCCATGTAGGGTTACGGAACGAGCTATATGAGCATAGGATTTATGGAAACTACAGAAAGTGCCTATCAGTCCATCGTTAAAATGGACCATTTGAATTCCAGGATTTTCTTTGATGATTTGTGTTATCCTTTTTTGTAAATGGATGAAGAAGCTGAGAAGGGACTCTTGGCCTTCATACACAAGCATGTGTACCTTGGCATAGCGTTTCATTCCATTAATGAGTTCAAAGCTTTGCTTCTCCATTCCACCGGTACTAGGCGGATATTTATGACTTACAAAAAGTATTTCCATTGTTAGATTTCTTTCCTGTATAGCAGATATAAAATTCCTCCTATAGCTGACCAGAACATTTGTCTACTTCTTTTTAATATGGATACCGAGACCCACAAACTGGCAGAACTTATCCCTATAAGCAGAATGACTGTTTTGTTTGCTATTTCTTCAAGGCCCAATTGACCGGGGATAAAGGCACCTATAGATTTAATGAGGATCACCCCCATGTCCATCAAGAGCCCGTGAAATACGCTTAGATCATAGCCCAAAAAGCTGAGGATGAAGTACATTTCCAGAGAGCCTGCTATCCAATGCAACATCAGAAACAATGCCGCAAGTATGGAATATTTGGGGTATTGGAGTACATAATTTCTCAAGGCATTTTTGTAGGATTTTAAGGTGGTCCACCATTTATACGATGAAGATTCATCCACATCTTTGAACAGAAGAATGAGTAATACCGTAAGGGTTATCAAAAGGATTCCAAGCAGTATGCCTACTCCTAATCTCCATTTCTCCTCAAGATTACCTCCTAAATACATCCAACTTAAAGCGCATATCAATAAGAACATCTGGGTTAAGATCATCAGTATCCTAGAGAGAATGACAGAATTATTCGCCACCTCCGGGTTTATCCCTGCCTTTTGTAAACCGTGGCTCTTTAGCCAGTCCCCTGCAAGTATGCTGGTAGGATTAAATAAAGCCAGGGTTTCTCCCACATGTCTGAGGACAAATAACCTCCCAAAGGAAAGGGTATTAGCGTTCTCTCCCAGGCAGTACTTCCATCCCCAGGTTCCTAAAAGATATGCTGCACAGGTGCTTAATAGTATAATGAAGGCTTTGGCACCTATTTTCTTAAGTATCTCAAAAACCTCTTGAAAATCCGTTGCTTTGAGAAACAGTCCCAAGCTAATAATCACAGAAATGATCAGCCCCCAGCGAAGTATTTTCATGGCTTTAGCGATTTAAGGTCCTCGAAATAAGTAGCAGCTAGCGCTTCCCAGTCGTAAGATTTCGCCATTTGAACTGCCTTTAGACTGAGTTTTTTGTGGAGTTCCTCGTCAGAGAGTATTTCTTTTATAAAGAATAAGTATTCCTTAGCGTCATTTGGCTCCACTAGATAACCATTTTCCCCCGGAATGATGAAGTCTTTAGATCCACCACCACGGGCTACAACAGAAGGCAGTCCGGAGGCCATGGCTTCTAATACTACGTTACCGAAGGTCTCCGTGACGGATGGGAAAATAAACACATCTGAGGAAGCGTAGTATTTGGATAGTAGATCATGAGATATATGCCCTAGGAATGTAGCCTGAGGCATAGCTTTCTTCGTCTCTTCTTCTGCCACTCCTGATCCTGCTATCAAAAGATGATATGGCATCCCTTCTTTTTCAAGAAGTACATATAGGTCTATCAAGGTCTTCAGATTCTTTTCCCATACTAACCTGCTGGAAAACAGAATGGTTTTCTTCGAATTTTGCGGCAGGAGAGAGGGATTTCTTTTCTCGGGACTGAAAAGGGATAGATCAATACCTCTTTGCCATAATTTCATTCTGGATTTCTGAATACCCAGATGACTAAGTTCCTCTATCATCGAGATGGATGGAACATAAATCAAATCACAGTGATTGTAGAAGTTTTGGTAGGACCTTCTGATATACCATTTCCCTAAAGGAATAAAGATCTTTGCTTTTTTAAGATAGTAATCCATATAGCTGATGAAATGGGTATGGTAAATGCTGATCACCGGTATTCCCTTCTTTCTGGCATATTTGAGAGCAGCGTTTCCAAGCAGAGAAGGGGTAGCAATATGTATAACGTCCGGTTGGAAACCATCTAACTCCTTTTCAAGTTTTCCTCCCCAAGGTACTACAAATCTATAGGTTTCGTTTCCTGGTACCTTCAAGGTGGGTAGGGTGACAGCCTCCAAATTCTCTTGAGCCATACCACAGAAAAAGCGGAAATCCATCCCTTCAGATGGAATACGCTCTATGAGTTGGAACATGGTGCGGGAAGCTCCATCAAATTCCTTGATTAATATTTCGGCAATGAAAGCTACCCGCATTAGAAATCTAATTTAAACCTAGCACGTACACCCCACTTCGGAGCATCCGGATGATCCAGGTAATTCAATCTTCGAATAATATCCACCCGAAATAACTTAAAGATGTTCGCAATACCCGCTGAAGCCTCCATGTAGGGACCATTATTTAAGGTATACGTAATAGGAACTCCGTCTTGTTCCTGGAATATCAGAACATTTGCATTCTTTTGAGGATTATTTTCATCTCTCAACCCACCCCATAGTCCTTTAAAGCTAAAGACTTCTCTCCATTTCAACTTCTTGAATAATGGGATTTTATTGAAAATAAATCCGTTCATGTAGTATTGTACATTCATGCCTGCAGAGTGATCACTTACAAATTCCATGAAGTTCATCAGGTTATAGGCATTCAACTGGTAGGCGTAGGTTTGATTCGCACGGTGAACGTTTAGTAAAGGAAAAGGTATGCCATTCCCAAAGATATAAGTCCCTTCTGCGGTAATATCTGCATAGCCCAATTGGGATAGGTAGAACCGTTTAAATATATTGGCACTGACATTATGGTAATTGTATTCACCGTCTAAGAAGCCCTTCATGCCTGCCATATAGGTCAGGTTAAAGACAGGATATTTGTTGTATAGAGGAGACCTATAGAGTTTGCCCTGCATGAATTTTTCATTAGGCGCATATCTCAGAGCCAAACTTAGTTCAGTGGTATTAAGCTCAGGATGATCTACCAGGACGCCTTCCTGATTTCTATGTTGGTAGGTCAAAATTCCGGCAGGTAACTGTCTCCATTTGGACAATTTCAATTGATAAGAGAAATGGTTTTGCCATTCGTGCATGTATTCCAATGTATAGGTGTCATTGTAAAGCCATCTATAATTATCTCCCCTTTTGAAGGAAAGCAGGAAATTGTCTTCCTGTACAAATTGCAGAGATTCTCCGGGTATTTTAGTGTCTTTCTGGTAACTCGCCTTGATGTAATGCAATGGAAAATTATAAATGGATTTATTGTTGAGGGCATAAGTTCCACTTAAGTAGTACTTCCATTTTTCGTCTTTGAAACCATAGGCAGCATAAGTTTCTGCATAGAAACGTTTACTCATTTCAGGGGTAGTTCTACCTCCAAACCTAAGCCGAAATCCTTCCACAGGGTTGAAGCTATAGAAGGTATTGATAGGACCTACTTCTAAGGGGCCGGCTACTTTATAACCTGCTATCAGCATGGTGCCAATGTCCATCGCCCTTCTGAAAGAGGTGATGGTTTGTAAGGTGTCAACGTTCCTATATATGTTAGCTTCCTGTTTTGCCAGGGGTCTATGACGTAGCTCTTCCCAATTCAAGTCATTTAACGGTTGTACTTTAGCATGAAAAGCGGCGTCAGGTATAGGAACTCCCGCTATATAATCTTTGTAGGAGACACTTCTTTTACCTTGGAAACCACTACCATTATCAGTAAGGGCGAATTCCATGGTGATCTCAGAATTCTCAAGATAATATCTTCCATTTCCGTCTTGAGCAAAGTCTAAAGTAGTTTGCATACTCCGGATAAAGTTGATATTAATGTTCTTGTCTAAGGTCAAATTAGCTGACTTGACTGCATATTTTCCATCAAGAGTGATGTACAACTTTCCCCTGAATAAAAGATCTGTCTTGTTCCTTGGTACAAAACTTAGTTCTATCAGTTGGGGTTCAACATTTTTTAAGGTATCCGTGATGAAGAACTTATAGAATGTAGGTGCTGAGCCGGCAATGGGACTCAGGAACATGTTCGTCAGGAGATTGATATTATTGGAATAGATATCTACATTTTCATACAGGTGAGAAGTATATTCACTGATACTCTCATTGCTGATGAATTTCTTGTCGAACTCCACCTGCTTTTCAGCGATGACATTTCTCTGCAGTTTTTGAGGCGACTTTCTATAGTACACCTGAGTGATCTTCTCCCGCATGTAAGCCGGTAGGAGGTATTTGTGGTCTTCACCTTCTACGAATAGGAACTGATAATCTTTAAATATCCTTCTGTTCCTAAACTTTTCTGAAAGGTTACTGAGGGAGAGAGATACTTTTTCATATTCCTCGTATTGGGCATATTCTTGACCGGAAAGGCGGTTTTCGTCTTTGTGATCAATTACCTTTCTGATGAGCTGAACGGCAGGATTGTCCCTATTTCTGTAGCGATAACCTTTAGGTTTTACTACCACTTCCCCTAGAAGTGAAGCATCTAGATCCAGTTCCACATTTAATTTAAAGGATTTTCCGTGGGTGATAGTCTTGATTTGTGTAGCATATCCTACATATCTGAATTGAAGTTGGTTAAACTTTTCATCCACACTTATAGAATAGTTTCCGTCCTCGTCTGTAGGCACAGCTTTATTATCTCCTACTATACTTACTGTAACAAACGGTAAAGTCTCCTTTGTCACTGCATCTATTACTTTACCACTTACAATGGTAGATTGTGCTAATGCAGTAGCTATTCTTCCGAACAGAAGAATAAATAGTATTCCTTTCTTATAAGTCATAGCTATTGCCCTTTTTGTTTCCATTTGAGGGTGTCTTCTAAGCCAGATATAAGATCATATTTGGGCTCAAAAGCAGTGTGTTCTCTTAATCTACTGATATCCACTTCCCAACTTTCAGCTGTTAGTTCATGAAGTCTTTCTTTGTAGAGTACTGGTAATTTTTCAGAGTTTTTATATAGAAATTCTAGTAATCCCGCAGTGAGTTTTACTAAGCCTGTGGGAAGATGAAGTCGGATGGCTTTTTTTCCTGTTATCTTCTTGATGGCATCAGCAAAGTCATATCTGGTGTAAACGTTGCCATCAGTCAAGTTAAAGTCTACAGGCCCTTTGCCTTCTAATTCGGACAAGTCCCAAATGGCTCTGGCAGCATCTCTGCCATGGATAAAACTTAGTTTTTGCGGCTTGTGGCCTATGTAAGCATCCCATCCGGAAAGAATGGTATTTACTAATACTTCCAGATCCTTTTCCCTTGGGCCGTAAATGGCTGTAGGTCTGACAATCTTCAATGGAAGGGATGGAATCTTTATCAGCTCTTCTTCTGCTTCTCTCTTGCTTCGTCCGTATCCAGTAACCGGATTTTTGGGGAAGTTTTCTGTGATAGGAGCAGAAGAGTATCCTACCGGACCTATTGCCGCAAGGCTACCTACGAAGAGGAAGCTTTTGGTGGCAGAACAAAGGGAAGCTGCCTTTGCCAGGCTTAAGGAGTATTGAACATTAACTTTGTAATAATCCTCCGGCCTTTTAGCACGCGTCATTGCAGCCGCATGTACGATATAGTCGAATCGCTTTTCCTGAAGAAGACTCTGTAACGCCTGCTCGTCTTCGTAAGGAAGAGAGATTAACTTACATGGTAAATGTTCCGTGTGACTATTTTGACGTACTGCTCCATACACCTCATAGCCTCTCTCCATGGCTTCTTGTATCAGGTGGAAACCTAGAAATCCACTGGCACCGGTAATCAGAACTTTCTTTTTCATATTGCTTTTTCATAGATCCTGTATCTTTTGTACAGGCGACCATTGATCTGTTCTATAGCATGATTCATCAGATAATTATGCTCTAACATCCATGAGCATTCTGCTTTGGTTATGTTTGTGCCCTCAGCATTTCGAATTATTTTGCCATATAAACAGGCTTCAATGCCTAATTTTCTATATTCTTCTAGTACACCTAGCATCATTACCCTAAGGGTGCTAACTTTATTCTTGCGGAATAAAAGTTTAAATATACCGGTAGGGAAAAGACGGCCTTTGGGCATATCTATTTGGATTTCATTGATGTCTGGTATGCCAATAGCAAATCCGATGATCTTACCTTCTTTCTCAGCTACAATTCCGAACCTGGGATCAAGAATCATCTTCAACTCCTTCGCCGTTACTTTGAATTCATTTTCCGTCATTGGTACAAAACCTAGGTTTTTATCCCAGGCAGTATTGTACACCTCACGGATCTTGGCCACTTCATTCTTGAAGTCCTTGGTATTAATGCTGCGGATAACAATTCCTTTACTTTCCAGACGGGAAATTAACCTATCTAAAAGGTTCAAGGCCTTGCTTTGAGTACTGTCCTTGCTTACTTCGTAGGCCAGAAGGTCAGTTTTCTTTTGAAGTCCCCAGTTTTCTAGTAATTCGGAATAGTAAGGAGCATTGTAGGGCATCATGACTACTGGAGGGGTATTGAATCCCTCCACTAAGAGCCCACAGGTATTATTAGTAGATTGATTTACGGGGCCTATGATGTTCTTTAATTGATATCCTTTAAGCCATTTTGCTGCCTCGTTAAGCAGGGCATTCGCCGTTACTTGTTGGTTTTCACAATCGAAGAAACCAAAGAAACCTTCCGGTTGGCGCGTATATTCAATGTGGTTGTTATTTAGAATAGCAGCTATCCTACCTACGACTTTATTGTCTCGTTTAGCCAGGAACAAGCGCATGTCTGAATGATCAAAGAAAGGGTGGTTATCCGCTTTCCATAATAGTTCCTTTTGTCCTATATATAATTCAGGGACATAGCAGGGATCATTCTTATACAGCTCATGTGGAAAGTCTATGAATTCCTTAAGCTGTTTCTTATTTTCTACTACTTCTATCATTATATGGTAGCTGTATCCAATGTTCCAATTCTCAATGCAGTTCTGGCTTTGATCATTTTATCTACGGCTTCTTCAATCTGATCGAAGGTATGCGTAGCCATAAGGGATAGACGTATTAGAGATTCTTCAGATGGCACTGCAGGAGAAACCACAGGATTAACAAATACTCCGTTTTCAAAGAGCATTTGTGTGATTCTGAAGGTTTTCTCACTATCTCTGATGTATACAGGAAGAATTGGACTTTCTGTTTTACCCAGGTCAAAGCCGTTCTCTACTAACAATGACTTCATATAATGGGTATTGTCCCAAAGTCTTTGCATATGTTCAGGCTCCTCTCTCATGATTTCAAGTGCAGCTAAAGTAGATGCCACTGCAGAAGGAGGCATACTGGCACTGAACATCACAGATCTGGCTTTGTGTTTCAAGTATTCAATGCTATCTTTTGTTCCGGCTATGAATCCCCCTAAAGATGCTAAGGACTTACTGAAAGTACCTACTATTAGATCAACCTCATCTGTGAGGCCGAAATAGGAGGCAGTACCTGCTCCTTTTTCACCTATAACCCCTAAACTATGAGCATCATCCACTACTATAGCCGCATCATAAGCTTTTGCTACCTCTACCATCTCCGGTAAACGGACGATATCACCTTCCATACTGAAGATACCATCAGTGGCTATCAGCTTTAGACTTTCCTCAGGAAGAAGGGAGAGTTTCTTTTCTAAGTCCTTGGGATTATTGTGGGCATATTTGATCACTTTAGAGAAAGATAATCTACTGCCATCAATAATGGAAGCGTGGTTTCTTTCGTCCAAAAGGATGTAATCATGTCTTCCTGTGATACAGGAAAGTGCTCCTAAATTAGCTTGAAATCCTGTAGAGAATAATAAAGCATCTTCTTTGCCGGTGTGTTCAGCTAATTTTGCTTCTAATTGCTCATGGAGATCTAAAGTTCCGTTAAGAAATCTTGAGCCTGCACAGCCGGTGCCGTATTGAATGGCAGCTTTTTGCGAAGCTTCTATGACTTTGGGATGATTCGTTAGTCCTAGGTAAGAGTTTGAGCCGAACATCAACACCCTCTGTCCTCTAATCTTTACTTCAGTATCCTGTCCGGATTCAATCGCGCGGAAATAAGGATATAATCCTTGTTCTTTAATTTGAAGGGAATCCTTAAACGAAGTAGTCCTTTCTTTCAGTTTATTGCTCATCAGTATAAAATGTTTGTATATACATTTATTTTAGCTGATTTATCTTATGGGAGCTCAAAATTCGAAGAAAAGGGAATCTCATTCAATGCTATTTTAGGTTAAACAGACATTTAGGGGTCTGAATAAGACAATTATTTTTAGATTTCTTGAAATTGTACAATGTTGTAGTGCAAATGATCAATTTGATAGCTGTTGTTGTCTTAAAATAGTGCTAATGTATAATTGTACAATGTATGTCTAAAATAGCATTGGAGTAGGAAATGTAAAGGCTTATAAATGAAGGTATTTGCACTTTATATAAGTGCTTTACGTTAATATTTATAAACAACTTTACTATGGCCACACCTGACTTTCTTCCTACCTCTATGAGTACACTAAGCGAAGTAATGGAATTGCTTGCTGACAGAGGTTTTGATCATGAGCTGACGTTTTCTCCAGAAGGAAAATTAGTGGGTAATAACAAAGCGTATGTACCTGAAGATCTTCTTTTGATAAGAACCTATAGGTTTGAGGGTATTTCGGATCCTAGTGATAATGCTGCCTTGTATTTATTCACTGATAAAGAGGAGAACATAGGCTTTGTGGTTGATATTTATGGGAGGGAGTCAAATTTCCCTGCTTCGTTTGCAGATTTCTTGCGGAACGTTCCCTCTATATAAATAAAGTGAGTCCTTCTGGACTCACTCTGTTCTAAGACTTTTTACAGGATTAGATGTGGCTGCACGTATGGCTTGTAAGCTGACTGTGGCCACCGCTATTATGAAACATAAGAGACCGGTCAGTACATACACGTCAACAGACATGTCTATCTTGTAGGTATATTCTTTTAGCCATTCTCTCATGATATACCAGGCTATAGGGCTAGCGATCAGGAAGGAGATTCCTACTAATTTAAGGAAATCTTTGGTCAATAATATAACAATATCTTTAACGCTGGCACCTAATACTTTTCTAACGCCAATCTCCTTCACTCTATTCGTTGCCATGTAAGCAGATAAACCAAAGAGGCCTAAACATGAAATTATGATCGCCAATGCAGTAAACAAAGAGGAAAGAGTAGCAGTCCTTCGTGTATTTTCAAATTTCTTAGCATACTGCTCGTCAACAAACCTGTACTCAAATGGATAGTTGGGGTTAAATTCCTTAAGAATGTTTTCTATTTGCTGTAGGTTATCAGAAAGAGCTCTATCCGGATTGAGCTTGATGTGCATCATATTAAACCAGGATCCAGGTCCCATTACCATCATAGGTCTTATAGGTTCATATGGGGATCCGATGATGAAGTCCTTAATTACTCCTACAACAGTATATTTTGTGTCCTCATCGCTGATCACTAGTCCGATAGGATCTTTGATGCGCATCTTCTTAACGGCAGCTTCATTTAGCAGCACGGAGTTAGAATCAGTAGGGTAAGTGTAGATATCAATATCCCTACCCTGAATTAGGTTCACACCCATGACCTTGGTAAAGTCTGCGTCAGCACTAAAGCGGATGAAGTCAAGCTTTTCATCATCAGGTTCAGATCCCGGCCAAGAGTAACCCCAACCGTCCGACCATTGCTCCGTGATAGGGCTAAGGGATTTTGTAACTCCTACACCTGCGCCAGACTTCAGGATAGCTTGCTTGATATAGGTGAATTGTCTAGGCATGCTACCTGTCAAGGGAACATAGATTAGTTTCTCCTGATCATATCCTAATTCTCTATTCTGCGCGAATTTGATCTGTTTCTGAATGATCAAAGTGGAGATGATCAATATGATGGCAAAGGTGAATTGTAAGACAACCAATACTTTTCTGATGGTAAAGCCCGAAGGCGAGACTCTGAAAGTTCCTTTTAAGGCCGTAACAGGAGGAAACGAAGAAAGTAAAAAGGCTGGATAGGAGCCGGCCAAGATGCCTGTGAATAATACAAATCCCAAGAAATTGATCCAGAAAAAAGGATGGCTCAGATCCATTTGCAGGTGATTGTCAATAAGAGAATTAAATGCCGGTAAGCTTACGAATACTAAGACCAATGCAAGTAACCCTGCTATAAGGGAAAGCAAAATGCATTCTCCCAGAAATTGAACGATTAATACCCCTCTGCTTGCACCTGCCACCTTACGAACTCCCACTTCTTTTGCTCTTTTTTCACTTCTGGCGGTAGTTAGGTTCATAAAGTTAATACAAGCTATGATTACTATAAAGGTTACTATAGCTCCAAACATTCTTACAGTAACCAATTTCCCTGCCACTAATTTCCCATCTTCACTCTTGCCGTATAGGTATGCTTGGGTGATAGGATAGGCAAATACCTCTGTAGTAGTAGGACTTCCAGGAGTATTTCTAATGGTAATATCTCTTACTTTTTCATTGAACGCATTTATATCCGCATTCTCTCTAAGAAGTATATAATTAGAGATAGAGTTATTCGTCCAGTTGCCATTGTCCCAATCGCGTTTTTTGATAATTTCCCACGGAAGGAAATAGGAAGTTTTAAACCTTGAGTTATTAGGCATGTCCTTTAAGACAGCGGAGATCTTGAATAAATCAGAGCTATCAACTTTAACCGTACGGCCTAATACATCTGTAGTACTAAATAGCTGCAAGGCTAATTCTTCAGTAACAACGATATGGTTAGGATTATTAAGTGAGGTGATAAGGTCTCCACTAATGGCTTCGAAGTCAAATACTTTAAAGAAGACAGAATCTACAATTAATCCACGGCTGTACAGTTGCTTATCACCTACTGTTAAGAGAAGTCGGTCATTACTAACTCGCACAGTCTCTTCCACCTCAGCATAGTCTTTTTTGATAGCCGGTCCCATCACAGTAGGGGTAGTTGACCAAGCCCATTTTTCTCCACTGAAAGTATCGCGGTTATACATGACATATATGCGGTCTGCCAATGCATATTCTCTATCCACGCTCGTCTCAAATTTGATCCAAAGGAGAATAAGTATAGCAGCAGCCATCCCTATGGCTAAGCCGAAAATATTAATAAAGGAAAATCCTCTGTTCCTTAGGAGGTTTCTCCAGGCTACCAGGAAATAATTCTTGATCATCTCAGTATGTTTTCGGTTACGGTTTGACCATCTAACATTCTAATGATTCTGTGGCTATAGCGCGCGTCATGTTCACTGTGTGTAACCATGATGACCGTAGTGCCTGAAGCGTTAAGGTCACTTAATAGCTGCATTACTTCATTTCCGTTATTACTATCCAAGTTACCTGTAGGCTCATCAGCAAGAATTAGTTTCGGGGAGTGAACTACGGCACGGGCAAAGGCTACTCTTTGCTGTTGTCCTCCGGACAATTGTTGAGGGAAGTGATTTCTTCTGTGCATGATCTGCATTTTTTCCAAAACCTCTTCTACACGTTTCTTACGTTCTGAAGCTCCTATTTTCAAGTAAATCAGAGGGAGTTCCACATTTTCGAACACCGTTAATTCATCAATAAGGTTAAAACTTTGGAAAACAAAACCTAGGGTTTGCTTCCTTAGTTCGGCTCTCTTCTTTTCGTTAAAATGAGTGACATCTGTTCCGTTGAAGATGAATTCTCCTCCATCCGGATCATCCAATAGTCCCAGGATGTTTAAGAGGGTAGATTTCCCGCAACCGCTTGGTCCCATGATGGCCACAAATTCTCCCGGTTCCACTTTAAGATTTAATTTGTTTAAGGCTATGGTTTCTACCTCTTCTGTACGGTAGTATTTTTCTAGGTTTTTAATCTTGATCATTGTCTTAAGGTTTTAACAGTAAATCGCTTTCATAATTATCATAACTAGAGGTGATGACCTTGTCACCAGCTTGAAGTCCTGCCGTTACTTCATAATATTTGGGGTTATTTCTATTGATTTTAATATCTGTTTTATAGGCTGTTTTCCCATCTTTAGATACTTTATAGATCCATGTACCACCGGTTTTTTGGTAGAAGGCTCCACGAGGTAAAAGTAAGGCTTGGGTCTCATCACTTAAGGCCAAGATGACCTGCAAGGTTTGACCTCTCCTTAGCTCGTCCGGGCGGTCAACTTCAAATTCCAAATCCACTTGGAATTTGCCATTTTTCACCTGGCTGTATACCTTTTTGATGATCAGTTTATAGGTGTTTCCTGCAATCAATACGGTAGCAGGAAGACCCGGGAATATTCTGTTGATATAGTGTTCGTCAATGTCAGCCCGGATTTTGTAACCATCTGTCACATCGATTTGACCTAATCTCTCACCTTTGTTTTTTAATTGACCTATTTCAGCATCTAAAGAAGTTAGTCGACCGTCAATAGGTGCACGCACGATCAAGTCAGATACCTTTTTGCGCATCAATGCTAATGTGTTCTGCATTTTTTGTAGGGATTCTTTGTCCTGCTTTTGCATCAGATCAATGACCTCTTTGTCTTGTGACAGGATCTCATCGGTCAATTTCTTTCTGCGCAGTTGATACTGGTAAAGGTTTTCCGATTGTTGGAAATCTTGTTGAGAAATGAGGCGATCTTGATGTAATTTCTTGTTCAGTAGATATACTCTTTCAGCTTCTTTGAGAGCATTATCTACCTCCGCCATTTGGTTCAATTTGAGTATGGTGTTTTGGGTAGCATTGTTCTTTGAGATATTCATTTGTGTGAGAACATTGTACACCTGAGTTTCCTGACTGGCCAGACTAAGCTCCAGGTCAGTATTCCCTAAACGAAGGATAGGATCTCCTTTTTTCATGATAGCTCCGTCTTCCACAAATTTTTCTTCCACTCTACCTCCTTCCAGAACATCTAGATAGATGGTAGTTAAGGGAAGGATGACTCCGTTTACCGGTAAGGTTTCCTGAAAGGTTCCGAGCTTAACTTCTTCTATAGTGATTCTTTCCATCTGTACTTCTTGGGTAGGATTAGAGGTAGCAAGGTAGATACCTAACCCTGCTACTGCTAAAATCCCAGCTCCGGTGAATCCCCATTTAAAAATCTTCTTGGTGTACTTCTTTTCGAGCTTTCTGTCCATTATAGCTTCTTCATAATTTTTATACTTCTATAGTATGAAAATTTGTGCCAAAATATTAACTAATTGTAAATGAGGGAGTTCTGCAATTCGTTGCTATGCAAAGTGTTCGGTTTTGATACAAACACTGTTCGGAAGTGATACAATGTTTTTATGGTACAGATGCATTTTTAGATAGATGTTCTAATTTTGAGAAAAAAAAGTATGCTTTTAAGGAACGCCTCCGTACTTATCGTAGACGATGATCCTGACGTACTAACCGCTGTAAACCTATTTTTAAAGACGGAGGTAAAGTCTGTCATCACAGAAAACAACCCTGAAAACCTAAAAAAACTGTTTCGGGAAAATACCTTTCATTTGGTCCTTTTGGATATGAATTACAAAAGCCCCATACATACGGGGAATGAGGGTCTGTATTGGTTAAAGGAGATCAAAAAGTTAAGTCCGGAAACGGAGGTCATTATGATTACTGCCTATGGGAATATTGATCTGGCAGTACGCTCATTAAAAGAAGGTGCTACGGATTTTCTGCTGAAACCATGGTATAATGATAAGCTTTTGGAGCACTTAAAAGAAGCCCTTGGTAGTAAAAAATCTTCTTCTCCCAAAGTAGAAGATCATGGCCTCTTAGGAGAATCAGACGAAATGCAGAAACTCCAAGTCAAGATTCGCAAGATTGCACCCACTGACGCAAACGTTCTGATCCTGGGAGAAAACGGAACCGGTAAGGATTTGGTAGCTCGCGCTCTCCATCAACAATCCTTGAGGGCAGGAAAACCCTTCATCAAGGTGGATGTGGGTGCTTTGACCGAGTCCTTGTTTGAAAGTGAACTTTTTGGTTATAAAAAAGGCGCATTCACTGACGCCAAAGAGGATAGAGAAGGGAGATTTGAAGCTGCTAATGGAGGAACTCTTTTCCTGGATGAGATTGGGAATATTTCTCTGCATCTACAATCTAAACTCTTGAGTGTATTACAGAACAGGCAGGTTATGAGACTAGGCAGTAATGTGCCTATTCCTGTGGATATTCGACTGATATGCGCTACCAATATTCCTATGAAGGAGTTAGCTAACGAACAAAGATTCCGTAAAGACTTTGTCTATAGAATTCATACCGTGGACGTGGTTTTGCCACCCTTGAGGAGAAGGGGCGATGATATGCTGCTTTTGGCTGAACATTTTGTGGCAGAATATGCAGAGAAATACTTCAAGGCTGGTCTAAGGATCAGCCCTCAAGCACTTGAAAAGCTGAAGGCGTACTCTTTCCCGGGAAATGTTAGAGAGCTACAGTTTAGCATGGAGAGAGCGGTGATCATGTCAGAAGGTGATGAGATTACGGCTGAAGACTTGATCTTTCTCCCTTTGGAAAATGTGGAACCTGAAGAGAATGAGTTAAGCCTCAGTTCAGTAGAAAAGAATACTATTCTCAGGGTTATAGAAAAGAATAACGGTAATATCAGTAAAGCTGCTAAGGAACTGGGAATCACTCGTACGGCCCTATACAGAAGATTGAATAAATATGACATCGATTAAGTGGCTGCTTCGGCTCTTGCTGACCAGTTTTTGTCTGGTAGGTTTAGGCTATGCCTTGGTTTCCGGGCCGCCTTGGTTAATTATTGGCTTAGCATGCCTTAGTTTGTATTTTTTATATACTCTTTTCCAAATTCCTATGCAGGTATTGTACGAAGTGAAAGACTTTGCTTTGTCTATAAAATATAAGGATTTTGCCAGACACTTTGCTACCAAAAAACAAAGAGAAGAGATCAAGATTTTAAGGAGTTCCTTCAATGAAATCCATGACGCCATTAAGGAGATTACCAGGGAGAAGGAGGCACAGTACCACTATCTTCAGAAGATGCTCGACTGGATAGATACAGGTATACTTTTGTATAAGCCTGAATCAGGGGAGGTGGTCTGGATGAACGAGGCTCTCAAGAAATTATGGGGCATACCTTATTTGAAGACCATAGATTTTTTAGAGAAGAGGAACCCGAAACTATTTGACAAGCTAGTGCATTTAGGTAATCACTCGGAGATTTATCAGGAGGAAAACAAAATGCTTTTGACAGGAACATCATTTTCTACAGATGGAATAATGTTTAAACTAATAGCGGTCAAGAATGTGAATGAAGTATTGGCGGAGAATGAAGTGCAATCCTGGCAGAAACTCCTTAGCGTACTTACCCATGAAATCATGAATTCTGTTGCCCCCATTTCTTCCCTAGCTGATACCTTGAAGAAGAGATTAGGTGATTCTGAAGATGATTTGGCTCAAGGAATAGATACTATCAAAAGTAGGAGTGAGGGGCTGTTGAAGTTTACGGCCATATATAGAAACTTAAATAAGATTACTAGCCTAAATACAGAGTCTATATTGGTGAGGGAGTTATTTGAAAACATTTACCGACTAATGGATCCTACTCTTTCCCACAAAAGCATTGAGCTTCAAGTGCTTTTACGTCAACCTAACATGTGTGTGATAGCAGATAAGGCCCTTTTGGAACAGGTATTGATCAATTTGATCTTAAATGCGGTGGAAGCTGTAAAGGAAGTACCAGAACCAAAGATCTCTTTAAGTGCAAGTCTGACTGATCACTTGGAGATTATGGTCTCTGATAATGGCACGGGCATTGAAGACGAAGTCCTGGATAAGATCTTTGTTCCATTTTTTACTACCAAAAAGAAAGGTTCCGGGATAGGTCTGAGTTTATGCAAACAGATAGTATCCCTTCATAAAGGTAGCTTGTTAGTTAGAAGCAAAGTGGGACAGGGATCTGTATTTACCATCGTTCTGCCCGCTTTTTAGAATCTATTATGTGCACCTGACAGGGCGTTTTCATGAAGTTGGATAGCTATCCATGCTAATAAGGCGAAGAGTAGGAGTATACCCAAGATCCCTTTGATCCAAAACGCATTACTTATCTTTTTATTCTGGAAAGTTGCTGACCTGCTTTTTAATAAGAGATAAACCAAAAGCAAGTTCACCAGATAGAGGTATTGTTCAGGCCTATGCGTACTGAAGAATGCTCCCGTAATGAAAAGACTTAAGGATATATATAGCCCAAAGAATTGGAAATAGAAATGACGAACATTTTGCATTTTTCTCCAATTCAAACCCAATATTAATATTAGAACGGCAGGTAGATATTGAATTAAGTAGGCAAAATGGCTAGGGAAATCCTCTCTTAAGCTAAGAATTTTCTTGCTTATTTTTTCCAAAGTGGCATTTTGCTCCCACATGACTAAGGGAATAAATATGCATAGGAAAAACCAGGAGAGGTTTCTACCTCTGTCCTCTTTTGAAAGCTCTGGCCATTCACTGGTAATAAGGCCATAATACATCCCTATTCCACCGCAGAAGCCCAAAGTATATTCCATTACATTCCACATGTTGAATGGGACTTCATATATATTTCCCAAAACTTGAAAGAAGTTTCCCAGGCCAAAGCCCAAACCTGCGCCAAGGGCTGTAAATCCACCTAGTTTTAGAGCTGCAATATGTTCGTTTCTGTATAGATACCAGGCTGTAGCTAGTGAAATTCCCAGACATGCGGACCAGAGTTCAGATCGGGGGGGAGTCATAAGGTATCCAAATTGCTCCACCAGAAAAAAATAGCTCAGAATAGCCCCTACTGTGCTTTCTACAATAACCTGCGGCCAAGGATTTTTAGCTCTGCTAAGACTCAGACCCATCCATGCCCCACCCGTAAAACCATATAGCGCACCCACCACTCCCAGCATGGTCAAGCCATAGTAAACATTTCCCCAATCTGTTCCTTTTCCATAGCCTACTAATATTCCATAGCTCATCATTCCGCCCAGACCCCAGCCTACTCCCCCGGCTAGAGCAATGGGAAGAGCAAACTTCTTCCAGTCTTCTCTTCCTGATATAAGGATTAAAGTCAGGGCCCCAATGGCTCCTGCCCAGGCTGCTCCGTGTTCGTGCCCGAACTGACCTCTGACCGCCCATGCAGTACCTAAGGCTAAACCTGCAGTTAGGAGATGTTGAATGCGCATTTTTTAACATGTTTTTTTATAGTACTGATAAGTCATTCATACTGACTATTCAGTTTGCATTTTTTAAGATAAATTCAAAAATTTTATTCGCATTTTCAATGGAATGCAGAGAAGGGAGTGTAAATTTCCATTTGTTTTTAAGAACTCTATGGCTGAGTTACCTAATAATGAAGAGGAGAGGATAGAACGTCTCCATCTTCTTAATTTGATTGAAGTGGGTTTTGATCCGGAATTTGATTCTTGTGTTCAAGCGGCTTGCGCTATGGCACAAACTCCCGCAGGTTATATTTCGGTGATGACACAGGATACGCAAAAAGTTCAAAGCTGTATAGGACTGTATTGGGATAAGGCCAAAAGGGAAGAGACTGTGTGTCAATATGCGATCCTTGAAGGTAAACCTTTGATAATAAATGATACCTTAGAAGATGAGCGTACCCAAAATAATGACTTCCTGATACGCAATGGAATCAGGTTCTATGCAGGTTTTCCTATTCTCACAGATGATGGATTAGCTTTAGGTACATTATGCGTTCTGGATTATGTTCCCAGGAAATTAGAACACGAACAGATCTTGGCATTAGAAGGTTTTAGTAAGACCATAAGTCTCTTGTATCTGCAAAAGCAAAGCCGTGTACATGCTGATTACTACCATAAGATTCTTAGTATTACGAATAACTTAGTTTTAGTACTAGATACAGATTTACAGATCAAAAAGGTTAACCCTGCGTTCGAAAGTCTGTTTAATATGGGGCAAAAAGTAGCCAGAGGCAAAGATTTTAAAGCCTTGTTTAAGGAATCTGAAAACTGGCCCAATGATTATCCTTTAAAATTAGCTTCCGAAGACGGTTTCTACTTTACTTCCACAACTGATCAGCCTAAGACCATCATTCAGTGGCGATTGAAGAGAGAAGAGCAATTTAACGAGATCTTCTGCTTTGGTAGAAATGTTACTCAGGAAGTGGAAGAAAAAAAGAAGTTGGAAAATTCTGAACGTAGGTTCAGGAAGTTCTTTGAAAAGGCCATAGGTTATATGAGTATGCACGATATGACCGGCAAGATCCTGGCAGTGAATGAAAAAGGTAGACAACAATTGGGCTATGAAGCTTTGGATTTGAGTCAAATGAAGTTACAAGACCTTCTTCCTGAGAAGCATTTGCCGGAATACAACGAGTATATTAAAAGGATATATAAGAATAAAGAAGATTCCGGTATGATGGTCTTGAAGACCAAATCCGGAGATGAGACCTATTGGCTTTATAACAATATTTTGGAACGAGATTCTCAACAGAATCCCTATGTTATCAGCACTGCGCTGAATTTGACAGAGAGAATAAACTTGGAAAAGGATCTACTTTACACAAAAGAAATTCTAGAAAGAACCAGTCAGGTGGCTAGAGTAGGGGGCTGGGAATTAGATTGTCAAACCGGTAAGATGTTTTGGTCCAAAACTACTCGCATCATCCATGGTGTAGGCCCTGATTTTGAAGTTAACGAAGAAAATGCTCTGGATTTCTTTGAGGAGGAGGATAGAGAGAAATTTTTAAATATTGTAAGCAAAGCCAAAGAGGAAGGTACCCCTTATGACGTGGAGCTTCGCATATTGAGGACGAATGGCGAAAAGATTTGGGTTAGGTTACAGGGTTATCCGGATATTGAAAAAGGCAAATGCAGGCGGATTTATGGAATTTTGCAGGATATAGACTCCCTTAAAAGAATGTTACTTGAAATTCAAGAAAAGGAGGCCATGCTGAGTTCCTTTGTCAAGCACGTACCTGCTGCTGTGGCCATGCTGGATCTGAATCTCAATTATATTTCTACGAGTAAAAGATGGAGAGAGGAGTTTTTCGGAGGAGGAGAAAATCCGGTTTCACAGTCGCTTTTTAGCTTATTCCCCGGAATGCCAGATTATTTAAAGGAGATATACTACAAAGCGGTAGAGGGTACTCCCTATAAAAACTATGATGAAGTAGTGGTAGTGCAGGGAAAAGATGAACCGCAGCACTATTATTGGGAAGTTAGGCCTTGGAAATATGCAGATGATAGAATAGGTGGAGTGATCGTTTCCGCATTAAATAATACGGAATCAATAGCCATTCAGAAAGAGTTGAAGGAGGCCATGAAGTCAGCGGAGCAGGCCAATGCGGCTAAATCTCAGTTTCTGGCTAATATGAGTCATGAAATACGGACACCCTTAAACGGTGTGATAGGTTTCTCGGATTTGCTTTTAAAAACGCCTCTTAACGCTACCCAAAGACAATACCTGAATTATATCAATGAATCAGGAAGCAGCTTGATGCAGATCATCAATGATATCTTGGACTTTTCAAAAGTGGAGGCCGGAAAGATGGAGTTAGATGAGGCATTTCATAGCATTTATGACTTGAGTGATCAAGTGATAAACGTGGTGATGTATCAGGCTCAAGTTAAGAATATAGAATTACTTCTGGACGTGCAGCATGGACTGCCTGCAGCTGTTCTTCTTGATGAAGCCCGGGTGAAGCAGGTCTTGGTGAACTTGTTGGGTAATGCAGTGAAGTTTACGGAAGAGGGTGAAGTGGAATTAGCCGTCAGGCAGATTTCTCGTACCGACAAAGAAATAGGTTTACGCTTTTTGGTCCGCGATACGGGGATAGGAATTCCGGAGGAAAAGAAAGAGCGCATTTTTGATGCCTTCACCCAAGAGGATTCTTCCATTAGTAAGCGCTACGGTGGAACAGGTTTAGGACTTACCATCTCCAATTCCATCCTTAAACATATGGGATCAAAGCTTTATCTAGAGAGTGAGGTAGGTTGGGGGTCTACTTTTTACTTTGATCTCGTGTTGGAATATACAGAAGAATTAAAAGACGAGATAGAAGTGCCGCTAAAGCGCGTACTGATAGTAGATGACAATGAGAAAAACAGGGTCATTCTCAAGGATATGCTGCAGTATAAAAATGTAGAAACTGTACTTGCAGAAGACGGAATGCGAGCATTGAAAATTCTTGAAAATGATCTGAATTTTGACGCCATCCTTATGGACTTCCATATGCCGGGTAAGTCAGGATTAGATACCATTGCTGAAGTAAGAAACCTCTTCCAGATACAGAAGAAAGAGACGCCTTTAGTGGTCCTGCACACCTCTTCTGATCAGCCGGATCTGTTTGCTGAATTTAAAAAGTTAGATAATTCCTACTTCTTATTAAAACCTATTCGTTCAGAAGAACTATACCGTACTTTAAGGAATGCCGCAAACAGGATTCAGGAAAGTGTCCAACTAACCCTACCGGATGCCCAAGAGCAATCTGCAGTTAATGAAGTGAAGATTCTGATTGCGGATGATAATCCGGTGAACATGGCGCTAAATCTTCGAGTTCTAAAGATAGCTTTACCAAACGCTGAGATTTATCAAGCAAAAGACGGTTTAGAGGCATTAGAGATATGTAAAAAGGTTCATTTTGATATCATCTTAATGGACGTCCAAATGCCAAAAATGGACGGACTAGAAGCTACTAGGACCATCCGGACCTTACCAGGATATGAAAGTATACCTATCATTGGTGTTTCAGCAGGTACTACGGAAGGAGAGAAGGAAAATGGACTTAAGGCAGGAATGACAGACTTCTTACCGAAACCCTTCAAACAGCAAGCTCTCTGGGAGAAGATTAAACCCTATCTATCAGAGGAAGAAGGTCCTTCCAAAGAAATTGAAAGATGGGATATGTCCATATTAGAAGAACAAACGGGAGGGGATGAAGAGTTCAAAATGATCTTTTTGGAAACCTTAAAGCAGGAATTGGAAAAATCTTTTGAGGATCTTGAAAAGAACCCGTATTTTGAAGACAGAATTTCCGCAAAACAAGTTTTACATAAACTAAAAGGGACTGCAGGTACAGCAGGTCTGACACTTCTATACGAAAAAGTGAAGTGTGCAGAATCATTATGTGTAGAAGGCAACCCCGAGCCAGAGCTTTATCATGAAGTGCGTGAAGAGCTCAGCAAGTCTTTACAATTAATTACATTATTTTTTGGATAGTCATGCTCATTTTAGTAGCGGAAGACGACGAACTTATCTTAAAGACCGTCGAATTCAAATTAAAAAAAGAAGGCCATGAAGTTATGCTTACCCGAAACGGAAAAGATGCTATAGATGCCGTCAAGGTATTGGACTTTGATTTGGTGATCACGGACATCATGATGCCTTTTGCTTCAGGAATAGAGATCCTTTCTGCCCTACGATCTATAGGGAAAGATACCCCTGTTATTGTGCTCTCCAGTTTAGGTCAAGAGGAAGTCGTTACGGAGGCATTTGACATGGGAGCAGCTGATTTTATGGTAAAACCTTTCAGTCCGAATGAATTAATGCTAAGGATTAAGCGCTTAGTTCGGTAACAATGGATATTTTTACCCTAAGGAACCTCTATATAGCTTTAATAGTAGTTTTAGCTCTCGTACTCGTATTGAGTGTGGTGGTCTTGGCTATTAGCTTTTTCAAGTACAACCGAATCATAAACCGGAAAAGATGGAGGGTGAAAATTGACGAAATTATTTCCAAAGCCATCGTTACTAGTGAAATAGAAATAGATGAAGTGATTTGCGAAAGCAGACCGCTGAGGAATCAATTCCTTTCGGCCCTGGTGGATGCCAGTAGGCGCTTTAGCGGTCATGCACGAGAGGAAATCGCCGCCCTTTTTCAGGCTTACGATCTAAAGGAAGAAGTGCTGGGGAAATTAAAAGACAGAAGGACGCATTGGATAGCAGGTGGAATTCAGGAGGCTGCTGTGATGGAACTAGAGGATTTGGTGCCAACTATTCATGATTTACTTTCTCATCCTTCTCCTATAGTATATCAGGAAGCTCAATTTGCCATCGTTTCCTTCCAGGGCTTTGACGGTCTGGACTTTTTGGATGATCTCAGCTTTCCCTTGTCGGAATGGCAGAACCTTCGTCTGCTCTCTATCATCAAAAAGATCCCTGAAAACGGAGAGGAAAAACTTCGATTTTGGCTAAAAAGCCCTAATCCTACTGTAGTCATTTTCGTGATGAGGTTAATCGCTAAGATGCAATTATTATCCCTCTATGATGAAGTAGAAGCAGTGGAGGGTGAAGATAGGGTGAAAATTCAGCAGGTAAAAACGCTGGAGGCCTTAGAGAATGAGAAAACAGTGCCGTCATTTATGGAGAGATTCCCTGATGAATCAGAGGAGGTCCAAAAGGCCATTTTGCAGGCCTTGAAATATTCCAGACATCCGGAGGCTGTGCATTTTTTATCTTTACAGCTCAAGAATCACGAGCAGGGAGCCATTAGAATGCAAGCGGCTGAGGCTCTCCACCATTTGGGCAAGATTGATGAAATGAAAGCCCTCTTGACTGAAGGAGACCCCGTTTTAAAACAAATCATATACCACGTATTAAGAGAAAAAGATGCTAGCGCAAACGATATATGAAGTCAGCATTTGGGTCTTCTTGATCTATTCCATCCTGATCTTTATTATCTACGGGTGGATAGGTTATTATGCTTTTGGTGCGCTTAAACTGTATAAGCAGAGAAATCTCTTTACGGATTATAACCTGGTGGCTTCAAATCCCAATGCTCCACGTTTCTCTATAGTGGCACCGGCATACAATGAGGGGAAGACCATAGTGGAAAACGTAAGGTCTTTGCTTTCTCTATTCTACAATAATCTGGAAATCATTATTGTGAATGATGGAAGTAAGGATGATTCCATTGACCGACTCATAGCAGCTTATGACTTGGAAGCCACTTCTTTCTTCGTGCAGGGACATCTTCCTACCCAAGACATCAAAGCCGTTTACCGTAGTAAAAATTTGGCCTTTAAAAAGCTTGTGGTGGTAGATAAAGTGAACGGAGGGAAAGCTGACGCACTGAACGCCGGAATAAATGTTTCCAGTGGAGATTATCTGGTTTGTATAGATGTAGACTGTATTCTGGAACAAGATGCCATTTTGAAACTCGCTAAGCCTTTCCTTGAACAAACGGATAAAAAGGTTATTGCCTGCGGAGGGGTGATCCGACTAGCCAATAATTGTATTGTAGAAAACGGTAAGGTAGTAGACGTCAACTTGCCCAAAACCTGGCTAGGTAAAAGTCAAGCTTTAGAATATATACGTGCTTTTGTATTAGGTAGAATGGCCTGGTCAAGAGCTTCTGCACTTATTCTTATTTCCGGTGCCTTTGGAGCATTTGACCGTAAGATTGTTTTAGAATGTGGAGGATATGATCCGGAAACCGTGGGGGAGGACATGGAATTAGTGGTCAGAATGCGCCGCTATATGGAGGAGAAGAATGAGCCATACAAAGTGGTAAATATACCTGATCCTCTATGCTGGACAGAGGTACCGGAAAAAGAGGAGGTTTTAAAGCGACAAAGAAACCGCTGGATGAGGGGAACCATGGAGACTCTTTGGAAACATAGGAAGCTCATTTTTAATCCTAAATATGGTAAATTAGGGATGATGAGTATGCCGTATTGGCTGTTCTTTGAGTTTTTAGGACCTATAGTGGAAAGCCTTGGATATGTCTTCTTTGCCATGCTATGGATCTTTGGCTTGATTAACTGGCAGTTCTTCCTGGCCTTGTACGGTTTGGTCATCTGTACCGGCATAACCTATTCCGTTTATGGAATACTGGTAGACTTAGCCAGTCACCAGGTTTATACCAAAAGGAAGGATTTCTGGAAACTCATAGCTACGGCTAATTTAGAACCCTTGTATTTCCATCCCTTGGTAGTGAGGGCCAGTGTAAGTGGTGTTCTGGATTATTTCCGCAACAAACAAGGGTGGGGAGAGATGACCCGACAAGGCTTCCGTAAGGGAGAAGAGGATTTACCACTCTGGAAATGGGTTTTGAATAGTTTGGAGCGAAGTTTCATGGCTTGGTTTTGGCCTTCCATGGCGTTTATTGGCATAACTTGTATCCTAGCAGGAGTGGAAGCATTCTGGTATAGATATCAGGAGATTGAATTTGATGGTATCAGTTTGTTCCGAAATAACCTGGAAATCGCCTTTCAATGTGTCATGTTTGGAGCGGTTTTCTATCTCCTGTTGAGATTATTGAATGTACGTAGAGGACAAATCTTCTTGGTCATCTATTATACCTTTCTCTCCGTACTGTATTTTGTACTGTTCCTGTATTTTTCTGAAGGTAAAAGTCTTCTAGGTGCTGACGCCTTTATCTATTCGAAAGAAGAGGTGTGGCAGATTGTGAAAAGCTCCGGCGTGATGAATCCTCTAAACATAGGTATACTGGTGTTTATGATAAGTGCAGTAGCCTGTTTGATCTACGTTTCTTTATTCCAAAAGACCCGCTCTTGGATTCCTGGCTTTGTACTCTTTTTAGTGGGTTTCATGTTATGGGGAGTAAATTTCGAAAGTGAACACGAGAGTGAAATGACGCGAATGTCTTCCAGTTCCAAATGGGCCTTTTTCTTCGAAGCAAATTATAAGCATTTGAAGGATAAGTGGTGGCCTGAAAACGAATTAGCTAACGCAGAATTTCCTTTTTTACACCAGAAGAATACTACTAACTTCTTAAAGGAATACCTGAATTCAAGTGCAGAGAAACCTAATATCGTGCTGATTATCGTGGAGGGTCTGGGCTCAGCCTATACTAGATCTGAGGGATATATAGGTAATTTCACTCCGTTTTTTGATTCTTTGACTACTCAATCTCTGTATTGGAAAAATGCCTTAAGTAGTAGTGGTAGGACCTTTGCAGCCTTGCCTACGTTAACGGGATCACTGCCTTTTGCTCAGTCGGGATTTCTTGAATTAAATGAATACCCGTCTCATTTCTCGCTTTGGAATATATTAAAGAAGAATGGATATCAAACCGGCTTTTTCTATGGCGGGCATGCCAGCTTTGACCGTATGAAAGATTTCTTGGTATTTAATGAAGTAGATCAGATCATTGAGAGAAATAATTTCCCGGACGGATACCGACTTTTGCCTAATAATAATGGGGAGACTTGGGGGTACGAAGATGCTTCGGTCTTAAGTGTTCTTTCTCAAGCTGAAAGTTCAAAACCCTATTTTCACGTGGCTCTCACTCTTTCCACTCATAATCCATTTATCATTAACGATAAATCTGTCTACGAAGAGAAGTTTGAGCAGCGTGTGAAAGAATTGAAATATGAAGGAGCAAAATTAAAGCAAGTACGCGACCAGAAAAAAGCACTGACTACAGTTCTGGAGCTGGATGACAATCTCCGTCATTTTATGCAAGTTTATTCCCAAAGGGATGACTTCCACCGTACCATTTTTATTATTACCGGAGACCATGCCATGCCTGAGATTCCCTTTGAAACGAAATTAGATAGGTATAGAGTACCTTTACTGATCTATTCTCCTTTGATTAAAACTCCTAGGACCTTTAAGCAGATGGTATCCCATTTTGATCTCGTTCCTAGTTTGTTGTCCTATTTAGAAAACGCGAATAACTTAATAGTTCCTCAGCAAGTAACGTGGATTGGAGAGGGTTTACAAGGGAGCAAGGCCTATCCTTTGATGCAATCCAAAACCTTGCTTCAGGAATATATCACTCCAAAGTATCATTGGGTAGGTGGAGAGACCTATGTGATAAGTGCAGATTTACAAGAAGAGAGGGTGCCTGAAGATAGGGATGGACTTGGAGAGAAATTCAAGCTATTTAAACAAAGGAATCAGACACTGATTCAAGGTAAACCTTTGATGCCTGATTCCGTATATACTAATTTTCTTAGAAGGTTCGATTAAATCCTAAAGTTAAATCGTATTGGTTACCTCTGGTTTCTCGTTGATATTCTTGATTAAAGTAAGTGCCCTGAATCCAAAATATATTACGTTTACCAAGGGTGAAATTGTAGTCGAGACCTATTTTGTAGGTTTTCATCTTATAAATCTGAGGTTCCAATAGATTACTCCTGTTTTCATCCGGACTAATACCTGTACCTATCTGGAAGCCTAAATAATCATTAGCTCCTTTGGTATAGTATCTAACCGTTCCTGTATAAGAATGGGATAGATTGCTATTTCCAGGCGTTAAGTAGGTTCTCAGATTAAACCAAAGATTCTGATAGTACTTGCCCACGGAAGCGGTGTACATCCATACGTCATCGTTAAAATGCAGCTGCCTATAACCTATCTCCCCTTCGAAACTCTGAGGAAGGTTAGCATAAAGAGAAACACCTGTACGATACTTAGGGAAAATGCCTACTTGATTAGAGTACCCTACTCCGGTATACAAATAGAACATTTTAGATAGGCGTGGGTAGCCTTCCACTTCAAACTGAATCCCATTATCTCCGAATTTCTGAGCCAGATTTGTGCGGAAAATAAAGGAACCTATGGAGGTAGCCCGTCTATAACTTAGACCTACAATATGCCAGTTGTCTGCAAACTGTTTATCAAAGTGCACGAAGTTATACGTTACTCCTATTGCATTTTTTGCCGTTAAATCTCTAATTCTGACCAATAATTCCCTCCCTTCTGTATGTTTAGGGTTTTGGCTTAATAAGGTATTTAGACTTTCTTCCGCCTTTTCATATTGGTCCAAAGAATTATATATTCTTGCTTGTAAGTACAAAAGATCTTCACTTTTTGGATTAAATTCTAATCCTTGTTGCAGAATCTCTAATGCACGGTCCTCTTCGTCATTCCAATATTCCAATGAGGCATAGGCCAAATAGAAGTCCTCAGTATCTACCTTCTTTTCAAACCAAGGTTTGAAGACATTTCTCGCTTCTTCCACTTGATCTGACCAAGTATAAATCCTTCCCAGGAAGATGTGTAAATCCAGATAATCCGGGGACTTTTCTATGGCTTGTTTCAAGGTCTTGATGGCTTCAGGATAGTTTTTTTGATCAAATGCCTGAGTCTTTGCCTGAGCTAATAAATCATCACTACTCTGCCCAAACGTATAAGTGGAAAGAGTAAGGAGGAATAGGGTTATTAATCGTTTCATTCCAATCGTAATCTGATGGGAAAGTTACGAAAAAAATGAGCTGTTTAAGTTACTATTTCTGCAATATCTGACGAGGATCAGCATATGCAAAGGGGAAATTTAAGTTTTTTAGAATCTCCGGTTTAGCCTCTATGCTGTCTAACAGAAGGGTAGCCCTTTGACCCAAGATTCCTTTGACCACAAAACTAGGAGCAGGAGGAAGCAAAGTATATTTACCTTCTTGTAGCACTGTAGCAAATTCTCTCATTTCCATAATTTGAGGCGAGCAGGCATTTATAGCCTTGTTTTGCGGATTTTCTAGTAGGAACAAAAAGATGGAAGCCAGATCCTGAACATGAATCCAAGAGAGCTTCTGATTCCCCCTTCCTACAGATAGGTTGATTCCTAACCTAGCTAAGGGCAACAGTTTTCGAATTATGGGTGCATCAGGGCTTAGAACCAGACCAAATCTTAAAATATCCGTTATCACTCCTTTTCCCCTCCATTCCTTAGCTGCATTTTCCCATTGTACACAGACATTACTTAGAAAGCCCTGACCCGGGAGGCTGCTTTCATCATGTTTACCTTCGGGGTAATAGCCCACGGCAGAACTAGAAATGATATGTCTAACCCCCGCTGCCAGTGCCGGAGTGAGTAAGCTTTTCAAAGGTAGGATTCTGCTGTGTAGAATTTCCGTTTTACGAAGATCCGTCCATCTTTTCTCCGCTAAAGGAGTACCACATAGATTAATAAGAGTAGTGACCCCTTTGAAAGCCTGAGCAGGGGCTTGGAAGTCTTTCCATACGAAGTACCTGATTTGAGGATGATCAGACGTTTGAGGTTTACGGGTCAAGATATGCACCTGATATCCGGCATTTATCAGTGCAGAAATCAGATGAGTACCCACATAACCGGTACCTCCGGAGATTAAAATTGTTTTCATCTTTGTTGTGTGGGATATTAACGAAAAATGGTGTAAAATCGTATTCTACAAGATATCATCGTCTGTCTTAGAGGATATGGTCGCTTTCATGGCTTGGACTTGCTCAGCAGGATGAGGTAGCCAATCCCCCACTTCCCCAACTACAAGAAAAGGGGATGTAGACCTGTATGAAAGGGTGGGATTTCCAGAGAATCTCTTGTTGGTGACATTAGGATCATCTTCCAGTTCTCCCGTAGCTTCCACCAAATAGATTCTTTCTTTTCCCTCTCCTTTGGCTAACTCCGCTCCCCAGATGGCCGCATCTAATGTTCCCGAAAGGTAGATATAACTTGCTTCTTTACCCGTTCCATAATTGGAGTTATGGCCTGGCGTAATGTAGTCTCCAATACTTAATTGTGCTTTTGTCCCGTGAAAGTAGGTGGGTTCCAATGGAGTTGCATTCATTTTGGTAAGGATTTTCTTCCCAGCCATGGTCCTTTGCCTTATAGGAAATCCAAGGCCTTCTCTAGGTTTTTTTATACGCTGGCTGGAGTCTTTGAACTTTGAAAATATTTATAGAATTCTTTTTGAAGCGATGGCGCTAGACGGTAAAATGTTTCTAAATCTTCAGGATACAGGCTTAAAAGTTCTAACCAGGGTTCAAAAGGCTGGACGGTTCGCTTATCGTGATCTTCGGTGAGTGAAATTTCCAGTTTTTTACCTATACGTTTAGGAGAATGGTCTAATATTCGATGATTAAGTGGCCAATCCCCTTTGTAGCCTACTAAGGTCTGCCGGAATTCCTTTTCATTCACCTTGCCTTTGACGGGGATAGGGCCTTACCCCATTCGCCAAAGATCTGATTCAGGATATCTTCCGGAATCTCAACGTAAGGATTAATTCCTATGATCTTTAGATCAGCTACATACATATCCTTGCGAAATTAATTGGTTTTTGGATATATTCCTATTCGATATGCAGTAAGTAATGGCTGTAAGCAAGTCCTTGGGTGACGGAAATGAAGTTGTCGCCCGACTGCACCTCTCCAAATTTCTCTTTAAACATCCTTTGAACAGCTGGAACTAGGGATGTTCCTCCTGTTAAGAACACACTGTCTGCATGATGATCACCTATGAATTGATTCAAATAATTCTGTATCTTTTGTAGGTCTCCCGAAATGATTTCATCGTATTCAGATGACCTAATGGGCTCTTTTATTCCAGAAGGTTCAAAGTCAAAAGTGGTGGACGTGTTCTGTGATAGATCCACCTTTACTCTCTCTATTTCCCTGAAAATGCTATAGCCCAAATTACCTTCAATCAGGTCTATAAGATTTTTTAGTTTGGGATGGTTCTTGGATTGAAAATAGTAACGCTTCAGATCTTGTAAAACCTTGGTACTGTTGAAGAATATCATCTTTTCCCATGTGGTAATGTTGAGGAAAAGCGATAAAGGCAAGTCTAACCACTGTTCCGGACGTGTGCTGTATTTCACTCCTCGTCCGAAATGCGGGGTGCCTTTCTCCCACATGAAAGCTGAATCAAAGGCATCTCCCCCCAGGTAGATACCTCCTGTGCTGATGATATCCTGACGTCTGTCTAACTGATCGTGTTTGGCCGGATCCAGTGAAATAAGGGTGAAGTCTGTAGTCCCCCCGCCTAAGTCGGCTACCAGAACCTTTTGAGGCGAGCTTAAAGTTTTCTCATAAGCAAAGGCTGCCGCTATGGGTTCTAACTGAAAATGTATCTTTTGAAATCCTGCTTGTTTCGCTGCTATCTCCAAACGCTTTTGAGCTAAGGTATCTCTATCCTGATCATCGTCGTCAAAGAATACCGGTCGGCCCAGGATAACTTGGTCTACGTTTGTTCCCACAAAATCATCTGCTTGTGCTTTTAATTTCTTTAGTATGAGGCTAACCAGGTCTGAAAGATCATATCTAACTCCGTTTATGAGCGTATGCTGGAAACTTTTGTTAGAGAGTACTCTTTTGATGGATTTTATGAATCTACCTTTCATCCCATCACCTACATAGCTTTCTACGGCTTCATTTCCCACCAATACCCTTTTTTCTCCTTTTGGAAAATATAGAACAGAAGGTAAAATAAAGGTCTTAATGATTTGATGAGATTGCAGATCTAATATAGATAGTGCGGAATTAGAGGTACCAAAGTCTACCCCGTAAAGGAAATTTTGCATACAGAATTTTTGAGGGGTGCAAAATTAGTGAAGTTTTCCCGTTGGCACTTCGGATTTGGAACATTAATATTGCGCACCAAACCTTATACCATTATTATGAAAGATTTAATTAGCCTCAGAGAAGATTTATCAGTTCGTTGTAAAAACGGCATAGATTTCATTAGCTCAGCTGGGCTGTCATTACCTTTATTTGGACCTTAGACCTGAGTGATCAGTACAAGTGCATCTTAACATTTTTCACCAGAGGATTAATGTTTCCTTTGGCTCTACTTTTTTCTAAAGTATATAAGAGGGAATGGAAGATTGCACTTCAACCTTTTGGCCGAACGTTTCCCAACTCTTTTATTTCCCGCTCTTGGTTTATGCCTTTCTGCATGCAAAGGAGCACTTTGTATTCTTTTATATCGTGATTACCGGGGCACATTTTTTTCCTTTTAGTGGGCTATATAAAACACCGTGGTATGCCGTGGTTGCAGGGATATCTGTTGCAAGTGCGACTTTAAGTTACAAATCCTTATCTCCAACTTTTTTGGCAGCCCTTTTTGACATTTGCTTAGTAGTATGGGTGGTTCTTTTGAAAAGGGATGCGAAAGTTAAATCCTCTTAAGCAGAGGATTTAACAGAAGGATATTTAGAAAGAAACAAAGAAAGTATACCAAATGTACTTTCTATTCCTAGCCAGGTGGTGCCAAATTCTCCCAGTGGGCCATGGGATTTCCAGGTCACTACCCTGGCCAGGGCATACAATAGCCAAAATAGCGCCAAGAACCTCAAGGATAGTGCTAGATCCTGTTTCCACAAGTAGCCTAAAACAAAGCATACGAAAAGACCAACACTTCCATACACTCCCCTAATGGAGCTGGCTGCGTCTGGATTGGGAATTTCTAAATGTACTAAATCCATGACCTGCTGAGGACTCCACCAGGCAAGTAGGGCAACATATGCAAGACCTAAAAGACTAATAATAACGATACCGTTTGCAAGTTTTCTCATACTTTTTTTTTAGCAAAAGTATCGCTATTCAGAAGCACAGATCTTGGTGAAAACCAAGATAAATCAGATGCTGACTTTATTCATTAATTTGCTGAAATTCGTAGGGTCAATGCCTAAGTAATTCGCTAAGTAGCGCTGTGGAACCTTGTGCAACATGTGCGGGCTTCTTTGCATAAACCGAATGAATTTTTCTTCTGATTTCAGACTTTGTACCTCCACCATTTTCTCCAATAAGCCTTTGATGTTTTGTGCCAAAGCATTTTGAACAAAACCGCTTAGTGCAGGAATGGTTCTACTTAATTCCAAGAACTTTTGTGCCGGTGCCTTTAAGAAAGTACTGGAGCTTAAGGTTTCAAAGAAATAGCGGGAAGGTGTACCGGTAAGTGCTGCATCAATCACTCCACTAAAGGAATAAGGATAAGAAAAGATAATGGTGGCTTCCTTGCCGTCTTCGTAAGAATGGTAGATGCGTTGAATACCTTCTACGACAAAGTAAATGTAGTTCTCAGGATCTCCCTGCATGGTCAAAAGGGAGCCTTTCGGGTAGGTCTTTTTTGTCCAGATTTCAGAAAAAGTGTCCCATTCTTCTTCTGAGAGTCCCTTCATCATGTTTTTTAGGTTCAGGAATTCTTCTGTAATAGCTATAGTTTTCATAATTGGTGTAAATATACATAGTATTGGTTTATTTTGTAAAAAATGTAGAAAGCTATGCTACTTAACGATCTTGTAAATCAATGGATTGCGCAGAAAGAAAATATTTATTATCTGGTCAATTTGCCTACCCACCTATTGCGGAAAAGGAGGGAAGATGGTGGATGGTCAGCCCTAGAATGTATAGAACATCTTAATATTTATGCACGTATGTATCTGGATTCGGTGGAGGAAGCCATCTCTGCCTCGCCGGATGACGACAACAGTACTTTTAAATCAGGACTACTAGGTGGATATTTTGCCCGCACCATGGCCCCTGCTGGTACGAAAATGAAGACATTTAAATCTACAGATCCGCAGCTTGTTAGCTTCCATCACGATGTGATTGATGAGTTCCAAAAGCACTTGGAGCGCTGGGGCATCCTACTAGAAATGGCTAGACACAAGGATTTAAATAAAAAAAGAGTGGCCATGGTTAAGCTGCCACTCCTTAGGTTTAAATTAGGGGATATGCTGCATATTTTGATCAATCATCAGTCCCGGCATTTGCAGCAAGCCATGCGGGTTGTAGGTTAAGCGTCTTTTGTACCTTTGATATTTAAGTCAATCTCTACTTCCGGTAAGACGTATAGCATTTCATCAGGATCCGTATAACTTACCATTCCGTATTCTGTCCTGTTCAAAGTGAATTGAGCTTTTACTTCGATTTTCTTCTTATCTACTATCACGCGAGCCGGGAAGGTGATCATCTTAGTAGTTCCTAATAAGGTAAATTCTCCGGAAATCAATTGGTTTAATCCTTGAGAATTTTCAGTGTTAGGCACGGAACGGATCAATTTGAAGCTGGCTTTAGGATACTTCAAAGCGTTGAAAAAATCCGGACTTTTTAGATGTTCCAAAAGTTGGATCTTAACATCGCCAGTTAGATCATAATTGTCAATGGATGAGATAGGTATGCTGAATTCCCCTTCCGTCAGATTACCTTCTAAGTCAGCCTTTGCGTAGCCATCTACTTCGAATGAACCGGTGTGCGAATGATCTGTGGTTGAACCTTTCCATAGTACTTTTGCGTTTTCTCCATCGATACGATACGAAGTAATTTTGTCAGAGTCGCTGCAGGATGTTAAAATTAAAGTGATTAAAAATAGCTTTTTCATGGTCATTGTGTTTTGATTTAAGATGCAAATTTACGGAGCTGGAAAAAGGTAATTCTTGGTAAATACCAACATTTGTATATATGCATAAATTCTGTTCCAAATTCATTTGGAATTGTCAAAAAATCTTCGTAATTTTCTTAATGGATTTGAGGTAAAATGCTTCATAATAAGAAACTACTATTAGCTGCCCTTATCTTTTTATCTGCATGGGCTTTTATTAGGTACAGGGAACGACTGACCATAAAGCATGTCAATGAAGATCCCAGAAGTACTGTAGGTGTTTTGGTTAAAAAGTCGGAATATAAATCCTACACCTTCCACGTGAAGTACCTGGTTAATGAACGTTCCTATATACTCAAGGCAAAAGTGCCGCAGTACGTTTATGTAGCACGGAATATGGGGGATACTTTGCCGGTGAAATATTCTAATGCAAAACCAAGGTTTGCCATTTTAGATTGAAGAATCTTCTGTTTTATTTTTGGAACTTATCCTTTTGAAAGGCAATTTTTAGAGGGATTTAAGGTTATATATATACATTATCTGTGGTGAGTACCTGGTTTTTTAGGTACTACGGCATGGGCCCTATACACCGGATTCATTTACCGTAAGTAACTAACCAACCTATGAATAAATTGGCTTTGATAGGCAATTTCCCACCACGAAAATGTGGGATTGCCACCTTTTCAAAAGATCTCTTTGATGGTTTAATCATGAATGGAGTGTCCGTCTCAGTGGTAGCGATCAATGACGGACTCAAAAATTATTCCTATCCTCCGGAAGTAGAATTTGAGATTGAGCAAAACGAGGTAAGTACCTATATCAAGGCTGCTAATTACCTTAATTCGAACAATTTTGATGCCGTTATCCTCCAGCATGAATACGGGATTTTTGGAGGTAGAGACGGAAGGCATATTGTGCAATTGCTCAAGCGACTGCAAATGCCGGTGGTCACTACACTTCACACCATCCTGGACAGACCTACAGAGGGTCAAAGAGATGTACTCCAGGAGATTACCGGGTTATCGCGCAAACTTATCAGTATTTCCCAAAAGGGTATAGAACTCCTGAAAGAGGTGTATGATATTCCTGAAAGTAAATGCGCGCATATCCATCATGGGGTTCATGAAATCCTTACTCAAAATAGGGATCAGGTCAGGAAGAAATTAGGTGTAGAAGACAAAAAAGTACTTCTTACCTTTGGACTTTTATCCAGAAATAAGTCCATTGAAGTGGTCATTAAAGCCCTACCGGAAGTGGTGGAGCGAAATCCTGATGTGATGTATATTGTGTTAGGTGAGACCCATCCGCACGTATTAAAAAGAGAGGGAGAGGATTATAGACATTCTTTGCTACGATTAGTTAGTAAACTAAAACTGGATAAACATGTCATTTTTATCAATAGGTTTACTACGAACAAGGAGCTTTTTGATTTTCTGCAACTCTGTGATATTTATATCATTCCTTATCTAGGAGAAAAGCAGATTTCTTCCGGTACCCTGATCTATACTATGGGAGCCGCCAGACCTATTATTTCCACTCCCTTTTGGTATGCCAAAGAAATGCTGGCTGAGAACAGAGGACTTTTATTTGATTTCAATGATGCTGAGCAATTAAGTCAAAAAATTCTCTATCTATTGGATAATGAGGAGGAGAGAAAGAGCATTGGAGAAAATGCTTTGGCTCTGGCTAAGCAATGTTATTGGCCAAATATAGGTAAGCAATATGTAGAGCTCCTACAAGGTATAAGTTGGGACGATATATCAGCTACTCGTTTCCAGCTTTCAAATGACCTGGAATTCTCTTTGCCTTTGTCGCCGGTAAACCTACATCATCTGAGGGTTCTTACAGATGACACGGGTATTTTCCAGCATGCAAGGTATAGTATCCCGGACAGGACGCACGGGTACTGTGTAGATGATAATGCCAGGGCTCTCATGCTTTCCGTGATGCTGCAAAATGATTTGCAGGATGTGGATGAACTGAATAGATTGACTAGTATATACCTGTCATTTGTGGATTATGCCTATAATGAATCCAATGGTAAGTTTAGAAACTTTATGTCGTATGACCGCAAGTGGCTGGAAGAGGAAGGGTCAGAAGATAGTGTGGGAAGGACCATGTGGGCTTTAGGGTATACGGCAGCACAAACCCGGGTTAGTAATTTCTACCACCATTCGAACAGTCTATTCTTTAGGGGACTTCAGAAAGTAGATTATATCCGTCATCCCAGAGCCTTGGCCTATTTGATACTGGGAATGGTACACCATGCAGAGGCACATGGTGATCCTACTGTTATAGAACAACTCCGTTCAAAACTGGGGCAACTAAATGCCTTTTTTGACCCATGCATAGATAAAGAGTGGTTGTGGTTTGATCCTATAGTAACTTATGCCAATAGTAGAATTCCTCAGGCCCTAATAGCCGGAGGACATTACTTTAAGGACGAAGAGTTGGTAAAACGAGGCTTAAAAATTCTGGATTGGTTGATTGACAAGCAGTTTTCGGAGCATCTATTTTCACCTATAGGAAACCAAGGGTGGCTAACACCTGAAGGCAAAGCCGAGTATGACCAACAGCCACTGGAAGCACACGGTATGATTGATGCCTGTTTACAAGCAGAAATGGTGATGAAAGATGGAAGATATGCTGAATACGCCTTGAAGGCTTTTGCCTGGTTCATGGGAGAGAACAGCAGTAGTGCTGTTTTGTACGATTTTTCAACAGGAGGATGTAGGGACGGTTTACATTCAGAAGGCGCGAATATGAATCAGGGAGCGGAGTCTACCCTTTCATGGATGATGTCCTTGATCAGTATTTCCTATTACCTCCGCCGTAAAAAGCAGTGAATATGAAGAGACTACCTATTAAAATAACCCCATCCCCGACGAGGACGCTGGTGCGTCCTTTTGTCCCGGGGAATATTGCTCAAATCCAGCATATCTTAGAGCGCATCTTTTCTACTCCTCCGGAAGATCAAGAGAGGGTAATGAAAGGGGTCTACGAACGTTTAGACTTGCCCAATGATAGCATTCAAACCATTTTTCTGAGGCATTTTGAATTGATTCAGGGGCATTTGCCTGAAAGTAGAGTATTCTCTGAAGAAGAAAAGATCTTTATTGGCGCTTGTTTTACACAGCAGTACGCCTTAGAATCTACGGCTTTATTCAATCCTTCCATTGTTCCCCATCCGGTTCAGGACAAGGCTGGGGTTACTAAATTCATATTGAGTCTTAGGGCCATAGGGGAGGGCCATATCTCTTCCATCACCTTTATGGAAGGAGAGATTGACAAGGAATTGAATATTAAACTTATTGAAAATTCTCCGGTTATTTATGAATCTCAGAGAAAGGAACATTTGTACGACAAGGAACTTTTCATGCGTAAGGCCGGAGAATTAGGAATACTTTTTGGTGCTGAGCAAATGGTTTTTGAACCCCTGGGTGATCCTTTTACTTTTGAACAATTAGAAGAGGTATTAAATCAAATAAAGGGGTCAAAACCTTTTAAAAGTAGTATCAATATGCGGCGACTCGTAACCGGAATCCGCATGCTGGCTCTCTCTAATTTCACCCTGACTTTTACCACAGATACCATTTCTGAACGGGCTATTTATCCGGCTTCTCCTTCTCAAAGCAACGGACTAGAAGATGCACGCTTCGTGAAATTTACAGAAGATGATGGAAGCAGTATCTATTATGCCACATTTACAGCTTATGACGGGAAGATTATCATGCCGGAGTTACTGGAAACCCATGACTTTATAGAATTTAAAGTATCTACCTTGAATGGAAAAGCTGCTAAAAATAAGGGTATGGCCCTTTTTCCTAGAAAGGTGAATGGGAAATACATGATGTTAGGGCGTCAGGATAATGAATCGCTGTACCTCATGAGTTCTGACAATCCTTACTTTTGGTATGAGTCCCAACCTTTGGTTAAACCTACTTTTGATTGGGAAATGATACAAATTGGGAATTGTGGTTCACCCGTGGAAATTGATGAAGGCTGGTTAGTGATAACGCATGGAGTGGGACCTGTACGCACCTATTCCATTGGTGCGCTACTTTTAGATAAAGATGATCCTTCTAAGATCATTGGACGTTTGAAAGAACCTTTACTTACCCCTAGTAAGCAAGAGCGTTTTGGTTACGTTCCTAATGTCTTCTATTCTTGTGGTGCCATGGCCATTGGTAGGACTTTAGTTTTGCCGTATGCTATAGGAGATGTAGTAACTACCTTCACTTTAGTGGATATTGATCGTTTGATTAAAAGAATGATAGAATGAAAATTGCCATGTTAGCGCCTATAGCCTGGCGTACTCCTCCCCGTCATTATGGTCCTTGGGAACTGGTTACTTCTTTATTGACTGAAGAATTGGTAAAGATGGGATTAGACGTTACCCTTTTTGCCACGGCAGACTCCATTACTAAGGGGAAATTGAGAAGTGTAGCCATGCAGGGGTATGAAGAGGACAGGGAAATGGATGCGAAGGTCTGGGAGTGTTTGCATATAGCACAATGCTTTGAGCAAGCAGATGAATTTGACCTCATTCATAATCATTTTGATTTTTTGTCCTTAACTTATTCCAAATTGGTTAAAACTCCTATGTTAACTACCATACATGGCTTTTCATCTCCTAAGATTTTGGAAGTTTATAAAAAATACAATGCGAATACGCATTATGTGGCTATCAGTGAAGCAAATAAGTCTCCCGAATTAGATTATGTGGAAACCGTTTATCACGGCATAGATCTGAATGATTTCGAGTTTAAGGGAGAGGAAGGTGAGTATTTATTGTTCTACGGAAGAATCCATCCGGATAAAGGCACAAAGGAGGCTGTGGAGATGGCTTTGGCTTTGGACATGCCGCTGATAATAGCTGGTATTATTCAGGATCAGGATTATTATGATCAGTGGGTAAAACCTTTTTTGAAAAAGGGGAAAGTGGAATATGTGGGCAGTATAGGGCCTGAACGACGAAATGAGTGTCTAGGTAATGCTAAAGTTTTGTTGCATCCTATTCATTTTGAGGAACCCTTTGGCTTATCCGTAGTTGAAGCCATGGCTTGTGGTACGCCGGTACTGGCGTTTAATAAGGGTAGTATGCCAGAGCTTATTCATCACGGGGAGAATGGATTTATAGTTCAGGACATGGAAGAGGCCTGCGCCTATATTCCTAAAGTGTCTTCTATTTCAAGGATGAAGTGTAGGGAAATAGTAGAACAAAGGTTTTCAAAGGAAATTATGGCCCAACGGTACTTGGAGGTATACAAAAGATTGATCATTAGACCGGAGAGCGCTGTTGCTGTATAGTGAGTAGATCTGATTTTTCCGGGAAAGGTTTTGGAAATGTCAAAAATTCTTCGTAACTTTATTTATAGGGCTCTCATCAAATGAGGCCCTTTTTTTTGACTTTAAAATGGAGGACAGCTTTTTGGTCATGCAATTATCGAGTGCCATACTTGATGTAGACGCTCTTTTTCCAAATAAAATTCTTCTTATATTACCGTTCTATACGTGTATCTCTCGGACAGAATGGTATCAAGCACTTTTCGTAGTTTTAATAGGGCGCAAAAGATTACAAGGGCCGGTATATCCATTCTCTTAAAGAAGCGAACTGACCGATTTGTTCTTTTTCTACCGCTTGAGTGTAATTAAGTGCGGAAGTAGGAGCTTTAAGTTTGATGGGGATTTTTTACTATTGCTATTTCACCAGATATGTGTTTGATATATGCACCTGCTCTGGTGTAGAGCAGGGCATATGATTTTTTATAGTAATTTATTTTAGTGGGTTGTAGGTTAGTACCGTGTAAAGCAATAAGTAAACATTACCTTTCTATGCTTATCTCTTGGATAGCTTGTGTACCATGGTAAAGAATGTAAGGTCCCGGTTTTAATAATAGAGGGGTAGAGGGTTGAAACACTTCTATGATATCTGCGGGTACACCTTCTGTTTCGCCTTTACGATAGGCGAATATCAATCCCGAAGAAATTTCCCGGCTTAGATAATACTCCTTTTTTTCGGGATAGAGCCAATGCGGTCGTCCTTTTATAGTACGTGTGGCAGGATGAATAACCACCACGTCTGTCTGCGAGGTGTAGCCTTTAAACACCTGCCCATTATGATCCAGCAGTACCTGAGGTTCAGTACCTTTAATGGATTTGAGAAACAAGTGGTTCTTACTAGCATCTGCTCTTTCTAAAAAGAGGGTTTGTTCCACAGTAAAGGGGTCTATGTCAAGATATTCTTTAATTCTTCCGGCCATAGCTTTCTCCCATGCAGGATATTCGTTTTCATAGGCGTGAGCGTACCCACAATGGATGACTACTTTCCCCTCAGAGTGTGCCTCTATAAATTTTTTAATGTTTTGGGCTTGTTCTATTTCTCTTTCCTTTCCGTTTCTTCCTTCCCCTGCTTCATAGCCAAAAAGGGTAAAGCCCAAGTCGAGAGCATGTTTGATCAGGTTCCCGAATTCAGGTTCCTGGGTGTAGAATCCACTCTTCAGTTGTGGATATTTTCTAATGTTTATAGAATCATCTGCCAGCGCTTCGAGTCCAAAATATCTATAACCGTTTGCATAGAGTTCCTTGAGCAATGAGGCGGTAAAGGCTCTATGCTGAGGCATATGGTGGGCCTCGTTAATGATGAGCATAGGTGCGTCTTTCGCTTGTGATAGGATGTACTCTTTAGCGTTCAGCATCCTAGCCGACTGCAAGAATAGACTATCTTCTCTCGTCGAAGGCCGTTTTCCGAATCTTTCCTGTTCCATGGTTTCCAAAAGTTTGGCGTAGTTGCCTATAAAGGAATAGTCGGTTGCAGCCAGTTGATATTTCCAGGGTATGGTGTCCTTTTCCAAGTTTTTCTCGATCTCTATACTGGATTTATAAGGGGATTGAGCCAAGCAGGCGAAAGGGAGAAGAAGGTAAAGAATAATTTGTTTCATCATTTGCTTATCCATTGGTTGCCAAAGATAATCAAACAACTAAGAATTTAGTTATATTAAGGTGCTTATTTATTTTCTGTCGTGTTAAGAGCTCTGGGACTTTCCTAAATGGTGCTAGCAGGATAAAAACATTAGTGTTCACGGGTATGCCATGCATAATGGAAGGTACGATCTCATCCATGAGAGGTACATAATAGGGTAAAAGTATCATAGGATTTTAACCCTCCATGCTCGTAGATGCTGCATAGATTTGATTATAGGAGATAAAGCCATATTTCAGTTTTGGAAGTAGTTTCAGGATCTTTGAGTTACTTGCTTTCTGATTCTACTTAAGCTGTCCTGGTGAATGGCCAACAAGGATGCGATGTATTTGAGGGGGACTTGTTGAATGACTTCGGGTTGGGTTTCCATGATTTTCTTATATCGTTCTTCTGCTGTCATACAAATGGCCTCTATTTGATGATCCTGCAGCCAATTCAGCAATCTGTCCATAATGGCCATTTCCATTTCGTACATTCTGGGAATGGCTTTTTTCAGTGCTAATGCGCCTCCTTTATTCCATTCCAGTACTTCTACTTCAGTTAAAGCCTCCAGTGCGCAGGACGACAATTGTCCGTTTTGCAGGTAGAGAGGAGTAGATAAAAAATGACGATGAGAAATGATCCCTAGAGTATAATCTACGTCTTTTTCTACCCGAAATAAACGTGCTATCCCACGGTTAAGAAAGTAAAGCGACTGTACTTCTTTACCTTGCTTCATCAATACTGTTCCTGCTGGTAAAATCTTATGCTGAGTTTGAGCTTTTATGAGTTCGAATTCATCCGGGGTAAAAACTATTCCGTGATTTTGCACAATTCTACAAACGCTTTCAAAATGTTTTCTTTCTAACATGGGTGTAAGGGTGGTGATACACTAAGTTAGTAAAAAGCCTAATTAGGTGCAATTTCTGACATATGTCAGTTTCGAGTAAAGGGCTTCACTATAATTTTGCGACAGGGATTTCAGGGACATCATGGGAAGAAAAATTGCTCTAATCGTAGACAGTGATATTGGTCATAGGAGGTGGTTAAGGGAATGCACACCAAAGTCATTTGCATTATGGGAATGTGAAAGTGGAGGGGAAGCAGTAAGGTACATTAATTCTTTACAGCCAGATTTGGTTTTAATAAATGTAAATGTACCTAGCAAAAACGCTTTTGAGGTTTTAGATTCCGTAGATCATCTTCCTGGAGTGATCTTTATGTCAGACCATGTTCAGGACGCAGCCAGAGCCTTCGAATATCAGGCTATAGATTACTTGGTGAAACCATTCAGCAGTGCTAGATTCCTGCATGCTCTGCAGCGTTTCGAGAAAAGTATAGAGTCTAAGAGGTCAATAGGTACACTATATCCTAATCGCATCTTTGTAGAAAGAGGAAATAGATTAATCAGCAGGTCCATTGCTGAGGTAACGCATCTTAAGGCGGATAAAGATTATACCTGGATCCATATGAAGAATGGGGAGTCCTATTTGAGTAATTTGGGTATAGGTCATGTAGAACGCAAACTAAACCCTCAAATATTTATCCGTATACACCGATCTTATATAGTAAATCTGGACTTTGTTATGGAAATGTATAGGGACGCGCAAAGATCTTTTGTGACTCTGGTAAATGGGGTAGAGATAAATGTGGGACGAAATTACAGATCTGCCATTAAGGAGCTCATTTTTTAGAACGTTTTAAATAGCAAATTTGAAGAAGCTGTTACAAGGATGATGATCCACCAACTTGATAACCTGAGCTCTGTCATCCGTTGGGAATTAATTAGCAGGGCAGGTTTGCGGGGATATTTTTAGCTTGCTTTTTAGTTCCCGATAAGAAGAGAAGGAAGGAGCCTGAAGAATCTGCGCTTACCCGCAGGTTTGTAGGGCTCTTTACATCGTTGGAGACTTTTCTCCATGGATGCGGACGTATGCATCTAGGCAGCCGAACAATAAGCTTTAAGTACAAATTCAATAGTATGTAACCTGTACGTCTTCAAACTAAACCGGACATTTTGGGATAAATCCTTAAGGAGTATTTTGGTTTATAAATTTAATAATTTTTCTTGATTATACAACTGTCTTCTTCTGTTGATTGAGGTCGTTTTTATTTCATTAAAATCAGCTCCGATCTTCCAAAATACATATCCGCTGGAGTCAGATTTTGTAAGGATTCGTGATAACGGTTATTGTTGTAGTTTTCCACGAACTTTTTTAACGCTTCTACGAGCTCCTCAGGATGGTAAAAATGATTCAATTTGACTACATTTTTCATGGTCCTATGATAGCGTTCTATCTTTCCCTGAGTCTGGGGATGCATAGGTTTACCATGCACCTGTTTCATTTTTAATTCCCCTCTCAAGTACGTTTTTACTTCATTTGAGATGTAGCAAGAGCCATTGTCTGAGAGCAATTTGGGTTTAGCCTTAGACTTTAATTTTGCTTTTTCGATTGCTTTATTTACCGTTCTTTTTACATCTTCGGCTTTCATCGAATCGCAGATTTCCCAATGGATAATATAGCGGCTGTAGTCGTCTAAAACTGTACTCAGATATTACTGATCTCCCTCACAAGAATAGGACAATTTTAAATTACAGGTTTCACGGTTTAAAGTTCTTAGATCTTAGAAAAATACAATGAATCCCACAAGTTTTGTTGTTGATCCACAAAAATTCAACAAGAGGTAGAAAGCTTTCCAAGATCGACAAATTAAAATATCTACAAACTTAAAAAAATACAATGCACCCCACAAGTTTTGTTGTTGATCCGAAAGCTTTCCAAGATCGACAAATTAAAATATCTACAAACTTAGAAAAATACAATGAACCCCGCAAATATTTACGTTGATCCTTTATCGAACACCTACAATGATGCAAATGTTTGCTCATAACTCGTTGAAAATGAAGGAGAAGGGGTTGTTGATTTACAAAAAAATAGGGGGAAATCGCAATGATTTCCCCCTAAGTGAGCCAACGGGGAGTTCAATCGAACACCTGGGACGAATTTTTGCGTTTTTTGAGATGTTGACGAAGTAAACCATAATTCAGCTCAGTCTTTTTTTGGAGGGGGGTCAATAGTACTTACCTCCACCATTATAATAGTACATTATGGAATCTGCTGATTACTCTTTGCAATAACAGTTGATGTATTAAGGCTGGACGTTCCACGTTATTTTTCTTTACCGGTTAATAAGATTTTGACTATTTTCTATATTTTCTTTAATTTTTCTGGTAAATTTATATAGTCTTATAAGATCAATTTCAGAACTCATCATTTTAAGATGAATAAATAAAAAAATATTAGAACAAACTTAAACATAGTGACGCATGAAAAATACTAGATATTTATTAGTTCTAATTCTTTTCCTTTCTGGATGTTCATCAAAAACTTTTATAGATGGCAATAATTGTAATAGTAAAGAATTGCTTAAAACAATTAAAAACGCGACAGGGACGGTTCATTTTGATGGATATTCTTATGTTATCCGTAGTAGTCATGATAATAGTTACGACTTGGTGGATGTAGGTTTCGTATGTAATATGAATGATTCATTAAGAAAAGATGGTCTAAAACTTCAATTTGATGGTCAGTATTTCAAGTACAATGGTAAGGAAAAGCCAGCTTTTGCAGGAACAACTTATTATTATCTGTCTATTAGTAATGTAACCTTAAAATAGTTATTATTTATGGAAAAATTTTTTACAATTGCTTTGTTGTTATTTTGTTACGGAACTACATTTGGACAAGAAAAAGGTAAGCCTGTTTATTATGACAATTGGCCAACAGAAATTGCAGCCAACAGAGATATCTTAAAAATAAAATACTCTACCACTGCAAAATATGTTCCAATAGGGTCAATTTGGAGTAAAAGAATTTTAACCTATTTTTTTGCTAATGGCACTACTGATATGTCAGGAAATACTGAACGTGATGCTGTTACATTGGGTTTTACATATTGGTCTAATGTGTACGTCTTCAAACTAAACCGGACATTTTGGGATAAATCCTTAAGGAGTATTTTGGTTTATAAATTTAATAATTTTTCTTGATTATACAACTGTCTTCTTCTGTTGATTGAGTTCATTTTTATTTCCTTTCTTTTCTTTAAAATTACCTCCGATCTTCCGAAATACATATCCGCTGGAGTCAGATTTTGTAAGGATTCGTGATAACGGTTATTGTTGTAGTTTTCCACGAACTTTCTTAACGCTTCTACGAGCTCCTCAGGATGGTAAAAATGATTCAATTTGACTACATTTTTCATGGTCCTATGATAGCGTTCTATCTTTCCCTGAGTCTGGGGATGCATAGGTTTACCATGCACCTGTTTCATTTTTAAATCCTCTCTCAAGTACGTTTTTAGCTCATTGGAGACATAGCAAGAGCCATTGTCTGAGAGTAATTTGGGTTTAGTCTTAGACTTTAATTTTGCTTTTTCGATTGCTTTATTTACCGTTCTTTTCACATCTTCGGCTTTCATCGAATCGCAGATTTCCCAATGGATAATATAGCGGCTGTAGTCGTCCAAAATCGTACTCAAATAGTACCACCCCCAACCTATAATCTTGAAATAAGTAAAATCTGTCTGCCACATTTGATGCACAAATTCGGTCTTATCTTTAAATTCACTTGCTGCTGAAAGTAGATAATGATTCGGTGCTGGAATTAAATCTCGCTGCTTCAAGATTCGATAAACACTTGACTCTGAAATAAAAACACCCTGTTCGTCTGTGATTTTGTGAGCCAATTCCCGAGATGATAATTCGGTGTGTTCTAAAGCTATTCCTACCACCAGATCTTTCTGCTCTTCGGGTATGCTATTCCACTGTCTTTTGCTAGTTCTTCCAGTGGGTTTTAAGCCTTCGTAACCTTTCTCAAGATAGTTTTGATACCATCCATAAAATGTGCTTCTGGCAATTCCAAAACTTTCCAAGGTACGCTTTACCCCCAATTCGCTTGTAGTTACCGCTTGAATGACTTCGTATTTCTCACCTGCTGACAATCTCATATACCTTCTGTATTTATGGCTTAATCCAGCATGTCTAAACTTTTTTTTACGATGTCATAGCGAAGAACCAAATCCGCAACAATCTCTTTCAAACGTGCGTTTTCTTTCTTCAAGTCAGAAACTTCATCACTCGTAGCTTCTCTTACCACATCGCCGTTTAGCCGTTTTTTGCCAGCTTCCATAAATTCTTTGTTCCAGGCATAAAACTGAGATTGTGCAATATTATGCTGTCTGCAAAGTTCAGCAACAGGAGTTTCTGCCCGTAGGCCTTCCATCACAATTAAAATTTTCTGTTCTGCAGTAAAAATCCTTCGGGTATTTTTACGGATATCTTTAACAAATTTCTCAGTACTTTTTTTCTTAGGTGTTTCCATAAATAAATGTAATTCGTTTTTTAGAAAACACTCCTTAAGATTTAAGAATATAGTGTCCACTTTTTGCTGACGATTTACACATATCTCTTAAAATCGGTTCAGGACTTTAAGATGCACAATAAACGCTCAGAAGGGGGCAACGTCTGCCGGAATGTCAGACCAAAAGAGGGGTCAATGACCTCCGGAATAGGGGGTCAGTATCTTCCGGAATAGGGGGTCAATGACGTCCGGAATATACAGCCAGAGGAATTGAATTATGATCTCTCACAATAGTGTTGAAATTCTTTAGTTGTTTAAGAACTGTGCCACGGTAAGTATACTGTCCAAAATAGTTAAACTTAACACTAGAGTAATTTCTATAAAAGAACACTGTACTTAATTAAAGTAAGTAAATCATCTAAGCACATAGCCTTTAGAAGTGAAAATAAAAGAAACTTACATTTATAAACAAAAGTAAATGTAGCTGCGAATTTGTTGGGTTTTCACCACAGAAATGGACAAAATAGTTTACTTCCCGCGAGAAATGAAAGCATGAAATCCTACGCTATATTTATTAAAAAAGCAAGGCCAAGAAGACCTTGCTTTTTTGCTTTTAAAGATTGTCAACTTCTTACTCAAAAAGTAATCGTATCACCTCGGTTTTATACCCTTTTTTAACAGCATGTAAGTACCATACCCCTCTCTTAAGGTCTTTTATGTCTAAAATATACTTATTGCCCTGTTGATTCTTTGTATCCTTTAAAACATCATCTATATTCAATACAAGTTCCTTTTTCATACTTGCTTCATTGTACAATTCTATAGCATCCGGCAGGGTGGCCTTCTCTGTGAGATCATTAAAGTCAAGTGTAAGGTAATCTTTAGCAGGATTAGGATATACAGATTTAAAGAAAGACGGTATGTAAAATACAAAATCCTGATAATAACTTCCACAACTATTAGTGGCGGTAACACGTACATGACGTGAACCATTCGTGGATGTGCCGTAAACGTACATTTGAGTATTAGCTGAATTGGGATAGTATATATCTATAACCATGTCACCACTCCCGGTATAGTTATTATAGTTAAATGAAGTAGAGGGACTTTGTGATTCTGCTGTAAGATTATAGAGATTGCCAGGGTTAACAGGTGTAGTACCTGCTATTGTTCCATTTATTCTTTTTGTGAGGTCTGGATTGCCAACCCATACAACTTTTGTTAACTGAACACTACCACAACTAGCGTTAAGTGTAGATGTAATTGTTACTGACCCTGAACCAGATCCAACTCTGGTAGCTACACCCGTAGAGGAATTAATTGTAAGTATTCCTGTGTTGCTGGAAGACCAAGAGATCGTTGCTCCAGCTGGAATAGCATCTAATGTAAAAGTACTATTGGAACAAACAAGGTCAGAACCATTTATTTTACCTGCTTTTGCTATCGTAACAGCTCTACACGCGTTTAACCTTCCATATCCCATTTCACTATTCCAAGTCAGAGATGGATTCTCGCCTGCACCTGATGAATAAGTATATGTTCCAATCTTATCAGCTGTAGATTCGAGTATGTTTTTAACTTGCTCCCTTGTCAAATTAGAATTAACTGAAAGAACCAATGCCGCGGCTCCGGACACTTGGGGTGCAGAATAGGAAGTTCCTTTATAATAAAGATAAAAATTGGCTGGAATTGTTCCTGCTATATTCGTACTACGGATATTAAGTCCTGGAGCCACTATATCCAACCCGCTACCATAATTACTTCCTAAAAAATCGCTATCAGATGTACCATCACTTGATGTCGGACTGACTCTTTGTCTAAATTGGTTAGAAGCCCCAACTGAAATAACATTAGAATTACTACTTGGATAACCAATTGATGTACTATTATTATTTCCCGAAGATGCAACCATTACAATACCTTTGCCTCCCCTTCCTGAAGATGCGGCAGTATTAATTTCGCTATTCAAAGAGGTTGTCTGAGTAATAGTAAATGACATATTGATAATATCAGCTCTATTTCCCGTTCTTATCCACTGAATAGCACTTTGCAAATACCCTGATTCAGTAGTACTCCATCCAGAAGCACTATTGTAAAATCGCACAGGTATTATTGTGGAATAATATGCGACACCCCTTACCCCTTTTGAATTATCTCCTCTTGCAGCAGCTACACCAGCTACCGCAGTTCCATGGAAGTACCAATCATCTCCATTACTACTGCCGCCTGTAGCATCATAACCAGCACCCATGTTGTCTGTCAAATCTTCATGGTCTAAATCTACTCCAGAATCTAAAATAGCAATCTTTATAGATGAACTACCTGTAGTTACAGTCCATGCCCCCGGAGCTTTAATATCTTCTCCTGTAGTTCCCCCAACTTGACCGGTATTATTGAGATGCCACTGACTTGAGTACAACGGGTCACTAGCGGGATTGACGAAAAGAAGGTAATTAGGGTCTGCATATTCAAATATACCACTTGAATGTAAGGCGTTAGCAATCTCCTGATTTTTAGAAGCATCCTTCTCTTTACTTTGTAAAAACACCGTAGTTTTGTCAAATTTAGAATATTCAAACACACGTAAACCGTATTTATCAACGATGTTTTCTATGTCTTCCAAACTCATCTCATTCTTTGTCTTAATAATAATTTTAGAGGTGTAACCTCCCATTTCTTTGCCGTTTGAAGAGATTACCGGACTAAGAAATTCAACATAAGAATCATTTTTTAAGTGTTCGAAAACCTCTGAGAAGTCAATTTTTCGTGTTGATGAAATAAGATAAGTCCCTTTATTATCTATCCTGTCTAATTTACTGATAAAGTTAACACGGCTGAGATTCTCAGCGTAAGTACTATCCTTTAAAGACACAAAAAACTTATCTCCAGATATGGTAAGAATATCTTTCTCATTATCAACGTAGCGATAAAATTTCTGACTAAAACCAGGCAAAACTCCAATAGCTAAGAGAAGAAGCAGTATATATTTTCTCATATCATTTTACGTTTACTTCAATTAACTCCTTAATTACATTTGTACTATCTACTTTAGGAACTATTGCAGAAAAAGTGTTAAAAACAGTCCCTTGCGGTCCAAGTTCAGGAATTTTCTTTATAACAGTAAGAATAGTTTTGTTGCCCTCTTTTCTTGGCTTTAGTGTAACTGTCCCTCTATACTCAATTCCTAAAACCAATAATGTATGGGTAGAAAAGTTAATAAAGGGGTGCTCATATTTTGTAACTACCTCATTCAAGTAAGCATTTTCATCATTAATTACAACTAAGTAGTCTGAAGTTCTCACTTCTCCATCATCCAAAATAGGATAATTACCAAGAGATGAAGACTTTATGCTAAACCTAAACTCAGCTTCTTTAGATAAATCTGCTAATGAAGTATAGGGTATCTCTTGATTAAAGCTTTGTTCTTTACAAGAAGAAAGAGAGAGTATAGCTAATAGTGAAAGATAAAATAGAAGTTTCATAGTAATAATTAGTTTATTACTACTAAACTAGTAAAAGTCATATAGATTATAAAATAAATTAAATCTAAACTTGTAAGCTCCCCCATTTTAGTACAGTCTAAAAAGAGACAAAATACGTTATATTTCAGTCTGTTGTTGGGCGCAGTGGAGCGTAGCGGAACGTAGCCCAACAACAGACTTTTTATTTTTAAATGCGACGGGACTTATACCTCCTAGGCTATCATGTGGCCTATAATGATTATAATCCTGAACCCATTTTTTGGCTAATTTCTCGCACTTCATCTATACTTTCAAATAGATAAGCGTCCAGCACATTTGTCCGGTATGTTTTATTGAATCTCTCTATCAGCGCATTCTGGGTAGGTTTACCTGGTTGGATGTATTTGAACTCTATTCCTATCACTTGACTCCATTCCTGGGCCAATTTCGCTATAAACTCTGGCTGCGCGCCCCGGGACCATTGTCCATTCTAATCTTTTGAGGTTTTCCGTGTTTATTGATTAAATGATTCAATATCCAGATTACCCGGCTGCTCTTTAATGAATAGTCTGTTTCAATAAACAGTACTTCTCTATTATAATCGTCTATGACGTTAAAGCTCCTAAATTTTCTTCCGTTCTGTAGTACATCATGCATAAAATCAATGCTCCATGTGTGTGTAAAGTGAGCTGGAACCGCAATAGTTTCCTTAACGCGAGCTGGTAAGCGCTTCTTAACTTTACGTCTAAGCGGCAGACCCATCTGCTTATAAACGCGGTGTAAACGCTTGTGGTTTACCTTTTGACCGGCGTTTCGCAAGCGGTAATAACTCTTCCAAAATCCTTCCCGAGGATGATCCACAGCCAGCTTTTCCAGACTTGCCATGAGTGCGGTGTCATTCTTGATAGATTGGTACATTAAACTGCTCCTGCTAGTCTTTAAAAGGCGGCAAGCCTTGCTTTTGCCACCCGGATATAGCGGAGATACATCACGCTCAATACTTCGCTTTTGGCAAGGCTTTAAAGCTTTTTTTCGATGATGTATTTGGCCATATCTAGCTCGATAGCTAAATCAGCATACATTCGCTTGAGCTTCGCATTTTCTTCCTCAAGCTGCTTTACCCGCTTGAGTTCACTGGCTTCCATTCCACCGTAACGTTGACGCCACTTATAAAATGTGGCCTTACTAATGCCGTGCTCGCGGATAATACTATCCACATCTTTGCCGCTCTCAAACTCCTTAAGAATCTTGGCGATCTGGGTCGGATTGAATTTACTCGTCTTCATAATTACAGTTTTAAAGTTAAGAAAAAATTCCACTTTTAAACCGTACTATTTTCGGGGGAGCTTACAAACTTATTTAACTGTCTTAAACGCAATTACTTGGACACTATTTTTAATTTATTTCACCAATTCGGATCAATTTTTACACCAATTGATTCGAGGAATTTTCTAGGGGACTTATAGTGAAGACCGCCATGTATTCTTTCGAAATTATAGAATTTTTTCCATCTTATCATTACTTGTTTAAATTCTTGTAGGCTTTCAAATTCAAATCGTTGACATACAGCACTTTCCAGAATTGAATGGTAGGCTTCTATATGTCCATTCTGTTGAGGTGTTGCCGGTTTTGTAAATTCCTGAGTTATACCTTTTTGTTTTAGATATTCTTGAACTATTAAAGCTTCGAATTGTGAGCCATTATCGTTTCTTACTATAAATTGCTTTGGCATCGGATAAGTTTGTAAAATTTGTTCAAATAGATTTATTACATCTTCAGATTTAATAGAATTTGCGATGTATTGTCCCAATTGCCATCTCGAAAAAACATCCAAAATTGTCAGTACTTGCGCATTTGTGCGTTTTCCTTGGATATATACATATTTAATATCAAATTCTAGGAATGCAAATTCTCTTTGTACAATGGGAACGAGTTCTTTTACCCAGTTCCTACTTATTCTCTTGGTATTACTGCGTTGAAATTTTAATAAATTGTTTTCCTTCATGAGCTTATAGGTTCTATAAGCCCCAATTCTCAATCCCTTTTCTTGGTTTAAATAGCGGTAGGTTTTATAATACCCATAATCCACAAATTCGCCCTCCAGAAGTGTTTTAGTTTCTTGTAAAATATAATCCATATCAAACCTATTATTTTCCATATCATATACATAACCTGAGGCCCTTTTCCCCGGTTTTGTACCTGTAGAAATGTAATAGTAGCTGCTTCGAGGTAAATCTACATGCTTTAATACTAGATATTTAGGCCTCCCTTGCTCTAGAAATTCGTCAACTACCTGGATTTTTATTTCTTTAGAGATTGACTTTTTTTTAAAAGGGAATCTTTAATTTGAATAGCTAACTCTTTTTCAGCAACTATCCTTTTTAGAGCTTCGTTTTCACGACGTAATTGTTTGAGTTCACGCTCGGCATCTGTCATTGCTCCTGCTTCCAAGCCACTTTTGCCTAACTTCTCAAATTTCTCTTTCCAATTATAAATACTCACAGTAGAAACCCCAAATTCTCGCGATGAATAACTTACGCCGTGCTGGATAGAATGAAGTACAATCTTCTCTTTCTCCTCCAAACTCCATGTTTTTCGATGTTTTGACATACACAAATCTAATTAATTGTTAACTTAGTTTTGTGTCCAAGTTTTTATCGAGCTATTAGGTAACGGTAAAGAATTTAACCATAGCAGTTCTGTCTTCAATGTCTATGATTCGTGTACGTCTTCAAACTAAATTAGACACATTAGGATGAAACCTTAAGGAGATTTTCGAGTTATAAATTTATTAATTTTTGTTGATTAAACAATTTTCTTCTTCTGTTCAAAGAATCGATTTTTACCTGTTTTCTTTTTTTAAAATTCGTTCAGATCGCCCGCAGTAGACATCTGCAGGTGTTAAGTTTTGCAGCGATTCGTGATAACGTCGGTTGTTATAGTTGTCCACAAACTTTCCCAAGGCTTCGATAAGTTCTTCTGGATGGTAAAAGTGGTTTAATTTAACCACGTTTTTCATCGTTCTGTGATAACGTTCGATTTTCCCCTGTGTCTGCGGATGCATCGGTCTGCCGTGAACCTGTTTCATCTTCATGTCTTCTTTCAGATATGTTTTTAACTCGCTGGAGATATAACAAGGGCCGTTATCAGAGAGCAGTTTCGGTTTTGCTTTCGACTTTAACTTTGCTTTTTCGATGGCTGTATTTACCGTTCTTTTCACATCTTCTGCATTCATTGAATCGCAAAGCTCCCAATGGATGATATAGCGGCAGTAGTCGTCTAAAACTGTACTCAGATATTACTGATCTCCCTCACAAGAATAGGACAATTTTAAATTACAGGTTTCACGGTTTAAAGTTCTTAGATCTTAGAAAAATACAATGAATCCCACAAGTTTTGTTGTTGATCCCTTAGTTCTTAGAAAAATACAATGCACCCCACAAGTTTTGTCGGTGATCCCATAAAACTGGTGTTCGATAACAATTTATACTATGAAAATGGAATTTATCGAACACCTACAATGATGCAAATGTTTGCTCATAACTCGTTGAAAATGAAGGAGAAGGGGTTGTTGATTTACAAAAAAATAGGGGGAAATCGCAATGATTTCCCCCTAAGTGAGCCTACGGGGAGTTCTATCGAACACCTGGACAGAATTTTATTGTTTTTCGAGAGGCTGAAGTAGAATGCTGTAATTTAGTTTTGTCCTATTTTTTGGAGGGAGGGCATCGCAAACATTTCTTATGAAACACTGGTTAAATTACCACATAATAAAAAAATGTAACTTTATTGAATTTTATAACATTCCTTAATTTAATTGGAACAACTTTAAAATCAGTCCTAAACAACCTATTATGAAAATTAATAGTATAAATTTTATACAAATTTCAATCAAAGTCGTTTTTCAGTACAAACTTCTTTAAGTCGGTAAGACTATGAATTATAAATTTTATTGCAGTTTCAATCTTCTGTACAGAGAAATTGGTTTCAATTTCTAATTCACTGATTTCATTTTCCAGCTTATTTAGTGTTTCATTGTAGAATTTATTCATCCGCCTATTTTTAATTACATACTATTAGTAATTACATAAGCTAATACACTTCATATTAGCTTATATGTAATTACTGCTTATAGAACTTCAATCCCTACCATGTTGACGATGGAACGAGAGGTAGTTGCATCCATTAATTGGGTTGTAATATGATGGAGGTCAATCCTTGCGAAATTATCCCTGCATCATTAATTTCATTTATTTTTTACATTTTAAAACCTTAGTAAATCAATTTTAATAAGTCAATGCCAGTCCCACGCCGAAGCCCATATCACTATCATAGTGGGTGCGAATACCAATATTTTTATTGATGATGTATCTGAGTTCACCCATATATTCTAAATCAGTATTTACCATAAAGCCCCCCCTTAACCTTTTTGAAATAGGAATATCTTCACGCATTAACTGTAATCTGACAATTCCGTCATGGTACACTTCTGCCTGAAAATTGACCAACATAGGTAAGGTGTACATAAACCCTACACTAAAGGCTCTTCGGGTATCTTTCTTGTTGATTTGTCCAAAGATGTTTTTTTCATGCTCATCTTCTCCCATTTTACGGTATCGCCAATCAAACCCTACAAACGGCATGAACCATTGCATCTTACCAATATATCTTCCCAAATGGGTTTCTACTTCATAACCATGCATACTATTATAACCTAAACGCCATTCAGTACCTAATTGATAACGTGCGTTCATCAGCATAGCTTCTCCATCATTACCATTGGTTGCAAAATCATTTTGTGCCATAAAATGAGGCATATTACTTTCTCTTTGCAATTCCTTATAGGCTTTTGCCTTGTCGGGTAAGTAAGGGTTTTTATAGTCTCCAACTTCAAACACCCTGTTCATTCCTGCCATCATATGATAAAGGATATGGCAATGGAAAAACCAATCACCCTCTTCGTTCGCCAAAAACTCAATAATATCGGTTTCCATTGGCATAATATCTAAAACATTTTTCAATGGAGATTTTTCTCCCTTTCCATTAATAACCCTAAAATCAAATCCGTGAAGATGCATTGGATGCCGCATCATTGAATTATTATATATGGTAATCCGCAGGACTTCGCCTTTTTTTACAGGAATTTTATCTGTTTCCGAAAGTATTTTATTATCCATGCTCCATACATAGCGGTTCATGTTGCCAGTAAGTGTAAATTTCAGCTCCTTTACGGGTGCATCTTTAGGAAGAGTAGTATTGTGTGGCGATTGTAACATTGCATAATTTAATGTTTTGATTTCTCCCAAAGCATTAGCGTTGTAACGGTTAGCGTCGTTATCCATATCCATACCCTCATGCTTACTGTGGTCTGCTTTTTTTGTTGCATCTCCGGTAATTTCGGGATACATCACTACATTCATGTCCATTTGGTTAAGGCTCATCTTCATGCCCATATCGTCCAAATCGCCATTCATTTTCATCATATCGTTCATCATCTTCATCCCCTCAAAATACTTCAATCGTGGGAGTGGAGAAATAAGCTGTTTGACCCCATCACCTATAAAGTAACTCGCAGATTGTGTCCTGTCTTCGGTTGTTGCTAAGAACTCGTAAGCCAAACCATCTTGAGGGATAGTCACTACAATATCGTAAGTTTCAGAAACGGCAATGATTAACCTGTCCACCTCTACAGGCTCAACATCATTCCCATCATTCGCTACTACTGTAATTTTACCTCCGGCGTAACGCAGCCAGAAATAGGAAGATGCACCGCCATTGGATATGCGAAGCCGTACTTTGTCCCCCGCCTTTAAGGTTTTGCCGTCAACCGTTTTTAGCTCCGGTGCATTGCTGCCATTGATAAGGATTTTATCATAATATACATCGCTCACATCCATTGCCAGCATCCGCTTCCACTCATTGGTTACTTTCACGCCAAATTTTCCCTCCTTAATAGCTTCAACATATGATTGTGTTGCGCCTTTCTTAATGGCCGCCCAATCATTTGCATTGTGTAGCATACGGTTGATATTATCGGGGTTAAGATTTGTCCACTCACTTAATATAATTGGAACGGTCGGCAAATCGTCAATTCCTTTTCTGAATGTCTTATCATCGCTTCTTTTCTTCATGATAAAACTTCCGTACATGCCAATCTGCTCCTGCAATCCTGAGTGGGAATGGTACCAGTGCGTACCATGCTGGATAATCGGAAAACGGTAGGTGTAGGTTGTGCCCGGTGCGATGGGTTTTTGTGTAAGCCAGGGCACACCGTCTTCTTTATTGGGCAGGAACACACCATGCCAGTGAAGTGATGTGCTTTCTTTCAATTGGTTGTGCACCACTATTTCGGCAGTGTCGCCCTCGGTAAAGGTAAGGGTGGGCATGGGGATTTGCCCGTTTACGGCAATTGCCCTTTTTTGCTTACCTGCATAGTTGACAAGCGTATCTTTTACATACAGCTCGTAATGCACCACTCTCTGTGCAAACAGCGTTTGCGTGCAAAGCAGTATCAGCACTGTTTGCAAAATTCTTATAGGTATTTTATTATATCTGTTCATGATTTGAAAAATTTTATTTAATGCTGTCTTCCATTGTGCTAAACCACGCTATCAAAACCTGCTTATCCTCCGGTGACAATACTGCATTGCGATGAATTAGTGTGTATGATGACAACGGCATTTCCCCGTCCTTAACCTGCCCGGCCATAGCCCTGAACTTGTTTCGCTGCCTGCGGACAGAATAGTCGCCAAATTCGCTAAAGTTGAGTTCCTCTTTCCCCTTTTTTATATGCTCTGCCATGTACCATGCGCCGGGCTGGATACGGCTGTACCACGGATAATGGGTATTGTTGCTATGGCAGTCATAACAGGACTGAACAAGGATAGCCTTTACATTTTGGGGTACGGCGTACACCCTTTCGATATGGGTGGCTGGCACTTCAACCGCCTGGTTCCGTAAGGGCTGAGAGAACTGTATGGCAATCAGGACGACAGCCAGCCCCAATATGATTTTCTTCTTTATGGTCATAATTATTTTATTGTGGCTTCATCTTTTTGTGTCTACTGTTTTTTCACATACTTGGCATAATTCTCCTTGTTTTCAAAATAAGAAACTTCACCGTTATTTCCTGTCACAGCAATCATCGCATTAGCTTTGTCTACCTGCTTATGGGAATAGGGGTCTATCGCCATCCGCACGGTGGCATCTTTTGGAATACGCTCTTTGCACATTTCGCAGCACCCGTAATATATTTTACCGTCAAATTTTACGTCAAACTGCTTTTTGCCCATATAGGCATCGTTGACCATGCAGACTTCATCCGATGGAACCAATTCGCCTATTTGGGTACTATGCCCGTGGCTTTCCGGAGTTGCCTGCGAATGATGCTGTGCCGCTTCATCCTTATTTGACCCTGCCTGCCCGCAAGCGGTGAATAGCAGGGCTAATAAGGAAATAAAGCCAATTATTATTTTGCTCATGTCGAAACTGTTTTTTGAAATTTTATTATTTACTTTCTTGAAACTCTTTTAGCTTGCGCTTCATCAGTTCAATTTCTTCCGCTTGGGTCTTAAGTATGTTTTTTTGCAGCTCTATCAGTTCCGGGTCGGTCAGGTGTGCCTTTTCGGACATCAATATGGCTGCTGCGTGATGGGGTATCATACCCTTTGCAAACTGCTTGTCGCCGACATTGATTTGTTCCCTGATACCAAACCATGAAAAGATGCCAACGGCAACCGAGATGATGGCTATCGCCCAATTCATCTTCCCGTTGGGGTACATCACTTTCATTATCGCTAATTCGATAAGCAGCATTGCCGAGGTCATCAGCAAGGTCATGTACATGTTATTGATATTGGGTATCAGGTTCTGCCACCGTCAATCATGGCGTACATGATAAAATACATCACTGCGAACATGGCGACAGCCATGACCGCAAAGCGTTTGTACATGCCCGAAGCATGTTTTGGATTGTGCGTGCCATGCTCCGAGGCATGACCCGCATGGTGACTGTTTTGCATATTTCCCATAACCCCGAAATTTATTTGCTGTTGATTGTTTTTTCCACCTTACCGCAGGTCAGCATTTTAGAGCCGTAGTAAGGGTTTTTGATTTCCTTGTTTTCGCTGAACCAAACAGCACCCTTACCGTCATTGAACATCGGGCAATGGTCTTGATACAATGTTTGAGATGTACCGAACAAATCAATCAGGTCTTTCAAATCTTCGCCAAGCGAGGCTAAATGTTCCCGCTGGTGGTGGATGTTGCCAACATTTTCCCCGATATGTTCTGCGTGTTCTTTAGCATCGTCCGCTATGTCCATGTACTTTTTGTGCTTATCGGCAGGAACGGCTTTCATGTCCACTTTATTCAGGGTAGCTAACAGCTTTTTCCCTGAACTGGCGGCAGCTTTGTCATCGTCCGAAACAAGAGCGTTCTTTAATGACAGATAATCGGTAACTATGGGCGCAATAGAAAAGTTTTTTGCTTCTTCTTTTCCTGTTGCCTTTGCTTCCTGACCGCTCGGTGTTTCGCTCACAGCGGGCGCAGATACCGTATCATCCTCTTTTGGTTGGGAAGCTGGCTGTTCTTGTGATACCACAGCAGTATCATTTGAAGACTGCTCGTTTTTGTTGGATGCCTGATTGCATGATACTGTTACAAATGCCATGATAACAGCAATGATTGATAATGTTAGATTTTTCATTTTTATTTATTTTTTGATTTTTAAAAAACTTGCGTTAATAGCTACTACAATGGTGCTTACACTCATCAGCACAGCACCCATAGCGGGACTTAGAATAAAATTCGGATAGAGTACGCCCGCTGCAAGCGGTATTGCCACTACGTTGTAGCCAACCGCCCATATCAGGTTCTGTACCATCTTTTTGTAGGTAAGTTTGCCGAAGTCAATCAGTTTGACCACATCCCTCGGGTCGCTGTCTACCAATATGATATCCGCTGTTTCGGCAGCCACGTCCGTACCGGAACCCACGGCAATGCCCACATCTGCCTGTGCCAGTGCAGGTGCATCATTTACACCATCACCAGTCATTGCTACGATTTCGCCTTTTGCCTGAAACTCCTTTACTTTTTCCTGCTTGTTGTGCGGAAGCACATTAGCCAAATACCCGTCCATACCCAATTTTCCGGCTACGGCAGCAGCAATCCTGTCGTTGTCCCCGGTGAGCAGAAAGGACTTGATGCCCATTTTTTTGAGTTCCTCAATCGCCTGTGCCGAACCCTCACGGATGCTGTCTGCCAAAGTAATGATGCCGATTACCCGGTCATCAATGAGGACAAAGTTGACCGTTTCGGCTTCCTGATTGATTTCGTTTGGTATTTCCGGCAGGGAAAGGTGGTTTTCGGTGAAATAATTCGGGCCGCCAGCTACGACATTTTTCCCGTTCACAACACCTTTAACGCCTATGCCCTGCATATAGCTAAAGTTTTCAGATTTCCATAAGGTAAGGCTCTTTTCTTTCAATGTAGCCATAATGCCTTTGGCGATATGGTGTTCCGAATTTTGCTGTACTGCGGCAGCATACTGGATAACCTCATCGTCATTATATTCATCCGTTAACGGTATAACCTTTTCTACGGCATGGGAACCTTTGGTGAGCGTTCCGGTCTTATCAAAAATGACGGTGGAAAGTTTGCGGGTGGTTTCAAATGCCGTACGGTTGCGGATGAGCAGACCATTGGTCGCCGAAAGCGTTGTGGAAATGGCGACCACCAACGGGATAGCCACGCCCAATGCGTGCGGGCAGGCCGTTACCATTACCGTCACCATTCTTTCAAGCGCAAAGGCAATATCTCCACTGCTTGCATACCAATAGACAAATGTGCCTATGCCCACGGCAATGGCAATAAAGGTGAGCCATTTGGCAACTTTGTCCGCAAGGTTCTGTGTATTGGACTTAGTAGCCTGTGCCTCCTGCACAAGATTGATGACCCGGTTCAGGTAGCTGTCTTTTCCCACGGCTGTTACCTTAACTTTCAGCGCACCATCTCCATTGATAGAGCCTGCGATGACCTTTCCGTCCTTTTCCTTTTTTACGGGAATACTTTCTCCGGTAAGCATACTCTCGTTGATATACGAAAGCCCCTCCAGTACCAATCCATCGGCTGGAATTTTTTCACCCGGTTTTATGATAGCCGTTTCACCACTTTGCAGGTCTTCGAGCTTTATCTTTACGGCTTCTCCGCCACGTTCCACGGTAACATCGTTGGGCAGCAAAGCCACCAATGACTGTAATGCCCGGGAAGCAGCCATCTGGGAACGCATTTCTAGCCAATGCCCTAAAAGCATGATGTCGATAAGGGTTGCCAGTTCCCAAAAGAAGTCCATACCCTGCAAGCCAAATACAACGGCTACGGAATAGACATAGGCTACGGATATGGCGATAGCAACAAGGGTCATCATCCCTATGGCTTTGGCTTTCACCTCGCCAATCATTCCCTTTAGGAACGGCAAGCCTCCATAGCAATAAATCACCGTACCCAATGCCAGCAGCACATATTTATCGCCATTGAAAGCAAGGGAGAAACCCAACCATTGCTGTATCATGTGCGACAGGAGCAGGATAGGGATTGTAATGACAAGGCTTATCCAAAAACGTGTGAGGAAATCGCCTGTATGATGTCCCTCATGTTTATTAAAGTTTTCATCAGCATGGCCATGTTGAGAATGCCCGGAATGCCCATGTTCTGATGTGTGTTCAAGAGAAACTGACGCATCGCCAACGGGAACCAATGCCATGCCACAGAGCGGGCATTTGCCCGGTTCGTCTTTTAGCACCTGTGGGTGCATAGGACAAGTATATTTTTTCATAACAAGGGGTTTTAAAAGTTATGTTGCACTTAATTTTTTTGCCATCTCATGGGTCATTTCTTCGGCATAAGTACCATAGGCATCAACAAGTACGCCTTTATTCTTACTATCATTAGACGATATGGCATAAATTACGGCATTGTTATCAGGACTGCTGTCGAGGCTTTCAAACCTATGAGTTTCCGTAACCGTAAAATCCTCCGGTTTTAGTTTCAGGCTCCTTGACGTACAGTACAGACAGTCCGGCAACAGACTAAAGTCCATACTGTACCCACGTTGTCTTAGGTCTTTAAGCGCCTGCACCATGTCATTGTACTGTACCATAGCTTTCAGACCTGTTATTTAATGGTTTCGACCGTACTTCCGCAGGTGAGCATCTGTGAGCCGTAATATGGATTTATAACCGCATTCTCTTTACTTAGCCAATTGGCTCCCTTACCTCCGTTGTACATAGGGCAGTGCTGGTAATAAATGGGGGTGTCCTGTTTAGAAACTTTGGCAAGTGTGTAGATGCTTTCCGAAAGTGCCGCAAAAGCACTTCTTTGTTTTGCAACATCTTTTGATTTTGAAATGCTTTCCGCATTGGCCGTCAAGTCCTGCATCACTTTCATCCAAGCCGTATGTTCCTCTGCCGATAGCTTATTCATATCGACTGCTTTAAGGGATGCGGCCAATTCAGCGGCATTGGCAGATGCGGTCGCCGCATCGGTTTTTATCAAAGCGTCTTTCACTGAAAAGTAGTTGTCAAATACAGCTTTTAGCTGTGATTGGTTTTGAGCTGCATCTTTATTAGCTGCCATTTGGCTATGGTCGTGATTGCCTTGTCCGGCATTCATGTCCATGCCAGCCTCTTTGTTTTTGGCAACCGTCTTCACGGGTCTATCATACTGGCAGCAACCAGCCAGTTTAGCATATACGTCATCCGGCGCACGGAACTTCTCACTGTCATAACCAGCCAAAGCAATACGTTTCAGGATTTCATCCTGATTTGTTTTGTCGCCGTCATAGGTGAGCGTAGCCATCTTGGTATCTTTGTTCCAGTCCACGCTGGCTACCTTTTTTACGTTACCTGCTTTTTCGATGGTGGTTTTGCACATACCACAATTGCCGTAAATCTTTACGGTTTCTGTTTTCGCATTCTTGATTTGTGCGAAGCCGTTTATTGATGATAGTAACACGGCGATTACCATCACTATTTTTGATAATGATTTCATAATAATTACATTTTGAGAAACGGGGGATTGATAAACCCGTTTCTGTTTTAAATTTTAAGTAAATGATACAAATAGGGGATTTGCAAAAGCCGGAACAGCTTCTGACAGGACACACCTATGGCTATCAGGCCATAGTTTTAGCTTATTTTAGGCGGTAGCCAAATGGAGAAAAAGCCCGAAGAATAGTAGGCTTCTTTGAAACCGAATTTTTGCTTTTTAGCTGCTGCTAAGTGATTTTTTGCCTTTAATTCGATTAGGGTTGGGACATTTAGGGAAGTGGTTGAAGCACCGCACCTGCAAGAGCTGTCTGAACAGCCGCCCCCGCATTTGTCACTTTTACATTTTTTACAGGATTTGCCCTTGCAACCTTTTTTATGTTCTGATTTTTTGGATTTCTCCTTTGAGCAGGAAGACTGCTCGGTCTTTGTTGAATTTTTGGAACAGGCATAGCTCTGACTTGGCATCATAAAGAAAACCAAACAGAACAATGTCAAAATGCCTATATGTATTCTATGATTTTTCAACGCAACAAAGTTACAAATTAGATTGGTTTTTTATGTGAATTTTAAGATTTTTTTGCTTATCTGAGCAAAACCACCTATCCACTTTTCCAGGATTTACAAAATACCCTTTTTCGCCAACCACAATAAAAAATTGGCCGGAAAAAGGGCATTTCTAAAACAGCTTGCTTATCACTTGAAAATATAACGACTTATTCTACTAACTTCAATATCCTATATGCCCCTCTTGCCACAATTACAAATACAATTGCTCCGATAATCAAATCGGGGTAGCTTGAATTAAGCCAATGAACCAAGAGACCTGCAACGATAACGCCCGAATTGATAATGACATCGTTCGATGTGAAAATCATACTTGCCTGCATGTGGGCTTCCTTACTTTTGTTCTTTTGTAACAGGTAAAGACAAAGCACATTTGCCATTAGTGCCAAAACTGAAACGATAATCATCGTTTGAAAATCGGGCATCTTTTCAAAACCTAAAAAACGTCTTATTACTTCCACAAAACCGATAACAGCCAACAAGATTTGGAAGTACCCTGCAAATTTGGCTATGTTGTTTTTTCTTGCGACCGTACCCCCTACAGCAAACAGAGCCAAAGCGTAGACGATACTATCGGCAAGCATATCCAAGCTATCCGCTACCAATCCCATTGAGTTGGAAAAAATACCGAACAACATTTCCACTCCAAAGAAAACGAAGTTGATAACCAGTACCGTCCAAAGTAGCCTCCGTTGTCTATTGCTTGTATCCGTTTCAATAACTCCGTCAGTTTCTTCGGTTGAAATCAACGTTGTATTTAGGTTCAAAGTTTCCAAAGCCGATAAAATCGGCTCGGGGTTTCCACTATGATAAACATTCAATTCCCTATTGGGAATATCAAATTCCAATGACTTTACCGTATCAAAATCCTGCAATTTCATACGGATTAATTGCTCCTCACTGGGGCAATCCATTTTGGTAATATTGAATATGGTTTTGTTCATATTTTAAAGTTTAAATTTTATTCCACCATTAATTACAAATCCGTCCAACGGTGCATAGATGTCTCTAAAAACAGGGTTGGTTATTGTGCCTGTATAGATGTTGTCAAAACGTGTCTGCCTTGTATCAAGGAAGTTTTCAAAGTTGATATACAAAGAGAACCGTTCCCAAATCTTTTCAGCCATAAAGCCACACATCCAATAGTCCTTTCCAGTTGTACCGTCATTCAACTTTTGAGGGCTGAAATAATAGGCTTCCAAACCAATCTTCCATTTATCCTCTATTTCGTACATCAGTACGGAATTAACACGGTGTTTTGGGGTCAATGGATTTTCGGTACTTGTTCCGTTTTCCAGCAATCGGGTATCGGTAAATGTGTAGCCCAAAAATAGTTTCAAATCATCATAGCCGATTTTCACATTGGTTTCTGTTCCCTTGGTATGGATGTAACCCGATGAATTGATAAACTGATAAGTATTTGTTGCCATATTTTGAAGCAACAATGGATTGTCTAAATAGGTGTAAAAGAATAAATGGTTGATGCTGAACGTCCAGTCATCGCCCATATTCGTGCGGTAATTGAAGTCTGCATTTGCACCGTAGCTCTTTTCTAATTTATTGGTATTATCATAAATAGGCATAACGTTTTGATATTGTATGCGTTCGCTTTCTTCGGTAAAAATGGTTGGTGTTTTATACCCAAATCCACCCCCGATGCGTGAAGTCAATCCGTTTGCAATATGGAACAATGCCGATACTCTTGGTAGAAAAACAGCCCCGTAATCCACCACGTAATCTGTTCTTAAACCTGTTTCCAATTGAAACCAGTCCGTAGCCCTAAAAGAATTTTGAACGAAAGCCCCGAATGTCGTTTGATTGTAATCCCTTAACGGAAATGAGGTAATTTGTTTTTCTTTGAAGTTATCCGTCCAAATATTAACACCTGTTATCCATTCAGACTTTTCTTTGCTGTGGGTATAGCTCGCTTCCGTAAAAGTGGCTGTTTGCGTTCCCTCGAACTCGTAATTGGGAATAGCTGTATTACGGTTAAAATAACTTACGCTGTTTTTGACTTGGACAAAACTGTTTTCATTTACTGTATGGTCAAAAACAAATTGCGTGGAATAACGCTGTGTTTTGTTTTCCTCGAAAAACTGGTGTGTGTTGTCCGCTTTGCCCTTTATATAAAGCATGTCGCCACCCAAACGGTTTTCAATGGTGGCGTTGATGCCAAAGTTCATTTTAGTTTTATCATTGAAGTAAACAAATAACTTGGGGTTCAATACATACCTTTCAAATTGGGGAATGGCAGAAAGTCCGATTTGTGCAGGGTCGTAAGCTACGTTTCGGTTGTGCGAAGCGAATATTGTTGTTCCGATTTTATTAAACTTTTGTCCGTAAAAACCGTTGATGTCCAATCCTCTGCCCGATGTTCCGTTTAAATGAAAACGCAAATCCCTTTCTTCCGTTGGTGTCTTGGAAATTAAGTTTACCAAGCCTGCTATTGCTCCACCACCGTACAGCGTAGATGTTGAACCCTTAATAACTTCAACCTGCTTTAAGTCAAGCGGTGGAATTTGCAACAAACCTAACCCACTTGAAGCACCGGAATAAATCGGGAAACCGTCTTTTAAAATTTGCGTATATCGCCCGTCAAGTCCTTGAATACGAATACTTGCATTGGCACTTGTGGGTGAGGTAGTTTGGACATGAATACCTGTACTCTCGCTCAAAAGCATACGAATATCCCCTGCTTTCATATTTCCTTTTTCGTCCAATTCTTCACCTCCGATAAATTCAATACGGGTAGGAATATTTTGTATGCTTCTCGTGCTTCTGGTAGAGGATATGACAATTTCGTCTAACTCCTCTGAACTTTCTTTGAGTAGGATTTCAATAACACTGGTGTCCTTTAATGGAAATTCTAATGTATCAATACGTTCATTGAAGCCTATATAATTAAAATGTATTTCCTGTAATCCATTAGGAATATTGAATAATGTAATTTGTCCGTTCTCGTTAGATGTTGCTCCAATTGAAGTGCCTTTTATAGATGCCGTTACGCCAATTAAAGGTTCTTTCGTTCCACTGCTTTTTACGACAGCGGTTAATGTATTTTGTGCATATACACAAAGGTTTAGTGCCATGAAAAATGACACAATGAGTATTTTTTTCATTGTAAAAATGATGCTTAATGTGAAGAAATAAACAATTACGATGCAAAGCATCGTTACTAACTAACTTGTGCCGAAGCACTATACATTAAGCGATTTGTGGTGGATGCCAAATAGAATAGGGGAAGTCAGAAATAGGTGACGTAGTTATTACTCCTAATTTCTTTTCAGGTAATTGGAAAGAGTTAGCAATTGAAAAATAAAATGACGTTATTACAAACCCCGTACAGGTATTACATTTAGAAAAAGGGGAGCACCAATCCATCCCGCAATCATCGTTGTCTTGTTCTTGACTGTCTGTTGTTTGTTGTGCGAGGTCAAGGCATTTATCTTCCATAAAGCAAGGTGCTGTTGATAACACCAACACCATTAAAGCTAATATGAATGATAAATATTTCATTATGTAAAGATACTGAAAAAATTATTTTAAAGTTCATCTTCGTTTTACATCTTCACGTTTTGACACTCATGTTTTTTCCATCTGTAATACTTTTCTTCGGGCATACTATCTTTCTATCAATATTAGCGTTGTTTAATCGTTACTAACCAAGTGCTGTAAATCGGGGTCGTTCTTAATCCGCTCCATTTCGTTTTCAACAATATGCAGAATATCTGATTTTATCTGACGGTAATTGTTCTCAATATCTCGTTTCATATTGTCCACTCCGTTTTCGTCTGTAAATGATAATATCTGCGGTATTTGCTGATAGACTTTGGTTTCGGCGGCTACCTTTTCATTATCGACCACGATTTCAGTGTGAAATATCTTTTGTTCGATACGTTCGTCAAAGTTATCCGATACTGAGCCCACAAACATACCCTGCGTTAAGGTTGAAATTTTGGAAGCCGGAATAAGGCTGTCTAATTGTGTCGAAATAGAAGTCGATTTATCGTTACGGTTTATGGTCATACTTTGGCGTTTCTGCAATACTTTACCAAAACGTTCCGATAAACTCTTTGCAGTTTCTCCAACAACCTGACCAGAAAAAATATTCCCAACGGTATTCTGAATAACCTTAGCTTCTTTGTCGCCATAATCGCGTATCAATTGAGAGTAATCCTGAAAGCCTAAACAAACGGCTACCTTATTACTTCTAGCAGTAGCTATCAAGTTGTCCAAACCTCGAAAGTAGATGGTGGGTAATTCATCTATAATAACCGAACTTTTGAGTTGTCCTTTCTTATTGATGAGTTTTACAATTCGAGAATTGTATAAGCCTAAAGCTGCGGAATAGATGTTCTTCTATTGCAGCCATTACCAAATATAGATTCTTACATTTCTGAGTTATTACAGAGTAGTCCTGCACTTTTAGATTTCTCTAAATGGGGAATTTACCTTCCTGAGAAATACAAAATTGCTCTCCTAAAAAGTAGATATTTTGATATTGAGCAGACAAGAGAGTTGTTAGGTAATCTCCGCCTGATTAATAATCAATAATACAAAATGTAGATAAAACGTACTTTTGACGTTTCTACAATTCCGACAGATTTAAATTCCGGCATTTCGATTCTGTAAAAGGAGTGTTTTGTTAGTAGTATCTTATTTGTTTATTGACCAAATGTTTGATAATGAGATAGAATAGTAGATTATGAAACGATTCACAGTATTCATAATTTTAGTATCTTGCAGTAGTATACTTTAATCAAGTCAGTATTTCTATTAAGATGAAATAAGCTAAAAGAATGTAGTTATTACACCATTATGAAACCAGATAGGATGTCTTCAGGCAGTTACTTGTATTATGATTTTTATTATGATTCTAGAAAATATTCGTGGAGCACAACTATTGGGTCTGAGGATGTAGGAATATTCCATACAATAGAAAGTGTGATGAGTGAAAAATATTGGATACAGGTGCACTGCACAGATTATAAAACACATAGGATTTTGTGAAAGATTCCTGTACCCGACACCTTAAAGCATATACCTCCAAAGGGCTGGAAGAAGATGCCATATGGTTTAAAAGAAGAATCAGTCTGGTTTAAACGGTGGAGAAAGTGACTTTGATTCTTTGGGGAGTAAGGCTGAACGGTATGGGCACTGTGAATGCTTTCCAGAACCGGTTTGAGTTGCAAGGGAAAGAAGTGACCTGAATAGGGTTAACTTTGGAGCGGTGGTGCATTATCCGAGGATAGGACGGTGAGACAGAAGTGACCCGATAGCAGAAAAGTATTATCCATATTCTACATTAGAGTATACGTTAAATAACCCAATTAATAGGATTGAACCGGACGGAAATGAAGTGTTTGATTGGATTAAAAATAAAGAGACCAATTAATACATCTGGGACAGTAATGTTACAAGTGCAGCTAATACTCCTGAAATTTTGAATATGTTGGGAATTCTGTCAGCGATGTTCAGAAGGACTATGAAAAGGTTAACCCTGTAGCTGCATTATTTTGCATGAAACCCAGTTTTGGGGAGAACCGAACATTTTTTCCCGGTGAGATAGCACAAAATACACATAATTGGGTGATAATTGGGAAAGTTCAAGTAATATTTTTGCTTCTGCAACTTATTCTTTAACTAATGCATTTTCTGTAACCATACAATCTTTAAATCCTTTTGATAACCAAATAACCAACCTTACAGGCGAAGACTTCGGAGGAGCTGGGAGGGTTACACCCTCTGAAGAAGTGCTGTTAGATGATTCTGTAACAGAATTTTTCAAGGTCACGAAAAATGTGATTAGGGCTGTATAGATGCTCATTAATCAAATCAGATTTTTATTAATATGAAAACAGCTTATTTATACATCCGTGTAAGCACAGATGAGCAAAAGAGAAGGGGATATTCTTTGCCAGAACAGGAGGATCGCCTTCTTAAGTATTGTGAGTTTAACAATATAGAAGTTAAAGGCATTTTTCGTGAAGACTATTCGGCTAAAACATTTAATAGACCTGAATGGAAAAAGCTAATAACAGTGATTAAAAGTAGATCATCGAAGGATGATAAGAGTATTCTATTTATTAAGTGGGATCGATTTAGCAGAAACATAGAAAATGCATACGAGATGATAGGTATGCTTCGAAAACACAAGACGACAGCGATGGCAATTGATCAGCCCATAGATTTTTCTGTACCGGAAAGTACAGTGATGCTTGCCGTTTATCTTTCAGTACCAGAAGCAGAAAACAGTAGAAGAGCAATGAATACTGCTAACGGTATTCGTAGAGCAAAACTAATGGGTAGGTATCCCGGAAAAGCTCCTTTAGGCTTCATTAATCTGACAACAGTAGACGGTAAAAAAGTTATAGTACCCAAACAGCCCGAGGCAGGTATTATTAAATGGGTATTTCATCAGCTTGCAAAGAATATTCATCGGGTCGAGGACGTACGCAGGATGGCCGATGACAAGGGCCTGAAATGTTCTCGTTCCTATTTCTTTAAACTTATACGCAATCCTGCCTATTGTGGTCTTATCCCAATAAAGCTCAGCTCTCGTGAGCAGCACATGGTCAAAGGAATTCATGACCCATTGATCGCTGAGACGTTGTTTTACGAAGTTCAACGCATCATCTTAACGAAAACAAAAACAGTTAGGAAAACGGACAATCTGAAAGCAACATTTTTTCTGACAGGATTTTTAACATGTCCACTTTGTGGCAGAAAAATGCTGGGAAGCTTTTCTCAAGGTTCAAGAAAAAAATACCCTTACTACCATTGTAGAGGAAAATGCAAAACAAGAATCAGTGCTTCACTCCTCAATGATAGCTACGAACAGGAGCTTCAGAAATTGGTTCTTTCAGATAAAGCAGTTGATCTATTCAATTGTGTTTTGGAAGACTGGAATACAAGTACACAAAAGACGGAGTACTTACAGGAAAGACGGCAGGTCGAAAAAAAACTCAAAGAACAAGAATTGTTCTTTTCCCAAGCTCGAAAGCTATTCGTATCATCTGTTCTAAACCTAGATGATTATAAGGAAATAAAAAAGGAATATCATATTAATTCCAAGGGCTTGAGAGGAGAGTTAGAGGATATAAATGTAAAACTAATGAGGATAGATAAACAGCGTCAACAGGTAGGTCAACCAATTGTAAATATACTTCACGGTTTTTCAGAGATGGATGCGACGGACAAAAAGCATCTTGTCGCGCTCATACCACCGATCAAGGTTGATTGTCATACGAAAGCGGTTAGCTTGGATATATGCAGAGCATTATCAAGGATACTTATACCTGTATACTCAAATATTTAAAGAAATGAGTTTTTTAGACAAAAAGGTTTCAACAAAGCGGGCAATTGATATCTTAGAAAAGAATGGCACCCAGGTAGATGAAGGTGATGCAGTCATTATATTAGATTTTCTTTATCTAATAGCGAAAAATTCTAACATGTTAGAGGTAGACCAAAATTCCCCAACCTTAAAGAGAAATCGAACATCAGGGAAAATCCTCTAGAGATATCCTAAGGCGTTTTTTTTGACCAATCTAGCTCAAGAGGGAAAGTTACTGACCTCAGAGATCGAACACCAGATAACCAAGCAATAACCGCCTGGTATATAGACACTTATGTTGAAAAAATAGGGAGACGACTGATAATCAGTGTCTCCCTAAGTGACCCTACGGGGAATCGAACCCCGGTTTCATCCGTGAAAGGGACGTGTCCTAACCGCTAGACGATAGGGCCGGCTGGTCCCATAAATCGAAAATTAGCGTGCTTAAACGGCCTCTTTTTGTTTATGTCACGACCTCGTTTCCGAAATCGTGGTGCAAAAGTAGAAGGCTTTTTCTTTACTTCCAAATACCCCATAAAAAAAAGTTTAATTATTTATCCACATTGCTAATTTTTGCATTTTTAGCCCTGATCCAATAGTATATTTGCTACATGCAAATCCTCTTTTCACTTATTGTTCCCGTTTACAACCGTCCTCAGGAGATTGACGAGCTTCTGGCTTCACTATGTGAGCAAACCGTTAAGCCCTTTGAGGTGGTCATCGTAGAGGACGGTTCGAACCTCAGATCAGAAGATGTGGTTAAAAGATACCAAGATAAACTTCAGATCACGTATTTCTATAAGTCCAATTCCGGGCCGGGAGATTCCCGTAATTTTGGAATGAAAAATGCGACAGGAAATTACTTTCTTATCCTGGATTCTGACTGTATTCTTCCTCCTGATTATTTGAAACAGGCACATGCCGCGTTAGAGAAAGATTATGTAGATTGTTTTGGTGGAGTGGATACCGCACTTGCTACTTTTACTCCTGTTCAGAAGGCAATAAACTTTGCAATGACTTCCGTTTTAACTACAGGTGGTGTACGAGGTGGTTCAGAAAAGCTAGGGAAATTTCAACCTCGTAGTTTCAATATGGGTTTATCCCGAAAAGCCTTTGATGCTTCGGGAGGTTTTGGGAGCATACATCCGGGAGAAGATCCGGATCTCAGTTTCAGGCTTTGGAAATTAGGATTTGAAACCCGCTTATTCTCTCAGGTTTCCGTTTATCATAAGAGAAGAATCGACTGGGACAAGTTTTATACCCAGGTCAATAAATTTGGAAAGGTGAGACCCATTCTAAATCTTTGGCACCCGGAGTATAAGAAACTAACCTACTGGTTTCCTTCATTGTTTCTGATAGGCGGTATAGGGAGCTTTATCTGTGCCTTGGTGGGTTATCCTGTATTTCTCTTGGCTTATCTCCTATATTTCTTTGTGTGCTTTGTAATGGCTTCTTTAGAATATAAGAGTATGAGTATAGGTGGAATGGCTTGTAGGGCTGTCTTTACCCAATTTTTGGGGTACGGAAGTGGATTTCTTTTGTCCTTTTTGAAATTAAAGAAGGAAAGCCCGGAAAAGGCTTTCCCTGAATTATTCTTCAACAAGAGAAGTTAAACTGTAATGGCTTGCTCTCAAAATCTTGTTCGCTATTCGCTTATCAATTTTCGTAGATAAGAATAAGGATTCGAATTGAGAAGGAGCAAGGTAAACTCCTCTGTTTAGCATCTGATGAAAGTACTTACTAAAGGCGGGTATGTCAGCAGTCTTTGCTGTTTTGAAGTCTACCACATGTTCAGAGGTAAAGAATAAGCTATACATGGAGCCTATCTGATTTACGGTATAGTTTAGTCCTAATTCCTTCACAGATTTTCGTAAACCCTCTGCTATGAAAGCGCCCGTTTCATCCAACTGCGCATAGATTTCCGGATGTTTTTTCAGGTGCTTAAGCATGGCCATACCTGCAGACATGGCTATAGGGTTTCCGGATAATGTTCCTGCCTGGTACATGGGACCGGAAGGAGCTACCATTTGCATGATTTCCTTCTTTCCTCCATATGCGCCTACCGGCATTCCTCCACCAATGATTTTGCCCATTGTTGTTAAGTCCGGGGTGATGCCAAATCTTTCTTGGGCTCCGCCTAATGCTAAACGAAATCCTGTCATTACTTCATCAAAGATGAAGACTACACCTTCTTTTGTGCATAAATCTCTCAAGCCCTGGAGGTAGCCTTCTTTCGGTAGCACACATCCCATATTACCCACTACAGGTTCAATGATCAAGGCGGCTACTTCTCCTTTATGGGTTTCCAATAATCTTTTAACTGCATCTAAATCATTATATGGAGCAGTTAAAGTATCCCCCAAGGTGGATGGCGTGATTCCAGGACTATCAGGGACACCAAGGCTCAAAGCGCCACTGCCGGCAGATATCAAGAATGCATCTCCATGACCGTGATAGCAACCCTCAAATTTGATGATCTTGTTTTTACCTGTGTAGGCTCTAGCTAAGCGTATGGCAGACATGGTGGCTTCTGTACCGGAGTTCACCATTCTAACCATTTCCACAGAGGGAACCAAATCGCATATCAATTTGGCCATCTCCACTTCCTTCACCGTAGGTGCACCAAAGGAAAAGGAGGATTTGATGGCCTTTCTAACGGCGTTTTCCACCGGTTCAAAGGCATGGCCTAGGATCATAGGCCCCCATGATCCAATAAGATCTATGTATTTAGTATTGTCCTCATCTGTTAGATAGGCCCCTTTCGCTCTTTTTATAAATCGGGGAGTACCACCCACGGATTTAAATGCCCTAACTGGAGAATTTACGCCACCTGGTATGTAGTTTACGGCTTCTTGGAAAGCTTTTTCGGATTTCTTAATCATCTGTATACTTCTTCAAAATTTTGGTCCCTGAATTTGACTATGGGGACGATATCGTTTTGTTTTACTTTCTTACTAAAATCATATCCTCCTAAAAGGAAATCATCTATATATTCCCCTCTATTCACTTCTCTATCAAAACTGCTCTTGCCTTTCTTAAGTCTATTCCCGAAATAGTACACAATATCATATCCTAAATAACTATAATAGGAAGGAAGGGCAAAATGTTTATCGAAGTAAGCCTTTTCAAATTCTTGAACTACTTCTCTATTTCTATTCACAAATTCCGGATAAATCAATGCAACCTTTTCCGTCAATACGCTGGTATTTATCCGGTCCCAACTCAGTGAGCTTGCAGTCATGATGATCTCACATTCCACCTGATTCATGGCTGCGTTTTGTAGGAATTTCACGCCCAGATTATTATCAGCCGCTAAGAAGAGATGCCCTTTTTGAGGCTTTAATTTTTGGGTGGTAAATCTTTTAAATTCTAAGACGGTATATCCTCTTTTTTTTGCTTCTCCTGCATATATGGAAGCAAATAGCGAATCTTTTCTGGAGTCTCCGTAATAAATACTGACTGTTTTGGCCCATCCTTCTTTTGCCGCAAAATCTAAAGCTTTATTTGCCTGCTGTGCATGAGAAGGCTGTACCAGGAAGGCGTTCTTATGGTCTTTGATCAGGTCTAGGTTATTCGAGGTAGGATGCACCTGTATCAGATTTTTATCCATAATATGTTTTTGAGCCAAACTATTGGGGGCGGCATAGAGTGGCCCTACAAACAATTGAATCTCTTCAAATCCCGGCTTTTTCTCGGCTAATTTATAGGCATTGGCATCATTTTTAATATCAAACGGATGCAAGTAAAGGGCAGTACCTTCATTTCCTAATTTTTCTTGGGCCATTTGCATACCTGCATATAGATCATATATGTACCTATAAGCAGGTAGGGTAGGGTCTGAGGCTTGGAGTTCAAAAGGAAGTAATAAACCAAAATGAAGGCCCTCAGCTTTCCCTTTTGTAGTAGTTTTAGGTTTCTCCTCTTCAGATAATTTGAACCTGTTCGTCAGCATGTCAGACATCTCCAGGTCAGCTTTTGTATTGTATCTGTTCGCTTGAATCTTATTTACTAATGCCTTTGCTATTGGTCGATAATTAGGATACTTAGCATAGAGTTGTTTCAAAGCAGCAATGGTTTTTACATTCTTCATGTGGTCTTCCATTACTTGCAATTTCAAGCCATTGTACTTTTCGTTCTCTATTTCATGCAGTGCTTTTAAACCCTCTTCATAGTAGCCGTCTGCCAGGTTATTTTGAGCATATAAGATCCTGGCCTCATCTATTTTATCCCAGTTGGGATAGTAGGTGAGCAGATTTCGGTAAAGAATCTTTGCCTGATATTTATTCCCTTTTTTCTCTGCACTTTGGGCAGCATAAAGGAAGGCATAGGGAGCTACTTTATTGTCGTAGTTCTTGTTGGTTAAGTTGCTGAATTTAGCTGATGCACCTTCAAAATTGCCTTCTTTGAACAGTGCTACTCCTTCTTTGTACTGCGACAAATAGTCTATACTTTGAGCCCAAAGTAAGCCCGGAAGAAGTAAAAATGTTAGGAATGCTTTTTTCATTGCTTGTAAATAAATATGGACTGCATTTGCAGCCCAATTTACGAATTAATTTCTTTTCTTTTGTTGCTTCTTCAGTTCCTCGCTTTTCCTCTTCATTTCTTCCGAGGCCTGCATCTGCTTTTCTAAGAAGTCCGAGAATTTATTTTTCTTCTGAGGCTTACTGTGGTAGTTCCTCTTGTTATTCTCTAAAATAGATAAGATCTTTTCTTCGTTGACAAAGCGTTTCACGATTAGCTGCTGAGCTATAGTTACCAGGTTAGATACAAGGTAATAGAAGCTTAAGGCCGCTGGAAAACTATTTAATACAAACATAAACACTACCGGGAAGATATAGGAGATCTTCTTCATATCCACCGGTCCCGGTTGATCAGGAGTATTTTGATTATTGTAATAGGTAAAGGCCAAACTGGAGATGGTCATTAATACCACGAATAAACTGAGGTGGTTTCCTAAAATAGGCATATTGAAACCCCAGCTGATCAAATTATCATAGGTAGATAAGTCTTTTGCCCAAAGGAATTCTTTCTGGCGGAACATTACTAAGTTCGGGAACAAGAAGAAAACTGACATCAAGATAGGCATTTGAAGCAATAGAGGGATACATCCGCTCAATGGGTTCACGCCTACTTGCTGGTACAACTTCATGGTCTCCTGTTGTAATTTCACAGGATCATCCCCAACCTTTTCTTTAATGGCGTTGATCTCCGGAGCCAAAACTCTCATTTTAGCTGAACTCATGTAGGATTTGTAGATCAAAGGAGTTAGTACTAATTTGATGATCAATACTACAACTATGATCAATAAGCCATAGTTAGATACGAAGGATTCTACCCAGGTAAATAAAGGAACAAAGATGTAACGGTTAATAGGCTTTACTATATCATAACCTAAGTATAGGTTCTTCTGGAAATCATAACCTACTGCTTTCAGTTCTTTTAATTCATTTGGCCCAAAGTAGTACTTGAATGAAGTTTTGTTTCCAATGAAATCTGCATAAGCTATCTCCGCTGTAGCCGTTCCTATCTTCACCACGCTTTCATCTGCCGTGGGAGTTTCCATGTTGAATTTAGCCTTTTGGAAGAAAGAGTTCTCGAATACTATACCAGAGGTGAAGTATTTCTGGTGGAAGCTAAACCATTTTACAGGAAGTTCCGCTTCTTCATTTGCATTTGAGGTGCTATTTCCTCCTAAGTCTTCAAAGTTTTCTTCTTTGTCAAAATAATTGATTTGAGAGCCTTTTCGGTTTTCATTCAAGTCATTTTCTAGTACTTGGAGGTGGTTTTCCCAATTCAGTACAATGGGAGCATTTCTTACCACTGCTTCTAATCCTTGGGTGCTGATTCCGTGCTGGATTTCGAATCCTTTATCATTTAAAGTGTAAGTTTTTTGCAAGGTTCCACCTTGGATTTGCGTGCTAAAAACCAGGGTCAAAGGTTGACCTTCAGCTACAGTAGCATTTACAGCATCTGTATGGAAGTTCACTTGGCTAAGTTTTAAAGCACCTGTTGCAGTAGGGATTTCAAAGTCCAAGTTGGATTTTGATCCGTCAAAGATCACCATTTCCGCCTTGTCTTTACCACCTATATAGTCTGCATAGGTTTTATAATCTTTTAAGGCAACTTGTTTGATGACCCCACCTCTGCTCGAGAAGGTTACTTTGATGTCTTTGTTTTCCACCACAATTTCCTTTTCAGGGGCAGCTGCAGTAGTACTGTCCAGTATAGGATTGACTGCCTTTGGGGCGGTTTTAGTAGTTGATGTAACCTCTGTTTTTTCAGGGGTAGTAGGGTTAGACGGCGTATAAAAAATTGAATATGCCGTAAACATTAGTACCATCAGTAAAAGCCCGATGATATAGTTCTTGTCTATTTTATTCTCCATTCAGGAATTGGTTAAAATTCGGCGCGAATTTCGTAAAAATTATTGATTTAACCGTGGAATTTTGGCATTATATGATTTATAAATTGGATTAGGATTTGAATTTTCATTTTCTTGTGCTTGTTGTCCCTTTAGGATGATACATACCAATGCATATTTCTGATCTTACCCTTACGGATACTCGTAATATAAGTTTAAAGGATATTTTCCTCAGTAATGATAACAGACTTGCGCTAGAGCAGGTTCTGAAAGAATTTCACTATAAGTCTAGACTGGAAGAATATGGCTTGCCGGTACAGCATAAGATTTTGCTTTATGGTCCTTCCGGTTGTGGCAAGACCATGACGGCAAGCGCCATAGCAAATGGATTAGGTAAAAAGCTATATATTCTTCATCTTTCAAATTTGGTTTCTTCCCGTATAGGAGAAACTGGTCAACACCTTAAATCTGTGTTCGATAAAGCCAATAGGGAGCAAGCCGTATTGTTTCTGGATGAATTTGACCACATCGGCAAGGCCCGAGGTGCGGACGACAAGGACGTGGGAGAAATGAGGAGATTGGTGAATAGTTTGATCCAACTGATAGACCAATGCTCCGCCTTATTAATAGCGGCAACGAATCATGTGGAGATCCTAGATCCCGCATTGATTCGGAGATTTCAGGCAAGAATGGGTTTTGAAATGCCTACTAAGGAGCAGTTGGATCATTATTATGACCAAATCGTATTTCGCTTCCCTAAAGGAGTACAGTTGATTGAAAGGGCATATGGTATCTCCTATGCAGAAGCTCAGGATTTGGCATTTAGACAGATCAAAAGTAAATTAATTTCTCAGTGGGAGTTGGATTAATCCTCTATTGTGTATCACTTCGAAAGGTAGATCGGCTTGTTACGAAAGTAAGTGTTTAAAAATTAGGAAATTAAAAATATTATTCGTACCTTTATAAAAGAGTATATCTTTTCTATTTTCTCCTGTTTATTCATCTGATCTTATTTCTGATCTGCTCCACATTTTTTTACTTTTTATTTTTTTATTATGAACATTTTTGTGGCAAAGTTGAGTTTTGATACTCAAGATGCAGGATTAAGAGAAGCTTTTGAAAACTTTGGTGAGGTTAAATCTGCTAAGGTGATTATGGACAATTATACAGGTAGATCCAAAGGGTTTGGTTTTGTAGAAATGAACGATCATGCAGAAGCTTCTAACGCTATTCGTAGCTTAAACGATTCAGAACTTGACGGCCGAACCATAGTGGTTAAGCAAGCCGAAGAAAGAGGACAAAGGTCTTCAAGATACTAAGATGAGTTCTATTTGAGCATAAAGCCGGACCTAACAAGGTCTGGCTTTTTTAGTCTAAAGGTGTGTACCACTCCTCTACAATAACATTTGTACCCTCTATTTCTAGATTTTGTAGATTCTGGATGGCTATTTCTCCTTCTTTTTTATTTTTCATCTTGACATAGGCATGTCCCTGTCCGTAGCCTAAGATATTGTAGGGTATGGAGATGTCTTCTACTTCGCCGTGAGGTCGGAATAATTTGAATAGATCGCAGTTTTTAATGGTTGTGGGAAGATTATGAATCAATATTTTCATAGTAAGTATTTACTGTGATACGACAAAAGTGTCTATAAGGATAAGGTATTACAGCGCATAATGGTTCATTTTAAGTGGGAAACATCCCACTTACCCTTCCGTTTCTGAGCTTGTCCAGTAGTTGAGATCTATCTTTTTGCAAGTAGCACGAATTTGAGCACACGCTAAGTTCTTCATGCGGGATGGGTTGAGTTAAGAACTGTTCTAAATCTCTCTAAACATATTGTCCAAGATAATCCCCGTAGCCATAGCTGCATTTAAGGATTCCGCTTTTCCTATCCTTGGAATATTGACTTTGTCTGTCAGTTGGCGCTCCGTTTCCGCTGAAATCCCATGTGATTCAGAACCTATGACTAATGCCATATTCTTCGGAAAGTCCCACTTGTGCACGTTTTGACCTTCCAGGTCAGCACCCAGAATAGGATGTGGATACTTCTCCATAAAAGAATGTATATCCAAATAATAAGGTTTTACTCGGGTGAATGAACCCATTGTTGAGCTGATCACCTTAGGATTATAGAATTCCACTGTATCTTCTGAGCAGATCAAGTGTTCTATTCCGTACCAGTCGGCTAGTCGGATAATGGTTCCCAAATTTCCTGGATCCCTCAATCCATCCAAAATTAGTATTCGGCCTTGAAAATTTTCGGGTACTTCAAATCGTTTTTGTTGAACCACAGCGATACCTGAGGCATTGGATTTGTAGGTAGATACGGACTCGATTTGCGTTACCGGAGCTACCATCAGGTTTTTATGGGTAGGTAATTTTTGAGCAAATTCTTCTGTTATATAGATCTGAATGATCTGGTAATCAGAATGTAGAAGTTCAGATATGCCTTTTTCACCCTCTACTAAGAACTGACCATATTCCGTACGGTATTTTTTATTATGTAGAGATTGGATGTATTTTTGTTGTTGTTTAGAGATCATATTAATTCCTATCGCCTTTGCTCAAGCCCTTACTACATATTTTAACTCTATTGGCAGGGCTCTCCTTGTTTTCCTGTAAAAATAATATACCTCCCCCTCAAAATAAGCTTTTGTTGTGGAAAAACCAGTTCAAAGGGCAGGAGAAGGTTTTCAAAGAGGAATTGGAACTCATCATTCCATTTGCTCAAAGAGAAAATTCAAAACCTTTCAGTCTGCCCATTACACCGAGGGTTTGGTGGTATAATTTTGGCCAAAATAATTTTGACTCTTTAAAAACGGCCAGAAGATGGGCCAATAAAAAGCTTGCCCTTGAACGTCTCAAAAGTGAGGAAGGGTATTCTTTAAAGAAAGCGGCCAAATGGGAAAGAAAAATGGAGCGTTATGAGACCGCTTTGGAAAATAAGATCTCTTGGTTCTATGCGAATATAGGTGAGCCCCAAGTCTATATTTCCCCTGAAGATGTGCAGGAAACAGCCTCTCGTATCCAGAAATACCTGTTTGATCGTGGCTTCAGAGATGCCCAGGTAGCGGGGGATACCATAAGACTAGGCAAAAAGCAGAGATATAACGTCAGATACCAAATCCAAGAAGGAGATTTGTACAGGATAGACTCCCTTTTCTATGTGGTAAATCATCCGGTGATGGATTCCCTGCTACAGGCTGATGTTAAGAACCGACTGTTAAAGTCGGGAGATCCTTTGCACCACCAACAAGTAGAAGCGGAGAAATTACGCCTCGAGCAGTTGTTCAAGAACAATGGCTTTTACAGCTTTAATAATCGATACATCACCTACGGGGTTACAAATTATGAGCAAAGTGAAGAGCTGTTCAAAGAAAGGAAGGAAGGGAATCTGCAATTGCAGATCCTTAATCCCGTATTAGGTTCACACAAACAGTACTATTTAAGGGATGTGATCTTTAAGACCTTTGACCCTAATAGTAAGAATTCTCGTCCAGATACTACGGTGATTCGAGGGGTGAAATTTATTCGGCCTGATCATTCGGTTCCTTTGAGTTTGATCAGAAATCGAATATTTACCAAGCCGGGTGATTTGTTCAGTAATGCGGCTATATATGAGACTCAAAGGCAGATTTCCCTGTTTAACCAATTCTCTTTTGCCAGTTCTCAATTGAAGGTGGTAGATTCTACTCATCTGGATCTAGAATACTTTGCCCCTGTTCAGGAAAGATTCACTTTCGGTATCTCTCCGGGGATTAACAATATATACACTGACGGGAACAGTTTCTTTGGCTTCGGTGTGCCGGTATCGCTTTCTATGCGCAATGTTTTACGAAAACTGGAGATCATAGAACTGGGGGTTAGAGGATCTTATGAAGGTCAGCCCACACCTATCCGCACCTCTGAAAATGCCATAAGAGGTAGTTTAGAACTAGGAGGGAACCTGAACATTACTCTACCTGTCCTATTTCCCTTCCACCCTAAAGGCAGAAGGGTGAATCTGATGAACCCTAGGACCACCTTTGGTATTGGCTATAATTATTCTGAGCCTTTCTGGGGAACGAGAACGAATTTTAAATTGACCGCGGGTAATTCCTTGCAGCTAAATAAATACGCTATCCTGTACATGAATTTCTTGGATGCGTACCTGATTAATACCTCCTATTCAAACAATGCCTCCGGTAGAGAGTTTTACCGGACCTTAGACTCTTTGCAGCGGATTGGTAACAACTTGAAGGTGACCTTTGACCCACAATTTGTCTCATCTATAAATGCGAACTACGTCTATAATAATCAAGACCCTAGTAAGCCTTTTTCCACTTCTACCTTCTTCCGCTTTTTTATTGAGTCCGCTGGTACGGTATTGAATTTCACTAAGGATAAGGAGAGGATTGGATTAGTAGAAGATCTTTTTCCCATGTCAGCGGGACCGGATTCCGTTCGAGCCTATTTCCAGTTCCTGAAGTTCAATGCTGATTACAGAAGAAGCATAAATCTGAGCCCCAAAAGTAGTTATGCCTTCCGGGTGAATTTAGGGGTAGCGAATCCCTACGGGAAGAACAAAGCCATTCCCTACGATAAAAGTTTCTTTGTAGGAGGCAGTAACAGCATCAGGGCTTGGGCACCGCGGTCTTTAGGTACGGGGTCATCTGCATCTGACACCACGGCTGTAGGGAATACCATTCCTCAACCCGGAGATATTCTGTTAGAAGGAAGCATTGAATACCGAAGGAATATTATACGATTTGCCGGGAATATTCAGTTGGCCCTATTTATGGATGCCGGAAATGTGTGGAAGTGGCATCAGATCAATATTCCTGAGCGGTATAACAAATCCAATTTTGATTTCGGTAGGTTTTATAAGGAAATCGCAGTGGGAACAGGTTTTGGTGTGCGCTGGGATTTAGGCTTCTTCCTGTTCCGTTTCGACTGGGGGATCAAGGTGGTAGACCCAAGTAGGGAAGAAGGGGATAGGTTTGTGTTAGATAAGTTCTCATTAAGAAGAAGAGCGCCCTATGGTCTAAACCTCAACTTCGGTATAGGTTATCCGTTCTAATTGCTACATTTTTTAACATTGATTTTTAGGCACTTGAGGGAAATACTTATACATTTATAGTGTAAGATTCAAGAGCGATGTGGAAATCCGTCTGTCCGAAATTGCCCATGCGTAATAATTTCATTACACAGGAATACTATGTAAAGGGTTTAGAGTTTGAAGTTTTAGGTGATTACGGAGATTACTTAATGCTTAAGAGAGACGAGGTAGAGCTGCATTTTTTTCTTTTCGAAGCGCTGGATCCTTACCAAAATTACGGACAGATTTATATTCGTGTAGAGGATATAAAGAAGATTTATTCGGGAATTAAGGTTGTTATATATAGGCTGTTGGAAGATAAGCCTTGGGGTCAGAGGGAATTCAGTCTTTTAGATCCGGATCATAATTTGATAACATTTGGGGAGGACATTCCTTCTTTGAAATAAGGTACCTGTTGAGAATGAATTAGAAGAATTATAGGAGTAAATCTAAAAACTTACAACCCGGTATCTCGAGGCTTGTATTTTAACTTTCAGACAGGGGAAAGTTTATTACATTACAAGGAAGTATTTAATGCTGAAGTTAAAGCGGTTTTGGTTCCGTATAAGTATGAGTTAGTAAAGTGCTTAGCATTTCAAGTTGATGTGGTCTCTACCTATTCAACAAAGAAACGAACGTTTCTGCTGAAAGGAATACGGAAATAATATACATTTGAAGAATAAGGAGCTTGCCAAAAGTATTTTGGTTGCTTAGACGGCTGTTGGTTAAGAAGCAGTACCCATGCAAGTTGTGTTTTGGGGGGCTTATTTTAGAAGCAATCAGGTTAATGCTGAATTATAGTTACTCATGAATTTTATAGCAAAGGTCTCTGCATACGGGTTTATACTACTATTCATTCTCTTGCATCTGTTAAAGCCAGAAATTGATCCTACTTGGCAGCCTTTTAGTTATTATTTGATTGGGGAATACGGTTGGCTTATGCAATGTGCATTTCTTCTTCTTTCCTTATCTTTTTTTACTTTTGCTTTAGGAGTCATTAAAGTTTTACAGACCTGGAGGTCCAAAATGGGGGCAGTATTGTTTGTCCTTGCAGGTATCGGCAATGTATTGTGTGCCTTCTTTTATCCGGATCCCCTACATGCTGAACCCACCTTGCACGGTCAGTGGCACGCCATTGGCTTTAGTTTGTTAGGAGCGGCTTTGCTAGGAACTCTATTTATATGTTTGCAGTTTTACCGCCAATCAGACGTGAGCTTATTTAGAGGGAGGATACTCTTTGCTACGGTTCTTTTTGGGGCCATAGAGATTTCTATGATCTTCGGCATGCTCCTATACTTTGATGGGCCTGAAAGTGCTATGGGCGGATTAGGACGATTGGTGATACTTATGAGTGCCATTTGGGTCATCATTACTTCCAATGCACTTGCGAACAAAAGCGTAGTTTAAATCCTCTTATTTAAGTACAAAGTGCTGCTTCTCTACGCCTTTGCGGAAGAAAACCATGCCGACATGGAAGAAATCCAAGGAAAGGGAAACTTCCTTTCTTTTTTGAATCTCCTGCCAGGCCTTTTTCATTTCATCTGACCAGTAGATATCATCAAAAACCAGCACTGAACGCTCATGAACTTTAGCTAGGCACTGTTCAAAGTAGCTTAGGGTAGGAGTATACCTGTGATTTGCGTCAAGCAAAGCAAAATCTAACTTTTCTATTCTCTCCAATAGATCCGGTAAGGTTTGATCAATATTTCCTACGTACGTATGAATGTGGCTTAACTCCAGTTGGTCAAAATTTTCCTCAGCCACCTGCAGAGTTTGGGGGCATCCTTCTAGGGTGTAGACTTTTCCTGTTGGTGCTGCTTTGGCTAAATAAGAAGTGGTTAAGCCTAAAGAAGTGCCTAATTCAAGGATATGAGAATAGTTATAGTGTCGGATTATCCTATAGAAGAACTGAGCCCAGAAGGGGGACTTTAGCGCATGTTTAGCTATGTCTTTAATGGTCCGATTCTTATAATGGGAGCCTGCTCCGAAATCAGTGATCTGTATGGCACGATCATCTGCTCGTAATTTCTTCCTTAAGTTTTCAAGTTCCTGGAACTCTTCTTGAGGTGTAAAATCCTTGTAGATTTTAGTATATAGTTCAAATACAAAAGGAGAATGAATGCTATGGGCATTTCCTGCCTTAATATAATACCGTAAGAAGTCGAAAAGCATTTTAGTTTAAGATATATGGAACCTCTAGGAGGAACTCGGGGATAGAGATTTCAAATGTCTTACCGTCTCTTACCCTTTGCATGATATATTTTCCCTGCATTTTACCTACTGTGGAAGCAAAGTTACAACCAGAAGTGTATTCAAAACTTTCCCCAGGTTCAATAATGGGGAATAATCCCACCACACCTTCTCCATTTACTTCGTAGGCGGTACCGTAGGAGTCAAAGATCTCCCAATGCCGGGTTAAAAGTTTGACCGTAACGTCAGTAGTATTTTCTATGTTTATGGTGTAGGAAAAGGCATAGAGATTCCGCGCCGGCTGAGAATAGAACGGCTGGTATTCCGGTTTTACACTAACCTTAATCCCATGAGTAATGGCAGTGATCATTCGATCTATTAACGCGAAACTTGTTAAATATTTGTAAATTAAAACATAATTTTGTCGCAATTCAATACGAGAACCTTTTTTTAATGAAGATACATGAATCCTGGAAGGAAGTGCTGGCAGAGGAATTTGAAAAGCCCTATTTTGAAAGGCTGAAGGAGTATGTCAGACAAGAGTATGGTACACAAGTGTGTTACCCTCCCGGAAGATTGATCTTTGAAGCTTTTAATCAGACTCCTTTTGAAGAAGTAAAGGTGGTTATTTTGGGTCAAGACCCCTATCATGGCCCTGGTCAAGCTCACGGACTTTCCTTCTCCGTACCACCGGGTGTGGCTTTTCCTCCTTCTCTTCGGAATATTTTTAAGGAATTGAAGGATGATGTGGGAAAGGAAGTGCCTATGAGTGGTGATTTGACGGAGTGGGCAAGGCAAGGGGTTTTACTTCTGAACGCCACTTTAAGCGTTAGGGCAGGTCAGGCCGGTTCCCACCAAAACCAGGGCTGGGAAACCTTTACAGATGCAGTGATTCATCTACTGAATCAAAGGAAAGAAAATTTAGTCTTTTTACTTTGGGGAGCATATGCTCAAAACAAAGGTAAATTTATAGATCCAAACAGGCACTTGGTGCTTAAAGCGAAACATCCGTCTCCGCTTTCCGCTAATTCCGGTGGGTGGTTTGGTACCAAACATTTTTCAAAAACAAACGAATACCTACAGCAATTAGGTAAACCAGAGATCAAGTGGTAATGGATAAATACGAAATGGTAGCCACCACCTTAATGGGGCTAGAAGATGTCTTGGCTAAGGAAATCAAGGCATTAGGAGGAGAGAAAGTGAAGGTCTTAAAGCGGGCTGTGAGTTTCGTAGGTGATGATGCATTGTTGTATAAAGCTAACTTATCACTGCGTACGGCCTTAAGGGTACTGGTACCTTTAATTGAGTTTAGAGCTCATAATGAAGAAAAACTATACAGGGAGGTTAAGGATTTCCCTTGGGAAGATGTGTTCTCTTTGGAACAAACCTTCATTATAGATGCAGTGCTTAGCGGAACTGTCTTTCGGCACTCCCAGTTTTTGGCTCTAAAGACCAAAGATGCCATTGTAGATAGATTCCGTGAACGAACCGGTCAGAGACCAAGCATAGATACCCAAAACCCGGACATCTACCTTAATATACGAGTTCACGAAGATAAAGTTACCCTGTCAATCAACTCTTCAGGTGTAAGTTTAGATAGAAGAGGATATAGACGAGTTTCTAACGAAGCTCCCATTAATGAAGTGCTGGCGGCAGGTATTATACTGCATACCGGTTGGAATCCTACTCAACCCTTCATAGATCCCATGGCCGGTTCCGGAACCTTTAGTATAGAGGCGGCATTGATAGGGACTGGCATACCGAGCGGTTGGAACAGGTCATTCAGTTTTCAAAATTGGTTAGAATTTGACGCCAATTTATATGAGAAGGTTCGTTTTGAACTGAATAAAAAAATAAGTGATCCTAACCTGCAAATTCATGCCCGGGATTTGTTAAATTCAAGTTTGGAACTGATTGCCAAAAATGCTGAAAAGGCGGGAGTGGAGGATTACCTAAGCTTGAAGAAAGAGGACTTTTTTGAATCTGAACCCAAAGGAAGTGGGGGAGTAGTGGTATTGAATCCTCCGTATGGTGAAAGATTGAAGATCAGTAATGCGGATGCCTTTTACAAGAAGATGGGAGATACCTTAAAACAGAGGTACAAAGGATTTGATGCCTGGATTATCAGCTCTGATTTGGATGCTTTGCGCTCTATTGGCTTGAGAGCAGAAGAAAAGATAGAAATGATGAACGGGGGGCTTCCCGCTCGTCTCTTAAAATTTGAAATGTTTTGATATGGTTACTGCAGTAATTTTATTTTCAGTGGAACGCTCCCACATCAATGCCGTAGGTGAAGAGTTGGCGGGCACCAAAGGTATTACAGAGGTTTTCTCTGTAAGTGGTCAATACGATTTAGTGGCCCTGGCCCGTGTTCAGAAGAACGAGGACCTAGCTGATCTGATGACCAAGACCATAGGTAATCTGCCGGGTATCATCAAAACGGAAACGTTAATTGCCTTCAGAACCCTATCTAAGTACGACTTAGAAAGTATGTTTGACTTAGGATCTTAAGATCTTTTCCATTTTTCTTCCTTTGGCAAGTTCATCTACGAGCTTGTCCAAGTATCTGGCTTTTTGGGTGAGAGGATTTTCTAAGTTCTCCACTCTATAGCCGCAGATAACTCCTGTGATCAAATGTGCATTCGGATTAAGATTTGCTTCTTCAAAGAATTGTTCAAAGGTAGATTTCTTGTTGATCTGCGCTTGTAAAGCGGAGTCATCAAATCCTGTCAACCATTCAATCACTTGCTTTAACTCCTCTTCTGTTCGTCCTTTACTCACTACCTTGGTAACATAATGGGGATATACAGAAGAGAAGGTCATTCTGGCAATCTTTTCATCGTGGGTCATAGTCTCTCTATATTTTCTGAAGTAAATATATGCTTAGTATTTGATTATCTGCTGACAAACCCTTGTGATTTTGTATGGATAATTTGGTCCAAAAAAGATCATATGAAAAAGCCATTTGTAGCACAACATGGTGAAACCACAGCCACAGGGACTCTATTAAACCAACTGGGTTATGAAAGCTCTGAACCCATGCTCTTCGGAGAAGGTTTAGGGTAGATGTATTGGAAGATGAAAAACATGGATGGGAGGGAGAATCCAACCGGATCTTCTAACGCAAAACTTGGCCAGGAACCTAGGATTAACTTTGGATGGAAAAGAGACAGGGTCTAAAGAACGAGGCTGGTTGGAAGTAATGTAATTTTTCACGGACCTAAATCCTTCACGACAAATGCTGATGAGCCCTTGGATGTGAAACACTTGTCCCGGCTTCCCGAATGTGATCCTCAGAGGGGGTTCATTGGTTTTTAGTTTGGTATCCCTAAATTTGGCCATCCAACATATGCCAGGTACCGTCCAGATAATTTGTCATGGGAAGGGCCAATGGATACTTCTTCGCAATGGCTTGTGCAGTCAATTGCGCACCTTTCAAATCCTGGGGATCTGGTTCTTCTCCCATGAACCCGGCAGGAAGGTTTCCGGAAAGCATAGGATGCTTGCTTTCTTCTTCGCTGCCATCTTTGAATAGGTCTGCAAGATCTGAAGTCCATCCGACAAAGACCAGGGGAAGGGGCTAAGGCGAACTTCATAGGTTCTTTCCATGCCAGAACGGAGCTCAAAGATAAGAACTTTCCTTCATTAGGGTTTGAAAATCTAGTTATGGATTATCAATCAATGAATGAAACTTTAATGCTCTTTTTCAATGTTATATTATATAGGGGTTTATATTCTTTAGAGGGCAAATTGCCCCTCAAATTGCCCCACTTCTGGCTTGAATTTCTTCGAAATATTCCATAACTTTTTCCTCCACGTTGTAGTTGATGTTTACGGCATCTGGGTAAAGTTCAGTTCTCAGTGATTTATAGAGAACCACTGCATTCTTCAGACTGCTTAGTAATGAGAGTTTGGAGTATGTAGGAAGTGTGCCTAGCAAATGATCGAGATCTTGCTTAAGTATGGTACTTTCTACTTTTCTTACTCCACGAGGAAGATTCTTGTTCTTCAAATGAACCAAAGGACCTAGTACCACCATGCGCAAATATCCCAGGAAATCAAAAGCTTCCATGTATTCGCCACATCCCACCTTTAGCAAAGCATAATGTATCCAAGTCCAGAACAGATTCATTGGAAATCCGGATGAGGAAAGTGGGATGAGGTCGCATCGATAATCCTTTTCAGTGAGCCGTCCTAATCCAGAAGAATATGTGGGTTTTCTACTCTCTCTTTAAATTCTTCAAGGCTTACAAACTCTACATGCAATAATGGATGGTCATATAAGCAAATCAACACTAGTGGTTCACCCACGTGCTCTCCTGTAAAGGCCGACAATAAAGGACCCATTTTTCTGGCATACAAGAGCATACTTTCCTTCTGCGTTGAAATCTTATCCTTACTAACTATAGTTAGATCGGAAAATTCATCCAACTGACCCGCCTACAGCTAGCCCTAAAATGTCTTTTTCATCGTGAAGTGCCTTGGGCGCTTGTTGAGCAAATGGGAAATGTTGCATACATTTTATTTTCGATTTGCAAAAGATATAGATAATTTCTGATAATCAGAATTTTAATTATTTTTGGATACTAATGAAATAATTCATGGATTTAGAGAAAAGATATGCAAAATATACTGATCATCAGATTTAGAAGTATTAGAAAAAAGGGATGACTTCACTCCGTATGCAGTAGAGGTGGCATATAAAGAATTACAGAAAAGGAAGCTCTCAAGGGAGGACATAGAAAGGTATGTGGAGACAAGAAGAAAGGAAAAGCGTAAAGATTATTATAAGGAGAATGTTTTAGTCCTTCCTACGTATAAAAAGTTTCTATTCTTCTTGATGGTTATTCCGTATCTAATTCCTTTGTTTACCATTTTCTACAAATTGGAAGGGGAATTATTAAAGCTAAATCAAGGTAAATATTATTCTATTATGGGTTTTGTTGCATTGGCTGTTGGGAGTTTTAGTGAAGCAATTATAAAAGTAGAGTGGTTGTCTTATTGCTTTTTTATTACTGTCTTTTTAGCTTTACTCTTTGTTGTCAAACGTTTTGAAAGTGTGTTTTTGCCGATATTTCTGAGCGAATGACCTTTCCGTCATTCACATTTTTTCTTCAGAATTTCGAGGTATATAATTTGTGGAATTCTGTCACTTTTCTGCACTTCTTCCTAATTTTTATAATCTAGTTTTGCTCCCCAAATTAGGAAGTATAGTACCCATTTACTGCGATTATAAGGAATCCAGGTATGGATCCTATGAGCTGTGCAAAACCATTAATTTGATCTTTACATAAAATCATTAACGGATCCTGTCCAAAGGTGGTTTCCTTTATCCGAATATTAAAACACGATTTCTGTTCCATCTAGCAGGTTCCATGAAGGAAAACCCTTTGGCTTCCACTAGGAAAATTTGGGACAAATTTTCATAAATGACGGTGTACAAAAATGCAAGATCAGCGTTATTACAATTGCGTAAACTTCATTCTTCTATAAATATTACAGTAAGAAGCTGATTTATACTGGATCAACTCTTGTCTTTTAGAAAGGGAATTTTTGACTGGTCATTCCTGAGAAGTTATATTTGTCTAATAAATATTGCCTTTAGAAACATCATTCAACTCTGTTTCTTGGGAAATGTTCTTGGGGGAAGTTTAAAGCTTAGAACGGGTTTCATGGGCTTTTCTTGGATATGGTAAATGTGCCCTTATCGCTTTCTATTAGTGAATAATCTTCATTGAGATTTAATTCCCATCCTTCACCTTGAACTAGATTCATCTGCGGGTTGTACTTTGGTAAGCTAACTCTGACTTCTTTCCAATCTTCACTAATAAGGGCTTCAGAGTTTACGGTTAATTTACCCCAATTATCGATCACGGTGAGGGTAGGATAAACTGTCCCATAGGGAGGTAGAGGGAAGATATTCCTCGGGTCAAATGAAATGTTCATCTTTTCAAGCGGCAAGACCACATGGGCTTGATCTATCAGTTGGGCTTTATACGCCAATGCTCTTTTCCGGTTGGTTTCCGCTCGGATTTCTTCTTCCTCTCGGATGAGTGCCCCCTGATATACATTCTCATCTGCCACTGCTGTGCCCCACGCGTCGAGAAAAATCTGGGTTAGGTTCGAATCATTATTCAATTTTTGATTCCATTTAACATCTTTTTGCCGTAGTAAATACCCATACACAGGTATGGTTTGGTAGGCAAAAGACCGTACGTAGGTGGGGCTCTTGATGAAGCGGTCTATGGCTGATCTGAAATAGGTTTTCGTATCCTGCTTTGTCCTATTGCTATGTATGATTCCCGTAAATTCTGCCAAGCCTTCATTCATTTCTAGGAGGTTTTCGTTTTGAACCTTAGCAGGATATAGTGAATGTCTTTTCTGCCTAAAGTATAAGGCATTTTGGAGATGGAAATCTTGCCGAGTTGTTTCCTCCAGAGCTAGTTTTAAAGCCTCTAGTTCTAGCCTTAGGTAGATTCTCCCGTCCTTATCATTAAGGTGGGAGCAGTCGGGATTGTTTTGTTCAAACCCCAGATCCTTCTGTGCTCTGTGGAATAATTCATGCGTTAGGAGTTGGATTCTTCCTGTCTTATCCTGTGGTAAAGGCAGGATGAGCATTGCCCAATGCGTTCCATTCCAGTGGATGGAGGTGTTACCTAAGTTTACGGAGTCAGGTAAAATACCTTCCACTAAGGATTCTCCCGGCTTGATGGTATAGATTTTCCGACTTTGAGGTTCAACGAAAAGTAAAGGGGCGTACAGGTTTTTATTCCAAAGTGAAGAGAAAACGGTACAAGCTTCTTCCACTTCTTGGACATATGGTTCGATTTGGGCCACAGCATTGAAGTGCAATAAGTAGAGGAAAAGAATCAACTTTTTCATGGTAGTAGGGCTAATACTTAATAAAAGTAAGTGATTCGATCTTATTTTCAAGGCGTTTGGCAACAAAACCATGTTCGAAACAAGTGCCTTACCTTTAATTTGATCTATGGGAAATAAGAAGTGTGCTAGGGTGTTTATCCTTATCCAAGGTGCAATGATGGTATTCCACCTTCTGGTGCTTTTCCGGATAATTCCATTCGATAAGGTCTGGGGAGGTCAACTTAGCTCGGTATCGGATATGTATAGATTCGAGGGCCTGGCGATGCTTGTTCATGCTTTTGTCATTTGGTTAGTAGGGATGAGAGTGGGAATTTTCAGATCTCTGATGAAAGAATCCTTATTGGACAAGTTTTTATGGTTACTAATGGTTTTCTTTCTTCTCAACACTGTAGGGAACCTCTTGGCTAAGACCACTATGGAGAAGGGATTCGCTGCTGTGAGTTTAGCATCTGCGTATTTGGTGTGGAGGGTAAGATATAGTCAATATTGATGCTAAAGATGTATTGAAACAGATGGGAATTAAAGGCTTGGTGAAATAATCTTTAGGGTAGATAATTTGGTTATCTGCTAAAGTTACCTCGAGTATGCTCTGCATGGTTCGAAGTACTGGAATAGTGATAGGCAACGTTCACAATCCCGGCTTTTACTAGATTTAGATGTATATAGTTTGTTTTTTGCCAAAGTATTTTTGAGGATTTTATTTCAGTAGGCGGTTGCCTGATTGCTAGAGTTGGTAATTTGCTCCGTTATTTCTTCGGGAATTGGCGAATTCAAATCTATCCCTTCTACTCTCTTTTAGACCATGATCATTGCGCAGGTAAATTTTTTGAAGTCGCGGATCAGATCGGAAGTTTGCCTTTTTCAGATTGGATGATGAAGTGTATATGCATGGACATGATCACATCATCTCCTTTTCGCGACAGCAATATTTTAGGCTGTCCATTAAAATATCTCTTTCTGGAAAAGATATCTGCCCCATCCGGTCATTGTGAGGAAGTGTGGCTGATCTTAATGTAAAATCCTGATTTCATGGCATAAGGGTTTATGCCATGAAATTAAATCTATACAGTATGTAGGGGGTTGGTATAGGGTGCGTTTCGCTTGCGCTACATGAAAATAAATTTTCATAACTTAAAAATCCCGATCTCACCCGTCTTCAGGCTGAGTGAGCGTGTTTAAAAATCTTTAGATTACATTATTTTTTTAAACTTCAGAATCCGAAGATTCTGTAACGCAGCACGGAATCTAATTCTATATCTAGATTATAATATTTAAATAGTGTGTTCTTTGTAAATGCTTTGTAGATAGAGTATTAGTGTATTATTTCTTTTGAATTCTGGAAATTGATGATTATTTTAGTATGGGTAATTCAATATCCTAAATTTAAGAAACTATCGATGTAAGAATCCACAATTATGTCTAATTTAAAGATAATCTATAACCAGATAGAATATGATTTAGAAGAATTAATTGAAGAGACACGAAATTTTTCTAGAGAATTAAAATTGCCAGACATTTTCCTCAATTCTGTTGATTATTTGAGTATCCAGTATTTTTTCGATATTGGTTACAGTATTTCGAATCAAAAATTTACAGATTTATTTTATGTTCTTCAAAGTGCAAAATTTGCATTGATTAATGCTCATACTAAAATTCATAGATATGGAGTTGTGTGGAAGGGAGGTTACCGATCGCAAATGTGGCTAAGAAAGCAATATCTACTGAATTCCCTTCTATGGTATAATAGTTGCGAGGATTATATTCTTCAAAGTATTTGGTTTGCTTTTGATTTTTTTGATAAAGAGGCAAATTATAGTCAGGAAATGGCTAAATGTAACTTGTCTAAAATTACGAAAATTTTGAAAAAAAAGAAAGGTTGTCATAATTGCGATTTTCTATATAAAATGGTGTGTGACTTTCATGAAAGTGAGGTGATAAAAGGACTTAGAGATCAGGCTAATGATTTAAAACATAGGCAGTTCCCAAAAATCAATGGTTGTGACTCAATTTCAGGCATAGAAGTTATTATGGGAAGTAAAAAGGCATCTGATTATTTCCCGATTTTTTATGATATCGATGATACAATTGAGAAGTTAAAAGTTGCCCATATCGAAATTGTTGCATTTGCAAAAAAAGTATTTGATTTTATTGATTTAAAAGGTATGTATCATTACGGAGAAAATAATGATATCAGGATGGATAAAATGAAGAGTTTTGATCAATATAAAAAAATAAGTGTAGCAAATAATTTTTATACTTGATTTACAAGACTTCTATTGCTATTTCAACTGCCTAGCCTCCACCTTGGCAGCCCAATTTCATGTGCTTGAGGATAAGGCGCGCGCTGAGTTAGGCTGATGTCCTCGCGGATTTGTTCATGTACTTTATACTCCCTGTCTTTATCATGGATATAACGAGGATCCGGTATGAATGGCAAACGGGCCATACGTGTGATGGTTACCGTAGGAAAATGATAGTCCACCTCCACTATGCCTTTCAACAAGTAACAACCTCCCCCCTGAAAAGGATATTGCTTCAGGCTATTGGGGAAGTGTGCAGTATCAAAGTATTGGCCCTCTACATCAATCCAGGTTCCAAAATACATAGTGCCCAGCTTCGTGGGTACATGCTTCCTCGAGATCAAATAAGCCAACATCTTAACCTCCTTTTTATGATGATGCACCAGGTCTTTGACCAAGACACTCCCCCGGTATTTCGTCTTCAAAAGGTCAAAAGGAGAACAGGATACCGGGAAGCCCAATAACTCAATCTCGTCAAAAGCATCCTCAAAGGGAGAGCGTTCCAATTTCGGCAGGGTATACTCTTTGCTCGGAGCCTGGATGAGTTCCGGAGCACGGATGATGGCCTTAGTGAGGAGCAGTCGGGCTTGAACCAGTAGCTCGTTCTTGCTCTTGCCCGTAAAGCGGAAGGCTCCTATAAAGATCAAGATCTCTAAGGCTTCCAATCCCACCGGTACACGTTTGATAAAGTCTTCCAGGTCTAAGTACTCTCCATTTCTGTCCCTTTCAACTACAATCTCATTCATGATTCTGGCTTCTAAGGATTGGAGATGCATGAAGCCTAGATAGATGTCTTTGCCGTAGATGCTGGTCTCCACCTTGCTTTTGTTTACACAGGGATTCAAGATGTTCCCGCCTGACATGCGGGCCTCATGGATATACACCTCTGTTCGGTAGAATCCCCCTTGATTATTGATCACGGCTACCATGAATTCCAAAGGATAATAGACCTTTAGATAAAGGCTTTGGTAGCTCTCCACCGCATAGGAAGCAGAATGCGCCTTACAGAAGGAATATCCGGCAAAGGATTCAATCTGACGGTACACCTCTCTGCTCAGATCTTCCGGGTGGCCTTGTTTGGCACAGGAGGCGAGAAAGTTATCTTTCACCCTTTGTAGGGCGGAGAGAGAGCGTCCTTTTCCACTCATGGCCCTACGTAAGATATCTCCATCCGCCTCTGCTATACCTCCATAGTATAAGGCTACCCTTATCACATCTTCCTGATAGACCATGATGCCATAGGTTTCTCCCAGATGTTCCTCAAATACCGGGTGAAAGTACTCAAACTGCCCGGGGTTATTGTGCCGGAAAATGTATTCCCGCATCATTCCACTTTGTGCTACGCCCGGTCGGATGATGGAAGAGGCCGCCACGAGGGTGCGGTAATTGTCGCATTTCAGTCGGCGCAAAAGCCCACGCATGGCAGGGGATTCTATGTAGAAGCAACCTATGGTTTTGCCTTGGGACAAGTAGACGTTAGCTTGAGCCTCGTCTTTGGATAGGGCCGGATTTCGGATGTCTACTTCTATGCCTTGGTTTTCCCGGATCAGCTTTACGCTGTCGTTGATGTGGCCAATTCCTCTTTGGCTCAGAATATCAAACTTTTCCAATCCTATTTCCTCTGCCACGTGCATATCGAACTGCACGATGGGGAATCCCTTAGGGGGCATCTCGAGGGCGGAATAGGTAGTCAGGGGTTCTTCTGAGATCAGGATCCCACAGGCATGCATGCTGCGTTGGTTCGGGAATTTCTCCAGAAGACTGCCGTAAAAATGGATCTGCTGCACTACCGAGTTTTGGTCGTGAGTAGATTGGGGAGAATTGGTCAAGACATCCAGCTCTTCTTTGGGTAAACCAAAGACTTTGCCTACTTCTCTCAGAATGGATCTGTATTTAAACTCTACGTTTGTGCCGCAAAAGGCCACATGGTGCTTGCCGTACTTCTTGAAGATATAGTCCAAGATGATGTCGCGCTCTTTCCAACTCCAATCTATGTCAAAGTCGGGTGGCGACTTACGATTCAGGTTCAGAAAGCGCTCGAAATACAGGTCCAGTTCTATAGGACAGATGTTCGTGATGCCCAGGCAATAGCTGACTATACTGTTTGCCCCACTTCCTCGCCCTATGTGCAGAAAACCTTGGGAGTTGCTGAACCTTACAATGTCCCAGGTGATCAGAAAGTAGCTGTTGAAACGGAGCGCGTGGATGACTTGAAGTTCTTTTTTTAGTCGGGCGGAGGCTTCCGCGTTTTCCGTGCCGTACCTTTTTTCTAAGCCTTCGTAAGCGAGTTTTTCTAATAGTAGTCGGTCTTCCTCCAAGGAAGAGGTGAAGTGCTTTTTGTTTTTTGGAGTTTTGAAATCAAATGAGAAAGAACATTGGTCTAAGATATATTGGGTGTTTTGAATGATCTGGGGATACTGTTTATACAGCTCCTTGAGTTCTTGTTCCGGGCGCATGTATTCGTGCGATTTACAGAAGTGGTCCAGTTTCGACAGGACCACATTTTTGTCTATGGCTCGGAGGATACGGTGGAGTTGGTATTCGTTTTCGTCCCGAAAGGTCACGGGTGCCAAGACCACCATCCGGTCTAGGTAGGCCCGTAGCTCAGGGCGGATGAGACTGTGGATCTCGTCCGGACGTATGCCCAGGTATTCCCGATTTCGGAGGGTAGGAGGGCAGTTTTCTAATGGATAAACCGTAAAGAGGTGTTTAAACTCCGGAGCTATGGGCAGGAGAGGGGTACCTTCACAGTTGTGCTCCGTAAGCAGGGTGCAGATTTCCTTGATGCCTTGGGCATTTTGTGCCAAAGCGATGTACAGCAATTGGTCCTCTTTTCGAACTTCCATGCCCACTACCGGCTTGATGCCGGCATCCTTGCAAGCTTTTTCGAAGTCATATATGCCCGTTACGGTGTTGATATCCGTTAGGGCAAGGGTTTTTACTCCGCAGCGTTTAGCTTCTGCGACGAGTTCCTCTAATGGAATGGTGCCGTAACGTAGGCTATGATAAGAATGGCAGTTGAGGTACATTTTGTGAGATTCTATATTTATTGTTTAGTCGTTCCACAGATCAGATGGTTCTTTGATCCGAAGCCCCTTTGTATACTCCTTCCGAAGCTCAACTTCGTTTTGATCCGAAGACCCTTTGTGTAGTCCATCTGAAGCTCAGCTCCGTTTTAGATCCGAAGACCCTTTGTGTAGTCCATCTGAAGCTCAACTTCGTTTTGATCCGAAGACCCTTTGTGTAGTCCATCTGAAGCTCAACTTCGTTTTGATCCGAAGATCCTTTGTTTAGTCCATCTGAAGCTCAGCTTCGTTTTGATCCGAAGACCCTTTGTGTAGGCCATCTGAAGCTCAACTTCGTTTTGATCTGAAGAACCTTTGTATAGTCCATCTGAAGCTCAACTTCGTTTTGATCCGAAGACCCTTTGTGTAGGCCATCTGAAGCTCAGCTTCGTTTTGATCCGAAGAACCTTTGTGTAGTCCATCCGAAGCTCAGCTTCGTTTTGATCCGAAGAACCTTTGTGTAGTCCTTCTGAAGGTCAGCTTCGTTTTGATCCGAAGAACCTTTGTGTAGTCCATCCGAAGATCAACTTCGTTTTGATCTGAAGACCCTTTGTATAGTCCATCTGAAGCTCAGCTTCGTTTTGATCCTAAGAACCTTTGTATAGTCCATCTGAAGCTCAGCTTCGTTTTGATCCGAAGAGCCTTTGTATAGTCCTTCTGAAGGACTAGGCTGATTCCCTGTTGGATCTCTTCCTATGCTCATGTATGAGCCCTTTTTTTGATGAATCCTTCCGCTCGGATGACGGACTCGGGGCCAAAGCGATGTTTGATCTTGTCCATGGCTTGGTACAAGGACAGCATCTCTTCCGTGTCTTCAAATAATCGGATTTGTAGGTTTCCCCGGACCAGGCCGGTAAAGCGCACCCCTATGAGTCGGATACGCATACGCCTGTGGTAGAGTTTTTCAAACAAGTCCAATACGCAGGAGAGCAATACATGATCTGCAGAGGTATAAGGTACTCTGCATTGTTTGGTTTCCGTGTCAAAATTCGAATACCGGATCTTAACCGTGACGGTAGAGGTAAGCCAGCCTTCCTCGCGCAATTGGAAAGCCAACTTCTCCACCATGCCTGAAAGGACAGAACGGAGCAATTTTAAATCTATAGTATCTGTACCAAAGGTATTTTCGGTAGAGATAGACTTTCTTTCGGTATAAGGCTCCACCGGACTGTAATCTATTCCGTTCGCCTTCTTCCAAAGCTCAGCTCCATTCTTTCCTATCATCTGCTGAAGCACATCTACAGGCATTTCCGCCAAAGTGTGGATATAGCGTATGCCTATGCGGGAAAGGAGTCTGTAAGTAGCTTCCCCTAACATGGGAATCTTCTTGATGGAAAGAGGATTCAGAAAGGGCTTGATTCGGTCTTGAGGGATCTCTATCTTCCCGGCCGGTTTGGATTCCCCTGTACCTATTTTAGCTACCGTTTTGTTCACGGAAAGAGCGTAGCTGACCGGCAAGCCTGTCTCCTTCTGTACTTTTTCCATGAGTTCCAGGGTCCACTTGGAAGCCCCGAAGAAGCGGTCTATGCCGCTGATGTCCAGATAGTGTTCGTCTATACTGGCTTTCTCTACTATAGGAGCACTGTCTTCTAGTACTTGGGTGACCAGAGAAGAGAGTTTAGAGTACTTCTCCATGTCTCCACGTATCACCCGTGCATCCGGGCAGAGGCGTAGAGCCATTTTCATGGGCATAGCAGAATGTACTCCAAAGTACCGCGCTTCATATGAACAAGAGGCCACTACTCCTCGATCCCCCCCGCCAATGATGACAGGTATACCTACTAGCTTACTGTTCTCCAAACGCTCACAAGACACAAAGAAGGTGTCTAAGTCCATGTGTACTATTATGCGATCCATTTTGAAAAATTTTACGAAAATTACTACGTTTTGTAGCAATAGGTCTTATATTTGTTGTTATAAATTATAGCAATGTCATTACTATCTGATAATATGCGGTTTCTGCGGGCCCGGATGGGGCTTTCGCAGCAGGCAGTGGCAGATGAGCTGATCATCACCCGGGGACGCTATGCTAAGTATGAGGACGGGATGTCTGAGCCTCCTATAGAGTTATTACTCAAGATCTCTCGCTTCTATAAGGTGAGTATAGACTTGTTGGTATCCGTTGATATTCGTAGGGTTCCGCTGGATGAACTGCAGCAATTGCCGGATAACCGTATCCTGCTTCCTATAGTCGTGGATACGGAAGGCAGGAATAGGATAGAGATCATTCCGCATAAAGCCCGAATGGGGTATTTGTCAGGATATAGTGATCCGGAGTATATAGAGAGCTTACAGCATATATCCTTGCCTTTCCTTTCTCATGCGAAGTATAGGGCTTTCCCTGCTACCGGTGATTCCATGCCTCCCCATACAGAAGGCTCCTTTATCATAGGTAAATATGTTTCCTCCCGTGCAGATTTAAGAGTAGGTAAAACCTATGTTTTTTTGACACGGCAAGAGGGGATCTCTTATAAACGTTTAGGAGAGATTAAAGCCCACGGCTTAGTGCTACACTCGGATAACCCTTTTTACAAGCCTTTTGAAGTGGAGTATGCAGACCTATTGGAGATTTGGGAATTTGCCTGCAGTATAGCTACTCGGGAGAGTGATCCGGATGATCTTCCGGCTCAGACCATCAAAGAGATGTTAGTGGCCTTAAGAAAGGATATTCAAGCACTTCAAAAATAAAAAATTACCGTTAACAAGAACAGGCACTAGGGCAAGTGCCTACCTTTGCAAGCTATTTTTTTTCGCATTGATAAAGTACTATATAGATTCATTTCGAGGCCTCAGTAAGGAGGTCTGGATGTTGGCCCTCGTTATTCTGATCAACCGTACTTCCGCCATGGTAGTCCCCTTCCTGGGCGTATACATGACGCAGGCCTTAGGCTTCAGTCTGAAAGAGACAGGTGTGGTTTTGAGCTTTTTCGGAATGGGGGCTGTGTTAGGTTCGTATGTGGGTGGCCGACTGACCGATATTTTCGGATTTTACAGTACGCAGTTGTATAGCTTCCTTTTGACTATCCCCATCTTCATGATTTTGCCGGAGTTAAAAACGGTGTATTCTTTGTCTATAGGGGTCTTTGTTTTGAGTGCGGTGGCGGATGCGTTCCGACCAGCCAACTCCGTAGCTTTGTCCTATTATACCCCTCAGGAAAAGATCACTAAGGCTTTTTCTTTGAACCGTATGGCCGTGAACTTAGGATTTTCTATTGGGCCGGCTTTGGGCGGTTTTTTGGCCGGTTTTTCTTACCATTGGCTTTTTTATGGAAATGCTCTTGGGGAATTACTAGCCTCTATCCTCTTTGTTTATTATTTCAAAAGTAGGATGCCTAGGCATCAGAAAAAGGAGAGATCGGTTTTAAAGTCGGTAGAATCTCCGTATAAGAACCTGAGAATGCTGGCATTCACATTTCTCTGTGCCTTGTATGCCATTTGTTTCTTCCAGTTGTTGAATACTTTGCCTCTATATTATAAGACGGAGCATCAGTTGACAGAATTCCAGATAGGGGTGATCCTAGGTTACAGTGGTTTGTTCATCGTTTTGTTTGAAATGCTGATCGTACAAATAGCCGGAAAGGTGATGAGTATATCCCAAATTATCATCTTGGGGACTTTGCTCTGCGGTCTGGCTTTCGTGGTCTTAAACTTGAGCTTCACGCATGTGATGTTATATATAGGCATCAGTATTCTTTGTGTTTCTGAGATCTTGGCCATGCCGTATATGTCTACGGTATATGTTCAAGAGTCTTCTGAGCATAATAGAGGGGCTTACATGGGTATGTATTCTTTGGCCTTCTCTGTAGCGCATATCTTCTCCCCATACTTGGGTACTTTCATAGTGGAGAAGCAAAGTTTTGAGGTGCTTTGGTACCTCACAGGTTTGGCTTCCTTGGGTATAGCATTTGGATTTTATATGCTTATGAAGAAGAGAGTAAGTGCACACTAGCCTACCATTCTTTCAGTACCTTTTCTAATCCGGGATGTACGGAATAGAGGACTTGGTTTAGTTCTTCATCTGGAAGTAGGGTTTTAAGGGATAGTAATGTGTTCCAAAGTTTCTTTACTCCTTCTTCTCCTATGGAATCGTAGATATCACCTGCTTTGGCGTGAAATTGGCATTGGTACCAACCGTAATTGTCGGGATGCTGGGTTCCAAGTTCATTGTACTTCTCGTCAAAGTCTTTTAGGGCGGTGTATTTTAGTCGGTCAGGAGGAAAAGCTTCAATATTTGATTTTGCAAACACTAAGATGTTGGGGATTCTTTCTTTGTGATTCTCTGCCAGGTAAGTATGAAGGAGAATATTGCAAAGGAGTTCGTTTAACCAGTTTCTTTGCTTGACCATGCCTGCTTTTTGTTGGTATACATGACCTAGTTCATGGATGGCCAGTAGATCAAACGCAGACATGAGAGAGGGAGGGTTTCCGTAGGTTTCTTTCATCTGTTTTGCGCTTTCTTGTGAAAGCCTATCCAGGGAAGGAGTATTTCTTTTCCAGAAGATATTATCCTCAGCTGCTACTATGAGTTGGCCCTTGCCATTGTAGTGAGGCATGCCGTAGATAATTTGGGGATGCGCATATTTTTTCCAGTCTTCAGGAGATAATACGTACAATTGGTATTCGGGTTGTACTCCCATCCATGAGTTGAAGTATTGATCCGCTTTTTGGAGTTCTTCCTGAATGCTAATGGCTCTGTTCTTAGCGTTTGCACTATGCCAAGCTACGGTTTGCCCTAATTGCATTAATGATTCCTGTGCTAAGCAGGCTTGAGATAAAAATAAACTGATGATGAGGAGTGGTTTCATGTGGCTTTTGTTATGGTTACGATATGAAGTTAGGGGAAATAGTCTGAATTTTAAGTGGTTATATGTTTTTTATCTCAAACCTCTCATTCTCTATTCTAATCCTTTTAACTCCTTCCACAGTGCGAAAGCTAAATGAAAGTGATTTCCAGTGAGATGGTAAGTTAGGTTTAGCTTCTACTTGCGTCCCTCTGACCTTTAGTCCTGCAAATCCTTTTACTACAGATAACCAGGTTCCGGCCATGGAAGTGATGTGGAGCCCGTCTTCTGTATCCTGATTGTAATTATCCAGATCTAAGCGGGACGTTCTCAAGTACATTTCGTAGGCTTTGTCTATTTGTCCTATTCTGCATGCCAAAATGGAGTGCACGCAGGGGGAGAGAGAGGATTCATGAACGGTCATGGGTTCATAGAAATCAAAATTCCTTTTTACGGTTTCCAGATCAAAATCCTCTTCGAAGAAATAAATGCCTTGTAGTACATCCGCTTGCTTAATAAAGCAGGACCTTAGGATCCTATCCCACGACCATTTTTGATTGATAGGGCGATGTTCCTTGATCTGATCCACGTTCAACAGTTCCTTGTCTAGGAACCCGTCTTGCTGTAGAAATACCATTCTGTTCTGATCATAGGGAAAATACATTTGATCTATGATAGCTTGCCATTTTTCTGTTTTGTCCACCTGTTTTTTGTATTTCTTAATACATTCCAAAGTGTACTTTAAGGTCCAAACGGCTATGTAGTTCGTGTACCAATTGTTATTTACGTTGTTTTCATATTCATTGGGACCTGTAACACCCAGTATGACATAGGCTTTTTTCGCATCTGACCATTGAACTCTTTGCTCCCAGAATCGAGAAATAGCTACCAGTACTTCCCACCCGAACTCTTTTACATAGTTCTCGTCTCCCGTGTAGCGGGTATAATCATAGATGGCATAGGCTATGGCTCCGTTTCTGTGTATCTCTTCGAAGGTGATTTCCCATTCGTTATGGCATTCCTCTCCATTCATGGTCACCATGGGGTACAGGGCTGCTCCATCACTAAAGCCTAATTTCTCAGCATTTTCTATGGCTTTGGGGAGCTGTCTGTACCGGTACATCAGCAGGTTCTTTGCTACCGAAAAATCACAAGATGAAAGGTAGAAAGGAATGCAATAGGCCTCAGTGTCCCAGTAGGTTACTCCTCCATATTTTTCACCTGTGAACCCTTTCGGCCCTATGTTCAAACGGGCGTCTTTTCCATTGTAGGTTTGTAGAAGATGGAATATATTGAAACGGATACCTATTTGTGCTGAAAGATCTCCCTCAATTTGTATGTCTGCCTCCTCCCAAGCTTTTTCCCAAGCCTGGATATGATCTTCTTCCAGATGTGCCGGTGCTTGTATTAAGGCATTCTCTGTATAAGAATAAAGGTTTTCCGCCTTATGGTCCAAGGTATGGGAAATGACCACGGTTTTGGTTAAGGAAATGCTGTCCCCATCCTGAGCAGGAACGTCAAAATGATGAAAGGCCCTCATGCTTTTAATTTCTTCCAAGGGTTCGATAAGAGTGCCGTTTTGTGTGCAGGAATTCTTCATTCCTACGCCTACCTGATATTGAGGAACCTCGAATGGGTTGGGTTTGGTTTTAACTTGGACATAGCCCATTTCATGGTCAGCCATCTGAAATACTTCTTCCCAGAAATGTTCGTCGTGATTGCTGTCCTTATTGCGTACAACTCCGTTGAGGTAGGAGGAAAGTCGAACCTTCCCTGAGAGGTTTTCTAAACGGATTTCGTAATGGATTTGTGCGAAATGGGGACTGTCTACAGAGCAGAATCTTCTGGAAGAGATATGCAGATATTTCCCCTCTTCCCATTCTATTTTGCAGGTTTTAGAAAGTATGCCCGTTTTTAGGTTTAGTTCTCTATAGAATGAGGTAAATCTACAAGTGCCTAGGTCAAGGATTTTGCCATTTATTGCTAAATTGATACCTATCCAGTTGACCGAGTTGATGACCTTAGCAAAGTAATCCGGATAACCGTTTTTCCACCAGCCAACTCTCGTCTTGTCCGGAAACCAAATCCCACCGATATAGGAACCAGGAAGACTAGGGCCGGTAAAACTCTCTTCAAAGTTTCCTCTTAATCCAAATTTACCGTTGCCCAGGGACATGATACTTTCAGTGACTTCATTTTTATCTACATGAAAATGATCTTCCCAAATTTTCCAATCGTCGTGTTTTAAGTAGGTTTCCATTTCAAGCATTTTTCTCAAACCTAGCATTTTTTTTCTTAACCTTTTATGAGCGAGTATATTTTGGACTCATTCTCGCTTAATTTTTTGAGAACGGTGGAACTTTGGACAGTACGCATTGTAATAATCTAGTTTTATAGTATCTGGCAGCCTTTTAAAACCTTCATAGGAAGTTATTTCTAATCACCTTACTTTTTGCCTCTCACTGAAAACTGGCGATTATAGATTTGGTACCCCTTCATTTTTTTTCTTGTTTTATTGACAAAAAATTACTAACTTAATAGTATGTACCTGCTTAAAATTCAAGCAAGTGCATAAACCTAAGGTATAGTTTTTGGGGTATTACTACCCTTTTACTTCCTCTGTTCCGGACAGGTATAATTAGTTAAAGGATATTTTCTGCAATGTAGCTTACTATTCAAAGATCTTCCTAAGTTGATCATTGCTGAGGAATGGTGGAATTTCCTACTGCACTGAAATTCGTTTCCCCGCCCTTTTTTTGCACGATACGGTGCGTTCCACCTAATTTTACGCCTTGGTTTTTAGCCCCATCTCTGCAAACGTTCTCGGTAATATTTTGATTATTAGTCGAAGTAGACCTCTGTGCCTAACGTATATTTGTTTACTATGAAAACCTTAATTCTACTTTTAATTAGTTTTCCCCTTTTTGCGAAAGATTTAGTGGTTGCACCCGACGGTAGTGCGGATTATCGGACCATTCAGGAGGCCGTCATGGCAGTGAGGGATCACAGCCAGGAGAAAGTAAAGATCATCATCAAAGAAGGTGTCTATCCTGAGAAGTTGGTTATTCCTTCCTGGAAACCTAACCTGCATTTAGTAGGAGAAGGTAAGGTAAGGATAATAGGGGATGATTACTCTGGTAAGCCGCTTCCTACGAGGGACCCTGTGGGTAATTCTACCTTTGTGACATATACCACTTACGTGGTTCTAGTGGATGCAGATAACATCACTTTTGAAAATCTGACCATCGAAAACATAGCAGGTCCTATCAGTCAAGCGGTGGCCTTACACGTAGAAGGCGATAAGTTTGAAGCCAGGAATTGTACATTTTTAGGGAATCAAGATACACTTTTTGCTTCGAGAGAAGGTACCATGCAATATTATGTGGATTGTAGAATAGAAGGCACAACCGACTTTATTTTCGGTAAAGCTATGGCAGTTTTTGAGCGTTGTGTCATTCATAGCAAAAAGAAATCCTATATCACTGCAGCGGCAACACCTAAAGGGCAGGCGTACGGCTTTGTTTTTTTGGATTGTACCTTAACGGCTGACCACGCAATTAAAGACGTATATCTAGGTAGGCCATGGAGACCCTATGCACAGACGGTTTTTATTCGTACTGATATGGGTGGACATATCCATCCTGACGGTTGGGATAACTGGAGAGACCCCGAGAATGAGAAGACGGTGTTATATGGAGAATATGGATCCAAAGGTGCTGGGGGAGGAAAGAGACGCGTGAAATGGGCCAAGACTATAACCAATCTAGAGCAATACACCGTAAGAGAGATATTCAAGGGATGGAAATGAAAAAGCTACTTATACTTATCTTTTGGAGTAATGTTTTATTTGGTCAGCAGACCTACACCAATCCTATCATTCATGCAGATTACTCTGATCCAGACGTATGTAGAGTAGGAGAAGACTTTTATATGGTAGCTTCTAGCTTTAATGCGGTGCCTGGTCTACCCATCCTTCATTCTAGGGATTTGGTCCATTGGAATTTAATTGGTCACGCTTTACCCCGATTACAACCTGAAGAACATTTTAGTGTACCTAGGCACGGTCAGGGAGTATGGGCACCCTCCATCCGCTTTCATCAAGGGGAATTTTATATCTATTATCCTGATCCGGATTTTGGCATATTTGTGATCAAGTCAAAGAATATTCTAGGACCTTGGTCTGAGCCTGTGTGCGTGGAGGCCGGGAAAGGTTTGATAGATCCTTGTCCTTTATGGGATGATGATGGAAGGGTTTACCTGGTTCATGCATTTGCTGGGAGTAGGGCAGGGATCAAAAGTATTTTAGTAGTGAAACCTCTGAATGCGGAAGGTACAAAAGTGATAGGGCCAGGGGTAATCGTTTATGATGGACACGAGATAGATCCTACCGTTGAAGGTCCCAAATTTTACAAAAGGAATGGATATTATTACATATTAGCTCCTGCTGGAGGTGTGAAGACCGGATGGCAACTGGCACTTCGATCTAGGAGTCCCTTTGGTCCTTATGAAAGAAAAGTAGTCTTAGAACAAGGAGAAACTCCTATAAATGGACCGCATCAAGGAGGATGGGTAGATACACCGGATGGAGGAAACTGGTTTATTCATTTTCAGGATAAGGGTTTGTACGGTAGAATTGTGCATTTGCAACCTGTAGAATGGATAGAGGATTGGCCCATGATGGGTGATAAAGGGAAGCGCCAGCCGGTGTTGAAGCATAATTTTCCCCTACCTTCACATACATGGTCAAGTCCTAATGACGCACTAGAATGGCAATGGCAGGCGAATCCACAAGCAACTTGGAGTATGTATACCTCAGAAGGTAAAATGCGTTTGTTCGCATTGCCGGGAGTAACCAACAATCTTTGGAACTTGCCTCAAGTTTTACTTCGGAAATTTTCAGCAGAGTCCTTTGAGGCGACTTTTAGATTAAAGTTGGCACTGAAAGAAGGCGAGGAGGCCGGTTTAGTGGTTATGGGAAAGGATTATGCTTCTTGGGTGCTAAAGCCTACTAAAGAAGGTATACAATGGCTGTATCGTACACAAAATAACGCACAGGACGGTCTTGAACCTGAGGATCAGTTGCTAGGCTCAATTAAATTTACAAAAGAAGTACATGTGAAATTAAGGGTCAAAAGCGGTGGTTTGACACAGGTTTCTTACAGTTTAGACGGGAAGAAATTTGAAAGATTAGGTCCAGGATTCCAAGCCAAAGAAGGACTATGGATAGGTGCCAAATTTGGACTGTTTGCTAAAAGAAAGGATTTTACAAACGATTCCGGTTATATAGAACTTCAAAACTTTACCATTCATGATTGATGGTCAAATGGCTAATTTTCCAATTTATCTACGATGATAGGGAGCAAGGGTTCTTGCTTTACGCTATAAATGGATGAAAGTTTGTGCAGTTATCAGTACCTGCAATTTCCCTGTTTTGTGGTTAATAGAGCTTATGTAAATGAGAGCCAAAGTTTCCTGATATGTCTTGAATTAGGAGGTCTTTCCTTAGCGATTTATTTATATTCAAACCGAAGATACTAACGTTCGTCTTGCTACAAATAAAAGTAAATGAAACCTTCTATACGCCTCTTATCCTTTTGGTACAAAAAAGTCTTTAAAGTGGGTCTAAGATAAACTGTTCAGGATCCTGTCCCTCAAATCCCGATATCATTTCATCTGCCTTCTCTAAATCTCCTACACCTACAGCATACATTCCTGCAGCTAAAGCCGCTTCAATTCCGGCTTCCGCATCTTCGAATACTACGCATAGGGCAGGGGATAGTTGTAGGGTTTTCGCCGCCAATAGGAAAACCTCCGGATCAGGCTTACCCTTGCTGATTTGATTTCCGTCGATGATGACTTGAAAGTAATCCTTGATTTCTGTAAGTGTTAAAATGGCGACGGCATTCTTACTAGCTGATCCCACCGCCATAGGAATTTTCAATTGTTTTGATTTTTCAAGAAATGCGAGCACTCCCGGCAAAACATCTGCTTTTGTCATCTTTTGAACCCTGGCTAAGTAGTTTTGATTTTTTTGTTCTGCCCAACTAAGCTTTTGATCAGAAGATGCATCTATATTTCCTTTTTGAAGGATTTTTTCCAGTGATTCCATTCTACTTACTCCCTTGAGTGTTTCGTTAAAGGTCTCATCCATATCAAAACCTAAGTCTCTAGCTAATTCGCGCCAAGCTTCGAAATGAAATTTGGCCGTATCAACGAGTACTCCATCCAGATCAAATATAAATCCACTCATTTTTTGTAAGTTTACCCCTCTAAGATAGTTATTCTTAACGTAAAAGTTTGGAGAAGGTTTAGTAGTATATGGATAAAATAGCGGTTTACCAACTGTTTTTACGTGTTTTCGCCAATAAAAATACGAACAATACAATTTACGGAACATTAGAACAAAACGGAACCGGGAAGTTTAATGACATTAATGAGGAGATTCTAGACGCTTTAAAATCCTTTGGGATTACGCACATCTGGTATACTGGGGTGATTGAACATGCTACCCTAGTGAATTCTGAAGATCATCCACAAATAGTGAAGGGCATAGCCGGTTCTCCCTATGCCATAAAAGATTATTATGATGTGAATCCTTATTTGGCGGAGGATCCTTCGAATAGGATGGGAGAGTTTGAGGCATTGGTGCGAAGAACACATGCAAAAGGTCTAAAGGTCTTGATCGATTTTGTACCCAATCATGTGGCTAGGCAGTATCGTTCAGATCAAAAACCTGAAGGGGTAAAGGACTTTGGGGAAGATGATGATAGCACTTTAGCTTTTCACCCCCAGAATAATTTTTACTATCTACCAAATAAGCCCTTCGTAGTTCCGGACGGAGTACATCCTCCAGTAGCTTTTTTAGATCCTTACACAGAATTTCCTGCAAGGGCCACAGGAAACGATGTGTTCTCAGAAGCACCAAGCATTAATGACTGGTTTGAGACTGTCAAATTGAATTACGGAGTAGATTACCTGGATGGAAGAAAGGGTTACTTTGATCCTATCCCTGATACCTGGAATAAGATGCTGGACATTTTGCTATTTTGGGCCGGCAAGGGCGTGGATGGTTTTCGGTGTGATATGGCAGAAATGGTGCCGGCTGAATTTTGGCATTTTGCCATAAATAAGGTGAAAGAAAAGTATCCTCAGACCATATTTATTGCTGAGATATATAATCCCCAATTGTATAGGTATTTCCTTGATTTTGGAGGGTTTGATTATCTGTATGATAAGGTGGGTCTATATGATGCCTTGAGACGACTCATAGAGGGTCATGGTGATGCTATGGATATCACACGCGTTTGGCAGAGGGAATCCGGCGACTTTTCCTCTAGGATGCTACGTTTTCTGGAGAATCATGATGAGCAGAGAATCGCATCTGACTTCTTTGCCGGTAATGCAGAAAAAGCTTTTCCTGCCATGATGCTAGCGGCTACCTTACATACGGGGCCGGTGATGATCTATGGAGGACAGGAATTTGGCGTTAAACCGGAAAGGGCAGAAGGCTTTCAGGGGAATGATGGTAGAACCACGATCTTTGATTTCTGGGGACTGCCTGAGCTACAAGAATGGCTAAAGGGAGGACAAAGCATGGAGAAAGCTAATGTACGGCACTTTTATGAGCGTATGTTACACTTTATTCGTGACAATGAAGCCGTACATTCAGGGCATTTTCATGACCTGCAATATTTGAATCATTACAATACCCATCAGATTTATTGTTACTTTCGATATACGGAGAATCAGATCTTGCTCTTTGCCTATAATTTTGGTAAGGAGGAAGAATTTGATGTTCAGTTGCCTGAATACCTATTACCGTCCGCTCAGTTAATGTACATGCCTGTCTTTCATGTGGGCTCAATAGCGGAGGGAGGATCGAAAGTGAAGGTTTATTTAGGAGAGAATAGCTTTAAGATTTGGCAGGTTTATGCTGCCGAATAGAGCGCATATGATGTATATTCGTGCACATTTTTTATTATCATGACCAAATCTCAACAATATCTAATAGGGGCAGTGGTAGCCCTTTTTGGTTTAGTTATCCTACTTTTCCGACCGGAATTATTTATCATTGAAAACAGACCGGGGGTGACTCATTTAATGCAAAATCTTGTCCTTCCTTATGGGTTTATCGTTTGCTTGATCCTGTTCGCGTATCTATTAGGAAAAGGGATAGGGATCAAACCTTGGATACCGGTGGTATTGGTGGTAGGTGTTGAGGTAGTTTATTACGTTGTGATCAACTTTGGGGCGAGTTTTTTACCTGAAAAGGCGAAATTAACGGCTTGGTTAGGGCATTTTAAGGGTGTTGCGGTGAATAACCGTTCCATGATTCAGTTTCAGGAAGAATCAGCCCAATATGACCCGGAGCTTTTTTATACCCTGAAGCCGGGGAATTCTCATTTCCGTTCCTTTGAATTCAATACTTCCTATGATGTGAATAGTTTAGGAGTGCGTGACGATGAAGCAAGCCTGGATCATCCTACGGTAGTTTTTATAGGAGACTCATTTACCATGGGTTGGGGTGTGGAAGGAAATCAGACGTATGCATCCCGGTTCGAAGAGTTAACGGATGAAAAGGTGCTAAATACTGGGGTTTCATCTTACGGTACAGCCAGAGAATACAGAATGCTTTCAAGAGTAAAATTAGACTCTGTTAAAGCTATTGTGCTACAATTCCATGATACGGATCTGGAAGAGAATGCTTTCTATTTGGAACAAAAGAAATTAGGTACACGCACCAAAGAAGAGTTTGACGGTCAGGTAAATGACAATAAGAAATACATGAAGTATCGTCCTTTCCAATTCATGAAGACCGCACTCTTGAATCTGTTGGTCCCCGCAGGTAGCAAGGCTGAGGAGGCCTTGACTGGAAATACAAATGAGAACCCTAAATATGTAGAGGAGTTTTATGCCATTTTCTCAGAAATTCAAGCTTTAAAAGCAGTTCCGATCATCTTTACTTATACCGGGAGTTTTTATACTGCTCCGGAAAAAGTGAAGCTTTTTGAGGATTTTGCTAAGAAGAATCAGATTCAAAATATCTATTTCGTCAACTTAGGTGAACACCTGAATCACGAGGACTATTTCTACTTTGATGATCATATCAATGCCAAAGGACATGAAAAGGTGGCAAAACTTTTGGTAGATCGTTACAAAGAAGTGGTTAAGTGAGGTTTGTTGGTTGAAATACTTTAATTTTGCAGCATTTTTAGTATTAAACAGGTAAAATGGCGGAATATAATCATCGGGAAATCGAGAAGAAGTGGCAGAAGTACTGGGAAGATCATCAAACCTATAAGGTAGAGATAGACAAATCCAAGCCTAAGTTTTATGTTTTAGATATGTTTCCTTACCCTTCCGGGGCGGGATTACATGTGGGTCATCCGCTAGGATACATTGCCTCTGATATTTATAGCAGATTCAAGCGTCTGAAGGGATTTAATGTCTTGCATCCTATGGGGTTTGACTCATTTGGTCTGCCAGCAGAACAATACGCCATTCAGACCGGTCAGCATCCGGCCATTACTACTGAAAAGAATATTAATACGTATATCGCTCAGTTGAAGAACATAGGCTTCTCTTATGACTGGTCAAGAGAGGTGAGAACTTCAGAGCCTGATTATTATAAATGGACTCAATGGATCTTCTGTCAGATCTTTAATAGTTGGTACAATAAGGATACAGATAAGGCAGAGCCTATCTCCACTTTGTATGATGCCTTTTCTAAAGGAGGTTCAGCAGCGGTTAATGCGACTACGGAAGATGATCTATCGGAGTTTAGTGCGGAAGAATGGAATAGTTATTCTGAAGAGAAGAAATACGAAGTTTCTCTTGATTATCGATTGACCTATCTTGCAGATTCTGTAGTGAATTTCTGTCCGGCTTTAGGTATGGTTCTTTCGAATGACGAGGTGAAAGACGGTGTTTCTGAGCGCGGAGGCTATCCGGTGATCCAAAAAAAGATGAGCCAGTGGATGATGAGAATCACGGCTTATGCAGATCGTTTGATCCGTGGTCTGGACGAGATCGACTGGTCTGAGTCTTTGAAAGAGCAACAAAGAAACTGGATCGGTAAATCTGTAGGAGCTTCGGTGAAGTTCAAAGTGGAGAATTCTGATAAGGAAATAGAAGTATTTACTACTCGAGTAGACACGATCTACGGGGTAAGTTATTTGGTTCTGGCGCCTGAGCATGAATGGGTGGCAGAATTGACCACTCCGGACCAGAAAGCAGCAGTGGACAAATACATTGAAGATACACAAAAGAGAAGCGAACTAGATAGGGTTTCAGATGTGAAAACCGTCTCAGGTGCCTTTACAGGTTCTTATTGTATTAATCCGGTTAATGGAGAAAGAGTACCACTGTGGATTGCAGATTATGTACTTGCCGGATACGGAACAGGAGCTGTGATGGGAGTTCCTTCAGGTGACCAGCGCGACTGGAACTTTGCTACTCATTTTAACTTGCCTATTGTTCCCATATTAGATACTCAAAAGGATCTGGATAAGCAAGCTGACGCTACTAAAGAAGGTAAGTACATCAATTCAGGAATGATCAATGGTTTAGAGTACAAGGAGGCTACTCAGAAATTGATCTCTTGGTTAGAAGAAAATAAGATAGGCAAAGGGAAAGTGAACTTCCGTTTGCGTGATGCCGTATTTGCAAGACAGCGTTACTGGGGTGAACCGGTTCCGGTCTATTTTAAGAAAAATGAGGAGGGTAGAGATATTCCTTATTTGGTTTCAGATAAAGATTTACCTTTGATACTTCCGGAGATTGACAAGTATCAGCCTACGGAGACCGGAGAACCGCCTTTAGGTCGTGCGGCAAACTGGACTTACACTCCGGAGGGAGAAAGCACGGCTTATCCTTTAGAGATGAGTACCATGCCGGGATGGGCAGGAAGCAGTTGGTACTGGTTCCGCTATATGGATCCAAAGAATAAGGAAGCATTTGCTTCAAAAGAAGCTTTGGATTACTGGAAGGATATAGATCTTTATTTAGGTGGGACTGAGCACGCTACAGGACACCTGCTTTATAGTAGATTCTGGAACAAGGTGCTAAAAGATTTGGGCTATGTTCAGGAAGAGGAGTTTGCTAAGAAGTTAATTAACCAAGGTATGATCCAAGGTAGATCCAGCTTTGTATATCGTGTGAAAAACACGGCTGTCCCTACTTTTGTATCCTTTGGCTTAAAAGATCAATATGAAGTTACTCCACTACACGTGGATGTGAATATTGTAGACGGGGATGTTTTAGATGTAGAGAAATTCAAGGCCACAAGGAACGATATCGGAGATAATCCTGAATTTATCCTAGAAAATGGCAAATACATCTGCGGTTCAGAAGTAGAGAAGATGTCAAAATCCAAGTTTAATGTGGTGAATCCGGATACCTTGGTAGAGAAGTTTGGTGCTGATACCCTGCGTTTATATGAAATGTTCCTAGGTCCATTGACAGAAAGTAAGCCATGGGATACTAAGGGTATAGAAGGAACTAGCAGATTCTTAAGGAAATTATGGAGATTGTATTTTGACCCGAATTTCCGTGTAGAAGAAGTAGAGCCTACGAAGGAAAACTTGAAAACCTTACATAAGACCATCAAGAAGGTTCAGGAAGATATAGAGAACTTCTCTTTCAATACTTCCGTGAGTACCTTTATGATTGCTGTAAATGAGTTTACAGAGCAAAAATGTAAGTCGAAGTCAGTATTACGTGATTTCTTGATCGTGATTTCTCCGTATGCTCCTCATATTGCAGAGGAATTATGGGAGGCTTTAGGAGAGAAAGCGTCCATTACTTTGGCTTCCTACCCTCAGTGGAATGCAGAATTCTTGAAAGAAGATGCCTTTGAATATCCTATTCAAGTGAATGGAAAGGTGCGTTTAAATCTGAGTTTCTCTGCTGAAGCAAGTAAGGAGGAGATAGAAAAGGCTGTGCTTGAAAACGAACAAGTGATTCGCTGGATGGAAGGTAAACCTTTGAAAAAGATTATAGTGGTTCCAAAAAGAATCGTTAACGTAGTGATATGAGAAAGTTCTGGGTTCTGTTCTTGTTGGCTTTTGCTGTTCAAGGGCAGAGCCCTTTGGACACTTCAAAAGTATATACGGAAAAGTTACCTTGGGATAGCCCAAGGTTCTTTGACAATAATTATCAATATTCCCGTTTCCAGTCTCATGGAATAGATGCCTTGGAGATGGAATGGTTTGAGGAAAAAGCTAAACTAAAGAAGTCTCTTCCCGACAAATCCAATTGGGCAGAGGAATTAGAATTCCAGTATTGGCACTTGATCTTCGCTTATCCAGTTGAGCGTGGGAATGCAGATCGGAAGCTCAGAAGACTTCAATCCTTACCTACAGATATCACCAAACCTTTTCAAGTCGCTTTACTACAGGACGAAAAATACTTGCAATCCAGGGCTTTCAGGAATCTTTTGCCTTATTATATCACTTATGAAAATTCCAAAGCCAGAGGGTTCGAAAAATATTCGAACGGACTGGAGATGGCTAATGACAAAGTGGAGTATATAGAAAAGCATTTTAAAGGCAAGATTAGGGATTATGCGCTGGCAAGAATACTTCTGGATCAGCAAAAGTATATTCAGGCCGCTGTAGCTAAAAGATGGGTAGAGCGTATAGAGGACAAGGAAATTAAGGCACAATTTGGAGAAAAGTATTTTGCTCAGTTTACTACATTAAAACAAGAAGTGACTCTTCCTGAATTAAGTTTTGTGGATATGGCTGGTAATGCAAAGAGCCTAGCTGACTTCAAAGGTAAGGTGGTTTACATTGACTTTTGGGCATCTTGGTGCGGGCCATGCAAGGTACAGTTTCCATTTGCTAAGAAATTACATGAGCAGTTGAAAGGCAAAGACATTGTGTTCCTGTATTTGTCTCTGGACGATACCGCGGAAAGATGGAAAGAGGGAATAGAGGATAATGGATTGGGGTCTTTTGCTAATGGATATTTAGAGCAGGGCTGGAAGACGCCATTCTTAGTACAAAGGGGTGTAAACGGGATACCTCGCTATATGATATTAGATAAAGAGGGTAAATTGGTTGATGAAAATGCCAAGCGACCAAATGACGCGGATTTACTTCCAGTGCTGTTAAAATACATAGGCGAAGGAAAATAAGGAATCCAATGAATGGTTTTTGAAAAATTATCGTTATTTTATAATACAAGTCTATTCTAAAACTGATGAAATTTCTTTTAGTTCTGCTTCTGTTTTTTATACTTCTAGGGCCGATTTTGCGTTTATTATTACGCACGATAGTGATGAACAAGGTGATGAAGGAGCAGAAGAAATACACTACTACTACACGAAAAGAGGGAGATATAAGAGTGGAGAACGCTACACCTCATCGTTCACAGCGTACGCGCGACACTGACGGGCAGTACATAGATTACGAAGAAATTAAATAACAATGCTTAAAAAAATCAGGTCAACAGCTCCCATATCTTTAGATTTGGGTCTATTGGTATTACGTTTTTTCTCCTTTGCTTTTCTATTAACCCATGGATGGCCTAAATTTCAGAAGATGGTGGTGGGAGATTTTAGCTTTGGAGATCCTGTAGGTTTAGGTGAGAGCAACAGTTTAGGTCTAGCTGTTTTTTCGGAGTTCTTTTGTTCCATTTTGATCATGATAGGCTTTTTTACTCGCCCAGCACTGATTTTTAATGCCATTACCATGGGAGTTGCAGCCTTTGTAGTTCATAGTGGCCAACCCTTCAAGCAAAAAGAGCTGGCCTTAGTCTATTTTGTGATCTGTGTAGCCCTTTATTTCACAGGACCTGGAAAGTATTCTTTAGACAAGAAATAAGTTATTTTCTTATTTCCTCTGCAATCACCCTAGGGAAGTGTTCGTATTCCAGTTCATGGACTTTTGCAGCTAGGCTATCTGGAGTTTCCTTTTCTTCAAGGGCGCATTTAGCCTGAAAGATGATCTCTCCCTCGTCATACTTCTCGTTTACGTAGTGGATGGTGATGCCGGAATGGGATTCTTTGTTAGCTACTACCGCCTCATGTACATGGTGTCCCCACATGCCTTTACCTCCATAATTCGGTAGTAGTGCGGGATGAATGTTGATGATTCTGTTCGGGTATGCTTGTATCAATGTAGGGGGGACTAGCCATAAGAATCCTGCTAAAATGACCCAATCTACCTTTCTTTCTTGTAGTATTTCTACCACTTCTTTTTCAAAGTTTCTGCGGGAAAATACTAAGGTGGGCACATTTAATTTGTGAGCTCTTTTGATTACACCGGCTTCAGGATTGTTGCTGAGTACTAGGATAACGTCAAGATCTTGCTCTGCGGCAAAGGTTTTAATGATATTTTCTGCGTTCGAACCTGAACCAGAGGCTAGGATTGCTATTCTTTTCATGTCGCAAATTTACCGCATATTTTTGGACCTCCTCAAATTAATTTATTTGAAAGAGCGGTAAGGTAAGCATACCTAATAAGATGATCCATTTACATAAGTAGCTCAGCATAGAAAAGTGGGATTTCCTATCTGCCTTTGTGATAGCTCTCAGTAGGAATAACCAAAGTCCCAATAGTACGGCTGAAAAGATCCGGATCTTTAGGTCTTCCACTTTGTACATGAAAAAGAACATAGAAATCAGGAATATACCCATAAGAGCGTAAAGCAGCTCTTTGGTTTTATGAATCCCGTATAGAATAGGAATTGTTTTAGCCCCATGGGCCTCATCTCCCTTCATGTCTTCCATATCCTTTATGATCTCTCGAATGAGATTTATAAAGAAGGCGAATACCGCATACATGTAAATTAGTCGGTTCGATGGATCATACACCAGGGCTATTTCAGCGATCACCAGCGCGGTAAGTAAGGCCACTACAAAATTTCCTATAAACGGCTTTTTCTTGAAGCCCGAAGCGTAGAACCAGAGGAGCCAAACGCTCAGAACATTGATCAGCACTGCTTTCCACCCTATCAAAAATGCCAGTAATATGCCCGCTGCGCTGAAGAGTTGATGTACTAGCAAGGCGGATCTCCTGGAGATGGTTTTTCCTATCCAGACTTTATGCGGCTTGTTAATCCTATCTATTTTGACATCAAAATAGTCATTTATGATATACCCTCCGGCTGCTATCAATAGGGTTGTAACTACAAGTAAGGTAAAATGTTTTACGCCATGCTGTGGAGTATCAAAGATCAAGGAGTACCTCACCAGGATCTGTGTCATGGCGACGATCAATAAATTCTTCCAACGAATCAGCTGTAGAAATGGCACTATGGGTCTTCTCTTTTTTTTGCTTAGTAAAGTTAAGTATGAAACGGCCTTGTATGGAATTATTTAGGATGATTTCTACGTTAACTATGGAAAGAACGAATCTATGAAGATAGGAATTGTATGTTATCCTACTTTCGGTGGCAGCGGTGTAGTAGCTACAGAATTGGGTAAAGCCCTGGCCCAAAAAGGACATCAAATTCATTTTATTACTTACGCCCAACCCATACGTTTAGATTTCTTTAGTGAGAACATTTGGTACCATGAGGTAAATATTAACTCGTATCCTTTGTTCCAATATCCTCCCTATGAATCAGCATTAGCCGGTAAGATGGTAGATGTGGTGAAGTATGAGAAATTGGATCTTTTGCACGTGCATTATGCCATTCCTCATGCTACGTCCGCATTTTTGGCCAAACAGATCTTACAACAGGAAGGATTAGATATACCGGTGATAACTACGCTTCATGGAACAGACATTACTATTGTAGGGAAGGATCCAAGTTTACGTCCCGTAATCACCTTTAGTATTAATGCTTCTGACGGCGTTACTTCAGTTTCGGAAGATTTGAAGAAGGAGACCTTGTCGGCATTTAATATTGAAAAGGAAATCAAGGTTATTTATAACTTTGTTGATTTAACGCGTTTTTATAAGCAGGAAAAGGAACACTTCAAAAGATTTATCTGTCCGAACGGCGAAAAGCTCCTGGTGCACGCATCTAACTTCAGAAAAGTGAAGAGGATAGGTGATGTTATACGCGTATTTGCAGGGATTAGGGAGAAAGTGCCTAGTAAGCTATTGTTGATTGGAGATGGAGAGGAAAGACCTAATATGGAGATTCTGGTCCGTCAATTAGGAATTGCAGAGGATGTACGCTTCATAGGGAAATTGGAAGCCATAGAAGAGGTGTTGTCTGTAGCTGATTTGTTCATCATGCCTTCAGAAAAAGAGAGTTTTGGTCTTGCCGCCTTAGAAGCCATGGCTTGCCAGGTTCCTGTGATTTCTAGTAATACAGGTGGACTGGGAGAATTAAATATCAACGGGGTGACCGGATTTTTGAGTAATATTGGTGATATTGAAGACATGGTTCAGAAGTCTTTGTTCATTTTGGATGATAATCAGTTGGAAGGATTTAAACAAAGAGCATTAGAGAGAGCAAAGGAATTTGATATGAACCGAGTGGTTTCTCAATATGAAGCCTATTACCAAGAAATCGTAGATCACTTCACCGTGAAGTCATGAAAGAATTAGCCCATCTGAATAAATACTTATATAAGTATAGGGGACTTTTATTATTAGGAGTCCTTTTTACTGTTTTATCTAACCTGTTTGGGGTAATTCCTGCGCAGATCGTTAGACATGCCTTAGAATTAGTGGAAATGAATGTAGACCACTATTTCTTATTTAGAGATTCCTCTTTCCAAACTGTAACCTATAAGACCTTGACTTTCGGAATCACGGTTTTAGGTGGTTTGATCATTTTAATGGCCATCATTAAGGGAGTATTTCTCTTTGCGGTTCGTCAAACCATTATCGTGATGTCCAGACATATTGAATATGATCTTAAGAATGAGATCTATGGTCATTATCAAACCTTGCCTTTGGCATTCTTTAAACAGAATTCTACTGGGGATTTGATGGCTAGAATTTCTGAAGACGTTTCAAAGGTGAGGATGTATCTGGGACCAGCTATCATGTATCTCCTGAATATGTTTGTGTTAGTAGGGATAGTGGTGAGTTATATGTTTTCTGTGAATGTCCGACTAACCTGGTTCGTTCTTATCCCCCTTCCTCTATTGTCATTAAGTATTTTTATAGTAAGTTCTATTATCAATAGACGTTCAGAGCGGATTCAGAAGAGTTTAGCTAACCTATCCACAAATGCTCAGGAGACATATTCAGGCATTCGTGTGATCAAATCCTTTGCGGCGGAGGACAAGTTCTATGACCAATTTGAGAAGGAAAGTTTGAAGTATCAATACGAATCTCTCAAACTGGCCAGAGTGGATTCTCTTTTCCATCCTATCATGATCTTCTTGATAGGTATGAGTACCATCATTTGCGTGTATGTAGGTGGCCAAGAGGTAATGGCGGGAAAGATTAGCCTTGGGGTGATAGCAGAGTTCGTGATGTATGTTTACATGTTGACTTGGCCCATGACCGCATTAGGTTGGACCTCCGGACAGATACAAAGGGCTGCCGCCTCGCAGAAAAGGATAAATGAGTTCTTGAGGTTAAATAATGACATTATATCCACAGAGAATTTGAAGGTGGATATTCAGGGAGGCATTAGATTTGAGCATGTTTCCTTCGTATATCCAGATACTGGAATAAAAGCTTTGGACAATGTTAGCTTTGAGATCTTGCCGGGAGAGAGTGTAGCTATCATAGGTACCACGGCATCCGGTAAGAGTACTTTGGCAAACCTTATCCTCCGACTGTTCGACATTCAGGAGGGTCAAATCTACATAGACGGTATAGAGTTGAAGAAATTAGATCTGTCGTATTATAGATCACAGTTGGGCTACGTAACCCAAGAAGTTTTCCTTTTTTCTGATACTATCACGAATAATGTGAAGTTTGGCAAGGAAGATGCCACAGATGAGGAAGTAGTCAAGGCTACCCAGGAAGCGGAAGTGTATCACAATATCATGGGATTTCCTGAAGGATTTAACACCAAAGTGGGCGAGAGGGGAATTACCCTTTCCGGTGGTCAGAAGCAGAGAATCTCCATAGCTCGGGCCTTGATCAGGAAACCTCAGGTGCTTTTGTTGGATGATAGTCTCTCAGCAGTAGATACGGTTACTGAAAATAGGATACTGCACCATTTGAAGGGTATAGGTAAAACCACCATTCTGATTTCTCACCGCATCTCTAATGCCCGACTAGCAGATAAGATCATTCTTATGGATGAGGGCAAAGTGATAGACGTAGGTACGCACGAAGAGCTGCTTAGCAAAGGAGGCTTATATGCCGAATTGCATGAAAGCCAAAGCAGTGAATCTCTTACTCTTGATTCTTGATCTTATATTTCTCGGCTCTTAAGTCTACATTGATTTCGAATCCTAAAATAAGGATAAGACAAATCAAATAGGTCCAAACCATGATGGCAATCAAGGTACCGATAGAGCCATAAAGCTTATTGTACGAGCTAAAATTCTCCAGATAGTAAGAGAATAAGTTGGTAGCTAAGATACTAAGCACAGAGGAGAAGAATGCCCCAAAATTGAAGAAACGGATCTTCTTGTCCATGGCCGGTGCGAAGTAGTATAGACAAGCTATACCAAAGTAAAAGATGAAGAAGATGGATAAATAGCCCAGGGTTCTGATTCCCCAAATATTGATTTGATCGTCCAAAATCCCCGCACGGGCAATATAGTTCAGTACTATCTTTCCTGCAATCAGTATTACTACAGAGATTACCAAAACGGTGACCAAGAGCACCAGTACTAGCGCAGCTGTTCCTCTGGAGCGCATAAAGCCTCTGTCTTTCTTCTTTTCCAGTGCTCCGTTAAAGGCATTGGTCAATGAATTAATGCCGTTAGTGGCAGCATATAGTGAAAAGAAAAAACCGAAGGACAAGATATCTCCTCTGGGTCTGCTGATGATTTCGTAGATGGTTTGTGCTACTACATCATAAAGTCCCTCCGGCATCAGGTTCCTACTGAAATCCATAATTTGGATATCTAAATGATCAATAGGAATATAAGGAATGAGTGTAAAAAGGAAAAGTATGCCGGGGAATACCGCCAATAGGAAGCTAAAAGCCACCGATGTAGCTCTTTGATCCAAATCAAAGGTGATGATGTTGTTCCAAATGATCTGTAGGAATCTGTATACGGATATAACAGATCCAAATGGATATACGGTATCCAGATAATTCTTTAAGGGGCGAAGTATTTTCTTTATTTTCTTCAGCATGCAAAGTAGGGGAGTAGTTTTTCTATAATCATGTCCGGACATGGCATCACTCTTTTCGTCTCGCCATTTAAGAAGACCAAGGTGGTTTTACCCACATGAATCAATACTCCTGCTTCGTTTTTTATTTCTGATGTAAATATAATACGAGTATTTGGAAGGGTTTCTAATCTGCAATCTATTTGTAATAAATCATCATAGACTGCAGGTTTGATGTATTTGGAATGGTTTTCATACACCGGCATCCAAACACCGCTCTCTTCCATCTCTTTATAACTTACTCCTAAGGCTCTTAAGGCCTCAACCCTCCCAATTTCGTATAATCTGGAATAATTACCATAATACATGTAGCCCATCTGGTCCACATCCGCATATCTTACTCTATAGGTAGATAGGTGACTGTACATTAGCGAATTCCTCTTTGATTTAAAGCTGTTTGGTACCTTTGAGCATTCTTAATATGCTCATTGAAGTTTTCTGCAAAATTATGATATCCTGAGAAATCTTCTTTGGCACTAAAATAAGTATAGTTATGTTTTTGATAATTCAATACCGCATCTAAGGCTACTCTTTCCGGTAATGCTATGGGTCCCGGAGGTAGGCCTGTGTTCTTATAGGTATTGTATGGGGAATCTATACTAAGATGCTTATGCAGAATTCTTTTCAGACTAAAATCTCCTACAGCAAACTTAACCGTGGGGTCTGCTTGTAAAGGCATTCCTATACGTAGACGATTCATATACACTCCCGCTACAACCGGCATTTCATCTTTTTTGTTCGTCTCACTTTGAACTATAGAAGCCAGGATGCCCACTTGATCCGGACTCAATGCTATGCTTTCTGCTTTGGCTTTTCTCTCTTCCGTCCAAAACTTCTTATATTCCGAATGCATTCTGTCTAAGAAGGCATCAGGCGTTACGGTCCAATAGATGAAGTACGTGTCCGGTAAGAACATGTTCATGAAGGTTTCCGATTTAAAACCGTATTTGTTAGCCGTATCTTCATCTTGTAGTTTTGCCAAAAGTTCTTCACCATTAAAGGCTAACCTTGAACCTATCTTTCTTACTAAATCTTCTTTGGTTCTGATATTGTTGAAAGTCAGCTTTACAGGATCCTGTCTACCTGCTAATAATTTGGAAATGATGGTATTGTTAGAAGAATTTGGGGGGATTTCATATCTACCCGCCTTGATTTCCTCTCTGTATCCTTTTCTTTTGGTTAAGAAGCCAAAGGCTATCTCATTGTGGATGATATTATGGCTTCTTAAGGAGTCAAGGACCTGGTTATAATCTGAACCTTCAGGGATATAGAGAACAAAGGTTTCCTTCCCGTCTACGTTCAAATTAGGACTGGAATACACTTGCCATAAGTAGAACGCAAAGGACGCGGCTACCGTGGAGAACAAAACCAGGAAATGGGTGAACAGTTTTCTTTTCTTAGTCATTGACTTTATGGATTATGTCTTGAAGGGATAAGGCGGATTGCTCCCCATTTATCATGTTTTTCAATTGGTATTGACCTTTTTCTATCTCTTCTGTGCCTACAATCACTACAAAAGGTATTCCCTTTTTGTCTGCATACTCAAATTGTTTCTTCATTTTGGCACTATCCGGATAGATTTCCGCGCTGATCCCTGCATTTCTTATTTCAGAAAGTATACCTAAGCTACTAGCTAAAGTATCCTCACCGAAATTTGTCACCATAACGCTAGTGGAAGAGTAGTTCAGGGCTTCAGGGAAAAGTTTCAACTCTTCCATTACGTCATAGATTCTATCCACACCTAGGGAGATTCCTACGCCGGACATACCGTTTACACCAAAACTGCCGGTCAAATTATCATATCTTCCACCACCTGAGATACTACCTATGCTTACATTCAGGGCTTTCACTTCAAAAATGGCTCCAGTATAGTAGCTTAATCCTCTGGCTAGTGATGGGTCAAATTCTATTTTTGGAGATGTAAGACCTAGGTGGTCTACTAAGGTCCAAATGCTTTCCAATTCTTCTACGCCCTTAAGTCCGGTTGCAGAATCTTTCAACCAGGTTTTTAGGAAGGAGAAGATGTCTTTTTCTTCTGAAAGGGAAAAGAGCGGTTGTAGAGCGGCAATGTTTTCCGGTGTAAATCCTCTCTCTACTAGCTCGGCTTCTACTTTTTCCTTACCTATTTTGTCTAATTTATCAATGGCTACGCTCAGGTCTGCTTCTTTTCCTGCTGCACCTACTGCTTCAGCTATACCGGCTAGTACCTTACGATTATTGATCTTTACTACAAATTCCGTCAGTCCTAAGGCTGCAAAAACCTCGTGAAGCATCAAGACGATTTCCGCTTCGCAAATGAGAGAATCTGTGCCCACCACGTCTGCGTCACATTGGTAGAATTCTCTGTACCTGCCTTTTTGTGGACGATCTGCTCTCCAAACGGGTTGGATTTGGTATCTTTTAAAAGGTATGGCTAATTGTTGACGGTTCATAGCCACATAACGGGCAAAAGGAACAGTCAAGTCATACCTTAGCCCTTTTTCTGAGATCCTTTTAAGCACCTCTTTTGAACCCTTGGTAAGGGAATCTTCAGTGATGTCTTTAGCGAAATCACCGGAGTTGAGGATTTTGAATAGGAGTTGGTCGCCCTCTTCTCCATACTTCCCCATTAACACGGAAAGGTTTTCTATGGAAGGAGTTTCGAGGGGAAGGAATCCAAATTTCTTATAAACTTTCTTGATGTTATCAAAGATGAAGTTTCTTTTGGCCATTACTTCAGGTCCAAAATCGCGCGTTCCTCTGGCCAGACTGGGTTTTGACATAATGATATAGTAGAAAAAATCATTCAAAAATAGCTCATTCCTGACAAAGCTCGTTCAGAATCCTGTAAAATGTTACAGAATGGAGTAAAAATGGGGTGGGTTTTTAGGTATTGGGTACCTAGACAGACATATGATATAAGCTGAAGAAAATATCTTAATTTTGAGGATTAGTATTAGGGTATTCATATGAACTTTAGGATTCTTATAGCCATTTGTTTTTCAGTTTTTAGTGCCAAAGCTCAGGTTCACGTTATTGGACAGATGCGAGACGTCATGTGGAAGGGCGAATTGGAAGGGAAGATTCATTTAGACACTATTCACAACAGGACTAATCTATACGGTCTAGGACCGGAAGACTATTTGCGAGGTGAGATAATGATTATAGATGGAAAGGCCTATCGTTCTAGAGTAAGCTCCGGAGAAGATATGGTGGTGGAGGAAACATTTGATTTGAAGGCTCCTTTCTTCGGCTATGGATGGGTGCAGAAGTGGAATTCAAAGGTTTTACCAAAGAAAGTGTGAAGCATAAAAGATCTAGAGGATCATTTAGCCGCTTTGGATCTGGAGGAACCCTTATTTTTCCGATTGAAAGGGAGAGTGAGAGAGGCTCATATCCATGTGGTGAATTTACCCGAAGGGAGAAAGGTTAGTTCTCCTCAGGAGGCTCATGAGGGTCAAGTGAATTATTTGCTTAAAGATAGGGAGGTAGAAATATTAGGCTTTTATTCCAAACATCATAAGGCGATTTTTACGCATCATGATACAGACGTGCATATGCATTTGTTAACCTCTGATAAAAAGATGATGGGGCATGTGGACGAAATGGTATTGGGAGATGGGATGGAGTTGTGGTGGGCTGGTGGGCAATAGAAAAAATAATTATAAAGCTCTAAGCTAAATGATAAAAGGCAATTCAGTTCAATTCATTCAAATGGACTTTAACTTGAATAGAATAGGCACAGTAGTAAAGTAGTGTAATAGGAATGAAAATGCTCCGATTAAAATTCTAACCAACTTATCTGTCTTTTCCATTGCATGAGCAAAAAAACTCCCCCATACCTGAAAAAACTAATATTATCTTCCCGTTCTGGGAATTTATTTCTATATTTGCACCTCGAAATACAAAAATGGATCACCATGGGAGTTACTCAGTTAAAAAGAAAGAGCAGAAAAAACAGAGCGGTAGCTAATAATAAAACTGCAGCGATCAAAAGACTTACGCTGAAGCCTACAATCAAGAAAGTTGATGTAGAAGAACTAAAGCAGCAAAGTAATTAAGCCCTAAATTTTAGGGCTTTTATTTTTTAGGCGTCCTTTCAATCTTCAATTTAGCATTCTCTAAATGCTGTGAACTCTTCTTTATCAAAGAGTTTTGTCTCTTCTTGAAGTACTTTCTCGCCTTAATATGGGAGCTGAATACCAAAGCTTTGCCCATTATTAATAATCCCGTCAAAGTAAGTACTAGCCCTAGGATAATCATGAAGATCCACGTAGGAGCATGGTATCCGTCAAATAATTTAAACCATGATACAGCAAATAAGCACTGGCCTATACTGAAGAGTATAGCTCCACCTGATGCATGAAGCCAAGATTTTTGTCTCAAGCTAAGGCGTTTAATCATGCGTTGACCAGGGGCTTTTTTATATTTTACTATCATTTCGGTTAAATTTAATCTGTACTTTTATGGCACGTTTATAGCGTACGAATACAAATTTAAGGAAATAACATCATTTATTCATGGATTTTGAACGGCTTTTCGATAGGAAGAAGGATGGAAGTATAAAGTGGAATAAGTATTCTGAGGATATACTGCCCATGTGGGTAGCAGATATGGACTTTGAAGTGGCTCCCGCCATCAAGGAATCCTTGCTTCAATACGTGCAAACCGGTATATACGGATATGCTGCACCAAATGATGATCATGCTGAAGCAGTCAAAAATTGGCTTTCCAAGCAGTACCATTGGGAGATTGAAAAGGAATGGATTGTGTGGTTACCTTCCGTCCTTTCAGGTATAGGGACCACCGCTAGATTGATCTCTTCTCTGCCTTATGGAGTGATGACCTCCATCCCGGTCTATAGACCCTTTATCGATTTTGCAGAAGGTGATGGAAGATACTTACAAGCCGTACCATTAAAGCTCCAGGATAATAAATGGACCATGGATTTTGAGGCCATGGAAAGCATGGTGACGGATGAAACGAAGATGTATATCCTTTGTAACCCACATAATCCTACGGGAAGGATGTATAACGAAGACGAACTGAAGAGACTCGTAGATTTCTGTGAACGGCATGATATTCTCCTTTGTTCTGATGAAATCCATGCAGATATCATTCTGGAAAAGGGAAGGAGGCACATCCCAGTAGCTTCTTTAAATGAATCAGCAGCTATGAGAACCGTTTCTCTTTTCTCTGCAGCTAAAGCATTCAATATTCCTGCTCTGAATTCGGCTTTTGCCATCATTCCTAATTCGGAGATTCGCAAGAAGTTTGAACGTACTAAACTTCATACCGTTCCTAACCTTTATAAGCAGGGAGCTGACGCTATGGTAGCTGCGTACAGAAATAGTGAGGACTGGTTGAATGCTTCATTGGATTATTTGCGTTCCAATTACGCCTACCTTTACTCCGAAATTCAAGCTATTCCGGGTCTGAAGATGTTGCCTATGGAAGCTACCTACTTAGCGTGGATAGATTATTCCGATCTTGGGGTAGATACCTTTGCGGACATCCTTGAAAATCATGGAGTAGGGGCCATGGAAGCCTCCATCTTTTTAGGAGAAAAGCATATACGTTTAAATTTCGGAACACAGCGTTTCCGACTAGAACAAGCCGTGACCCGAATCAAGGAGGCAGTAGAATACCTTAAAACTCGGGTTTAACTTCAAAGCTCATTCTCTCCTTCTTAACAGGATGTAAGAACTCTAAATAAGCGGCGTGAAGGCATAGTCTTTCCGCCGCTTTTCCGTACATGTCATCTCCCTTGATAGGTGCATTTAAGCCCTCATGATGTGCTGCATGCATTCTCAACTGATGGGTTCGGCCGGTTACCGGAAAGAATTTTACCCGTGTGTACGGACCTTCAATTCCTATCTTTTCCCAAATGGTATGCGCCTTCTTTCCATGCTCATAGCAGACCATTTGCCTTGGCCTATCATCTAGGTCTACTCTCAATGGCAAATGTATTTCCCCTTTATCCTCTACTAAATGGCCTTCCAATAGGGCGATGTAATGTTTTATCACCGTTCTCCTAATAAACTGACTCTGCAGGTGTTTGTGCACGTTTTTGTTTCTGGCCATGACCAGTATCCCACTCGTATCCTGATCCAGTCTATGAACTACTAAAGGTGCTTCATGGTCCCATCTGGCTTGAAGCCTGCTGTAAACGGAATCGTAAATCTGAATACCGGGAACAGAAAGTAGTCCGGAAGGTTTGTTGACCACGGCTAAATAGTCATCTTCATAGATGATTTCTATGTCCTTCTCAACCGTATCTAGTAGGGGATTGGGATCCAGTTCTATACCTTCTAACATATGTCCCAATATCGGTTCACATTTACCCCTACAGGCCCCGTAGTAATGTTTATGCTTCCTTACTTCCGACTTAGGTGATGCTCCCCACCAGAATTCTGCCATGGCCAAAGGTTCATACCCGTTTAGGAAGGCATACTGTAAAAGTTTGGGAGTGGCACATTCACCTGCCGCTGCCGGTGGTTTGCCAAATGGAGAATTTCGGAAGATATCGTAAAGGCTTTTGGTCTTTCCTTCTTTATTTAGAAATGAGTATTGGCTGAAAAGTTCAGCTTGGATTTCAGCAGAACGGGTTTTCCTCTTTCTTCTTAAATCCTCCAACTGGTCTTCAGTCTTAGCTATTTGAAGTTTGTACAGATGTAGCCTCTCTTTTGATTCCCTTACTTCCTTATTCAATAATCTCTTATCAGATAAGCTCTGTTTGACTAATTCCTCTTCGGGAACCTCTCCGGTCTTTCTGCAACGATCCCTCTCCGCTTTTCTAACTCTTAGTGTTTCTTTTAGTGTATTGATTTTTTTTTCTTCCTGATCAGTGAGTTCTTCATATTCAGTGAGTAATTGGACAAATTTTGGATCATTTTCCAGTCGCTCAATCTCTTCGTTGATGGCATTAATCTCTACTATTTCTCTCAAGAAAAAGCCTTCTTCTGTGAGCATATCAAATACGGGTGGTACTAAGAACTCATGCTCATTGCTCCCAGCTAATTTTCCGGATACTCCAGAAAGGAAACCTATTTTTCCCTCAAGGTCTTTGATGAGCAACACACCAAACATTTTCCCAATTGTAGGCAAATGTTCGTGTTTTCCTAGACCAAAATTATGCTCTAAGGATTCATCCGTTTCCAGACGGTGCATCAACTGCTCTGCTGCATAAGCCGTCAAAGGATGAGGTTCGTAGTAAAATGGAAAGGTAAAACGCTCCGGAAGCGGATGCTCCCGGAGTATATGTTCTGGAAAATACGTTATCTTAGAATCCAATCTGCGCAATAAAACCGCAAATTTACTTCAATACCATATTTTGCGCATCCCATTTGATTACTTTTTGTTGGAAATAGCTGTCGTTACAAGCTAATACCGGTGCAGCTGCACGGAAACCGAAGATAGGATCTTCATTGATTTCCTGGGTATTCTTACGGATGGCATTGAAGAAGTTAGCGAAGTGATTCATGTGCTCATCTTCACCTTTGGGCGCTTCGAACTTGATCTCCTTAACGGGTTCAGCTACTCTGTCAGCTTCTGAATACATAGCATCATATTGCTTTTTGAATTCCGCTTGCTGAGCTTCAGAGAAGGTGAAGTGCGAATCATAGTTGCCGTATCCCGGAGCTTTAGGAAGTTTCTTTTTGGTAAGTACCAAACTGTTACCACCCACTTCAATTTGTCCTTCTGTACCTATGATTCTAGTTACATTCTTGATGGAACCAGCGTTGGCAAAATTGACGCGCAATACCATTTGGAACTTCTCATGGTCATTGTTCTTTGGATAATCAAAAACAGACACCATCACATCCGGCACGTCTCTGCCGTCATTCCAATAGCTCAGTTCTCCCGAAGAAAAGATTCTCTCCGGCCCTTTGCTTCCTGTAATATAATGTACGCCTGTTACCAAGTGAACAAATAAGTCGCCTGCCACTCCTGTTCCATAGTCCTTATAATTTCTCCAGCGGAAGAATCTTTTGGCATCAAAAGCCCTTTTTGGTGCATCTCCTATGAAGGTATCCCAATCCACAGTATCCAGTGAAGCATCCGTAGGGATGGAGTAGTTCCATGCTCCTATAGCATTGAATCTATCGTATGTGGCTTCCACAAAGTTGATATTCCCTATTTCCCCGGCCTGAACTAATTTTCTAGCTTCCTCGAAAGCTGATCCACTGATTCTTTGGCTACCTACCTGCATGGTCTTTCCGGATTTCTTCCAGGCATCAATGACGCCTTTGCCCTTTTCTATTCTGTTCACCATAGGTTTTTCGCAGTACACCGCTTTGCCAGCTTTGAGCGCGTCAATAGTGATTCTGTCGTGCCAATGATCCGGGGTAACTACTAATACTGCATCAATATCTTTTCTCTGCAAGATTTCTCTGTAATCACGAGTAGTGAATATGTCTTTACCAAATACCTCTTTGACTCTGGTAAGGCGACCGGTATACAGGTCTGCTGCGCCCACAAATTCTGTACCGCCAGATTTAAGGGCACTTTGGGTGTCAAAATTTCCTTGTATACCCATGCCTATGGTGGCAAAGCGTATTTTATCGTTAGGGCTTACCCGCATATCTTTTATGATATTAAAGGGCTTTGCAAAGGATTCTGTAGCCGCTAAAGCACCGGCTGCGCTTAAGGTTTGAATAAAAGTTCTACGGTTAGATTTCATAAGGAATTTAAGGTCATTTGATCCCAATTTACAAGTTTCCCATTATTTATGCACTTAGTCGGCTAAATTAAATCTTGCAGTAACTCCAAATGTGGCGTTATTGGTATAATATTGTTGGGTCACATACGGATTATTCACCATTTTCTCCCAATACATGGTCATACTTACACGCTTATTGAAGGTGTATTGAAGATTAGGTCTTACTTGTAAAGTCCTAAAACCGCTCTTGATCAATGCATCCCCGTCCAGTTTCCTTTGGATCATTTTCAAATCTCTTAGCGTAAAGTCAATTCTAAACACTAAATCATTTGGAAGAATAATATTATTTCCATCTCTAGTACGAAGAGGAAGAACTACATTATTCTTCTTCATTCCGAAACCGAATACGAAGTCATTGCCATGGGTTTCACTCACCTGAGCATTAGAGAGGTTCATCAAAGCCATTCTATCCTTGTTCCAAGCGAAGTTTCCGGAGAAGCTTCCCTTAGTGGTGAAGTTGACGCCTAAGAATGGAGCAAATTTCTCTTCCATAACTATGGAACTCATGATGTAAACCGGATCAAGCAGATTAGTGAAGGAATTCAATTCTGAACCTAAAGTATACCCTCTACCCATAGAAGCTCTATAATCCAGCAGTGCTAGGTCAGAATACATCAAGTTTGATGTAAAATTACCTACGCTATAGGAAGATACGAAGGAGTGAGATAAGGTGATGTTAGAGAACAAACTTCGTAATCCAACAAATTTTTCTATACCTCCATAGTTAATCTGCCAGTTAGGCATAGGGAATCCAAGGAATGGGTTGAAGGTATTGCTGCCCTTACGGGTGTATTTCTTCTTGCTCATGATGTCTTCCACGTCCCTTCCTGTGTACGCAGCAAAGAAGGCGGGGATCAGCACATCTTGGGAGTTTTCAGAAAGTTGAATACCAGGATTTCTCATCTCTATGATATCTAAAACCTTTCTCCTGTTCTCTTGCAGGTTAGCAAATGGCTCGTAGTAATAACCTGATGAAGGATCCGAGTTAACTTTTTTGAAAGAAGTCTTGAAGGACCAGAAAGACATTTTGAAACTACCACCTCTCACAGGAGAGAACTTCTCAAAGTTGTTCTCTTCATTAGGCTGGTAGATATAGGAAAGGTCATTGTTTCTAGCTATGTTTCCTTTTATGATGATTCTCAAATCCTTTATTGGCTCTAGATTGGTAGAATAATCGAAAGTATATCCACGCGTTTGAATCACTGGATTGTATTGCTGGACATTACGGGATAGCCAACCGTTCTCTACTGCTCTTTCAATGGTTTTGTTAGGATCTTGACTTCCTAATACAAAAGGAATTCCAGGAGCTAAACCTCCATTAGCACTACTTAATCCGAAGAATTCCGGTATCTCCAAGAATCCAGGTAGGGTAGTGGTTTCTGTTAATGCAAATCTTCCGTTTATGCCTCTGGCTGCCATTAATAGACGGGTTACGGCTTTGGCGAATTTATTCGCTTCTGGTGCCATTTCATCGTCGTCACCGGCTGCACGTGTGAATCTCTGCCTAGGAGCATTTGGGGTATTAGCTCTTCTTAGATATCCTACTTTATTGTAAAGTTTCACAAGATCCACTCGCCCATCTAATCCCAGGTCTCTACCGTTTTCTAATAAGTGTCCGAATTGATACTCTGCCGGTCCGTCTGTAGGTTGGCCGAACGCTACACTTCTAAATCCGTATTTGGTATCAAATGTGGAATTCGCAGTGATCCAGTCCAAAGCATAGATATCCTGTAGCGGAAGTCTCCAGGTGGCCTTGATGTTTTGGGTGTAGTTCTTTGTCCTTCCTTTAGAGAATAGTCTGGAACCGAATTTTACATCCTGCTCTGCGGTCACTTGACCATCTACATCATCTAGTATAGCCTGCATTCTTGCGCCATACACTAAGGTGATGCTACGGGTAAGGTTCCATTGCAAGTCGTAATTTCTGTTTCCGTAATAGTATTTAATTAGGTTTTCGCCCGGCAGATCTTGTAGATTCCTGTCTCTGTATTTTGTTCTGTAGAATACCTGCTCATTGTACATTTCGAAATTCACCATGCTCGGGATCGGAGCGAAACTTAAAGCCCTTAAGAATTTCAAGCCTGTACTGTCTAAACGTGCAGCTTTTTTAAATGGCTCCCATTGTACACCTTTCGGAGAATAACGGTAGGTTAGACCTGCACTGGTGAAACTTTGGTCATTATTGGCCATCAAGATATTGCTTCTGTATATTCTATTTTGGGCATAAGAAATACTGAAGTTTTCAATATCATAGAAATGGTTTTTGGTAGCGTTTGCCCCCTTAACTTTATGCACATTCATAAAGTTAAACCCAGTGGTAGTGGAGATATCAGAGACTAAATCTCTCGTTAGATTCTTTTGGAAGGGATTCAAATTGTCTTCTTGTAAGGCTACATCCAAACGAATGTCTCTGTCCAAAGGATTGAATCCTGGCACTGAAACTTGTTTGTCGTAGTTAACAAAGAACGGAATATTCAATCCCCATTTCATAGGGAGGAATTTGTCCAAAGCCAGGTTCAATGCACCACCGTAGGAGTAGTTATCTTCTTGAAGACGATTGGATATTTTGTCCTGTACACTACCGAAACCAAAGTTTCTGAAGTTTCCGTTCAGGTTCAAAGTTCCTAGATCAGCCAGTTTAACATCCATACTGACTAAACCTGCTGTCCCCTTGTCCTGGGTATCAAATCCAGAAGCCCGTAGTTCATTGGTCCAGATGGTAAAATCCTTGATTTCTCCACTATTATTTCTCACCCCAATCATGATGGTCATGACCTTACTCAAATCAGGGTTCCCTTTTACTGCAAGTCTGTACTCGCGCATCACTGGACTTTCTGTTCCTGAAGCGGTACCGTCTACCATTACCATTTCAGCATATTCCTGACGGAAATTTTCCGTAGTGCTGTTTTTATTTCTTCTCAACTTTAGATTGCGGAGCTCTTCTAAAGGTATATCAATCTCATTTTCTTCCGGCCAAATGAGGGTAGGGGCTGTTTCTCCCCTCATGGATCTCTTTAATCTCGGGATTTCTACTTCATAGTAGTTGTTTTTTAAGTCGGTTCCGATACGAAGGAACATGCCCAAATTTTCTGCATTACTTTCTTCTGTGTGCATGTGTACAAACATCTTGATGCGTTTGTACATGTTTAGGTTCAGATCCGTATTCTTAAATACGCCACGGGAGTCTTTAGGATCCAACTTTTCAACGGATAAGCTCAAGGCCTGCTCATTAAATTCCATCCTAGCCTGAGTAGCGTAGTTCACATCCCTTACAAATCCCGGAGGAACGGCGTAGGGATAAGGTTTGGAATCACCACAATCTACACCTGTAGGGCAACCGTTCTCTTCTATACTAACCGTAGTACTTTTTATGACGGTCTTGCTGAGAGGATCAATAGGAGTCTCCTGATACGATGAGGTAGTGTCTTGGATTTTATTAGCATACACCCTGTATTGATTCGAAACCAATTGCATAGTGGCAAAACGCATAACTACAGGTTGTTCCCAATCCGTAGTCACCAAGCGCATAAATCGGATTGACTTGAAAGATGCATTTTCAGATTCTGAACTTTTGCGGGTGTAGTTGCGGATAGGTACACGGAACAAATACCAGGTAGTTTGTGGTCTTTGGTCTGTGGCTGCTACTTCAACTTTATCTACTATATATGGACTGGAAGCAATACCTCGTCCTGCATCCGGGCGAAGGTCAATTTCGTATTCGTAAAAGTCTTCTAGCTCGTTAATGGTATTGTCTTGGTTGATATCTTCCTTGTCAATAGAGTTGGTATTGGCATAGATGATATCTGCATTGGCTTGGTCTTTATTGTACGGAGAGTTATTCTCCATTCCCAAGTAATCTTTGTATCGCTCAATAAATGTTGCTCCATTATCAAATGAAGGATCTAAGAAATGTCTGAAGTCGTCCTTAGAAGGGTCATCCAAGATCTTTTGAAGGGCTGCCAGATTTGTAACCTTTTTTCTAACTTCTTCCAAGTAGCCTTTGATCCCTCTTGAATTAGGAGCATTTGGGTTTACATATTCACGTTCTTCTTCATTAGACAGTCCATCTAAACCTACGTCCTGAAGCTTTCTGATCATTTCGTCATTCTCAAATGCATCCACCATGAACTGTATGTCCGGAGCTTTACCCCATGGTGTCTTGATGTAAGGTCTGTTTGCGGCTGATCCATTTAAGGAATCCGGACGAATACCGTTTTCAAAGTTGAATCTTCCATCAGGGATTACGTCTTCCGAAACGTCACCCAATTGAATGAGTAATTTTCCTCCCGTAGTATTAGTGACCGGTTGGCTCAATGGTATTTCACCCGCAAAAGGGTTCATCATCCAGAATTCAAGGTATTCAACATTGGAATTATCGAAGTCTGCATCAAAGGTGATTCCTCTCATCACTGAACCGAAATTGGTCCTAGGATTAGTATTGAGGGTTCCGTCCGGTTTTAGATTAGTATTGTAATTGTACATTCCTGGTTCGGAAGGGAAGTAGGAGATGTCCAATATGCTGGTGGGAATTTGCTCTGCAAATGTGGGCATGGATCTACCCACTAGTATATCTTGTATATTGAAATTCGCGGTGAAAGGGTTAGTTCTGGCTTCATTACTCAAATTTGGAGGGATGATTCCCGCTCCTCCCTGACCGGAGAAATAGGTGGTCATATCTACCGTATACACGGACATTTTTGCTCTCCTGTAATGATATTGATAAGCCATATCCTGAGTTGGGTCAGGAGTGATGTCTTTCAAGAACTGGGGTGGGGTAGATCCTAATCTCCATCTGTTAGGTTGCCTTGAGAGGTCATTGATATTTCTGGCATATTCAAAGTCATCAATCATAGAGCTGTTGTTGACTTTTTTACTATTCACCCCCGGAATCAGTTGGGCGAATTCCGCATTCAATAAAACGGAGGATGGCTCTTTTGTTTGTACACCTGGTAGAGCATCCAATAGTTTGGTTAAGCCTATTCCCGTTTTCTTGTAATTCAGATCAAGTCCCCAAATGGTATTATTGACCGGTTCATTTCCTATTGAGGTTCTAGTAGTGAAGCCTGGAGTGTTTTCTCTCAGATCTTGCAGGGTTGCTCCAATTCGTAAGTTCCTGTTTACTGTGTAATCCATACGTAAACCGAACATTCTACGAATCTGAGTTTGGAACATATCCGCTTCTTCGTAGTCCACTCGGATGGCTTTTCCGGAGTTTAGGAGGCTACGGTTAACTAATTGTACGGTTCCCATTTGCTGGTCAACCGTATAATCTACCCCCATTTTTAATTCAGTTCCTCCTGCATAGACGCGTACGGAAGACGGGGATGCACCTAAAGGCAATGGGATATCCGCACCTCCGGACAGGAAGGTTCCGGACAGAAAGAATTTGTTTTTTAAAGTGTTCTGTTGAGCATCAGTAAGCGTTTTGTCGTACAGGTCATCAAAAACGTATTTCTGTACATAATTCCCTCCTTCATTCTCAATCTTGGATCTTAAATGATCTCCAAAGGGTTCTAGTACTGGGAAGATGATTCTACCCAGACGGGAATGCACTGTCACTCCCTCTATGAAGTCAAAGTTGCCATCTCCAATCTGTCTGCTCGTAATGGCTTCATTATTGTAATTCAATCTATCTAGTCCAAGTAAACTAAGAAGGGGAACCTCTTTCAGGCTAGGAATATCCGCTAGGAAAGGTACGTCCATACCGCTATCGTCATCCTTATAGACGATGCGCATTTGGAAGCCGTCCTGTTTTAGTTGGCCCTGTCCCAGATTATAAATGTTTTTCATCATCAGATTCCACATGGGATGGTTCAAGTGGTTTCTGATATTGCTGGATTTTAGCATCTTCAAGACTATGGCGTCTGATTCGCTTCTGTTGACATAGTCTTCTGTTAATTCTCCTACCCGATAGGTTTCTGATTTATTGGTTCGAGGGTTTCTGTAGGTATATTCATAGGCTACAGCGATAACCTCATCATTCCTAAGTGGAGTTCTAAGAGAAATGTAACCTAGATCCTTATTGAATTCGAAGTCAGATTCTTGTAATCTTTTAGCTCCTCTTAAGATTTCAAAATCCCTTCCTAGCGTTAAGCCTAAAGCACTAGCGGAGCTGCTGATTTGATCTATATTTCTGGAAAAACCATTGTTCTTAATGACATTGTCATTGAGGTTATTGGCCCGGTTATCTGCGGTGGAATATTCAGGATTCGGGTTAACGGTATTACCGAACGGGGCATTTTCAGCTAGATCACTCAGGGCCAAAATGTTCCTGTTCGTCTCTACACTGTAAGTACGGTTAGTTACATACACTTCTACACGGGTAATCATGACACCCGATGTGATGATGGGCAGGCTTTTAAGGGATCGTTCGTAATTGTCACGAAAGAACTGAGCCAGGAAGAAATGACGGTTTTCTTCGTAATTATCTGCCCTTATTTCAAAGTTTCTATTCTGACTGCCGTTATTGAGGACTATGGATTTGGTTTTAGAGTTTTGTTGGGCCACCACTCCGGTGATGTCTAATTTTCCGAATTTTAGCCCCACTTTGGCTCCTAGTAAGTTTTCTACTCCGGGTATCAACTGGGAGCGGTTAGGGAAGGAGATATTACCTAATTCTACGGCTTGAAGGATGTCTTCTGGATCATTACGGAAGTTGATCTTCATGCGGTTATCAAAGGTAAAGATGGACTTGGTGTCAAAGTTCCCCTGTATGTTTACCTTTTCTTTGATCTCTCCGGGCTTCTTCATCAAATTATTGATGTCTTGAAGCCTTCCGTCACTCATGATTTCCCTGGAAATTTGTTCCGTGTTAGGGAGATTTTGTTTGTTGAAGAAGTTGTTGAAGTTGACGGCTATTTGTTGGTCAAAGTCAAAATAACTTCTGTCACGATTGTAAAGGCTGGTAGGATTATCGTTCCTCAGTCTATGGTGGTAAGCCATGACCTGAATAAAGCCGTTAGGTTTAAATTCAGGTAGTTTGTCTCCAAAAATCTTATCAAAGATCTTATTTGATTCCAGTAGGGGGCGAATTCTTTTACCGGTGTAATCAGTGTACCCATCTTGAGCTCTTTCTATATCCCGGATAATGGATTTTCTGAGCATAGCGTTTTGTATGCTAGAATACTCATTGAAAGTCAGGGCTTCCGGTATCTTGACATCTACATTTTTTCCTGCTTTTTCTGTTACGCTGAAATTTCCTACTTGAGGGTTAAAGAGTACATTAGTAGAGAGCTGATTCGGGTTTAAGTTAAACAGTGGGGGACGGTTATAACTAAAGCGATTTAGATAGACATCCGTCCAGTTGTAAAATGCCGGTATTTTACTTCTAGTCGAGTCAGTTTTTTGCGCGGCGGAGGAAAAGCAAGCGCCAAGTAGTATTAGGATTAAATAACAGGGTACTCGTCTTCGCATATGTACTGCGATCTTCTGATTTAATGGTAACAACGTAATTTAAGGTTCAATATTCTAAGAACAAAGTAATTCTTTCTAACGTAGAGATAACTTGATCACTTCTTCTAAAGTAATATCTGCCGGAGCTCTTTTTAGAATATTGTCCACGCTTTTTTCTGCAGTGGCTTTAGGTATGCCCAGGGTTACTAAGGCGGCTAAAGCTTCCATACGAATTCGAGCAGGTAGTGTGCCAGTAGTAGCCATAGGTTCTTTCTTTAATTTATCTTTTAATTCAATCACTGCTCTTTGAGCCGTTTTAAGTCCTATCCCTTTGATTCCCTGTATGGTTTTTACATCTTCTGAAACTATAGCTTGGACTATTTCCGGTCCCGTCATTGAGGATAAGAATACTAGAGCAATGGCCGGACCTATTCCTGAAACACTGATCAAGTGTTCAAAAAGTACTCGTTCTTCACGAGTGGCGAAACCATAGAGGGTGTGAGCGTCTTCTCTGATGATTTGAAGACAAAAAAGTTTACATTTTTCTCCCACAGCCGGTAAAGCTGCACTGGTTTGAAGGGAAATTTTCAAAAGGTAGCCCACTCCCTGTACATCTATTACAGCTTGAGCAGGTTCCTTTTCACTAAGTATGCCGTTAAGGTGTGCTATCATTTCAGGTACAAAGATAAGCTTTAATAGATATTTTCCTTGATTTTAGAGGTTTTAATGTCTTGAGATTCCCTCCATACCTGAACGCCTTCTTTGTATAAAACCAGGGTGGGGTTTTTATTGATATTGAGCTTTTCTGCTAGGTTCTTTTGTTCGGAAATGATGATCTTCTGAATAGCAAGTTCCGGGTACAGAGCTTTAAGTTCGGCATAATGAAGATTTTCACAAGGGGGACAATGCAATTCTTGAAATACCACTAAGGTCCATTTCGACTGTCTTACCATTTGAGAATATTCTTCAGGAGTTATGAAACCTAGGGGTTTAAAGCTGGGAGAAACTGAAACATAGGGACGAGAAGCTTTTATCCATTTTTCGAATCCTCCGTTTAACACCGTCAGGTTTTGGTAACCTAGTTCATGGAGATATTGTGCACATTCTAAAGTGCTTTCACCCGCTTGAGCATATAAATATATTTTAGAATCTTTAGGGTATTTAGCTGTAAAATATTCCTTGAAGTCATCCCTAAGAAAATCCACCACTATAGATTTTCTGATATGTCCGTTTATGTAGCTATCTACGTCTCTAAAATCTATCAGAACACCGTCTTTGTTCGTTCTTAGAACTTGTTCAAAATCATAGGGTTCCAATAACTTGTATGCATGCTGTGCAAAGTTCACATAAGGCAGTAGAAACAAAAGAAGAATAATACGAGTCATGGACAAATCAAAGAATTTATGGTAAGATATTCGTAGAAAAGCATCTAAGGTTTACTGACGAATAAGCATTATACTAAAAAAATGTTTTATTTGTGTTCAAAAGTACAAAACTCGTGCCGATATACCCATCGGCTCAGCCCATTTATATATTAACTATTAATCATCATTTGAAGTATGAGCCAAATCGTAAAAGTACACGCCAGGCAGATCTTAGATTCAAGAGGAAATCCAACTGTTGAAGTAGATGTAGTAACAGATAACGGTTTTTTAGGTCGTGCAGCTGTGCCGTCCGGAGCCTCTACAGGTATTCATGAAGCTGTTGAATTGAGAGACGAAGACAATTCAAAATACTTGGGTAAAGGTGTACTGAAGGCCGTTCAAAACGTGAATCAGGAGATCGCTCCTGAGATCCTAGGTGAAGATGTTTTCGAACAAAATACTATAGATAAGGCGCTTATCGACCTAGACGGTACTCCGAACAAAGGCAATCTAGGTGCTAATGCTATCCTAGGTGTTTCTCTAGCTGTGGCTAAAGCTGCTGCTCAGGAAGCCGGATTACCGTTATACCGTTATTTAGGAGGGGTAAACGCTAATACTCTGCCAGTTCCTATGATGAATATCCTAAATGGTGGTTCTCATGCAGATAACTCTATAGACTTCCAGGAGTTTATGGTAATGCCTGCAAAGGCGGACACTTTCTCTGATTCCCTTCGTATGGGTACGGAGATCTTCCATAACTTGAAGAAAGTGTTGAAATCTAAAGGATATTCTACAAACGTAGGTGATGAAGGTGGTTTCGCTCCGAACATCGGTTCTAACGAAGAGGCGATTGAAATCATTCTTACTTCTATTGAAAAAGCAGGTTACACTCCAGGACAGGACGTGTTTATCGCTATGGATGCTGCTTCTTCTGAATTCTACGATGCGAAAACAGGGCTTTATACCTTTAAGAAATCAAGTGGTAAGCAATTGACCTCTGAAGAGATGGCAGCATACTGGGCTGAGTGGGTGAGCAAATACCCTATCCGCTCTATCGAGGATGGTATGGCTGAGGACGACTGGGCAGGTTGGGCTGAGTTGACACGCTTGACAGGAGATAAGATCCAGTTAGTAGGTGACGATTTGTTCGTAACTAACGTTAAGCGTTTGAAAGAAGGTATAGATAAGAACATTGCTAATGCCATTCTTGTTAAAGTGAACCAAATTGGATCTTTGACAGAAACTATTGACGCTGTGAATTTAGCGCATAGAAATAAATACAAGAGCGTTATGTCTCACCGTTCTGGTGAAACGGAAGATGCTACTATAGCTGACTTAGCCGTAGCATTGAACTGTGGTCAAATCAAGACAGGTTCTGCTTCACGTTCTGATAGAATGGCAAAATATAACCAATTACTTAGAATCGAAGAGGAATTAGGTGACTCTGCTTACTTCCCTGGATTAAACTTCTAAGTAGAAGGTTTTATATAGAAGGCATCGGAATTTTTATTCCGATGCTTTTTTATTTTCAATAGGTTTCCTAGTTTTGGTATAAATTGCTTTCCCATTATGAAGTTGTCCACTTTTTTCTACCGCTATAAGTTCTACATCATTTCCTCCATATGCCTGTTGCTATGGCTCTTATTCTTTGATCGTTCTAATCTGATTAAACAAGCAGAGATGTATTTTATGCTGAGAGACATTAACTCAGAAATCTTATATTACGAGGATGAGATTAAGAAATTAGAGAAAGAAGAAAAGGATTTATTAGGTAGCGAAGCGGCCCTGGAAAAGTATGCCCGGGAAAAGTACTTCTTGAAAAAAGAAGGTGAAACGGTTTTTGTACTGGTAGATGGAGATGATAAAGTAATCACTGAATAATATGGTTAAGGTATTGTATGTTTGCTTAGGTAATATTTGTAGGAGCCCGCTAGGTGAAGTAACTTTTAATGCTTTAGTGAAGGAAAGAGGCTTAGAAGAGGAATTTCAGGCGGACTCTGCCGGTACTGCAGGATATCACGTAGGAAAGCAGGCTGATGCCCGCTCCCAGAAAGTGGCGCAAAAACATGGCTTAACTATAGACCATGTGGTTCGCAAGGTTTCTTTGGAAGATCTGGATGAGTTTGACCATATAGCCGTTATGGATGAACAGAACTTTGAAGATCTACATACGATGTACTATGAAGCCAAAGGGTTTCCCCCGTCTACAGATAAGTTATTTTTAATTCGCGATTTTGATCCGGAGGTCCGTGGCGTGCATGAGGTGCCGGATCCCTATTTTGAAGGCGACAAAGCCTTTGAAGAGGTTTTTCAAATCCTGCAAAGAAGTAATGAGAAACTCCTTGAGCATTTGGTAGATAAATATGAGATCTCAGCGCCCGAGTAAGGAACAACTGCTACAGATGGCTAAAGAGGCCATAGAGAAAAACAGTCTACCATTCGAGTGGAAGGAGGCAGATGTCTATGATTTCTGGTTACTTACTACCATAGCTGACATTGATAAGTTTTTCTTAGTGCCTTATCTGTATCAAATCTATTCCATTATTCAAGGTAAAAGTGTTGATGAAGCCATTTTAAGAAATGGACTTGGGGTATTCCGAAAAGTACCTATCCCAGAGGATATAGAAGGGCAGATCTATCAGTTTTGTATGACTATTATTAATGAAGGCAAAGCTTCCACTGCAAATCTAAGTTTTAGTATTAGTATTTGTGGAAAGATTGCTCAAAAGTACCCTGATCTGAGATCAGAGACACTTAATGCTGCATATCATTTACGTGATACCCGTCATTCTCCCGCCATTCAGTCAGCGTCAAAGAATGTGATCCAGAGATTACTCCACGTTAGAGTAAATGGTGTCCATGATTCTCACTAAGGTGTCATAATCCTTTTCATTCAGATTATTCCAGGCCTGTCGTCTCACTTGTGTTATAATTTCGCTGGCTTGAATATGAATCTCTTTTCCCTTTTCCGTAAGATTTATGGTGAACTTTCTACGGTCGCTTGGGTAACTTAGACGGGTTACATATCCCTTTTTTACCAATAAGTCCAAGATCCTGGTCATGGTTGGAGGATCTTTAAAGGTGATGTTCCCTAGTTCAATTTGAGAGATTCCGGTGTTAAAAGAAAGGTGATCTAAGACTACCCATTGGTCCACGGTCAAGTCAATTTTGGCATCCGTAAGACCCCTCTGCATGTAGTTCCGAATTTTCTTGATGGTAGTGTCAATTTTAAAAAAATAGGCTTTGTTGTAGTTTTGCAACATTATATAGCTGTTTTTATGAGGTTTAAAGAACAAATTAAATGTTATTTCCTGTTTTAAAAAAATAATTATAAATTTTTTAAATATTGTTTTGCGAATACTTATTGTTGTTCATCTTTTTATTTGTGTAATTTCGATTAAAATAGTCTGTAAATGTGATAAGAACACCATTGGGTTATACCATCTCTTTAGAGTATTTTCTACATCCGGATGCCACTCAAATCTTGATTATAGCCTCTGCCACCGGTGTGGTTAAGGGATTTTATAAGCATTTTGCTAGCTACCTGCAGGAGAATGGTATTTCTGTAGTGACCTTTGATTACGGAGGAATAGGTGGTTCAAAACCTATTTCTTTGAAAGGTTTTTCTACTTCTGTCACTAAGTGGGCAACGAACGACTTAGAATCTGTAATTCGTCATGTAAGTATGACCTGGCCGCATAAAAGGATTAGTTTATTGGGACATAGTTTAGGTGGGCAGTTAATTGGAATTACATCTTCATCCCTAGCTGCAGATAAGATAATTTTGGTGGGTGCCCAATGCAGTTATTACAAATTTTGGCCATGGAGAGAAAGGATGAAAATGCTCTTTGCATGGAAAGTGCTATTTCCGGCTTTTAGTAAGAGTATAGGCTATGTGCCTACTAAAAGATTTACTGCCATGGAAGACTTGCCCGGTGGAATGGCTATGGAATGGGCCAGATGGTGCCTAAATCCTAATTATCTTTTTGATTATTTTACGGAAAAAGACCTTTATTTTCATAGGATATCTGCTCCCGTAATATCTTATTCCACCAGCCATGACAAGTTTGCATCAGAAGAGAGCACCGACTGGCTAACAGAAAAGTTTTCCCAAGCCGCTGTCAAGCGTTACCATTTGATTCCAAAGGAATATGGAGTAAAACATATAGGGCACTTTGGATATTTTCAGAAACGTTGCAGTCATAGCGTTTGGCCGCATTTGTTGTCACAGATTAAAGAGCCTTCAATTCCGGCTTAGCAAATTGTACTTCTACCAGATTGGCATAGATGCCTTTTTGTTGCATTAGTTCGTCGTGATTACCTACCTCTTTGATCTCTCCCTTCTGCAAAACTATGATCTTGTCAACGTTCTGAACAGTGCTTAGTCTGTGAGCAATGATGATAGAAGTCCTGTTCTTCATTACTTTGTCAATGGCGTTCTGGATCAATTCCTCTGATTCGGAATCTATAGAGGAAGTAGCTTCGTCTAAGATCAAAATGCTTGGATTATGGACTAGTACACGTACAAAAGAGAGCAGTTGTCTTTGACCCATCGATAGGGTAGACCCCCTCTCCATTACTTCATAATCGTACTGTCCCGGTAGTTTTTGGATAAATTCATGTATGCCTACTTCTTGTGCCGCTGCTATTACCTTGTCTTTAGATATGCTTTCATCCCCTAGTCGCAAATTGTCCAAAATGCTACCTCTAAATAGGAATACATCTTGAAGTACTACTCCCACCTGTTTTCTTAGACTGTTCAGCGTAATTTCTCTGATCTCCTTTCCGTCTATATAGATGTTACCTTTTTGGAAGTCATAAAAACGGGTCAATAAGTTGATAGTAGAAGTCTTACCTGCACCGGTAGGTCCTACAAAAGCCAAGGATTTTCCTGCAGGAAGATCAAAGTTGATATTCTTAAGTATCCAATCTTCACCCTTATAGGCGAAGCTTACATTATCAAACTTTAGATGCCCTTTGATTTCATGTGTACTACCGGATTCCTGTTCCATTTGGTCTTCATCATCCAGGATCTCCATGATACGTTCAATACTGACCATTCCCATTTGAATAGTATTAATCCTATCTGCGATCATGCGTATAGGACGAAAGAACTGATTACTATACATGATAAAGGCCGTGATCATACCGAAGGAGATTTCTTCGGCTATCACTCCTTTGGCACCATACCATACTATTAAGCCAATGGAGATGGCGGAGATCAAGTCAGCAACCGGAAAATAAACTGAGTAATAGAACACGTTCTTGATCTGAGCATCTCTGTGCTTTTGATTCAATTGATCGAACTTCTTAAACTGCTGCGGTGCTACGTCAAAGATCTGGATAAGATTCATTCCCGTAATCCTCTCTTGCAGAAAAGCATTGAGATTTGAAACATGTGTTCTTACTTCTCCATAGGATTTCTTAACCAGTTCCTTAAAGATATAGGTACTGATGATCAGGAAAGGGATAGCTGCAACACTGGCCAAGGTCAACTTCCAGTTTAAGTATATCAGCATTCCTAGAATGACGATCAATTGGAGTAGATCTCCTACCAGTGCCGCAAGTCCGGAACTGAAGACTTCACTCAAGGTCTCTACATCTGATATGGTTCGGGTTACTAGCCTGCCAATAGGTGTATTATCGTAATAGCGAAGTTTTAGATTAAGGGTTTTTCTATAAACTTTTAGTCGGATATCATGAATGATTTTTTGGCTCACCCAACCTGACTCATAGGTACTAAAAAAGGTCACGAAGGCATTCAAAACCAATAGCGCTACCATCCACCCCAGATCTCTTAATAGTCCGGCTTTGTCACCTTCTATGATGGGGCCATCTATAGCTTTCTGAACAACCAGGGGCATTAAGGGTGCAGTAACCGCACCTAAGATCATTAAGAAGACCAATCCAAAGAAACGGAACTTGTAAGGTTTTACAAATCCATAGAGTTCTTTGAAAAGGTGAAAGTCCAGTTTGTTCAAAGCTATTCGATGTCTATTAAATATAGTAACGCCTCTGCAGGGAAATTTGTTCTATCTCCTTATAAAATAGCTTCTGAGGGAGGAATTTTATCCTCAAATATGGCAAGTTTGCAGATAAAAGTATCTTATTTCTACGCTAAGGCAGTATATTTCGGTACTATTATTTCAATTATGATCAAAAGAATACCTTTCCTCTTATTACTATGTTTCTCTGCGTGGGCGCAGAAAACCCCGGATGACTATTTTGGCCATGGATTTGGTGAAAGATTCCATTATCATCACCAGGTGGTAGAGTATGCAAAACACGTGGTGGCATCCCGACCACAAACCACCAAATTACTACCTTACGGTAGAACTACTGAAGGGCGAGAGCTCCTGGTGGTAGCTTTTGGTACTGAAAAGAATATGGCCCGTCTGGAGGAAATACGTAAGGGTAACCTTCAGAAGATAGGTTTAGAAAAAGGAACTCCTCCTGCTGACCTACCTGCCATAGCCATGCTTTCTTATAATATTCATGGAAATGAAGCAGTGAATACAGAGGTAGCCTTGCAGATGTTGTATGATTTATCGGGAGCTAATCCTCAAGTTTCAGCTAAGATCTTAGAAAATACGGTAGTATTAGTAGATCCTTGTGCAAACCCTGATGGTTTTGACCGTTACAGCCAATGGTATAACAGACATATCGGTAAAAATCCTAATCCTAATCCGGATGCAGTGGAGCATAAGGAGCCATGGCCGGGAGGGCGTTTCAATCACTATTTCTATGATATGAACCGTGACCTAGCTTGGCAAACTCAGTGGGAAACTCAGCAGAGAGTAGGCTTCTACAATTCATGGATGCCACATTTCCATGGTGATTTCCATGAAATGGGACCTAATAGTTCTTATTTCTTTGCTCCTTCAGCTAAGCCTTTTCATGAGGATTTTACTCCATACCAAAGGGACTTTCAACATTTGATTGGAGAATATCATAAAAAGGAATTTGATCAAAACGGTTGGTTATATTACACCAAGCAAAACTTCGATTTGCTTTACCCAAGTTATGGCGATACTTATCCTTCCTACAATGGAGCTATAGCTATGACCTACGAGCAAGGTGGTTCGGGTATTGCGGGTTTGGCTATTGCCAGGGCAGAAGGAGATACTTTGACGCTTAAGGAGCGTATGCTTCACACAAGAAGCACAAGTAGAGCAGCCTTGACCGCTGTTTCTGAGCATGCTTCAAAATTGAAAGAGGCCTTTTATGCGTACTTTAATGAGCCAAGTACTAAAGGTCACGGTGTATACAAGTCTTTTGTTTTGAAGGGTATTGAAAGCGATAAGCTAGCTTTGACGGAACTTCTAAATAGATTGAATATTCAGTATTCCTTCGGAAATGGTAAGAAGAGCTTGCAAGGTTTCAGTTATCAGTCTCAGAAAAAGGAGAACTTTACTGTAGAAGAAAACGATTTGATTGTAAACACCTACCAACCTAAAGGAATACTCACCAAGATCCTATTTGAACCTCACACCATGTTAGAGGATTCTAATACTTATGATATTACAGCGTGGGCGCTTCCTTATGCCTATGGTTTAAAAGCCTATGGTGTAGAAGCCAAAGTGGAAGGTGGATCTTACCAGACAGTGAAATCTGAAACAACAAATACTGTAGATCAGGTATTTGCTTATATACTTCCTCTGGAAAGTTTTGAGAGCTACAAGTTTATGGCAAAGGCCGTTCAAGCGGGTCTTAAAGGTAGGGTAATGCCAGAGGCCTTCAAAGTGGAAGGTAAGGAATATAAGGCAGGTTCAATAGTGTTTACTCGTCAAGCAGATCCAGGAATGGATGCGAAAATGAGGAAGTTGATGAGTGATAGTAAGATCAAGCCGGTAGCTGTACGTTCAGGAATGGTTGAAAAAGGATATGATTTAGGTGGAGATGCCGTTCGTTATTTAGGTGCTCCAAGAGTAGGAGTAGTGATGGGACAAGGTGTATCTGCTACTTCCTTCGGTGATGTTTGGCATTTCTTTGATGTAGTGTTAGAGTATCCTTTGACTTTGATAGAAAACAGAAACTTGTCTACTATCAACTGGAATAATTATGATGTATTGATCTTCCCTGGCGGTAGATATGGAAAGGATATGGTAGATTCTCCGGCTTTGAAGGATTGGATCAATAAAGGAGGTAGATTAATTTTGATGGAGGAAGCTTGTGCTGCTGTAGCAGGAGTAGACGGATATGAATGGAAGGAAAAGTCTAATTCTGAAAAGAAAAAGGCAGATCTTACTAGAAAATTTGGTGAAGCGTCTAGAAAGTCCATCTCCAATACTATTCCTGGAGCTATCTATGAGGTGAAGCTGGATAATACCCATCCACTTGCCTATGGATACGATGACCACATGTATATGTTAGTAAAGGATCCTAATAACTATGAAAACTTACAAAGTGGCTGGAATGTAGGTTTAATCGGAGATTTGAAGAGTGGTTTTGTAGGAAGTAATGTAAAAAACGGCATGAAGGATGCAACTATCTTCGGTGTGCAAAACAGAGGCAGAGGAAAAGTGATTTACCTTACGGAAAGTCCTATTTTCAGAGGCTTCTGGCATAGCGGAAAGGCACTCTTTGCGAATGCAGTTTTCTTTGTTAAATAAATTAAACGCCCCGGTCACCGGGGCATTTTTTTATGAAGTTTAATACATTTAGAAAGGATGCCTGGGCTGAAATGGGCCTCGGAACCTGGCAATTAGGAAGTGCAGATTGGGGCAACTTAGATGAAGCTAAAGCCCTGGATATTCTGGATGCATATGTGCAGGGTGGCGGTAACTTCATAGACACAGCTGATGTTTATGGATTAGGTACTAGTGAAAGGGTGATAGGAAAGTATTTACGTCAGAGCGGAAAGCCACTTTTCGTGGCTACCAAGCTTGGTCGTAGACAGGATGGTACAAATGGCTGGCCTCAGAATTTTTCCTACGAGAAGATGAAAGAGCATGTAGAGTCCTCTCTAGAAAATCTTGGGATAGATTCCCTATACCTGGAGCAATTGCACTGTATTCCCAAAGAAGAATTGATCAATGGAGAGGTTTTTGAACATTTGAGAAGATTGAAACAGGAGGGACTTATTCAGAACTTTGGAGTAAGTGTAGAGTCTATTGAAGAGGCAGAAATCTGTTTACAGCATGCAGACGTGTCCTCATTGCAGATTATATTCAACTTGTTTCGGCAGGATGCAAGCTATGCCCTATTAGGAAAAGCAAAAGCACAAGGGGTTGGCATCATTGCTCGTGTCCCTCTGGCTTCCGGTTTACTTTCCGGGAAGTTTGATGCTAACACTACTTTTGACTCTACGGATCACCGCAACTATAATGCAGACGGAAATGCCTTTAATGTGGGAGAAACTTTCTCAGGACTGCCGTTTTTGGCAGGTACAGAATGCGTTAAAGAGATCTCAGGAATCTTACCCAAAGGAAATCTGGCTGCGTGGAGCTTGAAATGGATACTGCAACAAGAAGGGATTACCACAGTCATACCCGGAGCCTCCAGAATCAGTCAAGTAGAAAGTAATTTGTCAGCAAGCAAATTACCGGATCTATCACCTGAGATTCTTGTTGAATTAGATCGATTTTACAGAGAGAAAGTAAGGCCTCAAGTAAGAGGTGAGATATAAAAAAAGCCTTCCGTGAGTGGACTGCCCTCCAATTAGTGTGTAACTTTTTCGGGGCACTCTATGAGGAAGGCTTTTTGCTTACTTAATGATATTGAATAATCTCTTCCATCTGATCTTGTTGAAGAGAGATGCATCTCTGTCAATGGACATCCAAATGAAGGCTGCTTTTCCTACCACGTGATCTTCCGGCACAAAGCCCCAGAAACGGGAATCATCAGATTCATATCTATTATCTCCCATCATGAAATAGTAATCTTGCTTCCAGGTGTATTCCTTGATTTCTTGACCGTCAATGAAGACTTTGCCGTCTCTAAATTCAGCATTTTTATTCAAATCGAAGGTTGCGATTACACTACCGTAAAGGGCAGCATTTTTTTCATCCAAAATGATTTTATCACCTTTTTTAGGTACAGTTATAGGGCCAAAGTTATCTCTATTAAAGGCAAACAATCGAGAATTATATGGGAAAGCTGCACCATAGATGCTCGAAGTATCTCCTTTAGGAAGGATCTCAGGATAAACATTGGTTACGAAATCATATTTCTTGATCTCTTCTAAACCTTCCGCTGTAGCATTGATTCTATAGAAATACTTTCCACCTTCGCCTCTCCTTGCTAATACAGAAACGTCTGCCTTTTCAAAGATCTTTTCGTTTGGATTAGTATTGAATTCTATATCATAGTACTTCTGAATACCTTTTACTTCCGGTAGTTTCTCTCCATTGATATACACAACAGCGTCTTTCACTTCTAACACATCACCCGGGATACCCATACATCTTTTGATGTAGTTTGTTCTAAGGTCTACTGGATATTCTGCATGTCCTCCGTAGGGATCAGGTCGAAGTGGAGTGCCCGGATAGTTGAAGACAACTACATCATTATTTTTGATCTTAGTAAAACCAGGTAAACGGTAGTTAGGCAGTTGAATCCAATCCAAGTAGGAAGGAATATTAGTAAACCAGATCTTCTGGTGGGTTAAAGGTACCTGAAGTATGGTCTTAGGTGTTCTGGCACCGTAATGTACCTTTGATACAAAGAGAAAGTCATCTACCAAAAGGCTTTTCTCCATAGATGGAGTAGGAATAGTATAGGCTTCTAAAAACAGTCCCCTAATGAGTGTAGCAGCGATTACCGCAAACAGAACGGAATCCCACCATTCTCTCGTAGGTGATTTTTTTTTCTTCTTTTCAGACATAGGTCAACATTAGTTTGTGCAAAAATAGGGTTTTCGACCCTTCTTACAACTTTGATTACTTTATTTTATTGCTTTTTAACTACTGAACGAATGACAAATTGAGGTTTTCCGGAGTGCATCAGGAAACCTTTTCCTACATATTCGCCAACCAAAGATAAAGCACATAGGATGACACCACACATAAATATGATGATCGGTGATCCCCAAGTACTAATGATATTTAAGGCATATAGGATCATATAAGATAAGGAAAATATGATGGATAATAAGCCGGCTAGCAGAGTGAGTCTTAAAGGAATAAGGGAGTATCCAAAGAGTATGGTTAAAGTTAAACTTAACAGTTTAGAAACAGTATAATTGGAGTGACCTTCCTTTCTTTCCAGATGAACTACTTTTTGCTTACCCACATGGTTCGTTACCTGAAATATCAGACCATCAATGTAAGGATGAGGAGTTTTGCACTTGATGATTTCCTCTACCACGTCTTTTTTGATCAATTTAAAACTGCTTAAGTATAAATCTTTAGGCTTTTTCAAAAGATAAGTAGTAAGCAGATTTATTACCTTACTTCCGAAATTACGCATCCAGTGATGTTGTTTGTCTTCATAATAACTATACACCACATCGTAATCTTCTTCCTGAGCCTTCTGGTATAATTTGATTATCTCAGATGGAGGATTCTGGAAATCATCATCTATGATTACCGCATAGTCTCCATTTACATAGTTTAAGCCGCACATGACGGCATTAAACTCCCCAAAGTTCTTTCGAAGATTGATAAAGGTAATTTCGCTGTGGTCAGTGGCTAAGGACTTACACTTTTCTGCTGAATTGTCTTTTGATCCATCATTTACCAGAATTATTTCAAATGAATAGGAATTCAGCTCCTTCTGCAAGATTTCTACCAGTGAAGTTATGGAGCTTGCTCCATTATACACCGGTATTATTATAGACAACTGACACATTTTAATAGTTATTTAGGGTTTCTATGATATAACTTACTTCCGGGGTCGTAAGTGAACCATTGAGTGGAACGCTTATCACTTGTTCATGTATTCTCTCCGTTATGGGCAGAGAGTAGTGCCTGAACTCAGCAAAGGCATTTTGCTGGTGAGGAGCCTTCGGATAATGAATATCATAACCTATTTCGGCCTTTTCTAGATGTTGTATTAGTTGGCTTCTATTCGCGGTTTTTACTACAAATAAATGCCATGCGTCCTCTTTTAGTCGGTCCCCTAAAGGCAGTTCCAATTTAGGATTGTGAATTTCTGCTAGATAGGAACCGGCTATGGCTCTTCTCTTCCGGGTTTCTTCTGGCAGTCCTTTTAACTTCGTTCTTAAGAATCCTGCTTGAAGTTCACTTAGGCGACTGTTCCTTCCTTTGTGTTCAAATTGATATCGTACTGTTGATCCGTAATTTCTTAAGCTTTTGATCCTCTCTGCCATCCAATCATGTTGGGTAACGACTGCTCCTGCATCTGCCAATGCTCCAAGATTCTTGGTAGGGTAGAAGCTATAGGCTATAGCATCAGCTCCCGGGCAGTCTCTACTACCATCATAGAGAGCATCATGACTCTGTGCGGCATCTACCACTAGATACAGGTTCTCTGCCTTGCAGATATTTGCTATTTCGTGGAAATCACACATTCTGCCATAAAGATTTACCGCTAGTACTCCTTTGGTTTTAGAACTTATGGCATTTAGGATGGATTCTGTACTTATTAAAAAGGTGCGTTCATCCGGTTCCACCAATATGGGAGTGAGTCCACAATTTACAATAGAAAGTATGGAGGCAAAATAGGTGTTAGCGGGCACAATGATCTCTGAGCCAGGCGGTAGATCTAAACTTTTAAGGATCAATTCTAAAGCATCAAGTCCGTTAGCTACACCAATAGCATGTTTTGCAGAACAAAATTCAGCAAATTCGGTCTCGAAGTTTCGAACATTATCGTGCAGCATGTAGAAACCTCTTTCAAGGAATTCCTCAAAATCAGAATGGAATTGGCTCAGGTAAGGTGCATTTAGTTTTTTTAGAGAGAGGAAAGGAATCTTCATTCGTTGTTTAATAGGGAAATTCTATGGCCGATTACTTTTTCATGATTATAGGGTGTATCTAGGTAATCATCCGGATCATAATTCCTGTTGGCCAAAACCAGTAAAATACTACCAGGTGAAAAGTTGTACATCTGGTGCCAGTCGGAAGGTTTAAGTAACAAACATTTATGTGGGCTATCCAGAGTTATGATTTGTTCATGAAATTCGTCTTCTTGGACATAAATGTCACATGAACCATTCAAACAGATCAAGCCTTGCCAAGTTTGCTTATGGCAATGACCGCCCCGAATGCTTTCGCCGGGAACATTGTAGATAAAGTATGCCCTTTCAATGTGTCCGGGCATCAAATGCTCAAATACTGAAAGAAAACCGTCCTGATTTTCTATCGACTTTAAGGTGATGATGGAAGCCATGGCTATACTGTAGAAATGGTTTAGAAAGCTACAGTATGGCTAGGCTGATTCACTGCGGAATAGGCCGGACAGGTCTGTTTTCTACAACCTGTAGCCGTAATTCCTATCATTAGGAGTGCGATGATGAGCGTTTTTTTCATAATAGGACTGAATAGTAAATCTGGTTGTTAGTACGTAAATATACTATTTTTCTTTCGAATCCTCATGAAATTGCATTTTACTTGCACTTTCTAAGAGAGGTTCTGCTGGCTTCCTTTTGCTTCTATATCCTAAAATTTTCAACATAGACTCTTCTGTCTGCTCATCAGCAAAGAGTTCAGTAGTTATATTTCCATTCTCATCTCTGTCTATCAATACATGTTTAGGTGCTGGGATTAGACAGTGTTGTATTCCACCATATCCTCCTAAACTTTCTTGGTAAGCACCGGTATGGAAGAATCCTATATACTGATCATTCTTTTCATCAATGATAGGCATATATAAATCCTCAGAATGAGATTCTGTATTGTAATAATCTGCTGAATCACAGGTTAATCCTCCTAGATTGACCTTGGTGTATGGTGCATCCCAGTTATTGATAGGAAGCATGATGTACTTTTGTCCTATACCCCAAGAGTCAGGAAGCTGAGTGATGAATGATCCATCAATCATGTACCAAAGCTCTCTGTCGTTCTGCTGCTTTTGATCAATGATCTTATATAGTATAGCTCCACTTTCTCCTACTGTATAACTTCCGAATTCAGTAAAGATGTTAGGAACGGGTACATTGTTCTTGTGACAGATCCACTGAATGTTCTCAATGATTTCATCCACCATAGCCTGGTAGTCGAAATTATAAACTACGGATGTCTGAATAGGCATACCTCCACCGATGTCTATGGAGTCTAATTCAGGACAGATGCGTTTCATTTCACAGTATTTGAACATGAAACGAGTTAGTTCCGACCAATAGTAAGCTGTATCCTTAATACCTGAGTTGATAAAGAAATGGAGCATTTTTAATTTGAAACGCTCATCCGGTTTGATCTTTTTCAGGTACAAGTCATCTACGTCTTTGTAGCGGATACCAAGACGAGAGGTATAGAAAGAGAAGGTAGGTTCCTCATCTGTAGCGATACGGATTCCTATATTCACATGATCTGCTGTAACATTCTCCAGATAATGATCTATTTCATCCAGATTGTCGAGAATAGGAGTACAGTTAACAAATCCTTGATTGATGAGATTAGTAATATTCTTTAGATACTGAGGCATCTTATGTCCATTACATATCACATAAGTGTCTTTAGTGATCTTTCCTTCTTCATACAAAGTCTCAATAAGAGGAATGTCAAATGCAGAAGATGTTTCCAAATGGATATTATGCTTTAACGCCGTATCCAAGATGAATTTAAAGTGCGAAGACTTCGTACAATAACAGTAGGTATAATTCCCTCTGTAATTGTATTTCTTCATGGCATTCTTAAAGAGAATTTTAGAATGCTCTATGTGCTCACCAATCTTAGGAAGGTAGCTGATCCGTAGGGGAGTCCCGTACTTTCGGATCACATCCATCAGAGGTACGTTATTAAATAAAAGATTATTTTGGGCATCTACACCAAATTCCCGAGTAGGAAATTCAAACGTCTGCTGTATTAAATCGATGTACCTCTTCATTCGCCTTTTGCCTGCTGCTTTTAGAATTTAAAAAGTCGTGCAAAATTGATATATTTTTTACAACTTTGCAAAGGAAATAACGGGTTCTTACTGCTCACATTTTGCAGTTCTTAGAAAATATCATTAGCATTTAATTTTTCATGAATAAAGTCCATTTTATAGCTGTCGGTGGGGCAGTTATGCATAATCTTGCGTTAGCATTGCAGAGTAAAGGTTTTGAGGTTACGGGATCAGACGATGAAATCTATGAGCCGGCTTTGTCCAGATTGCAGCATGCAGGCATTTTGCCTCCGGATTTTGGTTGGTTTCCTGATAAAATCCATACTGGATTAGATGCAGTAATTTTGGGTATGCATGCCCGAAAGGACAATCCTGAACTTCTGAGAGCTCAGGAATTAGGGATAAAAGTGTATTCTTTTCCTGAATATGTTTATGAACAAAGCAAGGATAAAAAACGTGTAGTCATAGCTGGTAGTCATGGGAAAACTTCCATTACAAGTATGATCCTGCATGTACTTGCTTACTATAAGAAGGATTTTGACTATTTAGTAGGGGCTCAGATCGAAGGTTTTGATCTCATGGTGAGACTAAGTCATTCAGCACCTATCATGGTCATAGAAGGGGACGAATACTTGGCCAGTGCTTTGGATTTAAGATCTAAGTTCTTGTTCTATAAGCCCCATATTGCTCTAATCAGTGGAGTAGCCTGGGATCATTTTAATGTATTTCCAAAGTACGAAGATTATACAGGCACCTTTAGTAAACTTGCAGACAGTATTGAGCGACCAGGCGTCTTGCTTTATGATAAGACTGACGCAGATGCTGCTAAATTAGGAAGCGTTCCGAGGGAAGGAGTAGAAGAGATTCCATATGAAGCTTATCCTTATAAGGTGGAAGAAGGCAAGGTTTTTGCTTTAACGCCTAAAGGAGAAGTGGGATTAGAGGTCTTTGGAGAACACAATTTGAAAAACCTGAATGGAGCACGAATCATTTGCGAGAAATTAGGTATATCTGAGGATGAGTTCTTTGCGGCCATTGCCAGCTTTAAAGGTGCAGCAAAACGTCTCGAAACCGTAGCACATTCTGATTTGACCCACGTATTCAGAGATTTTGCACATGCACCTTCAAAAGTGAATGCTACTACTAAGGCGGTGAAAGAATTATACGGAGATCGTCCCTTAGTGGCAGCGTATGAATTGCATACTTATTCCAGCTTAAACAAAGACTTTTTACCTCACTATGCAGATACTTTAGAAGCGGCAGATACTGCCATAGTTTTCTTCTCTCCTCACACGCTTGAGATGAAGAGGATGCCGGCCTTAGATGCGGAGGAGATCAAGAAGTTCTTTAATAGAGAAGACCTTTTAGTATATACGGATTCCCTTGCTTTACAAGAATACCTGAAGAAACAAGATTGGAAAAACAAGAACCTATTACTGATGTCTTCCGGTACCTTTGGTGGCATGGATTTTAAGGAGTTTGGAAATTCTCTTTTATAATATTAAGTACCTTTTCTGGGGAGATTTGCTCTAAACAAGCATAATCTCCTCTTTTACAAGGTTCTTTACCAAATACGGAGCATGGCCTGCATGTAAGTTCCGCTCTAGATATTTCTATCTTAGTATTTTGATACAAAGGACCAAATCCTAACATGCTGTGAGTTGCTCCCCAAATGGAATAGACCTTGGTTCCAGATAAACACCCAAAATGTAGATTAGAAGTATCTCCACTGATCAGGAAATCTAATTTTGAGATTAATTCCAGTTCCTCCTCCAAACTAAAAAGTCCCACGGTATTATATACCCGTTCTGAAACCATTTGATCTAAGAGTTCTTTTTCTCTTTTTCCTCCACCAAGGAGTAGGATGTTATACTTAGGGTAGGCATTTTTAAGTTTTGGAACAAAGTCCAAATACTTTTCAAAAGGCCAAATTTTACCTTTATGTTGGGCAAACGGAGCAATGCCTATATAAGGAGGCTGGATCTCCCAGTTTTTGATCTTTTGCTGTGTAGCTTCTGTAGTAGTAAAGGCAGGGAGTGCAATTTCCCTGGCCGTGGATATGCCAGCAGAGGTAAACACATCTCGGTACTGCTCCGTAACATGTTTAACCGGTGTACTAGATTTGCCTTTAATGATGTCCTTTTTTTCTTTTCTGTGCTTATCTAATGTGTAGCACTTTTTACCTAGGAAATAGGTCTTTAAGGCAAAAGTCCTAAGGTTTTGGTGGAGATCAAGTATATAATCGGGCTGGTATTCAGTAAGCTCTTTATACAATCTGTAAAGGCCAAATGGCCCTTTGTGCTTACTTTCAAAATGACACTCGTGGACCTTGATTCTTTCTTCGTTTTGAAAAAAGGCGGAGAACTTGGGGCGTGTGACCATGATCACACGCAAATCAGGATTTTCTTTGAGTGCCCATTTGATAGGAAGAAGTGTTAATGCCACATCTCCCATAGCAGAGAATCTGAATACCAGCGCCGTTTTCATTTCTTGCCGTAGAAGATAGGATTCAAGCTAGGGTCATTGTACATTTTCATCTGCTTATACAGCTTCATGTACTTTCTACCTGCTTGCAGATCTTCCATTAATTCATCATAAGCTATTTCTAAGTCTTGCTCTTGAATCTTTAAGATGTAGAGTTTCTGCTTAACGGATTCCAGGTGGGCAGCGTCTACATCTGTTCTTTTCAATTGGTCCTCAAAATGATAGATTTTCAATTGTAAAATAGACATTCTATCCAGTAGCCACGCAGGAGTTTCAGAATTAAGTCTAGCTCCTTCCTGAATCTGCACCCCGTCTAAGGTTTTATAAAGATACTCGTCCATTTGTTCTACAGTATCCGTCCTATGCTGGTTAGAAGCATCAATTCTACGTTTAAGGCCTACCAGCTGAGAAGGATCAATCTCAGGATCGCGAATTAAATCTTCCAGGTGCCACTGCACCGTATCGATCCAGTTTTTTAGATACAAGAGGCCTTCAAAACCTTCGTATTTTTCTGGTTTTGGCGCGTCAACATGGTCAGTTATATGGTAGTCTTCAATAGACTCCCTGAATATTTTGTTTATTTCTTTGGCTTTCATAAGATTTTAGGACCACCTACATTTATCGTAGATACGTAAGTGGTAGCTTGTATGTTTACAGTTTCAAATTCATTCTTCATGGCAGTTGCCACTTTTTCCGCTGTCTCTCTCCCTTTAGAAAAAGCAAATATTGAAGGTCCTGCTCCTGAGATACTGCAACCCAATGCACCGGCATCCATGGCTGCCATTTTAACCTCGAAGAAGCGCGGAATTAAAATAGATCTGATGGGTTCAATGATAAAATCTACCATTGATCTTCCTATCAGACCATAGTCTGAACTCATAAGTCCGGCTATCATCCCACTCACGTTACCCATTTGCGAAATGGCTTTGTTCATGGATACTTCGTTTTTAAGTATATGTCTCGCATCCTTTGTATTCACTTCCACGTCAGGATGTATTAGGCTCACAAATAAGTCTTCAGGAACCGGTACTTGAAATACATCAAGTGGGGAATAGGACCTTACTACTACAAAACCTCCTAGAAGAGCGGGTGCTACATTATCTGCGTGTGCTGCACCACATGCTACTCTTTCGCCTTCCATCGCAAAAGGGAGTAGTTCTTTCCTTTTCAAAGGTTGGCCTAGTAATTCATTGGCCGCAAAAACTCCGGCTACTGCACTTGCAGAGCTGCTACCTAGGCCTGAACCCAGAGCCATTTTCTTATGCAGTACCACATCAAATCCGGCATTTGAGCCTATACTTTCCAAATATTTAATAATGGGTACAGTAACCGTGTTCTTATTAGGGTCTTTGGTTAATTTGCCTCCATCCCCCGTGATCTCCTGTATACATATCTGAGAGTCATTTCTGCGTGTGAGAATGACCTCGTCTCCAGGATTATCCACGGCCAAGCCGAAGATGTCAAATCCGCAAGCTACGTTAGCTACAGTGGCCGGTGCAAATACTTTTATACTATTCAAAACTATGTTTTTAGGCTAAGAAACTACTTAAACTGATAATATCTGCAAATACGCCCATAGCGGTTACTTCTGCACCCGCTCCAGGCCCTTTAATTACCAGTGGGTTATGTAAATAACGGTCTGTGGTAAATGAGACAATATTTTCTGATCCTGCCAAGCTATAGAAAGGGTGTGTGGCATCCACAGCAGTCAATCCTATTTTTGCTTTGCCTTCTTCAAACCGGGCAATGAATCGAAGTCTTTTTCCTTCTTCATGGGCAGTCTGGATTTGTTTGGCGTATATCTCATTTTCCTCTTCTAATACCTGGTAAAATGCATCTACGGTAGGAGCGGCTAAGGCTCTTTCGCTTAGGATAGGAGTGATTTCTACGTCTTCTAATTCTAATTTTATACCACACTCTCTAGCTAATATGAGTATTTTTCGAGCTACGTCCGTTCCGCTTAAATCATCTCTGGGGTCCGGTTCCGTGTAGCCTTTTTCTTTGGCCTCCTTTACCACATCTACAAAAGATCTGTCTATATCAAAAGTGTTGAAGATATAAGATAAAGTACCGCTCAGTACGGCTTCAATCTTCTGGATTTGGTCACCGCTATTGATCAAACCTTGTAAGGTGTTAATGATAGGCAAACCTGCTCCTACATTTGTTTCGTATAAGAATTTAACGTTTCTCCTTTTTGAGATGTCTCTAAGTAAGGCATATTCTTCATATGATCCGGAATTAGCTACCTTATTCGGAGTGACGATAGATATATTACTTTGCAGTAAAGGGGCGTAATACTGAATGATGTTTTTGTCGGCAGAACAATCTACAAATACGGAATTGCTCAGGTTCAAAGCTTGCATATCTTCAAAGAACTCACTTTGATTCACTACTTCTCCGTCCTCTAATAAACGCTCAATGGCGTCATCGAGGGGAATTCCTTCCGGGTTTAAAAGCATTTTCCGAGTGTTAGTCATACCTACTAATCGGATACTTACGTTCTTCTCCTTCTTCAGGTATTCCCTTTGTGCGAGTATCTGTCTTAGCAGTGTTCGTCCTATTAATCCAGTCGGACCTAAGATAAACAAGTTGATGGTAAAGCCATCAATCTCAAAAAAGGATTCATGCACTGCATTCAGGGCTTTGGCAATGTCCTTTTTCTTGATTACCACAGAGATATTTAGCTCAGATGAGCCTTGGGCAGTAGCTACTACATTAATACCGTTCTTACCTAAAACGGAGAATAGTTTACCGGAAATACCGGAGCTGGAACGCATTCCTTCACCTACTGTAGCCAGGATAGAGAGGTTATATTGGATAGAGACATTCTCTATCTCTCCATTCTCGATCTCAGATCTAAAGCCTCTTTCTAAAATGTTTCTTACCTTCTCACCCGCAGTAGGTTCTACTGCAAAACAGATGGAATGCTCAGATGAAGCCTGGGTGATCAGTATGACAGATATGTTATTATCTGCTAATAGGCCAAACAACTTAGCTGATACCCCAGCTACTCCTATCATGCCATTACCTTGTAAATTCACTAAAGCTATGTCATCGATGGAGCTGATTCCCGTAATGGAATATGCCTTTTGTGCTACGGTTTTGCTAATAATGGTTCCCGGATGTGCACTATCGAAGGTGTTCAGGATACGTATTGGAATATCTCTTTGAAAGGCAGGAATCAAACTAGGAGGGTAGATGACCTTTGCTCCAAAATGAGAGAGTTCCATGGCTTCTGAATACGAGATCTCAGGTATAGAAAAAGCATTCTTCACTTTTCTGGGATCTGCGGTCATCATGCCGTTCACGTCAGTCCAAATCTCTATGACTTCAGCATTTAGTGCAGCCCCTAGGATGGAAGCTGTATAGTCTGAGCCACCTCTGCCTAAGGTAGTGGTTACACCTTTTTCATCTGATGCGATAAATCCGGTTACACAGTATATTACCTCCGTATTGTTAAGATTTTGGATAATATTTTCATGTGTGCTTAAGGTATCAACTTCCGCACAACCGTAAGTACTATTCGTTTTTATAATCTTCCTAGCATCCCAATATTCGGTAGGTATACCTCTTTCTTGTAGAATGAAGGCTAGCATTTGGGTGGATAGTCTTTCACCGAAGCTCACCAGGAAGTCTGATGTTCGGGGAGTGAGTTCCTGGATGTAGGTGATCCCTTTTAGAAAATCTTCCAGGTCATTAATTTCTCCCTTAATCCTAGCTAGGATTGCACTTTGAGATTTTACTGGAACCAAAGCTTTGATCACTTCAAAGTGACGATCTTCAATGGTTTTTAGGATCTCTTGATAGCTTGATTTGCCAGTTGCCGCCAAATTTCCCGCTTCAATAAGCTTGTTTGTCACACCTGACATGGCTGAAAATACGGCAACTAAACCTTGGGACTTGCTGTGTTTCTTTTGGATAATGTCTGCTACTTCTGTGATGCTTTGAACTGTGCCTACAGAAGTTCCGCCAAATTTTAGGATTCTCATGTGATTTAATGATTACGCCCCTATACAATACGCAAATATACCAAATATTCTTTGTGTAAGTGGTGAGGGAAAGGGTTTTCATAAAGAAAATTAGAGAAAAATTTGACATAATAAAATATAGTTAGTTATTTGTATAAATATTAAGTTAACAACCCTATCATGGATAAGTATTTTAAGGCTTTGAATGATGGTACCCGTCGGGAAATCCTTGAGATTCTGCGCATTCACCCTGCTGCAGCCGGGGAGATTGCAGACAGGTTTAACATTTCAAAGCCTAGTATCAGTCACCATCTGGACATTTTAAAGCAGGCGGAACTGGTTACGGCTAAAAAGAAAGGCCAATTTGTGATGTACTCTATTAACCTACCTGCCTTAGACGAAGTATTTCAATGGTTTTCCTTGTTCAAGTCAGAAATCAATGCAGAGAAACCTAGAATCAGAATTCCTTTAAAAGTATGATCAACTTCTATCCGGGACCTTCCAAGATCTATTCAGAAGTTCCCCAATATGCCCAGGAAGCGTTTGAGCTGGGTATACTGGAACGGAACCATAGATCTGAGCAAGGCATGGAGTTGATTGGGTCCTGTATCCTGGAGTTAAAAAGACATTTGGAGATCCCTTCGGATTATTCTGTGTATTTTGTTTCTTCCGCTACGGAGGCCTGGGAGATTTGTGCACAGTCTTTGCTAGTGGAGCCCACGTTTGTCTACAATGGAGCATTTGGAAAAAAATGGATGGAGTATTCCAAAGGAATTCTTCCAGATTCGCATTCTTTATCCTTTGAGCCGAATGAATTTCCCATGTTTCCCACCCATGGAGATGTGTGCGTTGTGGCAAATGAGACCTCAAACGGAACGCATATACCTTGCATCCCTCAGGAAAGAGAAGGCTTAATAGTCATGGATGTGGTTTCTTCTTTGGGGGGAAGGGCTTATGAAATGTCCAAAGTGGATGTCTGGATTGCCTCTGTTCAGAAGTGTTTCGGCCTACCATCAGGAATGGGGCTACTGATTCTTTCTCCAAAAGCACGCATGAGAGCAAAGGAAAAGGGAGAGCGTCTACACTATAATAGCGTTCTTTTTTTAGAAGAGAATTTCTCTAAGCATCAGACCCCCTATACGCCGAATCTATTGGGAATTTATCTTCTGAAGAGGGTTTTGGAAGGTTTAGAGGGAAAGAAAATCATACATTCACGGTTGGAGCAAAGAGCGCAACAATTGTATAATGAACTTAGGGAATATTATGCCCCACTGATTGAAAATCCTGATTTGAGATCCACCACCGTGCTAGTATTCAAATGTGACCATCCTAGAGAACTTTCCCACTTTTTGGAGAAAAATGGAGTGCTTATAGGGAAAGGCTATGGGGAGTGGAAAGAAAATACTTTCAGAATAGCGAATTTTCCGGCTATTCCTGACTTGCACTATAAAGAATTATCTAGATTACTTTCTATTTTTGTAAAAACATAGTGCCATGGATTTTTTCTCCGAATTTAATTTCAAAGAATTGTTTTCTATTACTCTTATCCTGTTTTCAGTGATAGATATATTAGGTTCTATCCCTATTATTCTAAATCTTAGAAAGAAGATAGGTAATGTACATGCAGAGCGTATTACTTTGATCTCTGGTATACTGATGATTGTATACCTTTTTGTAGGAGTTAAGATCTTACAACTTTTTGGAGTTGATGTGGAATCTTTTGCGGTAGCGGGTGCCTTGATTCTACTGATCATTGCCTTTGAGATGATCTTGGGAAGGGAAATCTTTAAACATACTCCTTCTGCGGATAGTAAGGCATCCAGCATTGTTCCACTTGCTTTTCCTATCATTGCCGGTGCGGGTACCATGACTACCTTAATTTCACTAAAGGCGGTTTATCATGATGTCAATATCCTGGCCGGTATTTTCATTAACCTGATTCTCATTTTTGTAGTGCTAAAATCATCCGGTTGGTTAGAAAGAAAACTGAATCCGGGAACTGTGGAAGTACTTCAAAAGGTATTTGGTTTGATTATTCTGGCTATAGCTATCAAGTTGATCAAGCAAAATCTTTTTTAGACCATCCCTTTAAAATGAGGTACTGAGCCGCTCCGTATGTTCCCATGATGAAGAATGCGGAGTAGGGAAGACTCTGGAAAAATTTATTGTATGCTATTAATGAGTCTGATAGGATAAAGAGCAGTGCGCCTAAGGTAATCCATTTTTTGCTTTTTAAGTCCAAAGATGAGGCCATAATACCCATACCTGTTATGACAGAGCAATATGTGATGACCGGCCATTTCATTTCTAGCGGTATATGCGGTAGAAGGAATATGAGATAGGCGCTGGTAATCAATGCTAGGAGAAAGATAGGGATAAAACTGAATGTATAGTAGGGCTTGAATAAGATGATATAAGCTATATGTGCAAAAAGAAAGGAAACTAAACCTGGAAAAAATTGCCCATCTAACATTAAAAAAATGTCTCCTAACCAGCTCCCCACTAAGGCTACATAAAGCCACTTGTCCTTTATACCTTTTTGGTAGGCTAGATACATCAGTAAAGGCATTAATAATGGTTTTGTGATCCAAACTAAGGGTCTATGATAGGCTGTACTTCCGTAGATTTCTAGTAAGAGAACCACTAGGTAGAGTAGGGCAATTCTCATGTTTTATTTAAGGTTGGGTTTCAATTTTTATAATTTCAAAACCAAAATAGAGAATAGTGGTTTTTGTTTCAATTCATTATGGGATTTATTCTTTTCCTGCACACCCTATAAGGTCTCTGATCTCTCTCCATGATTTTACCCTTTCATAGCCTTGTACCTGCGTATTATGCATGGAATGAAATAGTATTTTCCTGCCTGAGAAGTTTTCAAAATTCCTGGCGTGGTCATCAATCATTATGTCTCCATGCACTATAGATTTATCTCCACAGAAAACTCGATTTCTCCAGGAAATGAAGGGGAAGTGTTCATCTAACCATTCCATTTTTTCAGTTAGAGATAAGGGAAATTCCGTAGCCGCTGAAACGATATAGACCTCAAATTTTTCATTAAGCTCTTTCACTACATCTATAGCATCCGGAAAAACTTTTATGTCTCTGAAGAAACCGGGTTCATATAAAGCGTCTCTATAGGAATTATGTCCTTTGATATATTCATAAAAATGCTTATCTTCAAAAAAGGATTTTTCTAATTGAAGTCCGTTCCTTTGATTGAATACATCCAGAATCTTTGCGCCGGTATCCGCCAGCACATCATCCATATCTATTAATAATCTCATGGGTGATATCCTTTTACTATCTTTTTAGATGATATTTTATCATTTTGATTAACCAAAACAAAATAAATTCCCTCAGGAAGGCCACTTAGATCAAAATCATGTAATCCCTTATCATGAATAGATTCTGACAGAAGCTTTCCTGCCAGGTTTTGTAATTCAAACCGGGTAGATACTCCCGCTGGTACTTTTACATATACTTTGTCATCTTCTTCGTTCATGAAGATGACTACTTGTTCTCTTCCCATGTAATAAATGGTTTCAATTGTGAGTAAATGAGGTGAATGGGTAGTCCCATCACGGTGTAGAATGAACCATCAATTTTTTCAATTCCCGCCATTCCAATGAAATCTTGAACACCATAGGAGCCGGCTTTGTCAAAAGGTTTATAATTCTTTATGTAATAATCAATCTCAGCATCTTCTAGTGTTTTGAAGTGCACTTTGGTACAGTCTGAGATGGTATGAATCCCATTTGGATCTGAAATACATACTCCGGTAACTACTTCATGTGTTTTTCCGCTCAGTTTCTTAAGCATTGTAAATGCTTCTTCATAGTCGCTAGGCTTGTTTAAAATCTCTCCCTCAACTATTACTACAGTATCAGCTCCAATAATTATTCCCGCCTGAGGTAAAGCAGCTTCTACCTTTCTTCTAGCCAGGATTTCCGGTACTTTGTATAGGTTTTCAGAAGGGTCAAATGACTCGTCAGTGTCTGTAGGACGGATGATTATAGTAAACCCTGCTTCTTCAAGTATTTGTTTTCTTCTAGGTGATCCGGATACTAATGTAATTTTCTCATTTAATTTCATGAATGGTTTGGAAAATAAGCTTACTTTTGTAAATTATGTTAATACATGAAAGTGAAAGTAGCTTATGAGTTTAGAAACTGAAATCAAGCAAACTCGTCCCTTTCAGTCAGAAAGCGAGAAATGCATCGTAAATATCATATATACGAACAATTTGATAACTATCTTTCACAATAAAATCGTGAAGGAATTTGATATTAGTATCGAACAGTATAACGTTTTACGTATTCTAAAGGGGCAACATGGCCAACCCATCACCATCAACGGAATCATAGAGCGTATGTTAGATAAGATGTCAAACGCTTCCCGTTTAGTGGATAAGTTGTATTATAAGGGACTGGTGGAGCGCAAGCAGAAAGAGTCCAATAGGAGGGCTTGCGATGTGACTATTACAGAAAAAGGAGAAGAGGTGCTAAATGCCATTTCTGATAAAATGACTCAGATGATGAACGAACACCTTGATCTAGATACAGAGGAAATGAGGAGGTTGAATGAACTATTAGACAAATTCAGAGAAAAACTCATAAAAGCATGAAAAAGTGGTACTTCTTACTATTAATAGCCTTTGTTTCTTGTAAAAATTCGGATGAGCCGGAGTTGGCTTCCCGACTAGTAGATGTTCAGGAAGTAAAGGAAATGAAGAAGGAAGAAGTGCTGGCTTTAGCAGCTCCCTTAATGGGGGATTTGGCGCCTTTGATAGGTGGTGCTTTAAAACATGATATCAAACTGTACAAAGTGAGGTATACCACTATCACCACTGATGGAAAAGAAATTGTAGCATCAGGTGCTTTGGTCATGCCAATAGGTGCCGCTAAGGTTCGGCTTTTAAGCATACAACATGGCACCCAATTTGAAGAGTCAGATGCTCCTTCGTATTTTAAGTCAGGTACTGAAAGTCTTTTAGCTTTATTTATGGGAGCTGTGGGCTTCGCTACAGCTATGCCGGACTATGTGGGTTATGGGGAATCCAAAGCGGAACCGCATCCGTACGAACATGCAGAGGGATTAGCGGTCCCAGCAGTAGATTATCTATTGGCTGTTAAGGAATTCATGAAGGAGGCTAAGACCGACTGGGATAATAGATTGTATCTGGCCGGCTATTCAGCTGGCGGTTATGCTACTTTGGCTACTCAAAAATTAATAGAAGCAAGCTTTAGTAAAGAATTTAATTTGGTGGCAAGTTCTTGCGGTGCCGGTGCGTATAATAAGTCCTTACTTTTGGATTTGTTTGTAAATGAACCTACAGCCGGAGAGGCTAACCATAACCGTTCTTATATTTGGGTACTTCAAACCTATAATCGAATTTATAATTGGAAAAAGCCCATGTCCTATTTCTTTAAGGAGCCTTATGCTTCAGCCATTGAAAAGGACGGGTATAAGGTTAATTTTACAGGCAGCTTTAATACGCTTTTGAATCCCACTTTTGTGAGTTCGTATAATGGAGGAGGGGAGGAAGAAGTCAGGAAAGCCTTTAAGGAAAATGATCTCACGCATTGGAAGTCGCTGACTCAAACCTTATTGGTACATGGAGATGCAGACACTTACGTTCCTTACATAAATTCCAAAACAGCTTATGAGGGTATGACGGAAGCAGGCTCTCCAAAAGTAAATTTGGTCACGGTAAAGGGAGGTACACATGAATCATCAATCCAGGAATTCATACTTCGCACATATATACAATTCGGCGCTAATCCATGAAAAAACTTTCCTTTGGACTAATTCTATCCGTTTCTACTTTTGCCCAAGCCCCTGATTTTGATGCTAAGGGATTATTTTACCTTCAAGATGGTCAGGATAAATTGGGCTATTTTGCACTCCCTCTGAAGCTACAGGATTCCCGTCACCCCTCAGAGATTGGGATTTCAAACTCCATTGAAAACAATCACAGAATTATAGGGCTTAAGGCTAAGAGTGTATATATACTTGAAACCAAAGGGCAAAAGCAGGGAGAGGAATATGCGCCCGGAACTTATGTTAGTGTAGTAAAGTTGCAAGATCATCAGCTTCGGCCCGATTATAGATTTCCGGTAGCGGAGAACCCCACATCCTTAAGTTTTGATCCTTCCCAGCATTATTTAACCATCAGTTCTACAACCGCCGGAAATGAGATTCAAATCTTTGAATTGGATGATTTTGGGAAGCCTATCCGTTTACTTCCGGGAGTATTGCATATGGAAGGTGGAGCTATAAATGATTTGATTTGGCATCCCAATAAGCAATATCTTGCATTTATTAGAAAGGAAGACAAAGAGTTAGGCCTGATTCGGGTGGTTTGGGATAAAAACAGAATCATACGTTTAGAACAGGTGGGCGAGTTGACCAAATTTGAGGGAGTTCCAAGCCAAGGGGCCTTTAGTAAAGATGGTAAGTCCTTTTTTCTTTTGGATGAAGGAGATGATCACCGAAAAGGTCAGATTTTTGTTATTCGTTTGAGTCAGGACGACTCTGGGAAACATCAGTTGATTTCACGCATAGATGTAGGATTTCAGCCAAGGCAATTGAGTTTACATCCTTCCGGAGATTACTTAGGAGTAACTCATGGGAAAGTGGAAGCTATGGTCAGCATTTTCTCCTTTAAAAATGAGAGCCTAGAATTAAGGTCGGAAATCACAACAGACGGGCTGCAGCCGGCCTCTCTAAAATGGGATAAGAACGGGAAGAATTTAGCCATCTCTTGTGCTTACACCAAACAATTTGGAAAGCCTATAGGACAGATTTATTTCTATAAGTTTTCTTCGGGAAAGCTTGAAAAGCAGAGTGGAAGCGTAGTGATGAACGCAGGAATACACCAAATGGAAGTTTGGCATTGATTGCAATTTTCGCTTTTGTATTGGGAAAACGGCCTAAATCTTACTAAATTTGTCAAATTATTCTTCTCGATGCAGCAGGCCATAAGTACTAGACATTTGCTGGGCATAAAGAACATCACGGCCCAAGATATAGAGCTCATATTAGAAACAGCAAAAAGTTTTAAGGAAGTGATCAATAGGCCTATTAAAAAGGTGCCTTCCTTGAGAGATATCACCATTGCTAATCTATTCTTTGAAAATTCTACCCGTACTCGTCTTTCCTTTGAGTTAGCAGAGAAGAGACTTTCAGCAGATACTATTAATTTTACTTCTTCCGGTAGTTCAGTTAAAAAAGGGGAAACCCTTTTGGACACTGTAAATAACATCCTAGCCATGAAGGTAGATATGGTAGTCATGCGTCATAGCAGCCCGGGAGCTCCACATTTCTTGTCGGATAAGATCAAAGCTAACATAGTAAATGCCGGAGACGGTACTCATGAGCACCCTACCCAGGCCCTTCTTGACTCTTTCTCCATGCAGGAGAGGTTAGGAGATTTGGCCGGGAAAAGGATAGCTATTATAGGTGACATTACCCACTCAAGGGTAGCTTTGTCTAATATCTTCTGCTTGCAAAAATTAGGAGCAGAAGTGGCTGTTTGTGGTCCTACAACATTGATACCTAAATATCTTCATACCTTAGGCGTTAAAAGATTCGATACGGTAGGAGAAGCCTTGAGATGGTGTGATGTGGCTAACGTATTGCGTATCCAACTAGAACGTCAGCAATTGAAATTCTTCCCTTCTTTGAGAGAATATTCCTTGTATTATGGAATTACGAAGAAGATGCTGGATGAATTGGATAAAGAGATCATAGTCATGCATCCTGGGCCTATAAATAGGGGTGTGGAACTAAGCTCTGATGCTGCGGATTCCGGACACTCTATCATCCTGGATCAGGTGGAAAACGGAGTAGCCGTGAGAATGGCCGTAATGTATCTTTTGGCACAAAAAAATTAAAAAATGAATTTAAGCTCCAGTCTACATATTGCGCAGACTTTAGAAAAGGAGCTAGGAATAGCTGTAGAATATCATGGAGATGTTCTACAGCCTTTTTTGCAGATAAAGTCGGAAGATTTACACAGTATCTGCACGTTTTTGAATAAAACTCCTGGGTTTTACTTTGATTTTCTCCACTGCATTACCTGTGTAGATAATGGGCCTTCCGCAGGCACACTGGATTTGATTTATCATCTAAGTTCTCTTCCCCTTGAACATGGAATTATTCTCAAAATGACGCTTCCTAGGGAAGATTCTGAAGCTCCAAGTTTAACGGAACTGTGGAAGACTGCTGATTGGCACGAAAGGGAGATCTTTGATCTATTCGGTGTTAAGTTTACTGGGCATCCGGATTTAAGGCGCATTCTTTTGCCGGCCGACTGGCAAGGCCATCCCTTGAGGAAGGATTATGTTGAGCAGACGCATTATCACGGAATTAAAGTGAAGTGGGAATGATTCGCATAGGTCTTATATCTGACACACATTCCTATTTAGATCCCGGCGTATTTACACATTTTCAGGACTGTGATGAAATCTGGCATATAGGTGATGTAGGGGATATTTCCGTTTCTGATGCTTTGGCTGGTTTTAAACCCTTATATGGCGTTTATGGTAATATAGATGGGCCTCCTTTACGCTATGAGTGGCCAGAGCATCTGCTTTTAGAAAGAGAAGGTTTAAGAATACTAATTATTCATATTGGTGGATTACCCGGTAAGTTTCCAGCTAAAGTTAAAAGCTTGATTAAAAAGCATAATCCACACTTGTTTATTTGCGGACATTCCCATATTTTACGTGTAATTAAAGGGGATGGACTGGTGTATATTAATCCAGGCGCTGCCGGTAGACATGGTTTTCATGCCGTTCGTACCCTTATGAGAATGGAGTTATCAGAGGGTAAAATCTCCCATTTGGAGGTTGTTGAACTAGGCAAAAGATGAAACACTTAATCCCTTTACTTTTTCTTTCACTGGCTCTCCACGCTCAATTACGTGAAGTAGCGCATAATAGTATCCTTCTTCCGGAGGGTGTTCAGGAAGACCTGGATTTGATACCTTATGAAGAGGATGTTCTATTGGTCAATTATCAGACGGATCCTTACGGTAGAGATAGGAAGATCAGTTTTTATAAATTCAATGGAAATCTGGAGGTCATCTGGAATCCCATAGCGCCTCTGCCTCGATTCTATGAGCCCATAGGGCAGGTGGTTAGCGGTAGATCTCTTTACCACTTATCCCATGATAAAGGATCAAAGAAGTTCCATCTCTTAGATTTTGACCTCTTTACTCATAAGGTAACTGCTCATTCGTTTGAATCCCTGACCAGCTTAGATAAGATAGGCTTCTCTGTATTTAAGGGAATGCCGATTGTATATGGGTGGTACAATGATAAACCAGTGATAGAGATTCATGATTTGGAAGCAAAGACAGGGAAGGTTTTACCACAGGTATATCAAAAAAATACCGAGCTCAGAGGGCTTTTCTTCAATTCCATGAGGGATGAAATTTACGTTTTGACCTCTTCTAGTACCACCTGTATAGTTAGTTTGGGCACATATGATGCAAATGGAAAACTACTCTACAGGAAGATTTTGGGAGACAAAAAGCATAAGTTGCAAGACTTCGATTTTACTTTAGGATCAGATGGGACTCCCTATTTAGCTGGCACTTATAATTCTTATTGTGCTCCACTCGCAGAAGGGTTTTTCTTCGGTTCTTTAGAAGAACCTCTACATTTTAAAAGTTTGATATCCTTTTCTAAGTACACGGAAAATCTACCTTCAAGGCAGGTAAGGCGATTAGAAATGAAAAGGGATAAAGGTAAGAAGATAGATATACGGCAAAAAACTTTGTTCCGTGCCAATGGATTTGTGTCCACTTTAGAATTTTATCAGGCTTTGTCCTCTTCAGCTCAGATCCAAAATTATCAGGGGGGAAGCATGACGGTAAGTGAGAATAAAGTGAATCAATTAATGGTTCTGGAATGGGATCAAGATGGAAATGTAGTTCAGGAAGATGTATTCAAGATCGAAAGTGATCCTTTTATTCGATTTGAACCTCAAAGCGCATTGCTGTTTACCAAAGATCAGTTTGTTCCCTTCTTACCCTACAAGAGAGGGTTAAGTTACCTCATTGATGGAAAGAAAGAATTCCATTTACTATTCTCTCCAGAGGAACCATGGAAGGTAGATGATGGTGATTTCTCAGTCCAGACTTTAGATTTTAAATCTCTACTCGTTTATGGTGTGGCAGAGTCCCGTCCTTTTGAAGCTGGTAGCCAGCAGATCTATTTTATCAAAAAGCTGCAATGGTAGATTGATTATATATGAGAGAGTTAGTATTTTTGTTCTCAAACTTAGATTAATCTAACATTATGCATTTAGAAGACTTACTTTCATGGCATCCGGTATTCTTGGCCTTGTTAGCTACCTTATTTACATGGGGAGTTACAGCTGTAGGTGCTTCCTGTGTTTTTTTCTTCAAAGAAATCAATAAGAAAGCTTTAAACCTCATGTTGGGCTTTGCTGCAGGGGTTATGATCGCTGCAAGTTTCTGGTCGCTTCTCGCACCAAGTATAGCATTAGAGGAAGAGAGAGGAGGGATCTCTTGGCTACCTGCAGTGATAGGTTTTCTCTTTGGTGGTGCTTTTTTATTTGCCATGGATAAGTTTCTGCCGCATGTGCACTTAAGTAAAAGCACGGAAGAAGCGGAGGGAATTAAGACTTCTTGGCATCGCAGTGTACTTCTGGTATTGTCAATTACTTTACATAATATTCCTGAAGGTTTAGCGGTAGGTGTAGCGTTTGGAGCCTTATTGCAGAATCCAAGTATGGAGGTACTGACTACAGCTATTGCTTTAGCCATGGGTATAGGTTTACAAAACTTTCCGGAAGGTGCTGCGGTTTCTATCCCATTGCGACGAGAAGGTTTCTCCAGATGGAAAGCCTTTAAATATGGCCAGCTGAGCGGGATGGTGGAACCTATTGCAGGCGTTTTAGGAGCCTTACTCGTTTTGTATGTAGCTCCTGTTCTGCCTTATGCCTTATCTTTCGCGGCAGGTGCGATGATCTTTGTGGTAGTTGAGGAATTGATACCTGAGTCTCAAAATGGAGACGAGACTGACTTATCTACTGTAGGGACTATGCTTGGATTTGCGCTGATGATGTTTTTAGATGTGGCATTAGGATAAAGGATGCCGAAGCATCCTTTATTTATTTTAATTCGCGAATCTTGATGTTTTTGTATTTTACTAGATCACCATGGTCTTGAAGTAAGATCGGGCCTTCTTTTGCTGCTCCAAAACCTTCAAAATCTTTGTATTTACTTCTTGCAACCAGTGCTTTGAAGATATTGTCATTTCTTTTGTATTCTAGTACTTTAAATCCGTTTAACCAGTGTTCTACTCTATTGTCAGGGTAAACTACTATTCTACCGGTTTTCCAGTCGGTTTTCTTACCAAAGAAACGCTTGTCAATCTTTTCAGAAGGAATCAGGTCATATAGGCTAGCCAGGGTTCTGTTCCCTACGGCTCCCATTTTCGCATCCGGATGTTTTTCATCATCCAGAATTTGATATTCTAGACCTATTCCGGATTTACCGCCTGAATCAAATTTCTCTTCTACGAAGTATTTTACGCCTGAGTTAGCACCTTCGCTGAGTTGGAAAGAGAAAACTAACTCAAAAGCAGAGAATTTACGGGTACTTACTATATCATTACCCGTCTCAGAACCGTCTGATGGGCTAACTATCATTTGGCCATCCTTAACGGTCCATCTTTTGGTTGGCATTTCCTGCGAGTATACATTTCTCCAGCCGCTCAGGTCTTTACCGTTAAAAAGTAGGGTGAATCCTTGGTGCTTTTCTTGATCAGAAAGGTAGTTATCTATCAAGTTCACCACAGGGGTATTATCTACCGGACTAAGTTTAGGATTTTTGGTATTGATACGAATGTTCTTCCATTTGATTTTCATGCCCGGTTTCATTTCAGCATAGATGCTGTGAACCTGTAGTGCGATAAAACCTTTTGGAGTCATATCATCTATCAAATAAGATACCGGAACACCATTGATAAAGGTTCTGATATGAGTACCAATGGCCTCAATTCTATACTTGTTCCATTGTCCCATTTTGAAAGCTTTTTTCGCTTCTGGGTTGTTTTCAGGGAAAGTTAACCAGTCTCTTCTGCCTTCGTCATAGATTCCACCAGACCATCCTCTGGAAGATGGATCTATCTCCATTTGGTATCCGTGAACTCTGCCGTTTTGATAATCCGGCTTAGAAAGACTTCTAAACTGAATACCTGAGTTCATAGGTTCATCAAGGTACAGATCAAGTTCCAAAACAAAATCTCCATATTCCTCTTCAGTTACCAAAAAGGAATTAGGTGTGTTACTGACCGTGATACCTACAATAGCACCGTCCTCCACTTTGTAGATGGCTTTTCCTCCCAACTGTTTCCAACCATCTAAATTCTTTCCATTAAATAAAGGTTTCCATTCCTGTGCGAAACCCTGAGCGCTCCATAATAACGCCGCTACTAGAAGTTTTTTAATCATAAGGTCAATTTATAATGGCTTAAATATACGAGGAAAGGCCTAAATAATGAGCCTACGGCCATTTTTTTCACTAGAATAGGAAAGATTTGGTCAGTAAAATCGTTTATTGCATACTAAATCTAAACAGCTAGCATGAATTCTTCTTTATTAATCTCTACGTATAACTGGCCGGAAGCCTTAAGATTAATCTTAGAAACGGTTCGGATTCAAACGGTTTCACCTTTGGAAGTGGTGATTGCTGATGACGGTTCAGGTCCGGAAACTCGAGAGGTAATCACTGAATTCAGGGATATTCTTGATATTCCTATCAAACATGTCTGGCAAGAAGACAGAGGTTTTCGGGCTTCACGCATACGGAATTTAGCTATTAAAGAATGTGAGGCTGAGTATATTATTCAAATAGATGGGGATACTCTGCTACATCCTCGCTTCATAGAAGATCATCATTCCTTGGCTTTAGATAATCATTTTATTTCCGGTTCAAGGGTTTTAGTGGGTGAATCAGCAACCCATGAGGCTATAAAATCTGGTAAATTTACATTTAGCCCTATTTCTAGGGGTATTAAGAATAGATTGAATGCTTTGCATTTTCCGGAACTAGGATCCCGGTATTCAGTAAACGGGCTCCCTCCCGAAGAGTTGATATATAAGATTAGAGGCTGTAATATGAGCTTTTGGAAGAGGGATCTTTTAGCTATTAATGGCTATGATGAGAACTTTGAGGGCTGGGGGAGAGAAGATTCAGAATTGGTTTGGCGTTTATTAGTTAAAGGTTGTTTCTTACGTCAGGTTAAATTAGCTGCCATACAGTACCATTTGCACCATAAGCCTAATAGCAGGAATCATTTCCAGGAAAATCATTTACGTCTGCTTGAAGTGATGGCTTCAGCTACGTACTATGCAGAAAATGGTATTTTTAAAGAAGAGTTTGATACAATTCCATCCATTGTTTTGCCAGAGTAAGGTCGTCAAATTTCTGTACAAAAGTCCTTCCCTCCCTACTCATTCTCTCTCTTTCAAGCTCATTATCCCACAGGGATATTAGCTTGGCCTTAACTTCTTCAGCATTATGTATATCTACGTAAGCAGATGAGGGTCCTCCAGCTTCCGGAAAAACTCCTGCTTGGTTAGTTACTACTGGAATACCGGAGTATAGGGCCTCTATAATGGGAATTCCAAAGCCTTCGTATTCAGATGGATAGGCGAATATTTTGGCTAAACTATATAAGATAGCCACTTCCTCATTACTAAGTCCTTCTAGGAAGTGTACTCTGTTTTCCATTTTATTCTCCTGAGCAAACTGCTCCATCTTCTTCGCATAATCTGTTTTGCGTCCTATAAATACCAGGGGTATGTCCGTGGCTTTTAGGGCTTGCAGGAGGATCAAACCGTTCTTTCTGCTTTCTAATGTTCCTACATTTAAGATAAATTCATCAGGAAGGGAATATTTCTCTTTGATCTCAGTCTTTTCTGCGGCGGAGTATATTCTCTTGAATAAATGGCTACACCCTTGATATATCACTTTTATTTTATCTTCAGGTGTTCCAAAATGCTCTATTATGTCATCTTTTGTCTGCTCTGAAATAGCTACGACGATGTCAGCTTTTTCACATGCATATTGAAACTTCTTAAAATATATCTTTCTGTCTAAAAATGCGTAATAATCAGGCAGCTTTTCAAAGATAAGATCATGAATGGTGACTATCTTTTTAGGAGATTTTTTGCCCCATCGAAGTGGGAGCTCACCGGATAGTCCATGAAAGATATCGCAACCCTCGGCCTGTTTGCCTAAACTTAGTTGCCTGCCCAGGAAACCCTTGATTGGAATGTGAGAGATAGAAGGATGTGAAGGAATAGAGTCCGGGCGCTCATCATATAGATAATATTGATGTTCTGGATAATTTGTGCTCAGAATTCGAATTAGATCTCTGCTGTAATTACCTAGCCCTGACTTATTGTGGAAATAGCGTTTACCGTCGTACCCTATGGTCATCCCCTCTATTTTTTACAAAAATAAGGGTGGAAAGGAGTAAGTGTTTGGTTTATGGTAAAAAAAAGGCCGTTTACTAAGAAACGGCCTTTCGGTTTTTAGAGTTTTTGGGAAACAATACCTCCTTTTGCGCTATCTACCTCTAGGGTAGATCCTTCCACTTTTCCTTTAACTATCCATCTTACTTTTACAAAACCCATGCCCGGAATATTTTCAACGGCAATCTTATTAGGTTCTGTTTTTTGTTCTTTGGATAAGTTAAAATCTTCATTTTCAACGATCATCCCAGCAAGCACTTGGGCTCCTTTCAAACTGATATAATCCGGTCTTTCTATTTTAAACTTAACATCGTGAGCAGAGTGGGTAGGCATGATTCTTCTGTTCATGACTAATGCAGTAACTTCTGTCAAGCCGCCTCCTAGGTCTTTTTTCTTCACGTCAGCAATTTCTAACTTAGGCATTTGATAAGCATGAAGTAAGGTAAACGCCATGTTTCTATGGGTATCTTCCATTAATAAGAATCCTGGATGGTTTCTGATATAGTTCTTCTTTGGTCCACCTATTTCTATATCTCCAAACTGAGGGTGTTTGTAAGGCTTCCATTTAACATAGCCATCTCCGAAAAGAAGTAACTTGTCAAAATCTTCAAATTCTACATTTTCAAACCTACCTTCGCTGGATTTCTTATTGAATAGTTTATAAGAAGTGAATAATTCATTACTGAAAGTAAAGATTCCTCTACCCAGAGCTAACCAGTCGATTTCCCCTCCAAATACAGTATAAAGGTCTTTATGGATCACAAAATAGTTGTAACCCGGAACCATTTTTTCTCCAAGTTTTCCTATATAATCATACACTTGTACATCACTTCTGCTATAGTACTTTTCATCATCAGCAGCTCCTGGTCCTCTAAGGAACATACCACCGTAGTTGTGGTAACTCTGTGCTCCGGCAATGTTAGGATGTTCAAGTATGAACTTTTTCACTGCCTTTGTTTCCGGTAGCATTCCCGGATAGAATAGGGCTCCTCTTTGGATATAATCCGGTTGCCAATTCCATCCCCAGTCGCGGTTAGGGTCATAAGTACCCACAGCGTCTTCGTTTACTCTTCCGTCACCGTCATTGTCTATACCTTCGTATCCTAACATCTCATATTCACCCGGCTCGTCTTGTTTAGCCATGATCATTCTTTGAGGGTTATTAGGGTCAATTTTATATCTACCGGTTGGAGATTTTCTTCTCATCATCACGATGTTACCGTCACCGTCTAAGTCGTCTAGTAAATCCTCGTCAATCAAACCATCACCGTCATCATCCATAGGTAGTCTACCGGTTCTTGATGAATTGGGGTTATTTGGATGTTTGATGAAATACTCTCTAGAATCAGGGCTTATGGTAGGAGCAATGTAGAAGATCTTATCTTTCAGTAATTGATTGATAAATTCTACGGACTGGAAACTTTCTGCTAAGTACCAAGCCGTGTACAGGGCCACTTCAGTTCCTTGTAACTCATTAGCATGGATGTTTCCGTCAATATAAAATCCCGGTTTTTTATCGGCTATTCCGGTTTTATAATCGGTAATGCTCATTAACCATATATCGCGGCCTTCCACGGATTTACCTATGGATTGGAGCTTTACCAAATCCGGATAGGCCTTAGCCAGATCATTGCAGATTCTGTAAATCTCTTGATGGTCGCTGTATTTGTTCCAATATACCTTTACCTTAGGGTTTGCTGGAGATCCTATGGCACGGATCCCATTCAGGTCTTCCGGCGCGATCTCGCTTTTTTGGGCCTGTGCGTTCCAGGCCAATAGGGATAATAATGCTATATATATCTTTTTCATTTCCTTCTTATTTAAGCGTCAATTCCAATTGAGAAATACCGGAAGATGGGGATCCTCCTTCAATAGTGATTTTACCATTGCCATTGATTAGCCAGGAGTATTGTTCTGATTCTCCCGCTTGAAGAGTGGTACGGTAGTTGGCTGCTTTTCCGGAAACTAACGTTTGTCCGTTGCTCAACTTGATTTTGCAACTTACTTTGTAAATATATCTAACTCTATCTCCGATCTCTGAGTAGGTAGGAAGTAAACCTTTGTTTACCAAGGTTACCGTTACTCTATGTAATCCATTGCCCAAATTTTCTACTTTTGAATTAACAAGTTCAGTAGATGGCATTCCATCTAAATATGAGCTTAAGAATTCTTGGTGGCGAATAGCAGCAGAATCCAAGTATTGAATAGGAGGATTGTAAATGGCTCCGGGGTATAAACCTCCCACTTCCACATTTTGGTTAGGGAAGTCAGGGTGATTGATTTTTGTCCAAGGCACGAAGGTTTTTAGACCTTGTTTATCTGCCCATTTTAGGTAATCTAATTCAGGACTGCTGGTTTCCCCTTTTTTCCCGGATGACGGAGCCCACCAGCCCGGTGTAGTAAAGCTGAATCTACCTGCATGATAGTAAGCTGTTTGGCTTAAGTTGCCGGGTGTTTGAGGTAGAGCAGGACCAGCAGATTTTACTGATTTATTATACCATTTACTCACCATTTCTGTCACAGCTGCATCTTTCTCCAACCAGCCCGCAATGATTCTTCTGCTCGCTTTCATTCTGTCGAACTTAGTAGGTTCTGATAGATTATTCGCCAGACCTAGATGGATAACGGTATGGATATTCGTATGCGAGTATAAAAAGTCCAAAAAGGCTCTGGTTTCTGGCTCTGAGGCTTGATGTTCACCAGCTCCTTCTTCAAAAACCGGGTATTCAAAGGTAAAGTTTTTGTCGATATTTACTCCACCTGCACCGTCTTCATTGAAGTTTCCGTCTTTGTCATTGTCTATGCCTTCACTTATCAGCAAGTACTTGCCTTTTTCTCCTTTAGAGGCGTTAGCTTTAACTAAAACACGGGGATCTTCTTTGCTAGCAACGTAGGTGCCTGCAGGATCTTCTACACGAAGTAATGTGATGAGGCCATCACCGTTAAGGTCTTCAAATGGGTCTTCGTTTAGTCTTCCATCACGATCATCATCGCGGGAGGTGGCATTTCCGGCTCTCTCATATACTAAGCTTGCAGTACGCTGATCCAAGGCATCAGGATTAAGTGCCGGAATGATGTATAAGGTTTTTTGATGTAATAGTTTTTGCAAAGAGTCAGCTGGTAATTTTGCTAGCCCTTCTGCAATCTTAAGGGCAATTTCTGTTCCTGCTCCGTGTGTGCCGTTAGCGCCTGCCACGAGTAAAACTGCCTTATTTTTGGATGGGTCACCTTGGGAAAGGCTGAGGACCTGGATGTCCTTTCCTCCGCTACTTTTTCCAATGGTGCTTAGGGTGATGTTTGTTCGGGTTAAGGCTTTGAGCCTACTTTGAATCTGCCCCGAGGAACTGTAAGTGCTTTGGGCGAACGCTGGCGAAATGGCTGCCAGTACCCCCACGACAAATAGTTTTATTTTCATACTTGAATAGGTTAAGGCATCAAAGTACTAAAAATCCGTACGTTATAAAAATGGCTTAAGATATAATAGCGAAATGTATAGAGTTAAGTCCAGATCCATGAGGATTAACGGGGAGAAATTGTCTCATTTTTTTGGCTGAAAACAATATTGTATTTTTGTTTCTTCATAAACTTAAAACTAAACATATGAAACTAATTAAAGTTCTGGCCCTTGCGCTGATCACTTACGGTGCCAGTGCACAGTCGTTTAAAGTTCCTACAAAAAGCCCTTTACAAACTATTAAGCAAGAATTCGCCCTATCTTCTGTAGAGATTGAGTATTCGCGTCCCTCTGCTAGAGGTAGAAAGATATTTGGCGATCTTGAAGCATATGGTAAATTATGGAGAACTGGTGCCAATGCTCAAACTTTAATCACATTTGGTGAAGATGTTAAAGTGAACGGAACTCCATTAAAGGCGGGTAAATACACCATACTTTCTGTGATTGGTAAGGACGAATGGAAGATTCGTTTCTGTACTCCTGAGACCAGCGTATTTAATTTTAAGGAGGCAAATGTAATTGCTACCGTATCAGCAAAGCCAGTAAATGTAGATTTCCACTGGGAAACCTTTACCATTCTTTTTGGTGCGCAGACAGATACTTCACTTGAAGTTAACATGATTTGGGAGAACACCATGGTGCCATTCACCATCACTACTGAAATTGATGAGAAGGTGATGGCAAATATTAATAAGGTAATGTCTTCAGATACCCGTCCGTATTTAGCCGCAGCATCATATTATTTAGATAATGGCAAAGACCTTAAAAAGGCGCTAGAGTGGGCGAATAAGGCGGTAGAACAACAACCAGATGCTTTTTGGGTAACGCATACTAAAGCTAAGATTCAAGCGAAGTTAGGTGATAAGAAGGGGGCAATGGAAACAGCTAAATTGTCCTTAAGTCAAGCTAAAGCCGCTAGTAACCAAGACTACGTGGCATTGAATGAAAAACTTATGGCTACTTTAAAGTAAGGTTAGGCTTTTTTTGCTAACTAGAAGGCAGGGATTTTATCTCTGCCTTTTTTTCGTTTATTAAATAGGGGTAATAAGTCATTTTGTCTCTTTTCTTAATTGTAATCAAAAAGAAATCTGACTTTTTGGCTGAATTTCGATTTTTGCATGTGCTTTGATCTAATTCTGATAAAAATGGTTAAGCTATGAATCAATATACACACAAGGCTCAAGAGTTGATCCAACAAGCAGTGGAAATAGCTCAAGGGCATGGCCAACAATCAGTGGAAACCGGTCATTTGCTGAAAGCTTTGGGCGAGGATGAAACGGGGAAACATTTGTTAGGTCAGCTAAACAGTGCTTCCTATGATGAAGGATTGAATCAAATCATCTCCACTTATCCTAGGGTCTCCGGAGGGGATCAAGTTTATTTAGGAAATGATTTAAACAAAGCCCTGCAAGCAGCACAAACTGCACTAAAGGAGTTTGGCGATGAGTTTATCAGTGTAGAACTATTGCTTATAGGGATACTTAAAGGGAATGATGCTACGGCTATGCTCCTTAAGAGATTAGGAGTGAAAGAAAGTGATGTTAAAGCAAGAATTATATCATTAAGAGGAAAAAATAATCCAGTGAAAGATCAGAACGCAGAAAATAAATATCAGGCTTTAGCTAGGTATAGCAAAGACCTGAACGAATTAGCAGAGCAGGGAAAAATAGACCCGGTGATCGGTAGAGACGAAGAGATTCGTAGGGTTCTACAGATTCTTTCTCGTAGATCAAAAAATAACCCGATTCTTTTAGGTGAGCCGGGTGTAGGCAAAACGGCCATTGTAGAAGGTTTAGCGCAAAGGATTGTACAAGGAGATGTTCCCGAAAACCTAAAATCTAAACGAGTGATTTCCTTAGATATGGGTCTTCTGGTGGCTGGAGCTAAATACAAAGGTGAATTTGAAGAACGTTTAAAAGCCGTGATCAAAGAGGTTACAGATTCTGAAGGTGAAATCATCCTCTTTATAGATGAGATCCATACCTTAATTGGTGCTGGTGGAGGAGGAGAGGGAGCCATGGACGCGGCTAACTTGTTGAAGCCGGCTTTAGCCAGAGGAGAGTTGCATGCTATTGGTGCTACTACATTGAAAGAGTACCAAAAGTACATAGAGAAGGATAAAGCTTTAGAGAGACGTTTCCAGGCCGTAATGGTGGATGAACCTACTGTTCCAGATGCTATATCTATACTTAGGGGTATCAAGGAAAAATACGAAGTTCATCATGGGGTGAGGATTCAAGATGATGCCGTAATAGCAGCCGTGGAGCTTTCGCATAGATATATTTCAGATAGATTCTTGCCTGACAAAGCCATAGATCTAATGGACGAAGCAGCAGCTAAACTTCGTTTGGAGATGGATTCCATGCCGGAAGAAATGGACGAGCTGCGTAGAAAGATTATGCAGCTTGAGATCGAAAGAGAGGCCATCAGGCGAGAAAAGGATCAAGAGAAAGAAGCATTACTTTCAAAAGAAATTTCTGATTTGAACGAAGAGTATTCAGCCTTAAAAGTAAGATGGGAAGCTGAGAAAGGTAAGGTAGATGAGATCCGTACCTTGAAAGAAAGTCTGGATAATCTCCGCTTTGAAGCTGAGCAGGCGGAGAGGGCAGGCGACTATGGAAAGGTTGCAGAGATACGGTACGGAAAGATTCCTCAGGCAGAAGAACGTTTGAAAAGTTTATCCGGTAAAAACTCTTCTGAAGATAATTTGATCAATGAAGAAGTTAAGGCGGAGGATATAGCTGCAGTAGTAGCTAAATGGACCGGTATACCGGTGACTAAAATGCTTCAGAGTGATAGAGAGAAACTGTTGTATCTCGAGCAAGAATTAGAAAAACGTGTAGCTGGTCAAAAAGAAGCTATTCAAGTGGTTTCAGATGCCGTTCGGAGGTCTCGTGCCGGTATGCAAGATCCGAAAAAACCTATAGGTAGTTTCCTCTTCCTTGGTAGTACGGGGGTGGGTAAAACCGAGCTAGCTAAAACCTTGGCTAATTATCTGTTCAACGATGACAATGCCATGGTGAGGATTGATATGAGTGAATACCAGGAGAAACATACCGTAAGTAGGTTAGTAGGTGCGCCTCCGGGATATGTGGGCTATGATGAAGGGGGACAATTGACGGAAGCTGTTCGTAGGAAACCTTATTCTGTAATTTTGTTGGACGAAATTGAAAAGGCACATCCTGATGTTTGGAACGTCTTATTGCAGGTGTTAGATGATGGTAGATTGACGGATAATAAAGGTAGGGTAGCTAACTTTAAAAACACCATCATTATCATGACCTCTAATATAGGCTCGCATTTGATCCAAGACAAGTATCTGGAAGCCAGTAAGGCGGGTGCAGATGCCTGGGAGAAATACTATAAAGATGAGGCTGTAGAACAAGTGATGGAATTGTTAAAAAGCAGTGTGCGTCCGGAGTTCCTGAACAGGATTGATGAGATTGTTCTGTTTGATCCTCTAGGTAGAGAAGAGATCAGAAAGATAGTAGCCATCCAATTTGACGGGATCAAAGCTAGATTACAGGAGCAAGGCATCTACCTGGATGCTACTGATGAAGCACTAGATAGATTAGGTGAACAAGGTTATGATCCTGTCTTTGGTGCCAGACCTTTGAAAAGGGTCATCCAAAGGAACATTTTGAATGAATTGTCCAAAATGATACTCAGCGGAACGGTAAATAAAGATAAGGTTATCCTACTGGATGTAGATGGAGAAGGTTCTTACAAGTTTGAGAATCTCCATTAATAGAAATCCGGATCGTTCGTTTCAAAATAGCGGCTTTCCATTTCATCAGTAAATTTTGAAGTGGGGGCCGCTAATTTTTTAATCAGGGCTATCTGACCTGTATGGTAGATGTCATGATGGATAATTCCGTTCAAAAGTGTGTCAAAATTGTATTCAGCTCCAGGAACCATTTCCTGTAGAAAGCTGTCATCCTTATTTTCTAGTGCCTTGATTAATTCATCCTGGCTTAAGGTTAATTCCATCATGAGCGTCTCTAGTTCAAACTCATCTACATGATGGAAATCGCCAAAATTCTTCTTCTCACTATCAATATTATAACTAGCATCTCCCTGTATTTTCTTCAAGGCAAATAACCTCCAGGAAGTGATGTGGTATATCAATTCTGCTATGCTATGGATTTGTGCGGGCTTATATGCCGCAGTTTTCACTTTAAGTCCCTTGGTTTGCTCCAATAAGGACGGTCCATGCCAAGCTCCACCATGAAAACTGGCATTCAATAAGCGAATGATGTTCTTTACGTTTTCCATGACTATTGCCATAGGACCCAAATCATACCCAAGTGATAGGTGTCATGCTGTATGAGTCCATTTAATAGTGTGTAAAAATTATAGTACTCTCCAGGAACATTTCTATTTAATAAGCTGTCATCAAACTCCTCTAGTTTTTTTAGAAGCGTCATATGCGTACTCAATAAATTTTCTTTTAATCGTACAGGATCATTCAAGTCCTCCTCTGTCCCCCAGTTTTCTTCATCTGTTTCTAGACGGAAATGAATATTATCCTCGAGCTTTTCTATAACAAACCTTCTATAGGCGGTAAGATGAAAGATGTTTTGTGCGATGGATTGTTTTGAAATCGATGGCTTCTCTTTCAACTTGCTCTCGGGAAGGCTATTGATGATCTCCATAACGGAAGGTCCGTGCCATGCATCCCCTCTAAATACCGTGTCTATATTGTCGATGATTCTGGATAGGTTTGTTTCTACCATAGGTAAACCAAAATGTTTAATGCAAAATTGGCAAATTTCCTGTGAATTATGTGAGTTACCGGCAAAAATATTCAATACTTCCTATCCTTCCAGTGGGTTTCCCTTTGGAAAAGATAGTATAAGAATTGAAGCAACCAAGCTACAGATAAATAGATGAAAAACAATGGAAGGTAAGTTACAAAGCCTCTAAGTTTTAATTTCTTTTGGTAAAAAAGAATAATAAAGAAGTGAAAAAGAAGAAGGAGGCTAAGTGCCAAAATGAAAGTTGAACTGGAGTATATTCCAAGCACAATGAACAGAGGTAAACTGATAGCTTGCAGAAAACCCCAAAATACCGTTTTCGGTGCATTCTCAATGGCCCCTTTTAGCCATCTCTTTCTCTGTTTCCAATAATTTTCAGCAGGTTTAGTCCATGCCAGAACATCTGCCTCAAAAGCCTGCACAAATCCGAATCCGGATTTTATGATCTGAGAATACAAAAGATAATCTTCTACTATACTGAAACCTATTTTTTTATAACCTCCAATAGCATCATAGGCCCTCCTGCTAACCGCCATATTATTGCCCATGCCCGTAACCGGAATCCGTAATAAAGAAACCAGATAAAAAAGCGTTAAAGCCATTAACCATTCCATACCTTGCATCAGCCCCCAAAAGGTGTCTCTCTTGACAGTGGTTACCCCAACTACCACTCCCGTATTTCCCTGGAAATGTTTTAATAGTCCGGAGATCCAATAGGGTGGGAGTTCCATGTCTGCGTCAGTAAAGAACAAGTATTCTCCCTGTGCTTCAGAGGCTAATAGATCTAATACACGCGTTTTTCCCTTAAGTATACTTTCTTCTTCGCTTACATGAAAAACTTTCACGTTAGGCCTTTGACTGGCATAGGCATCCATCAATTCCCCCGTCTTATCATGGGATTGATCGTTCCCTAGAATGATTTCATATGCCTCTTTGGAGTACTGCAATCCATCTAATGATTGAAACAAATGGGGAAGATTATCTTCCTCGTTACGCGCAGGGATCAATATGGAGACCAAGGGTTTCATCATACTCTTGCAAAGATACACGCTCGTTTGCGGGAGAAGATATTTTTACCGACTTTTGAACACAAATCAAAGAACAATGCGTAATAAGAAACTCTTCTTGCTGGATGCTTATGCCTTAATCTATAGAGCACATTTTGCTTTTGCTAAGAATCCTAGAATCACTTCTAAAGGATTGAATACCGGTCCTATATTTGGTTTTACCAATACTCTTTTAGAGGTAATCAAAAAGGAAAAGCCTACGCATTTAGTGGTTTGCTTTGACACCAAAACTCCCACTTTTCGCCATACAGAGTTTGTAGATTATAAGGCCAATAGAGAAGAACAACCTGAAGATATCACTTTAGCTGTACCTTATATCAAGCGACTGATTCAAGCCATGAATATACCATGTCTAGAAAAGGATGGATATGAAGCAGATGACGTGATAGGTACTCTGGCTAAAAAAGCTTCTAAAGATGAGTTTGAAGTCTTTATGTATACCCCTGATAAAGATTACGGTCAATTAGTGGATGAACATATTTTCTTATATAAACCCGCCTTCCTAGGAAATGGAGTAGAAGTGATGGGTGTTCCCGAGGTTTTAGATCGTTGGGGTATCAAACGCATTGATCAAGTGGTAGATGTACTGGGCTTAATGGGGGACAAGGTAGATAATATTCCTGGTATACCCGGCGTGGGAGAGAAGACCGCAGTGAAATTATTAGAGCAGTACGACACATTAGAAGGCATTCTGGAAAATGCGGATAAGATCTCAGGTAAACTGGGTGAAAAGGTTCGTGCGGGTAAGGAAAGTGCTTTGATGTCCAAATGGTTAGCAAAGATAGATACGGAAGTTCCCATTGAATTCGAGGAAGAGCGTTTTCTACTGAATGAAGAATACGGCCCTGAACTGGCTGAACTTTTTGATGAGCTGGAATTCAGAACCTTGAAATCCAGAATCTTTAAACCAACGACGGAAACAGGTACTCCTAATGAAACGGAAAAGCCGAAACCGAAAGCACCGGAAAGTAATCAAATGAATCTATTCGGAGACCTAGAAGAAGTGTCTGAACCTCAGGACACTACTTTGCATACGGCCAAAGACGTGTTGCATGATTATTACCTCATTTCAACACCTGAAGAAAGGGCTGAACTACTGGAATATTTGTTAGCTCAGGAAGAAATCTGCTTTGACACGGAAACCACAGACATAGATGCATTAGATGCGCAGATTGTAGGACTTTCCTTTGCCTACCGTCCCAGAGAAGCCTTTTACATCCCTTTTTCGCCTAAGTTTGAAGAGGCAAAGGCTGTTCTAATCGAGTTTAAACCTCTTTTTGAAAATGAAAATATCAGGAAGGTAGCTCAAAATATAAAATACGACTTGACCATTCTGGCTACCTATGGGGTAGAGGTTAAGGGCGAAATTTATGATACCATGTTAGCGCACTACATTTTGGAGCCGGACCAGCGTCATGGTATGGATTATTTAGCTGAAACCTATCTGAGTTACAAGCCTATCCCTATCTCTGATTTGATAGGTAAAGGAAAGAAGCAACTGAACATGCGCGATGTTCCATTAGAGCAGATCAAGGAATACGCTGCAGAAGATGCAGATATCACCTTACAACTGAAACATGTACTTGATGCACAAATCAAAAAGACAGATCAAGGGAGATTACTACAAGAGGTAGAACTGCCCCTGGTACATGTCTTAAGCGATATGGAAAGAACTGGGGTGAAGATAGATGTAGAAGCCTTACATGATCTTTCCAATACGCTTCAAAAGGACTTGGCTAAGACGCAAGAAGATATTTTCCAATTGGCAGGAATGGAGTTTAATGTTGGCTCTCCGAAGCAATTGGGCGAAATCCTCTTCGAACATATGAAGATTGACGAAAAGCCTAAGAAAACTCCTACCGGTCAATACGCTACAGGAGAGGATATTCTAGTCAACTACGAAGCGGATCACGAGATCGTTCGAAAGATTCTAGATTTTAGAGAATTAAGCAAGTTGAAGAGCACCTATGTAGATGCCTTACCTACTCTGATTTCAAAAAGGACGGGAAGAATTCATACTACCTATAATCAAGCTGTTGCAGCTACGGGTAGACTTAGTAGTACTAATCCTAACCTGCAGAACATTCCTATCCGTACCGAAAGAGGTAGAGAGATACGGAAGGCTTTTATTCCGGGTGGAGAGGAATTTACGATTCTTTCTGCTGACTACAGCCAAATAGAATTACGCATCATGGCGGATTTTAGCGGCGACGAGAGTATGTTAGAAGCTTTTGATAATGGCATGGACATCCACGCCGCAACGGCCTCAAAGGTTTTTGGTGTATCCTTAGAGGAGGTGAACAGTGATATGAGAAGAAAAGCCAAGATGGTCAATTTTGGTATAATCTACGGAATATCAGCCTTCGGTTTAGCCCAGAGACTAGGTATTCCTAGAGGAGAGGCAAAGAATATCATAGATGCCTATTTTACTCAGTTTCCAAAAGTGAAATCCTATATGGATCAAACCATAGAGAAGGCAAGGGAATTAGAATACGTAGAGACCATTCTGGGTAGAAGGAGATATTTAAGAGATATCAATTCAAGAAATCAGACCAATAGAGGATTTGCGGAACGAAATGCCATCAATGCTCCTATTCAAGGTAGTGCAGCAGATATGATCAAAGTGGCCATGATTCAGATCCATGATTTCATGAAAAAGGAAAATTTGAAATCAAAGATGATTCTGCAAGTACATGACGAATTGGTCTTTGATGCTCATCATTCTGAAGTAGAGTTTCTGAAAGAGAAGATTGATTATTACATGGTAAATGCGCTGCCACTCAAGGTGAAAATTGAAACCGGAATAGGTATAGGGAAGAATTGGCTTGAAGCACATTAAGAGAGTAGGGTTTAACCCTACTCATCAAATCCCACTGAAGTAAATTCAAATCTATCTCCATCAAACAGACCTTTATCGCTCAATTTTAAGGAAGGTATAACCAGTAAGGCCATAAAGGATAAGGTCATAAATGGACTGTCCAATACACTTCCTAGACTTTCTCTGACGAACTGGTCTATTTTGATGTATTCTTGAGCCACTTCATACCCATCTCCGGCACTCATTAAGCCTGCTATGGGCAGAGGTAATATAAGTTTCTTGTCTTTGGAAACAGCAGATAATCCCCCTTTCTCTTTAACCACCAGGTTGATAGCATCTACGATACTTTTATCATCACAACCTACGGCAACAATATTATGGGAATCATGGGCTACGGAAGAGGCTATAGCTCCTTGCTGAAGACCAAAGCCATGAATATATGCTACGGCCGGTGGATCGGCATGGTACCTGTTATACACCACTATTTTTAGGATATCTTCTTGTCCTACTTTATTCGCATCTACCCACTTTCTTTCTGTAACGATCTGTCCGTTCAAAGCACCGATAACCCTGACCTTTGAACCCTGAACAGGAATTTGAATCTCTTTTTCTGTAATGGCATGAGTCTTGAAGTGGTTTATGGTTTGAGGCGGAGGGCCTTGAATCAAGCTCTTTCCATTTTCTGCCACCTTTTGTCCGTGAATGTAGGTGTCTATTACATTGAATTCTATTAGGTTGTCAACAAGTATGACATCTGCCCAATCACCCTCTCTCAACATTCCCACAGGTAAGCTGTAATGTTGGATGGGTTGAATCGTGGCCATTCTGATGGCGGCGAAAGGATTTATACCGAAGGCGACTGCTCGCTTTACCAAGGCATTAATATGACCTAATAAAAGAGAGTCAGGATGTTTATCATCTGAACAGAACATCATTTGATCAGAATGCTCTTTTGCCAGAGGGATAAGGGCTTCAAAGTTTCTTGCAGCGCTACCTTCTCTGATTAGGATTTTTACGCCCAGTTTCAACTTGCCTTCCGCTTCTTCGAGGGTGAAACATTCATGATCCGTACTAATTCCGGCACTAAAGTATTTTTCTGCTTGCTCTCCTTTTAGACCGGGAGCATGTCCATCAATAGGTTTTCTGTGTTTTTGAGCCACCTTTATTTTGGCCATGACCATGGGATCCTCATTAATTACTCCCGGGAAGTTCATCATTTCTGCCAGGTATGGGATACGCGGATCAGCAAGCATTTGATCTATGTCATCTACCGTGACCTCTGCACCGGCCGTTTCAAAAGTGGTTGCGGGTACGCAAGACGGTGCACCAAAAAAGAATTTGAAAGGAACGGTTTGTCCATTTTCCAGCATGTAATACACGCCTTTTGTTCCTAAAACGTTAGCTATCTCATGCGGATCAGAGATCGTGGCAACTGTCCCGTGAACCACCGCCAGTTTAGCGAACTCACTGGGTGCTAGTAGGGAACTTTCTATATGAACATGGGCATCTACAAAGCCCGGCAGTATATAAGGTAAGTTAGGATCTTCATTCCCTAATTTCTCAATTCGGAATATACGGTTTTCAAATAGAATGACTCTCGCCTCAAATATTTGATCATCCCAGAGGTCTACGTAATTACCTGAGATATACTGCATAGCATTTGGAAGTTTTAATTATTTTTCGTAAATTTCTTAATAGGATCCTATTAATGGACTTACTTATACCTGTAAAGTTATTAAAACTGAAGATAGGGCAGAAGTTTTGCTAAAGTTTCTTCATCTAAAGCGTCTATATTTTTTAGATCTTCCAAATTTTTAAATTCTCCATGTTGTTTCCTATAGGCCAAGATAGCTTTAGCTTGGTAGGATCGTAAGTAAGGGTGTTTCAGTTCCGCTACTTCATTTATCTTTATTTTGCTTACCGGAGTTTTGATTTTTAAGTAAGGTCTTATCTGAGCAATGGTTTCCGGTTTCAATCCGTAGATTTCATTTAACTGATCCAAAGAATGAAATCCGCCTAATGCCGTTCTGTATTTGATGATCCTGGAAGCAAAGGTTTTCCCTATTCCTTTTAAAGTGACCAGATCTGTGCTGTCTGCCAGATTGAGGTCCATAGCTATAATCCTTTGTTGGGGTTTATGTGAGGTTTGGATTTTGATCCAGGGTGCTAGGCTGTCATATAGGACAGGAGGGAAGTTGTATATTTTTTGCAAATCTTCTTTTGTCCGGAATTTCCCACCTTTGCTTCTGAAATTGATCATGCTTTTCATTGTTTTCTCAGGTATTCCAAGAAGTGCCAATGAATCTTCAGTTAAGGTATTAGGATCAAAGTGAAATCTTTGGTACACAGGTGCTTCATACGGATAGATAGTGAGGAGTACTCTTTGCTTACTTTCTGTAGAGTGTTTTTTTAGCAAATAGTAGGCAGTGGCAGTAAAGAAGAGTAGGAGCATAAATGATCTAATGCTTTGGGCTTCCTTCTTAGGAATGTCCCAAAACAGGGTCATTAATTTTTTCATGGTGTGGATAGTTGGGACCTTGCACGGGGCAAGGTCCTTATTTCAAAATTACATGACTGATTTCATGTAAACGGCATTTTCCTGCATAGCGTCAAGAGAATCTCCTGCATATTGTTCCTGTTCTACCATAAAGTATTTAACTCCGGCCTTCTTAGCATCTGCAATGATCTTCTTGTAGTCCAATAGTCCGGACGACAATACTCCCTGGGTAGGTCTTGGATCCCTTCCTGTCATTTGCTTCACATGAACTAGATCATATCTACCTGCATATTTTTGCAGATGGGCTACGCAACTTTCACCAACTGCTTCTGCCCAGAAGATATCTAATTCAAAGATGACCAACTTAGGGTCTGTATTGGCCAAAAGGATCTCCTGTCCTTTCACACCGTTTTTGTTTTCAAAGGAATATCCGTGGTTATGATATCCGAATTTCAGACCATATTGTTTGCATAACTCTCCGGCCTTATTGAACTCTTCCGCTCTGCGCTTCCATTCGTCTTCCGACTTCTGAGGGCCGATCATGGGAGAGATCAAGTACTTCAAACCTACCTCTTTAGCCTTTTCTACGGAAGCGGTATTGATATCCGGCACACCTGTGTGACTACTGATCACGCTTACTCCAATTTCCTTAAAGAATGCTTTAGCTTCAGCAGCATTCATCCCCCAATAGGGGTCTTTCGAATAAGATTCAAATTGAGTGTAGCCCATTTTTGCCAAAGCCCTCATGGTATTGATAGGATCTTTTGACATCTTATCCCTTACACTGTAAAGTTGACAACCGAAATCCTTCTTTTTTGCAGCAAATACATCAAGACCTGCAGTGGCTAGGGCTGCAAAAGCTGCACCGGATTGAATAAATTGACGTCTTTTCATTTTTTATGTTTACGTTTAAAAGGTTAGTTAAGGGTCTAGTTGTTTATAATAATTAAGGTTTAATCTTCAAATAATGACCCTAAGCCACCTAATACGGAGCCTCCCTCTTTCTTGGTATTGGGACCGGATGAGGAAAGACGTTGGATTAATTTTGAGATGGGTAAAGATTGTAACCATACTCTTCCTGTTCCGCTTAAAGTGGCTAAAAACATGCCTTCTCCTCCAAAAATCATGGATTTTAGGTTGCCTGCAGCTTGTATGTCAAAATGAATCTGAGGCTCGAATGCTACTATACAACCGGTGTCTACTCTCAGAGTTTCATTGCTGAGTTGCCTCTCTATCACTACGCCTCCGGAATGTATAAAGGCCATGCCATCTCCTTGAATTCTTTGCAAAATGAATCCTTCTCCTCCAAAAAATCCTGCACCTAAGCGTTTATTAAAATGTATATTTATGCTAGTGCCTAAGGCAGCACAAAGGAAGGCGTCCTTTTGTACAATCAGCGTATTTTGGTATATCTGTGCAAGGTCTACTGGTTTGATGGTGCCTGGGTAAGGAGCAGCAAAGGCAACCTTCCTTTTGCCATAACCTCTATTGGTGAAATGGGTCATAAATAGAGATTCCCCGGTGAGTAATCTGGAGCCAGCCTGGAATACCTTACCCAGAAAACCCTGTTCAGGAGCAGTACCATCACCTAATTTGGTTTCAAATTGTATACCATCTTCCATGAATAACATGGCTCCGGCTTCTGCAATTACAGTTTCCTGTGGGTCTAATTCAATTTCTACTATTTGAATATCTTCCCCGTGGATCTGAAAATCAATCTGATGACTTCTCATCTTTAAGATGTTTAAGTTTTTTGTCGTCTATCTTATCGTTTAGAAAATCGTTCAATTTTTCAATGTCATACGACATCTGTATTTCTCCAAATGAGTTGATTCTAACATCAAAACCTTTAAGGTCTTTGTGGACCTTTGGCAATTCTACCGCCTCTTTTTTCTTCTTTGCCATAAATATTCTTAGAATTTTATAGGAAATATACAGATAATCTTTGATCAGAAAAGCCTATTTCCTAAAAATATGTCTCGTATTCCCCCGTCGATTGACTATTTTACCCTTAACTTGCTGATAAGAAATCCACTACTTTTGAGCTATAATGCGCCTTGAACTCCATAAAATATACCATGATTTGCTCCAAATATTGGAGGACATTCCTGATAAAAATTGGGGTATCCGACCAGTAGAAGAAGTTTGGTCAGTTAGTGAGATCGTAGAACATATCCTACTCTTTTCCCATCTGCCTCCTGATGAGCCTAGGGCTGAGACCGACAGATGGTTTGATCACCACGTTCAGGATTTAAAATTCTTTTTCGAGGATAGAAATAAAAAACTCGCATGTAGGGATTGTTACCTGCCATCCGGACAAGTATTTCAAAAGGCAGTATTGCTGAATGGTCTGGAGGAAAAGATGGAGGAAATAATACGATATTCAGAGAACAGTGATTTAACTCAGTTGTGTCTTGGAGAGGAGTTTACGGGATGGGGTTATTTAACCAGGTACGAATGGCTTTGTTCAACTTCTTTTCATGTAAACAGGCATACTTTTCAAATACTTGATGTTTTAAGTGAAATTTAAATACCCTGTGCAAACGTTTTCGTTTTGCATTAATTTGCTCATTGTCTACAATTTATAGGGTGAAATTCCTCATTATTAAATACATGGGGTAGAAATCTTGCTTGTTAGTTTATTTTGTATCCTAGAATAGTCCTAAATTTTATTTTTTAGTTTTAAAATAAAAACAATAATTTTAGCGCAAATTCCTGCAGAGGCAGGCCCATCCATTAATTACCTAAACTATGAAAAAAGACAATTCCAGACGGAGTTTTATTAAAAGCAGTGCCCTTGCGGCGGGGGCTTTCTTTATTGTACCTCGTCATGTTTTAGGAAAAGGTTACACAGCACCTAGTGATAAGCTTAACCTGGCGGCTATCGGAGCCGGTGGAAAAGGTACCAGTGATATTTTTAACGCTTATAATAATGGCGCTAATAATGTTGTGGCACTTTGTGATGTGGACTTTGGTCAGGCGGCTAAGTCTGTAGAAAGATTCCCAAATGCCAAACGTTATAGCGACTTCCGTAAGATGTTTGAGGAGATGGGTAAGAGTATTGATGGTGTGACTATATCAGCTCCGGACCACATTCATGGAATAGCTGCTATGGCCGCTATGCAGAACGGGATACACGTATACGTTCAAAAACCATTAAGCCATAATATTTATGAGACAAGAATGCTGACTGAGGCTGCTAGAAAGTATAAAGTAGTTTCTCAGATGGGTAACCAAGGGGCTTCAAACCCGGGTCAGCAACAAATGATAGAGTGGTTCAACAAAGGATTGATTGGCGATGTAGATACAGTTTATGTATGGACGAACCGTCCGGTTTGGCCACAAGGAATTCCTGTACCTAGCGGTAATCCTGCCTTACCTGAAACCATGAGTAAGGAGAACTGGGATCTATTTATAGGACCAGCTGACTATGTAGACTACCATCCTCTTTATCACCCATTCAAATGGAGAGGTTGGTGGAACTTTGGTACCGGAGCTTTAGGTGATATGGGTTGTCACTTGATTGACCCGCCTTTCCGTGTACTTGAACTAGGTTATCCTACAGAAGTAGAATGTAGCGTAGGTCAGATCTTTATTAAAGACTGGACTCCGGAATATATTCCAGAAGGCTGTCCTCCGTCTTCTCACGTTCAGGTAACCTTCCCTGCTTCGAAAAAGAATAAGAAGAGCATCAAGATGATTTGGACTGACGGAGGTATTCGTCCCTTCCATCCGGATTTGATTCCTGCTGATGATCCTATAGGTGAGGCCGGAAGTGCTAACGGTGTAATGATGATTGGTTCGAAAGGAATTATGACTTGTGGTACTTATGGTTTGGAACCAAAGGTTTACAAGAAAAATGGAGAAGTTTTGACCATGCCAAAAGATTATAAGACTTCTAATAAAAACGAATTGCTTCCAGAATATGGCCACCATGTATCTTGGACAGATGCTATCAAGGCCGGTTTCGGAAGTAAAGAGCATAGAGCATTGACTTCCTCTTTCGACTACTCAGGTCCTTTGACTGAAACAGTTTTAATGGGTAACCTTGCTATTCGTTCCTACCAAATGGCTAAGAAGAATGAGAAAGGTCAATTGAACTTTGATGGTCGCAAAAAGTTACTTTGGGACGGTAAGAACATGAAGATTACAAATTATGATGATGCTAACCAATTTGTAGCAAGAAACTACAGAGACGGTTGGAAGTTGATCTAGTAAACTTTAAGGCTGCCGAAAGGCAGCCTTTTTTATTCCTTCATAAATTCCTCTACTTTTTCTACCATATCCTTGCTTCCGCAGAAGAAGGGTACTCTCTGATGTAAAGAAGTGGGTTCTATATCTAAAATCCGTCTATAGCCATCACTTGCTTTACCTCCTGCCTGTTCAGCTATAAAAGCCATGGGATTACACTCGTAAAGTAAACGTAGCTTGCCATTCGGACTGTTAGTACCTGAAGGATAAATATAAATTCCTCCTTTTAAAAGGTTTCTATGAAAGTCTGAGCACAGGGAACCTATATATCTGGAAGTATAAGGCCTATCACCTTCTACTTCTTGACAATATTTTAAGTATTTTTTTACTCCAGTAGGGAATTTGGAGTAGTTGCCTTCATTTATGGAGTAAATTTTCCCTTTTTCCGGGAACCTCATATCAGGATGAGATAGGAAGAATACGCCTACTCCGGGATTCAAGGTGAATCCATTTACTCCATGTCCGGTAGTGTAGACAAGGATGGTAGAGGTTCCGTAGACTACATATCCGGCCGCCACCTGTTTGTGTCCAGGCTGCAGGAAGTCTTCTAAGGTTACCGGGGTTCCGCTAGGTGTGACCCGACGGTAAATGGAGAAGATAGTGCCTACTGAGACGTTTACATCAATATTGGAGGATCCGTCTAAGGGGTCTATCAATACCACATACTTACTGGAGTCCTGATTCTTGCTGCTCTTGATAGCAATGAAGTCCTCGTTTTCTTCTGAAGCTACTCCACAAACCACCTCTCTTTGGGATAAGGTATTGATGAAAATATTATTAGCGAAAACGTCTAATTTTTGTTGCTTTTCGCCTTGTACGTTTTCTTCCCCATGGTCGCCTAGAATATCTAGTAATCCGGCCATGTTCACGTGGTTGTTGACAATTTTTGTGGCAAGGCGAATGGCACTTAAAATTCGAGAGAGCTCGCCCGTGGCATATTTAAAATGATCCTGACGATCAATGATAAATTCCCCGAGCGTTTGAACGGGTTTTAAAGTCATGATGAGGTTGTTTTTTTACGAAATTACCCCATATTTTGGCAGTAAAAAAGGGAAAGAATTAATAATATATTTTATTAATCCTTTCCCGGAAAAATGCTAAGGTTTTAAGCGAAATTTGTCGTATTTCGAATAAAAATCCTATTTTATATTGTATTCTAAACGCGTAGTGATGGTTGCTGTTTTATGTTTGGAATAGGTATTAAACGAACCTCCCCAGGAGTAGTCTTCAGAGGAGTTTTGGGCAATGATCTGGAAGACTCCCATACTGGCTTTTCTAAGGTCTCCTAACTTTGCATTGGCATTTTTTGCTATCATCTCAGCACGAGAGTTTGCATCTCTAGTAGCTTCAGCGATCATCTCCACTTTGAGTTCCGCTAATTTAGTATAATAGTATTCCGGAGAATTTGAAGAGAACTCTACCCCTTGATTGATAATTTCTGTCACGGATCTGGAAACCTCTTCCACTTTATCCACTTCAGAAGATTCTACCTGTACGGATTGTGTGAGGTTAAATCCGGTAAAAACACTGCGGGCTCTCCCGGTGGACGGATCGTAGTCCGTATTGATATCTCGCATGATATTCACTGCAGAGAAGACCATGTTCTTTTCCGGTATTCCTTTGCTTACCAAATATTTCTTTAAAAGTTCACGATCTTTATCCAGTTCTGCGTATGCTTCTTTTAGGTTAAAACTTTTTCTGCTAAAACTTCCGGACCAAACGATAAGGTCAGAGGTGAAATCCTTCTTACCTAGTCCCGTAACAGTAATGGTGTTTTCACCTTTGTTTCTTTTGATGATGGCATCTCTGCCTATGAAGGCAATGATGATGGCAGTGGCTGCTAAAATGAGATAGTTTTTCATAAGGTTGTTAATTTGGAATAGATAGGGCAATCTTCATCATGAGCTCCAGGTAAGTAACCTGTACTCATCAGGAATTCGTTGACAATCTCCCCTCCGGTAAATTTAAAGGTTTTCTTAAAGAGTTTCATCCACTCTTCCTTTTTTTTACCCCGGTGAAAATCAAGCCATTTCTTGAAACTTCCATATTCTTCTTGAAGTGCAATGATAACCTTCGCATTGTGTATAGCTGCCGCTACTTTTAAGCGGTTACGGACTATGCCTGCATCTTGAAGCAGCCTATTTACTTCTTCTTCTCCATAAGCTGCCACCGTGGCTATGTGAAAGTTGGAGTAAGCTTTTTGGAAGTTCTTTTGCTTTTTCAACATCAAATCCCAGGACAGTCCGGCTTGGTTTATTTCTAAAACGAGACGCTCAAAAAGTTCATTGTCATCTTCTATGGGGTAGCCATAGTGATGGTCATGGTAGATTTTATGTAAGTTATCTTCGGGTAAAGGTTGAACATAAGTGCAGTAACTCATAGCTTGATCTGTTTTAATAAAGGCCAGTCTTCTACCTCTTGGAGATAGAGGTAATTTAGAAGTAGGCAATTGGTATTATTCATTCTTTTATGTGCTTCAGGAAAAGGGAAGACCCGGGTTTGAATATCTTCCCCGTCTACACCTGTTTGTTTCTGGTCTAGTGCATCAATTTCCTCTTTATTCAGGAATAGTTCAGTATAAAAGAAGTACATGCATTCATCAGAGGTTCCTGTGCTAGGAAAGAGCCTTTTGTCACTCATCAAAGGCTTTAATTGCTCATCCTTAATCTCTAGCCCTGTCTCCTCTCTTACTTCTTGTAATGCTATTTCTCTTGGTGTTTTCAGCATATCTACCATTCCGGCAGGATGCTCCACAGTGATTCCGCCTTCCGCAATTCTCCTTTGTAATACGGTCAACAGATATTTTTCGGAGGTTTCCTGGTCGATTAAACATACCAATACCGTCACTACTTCCCCTTTAACCAGGCACAAAGGTGGAATCTTTTTACCTGAAGGCGTAGTAGCATGTAGTAGTACCAAAGAGAATAGAACTTCACCTTTATGATTTCTTCGGGTGTGGACCTCTTCAATGTCTTTTATACTCAATTGATTTTCCTCCAGTTTAGACTTCCAGAGTTTGTATTTATGGGCGTCCTGAAGTTTTTCCATGTTTCTTAAGTTCAATGATGATCTCCTGTAGACCGTTTTGTTTGATTTCATAGACAGTGGCTAGCTGCATGCCCAGTCTACCTGCAGGGAATCCTCCTTTTCTCTGAAACCATTCCAGGTAGCTCACAGGAAGATCTGCTAATAGGGTGCCTTGGTATTTACCAAAGGGCATTTTGTCTCTAACGAGGCTAAGGAGTATCTCCTTATCTGGAACCATAATTTCGGTTTTAGGCTGTAAAGTTCTTCAAAAATGCTGTATTTTGCTGCCCTATTTCTTCTCAAATTTTACATATGGAAATTTATAACCCAAAAGAGTGGATAAAACCGGTTTTATATTGGCACAAAGCAGATACGATGAGGAAACTTTTTCCTTATCTGATTATTGCGGCTGTTTTTTCCTGGGGTATTGCTTTTTTTGAGCTGGAATATTTAAAAATTTCAGAGAAGAGTTGGGTAAAGAACATAACAGTAGTACATAGCCTTTTGGGTTTTGCTTTGTCTTTACTTTTGGTATTTCGTACAAACACAGCTTATGATAGGTGGTGGGAAGCCAGGAAACAGTGGGGCGCTTTGGTGAATTCTTGTAGGATTTTGGCCTATAAACTAAACGCTATGTTGCCTCAAGACGACAAGTCCTCCAGAGTATTTTTCAGGAAGAGCATCTCCATGTATACCAGGGCACTTATCGGACACTTACGGTCAGATTATACTACATACATGCTGGACGATCTAGATCATCCTGAGATAGAACCGGATAAGCACCGACCGAACCAGATAGCCGGTTTGATGTTCAAGACCATTCACAAGCTTTACAGAGAGGGCAAAATTAGCTCTGAGGATTACCGTTTGGTAGATCAGGAGCTCAATACCTTGACGAATGTTTGTGGGGCCTGTGAAAGGATTAAAAATACACCTATTCCCAAATCCTATATTTCATTCTTAAAGAAATTTATAGTGATCTATGTAGCCAGTTTGCCTTCCGGTTTTGTATTTTCCATAGGGTACTTTGTGGCGGTTGCAGTTCCATTTGTTTTTTATGTTTTGGCATCTTTAGAAATCATCGCAGAATCCATAGAGGATCCATTTGGATTAGACCAAGATGATTTACCTATTGAGAAGATTAGCGGAAATATCAAGAAACATGTAGAGGAACTTATTCCACTTCAATGATGGCTTCCACCTCTACCGCCATACCTAATGGTAGAGAGTTATGACCTACAGCAGAGCGAGCGTGTACCCCTTTGCTTGCGAAAACAGCTTGCATCAATTCGCTGTATCCATTGATTACTTGTGGATGTGAGGTAAAGTCATCCGTAGAATTGACCATCCCCAGCACTTTTACGATTCGTTTTACTTTGGAAAGGTCTCCAAGTTCTGCTTTTAGTACAGCCAAATGTTCCAATGCGGCTCTCTGGGCAGCTTGTTTCCCTTCTTCTATACTTAGATCTTTGCCTAGTTTTCCAATGATGTATTCCCCATTTTCATTCTTTGGACCTTTACCAGATAGAAAGATTAAATTTCCTGTCCTTACGGCATGCGTATACGCTGCTATGGGCTTAGAAATTTCAGGTATTTTGAGACCTAGTTCTGCTAGTTTCTGCTCAGGAGTTTGAGCATAAGCAGTAAAGCTAAGGAAGGCGAATAGTAGGGTTTTCTTCATTTTACTCTAGGTTGAATTCTTTCATTTTCACTTCACCAAAATCCTTTGGTGTCATGATTTTTGTTTGAATTTCGCCATTTTCATCCATATGTACAAGAGCGTCTTCAATCACATACCAGTCCTCATTCATGTATGTGAATGAAGTGGTTCTGGCCCACTTTTGGTTGGGTCCTCCAAAGTGTTCAATTCTAACCGTTTGTCCTTCGATTTTTATGCCTTGAAAAGGATCTCCTTCCTCTCCGTTACAAAACCTGCAATAGATGCTGTTCCCATTCGTCCATTCTTCCTTGTACTTCCGTTTATCTGATGTCAGCAGTTTTAATAATCTGCTACCCACTTCCGGATTTGAGCTGTCTGCTTCTAAGATCATTAGGAGGTCAAGTTCCCCATCACCGTTGAGATCTGCTCTGAGGGTATCATTTAAGGAATAGGATGGAGGTACAAAAGTAAGCAGGCTTTCTGCTGAATCTTTGTCGGATGCAGCACAAGAAGCTAAAAACAATAAGGGAAGTATCTTTTTCATAAGCAAAAACGGCCTGAGAAACTCAGGCCGTCATTTGTTTTATTCTGGTTTTAAAGTCTCTAAAACAGATATGGCCGTTAGATTGACGATCTCCCGAACCGTGGCTCCTAATTGGAGAACCTGAATAGGTTTTTTCAAACCTAGTAGGAGTGGACCTACTTTTTCAATTCCCGCTACTTCTTTTAATAAGTTGTAAGCGATGTTCGCCGAGGAAAGGTTAGGGAATATCAAAACGTTTGCAGGGCCGTCCGCCAAAGAAGAGAACGGATGATGTTCTTTCAATAATTCCGTATCGAAAGCCAAGTGAGCTTGCATCTCTCCATCTACAATCATATCCGGATGTTTCTTTCTTAAAATGTCCACCGCTTTACGTAGTCGCATAGGAGCAGGGCCATTTGGAACAGATCCAAAATTAGAGTAGGTCAAGAATGCAATTCTAGGTTTGATGTTCAATTGTTTCACCATGTCAGAAGTGATCTCAGCTATTTGAACCAGGTCTTCTACTTCTGGGTCAAAGTTAACTGTGGTGTCTGCTAAGAACAATGGACCAAATCTACTCATCAGTATATACATACCGAAGATCTTGTTTACGCCTTCCGCACGACCAATCACTTGCAATGCCGGTTTGATAGTGTCAGGATAATTACGCGTCATACCGCCTATCATGGTATCTACTAAGCCGTGCTCTACCATTAACGCACCATAATACGTTCTTCTCCTTACCAGGTCTCTTGCGTCCTGGAAGGTTAAACCTTTACGTTGACGTTTTTCGAATAGATAGTCGGAGAAGTCTTTCAATCTTTGTTCTTCTTCCGCATTTGAAGGATTACGTGGATCAATGATCTCAATCTCTTCGCTTAATCTGATATTGTTTTCGGCTACTATAGCACGGATGGTTTCTTTGTTACCAAGGAGTACCGGAATAGCAATTTTATCTTCTACTACTTGCTGGATGGCTTTTAGTACAGTGACATTCTCCGCATCTGCATAAACCACACGTTTAGGATTCTTCTGCGCTTTTGTCATGATAACGCGTGTCAAGGTATTATCTTGGCCTAAACGCTTGGTCAATTGATGCTCATAAGCTTCCCAGTCCGTGATTGGTTCCTTCGCCACTCCTGTTTCCATGGCAGCCTTAGCAACTGCAGGAGAAACGGTAGTGATCAATCTAGGGTCTACCGGCTTAGGAATTATATAGTTTTTACCAAAGTGCAGGTTAACTTCATCGTATGCTAAGTTTACCAGATCAGGTACAGGTTTCTTTGCCAATTCTGCTAATGCACGAACGGCGGCAAGTTTCATTTCTTCGTTAATTTCACTCGCTCTCACGTCCAGGGCACCTCTGAAGATGAATGGGAATCCAAGAACGTTATTCACCTGGTTAGGGTAATCTGATCTACCCGTAGCCATGATAATGTCTTCTCTCGCTGCCATAGCTTCCTCATAGGAAATTTCAGGAGTAGGGTTAGCTAGAGCAAAGATGATACAATTTTTGGCCATGCTTTTAACCATATCCTGATTTACTACGTTTCCTTTGGAAAGACCTACGAATACATCAGCACCTTTCATGGCTTCTTCCAAAGTGGTCTCAGCCGGCATACCTGCATTAGCGAATTCTATCTTCTTACCGTCAAGGTTTGTACGTGATGGGTGGATTAAACCTTTAGAGTCAAACATGTACAGGTTCTCCTTCTTTGCACCTAGAGCTATATAAAGTCTGGAACAAGAAATAGCAGATGCCCCGGCACCGTTTACTATGATCTTAACATTAGAAAGGTCTTTTCCTACAAGTTCCGTAGCATTTAACAAGGCGGCGGAAGAGATGATAGCGGTACCGTGTTGGTCATCGTGCATGATAGGAATATTCAATTCCTTTTTCAGGCGTTCCTCTATCTCAAAGCAAGCTGGTGCAGAAATATCCTCAAGGTTTACACCTCCGAAAGTTGGTTCAAGGATCTTAACAGTCCTTACAAACTCATCTACGTCAGTAGTGTCTAATTCAATGTCAAAAACATCAATATCTGCAAAGATCTTAAAAAGAAGTCCCTTACCTTCCATTACGGGCTTTCCGGCCACCGCGCCTATATCTCCTAAGCCAAGAACTGCCGTACCATTACTGATAACAGCTACTAAGTTTCCTTTTGCCGTGTATTTATAAGCGTCGTCAGGGTTAGCTTGAATAGCCAAACAAGGTTCTGCTACACCCGGTGAGTAAGCCAGGGATAAGTCACGTTGGTTAGCATATTCTTTGGTGGGAATCACTTCGATCTTACCGGGTCTGCCTTTGGCGTGGTAGTGCAAAGCTTCTTCTTTAAGATTTTTCTTCGAACTCATTTTTGTCTATGGGATAATCAAATAATCCTGCAATTACGCATAATTTACCCAATTTCGGAACCCTTTTTTCAACTTAATTTGGATAAGTACGAAGATGTTAGAACGGGAAGTTAAATTAAGTTTACTTTTCAGAAAGCTTGAGAATCTTTCTTTCGTACACACTACCAAGGTATAAGGTCACATCTCCCATAGGGTCTGGAACGGCAAGGGCTGTACTGCTTCCGGATAACTTGCTTCCGTCTTCTACATAGACTATTTTCGGTTTGTCTTCTTCTAAGTAGAAGATAGCAGAAGGGGAGATTTTTGTAGAGTCTTTTGCGTGTGCCAGAAACTTAAGGGTCTTGGGGTGCGCTGCTACATAAATTCTACTTCCGGCCACCATTAGATTATCCGGTGCGTAAGGGACTGATATGCTCTTTAATTTTTTAAGTTCGTAGTTGGAACCCTCTGCTTCGTATACTCCTATGTAATTCCCTAAGGTGGAAGCTACATATAGTCTGTTATCATATACGGCTAGTCCGTTAGGATAAGCTACTCTGTCTAAGACCACTTTGGATCTTTGCCCATCAAAATATACTATATTTCCTACAGGAAGAGCTACATAATCTGCCCACTTCTTTAAGTTTTCCCCCACTTTTCCATGGTCATTGGACAGGAAGAATGAATTCTCGCCCACAGCCACCAGGTCATTAGGAGTAGTAAACTCAGAACTGGAATAGGTATTAATCATTCGGAGGGAATCCCCTTCGAAAATGAATTTCAGAACAGAATTCTTAGTGTCTCTATGAGAAATGACGAATAGAAACTTATGTCCGTTAGTTTTTATAAAAGATATACCGTGAGGTCTGAATTCAGATAGGCCAAGTTTATCAGTAAGATTTGTTAATTGGCCAGATTTTAGTGCATATATAGCACCTGTAGATTGGAAGTTTCTCCTGTCATGAGAGCTTAGGAAGATGGTTCCCGTTTCCGGGTCAAAATCCAGGTCTTCTATGCCAGGAGGGGTAGGTATGGTTTCGGCATTTAAGGGTAGAGGATCTAAAGGTGTGAACACCCCAGCCTTATATAGTACCTTAAGGGTAAGAGCCAGGAGGCCTACAATGACAAAAATGCCTACAATCTTCCAGCGGTTCATGACAATAATTCCCTCATGTATTCGGCATTTTTACAACTATCATCTAGCGGAGTAGACTGATCAAATCTCTCTTGCTCCACAATGAAGTTCTTTAAACCTACCGATTTTCCCACTTTTAAAATGTTTTTAAAATCTAATTGTCCGTTACCTAGATAGGTACTTGCACCTACAGGCCATTCCTCTGTGCGTGGCTCATCAGATGCTTCTATTTCAGCTATTTTTTCGTCTTTGTAAAGATCTTTGAAATGTGCAAAGCTGAATCTTCCTGGATATTTTTGAAAAAGATCTACCGGGTTTTGACCGATTTTAACGGCCCAATATAGATCTAGCTCGAAATCCACCAAAGAAGGGTCAGTTTCTTCCATCAATAAGAAATAGGGGACATCTCCTTCTGGGGTCAGTTTGAATTCCTGATGATGGTTATGGTATCCTGAGCGTACACCATGAGCCAGTGAGCTCTTTCCTTGACGATTTAACCCTAGTGCTAATTTCTTCCAGTCTTCAGAATTTGTCTGTGGTCCTGGGTAAGGGTTAAAGACGTGTTCTGCTCCTAGGGAAGCCAGATTTTCGCAAAGCTGTAGAAATTCGTGCTCTGTGCTTGGATCAATGGTGAATTTAGGATCCACATGAGCACTTATTAATTGAAGGCCCAGATCATTTAGGATTTGATGGAAATCTTTAGGGCTATAGCCCCAGAATACACCTTTATCACCTGTAAAGGTTTCTATCTGTTTGTATCCGCAATCGGACAGAAACTTCAAAGTTGCTTTAGGGTCATTACTCATTTCATCTCTAACGGTCCAAAGATTGATACCGAAGGGATTCTGGCCTTTTGAGCATGAAGTCAAGCCTTGTAATGCTACCGGAAGTGCAACCGCTGAGCACCCTGCTGTCTTGATAAAGTTTCTACGATTCATAGGATCAATTGATGATTGTGGGTACAATTATAAAAGAAAACCGGCAGAAAATCATGCTGCCGGTTCTTCAAATTATTTTGCAACCTCAATATTGGCTTCTCGCTGATTGATGGTTTTTCCTTTCATTCCCTCGATTACTTTTCGTACATCTCTTTGAGGAACTTCTACGAAAGAAAACTTATCATACATATCAATTTGACCAATTACACGTCCTGGAATCTTAGCTTCAGAAGCTATAGCTCCTACGATGTGGTTAGGAGAAACGTTATCTTTTCTACCTAAATTGATGAATAAACGTGTCATTCCTTCTTCTGCAGATCTTCCACCTCCGAATGAAGGTTTTCTGTCTCTTGAGAACTCTCTTCTGTTACCTCTTTCTTTAGAAGCAAATCTTTCATTTCTTCCGCGAGCTTCATCAGCAATGTCTTCATCTCTAAAGCTTGACTTTCTAACGGCACCCATTTGCATTTGCATAAGGGCAGAGATGATTTGGTGGGTGTAGAAACCTTCTTCTTTCAATTGATCTACGATCTTTTCAAAAGCAGGGTTAGTATCTTCTACAATATTTTCTCTGATCTTTTCTACGAATTTGTTGATACGAGATTTCTCAAGGTCAGCAGAGGTAGGTATTTTCCCTTGTGGAATGGCTACTTTGGTGTATTGTTCCAAATCGCGCATTCTGCTTCTATCTCTTTTAGTGATGAATAAGAATGCTTTACCTAATTTACCCGCTCTGCCGGTTCTACCGATACGGTGAACGTAGTATTCCAAGTCCATAGGGAGGTCATAGTTGATTACGGCATCCACTCCGCTCACGTCAATACCTCTGGCTGCAACGTCCGTGGCAACTAATATTTTGGTATTTCCATTACGGAATTTGTTCATGACTTGATTACGTGCGGCTTGGCGCATATCCCCGTGTAGACCTTCTGCTGCATAACCGTTAGCTTGAAGTTCTTCTACGATCTCGTCTACTTTTGATTTCGTATTACAGAATACTAGCATCAACTGTAGATCATGCACATCTATTAATCTTACCATCAATTCAAATTTGGCTTCTTTTTTAACCAAATAGTAAGATTGTTCAATGTTTGTGTTAGTGATTTCTTTTCTGGTAACCTTAACTATTTCAGGATCGTTTTGGAACTTCTTAGTGATGTTAAGAATCTCCTTAGACATGGTAGCTGAGAATAGAACGGTTTGTCTGTCCTCTTTGGCAAAAGATAATATCTGTTCGATATCTTCTCTAAAGCCCATGTTTAACATCTCATCAGCCTCATCTAAAATCACCATTGAAATATTATCCAATTTCAAGGTTTTCTTCTCGATGTGGTCCATGATTCTACCCGGAGTACCCACCACGATCTGAGTTCCTCTCTTAAGGTTAGCGAATTGTCTTTCATAAGATTCTCCACCGTAGATGGCTGAAACCAGAAGACCTTTTTTATATTTTGCTAGAAGTGTCAATTGCTCTTTAACCTGCAAAGCCAATTCTCTAGTAGGACAAAGAATCAATACCTGTGTGTTTCTGTCTTCTGCATTAACGTGCTCAATTGCTGGAATACCAAATGCTGCTGTCTTACCTGTACCGGTTTGAGCTTGTCCTATCACGTCCCTGCCTGACATAACTACAGGAATAGCGGCCGTTTGAATAGGAGTAGACTCAGTAAAGCCCATTTCTTCTACGGCTTTAACGATGTAATCTGAAATAGGAAGTTCTGAAAACTTTAATGTTTGCATACCAATGTACTGTAGATTGCTTACGCTGAGCAATCCAGATTTTTTATTTGAATAATTTTTGAGGCGATAGCGACACGCCCTTACGTGAACATCACGGACCGAATCCGTTTTCTGCTCTGAAGGGGTAAAAAAAATAAAAGGTAGAATTCCTTTTGCCGAATGCAGAGACCTTAACGGATAAATCAGGCACAAAGATACGAAATTTTATTTGGTATGTATCACATTGTTAAATACTTCTTTCCTTTAGATAAGATTTTGTTCGAATTGTACAATAAATGGATAGTCGTTATCTAATAAATGCTAGTATTTACTAAAAAATGCCTTACTATGAAGCCTATTTTATTTATACTCTGGTTCTTATCCTTTGATCAGCCATGGATAGTTGCGCACCGTGGGGGGCATCAGTATGCTCCTGAAAATAGTTTAGAAGCCATAGAGGAAGCAATTCAGCATAAAGCAGATATCGTAGAGTTAGATGTGAGAAGGAGTAGAGACGGAGTTTTCTTTTTGATGCATGATTCTTCCCTGAAACGCACCACTGGCATGGATAAGAAGGCGGAAGAATTAACATGGACGGAACTTCAAAAATTAAATTTATTGCACAACGGTAAACTGACCTCTCATAAGATCCCAAGTTTTGAAGAGGCGTTATTGAGAGCGGGCAATAGAATAGTTATAGATATAGATTTCAAAGTAGCTGGCATGGATGCTCGAAGGGATGCTTATCAACTGATAGAAAAGACAAAAATGGAATCTCAAGTACTTTTCTTTTTGTATGATTACAAGGAAATGTTTGAGATGCATCCATGGAATCGCAAGATTAAAATTATGCCCAGAGTATATAAAGAGGAAGATCTGGAAGAGGTGGTGGCTTCCGGTTTAACGGATATTGTGCATGTTGACCCTTCTTTCAAGAATTCCGCCCTCCTTCGCTCTGATAAAATGAAGGGATATAGGATTTGGATCAATACTTTAGGAGCGGTAGATCAAAAGGGAGTTACGGATGTAAAGGCTTATAGAGACTTTGTTTCTGATTTCTCCTTTGCAAATGTTTTTCAAACGGACTTTCCATTGCAGTTACGGCAAGCTTTAAGATAAAAAAGGGAGCAAGTGCTCCCTAATTTTTTGTTTTGGTTTGTCCATAGAAGATTTTATCGCCGGCTGCGGCGTAGGCTCTGTAGTATATTGTTCCAGATGGTAAACTTCCCCGGATAGTTACTGAAAATGTATATGGAAATTCAGTAGGTGCAAAGGGATCAGCTTTTTCTTTTACATCATCTACGGTGGGAGAAGAAGAGGTACCATAAACAATACCGGCTTCCGTAACCTTATATCCTCCTTCGCTTTCAATGATTCCGGATCCAACAGTCCCTCGACCCGTTATGGTGAAGAGGTCAACGGTAGTTACCACAATTGGTTCTTTTTCTAGCTCATCATCTTTGCAGGATATTAATCCTAGAAGCATTACAAACATCAGTGCGTGTTTCATAGTTTTAGTTATTTAGTGAATTTTTGATTTTATCGTTAGGCTTTAGGAGATCATCTCCTAAAGCCTTGTTGTTGTAAAGGATACTGAATTTCCATAAAAGACCTGACCTCTAGAAATCACATATATTCTATAGGTGACACTGGTAATACGAGGTAAGCCGTTTGCGGTTATACTTACATTTAACGGATAAGTTACACCAGAAGTACTTCTAGTAAGTTTATTGTCATTAATAGTAGGTGGATATTTAGCCGTTACATTCCATACCATACCTATTTCGGTGATAGGGAAAGATCCGGGAGATGTTATTCTACCATTTAAAGTTGCTCTTAGTGCTTGAATATCTGTAGCGCTTGAGGTGGATAGCACAGGTGTACTATACGTTGTAGCAGCAATCTGATCTGCTCCATAATACGCTATCCCATTCATGATTGCGTAAGCTCTATAGTGGTAGGCATTATCCGGTTGTAGACCTTCTATAGTGGCATTGAATCTATGAGGGAAAGAACCAGGATTACTGGTACCCACAATCTTTTTACTGTTCGAGATAGTTGGTTCCCTTTGGATACTATACACAAATCCATATTCTGAAACTGGTAGAGAGCCCGCGGAAAGTAATGTTCCAAATAAAGTAGCAAAGGTGTCTGAGGGCTTAGAATCATCTGTTTGCACCCTTGGAGCGGTAGCTTCATTCGTTTTAAAGCTTTGTATCTGACCATATACTTCCGTACCACTCATTAGAGCATATGCTCGGAAATAATACATAGTGGACGGTTGAAGGTTATCCAGACTCTGAGTGTAATTATGTGGATAGGAAGGAGGATTGCCATTGGTGATCTTCTTCGCATCCTTTGCGGTAGGATTACTATGCGTAGCATATACAAAGCCATACTCCTGTATGTCGTGGGAGCCCTTGCTTTGGATGACACCTGCCACAGTAGCAGATGTTATGGCTGGTCTAGAGATACCTGTGCTTACAGTTGGAAGTATCCAATTTTCTGTTTTAAAGGTCTTCACCTCTCCATAAGAAGTAACACCGTTTGAAATGACATAAGCTCTATAATAATAAGTAGTATTCATTTGTAGGTTATTCGCCATAATGGAATAGGACGAAGGGAAATTACTCACATTTCCTGCTATACTACCTTTAGAATTTGCAGTGGTAGGATTATTAGAGGTATGCCAAACTATGCCCCTTTCCGTAATGGGGTAGGTGCCGGCACTGGTAAGGGTTCCTCTAAGCGCTGCCGTAGTGGTTCCAATGTCATCTGCATCCTCTGTCTTAATGCCAGGCTGAATGATGTTTGACGTTTTAAGACTTAAGTTACTTCCGTATGTAGTTACTCCATTGGCTATGACATAGGCTCTGAAATAGTAAGTAGTATTCGGACTCAGATTCGTAGGAGTAGTATCAAAGGCACGTGGGTATGCTGTGACATTTCCTTGAACTCTATATTTGGTGCTTACTTCGGTAGTTGGATTTTCACTTGTAGCCCAAACTATTCCATATTCACTAATGTCGTAACTGCCTTTTGAAGTCAATGTACCTCCTAGTTTAGCTGAGGTTGCAGTGACGCTTGAGGCGGCCACGGTACTTATGCCCGGAGGAACTACCGCTGCTGTTTTAAATGATAGGTTTTGTCCATAGGATGTAACTCCATTAGATATGACATAGGCTCTGAAGTGATATGTTGTATTAGGGGTAAGATTATTTAGGTAATGCGTATAATTAGTGGGAAATGTAGTCACATTTCCTTTTATACTATGTTTTGAAGTAGAGGAGGTGGTAGGGTTTGCTGTTGTAGCCCATACTAATCCATATTCCGAAATATCATAAGTTCCTTTTGAGCTTATACGACCGCCTATCCTAGCTGCTATATGTGTAATATTATCTGCGTCTAGGGTTTGAATGCCAGGTTGAATAATATTGCTTGTCTTAAAACTTGTGGCTTTACCATAGATAGGACTATCATTTACTATGGCATATGCTTTGGCATAGTAAGTAGTATTAGGTTTTAAACCTGACTCTACAGCAGTCATAGAAACTGGTACCGGTGTGGATCTTTCTACTTTCCCTAACTTCGAACTAGATTCAGTGAGAGTGGAAATGCTATCTTCTGAGACCACAAACCCATGTTCCGTGATTGGCATGTCGCCTATCCGGGTTAAGGCGGAGCTTAGTTTGGCTGAGTTAGGTCCAATCTCACTAAACTTGATTTCATCAAATTGTGGTGGAGCCGGTGGGTATACTTCCTCACAAGCTAGAATTAAAAGTAGTATGGTGACAAATATTCCTCTTTTCATGGCTTATTTATTTGCAGATAAATAGATCTGATTCTTGTAAATCCTTGTACTTTACTTTTAGGGCATATTTTCCTTTGGGCAATCCTGTGCCTTCTTCCTCAAAGCTCAGGGTACTTGCCGGAAGGGATTTGTACATAGTTAGTCCTTGACCTTCGTCTTTATAAAGTATAAAATAGTCTACCTCTTTTTTGCTTGCAGTCCATTTTAAAGTAACCCATTTCTTTGCAGCTACATAAGTTCCTGTCAGGTTGAGGGTTTCAGTACTATTTTGAAATGAGGTTCTGATGGCTATGGGGAAGGCATAATCAGAATAGAGACCTGAAGAATCTATTGCTCTAAGCGTATATTCATATTGGGCTCCCGGTTTTACATCCTTATCTAAATAGTTGTACACTTTGTTAGACTTAAAAATCTCGGCCCATTGGGTCTCTCCTTCTGATCTTTTGTAAAGTATATTTTCTTTAAAATCAGAAGATTTGCTATTCGACCAAGACAAAGAAATTCCATTTTTATCATTGGTATAATTTAAGATCTGGGGAGTGATGGGAGGTATTTGGTCAGGTCTATCCAGTATCAGTGTTTTACTAGGTTTGGAGTGATTAAAACTGCCGTCTATGGCCACCACCTGTATCCATACTTTTCTAGTCAATGTTTCTAGACTGATAGGGAAGGAGTAAGTGGTATCCGCAACAATATTACTTACCGGCGTAAATTGGTGATCCCCTTGATTAGCAATATAAACTTTATATCCGCGCAAGGCGGCTTCGTTATGGTCTAGATTCCAGTTGAGTGTGACTATACCTGATGTGTCGATTTTACCTGTAAGTCCGGTAGGAGGAGCAGGTGGCGTTTCATCCGGTTCAAACATGTATACTGGGTTACTGTAGCTTATGTTCCCTACGGTGTCAGTTAGCATTAATCGATAGTATGCCGCGCTGATGCTATTGTCTATTGTATGGGTATACTGCGTCACATCTGGATTTAACATGGTTTTTGTGATTAGTACTTCATTTGCTGAAGGTGTTTTACCTGTTAAGATGTAGTAACCTTTCAAGTCTTTTTCTTCTGGTTTCTTCCAGGTGAAACTTAATTTTTCGCCATTCTTTTCCAATTCAAATGTAGGAGGGGTTACCGGAGTAAAATCTTCTGCCATACCTCTTACGGTGTCAGCATAAAGATGATGTTCTCCGAAAGCATTGATCCCTATCAATCGATAATAGTAAGGCTTGTAATTCGCCACGCTGTCATAATAATAATAGAAAGTGTCCTGTGAGCTAGAATCTACCTCGATATTAGGTAGATATACATTTTGATGGATTCTTGAAAATTTCTTTTTGTCTTCTGATCTTTCTATAAAGTATCCGGTAAATGGACTTTCAGATTTTGGCCAGCGTAAGACGATGGCTTGTTCACCGGCTTTTGTATCCAGTCCTCTGTATTCCGGATTTACATTCACGTCTCTTCCCGCGACATAAATGTATCCGGTAATTAAAGTACCCGGTACACCATCAGGTTTAACAGGAGTTATTCTATACACGTAGTTCTTATTTGGATCCACAGAAATAGCATCTTCAAAACCTAAGCCGGCGTAGAGTGCGGCTTCTCTATTAATGGATGTATATAAGGTGACTATGAGATGCTTATTCTCTCTCTCCATATCTTGATACTTGATACGGTCCATTAGGGATAGATCAGAAGGATATTCACTTTTACCGTATAGTCCTTCTGCCACAATGGCTAATGCAGTATCTTTGACAGTGGCTATACGTTCCATTTCAGCTAATGATTTGGCTTTGACGGGTTGGGCAGTTATTCTAGTCCAATCTTTTCCTTCCACTTGATTATTCGCATTCAAGATCATCCTGTCTATCCAAACTCCATCTTGTGTTAACTGTTTAAACACTTGGTAGTTGTTTGTGTTCCAGCGCAAGGCGATCTTATCTTTGTAGGGTTTCCCACGCCCTAGAATGCTACCTTGAATAGGATTCTGCGCCAAGGCACTGAAGCTACATAGTATAAGGATTATAATTCTTTTCATCTGGCTAAACTTGCATTTACTTGTTGTCCTAATTGCTGGGAATCTAATCCCTTTCCAAAGCTGTTCGTGAGTTGGTTGATAGTTTGCCAGGTACTCGTACTATTAAATCCGGGGTTTATACGAGAATCAATGAAGACATTGATTCTTTCTTGTATAATGTTAGTGGCCGGCAGGGTATTATATTCTTTACAGTATGTGATAGATTTAGCTATTTGGTAATTTGCTGAGATCACATTCTTAAGCATGGAAGGTAAGAAATCTAAACCTGTCAAAGCACTACTGTTCGCAAAGGACAGGTTTATAATAGGGCCGTCTACACTATTGTATTCTTTGTTCGGCAAGGTGGTAGGGTGCACTCCTCCCGGGGCGTTTGTATTCAAAAGGGTATAGTAGGTATAGTTCGTCGTAGAACATTCTTTACCTGCATTTTTAGGTAGGTTGGCATATTCTACTTTGAACTTTTCTAAAGGCACCCCGGACTTTTTCGAAAGGAATTGAAGGGTTTTGTCAAAGAATGGAATGGTGAACTGCTTACCTTGAACATCTACGAAAGTCAAATCATTCTTGTTGTTTTCCTTATAATTTGTGCTGCTAAAGGTTTCACCAGTAAAGGTGACAAAGGCAGGTAAATTGACTAAATCTCCTATCAGGATTTTGTAATTGCCCTCTTCGTCTTTAGGTACCCATTTATCTAAGATGGTCTTAGCTATTGCAGGTGAAGTTTGATTATTGATGATCGGTGAATTCACTAAACCTAGAAGGGCCCCGGGACTATTAGAAGATTCGTCCTTAAGGGTCACTGAATTTACTGCCATTGCATTAAACTTATCTTCATAGTAAGGGAATTCACTGGTAGTGAAATTAAATCCACCAAGTACAAATTCCCCTGGTAATAAGCGATTGTTTTGCAGATTAGCCCGTGTTACTAATCTTATTTCTTCGAATTTCTCTTTAGCTTCTTTCGTTAAACTATTCTGTCCTTGTAATACACCCGTTTTTTCAAGCAGCGTACTGGTCAGATCTGCGGAATTATCAACGGGATTTTTTACCAATAGCAAACAGATGTATTTGCTTCCCTTCTTCAGATTAAATGGAAGATTATTTGTCTGTATTAAAGTAGTATTGATTTGTCCTTTGCTGATATCAATCTTAGCAGGCAGGTCAGTACCTATTTGATTTCCGTTCTCAAATACACGGATTATTATTTCAGAATTTTTCTCTACTTTTCTAAAGTTCCTCTCAAAATTGATCATCTTATTAAGTCTTATGCTCAATGGCTTATTATGAGCATAAGGTAAATACTTCATGCCATGAGTGGGAACAGTTTCGAGATAGTAGTTTTCAGGTATGATATCCAGTCCTTCATCAGTCTTGAAGGTAGTTTGCATGCTTTGTGAGGCACGCTTGTTGCCATTTGGATTTTCCTTGACGAATTGCCATGAGTCAAATTGCACTTGATTTCCTTTTTTGACATATTTCGCCTCTTTTAAGTAAGCAATTACCTTGAAATTATAGGTAGTGTTCTTGTCTAGGAAGCTGGATGAACCGCTATTGATGAGTTGAGGATTGACGGCGAAGAGATGGTTAAAATCTCTTCCCTTACCAATATTATGTAAATTGACCTTTTTACCGTTTACACTGGCTTCTATACAATCTTGGTCGAATAAGAACACCCGAATCACCGGATTTCCATTCTTATCCGGTCCCTCTTCCAAAACGAAATCTTTCCCTACTTGAAGGTTAAATAGAACATTTGGCTCTGTATTCACAGGTACGAGTTCGCCATTTGTAACTGGGTTGATTTCAGAGATGATATCTATACCGGCGAGTGCGTCAGCAGGCATTTTGCATTCTTCTCCCAGACCCACATGGAAATTGAATTTTCCTTTTACAACTCCATCAAGAATATTAAAATAGCCTCCAATATATCCGTCCACATAAGTAGGATCAGGCAAACCTACTTTTATAAGCGCTGCAGCACCCGCATCAAAAATGGTGAACTTACCTTTGATTAACAGTAGATTTATTTTAATTCCCACTTTAGCTTTCGCTCCAAAGTAAGCTTGACCTGTGGCATACCATCCTCCCGGTCCGCCGGCGTTTGGATTATTCATGCAGGTAACTTGATTTAAAACACTGATGTCAAAACCGGTAAGACTCGTTAGGTCAGCAAAGAACACCAGGAATTCTCCACTCATGTTCATGCGGGTATGACTTCCTACAATAAGCCCTGAGTTCTTTTTATTTGGATTGTAGTTTCCTCTACCCGGCACCTCTGCCGGTCTCCTTAATTTGTCGCCTTGGTTATTTCCTCCTATGCCTACAAGATCTTTGACATCCTGAGGTAGATCCGGCATAGGGTCTACTACTGAACCTACTTCAAAATAGCTGCTACCATTAAAGAAATAATCTTTGCTGCTACCTCCAAGTATGTCTTTTCTTAATAGTTTTACACTGTTAGGCCCACTGCCATATCCTTCAGGTCTACCTGCGTAGATCCACCATCCGGATTTGTTACTAGCTATTTCTAATCTTCCGATAACGTTGATCCATTTTTTGTCGTCTACGTAAGGTACCCCCATTTCCACTTGTACGTTTGTCAGGAATGCCTTTTCAGCAAAGTCATAATTGATGGTCAAACTGCCTACACCTGTAGACTTCTTTCTGCGATTATGCAGGGGTTCAGAGACATCAGTAAGTACCCTGGCATTACCTACAAATTTGATGTTGCTCACTCCCCCTGAAGGGTTGAATTGCATGCTTAAAGTAGCGTCTGCATCAAATATGTTTCTTGAAGTAAGTCCGAGTAAAACTGTGGCTTGAAGTCCGAAGCTTCCTCTACTCGGAACCAATTGCAGATTAGCAGGATTATAGTCCAGGAGGGCCATAGGTCCACTAGAATTGCTTGGTTTATTTTGTGCTTCGGAAGAAGTGAGTTTGCTTTTAGCATCATTGCTAGAGAGCTGACTCGCATTATTTATTTTTAGATTGTAATAAACTCCTCCTCCAAAGCCATAGAAAGATATAGGTATAGGTGGAGCTATAGGAATTCCAGTCTGCCCAAAATCAGCTAAGGCATTAAAGTCAAAATACTTGAATTTACCCAGCCCGTCAGAGGTAGTTCCAAATCGAGCCCTCATGGTTACCTGGAACATTTCAGCCACTCCTGCTGATAATGCACCTACAAAACCTTCATCGTTTTGTCTATTATAGTACATCACCGCACCTTCTAAGGTTAATGGGCCAATGGTAGTTCCTGCCGCTAGAGAAATATCATTTACGCGTGCACCTAGTCCTGCCCATTTGATTCTTTGATTTTCCAAAGTGAATTTGCTATATATGCTAGCAGAGGCGGAAGCGGCACAGTTGAAGGACTCATCTACAAAGGCCAATTGCCCTTTAAAAGTTAAACCTGCTTCTACTACGTCTGTTACCGCTAAATGGATCTCCGGCTTTTCCATGGTGAAATTGAACCCGGCAACTTTCTTCTGCGGTGAGGCAAATCCTAGCACAAAACCTTCCTTGTCCCAGTAAGGTGCTTTGGTCATTAATTTAAAATTCTTCAACTCTAATTGAGGCAATTCAAAAGAAATGATGGAATTGGTCTGTTGTTGCTTTAGGTTACCTATTGAAAGGCCGCCGTTTAGGGTAGCTTTGGCTAAGAAGCCATTTTGTCCATCTGCTTGAACCGTAATATGTGAAGTGTTATTGATGTGAGCCGTTGCAAAAAGAACATCAAATTTCAATTGGTCTTTAGGGGCTATATTGAAGCTGTACTTTATACCCTCTCCTGAAGCATAGGTGAGTAGTGAAGTATAGTTCAATTGATTGGCTGCTTGGTTAGGATCTCCTGTTCCCGGTAGAACTACTTTACCCGTCATGCTGCTTTCTCTGAATCCGGATTTAAAGAAGAGGAGATTGACGTCATCAATAGAGGCATACCAACCGGAAAGTGAACCGTCGCCAATACTCACAATAGGTTGAGTTCCGGCTTTTTTCACGATTCCCGTGAAGCCATTTCTGTCTATCAACAGGTCTTTTGTCATGATGAGGGCTTTGCCATCAGCTCTGCCGGTGTTTTTTATGGCTCCAGGAAGAATGACACTTAATTCAGGTAAATAAAATCCATGCCAAGTTTTGGCCCCAATTTCCGTATAGGTTTCATTGCCAACTTTTATCATGCTTGGCATCCCGGTTGGATTTTGTAAATCAGAATGGTCATACCACATATCTTTTCCCGCCAAACTGAAGGTGAGGCTTGGCATGCCTGAGATATAGAAGTCGGGTAGTTTCGCCTTTGCTAACCAATCTGTCCACCCTGCAGTCGTTTTAGCGGTGAGTCGGGCGGTGGCACTTTGTCCCGTAGATACATCCATTATTCCCATACCGGATGGGAAGGTGTAGTCCAGGGCTATGCTAAGTTCTTGAAATTTCTTTTTAAATACCATATAGGTACCCTCGCCTTGGACGTCACCGGGAACTAATTTCATTCCTATAGATGGGAGATTGAGTTCTTCTTTGAGTCGAAGTTTAAATTCTCCGCAGAAATCTGTAGGTTTAAAGCAAGCTCCACTCATCTCAAACGCAGCTTTGGCATTGCCGTCAGGAATAGGCATACTAGCTACGGCATTAAACCAGGCTTGGGTAGGAGAAAAGTTTACTTCTGTGATTCCAATGGTGTATTTTCCTCCGTTCATGCCAATAGGTAATTCATAGCCTATATTATTGAGGGCATCGCTCATATTGGAGCTTAGTTGAGAGCTTTGTTGCTCAAAGAATTGATCTATTTGATGAATATCTGAGCTACTCAAAGGGGCAGGGGAGAAGTCAGGTGCATTTGTAGCGGGCAGAAGACTCATATCTGTTCTTCTTATTCCCTTGACGGCTCCTGCAACCATCTTTTTAGCCCCGCCGGAATTCACCGCTTGTAATTCAATGAATTTGACCCTAAGTCTTATTGTGGCAGAATTGATAAAAGGCACGGGTATGGTGCCAGTTCCTGTAAATTTACCATTCTCCTCCTTCTCTATGTTCAAAACGGTCAAGTCAAAACTATTCACTTTGACTTTATCGTTAACGGCTATAGTTGTGTTAGTACCTACTGGCAGAGTTTCTTTGCAGTCGCAAATCACCGCATCTAAGATTTTAGCCTGCATAGGTTGATCTAGGATCACTACCGGAGGCGTTACATCCTCTTTCTTTGCTATTACCACCGGGGTGATGACTTTAGGAACTACCGGAGCACTAATATTATAATTAGGTAATTCATAGGTGAAGGATCTTATTTCACTCCTTCCCTCATTCTGATAATTACCGTTTACCCTACTTCTGGAAGACTCTACAGCTGTTACAGCCCAAGCGTATTTTCTACCAGCAAGTAGCGGAGGATCCGCAGGGCCATAGACGTATACATTATTGCTCAGTTCTTTTTCGAAAAATGCCGGGGTAGTTGCGGCTAAGTAGGCATCATTTGGATTTCTGTTTTCACCAAATATTTCTACGATTTTAAGGATATATTTTGTCCCCACCGAAGTACCTGCGGGCCGTGTCCAAGAAAATACAATATTCTGAGTTCCCACTGCTTTGATGCTTGCTTCCTCTACTGGCTGTATCAGCATGGGTGATTCTATGTTTCGCATTAAAATGGTAGTACATCCCGTTTGATCCGAAGAAAGGGCACGTTGGGGCGCGTTAAAATCATAAGCTCTTATACATATACTATAGGTTCCTTCTCCCACCCGATCGCTGGCTGAGATTCTTGAGACATCCGTGCTATAGAAATTTAAATTTTCGGGCTTATACAATTCCATAATATCAGCGGCGCTTACGGTAACCGTTTGACCTACACCCTGTGGGATAATGATAGGTCTTAATGGTCTATACTCCGGTTTAGTGCTGATCTCCCTTTGATTGTCAACTCCCTTGATAATGCCCCTTAGATATACCTCTTGGCGTGCACCGGACAGGTTTTGAATGGTGATGACCATTTTACCCGGCTCCCTGTAATAAGATAAATAATCCGGATATGGGGGAGGAATGATGACATTTACCCTTACGTTATTTTGAGCAAAAGCCGGAATAAGTAAGAATAGGAATATGATAAGGATGTAAAGTTTTTTCATGGTTATTTAGAAGCTAAATGTATATCCGATTTCCCCTGTGAATTCTTGGTATTTTAGAGGGTCAAGGTCTTCTAGAGACGTATTATTCATTAATGAAGCAAATCTTAGACTAAATTGATGATTCTTTACCGGGAGGTACGCGGCGTTTACTCCCAGATTTATAATACTTGCATTTCCGTTAGTTAGCTCACTGAGTGTGTATGAATTTTGAGAACTTAGGTTCAATTTATTTTTCAATAAACCTTTTGAAACACCTAGACTAATGCCTTTATTAGCAATGTTTCCTATACTCATCTTATTGTTTACATAGTTCAACCCTACATTAACACTTAGGTTACTTTGATTTAGTATCAAATTATAATTTAAGTAAGCAATATTTGTAAATATGTCATTGTCATGACTTGACTCTTCATTTAAGTCTTTCAGACTGCTGGCATTGTAGGAAAGAATGAAAACTTGAGTTTTCTGCTTATCATTGAGGACTAAACGAGGAGTTAGAGAAAGGTTTTGATTGGTTTGTGCCAAAAGATATTTTTGATCTACTAAGGCTACGGTAGGTTCAGAGTTAGAACTGAAGTTGGTAAAATTCGCGTCAAATCCAAAGCTATTGCTTAGGTCCCAACTCACATTTGCCAAGCTGATCACCCTTTTAGTAGAGGCTAGCTTTTTCTTCTTTTGATTGTCCTCCTGTATACCTATACTACCATTCAGTCGCAGTTTTCCTTTCAATAGATTTAAACTTGGGCTAATAGTTATATTTCTTAAGTCGTTTTGAAAATAATAAGCTCCCATAGATTGGAAGTTAGGTTCTACCAGTTTATAAGCTGCTTTAAGAGAGAAGATCTTATCTATGTACCCTATTCCCCCGCTGTAGGCTAAGTAGTATTCTGAAGTGGCATTCAGGTTGAATAGATCTTTTATCTGGTTTAATCCCTTTCGTGAGGAGTCTATATCTACCTCTAGATCAGAATGGATATCTTTGGTATAGACACTCACTGCCCCGTCACCGAAGATCAGTAATTTTTTGAAGAAGGTATATTCAAAATCGGCACCCAATACCGCATTTGAAGCCTTTTTTACCTGGGTAGAATCCAAGTTTCCCTTGAAACCTTTATCGCTGTCTTTAGCGGATAAGAAGGAAATACCTACTTTCTTTCCCCTTTCTCCGTATCCTACTTTTACTGCAGAACCGTATCTGGAGAAACTTTCGGGTGTAAGGTATCCGCTTAATGTATCTATGGAGGTAGATCTATTGAGTCTACCGGTCATAAAACCTATTTCCCATTTGCCAGGTCGAAGTTCCGCGCCTCCACCTAGTACGGTATGTCCTGCAAGGGTATAAGGTGAAAACCTTACATTTCTGTATCCACCATGTAAGGTAAGCCATTTATAGGTGGGGCTTAGTCCAATCTGATTGAATGGTTGAGAGAAATTCCTCTCTTGTTCACTGATAGTAAAAGTGATAGGTACAGTGATGCCGTAGAAGGAGAGTGTTGGTGCTCCTGAGAGAATATAGGTAAAAGGACTCCGCCTACCATCTATTCCACTAGAACTATACATGATGGTTCTAGCATCAATCCTCCCGCTTATGGCAAAAGGTTTTTCGTTCTTAATAGTACTTAAATCTTGGGAATAAGCTGTTAAGCTACATAGTCCCAAAACTAGTAGGAGGTTTATTTTAGTCATAGCCAATGTAAGTGGCCCAGGTTTATTAACTTGGGGTAGCAATGACGCAAAGATAAATTTGCTATCTCCACCTACCAATACCCAGAAAGGTGTAATTACTTGGTGTATTGTATTTATTTGCAGTTAATTACTTGTTTCGTAGATTAACTATATTTTTTCAGAAACAATAATTTATTAAGCTGTTCCAGTTGATGAAAAATTTTGATATATAAATTTTTTTTATTAAATTTATATATGGATCTATATTAAAAAAGGGAAGATACATCCTCCCTTTAACACTGTTCCGTTTCCAAATTCAGTTTATCTCCAAACGTATTTACCCCTCTATCATCCAAAGCATAAGCTCGGACAAGCACGGACTTTCCACAACCGGGATTAGGTATGGAGGCTTTTATTTTAATGGGGTTATTATATGTTGCTGGTACCTTAATTTTTGAATGAGGTTCATTTTCTGAATATGCGTAAAGGAATCCAAATTCCACTAATCTATATGTGCCTTGAGTTATTTCCGCGCTGATCAATAGATTGCCATTATCGTCCTTTTCCAAGTGATTATTTGTTTTTACCGCTGTAGCTACTAGTTTTCCAGTAGTAAAGGATTTTGTCTCTCCATAATATACTTGCCCCCTTGAAATGGTATAAGTACGGTAATAGTATTTGTTTTCAGGTACTAGGTTATCCACTTTAAATTGGAATGAGAATGGAAGGGGTTGATTGATGTTGGAAAGTTTCAATTGTTGACCATTTTGAAGGTTAGGATCTGTATTTTTACTCCAAATTATACCTACCTCTGATACAGCATAATCTCCGGCTGATAGGAGCTTGCCTACTAAGGTAGCACTTACGGGCGTTAAAGCTAATGGACTAAGGGTTTGCATTTGAGGAGCTGTGCTTCCTAGCGTAATGGTTTTGATTTCCCCGTATGTGGTTACTCCTCCGCTAATGGCATAGGCTGTGTATTGATAGGTGGTACCTTTATGTAAGTTATTAACACTTACATCAAATGCTGTGGGGTAGGTACTTAAGGCCGCATCAGAGGCTTTAATTTGAATATTGTTATCCGTTCCGTATGTCATTCCATACTCAGTGATGGGTTTAGTACCAGGTGCTAGTATCTCTCCTTTTAACACTAAGGAGGTTTCTCCTGGAATGGCTTCTCCCGTTCTAATCTTCGGTGCAATGATATTTTGGGTAATAAAGCTCATTTCTTCTCCATAGATAAAAGTATCGTTTGCCTTGAGGTAGGATCTGAAATAGTACTTAGTTTCAGGATTTAGGTCAACGGCTACATATTCAAAGTTGATGGGTAGGGATTGTCCATAATTAATTAGAGCGTGCCGGGATGCATTATCAATGGTCGGATGCTCTGAATGGCTCCAAACGAAACCATATTGCGAAATTTGCAAGTTCCCGGCAGAAGTAATTATACCTCTGAATTTAGCAAATTGCCCCTCTATAGCCTCGGCTGCAAGGGTTTGAATTGTGGGCATTTCTATAGGGGAAGTGGTGAAAGATTTTGTACTACCGTAAACCGTAGTGCCATTATAGGTAGCATACGTCTTTACAAAATATTTTGTATTTGCCTTTAATTCTTTAAATTCTGTACTAAGTTTTTTAGGGGATTTTTCGTTTCGGTTGATAGCTCCAAGTTTTGAATAAATTTCATTTGAATTACTGTCCAAAGAGATGGTGAATCCATGTTCGGTAATGTCATGATCTCCTATTTTATTCAAGAATGCATCAACATATACATGGTGAGGACCTAGGTCTGTGATCTTGACTTCACTAAGTTCAGGTAAGGTGGGGGCAGATGGATCTTCGCAGGCAGTTAAGCTCAAAAGGGCTAGAAATAGTTTAGCTTTTTTCATTATTTGTATTTTTAATTAAGAGAAAAGACCCGCCAAAATAAGAAAGGGTTGGAAGATGAGTTAAATTATTTAAGGTAAGCTAGTTGAATCATTAAAAGATTTCATTTTAAATAAAAAAAGCCACAGAATCTTCCGTGGCTTTTTAACTCTTTAAGGGATTATTAATTTACGCAACCAGTTCTTGTTATAGTGACCACATTTCCGTAGGAGGTATTTCCTTTATCATCTATAGCATATGCCCTAAAGGAAGAACTACCATTACATGGTGCAAGTATGGTTCCGGTAAAGGTGTAAGAATTACCCATATTCGCCGGTAATGGGGCTATCACTTTAGTGGCGGTGGCATTATTAAATGTTCCCGTCAGATTATTGATGTAAAGGAACCCTATTTGCACTATGTTAGCAGAACCTTTATTAACGGTACCTGATGCTCGTATTCCTGAAGCTTGTAAGTTGGTATAGGAACTACTGGTAGAAACAGAGGTGGCCACAATGATCACGAATGGGTCTGTTTTAAAGGAAACAGTGTTACCATAATGCGTTTGTCCGTTACTTATGACGTAAGCTCTGTAATAATAGGTGGTATTAGATGTCAAACCGGATAAATTAAAGCTATAGTCATGAGGATAGGAGATGCCAGAGCCACTTTTACTCACCTTACTATTCGCTGTGGTTGGATTCGTGGTTGTTGCCCAAACTATTCCCATCTCTGTGATAGGGAAACTACCCTGCGAGCTTATTCGGGCGTTAGCCGTAGCGGTTAATGATCCTATGTTTGAAGCGGCATTCGTTACCACTTGCGGATTAGATACAGATGTAGTAAACGATTTACTATCTCCGTAAGCTACGACTCCATTCATGATGACATAGGCTCTATAATGATAGGTTGAGCCAGCATTAAGTCCGGTGATTTCCACAGAATAAGAATGTGGGAAGTTATTGACGTTTCCTGTGATTTCTTTTTTGCTGTTAGCAGTAGTAGGATTAGGACTTGTTCCATAAACCATCCCGTATTCTGTTATATTATGTGAACCTTTCGTGTCTATAGATCCAAAGAGCGTTGCCGTGTTATTTCCGGCTTTGGCCTCTATAGTGCGGATAATTGGCAACACCTGATTTGTAGTAGTAAACGTCTTATTTTCTCCATAGGTAGTAATTCCGTTGGAAATGACATAAGCTCTGTAATGGTAGGTGGTATTCATTTGAAGACCATTAATATCCATTCCAAAGGTATGTGGGAAGGAAGTGACGTTGCCACTTAAAGAAGATTTGGAATTAGATGTTGTAGGGTTGGCCGAAGTCGCCCACACTATTCCTCTTTCGGTGATAGGATAAGTTCCTCCTTTTGTGATGGTACCTTCTAATCTCACATTGGTGTTACCTATATTGCTTGCATTACCAGTGGTGATTCCCGGTTGACTCGCTTCTAACGTCTTAAAGGATTTGTTTTCACCATAGGAAGTGACTCCATTGGATATGACATAAGCTCGATAGTAGTACGTGGTGTTGATGTTTAGTCCACTTAAATCCATTCCGAACGTATGTGGGAAGTTGGTCACGTTTCCGCTCAAAGATGATTTTGAATTGGAAGTCGTAGGATTAGCAGAGGTTCCCCAAACCACGCCTCTCTCGGTGATAGGATAAGATCCTGCACTGCTTATGGTTCCTTCTAATCTTGCTGTGGAAGTTCCAATATTGCTTACATTTCCGGTATTGATACCAGGTTGGGATACGGATTGTGTTTTAAACGTCTTGTTCACTCCATATGAAGTGACTCCGTTAGAGATCACATAGGCGCGATAATGGTAGGTGGTATTTGGACTGAGTGATCCTGCGTTAAAATTGAATGTAGTAGGATAATTATTTATGCCTGATTTAATGCTGTGTTTCAGTGTTGATGCGGTGGTCGGGTTTTCTGCTGTGGCCCAAACAAAACCGTATTCTGAGACTGCGTTAGTTCCTTTTGTGGTTACGGCTCCATTTAATGTGGCGGCATCATGCTTTATGTTTGTTGCCTCGTCAGTTCTAATTCCGGGCTGTAGTATATTAGAGGTTTTAAATGAGGCTATGGGGCTGAATACCGTTTGAGAATTAATGACCGCATATGCACTGGCATAATACGTGGTATTGGCTTTTAAGCCGCTCATCACTGATGTGATTTCAATAGGAACAGGTTGGGTTTTGTTTAAGGTTCCCAGTTTAGATGCATTGGTGCCAAGCTGTGCTGAGCTGTCTTCGCTTATGACGAAACCGTGTTCTGATATATTTTGATCTCCTATTTGGGAGAGTTCTGCTCTTATTCTGGCCGAATTTGGACCAATTTCAGAGAAATTTAATTCTCCAAACTTAGGTGGAGCCGGTGCATAGACTTCTTCGCAAGCTGTGAGGAAGAATAGGAGGAAGATAAGTCCTTTTTTCATGGTGATTTATTTACAAATGAGTAAGTCTGATTCTTGGTCGTCCAAGTATTTGATCTTGAGTGCGTATTTACCTTTTGGGCCGGCTTTGCCAGGTTCCTCAAAAGTGTTGGTAGTTGCAGGAAGTGATTTATATAGCGTTAATCCTTGCCCTGAATCTTTGTACAGTATATAAAAAGCTACTGGATTTGTACTTGTAGACCATTTGAGCTGTACTTTGCCCCCTGTAAAGGTTCCCGTTAGAGAAGAGCTCTCTTTTGGTGGTGAATACGAGGTTCTTATTGTTATAGGATGTGCATATTCCGAGTATAGTCCACTCGAATCTACTGCACGAAGGGTATAGGTGTAGCTGATACCAGACTTTAAGTCCTTATCTGTATAGGTACTGCTTTTGGGGCTACGGTGGATTTCTACCCATTTCGTTTCATCATATACCTTTTTATACAAGATAAACTCCTTATGATCCTCACTGCTGGATTTGGACCAATTAATCACTATCCCGGAGGTAGTGTTCACATAATCCAGGATGACGGGTTTAGGAGGTGGAATCATATCCGGTCTGTTTAGTACCAAGGGTTTGCTATAGTCAGAATGATTAAAGTTTCCGTCTACGGCCACGATTTTGACAAATAGTTTTTTTGTCAAAGTTTGGGTGGTAACGGAAAAGGTATAGCTGGTGTCTGGTACAATGTCAGAAATAGCACTGTAAGTATGGTCTCCTTGATTAGCAATAAATATCTTGTAACCTCTAAGTGCATCTTCCTTTTGATCCATACTCCATTTTAAATGAACTCTGCCTGAGGTATCTATATGTCCGGATAAACCTGAGGGAGGAGCGGGTGGCATTAAATCCGGTTCATAGATGTAAATTGAATTACTTAGACTTGTATTTCCTGCAGTATCTACTGCCATCAATCTATAGTAGGAAGATCTAAAATTTTCTGGCAAATTGAAGGTATAAGTAATTGTAGTAGGAGGGAGCATATCCGGTACCAGTAAACCGTCATCAGCAGTATATCTTTTACCTTTTAAAAGGAAGTAGCCCTTAATGTCCTTTTCCTCCGGTTTGGTCCAGTTTAATATGACCTTTTTGCCCTCCTTCTTAGAGAATACCATGGGTGAAGCAGGAGGAGTGAGATCTTCCGCCATCCCGCGAACCGTTTCATCAAACGCGATCTGTTCTCCAAAACTGTTGACACCGATTAATTTATAGTAGTACTTCTTGTAATTTTCTACACTATCGTAGTAGGAATAAAAATCATTCTGTGAAGTAGTGTCCTCCGCAGTTTCGGGAATATAGATCTGAGCATTTAACCTTTTGAACGTTTGGTTATCAGTAGACCGCTCCACGTAGTAGCCGGTAAATTTACCTTCCGACTTTGGCCAGTTTAGACTGATATACCCGTCTCCATTTTTGGTAGTAAGGCCAAAGAATTTAGGTATGTAGTTGAGATCTCTCCCTGTCACATAGATAAAACATGGATGAAGTGTTCCGGGTAAACCTATAGGAATGGTGGGAACAATTCTGTAAACATAACTTTTAGTAGTGTCTACGTTTAGCTTATCTTCATATCCCAAACCGGCTACTATGGCTGCATCTTTACTCAATGCAGCATAAAGGGAAACCATCATATGCCTGTTTTGCATATCTATGTCTTGTAGTTTTAGCTGCTCTATAAGACTTACTTTTTCAGGTAGAGCATTTTTCCCGTATAGACCTTCAGCTACTACAGCTACTGCAGTGTCTGAGTTGAAACGACTATTTTTAATTTGTTCCAAAGTCCAGGCTTTTACAGGCTCCGTGGTGATTTTTTGCCAGTTCTTGTTCTCCGGCTCGCCTGACTTGTTGAGTATGATCCTTTCGATATGGACACCGTCCTTTAGCATCTGTTTGAAAACCTGGTAATTGGTTACATTCCAGCGCAAGACTATCTTGTCTTTGTATGGCTTTCCAAGGCCAATTATATTACCCTCAACTCCTGTTTGAGCGAAGGAAAAGCTACTATACAGCACTAAGAAAACGAGTAACTTTTTCATGATTTAACGATTTATTATTCCTTGTACCTTTCCTTCCAACTGTTGTGTATTGAGACCTTTTCCAAAATTTGAAACGGCATTATGCACTTCTCTCCATATTCCCACATTGGCCATTCCGGTGATGACGTTGTCACCAGGATTGATCCGACTATTGATCACTCTATCAATAATTCTCTGTACAGGATCACCAGCGGGTAAATTGACGAAGTCTCTACAGCGTCTGTCGAATCCACTGTGGGTGAACTTTATGATGCGTACACTAGTAGGCTCCGTAAAGGACAAACTTGAACTTAATCTTAGATTAGAAAGGGAAGTCATGCCATTGTTTGAAAATCCAAGATTCGGAGGTATGGGCAAAGGCAATGGCACTTCCGTTGGATGCGCACCTCCCACCTGAGTCAGATTAAAGATATTCAAGGTGGAGCCGTTAGATGTTTGACAATCTGCACCAACTGCCAGTGGCGGACGTCCTTCTGCTAGAATGAATTTTTCTTTTGGGTAACCCGCCTTTTGGGCTAGAAAACTGATAACTTTTTCCATCCATTGGGGATGTAAGGGATTTAGGTGATAAGTTGGACTAGAATTGGTGCTTGTATTGTCCACTACACTAAACCTTTCTCCTGAGAGTTCAGCTACTGCCGGGAAATTGGTTTTTTCACCGGTTACAATTAGGTAGTTCCCGTTTTTATCTTTGGGTAGCCAACTGTCAAGTATTTTTCTGGTGGTGGCTTGATCCGTGTTGTTGTCTATGGCTCTGCTTCGGAGGCTGGGCGCATTTGTTGCCGGTTTTATTGGTTGGTACTGAGCAATATTTAAGGGAGCTACATCTTGCCATTCGTCCAAGTCAATTTTGACCGAATTTGTTTTCACCGCCGCAGTCTTTTCTCCCAAATTCAGATAGTAGCTAGTTTCAAAGTTGTATCCCCCAATGATTTGCTCGCTTGCCACTAAACGTGGTTTACGATTCGATCCAAACTTCAAGAATGAGACGTCTAAGCTTTCTGTGGATGGTATCCGTCCTGCATATCTGATATTTGCAGATTCAGATGATGTGTCCGCTTTAGCATTTGAACCTTCTATCTTGGCAATTACTAATGCTGTGTATCTTCTATAGGGGGATAATGCTACGTTTAATTTTTTTGCATCCAGGTCTGTATGTTTCCCTAGTTCAAAACCTTGTCGAACGCTGATGGGTAAGTCTGCACCCACTTGTTGGCCGTTTTCATACACGCGTAGTAGTAATTTCGTTTTACTATTAAAGTTGGCAAAGTTGTTTTCAAAATTGATGTGCTTATTTAATTTGATCAAGAAATTATCATCATAGGAGTAAAACTGTGCCTTTCTACCGTGTATAGGTGTGGTAAGTTTATAATCTTGTTCAGGGATTATTTTTAATCCGTCATCAGTAGTGAATCTGGTAAGGGCTTCTTGTTGCGCCCTTTGTGATTTATTAGCCCGGCCATTCTCATCCAGAGTTCCGTCCTTTTTGATGAAATAATATTGTCCTACTGTAGGTCTCCCGTTCTTGATGGTAAGTTTTGCTTCCTTCATGTAGGCTATGACCTTGAATTCATACTTTTTATTTTTTGTTAAATAGTCTGACTTCATGCTTTGAGGAAGGACGGGTTCAAATAGGGCATCAAAATCATTGCCCGTACCTATGTTTTTCAATTGAACCTTATGTTCAACGGCCTCTTCCTTTAAAGTTGCTTCTACGCAATCTCTAGAAAATCTGAAAAATCTCCATTTGGGTTGACCTTTGTCGTCTACATTGGTGAAATCCTCAATGGTTAGGTCCCTGCCTAGTTTTATATTAAATAATACGTTAGGAATGGAGTTTACGGGAACTAGTTCTGGTCCTTCTACTGGGTTAACTTCAGAAATGATCTCTAGACCGGCTAGGGGATCTCCGGTTATTTCGCATTCGGTTCCAAGGCTAACTCTAAAAGTAAAGTTCCCGGAAACTGCACCGTCTAGGATCTTGAAAGATCCGCCTATAAATCCGTCAACATATGTGGGGTTAGGTAGTCCAACACGAACACTAGCCCCCGCACCTGCATCAAAAATGGTGAACTTCCCTTTGATTGCTAGTAGATTCAACTCTACTCCAATCTTTGCTCGCGCCCCCATATATGCATTTCCCTGCGCATACCAGCCTCCAGGCCCGCCGGCCCCTATGACATTAGAACAATTAATACCTTTGGTTATAGATATGTCAAAACCGGCTTTACTTTCTACTGTTCCAAAGAACATCAGAAACTGTCCACCTGCTGTAAAATCAACTCTACTACCAAAAATGATTCCGGAGTTTTTTCCATTTGGTCTATAAATACCTCTATTGGGCGAAGTCGCAGGTTTATTAATCTTGTTACTTTGAGCACCCGCGTAATTCAAGATCTCTTGTGGAATTTCTGGCATATTGTCCACTCTACTCCCTACTTCAAAATAGCTCCACCCACTAAAAAAATAGTCATTTTTACTTCCTCCTACAAGGTCCTTTCTCAGTAATCTCACCGAGTGAGGCCCCATTCCTATATTCAAAGGACGCCCTGCATAAATGTGCCAGCCTTCTGGGTCTGATTGGATTTCTATCAAGCCGTAGGCAAATATGTACTGAGGAAGTGCAAATGTGGGTACCCCTAGTGTAATACTGAGATTTGCACTTAATTTCTTATTCTCAAAGTCATAGGTGATATCCATATTAGCGAAACCTGTTGATGCCGAATCCCTTTTATGTAATGGTTTATTTATATCTGTTAAGATTCTTGCATTCGCATTGAACCTTATATATTCTACACCGCCACGAGGTGTAAACCCCATGGAAAGGGTAGCATCAGCATCGAGAGTATTTCTGTTTGTTAGTCCGATCAAAACCGTAGCCTGAAGGCCGAAATAGCCTTTTGCCGGTTCCAACTGTAAACCTGCTGGGTTGTAATTAAGGAGGGAATTGGCTCCTTGATCATTGGTGGGCTGTGTTTGGGAAGTTGCGCTTTCTAAGATGCTTTTACCCTTACTCTTAAGAATATCTGTGTTGATGGGTTTCATATTGTAGTAAAAGCCTCCACCAAAACCATATAAGGCAAGGGGAATGGGGGGAGCGAATGTTATTCCTGTATTTTGCAAGTCTACCAATGCATTGAAATCAAAGTAAGGATAGGAGGAATTTCCTTGTCTTTTATTTCCGAAGCGTGCCCGCATGGATACAGAAACTATTTCTGCAATGCTAGTGCTTAAGGCTCCTATAAATCCTTCATCACCATCTTTATTATAATACATGATGGCACCTTCAATGGTGGCCGGGCCTAACTGTGTGCCCGCTGCAAAGCTTACGTCATTGATTTTACCCCCTACACCGTCCCAAACTATTCTATTGTTCTGTAATGTGAATTTTGAACCTACCGTTGCAGATGCTGCCGCATTGCAAGCGAAGGGTTCATTAATCAAGGAAAGTTGACCATTAAAGCTGATACCCGCTAAAACGGCTTCATCTTGAGTAGGGGTAACAGCTAAATCAAGGTCTCTTATCGTAAAATCAAAGCCTGCAATCTTCTTTTGTGCCGAATTGAATTTTAAAACAAAGTCTCTCTTATCCCAATATGGATACTGGGTTTGAAGTTTGAAATGCTCCACTCTTAATTCTGGTAGATGAATAGATAGTGGTACACTACTTTCTGAAAGTACGTCTTCAAATGAGAATTTCCCGCTTATGTCTGTTCTGGCTAAGAAACCATTCTCAGATGTCTTACTAATAGATATCGATGAATTATCCTCAATCCTTAAAACCGCATATAGAGCTTTGAATCTCAATTGGTCTTTCGGGGCAATAACAAATTCATACTCAAGCCCGCTTCCGGGAGCATAGGTTAAGTGGGAGTGATAATTCATCTGGTTCGCAATGTCCGTCGGACTTCCCGTGCCAGGCAGCACTAGCTTACCGGTCATGAGGCTCTTTCTGAAGCCGGATTTAAATAGGTCTAGTGTGAAATGATCCACAGAGGCGTACCAGCCTTGAAGGTTACCATTGCCAATAGAAATAATAGGAGTGGTGGCATTGGCAACTGAACCTGTTATACCGTTTTTGTCAATGATGAAATTTTTTGCCTCTATAGATAATTTACCTTCAGGATTACTACCGTTTTTAACTATAGAAGGAAGGGTAACGATTAGTTTTGGTAGGTAAAATCCATGCCAAGTGTTGACATTCACGTCCGTGTAAGTTTCATTGCCTACCTTTAAGTTGGGTGGTAGGTTCGTAGGATTGCTCTTATCTGAATGATCATATGCAATATAGTTTCCACCAAGACTAAAGGTGATGCTATTCATTCCTTCTATATAAAAATCATCCATGGTCGCTTCCGCTACCCAATTGCTCCAGCCTTCTGTACTTCTGGCATTTAATCTAGCAACAAGATCTCCACCTCCCTGTACCTTTTTTAATCCTCCTTTAAAGGTGTAATCTATGGCTAAGGAAAGTTCTTTAAATCCTTTCTTTTCCATGATCAGATAGGTGCCTTTTCCATTTAAATCACCTTGAACTAACTTCATCCCTATGCTTGGCACATTGAGGTCCTCTTTTAACCTTATTTTGAATTCTTTGCAAAGGTCGGTTGATTTCATACACCCACCCACCATTTCAAATGCTGCTTTACTGTTACCATCCGGTATATCCATAGAAGCTACAGCATTGAACCAGGCTTGAGTGGGGGTAAAAAAGATTTCTGTTATTCCTATGGTTATGGGCCCTTCATCTAATCCTATAGGTAATTCAAAACCAATGTTGTTGGCAGAATTCTTCAAGCTGCTTACCAATTGATCTTTCTGTTGCTCGAAGAAGGTCCCAATTTGATTGATTTCTGAGGAACTAAGTGGAGCGGGGCTTAATCCTGGGGCATCAGTGCTAGGAAGAATAGACATGTCATTTCTTCTCATCCCTTTTACTTCACCTGCTATCATGGTTTTAGCTCCACCGGCATTCACCACCTCCATGTCAAAGAATCTTACACGAAGTTTGGCTAGACTGGAGTTAATGAGAGGAATAGGAATGGTACCTGTTCCTTTATATGCGCCGTTTTCATTATGTTCTATGCCGGTAACTTTCATGGTGAAGCTACCTACTTTCACTTCATCCCCTACGGCTATCTCTGCTGATGTGCCTTGGGGAATGTTTTCCTTGCATTCGCAGACTACCGGATCTATAGGCGCAGATTTTATCACCATAGGAGTAGGAGGAATCTGAGGAGGAGTGGTAGGTGTCACTACTACGGTTTGTGTCTGTATGCTGGGTTTATCTGTCAAATTCAGAGTAGGTAGTATTGGATTTTGGTAAGTAAATGCCCGTACTTCAGAGCGACCACCATTTTGGAAAAGACTAGGTGCATATTTCCCGTTCTTGAATCTATCAGGATCCAATGCGGTTACTGCCCAGGCGTATTTTCTACCTGGAACTAGTGGCGGTTCCCCAGGACCATATACAAACACATTATTGGCTACCTCTTGCCGGAAGAATGGCAGCCCTGAGTTATAGGCATCGTTTGTGTTGCGGTTAGGATCAAGCATCTCCACCAGTTTGATTTCATAGGTAGTACCTAGTGGTGCACCTGCGGGTCTGGTCCAGGAAAAGATAATATTTTGAGCGCCGGTGGCCGTTATCTTTTGTTCTTCCTGGGGTTGGATTAACATAGGTGCCTCTAAATTACGCATGAAGATGGTGGCGCAACCTGCGTTAGAGGGAGACAAGGGTTTATTGAACTGTTTATAGTCATATGCCTGTACACACACAGCATAGGTTCCTTCTCCCACGCGGTCCACAGCTGCAATTCTCGCTGAATCTGTGTTGTTAAAGACCAGGTTAGACGGTTTATAAAGTTCCATGATTTCTTCTGCACTGACCATCACCACCTGACCTGCAGGTATGACTATAGGTCTTCCTGGTCTATATTCTGGCTTAGTGTATATTTGACGGGCATTGTCTATACCTGTGATCTGCCCTCTCAGATATACTTCCTGACGTGTGTTTGTCAAGTTTTGAAGTGTGATGACCATTCTTCCCGGTTCTCTGTAATAGGACAGATAATCTGGATATGGAGGAGGAATTACTACATTTACCCGTACGGTGTTTTGCGCAAATGCAGAAAAGACAAGCAGTAAAAGGAAGCAGGTGGAGATAATTCTTTTCATGACGGTTAAAAGCTAAAGGTGTATCCTATTTCTGCGGTAAATTCGCTGTATTTGAGAGGATCCATATTCTCTCTCTTCGTGGAATTAGACATGGAAGATGCACGTAGATTGAAGCGATGTGCCTTAAATGGAGCGTAAGATCCACTTACGGAAAAGTTCATGATTGTGCCATCTCCATTTATTAATTGGGAGCGTGTGTATGAATTTTGAGAGCCTAGAAGGATCTTGTTTTTCAAAAATCCCTTCGATGCACCTATACTTATACCCTGATTTGAGATGTTCCCTACAGACATTGTATTGTTTACATAATTCACTGCGGCATTTATGCTGAGGGAAGTGGGATTAAGTGTAAGAGTATAGTTTAGCATGGCCACTGAAGAAAATATGTCGTTTTCTTCGGCGGTATCTTCATTGAGGTCTTTTAGTCGACTACCGTTATATGACAAGATAAAAATCTGGGTGGAAGCGGCACTGCTAAGAATGAAGCGCGGAGTTACGGATAGATTCTCATTCGTTTGCGCCAGGAGAAATTTATTGTCTACCATGGCAACTGTGGGTTCGGAGTTCATGGTGAAGTTCGTGTAGTTTGCGTCGAGGCCGAACTTTGTACTGATATCCCAGTTTAAGTTTGCCATGCTGATGACGCGTTTGGTCTGGGCTAATTTTCTGTTCTTTAAATTATCTTTCTGTAGTCCAATGCTTCCATTGAATCTTAATTTGCCTTGTAAGAGAACTAGCCCGGGGTTAATGGTGATTTGTTGGAGATCATTTTGGAAAAAGTATGCACCCATGGATTGAAAATTAGGCTCTACTTTTCTATAAGTTGCTCGGATTGAAAAGAGCCTCTCTACATACCCAATTCCCCCACTATAGGCTAGAAAGTATTCTGAAGTAGCATTGAGGTCAAATAGGTTTTTGAGTGTCTTTAGGCCTTTTCGGCTGCTATCCAAATCAATTTCAAGATCGGAATGGATGTTCTTTGTATAAATACTAATTGCACCGTCCCCGTATATACTAAGTTTGTTAAAAAGGATATATTTAAAATCTCCTCCCAGCACGGTATTCGCGGCCTGGTTAACAGTGGTGGAGTCCAAATTGCCTTTGAATCCCTTTTCACTGTCCTTTGCACTTAAAAAACTGAGATTGACCATTTTTTCTTGTGTGCCATATCCCAGTTTTATAGCTGTACCGTATCTGGAGAAGCTTTCCGGCCTCACATAACCGCTTAATGTGTCTATGGTGGTGGATTTGTTAAGTCTACCTGTCATGAATCCAACGCTAAACTTTCCGGGTGTTAATTCAAAACCACCTCCCAGCAGGGTATGTCCTGCCAAGGTATATGGGGAAAAGGATACATTCCTGTATCCTCCGTGCAAGGTGATCCACTTGTATTTTGGACTCAATCCAAATTGATTAAAGGGTTGATTAAAAGAGGCTCCTTGAGGGCTGTAACTAAAACTGACGGGCACCGTAAAACCATAGAAGGAGAGTACGGGCGCGCCAGTAATTACAAACGTATAGGGGTTTCTTCGGGGATCAATTCCTTTAGCTGTGTAGGAGATGCCTCGGAGATCTATTGTACCGCTATATTCAAATGGTTTCTTAGATTTAATATCAGTTAAATCCTGGGAATAAGAGCAGATTGAATATAGCATTATAAATGCTATGTAGATTTGGATTTTCATTTCTTTTCATGGTATGCATGGTCATAAATTCTTGGAGCAAATTTACCTTGGTCTTTGACCCTTGACAATACCAAAAAAGGTGTAAAATCTTATCTAATGGATTGAAAAATACCCATTTTGGTGTATTTTTTACTAAGCATTTCTACATACATTTGCACAGACATGAGAACCTACTTTTGTATAATCCTTTGCCTCTTGTCAGGAGGTTACTTATATGCGCAGAAGTCGCCTTCTTTGCTCTTTAAGCATTTGGATTATAAGAATGGTCTTTCTGATCCTACTATTCAAAGTCTTTTGTCTGATCGATACGGTTTCTTATGGATAGGAACTCATAATGGTTTGAATAGATTTGACGGGACCAATTGCGTGACATTTCCTTTGGAAGGAAATATGATTACCAAGTTATACCGCAGCCCTCAAGGAGAAATGTACGTAGGCACACAAAAAGGTCTTTACCACTTGCTGGAACCGGAAGGCAGATTTCAATATTTGAATTTTGATAACTTCCCAAACTACTACGCATATCCTTTTTATGTAGGAGAGAAGATTTGGTGCAATATAGCCGGTGGAATAGCTATCAGAGATAGTACATATCATTTTCTGACTGACAGAACAAATGGAAAATCATACGTAGGTTCTACCGAAAATGGAAGGATAAAATGGTTGATTACAAATGCCTCCCAAGCCGGATTATTCGTACATTACTTTGGTTCCAATGAGGAAATCATAGAATCAAAAGAATACTTCCGCTCCGGTTTCCGGCTCTACCCCAGTGATGTTTTCGTGGAGAAGGATTCTACCGTTTGGGTGGCGAGCGACAAAGGCCTGACCCGTCTAAATCCCCACACAGGAGACTATGATCATTTTGATTTGGGTATAGCCTTGAATTGTGTGTACCCTTATCAAGATCATTTGTTTATCGGTACTAATGGTGCAGGTATCTACCTTTGGAACAAAACTCAGAAAAAGGTAATAGCAGAATATAGGCATCAGTTCCATAATGAAGGAAGTCTCTCGGGTAACCAGATCATGAGAATCCATATTGATAATCAGGATCAGCTCTATGTTTCGGTTTTGGGTAAAGGTCTAGATTATACTAACCTACGTCAGGTACAGTTTACGCATTTGTTAGATAAAGAAGTAGCCTTGGCTAAAGGTATAGACAATGATATAACGGCTATGATCCAAAGGCCGAACGGAGAAATCTGGTGTGGCACGCGAACTGATGGTATCCTGGTACTTGATTCTTCTGGAGAAAAGCTAGTTCGGCACTTGCTGAAAAAGGATCCTGTTCGAGGTATCTTTACCTTAGGTGAGGGAAAGATTTTAGTGACTTTAGATCAGCAGAGGAATTTGATATTCGATCCAAGTACCGGACAGTTTTCTGCTTTCCCTGCCTCTAACTTAGCAGAAAACGTAACTTCCGTAGCCATTGATCCTCTGGATAGTTCCACAATACTCTGCACTCCTCAGGGGGCAGCTAGGTGGGATGGAAGTTTCAGATTTTTGGAAAAATTGAATTCTACGGTAGAATGGAAGAACATCAGCCATTTTGTTTTCCTAAATGAGGAAGAAGTCCTTGTTCAAACGTATTATACGAATTTATCTGTAGCTAAAAGAGATGGTAGAGATTTCATCGCAACTCAGGAAGTAGCTCGTACTCCATTTAACATTAATGCATCTGTTAAAGTGGGTAATTTTTTGTATCTGGCTACCAGTTCCGGCTTGTACAGATTTAAGGACGGTACTTTAGAACAATTGATGTCAGCTTACAGTACGGATCTCTTACGTGCTAAAGATGATATTTGGATCAATACACATAATGGTTTACAGAAGTATTCTTTAAAAACCGGTGAATTCTTCCGGTTTACGGAAATGGATGGTCTACAAGGCGCCATCTTTAATGGTGGGACATTTGTGTTCAAAAGTGGGGGAGAGGTCTTGACTGCCGGATCTAACGGTTTGAACCGTTTTGATCCTTCAGAGGTCAAAAGTGTACATTTTTCTTCCAAAGCTTACATCACTAAAGTTAACATCAATGACTTACCCTTTACCGAATGGAATCCCATTAATCTACAAGCCTTAACCTTGAATCATAATTCAAATACAGTATCTTTTCAGATTACCCCTTTGGATTTTATAAATCCAAAGTTTAGGAGGATTACCTACCAATTGATAGGTTTTGATTCATCTCCCATATCTGCTTATGGTGTTACAGATGTCAGATATGCAAAACTTCCACCTGGTGATTATGTTTTACGAATCCTAGTGGATGGCAATGCCACGGAATTAAAGATCTCTATAGTTCCTCCCTTCTGGCAGAGGTCATGGTTTATAGTTTTGAGTATATTAAGTGTGATAGGTATTACGGTTTTGAGTACGTATTGGTTTGGGAAATGGGTAAAAAATAACCAATTAGAGAAGATGAGAATCATGTTAAGTTCTCAGGAGGAGGAAAGGAAAAGGATAGCTGTGGATTTACATGATGATCTAGGTGGAAGGTTATCTTCCTTGAAGTTATACATGCAAGCGGCAGCCAGAGGGGTGGATCAGAAGGAAATCCTTAAAGATACCACCCGACTTTTAGACGAAGCCATTTCGGAACTACGGAATATACTCTTCAATCTAAGTCCGAAAACCTTAGATGAGAATGGATTAGAAGCTGCAATCGTGGAGTTAGGGAATAATATCGAAAGAATCACCGGTTTGAAGGTGGAGACGAATATAGATACCGGGCAGATTCGTATAGGAAGGCCGGTACAATATGCGGTGTATAGAATATCTCAGGAGCTGATCAATAATACCTTAAAGCATTCAAATGCTACAGAAGTATTTATTTCCTTGATCAACCGTGAAGATGGCTTGGTCTTTTTGTTTGAAGATAACGGGAAAGGCTTTCACATGGATGAAGTGAAATTAGGATATGGATTAACCAATATCAAAACACACGCTCAGGCGATTTACAGTGAGTTAACCATAGACACCAGTCCGGGTAAAGGCATAGCGGTAACGCTTATTATTCCAAAAGATACATTAAAATTTGAATCACCACCCCTATGAAAACCATATTAATAGTTGACGATCATACCATGTTTATCAATGGCTTGAAGCTGTTGCTCTCTTCTCTGCCGGGATATGAGGTTGCTGGGGTAGCCAGTAACGGACAGCAGGCATTAGATCAATTAGCAGAAACCCCAGTGGATATATTACTGATGGATGTGAATATGCCTGTTTTAAATGGGTACCAAACCACTTTTTTGGTTCGCGAGAGATTCCCTGAGGTGAAGATAATTATCTTATCTATGCTAGCTGACGAGTTGAGTGTTAGTAAATTACTTGAAGCTGGTGCACACGGGTATCTGTTTAAGAATGCAGATGAGGATGAGCTATTTGAGGCCTTTGATACCGTTACACAGGGTCATGTATATATAACAAAAGAAATCAGGGATAAAGTTCTGCCGGCAAAAATGGCGCAATTTAAGATGGATGATTCTATCAAGCTTTCCAGTAGAGAGGTAGATATTGCTCGTCTGATTATGGAGGGACTAACCAATATCGAAATTGCAGATAAGCTTTTCCTGAGTGTTCGTACAGTGGAGACGCACCGAAAGAACATTTTGGCCAAACTTAATCTCAAGAATACGGCTTCACTAGTGAAGTACTTGATGGAAAATAAGCCTTTTTTAGACCTTTAGGCTCTTAATTTTACCAATTGTAAGAACTCTTCTTTCTTCGCACTATCATGAAAGGCTCCGCTAAAGAATGAAGTTACGGTAGAACTGCTTTGGTCAGCTATTCCTCTGGAGGATACACAAAAATGATCAGCATCAACTACCACTGCCACATCTTCTGTAGCTAGTACCCGGGTTAATGTTTCTCCAATCTGTATGGTCAAGCGTTCTTGTACCTGAGGTCTTCTGGAGAAATAATTAACTATACGATGTAATTTGGATAAGCCTATAACCTTTCCTGTAGAAATATAGCCGATATGTACTTTTCCTACGATGGGGACGAAATGGTGTTCGCAGTTGGAGTAGAAAGTGATATCCCTTTCTACAAGTATCTCTGAGAATTTATAGTTGTTTTCAAACAGAGTCACAGAAGGCATATTGTCCGGACGTAAACCGGAGAACAATTCCTGCACATACATTTTAGCCACGCGTCTAGGCGTACCTGCAAGACTTTCGTCATTTAGGTCCAAACCTAGGGTGTGCATGATTTCTCTGAAGTGCACAGCTATCTTCTCAATCTTTTCTTCGTCACTTAGTTCAAAGGCATCCGGACGAAGGGGAGTCTTCGCTGAAGTCATCTGGTGGTCATTCCCGATTTCGTCTTCAGTTTTCAGGATATTCAACATAATTTCTTTCTGTTTCAAATAAACGGATCTTTATATCGTACTTTTCCTCAATCTTTGGACGTAAAATATCGTAAATGACTACACAAATATTTTCAGCCGTGGGATTTATGTCCTTAAAGTAGGGTAGATCCAGATTTAGATTCTTGTGATCAAAAACCTCCAATACATGTTCACGGATCAGATCACTCAAGATTTTGAGGTCAAATACAAAACCTGATTTGGGATCAACTTCTCCGGTGACTTTAACGTGCAATTCGTAATTGTGTCCGTGATAATTAGGATTATTACATTTTCCAAAGATACGGGCATTCGTTTCCTGATCCCACTCTTCACAGTGAAGACGATGGGCCGCATTAAAATGCTCTTTTCTGAAAACGGAAACTCTTGTCATGTACAAAGTTTGTGTACTACACATACTCCTTGCTATTCGTTAGCAGAAGTGGAGAAAGGTCAAAGGTATAAAGGATTTTTTGAAGATTTAAGTTCATTAGGCTTTCTTTATTTTTTTCTTGAGAGGGATTTTATTCCAATGTTTGTATCTTTGTGTTATGGATAATTTTGTCGTTTCAGCTCGAAAGTACCGTCCGGTCACCTTTGATTCTGTTGTGGGTCAATCTCACATTACCACCACCTTGAAAAATGCCATTTCTTCGGGTCAATTGGCTCAGGCTTTTTTATTCACAGGACCTAGAGGGGTAGGTAAAACGACTTGCGCCAGGATTTTGGCAAAGACCATTAACTGTCAAAATGTTAGCGCAGATACAGAACCATGTAATGAGTGTACTTCCTGTAAGAACTTTGCTCAAAATGCTTCTTTCAATATTCATGAGCTGGATGCGGCCTCAAATAACTCGGTAGAGGATATTCGGAATTTGATTGATCAGGTACGTTTTCCTCCTCAGGATGGGAAATACAAGGTCTATATCATAGATGAGGTTCATATGCTATCTCAAGCGGCCTTTAACGCCTTCCTGAAGACGCTTGAAGAGCCTCCTGCTTATGCCATCTTTATCCTGGCAACTACGGAGAAGCATAAGATTCTCCCTACTATTCTAAGTAGGTGTCAGATCTTTGATTTTAATAGGATTCAAATCAAGGATATGGCGGATCATTTGGCCAATATTGCTATTAAAGAGAACATTGGTTTTGAACCTGAAGCTTTAGAGTTGATCGCATTGAAGGCCGATGGAGGTTTGAGGGATGCCTTGTCCATGTTTGACTTGAACGTGACCTTTTCTAATGATAGAGTGTTAAGGTACAAGGATGTCTTGGAAAACCTTCATGTCTTGGATTATGACTATTATCTCCGAATGACAGATCATTTGTACAAAGGAGACATCACTGAGATAATTTTGATCTTAAATGAGATCATTACTAAGGGTTTTGATTTGCATCAATTTGTAGTAGGTTTGGCAGAACATTTCCGGAATCTACTTATTTGTAAAAATCCCGAAACTGTACATATACTAGAGCTATCTGAAACCATCAAGTCTAAGTATCTGGAGCAATCTAAATGGATCAATACTTCCTTTTTGCTTTCAGCTTTGAGCGTAAGTTCTCAGATGGATATTCATTTTAAATCATCAAAGAACCAGCGTTTGCATGTAGAAGTGGGATTGTTGAAATTGTCTCAAATTCAATCGGTCTTGAACCTGGCACAATTACCTGAGGCTGAAAAAAAAACTCCTGACTTAACGGTTCAGGCTCCAAATCTGACGCCAACAGTGACATTACCTACTGTTTCCGGCCCTAAAAAGCCCATTGGGATTGCGGGATTGAAGTCGGTTAAGAGCTTGCATAAGAAGGAAGAAGCGGTGAAGGAGGAGGTGGTAGCTACTCCAGTTTATGACGTGAAAAATCCATTTACGGAAGGACAAGCCATAGGAGCATTGTCTGAGTTCTTTAAGCAGCGTTCTTCTCCTAATGAGCGATTGATCTTTGAAAGTGGGTATGATATTAAGGATACGCATATTCAATTCAAACTTCCCAATACCTTTCTATATGGGCTATTCGAGAATTTGAAGTCAGATATGTTAGAATATCTGAAACGCAAACTTAAGAATGGGGAGATTAGTGCCGATGCTATAGTAACAGCAGAGGAAACTCAAGCCAAGCCTAGAACCGAGCAACAAAAATTCGAGGCCATGGCAGAGAAGAATCCGGTATTATGGGAATTGAAAAAAAGTCTGGACCTAGACCTTATTTTCTAAATTCTTGATCCAGGTATAGAACAGCCTCTTTAAGCATAAGATTATAAGGTTCAGCTGTGCAGTCTTTGCAACCGTTCGTGATGACTACATAGCCAAATTTTTTTTCGGATGGAAAAACATCATACTGTAAAGTCCATATGCTGAACCGGTATGCCCTATCATGGTTTCGCCGGGGATCAATAGTTCAGTCTGGAGTAATCCTAATCCATAGCCTTTTAAGACGGGTGTCTGCATGATTTGGGCGCTCTTTTTGGACAGAACTCCTTTCTTTCCGTAATTCATGTGCATGATCATGTACTTAGCTAAATCAGGGGCGGAGATTTTCATCCCTCCAGTAGGCGAGAAGATGGGTGTGGTTTTCCCCATTTCATATTTACTTATCTCTTCTCTTCTTGGATGGTAAGCTGCCTCAGAAACCTTAAAGCCATTTTCGTAGGCGTAAAGAGGAGTCAGGAGTTGAGCTGGAAGTGCATCTACCCGGTATCCGGCCGTCAGTCCCAGAGGTTTTAAGATGATTTGCTCTATGTATTGATCAAAACGGATTCCTGAGACCTTTTCAACTACACTTCCTAGTAGGTTATAATTTAGGTTGCAATAGGAATAGCCTTCTCCAGGGGCATAGGGGTGAAAGGGAGGATCATTTTCCAAAACATCCAAAGTGAAATAGCCTTTGGCATCGCTTAATGCGGAAGTATGTGACATTAGCATTTTTAAAGTGATGACTACCTCCGGGTACTTAGGGTGCCTTAAGGGATAACCCAGGTATTTACTGATATCATCATCTATATCCAGTTTGCCTTCCGCTTGGAGGTGCATTAATGCAGTTGCGGTAAAGGATTTACTAATAGAGGCAATTCGGAAGATATGCTCAGGTTTTAAATCTTCGCCGGTATCCAAATTCTTCTTGCCCACAGCCCCCGTGCGAATGATTTTGCCTTTTTTGACTACAGCGTAAGACAGGCCTACGCCTTCGTATTTATTTAATATATCTTCAAGTGGACTTTGAGCCCAAGCCGATACAGATAATAAGATTAGTAGGATAAATTTCATGCTAGGTAGTTTATTTTTTCATGATTCTTCTCCTCAATCTACTAAGCGATTGAGGTTTTATTCCCAGGTAACTGGCTATTTGATGTTGGGGTATTCTTTGGATGAGATCAGGCCTGTTTTCTACGAGATTTAGGTATCTTTTTTCAGGAGAAGAGGTTTTAAATTGGTCGAAATCTATATTTTTTCGGGCCAAAAGTTCAGCAGAAAATACCCTACACATGGCATCAAACTTTGGAAATTTTTGGTTTATTTCTTCCTCCATTTGTGCATTTGATACGCATAGAATGGAGTCTTCCACGCTACTCACATAAAATTCGGATGCCGTATTCTGGAGCACGCAAGGTGGGGTCAAAGCTTCTGATTCCGTATAAAAAGCCGTAGTTTTTTCTTCTCCTTCTAGAATATAATAGGTCCTGATACAGCCTTTTAATACAAAATAACTTTCTGTAGATTTCTGGCCTTCTTTTAGGAGTATACTACCTTTTTTAAAAGACCTGATCAAGTTGAGTGATTCTAATGCTGCTTTTTCTTCCTGATCTAGGGTGATATATTTCGCTATAAAGTTGAATAGTTCATTGTGCATTTTAAGGAGATAATAAGGCCAAAGATATAAAAAAACGGGTGTACTATCAATTGCGTCAGGGAATAGCTTTGATGATCCTGAAATATAGTCTATGCAATCTAATTTCTGAAGTAGTAGAGATTGATTTAATAGTTAAATTAGAGAGTCTTGTGGTATAGTGAACTTCTAATTTTCATACCAAAGATTAAAATCTTATTTCATGTTGTCCACTAAAAAAATGGCGATGACATAGGTAGGAGCAGAGTCTTCCGTTGATATTACTCGTAGTAAGTAAATGATTGATAAGCAGACGGCAGAGAAAATGAATGAATTTCTAGGGGAAAAATTTCTATACGTAAAGAATGGGTGTCTAAAGTACATAGAGAAGTTTGGCGAAAGTGCATCTACTAGGGGAAGAAGGTCAAAACTGGGTCATTTTATCTAAATAAATCGTTGTGCAAGGTAAAAAGTAGGGTAGTGTTTGTGGCTAACAAGTGGCTCTGCTATGATATAGAAGGTGGCGGTCACTTTGGATCAAATAGTAGCCATAGTAGATAACTTAAGAGTACAAAGCTCTATTCTAACCATATTCTTTTTAGGAAATCTCCTCTATGAACCAAAATTTTGTTCTCTCAGATAAGAAATAGGTAGATGAATTGAATGTTTGGAGGTTTTAAATAGTAATGGTTCTATTTGCTTTCTTTATTTTTGTCTATTGATAATTAATAATCCTCAAAAAATTAAGATAGATGGCATTAAGGATAGCAATCGGCAGTGATCATGCCGGATTTCAGTACAAGCAAAAGATCTTAGCCTGGTTACAAGAGCAGAATTTTAAAACCGCAGATTATGGAACCTATTCAGAGGAGTCCATGGACTATCCTGATGCTGCCCATCCTGTAGCAAATGCGGTAGAAAAGGGTGAGTATGATTTCGGCATTTTACTTTGTGGAAGTGCCAATGGGGTATGTATGACTGCGAATAAACACCAGGGAGTTCGTGCTGGTTTAGCGTGGAATTTAGAAGTGGTGAAGCTGATTCGTCAGCACAATAACGCCAATGTGATCTGTTTGCCTGCTAGGTTTATATCTGAGCATCAGGCACTTGAATACGTGAAAGAGTTCTTGAATACGCCGTTTGAAGGTGGACGTCATGCCACTAGAGTGAATAAGATGGGTATTCCAACTTGTTAATTTTAAGCTATTTTTAATCTATAGATGCAACCTTTTAATAAAAAAGTGTGTCTATAGTTATGAAAGACAGAAATGTCTTTGTAAATTGTAGAAAAAAAAGAAGTTATAAGACAAATTTTACGTTCCGTTGAAATGGTTTAGCAAAATAGCCCTCTTGGTGATCATGGCGTCCATGACGTCCGTGACCTTGCTTGCCCAAAACGCTCAGTCACGTCTGAACGTTGGGAAAGACGGAAAGAAGCCCATCGTAAAAGAGCCTGCACCAGTATTTGGTAAGACTCCTGAAAAGATCAATTTTAACTCCAGGACAGAGTTTACTCAATATTATCGAAATCTATTGCTAAAGAAGGAAGGGGATACGAAATCTGAACCTCATAAAGGTACTGAGATCGTTTCTGATAAGATTAAGTTTGGAAACATGTTCCCTAACCCTGCTGTAGATTTTGTAGAGATTCCTTATGATGCTCTAGATCAGTTTAAGGAAGCTCGGGTAACTGTAATGAGCATGGTAGGTTCTCCCCTGCTAGAGTATCCGGTTACTGCTAATGGGAATAAAGTTAAATTGAACACTTCAAATCTAGAGTCAGGGATCTACATGGTGCAGTTTGTGGTAGATGGAAAGAAGATTGGAACTAAAAAACTGTTGGTAGAAAAATAATTTTATAACTTGCTCTGCGTTTATTACCCATTAGAATCTCTTACCTTTGTCGGATGAATCTTAGATTATATCCCTTACTCGTCTTAAGTGTTTTAATTTTTTCATGTTCTAGGGAGTTCTCCAGAGTTCAGAAGAAAGGAACTACCGAAGAAAAATATGCTGCTGCTGTTAAGTATTACAAGAAAGCAGATTATTATAAGGCTTCTGTGCTTTTTGAAGAGATCGCACCTCTTTTGAAGGGCGATAGTACTGCTGAAAGAACCCAGTTCTACAATGCGTATGCGAACTATTATTTGGGTAACTACCAAATGAGTTCTTATCTCTTCAATACCTTCTACGCTACGTATAATAATAGTCCGTTTGCGGAAGAAGCGTATTATATGTATGCTTATTCCATGTATAAGGATACTCCTCCATATAATTTGGATCAGACGAATACCTTGACGGCTATTGATGCTCTTCAGACCTTTATAAACTCTTATCCTGATAGCAAGTACGCAGATGATTGTGCAAAGAATCTACAAGATTTGAGGGAAAGATTAGAGCGTAAGTCTTACGAAAAAGCTAAGCAGTATTTCAAAACTCGTGACCCGTCTTGGGGCGGTTTGAGTAATTATTTAGCTTCTGTAGTGACTATAGATAACTTCAAAAAGGATTTTCCTGATTCGAAGTATAACGAGGAACTGAGTGCTATGCAGATCACTGCACAGTATGAACTGGCTGATCTTAGTTTATTTAATAAACAAAAGGAGAGATACAATCAGGCTATTGAATACTACAATAAGTTTATTGACAAATATCCCAATAGCAAATACCTTAAGGATCTGGAAAAACTTTATGATAAATCCTTAAAAGGATTGCAAAAAGTAGCAGAAATAGAGAAGCAGATAGAGGAGATGAAAAAGCAAGCTGAAGCCGCTAAAGCGGAAGAAGTTGATAAATAAGAAAAAGTTTTGTAATTTTGCGTTTTAAATTGAAATAACTATGGCAATAAATCCTTCGATTATCACTCGCGATACAGATGTTTTGGCTTCTAAGACCACTAACTTGTATGAATCTGTGTACGTAGTTTCTAAGAGGGCTCAGCAAATCGCGATTAAATCTAAAGAAGAGTTATCGCATAAATTAAGCGAGTTTGCCTCTAGCGTAGATAACTTAGAAGAAATCTTTGAAAACAGAGAACAGATTGAAATTTCTAAGTACTATGAAAGACAGCCTAAACCTACTAGTGTAGCGCTAGAGGAGTTTTTGTCTGATCAGATTGTCGTAAAATACAAAGATGCTGAATAAGAGAAAGGTCGTTTTAAACGACCTTTTTTTATGGCCAAAGTATATCTGATAACTCTCCGAGCATTAAGGCTGTAGCACCCCATACCCAGGTGTCTTGAATCTCAAATCCCGGTACGTCTACTTCTTGATTACCAATGGTAATGGTTCTATGCACAGTTTCCCCTTTTAAATCTGTCAACTTAGGAGTGTAAATCTTGTCTACTTCTCTGGCATCGGGATAAAATTGTGGAGTATAATCCATGAATCCTATTACAGGATATACTACATAATTACTGATAGGGATATAGACTTCCGTTAATTGTCCCAGGATTTGAACATCCATAGCCCGAATACCAATCTCTTCCTGAGCTTCACGTAAGGCCGTACGGATCACATTCTCATCTGAAGGTTCTGTCTTTCCACCCGGTAATGCCATTTGCCCTCCATGTTTACCGTCATACTTTGGTCGTAAGATGAGAGGAAAATAGATCTCATTTTCATGTGGATACAAAAGAATCAGTACAGCACTGCTTCTTAAATCAGCAGGAATATCCATGCTTCTACCCGGATGCATGAATCTCTTATGAGATGCTATCCCAGGTAAAGGGTCTTTGAGCCTTTTTTCTAGGAAAGTAATGGTGGAATCCATGTTTAATAAGTCTGTGTGACAATGTATAGCGATTTTAGTATTTTTCCAAGTATTTTTTGGCGAATGCGTTTACGCATCTTTCACCGTCTACTGCAGCGGAAACTATTCCTCCAGCATATCCTGCACCTTCTCCGCAAGGGTAAAATCTCTGGACCTCAGGATGTTCCAGGTCCTCTTCCGTTCGAGGTATGCGCACAGGGGAAGAGGTTCTACTTTCTATTCCAATCATTTGCCCGAGTTCATAGTTTTTCATCTTTCTATTAAATCCTTTCAAGCCTTGCTTCAATGCACCTGCTATAGGTTTGGGGAGGATATGATGAAAGTCCAGTGGGATTAGACCGGGTTGATAAGAGGTTTCATTTAAGTCTTTGCTTACTTTACCGCTATAAAAATCTTTTATCTTTTGAGCAGGAGCTGCTTGGGAATATTCTGCTCCTGACTTTTCTATCACAAGTTGATGTGCCCTTTGTTCTATTACTTTTTGATATTGGAGTGCAGATAAGGGGCCATATTTTTCCAGGTAGGGTGCCCAGTCTCTTTCGTCAATGGCCACTACCACACCGGAGTTTGCAAAGTACGAGTCTCTTCTAGAAGGAGACATGCCGTTCACCACTAGCTCTCCCGGAGCAGTAGAGGCCGGAACTATGAATCCTCCTGGGCACATACAGAAGCTGAATACTCCTCTCTGTACTCCCTCAAAATTCGTTTGTTCCACTAAACTATATGCAGCAGCAGGCAATAGTCCTCTTTGAGGAGTATGGTATTGACAAGAATCTACGAATTTTTGCGCATGCTCAACCCTGACTCCTAAGGCAAAAGGCTTATTCTCCAAAGCCAGACCTTTTTGGTGTAAAAGCTCAAAGATATCTCTTGCAGAGTGACCTGTAGCTAGAATAACTCCATCCGCCTGCCATGTTTTGTCTCCTTGGCTGATTACACCTTTAATTTGTCCATTCTCAAAGAGGAAGTCGGTTACTTTGGTGTCAAAATGGATTTCTCCACTGTTTTGCAGGATGGTGTTTCGGATGTTTTCTATTACTACCGGTAATTTGTTTGTTCCAATATGCGGGTGGGTTTCGACTAAGATTCTTTCTGTAGCTCCATGCTTCACAAAGATCTCTAGTATCCTCCTGATGTCGCCTCTCTTCTTTGATCTTGTGTATAGCTTTCCGTCGGAATACGTTCCTGCTCCTCCTTCTCCAAAGCAATAATTGGAATCTGGATTGACAATGTGTTCTTTATTGATGGCTGCAAGATCTCTTCTTCGAGCACGAACGTCCTTTCCTCTTTCCAGAATGATGGGTTGGATCTGAAGTTCTAAGCAGCGTAGGGCTGCAAAAAGTCCCGCAGGTCCTGCGCCTATTATGATGAGTTTCTTTTTGAAAGGTCCTGATTTGTACTGGTATTCTGGGAAGTCAAGAGGTTGAAATGGGCCATCTGTGGAAATTTCAACTTCTAAATTTACCTTCACGGCTTTACCTCTGGCGTCTATAGATTGACGGTATTTGCGAAAGTGGAATTGATCTAATCCCGTTTTCTTTTTTAGAAATGATTCTAAAGCATCCTGGTCAAAGGCTATTTCCGGTCCAACTACATATTTTAAGATTTTCTGCATAAAGAAAGGTTTCTATCCTTTAATGCCGCAAAGTTAGGTGGTAATTCGTATTTTTGTCCAGTATACTATGGAAAACGTTTTGGCTTATTTCCGCAATATCCTGAGAGGGATTCGCACTACGAGTAAGGGTTTGGGCTTAACGCTAAAGCACTTATGGGCGGCTAGGCATAGTAAGGGTCATATGGAACTTCGTTCTACTGAGTTTTTTCAGGTAGATGAAGGTAATGTGACCTTACAGTATCCCCATGCGCGATTGGAAGTGCCAGATACGGGTAGATATCAATTGGATTGTGAGATTGACGATTGCATTGTTTGTGATAAATGTGCAAAGGTCTGTCCGGTTGATTGTATAGAAATAGAAGCCATAAAATCTCCGGAATTGATTAGATATGCATCAGATGGATCTCCGGTTCGTTTGCATGCTGCTAAGTTCAATATAGACATGGCGAAATGTTGTTTCTGTGGTTTATGTACTACCGTATGTCCTACAGAATGCTTGACCATGACTTCTGAATATGATTTTTCAGTTGAGGAAGTAGATTTGCTGAATTTCGCATTTTCTAATCTTTCTGCTAAAGAAGCGGAAGAAAAGAGAGAGTTGTATCAGCAATTTGTGGCGGAAAAGGAGGCTTCAAAAGCCTTAGATAAGCCTAAAGGTAATGATTCTCCATCCGTGGCTAAACCAGTTTTTACCCCTAAAGCCAAACCTGAGGCTTCAGAAGGAGTAGCTAAGTCTGCTTTTGTTCCAAAGGCGAAGCCTCAAGTAGGGGAGGAAAATGCTAAACCAGGATTTTTGCCAAAAGGTAAGCCACAAGAGGCTGATGAGGGTTCCAAGCCTGCTTTCGTGCCAAAATCTAAGCCCGAACAGGCGGAAGGTGAAAAAAAGCCTGCATTTGTACCAAAGGCGAAGCCTCAAGTGGCAGATGAAGTTTCCAAACCAGCTTTTATACCCAAAGCTAAGCCCGAACAGGCGGAAGGTGAAAATAAGCCTGCTTTTGTTCCAAAGGCTAAGCCTCAAGTGGAAGATGAAGTTTCCAAACCAGCTTTTATACCCAAAGCTAAGCCCGAACAGGCGGAAGGTGAAAATAAGCCTGCTTTTGTTCCAAAGGCGAAGCCTCAAATATCAGATGAGGGTTCCAAGTCAGCTTTTATACCCAAAGTTAAGCCCGAACAGGCGGAAGGTGAAAATAAGCCTGCATTTGTTCCAAAGGCGAAGCCTCAAGTGGCAGATGAAGTTTCCAAACCAGCTTTTATGCCCAAAGCTAAGCCCGAACAGGTGGAAGGTGAAAATAAGGCTGCTTTTGTTCCAAAGGCGAAGCCTCAAGTGGCAGATGAAGTTTCCAGACCAGCTTTTGTACCAAAATCTAAGCCCGAACAGGCGGAAGGTGAAAACAAGCCTGCATTTGTTCCAAAGGCGAAGCTACAAGGGGCAGATGAGGGTTCTAAACCAGCTTTTATACCCAAAGCTAAGCCCGTACAGGAGGAAGGTGAAAAAAAGCCTGCATTTGTACCAAAGGCGAAGCCACAAGTGGCAGATGAGGGTTCCAAGCCAGCTTTTGTGCCCAAAGCCAAGCCAGAAGTTGCGGAAGGTGAAAACAAGCCTGCTTTCGTGCCAAAGGCTAAACCTCAAATAGCAGATGAGGGTTCCAAGTCAGCTTTTATACCCAAAGGTAACCCCGAACAGGCGGAAGGGGAAAATAATTCTAGTTCTGAGGGATCAAAAGCTAAATTTGTCCCAAAACGTAAACCACCAATGGCAAATGATTGATCTAGTGTTTTGGTTGTTTTGCCTGCTTACAATTGGAGGAGGAGTATATGTCTTACTTAGTAAGAATGTACTTTATGCAGCCTATGGTTTATTGAGTACTTTTTTAGGTGTAGCTGGAATGTTTGTGTTTGCAGGAGCGGAATTTATGGCTGCTGCTCAAATCATGATCTATGTGGGGGGGATTATGATTTTATTGATCTTTGGGATTATGCTGAGCACACGCAGGAAATATTTGGTGGTGGAAGATGCCGCTCAAAATCGTGGGATTCTGGTTGCGGTCTTATTAGCTGCAGTTTGGATAGTATTGATTATAAAATTGCGACTACTTTCTGGTGAACCTGTCGAGCTGATCTCTATCAAGAAGGTGGGATTGGCCTTGATGACATCCCATGTTTTAATATTGGAATTGGTGGGTGTGATATTATTAATGGCTCTGGTTGGAGCCACCTATATAGCGCGAGATGATAGATAATTTAATGCCATATTTATGCGTATCGGCCGTCCTATTTGCTTTAGGTTTTGCGGTAGTGGTAACGAAGAAAAACCTCGTTCTAATGCTTATGGGGGTGGAAATGATGTTAAATGCGGTCAATATTAACTTCGCTATTTTCTCGAAATTTGACAAATCTGCAGAGCAAGGACAAATTTTTTCAATTTTTATTATGATAGTTGCCGCGGCGGAAATTGCTGTAGGTCTGGCAATTGCGTTAAAGGTGCGTAAATACTACCAAGAAATTGACCCTTTAAAGTTAAATTCTTTGCGTGATTAGATTTGGAATTTAAAATCTTCTTACTACCTTTGCAGTCCCAACAGCTACCAAACACCACAAAACAAAAGAAACTGGCTGCGTAGCTCAACTGAATAGAGCATCTGACTACGGATCAGAAGGTTTCAGGTTTGAATCCTGACGCGGTCACTACTAAAGGGTCGAACGAAAGTTTGGCCCTTTTTTGTTTAAAACTTTTTTGACTACGGAACAGAAGGTGGCTGGGGGGGCGCCTAGTCGGGGACTCCTAGTCTTTGAATCCTGACGCGGTCACTATTAAGGGACTCGCCGTCCGCGTCGAACGAAAGTTTGACCCTTTTTTTGTTTAAAACTTTTTTGACTACGGAACAGAAGGTGGCTGGGAGGACGCCAAGTATTTTATGGAGGTGAATGATATTTAATCCGGTAGTCTGCCGAATTGCACTCTTGATATGTGATTTAATAAAAGATAGGATATTACCATTTGAAAAAGTGCATGTAGAGGCTGTGAATATAATTCTAACGTTAGTAAACGGTTCACATTTATCTTGTATAGAAGATCTGAATGATTAAATAATTCATGATTAAAAAAAAATTATTCACTTGCAGTAAAGCACTTTACTTACATAACTTAGTAATTTTAGATAGTAAAAGTTAATTTTCATAGGAAAGTCTAACATAACCATCGTACCAACCATTAGCTGTTCCAACAGGTGCTACGAGAGGCATATGGGACATAGGTAGTGTCCCTTCGTCTGTGTAATTCGTCCCTTCGACTCCGCTCAGGGACCGTGTGTAAATTCCTATTCAGGGATAATTTTAATTGTGCTGCTCTCAATGACTATTCACCGGTGGCTGAGCGGAGTCGAAGCCCCGGTGGCTATATTTCGTCCCTTTGACTCCGCTCAGGGACCGTGTGTAAATTCCTATTCAGGGATAATTTTAATTGTGCTGCTCTCAATGACTATTCACCGGTGGCTGAGCGGAGTCGAAGCCCCGGTGGCTATATTTCGTCCCTTTGACTTCGCTCAGGGACCGTGTGTAAATTCCTATTCAGGGATAATTTTAATTGTGCTGCTCTCAATGACTATTCACCGGAGGCTGAGCGGAGTCGAAGCCCCGGTGGCTGCAATTCATCCCTTCGACTTCGCTCAGGGACCAATGACCTAGTCGAAGCCCCGGTGGCTATATTTCGTCCCTTCGACTTCGCTCAGGGACCGTGTGTAAATTCCTATTCAGGGATAATTTTAATTGTGCTGCTCTCAATGACTATTCACCGGTGGCTGAGCGGAGTCGAAGCCCCGGTGGCTGTATTTCGTCCCTTTGACTCCGCTCAGGGACCGTGTGTAAATTCCTATTCAGGGATAATTTTAATTGTGCTGCTCTCAATGACTATTCACCGGAGGCTGAGCGGAGTCGAAGCCCCGGTTGCAGTAATTCGTCCCTTCGACTCCGCTCAGGGACCAGTGACTTGGTCGAAGCCATATCATTCGAATCCACATAAATTAATAACACTATGAAAGGTTATATGTACATTTTAAAATGCTCTGATGATAGTTATTATACTGGAAGCACAACTAATTTGGAATTACGTTTAGCACAGCATCAAAATGGCGAAGGTGCTAATTATACTAAAAAGAGATTGCCTGTAACTTTGGTTTATTATGAAGAATTTAACCGAATCGATAAAGCTTTCTATAGAGAAAAACAAGTACAAGGCTGGAGCAAAAAGAAGAAAGAGGCTCTAATTAAGGGTAGGGAAAATGAATTGAGATCCTTAGCCCAATGCCTAAATGAGAGTAGTCATAAAAATTGGAATAAGGAAGGATAATTCTATAGTCCGTAAGATCGAATTTTAGCTTATTGATTGATGTTTATTTTCTATTAAGGTACGTGCTTTGTGATGCTTAAATCAAGATCCTGCCTTTAGTTTAGAAATTAAAGATGAATCTTTTTATTACCTCTTTGGAAGAATTTAAGTAGCATTGTGCTCGTTTTCTTAAAAAAATATCCAACCATGACGATCACACAGAAAATAACCCCCTGCCTTTGGGTAGATACAGATGCCAAGGGTGTAGTAGATTACTATCTATCCATTTTCAAAGATGGTAAGTTAAAGGAATTTCAGCGTTTTCAAAACCCGCCTGAGGCTATTGAGCAAGGGGGACAGGAATTCTTTGAAACGGCCCTGTTTGAGATCGCAGGTATGGAACTACAGATCTTAGCGGCAGGTCCCTATTTTAAATTCAATGAAGCTATTTCTTTAGTCATCAATTGTAAAGATCAAGAAGAGGTGGATTACTACTGGGACGCTCTTACTTCTAATGGGGGAGAAGAAGGTCCATGCGGATGGTGCAAGGATAAGTTCGGCTTGTCCTGGCAAGTGGTGCCGGTGGAATATTACCAACTAGTTACCAGTTCCGATCCCAGTGTGCGCGACAAAGCCATGCAAGCTACCATGTCCATGAAAAAGCTTATTTTGGCAGACTTAAAATGATTCGAGAGTATCTCTTAGGATTAAGAACATTTGATAATGAAGAATTGAACTTCTTTGTATCCAAATTCTCACAAAAGAAGATTATAAGAGGGGAACTTTTCATTAAAGAGGGGGAAACTTGTAAGGAGGTAGCTTTTATTGAAACCGGGATCTTTCATTCCTATTACATAGATGGCAATGAAAATACCTTTTGTTTTCGCTTCCCCAATACCTTTCTTGCTCCTTATGCATCATTTATTACCGGGAAGCCCAGTTATGAGAGCCAACAAGCCCTCACGGATGCTTCTCTTTGGGTGGCATCCAAAGATGAGATCGAAGGATTTAGTAGTCCAAATTTCCTTCGTTTCCTCAAGTCCATAGCAGAAAACGAATATCTGGATTTAGAGGATAGGTTTTTTCAGTTGCAAAGGGATTCTGCACAAGCGCGTTATTTATCCCTTTTTCATAAAGAACCTGAACTCATACGCGATATCCCTTTGCATTATATAGCCTCCTATTTAGGCATTACTCAAAGACATTTAAGTAGGATTAGAAACGATATTAGGCAAATGTCCTAAAAGTGGGCGCTGCTGCATTTTTACTTTTGACAAAAAAGTAAACGGATGAAGATATTGGTCATTAATGGACATCCTTATAAGGGAAGTTATGTGTCGGCTTTGTTTCAAAACTATCTTCAAAACATAGAGATTAGTTCCCATGAAGTGCGAACGCTGGTCTTAGGAGATGAAAAATTTGACCCAATTCTCAGGTTTGGGTACTCTCTCAGAATGGAAGCCGATGATTTTATAGAAAGGTCTCAAAAGGATATACTGTGGGCTGATCATCTGGTGTTCTTTTATCCGGTATGGTGGGGAAGTATGCCTGCCTTATTGCAAGGTTGGATAGATCGTGTCTTGATGCCCGGCTTTGCCTATAATATGAAAGGATTAAAAACCCAAAAGCACTTGAAAGGGAAAACTGCAGAACTCTTTATTACGGCTGACGCTCCCGAGTGGTATATCAGATGCATTCCTAATTCACCCATTCGACTAATGCGCACTCATATCTTAGGTTTATGCGGTATCCGAGTTCGTCGATCTCATGTATTGGGTATGACCACACTGAAAGGTAACAGTAAGGCCAGGATTCACTTTCTGACTTTGGTCGGGAAGCCAGCTGCTCGTCTATAAGAAGTGTATACTTTTACTTTTGGTAAACAATGATTTACCGTATAATTATTTCTATTCCAAGTAATAGAATAAACCTTCTCCTGACGCACAAAAAAAGTAGGAGTCTATACTATTAAATTAGTAATTATTTTTCAGATTTGCAAGTATTTACTCGGATATATTTTTTACACTAAAGCTTACCTTTAGAAGATATAAAATAGGCCCGATGATAGGTGCTAAAATGACAAACAGAACCCAGGAAACGAGGTCAATTCCTTTTTCACGTTTGAAGATGGAGTAAATGATATAAATTAGCAGGAGAAAGTAGATTACTGTAAATATCGTCAGTTGCAGGCCACTTAGAGCGCCTAAGAATAAAGTTGTCATTGGATAGATTTTTGATAATACAATTTTAAGTAATATTTGAATATCATAACAGTTTTTTATTACTAAATAAATCCAAATTATTAGCTTCGTAGATAGTTTAGATGGTATTTTTCTATCATTCTTCAGGTCAAATAAATACTTTTGTACCCTATGAAAGTCTTAATCATACACAGTCAGGTTTCCTACGGATTCGTGGGCAGCAACACTACATCTTTGGTACTACAACTAGCCGGAATTGAAACCATTACCGTTCCCACTGTTTTGTATTCGAACCACCTAGGACATTCCATCTATGGAGGTGGAGTAATCCCGGAAGATCTATTTTCAGATGTTCTGCGTGGCATTAAGGATTTCGGTCTATTAAAAGAGGTAGATCTGATCATAACGGGCTTTTTTGGATCCGCTAGACAGATTGAAATTGCCGCAGAATTTATTCGTGAAGCCAAATTGCAGTACCCTCATATAAGCTATTTATGTGATCCGGTGATGGGTGACGTAGATAAAGGGCAATATGTACAAGATGATGTACCGGAGGCTATCATTTCCTCTTTATTCCCTTTAGCGGATTATTTAACTCCTAACCATTTCGAGGCAGAAAAAATAGTAGGTTCTTCATGCCTTACACAAGGGGATTTTAGGAAGCAGTTTAAGAAGATGATCAAGCAGCAAATAGTGATGGTTACAGGTGCTAATGTTCCAAAGGTTTTGCCTGAGAATATGGGCACCTATCTGGTTAATGATGATCTTCTGGTACAAGCACCGAAAATTGACTTACATCCTCCGGGAACCGGAGAGCTTTTTGCCGCTCAATTGCTGATTTCTTTGGCAAAAAAAGTAGACCTCATGAACGCTATCACCTTATCCGTGGAAATTGTTTACCGTACGATGTATCATATGAAGGAGGCAGGTAGAAATGAATTTGCACTTGATGACATCTTATTTTCTATGGAGCTTAGGTCGGGTATTGAATAATGGCAGATATACTTCATAATTTACAAATTATTCAAAATAGAATTGATCTTGCCTGCGCAAAAGCAAATAGAAGCCGGGAAGAAGTAAGATTACTTTTGGCTACCAAAACGGTTACTGCGGATAGAATTCTTACCGCTATGCAGGCTGGCTACACCTTGATCGCAGAAAACAAGGTTCAGGAAGTAAAGGAAAAGTTTGATGCTTTAAAGGATTTTTCTCATATTTCACATTTTATAGGCCATTTGCAGACCAATAAAATCAAAGACCTATTAAAATGCAATGTCTCCTGTATTCAGTCTTTAGATAGACTAGACCTGGCAGAGAAGTTGCAAAGCCGACTTGAAAAAGAAAACAAGGACATAGATGTTTTCATTCAAGTAAACACCTCAGAGGAGGAGAGTAAATTTGGCATACATCCGGATCAAGCGGAAGATTTAGTGCGAAGGGTAGCAGAACTAGATAGAATCAATATCAAAGGTTTGATGACCATAGGGCTATTTAGTGCAGATTTAGATAAAGTAAGGCTTTGTTATCAATTGTTGAATAGACTTAGGAAAGAGATTCAGGTACCTGGGGTGGAATTGAAGGAACTGTCTATGGGTATGAGCGGTGACCTGGAAATAGCTATAGAAGAAGGTGCCACTATAGTTCGAGTGGGTACAGCTATCTTTGGACAGAGAATCTATCCTGATTCTTATTATTGGAACGAAGGGTAAGCTACTTTTTCCATCTTTTGGTACTATAATAATGCACCTTTTCGTGGTACAATGCCCAGCCACCTACTATACCAATTATACTTCCTATCAGGATGTCCACCATCCTGGCGATTAGTATCTTTTGTATTTCAAAATCCCCACCAGCTTCTGATAAGAAGATAGTTAGGACGGTGATAAATACCACCGCTATGGCATAGTTTCTGACCACAAAGTATTCCACTATTACTTGCATCACTATGATGCATATGATCATAAACAAATAGGAAGGGTTAAGCAGAGAGATCAAAGCTACTATCCCTAGGCCAATCAAGGTACCTATTATTCTTTGTGTTCCCCTTAACCACACATGTTTGGTATTGGAGCCCTGCATTACGGCTATACAGGAGATCAAGATCCAATAAGGGTTTTCAAATTGGCTTAGTTGGGCCACCGTCATGGATATAGCCATGAAAATGCCGAAGATGATGGACTCCGTAATATTTATATGTTTTTCCTTTTCTGGCAAAGGTGTACTAGGTTCCTGATGAATGGTCAATAGACTATAGATAAAGCCAATGATGCAAGTAGAAATGGTACCCATGGCCACATAGCCAATCTTTTCCGGTATGTGTGCCAAATCAAATGGAGTATAAATGGCCATAGAGGCAATCATGATAAAAAAGAAGTTGCCAGGAGGACGTGTTAACCTCAAATGATGCAAAGCCAGGTGTACGGCAAAAGCGTGCAATCCTAAGGCTAAGGGAGCAACCAATGGATTAGCTGAAGCCCAAATTCCTACACAGTACGACAGAAGTATGCCAAAGCAACAGGTCATGAGGATCATCATCCTTTCCACCAGTTTATTCGACTGTAAATAAAGTATGGATAAGCCTGCCAAAGCCCCTAATCTACCTCCTTCCTGCTCGCCGGTGAAATAACATAATAATAATGGGAGACCTACACTTACACCTGCTACTAGGGGTAGGTGCCATTTGCGCTGCGTTGGGTTTAACTTAAAAAGTGAAGTCATTAACCCGCAAAATTACACAAAAGAGTAGGAAGTCTACAATCTTCACGTAACTTCACATGTCCTAGTAATACAAAGCATCCATGATTAGACCGATAACTGAGGATGATATTCCTCAACTTTTTGAATTGATTCTAGACTTGGCTGAGGATCATCACCAACAAATGTGGGTTACTTCTTGTCCCGAAAACCTTATTTCAGCGTATCGTAACGGGAAATTTGGAGCCATTATAGCCATAGAAGAGGGTGTGCCTATAGGTTACCTCTCTTATACATGGAATTTCTCTATCTGGAGTGGAGAGGAATTTATGAATCTTGATGATTTATATGTCGTGCCGGATTACAGATCAAAGGGTATTGGTGAGCAACTGATGAAGGAGGCCCAAAGGCAATGCCAATTGCGGAACGTTAAAAGAATGCGCTGGGAAGTGCAGACGGATAACTATAAAGCCATTCAATTTTACCAGAGGTTAGGAGCGACTATGTATAATAAAGGGATTTTTAGATGGACCTGGTAATGACCGTTTACTAAATTTTTAGACCTCATGTAAATCTTTTTCTTTTTCACTGCGTTTAATGGATTGTAAAATAAACCAATGAAAAAGCTACAATTACTTACCTTGTTGCTGTGCTTTCAAGCACAAGCACAGAAGAACCGCATTGAACTAGAATTAGGAGCCAGTCTTTTGGGTAGACAGGACCTGATTTTTTCTCCCTTTGTACATCAAAGTTTTAGCCCCATCCATGTGGGTTTACAGTGGGAGAACCAGAACTACCAACGTTTAGGCTTGAGAGCTAATTTACACTCCTCTGCATTATTGTCTCGTTTTCGCTATCTGGAAGAGGACCATAGCAAAGTGGCTGCACAACATTTTTTTACCTTGGTGGAGCTAGATTATTCCAAGGGTTGGAGCATACTATCTAAAGACAAATTTAGTTTGGTAGCCGGCGTTACTTCTCAGAATCACTTCCAAATGATGAACTATCAATACGGCAGGATAGGGAGCTTTGGGTATTATTTACAGTTGGGTGTAGGTCCCTACCTTCAAGCTCAACTTCGCCCTACGAGTAAAACTAGGTTCGAGATCCGGGCATCTCAGCCTGCCTTCGCTTGGATTTCCCGCTCTCCGTACCTAGTGAATGATGATGAGTTCATTGAAAACATAAGTTCGCATTCTTCACTCCGTACACTAGGTGCATTTATAGTGGACGGAGATTTTGTTTCGGCTCTGGATTTCAAGGATGTGAAATCTGAATTAAAGTGGGTCAGATCCTTAGGCAAGCACTTGGAAGGAAGCTTAAGCTATAGGTTTGATTACTTACACGTAGAGAATCCCAGACCACTAAAATCTTATCAAAACGGACTATTTTTCCACATTGCAGTAAAATGAAAAAGCTTATAGTAATTCTCTCCTTGGGTTTGGTCAGTTGTCAATATGAACCTGAACCCCAAAAGAGTCCTATGGAAATCTTCGAGAACTTATGGGAGACATTTTATAATGAATATGCACCTTTTGAAGAAAGAGAGGTGGATTGGGAAGCATTATACGATGTGTATCATACAAAAGTTACCAATAGTGCTTCAGATGATGAGTTGTTTGCCATACTCTCAGAGATGTTAGCACACCTGGACGACGGACATGTTACTTTGACTGCGCCAGGAAAGCCAATTTTTAATGCCAATACCATCATTAGAAACAAGGTGGATGATGATTTGTTCCGTTTGGAAGTGGTCAAATCTTATTTAGAATCTAGGAAAGAGGGTGATGGGTACTTTTATGGAAAATTGAAAGGAGAAGATATCGCTTATATCTACTTCGAACATGTGGCAGAAAACTTCTTCGTTCTGAATACTTTTCTTAGTGAATTTCCGAAAGTAAAAGGTTATGTCTTGGATTTAAGGCATAATGAAGGTGGAGATTTTACCTATAGTTTTTCCGAAATAGGTAGGTTTACCGATAAGAAGGTGAGTATCTTTAAAAGTAAGACCAAAAACGGAAAGGTTACCTATACGGATTGGCACGAATGGAGTGTATTTCCAAAGGGTACCTATATAAATACTCCGGTGGTGGTCTTAACGGATAGATACACTATCAGTGCGGGAGAGAGAACAGTAATGGCCTTGCGGGAATTCCCTACGGTGACTGTAGTAGGAGATACTACCAGTGGAGCACATGGTACTATGATAGGAAGAGAATTAGCTAACGGTTGGTTTTACTCCTTAGTGCCTCAAAAGGTTCTGATGTCTGACGAAAAAAGTTACGAGGGGATTGGAATTGCACCGGATATCCGAGTGATAAACAGGAAAGACGAGCTTAGACGAGGAATTGAAAATACGCTAGATTATACCATTAAATATATAAATGAAGCCAAGAATCGTTGAAATTGAGCCATTAGCTCTAGTAGGAATTAGTCGGAAAATGACCTATTCTGATTATAGAATTTCGGAATTGTGGTTGGAATTTCAACAAAGAAAAAAGGCTATCACCCGCTTTGTGTCTAAAGACCTCTACTCGGTAGTCAAGTATGCGGAAGATCATTTTGAACAGTTTGATCCTGGAAAAGAGTTTACCCGTTGGGCAGCTATTCTGACGGATGATTTAGTGCCTGAGGGTTTTGAAAGTTTGGTGATAGAAGGTGGCTTGTATGCTGTATTTGACTATAAGGGGTCAGATCCTTCGATATTTACTTATATATATCAGACCTGGTTGCCTCAGTCGGGGTTTGTATTAGACAACCGTCATCATTTTGAAGTTCTGGGGGAAAGGTATAAAAACGGTAGCCCGGATTCTGAAGAAGAAATCTGGGTGCCGGTGAGGAGGAAGGGCGATAGGGAATAGATAGATCTGCCTTTTTACTTAGCATAGTGGATATTTTTAGGGCAAACTGGCACACAATGCACAAAAGTTTTTGAGAGGAATTCAAGTACAAAGCAATTGGTTGCTGCTTGAATATGGTATTGATTGGGATTTACTATATTTTTAGCGTTGTTTATTGAATAGTTTACTTGGTCAATGTCTGAAATTAGTCTTAAGATTTCCAGATCAATCCATTTTAACAAATTGTTGATAAAATTCTAATGCTTCTGCGAAGATTATCACAACAACAGATGGGTTCATTATGGTTGATTCTGTTTTTGAAACATTCTGATAATTTCTACCAAAGGAAGAAAGCAAGGTTTGTAGCCATATATGTTAAAGAAAATTTGGACCAATATGCTTTTATAAAATCAGTCACTGGTAACTCCCGGAATTGAGAGATCACCATGTTTTGGCATTAATACCTAAGATCGTACTTAGTTGACCTTATTTTTTTGGATGGATATTTTATTAGTGCCAGGGAGGATTACAAACAATATCCACTAGAACCTAACCAGATATTATATTTCCTGGACCTTTGTATAGAGCCTGAAATTTTGAAAATATAGTTTTCCGGGTTGTCAACCGTTTAGAAAAAGCTTAAGGCTTAAGTAAAATGGAGTAATTCTCTAGAGGGCTATCGGATTCACTTGTCTAAGCCAAGGAAAAAAATTCTTTAGTAATGGAGGTTTAGATCACTAATCTTTGCGTGTCTACAACCGCTAGAATGTCAGCAAATTTAGGATATGAAACCTTTGTGGTTTCTGACGCAACTGCTACTTTTGATAGAAAGGGAGTAGATGGCGAAATTATTCAGGCTGAAGTCCTACATAAAGTGGCTTTGGCGAGTTTGAACGAGGAATTTGCTACTATCCTAAAAGCAGAGCAGATTATAAATTATGAAAAAACATCAGTATAAATCCCAGGTGGTCTGGGAAGGTAATACAGGAGAGGGTACAAAGAATTATACTTCTTATGGGCGTGATTATACCATTAGTCACGCTCATAAACCTCCCATTTTAGGTTCTTCTGATCCCCATTTCAGAGGAAATCCTGAAAGAATTAATCCGGAAGAGTTATTATTGTCTTCCGTTTCTTCTTGCCATATGTTATGGTATTTGCATTTGTGTTCTGCAAATGGTGTCATCGTTTTATCTTATTCTGATGATGCTACAGGTGTCATGGTGGAAAACGCTGATGGATCCGGTTATTTTAGTGAAATTACCTTGCATCCTAAGGTACTTGTTAAAGACTTGAAAATGATAGCCAAAGCTTTAGAGCTGCATCACGAAGCCAATAAGTTGTGTTTTATTGCCAATTCACTCAATTTTAAAGTTCTACATGTACCAACTGTTGAGGTTCTAAATGATGGAATGTAAATTATACACTGGGAGCGATTGGGATGCATTGACTGATATTTGGCTTGAAGCCTCCGTCCGGGCTCATGATTTTATTCCTTCAAGTTTTTGGGAAGCCTCTAAGCAGGATATGAAGGAGATTTATTTGCCCCATTCTGAGGTGTATATAGTGGAAGAGAATGGGGAAGTATTAGGCTTTTCTGCTATGGTTGATGATACATTGGCCGCGCTGTTTGTCCATCCTTCGCATCAAGGGAAAGGAATAGGTTCTCTTTTGTTATCTGAGTTGAAAAAGAAGTATTCCCATATCCAATTAAACGTTTACAAAAAGAACCATTCGGCCGTTCAGTTTTATACACAGAAATCTTTTAAGGTCATTTCAGAAGGAATAGATGAAAGAACAGGAGAGGAAGAATATACCATGGCGCTACAATAGTCGCCTATCCCAAGGGAAGTTCTCCGTATTTACGATCTTAATCTTCTCCTCAAATTCCGGATGTTTGGTATTGATCAAGTAGTTTTTTTCCCATTGTACCAAAGCAGATGGTACTTCCAAAAGCAATTTCTCGCACTTTTGATACCATTCAGACCCTATTTTTTGTAAGATTGGGTAGGAAATGATAGATGCCCAATGCGCGGGTAAGCCCTCTACTTTCACCGTTTCAATGTCTTGCTCGCAAACTTCAGCCTCAATAAAAAGTAATTTATAGTCGGTAGCAATATCAATAGCAGCTCTATGCGCTAAAAGTTCTAAGGTACATAGAGAAATGGAACTTCCTGTATAGATGACGTACTCGTCTTTTTTGTTCCAACGGTTCGCCACTCCGGAAGCTATTAAGCGGTCGGCATACTTTTCCTTACGAATATTATACAACATCATACGTTTTCTCCGTATTCCATGGCCGTTAATCTATCATCAATGAATGTGATGCCGGAAATGGTCTCCAGAAAGTCTGAAGGGGCTTGGTGGTCCAATAAAGGGTTCTTTTCCATCAACCATTTTTCAAAGTTCTCTACTGAGCCGAAAACCTCAATTCCATGCTTATACAAGGATAAGATGAGAATAATGTGCTCTTTGATATTGTCCTTCAGTACAAGAGCACTATTGTTCTTATAATTCCTGAAGGTCCGGGGAGTGATGTTTAACCATTTAGATAAAGTAGTATCACTCATGCCTATCAAATGGTCTAAAATGCTGATATATTCTGCATCTAGTTTTGATTTTACCGTATATAAATAGACATGTGCAGATTCACCTACAGAAGGAATACCTTCTATGATGCGCTTATGTTTTAAACTTAAAGGTATGCTGGTCATAATGATATCTTTTACTAAAACAAATATAAGGAAAAATTTCCTATTCAAAAAGGAAAAAATGCACTTACGATTCTTTTGGCTTATAATATAAATTGTTTATTTTAAACGTTGAACGTAGATTTTTGCCGTATTTAGCCTTTTCCTACGGAATGTTTCCAAAATTTACAGCACACTTTCTCTCATTATGAATCGTATTATTCAGGATTGGTTTCAACAGAAGGGGAGGACTCCTTTTACTTTTCAAACGGAGACCTGGAAGAAGTATTCGGAAGGTTATTCAGGAATGGTAGTGGCACCTACGGGATTTGGGAAGACCTTTTCTGTCTTTTTAGCTGTGATTCAAGATTACTTAGAGCATCCGGAGCAATTTGGCAAAGGTTTACAACTGATCTGGATCAGTCCTTTGCGTTCCTTGGCAAAAGATTTGGCTCGAGCTATGCAGGAAGCACTGGATGAAATAGGTCTAGATTGGTCAGTGGAATTACGGAATGGAGATACAGATGCCCAGATAAAGAGTCAACAGTTAAAAAATACCCCAGAAGTACTCTTAATGACTCCGGAAAGTGTTCATCTCCTTTTGGCACAAAAGAAAAACAGCAGTCTGCTAAAGCACCTGAAAGCGGTAGTAGTGGATGAATGGCATGAACTTTTGGGTAGTAAAAGAGGAGTCGCTGTTGAATTAGCCCTAGTAGTATTAAGAAAGAGAATTCCGGATTTAAGGGTATGGGGAATCACGGCAACCATAGGAAATTTGGACCAGGCTTTAGAGGTTTTACTTCCAAAGGATGCAAAGAGAATCAAGATAATTGCAGAGGAAAAGAAGAAGATAGATATTCAATCCGTATATCCCCCAGAAGTGGAGATCTTGCCTTGGGCCGGTCATATGGGTGCCACCATGGTGAAGGAAGTAGTTCCCGTTATCTTGAACAGTCAATCCACACTCCTTTTTACGAATACTAGGCGCCAAGCCGAAGTTTGGTATCAATTGCTTCTAGAAGCGCACCCTGATTTTGCAGGGCAAATTGCCTTGCATCACGGGTCCATAGATGCAGAAATCAGGGAATGGGTGGAAGATAATCTCAGTACGGGTCTGTTAAAGGCAGTAGTGGCAACTTCATCTTTAGATCTTGGTGTGGATTTTAAACCCGTGGACACGGTTATTCAAGTAGGTTCCAGCAAAGGTGTAGCGCGCTTTTTACAAAGAGCAGGAAGATCAGGTCATTCTCCTTTTGAGACTTCAAAAATCTATTTCGTGCCTACACATAGTTTAGAGATCATTGAAGTAGCAGCCTTAAAAGAAGCGGTCCGACTGGGAGTGGTAGAAGAGAGAGAGCCGCTGGTACTGTGTTATGATGTTCTGGTTCAATTTATGGTTACTCTTGCATTAGGAGGTGGTTTTGAAGCGGAAGAACTTAAAACTTTAGTGAAGTCCACCTACGGTTTTCGGGACATGAGTGATGAGGACTGGGATTGGGCTTTATTATTTATAACCAAAGGAGGGAAAACCGGGGAGAATTATCCGGAGTTCCATAAGGTCATACAAGATGGGTCCGGGAAATATGTAGTGGAGAAACGCAAAATAGCCATGTTGCACCGATTAAATATGGGTACCATAGTGTCAGAAGCTATGCTGCGCGTTAAATATCTCAGTGGGGGCTATATTGGGATGATTGAAGAGTATTTTATTTCCAAATTGAAGAAAGGCGAGAAATTTATTCTAGGAGGAAAGGTTTTGGAACTGATCATGACCAAAGATATGACCGCCTATGTCAAAGCATCTTCAGGGAAAGGCGTAGCTGCTAGTTGGCTAGGTGGCCGACTACCCCTGAGCTCCAATCTGGCTCATTTTCTAAGAAAAAAGCTTTCTGATGCGGTTTCCGGGCAAGACTTGGAGGAAGAGTTGGTTTTTTTACAGCCATTGATTGCCACTCAGGAAGAGAAGACAGAAATGCCTAGAGTAGGGGAGTTTTTAGTGGAGAGTATTAAGACCAAAGAAGGATACCACCTTTTTTTCTATCCCTTTGAGGGCCGACTTATACATGAGGTGATGGCGCCACTGTTGGGGTATAGAATTAGTGTGAAATATCCCTTAAGTTTTACTATGGCCATGAATGATTATGGATTTGAACTGTATTCTGATCAATTCATACCTATAACACGTGAAGAACTTGCAGAAATACTTAGTCCGGATCATTTGATGGATGATGTGATTCAAAGCGTGAATGCAACTGAAATGGCTAAAAGAAAATTTAAAGAGATAGCCATGATTTCAGGTCTGGTCCTACAGAATTATCCCGGCAAGCAGCAATCGAATAAATCTTTACAATCCTCCTCCGGACTTATGTTCAATGTTTTGGAATCTTATGATCCGGAAAATTTGTTATTAAAACAGGCTTATAGAGAAGTCTTTAATGAGCAAATGCAAGCTGAGCGACTAAATGAAGCTTTCAAGAGGATTTCAGAAAGTAAACTCATCTTTAAGCACTCTGACCGATTTACACCACTGAGTTTCCCTATAAAAGTGGATAGCTTACGTCAAGTATTGTCTTCAGAAGATTTAGCCGCGCGAGTGAAAAGGATGCAGGAAAGGAATTTATGAAAGAAATAGAACTCCTGATTAGGGGAGAAAAGATCATTTTAACGAATGACAGGGCCTTATATTGGCCCGATACCCATACCCTTATCCTATCTGATTTGCATTTAGGGAAATCTGCCCACTTTAGGAAGCATGGTATTGCTGTTCCCCAAGCTGTGAATCAAAAGGATCTTCAGCGACTGAATCGACTATTTTCAAGGTATGAAACCCGAAGAATTTTAGTGGTAGGAGACCTTATCCATGCCGGAATCAACTCTGATTTAGGTTACTTCAAGGAATGGATGGATCCTGCTCATCAATGGATCTTGGTTAAAGGGAATCATGATCGTATGAGTAATGATCTTTTTCAGTCGATTGGGGTATCAGTAGTGGTAAATGAATGGAAAGAAGGCCCTTTTTTATTTACTCATGAAATGGAAATGGATCCGAATTACTTTTGCATAGCGGGGCATCTGCATCCGGGTAAAGAGGTACAGATAGGGCTCAAAAGAAGTATGAGCTTTCCTACTTTTGTCATAAATGATGGCGCCCTTATCCTTCCTGCTTACAGTGAGTTTACCGGTTTGGACTGCAAAGAGCATTTGAAAAAGGCTTCTTATTATGTTTTGGTGAATGATGAACTCCTAAAATTCTAATCACCCTTATTTAAATGGGATTTTCTATTTAATTTATAAAGATCCAGTCTTCTGTCCTTTAGATTTTTAACTGCCCCGTGATTGTGTAACTCTTTAAGTAGATCCAAGTCTACATCTACAATGAGAATCATTTCCGTGTTAGGAGTAGCTTCAGCCTTTAGGCCATCTGTAGGGAATGAAAAATCACAAGGAGTGAAAACGGCGGATTGGGCATATTGGATGTCCATGTTATGTACATTCGGTAAATTCCCCACGCTTCCGGCAATGGCCACATAACATTCATTTTCTATAGCTCTGGCTCTCGCACAATTCCTGACCCGTGAATATCCATTTTGAGTGTCTGTAAGAAAAGGCACAAAGAGAATGTCCAGACCATCCTCTGCCAACATACGGGGGAGTTCAGGAAACTCTACGTCATAACAAATCAAAACACCTATTTTTCCGCAATCCGTATCAAAGGTCTTCAGTATGTTTCCTCCTTTCATTCCCCAAATTTTGGCTTCATCTGGAGTAACATGCAGCTTTTCGAAGCGTTCTAAGGAGCCGTCCCTTTTGCATAAATATCCTACGTTTAGTAACACGCCCTCATCTAACTCCGGCATGCTTCCTGTGATGATATGGATATTGTATTTTACAGACAGTCTAGAGAAATTCTGTACAATTTCATCCGTATATGTTGATAATTCGCGGATAGCTTCTGATTCCGACAAATGATTGAAGGCCGCCATTAGAGGAGCATTGAAAAATTCGGGAAACAGCGCAAAATCACACCTATAGGAGCTTAAGGCATCTACGAAGAATTCTACTTGTTGTAATAGTTCTTCTAGGTTCTTGTAGGGGCGCATTTGCCATTGAACCAAGCCCAGTTTTACAATGGTTTTAGTGGTTCGAATGTTGAGCGTAGGTTTTTCATAATAGATATTGTCCCATTTCATCAGAACGGCGTACTCGTTTGAAGCCGCGTCACCTTCCAAATAGCCTTTCAGGACACGGATGGGATGGAAGTCGTTCGACATCTGGAAATTAAGTACAGGATCAAAAATGTCTCGATTCTTCACTTTCTCCAGGTACATTCTTGGGGTTAATTTGCCTTGGTACTGAATATAATTCGGCATCCTACCCCCAAATATGATAGATTTCAGATTGAGCTTTTCACAGAGTTCCTTTCGGTAGTCGTACAGTCGCCTACCCAGGCGCATGCCGCGGAATTCTTTCTTGATAAAGATGTCTATGCCATATAGTATGGTTCCATGCGGATTATGGGTATTGAAGGTATAATCTCCCGTAACTTGTTTGTAGGTATGATGTTCTTCGAAATGATCTTCATCTATGATGATAGATAATACGCACCCCGCCAATACTTTATTGACTTTGATAACCACTTGACCTTCAGGGAAGATGTCTATGAGTCGCTTAATTTGATATTTTTCCCAATACGGATCATCCACGGTATCATAGGTTGTGATCATCAGGGCTTTTAATTCTTGATAGTCCTCAAGGGTGAGGGCTTCTAGTTCTATATGTTCCATGTGGAGTAAGGTCCTTTATTAAAGTTAGTTATTTTTTTAACAAATTCCAATAGAATTCGTGAAAAATCATAGTGGGCTGGGATGAAAATTTTGGCTCAATTTGTTTACTACACTAAAACACTAAGTGTATGCAAATTTCGAAGTCAAAAGATATCGCTAAAATCCAGAAAATAAGATTAAAAACCTTTGTTGAGACATTTTCTTTTCAGAATACGGAAGAAGACATGAAGAATTATCTGGAGGAAAAGTTTTCTCTGGAACAACTTACCACTGAAGTAGATAATCCGGAATCCTTTTTCTATCTGTTGGAAGAAGATAATGAGGTATTAGGATACCTTAAACTCAATATCGGAAAGGCGCAAACGGAATAGCAGATGATCTGGAGATTGAGCGTATCTATGTCTTGGCTAAAGCTCAGGGAAAGAGATATGGCCAACTGTTGTACGAAAAAGCGATAGAAGAGGCAAAAAGTAGAGGTATAACAAAGCTTTGGCTGGGCGTATGGGAAGAAAACGTGAAGGCCTTAGGTTTTTACCAAAGAAATGGATTCGAAACCTTTGGATCTCATATCTTTACACTTGGAAAGCATCCACAGGTGGATCTATTAATGAAAAAGCAGCTATGAACAAGATTAAACCTTATAAGCCGGAGGAACGTCAACACTATTTAAAGGTCTGGGAAGATTCAGTACTTGCCACGCATCATTTCTTGGAGCCTCATGTATTTCAATCCATAAAGAAAATCGTTTCGGATCTGGACTTTGGTGAACTAGAATCCCATGGTTTATGGGAGGATGATGAATTATTAGGTTTTATTGGTATTGCCGATAAAAAAATTGAAATGCTTTTTCTATCTCCAAGGCAAAGAGGAAAAGGTTATGGTAGGTTATTAATGGAATTTGCCCTAGATATATATGCAGTCAACTCACTCGATGTGAACGAGCAAAATCCTGAAGCTTTGGGTTTTTATTTACACATGGGTTTTGAGATTCAGGGCAGAAGTGAGATCGACAGTTTAGGTTTACCTTACCCTATTCTTCATTTACTTAGGAAAAACTTGGATTGATTTTAGTTTAACTCAAATTACCAGAAATTCTAAAGCCGTCTTTTTCAAGGTTTACCGAATTTTGTGTCCTTATCTACACTAAGGATGGTAAACTTTATCTTGATAGCTTTTTGTGTGGGCGTGGGGATGTTGTTGCAAAAGCTAAGATTAGTACCTCATGATGCCCATAAGGGAATCAATACATGGATCATGTATGTAGCTCTTCCTGCCGTTTCTTTTAAATATTTGCCAAAGGTACAATGGGATGTACAGATGATTTTTCCCGTCTTGGCACCCCTTCTGGCCTGGGCGGGAGCCTGGGTAGTAATGGAGCTATATTGTAAAGGGAAACACTATAAACAACGTTCCAGAAGTACTTTAGAGATGGTGTCAGGGTTTAGTAATACTTCATTTATAGGTTTTCCCTTGGTGACCGCATATTATGGAGAAGGTCATTTGCCTATAGCTATTCTAAGTGATCAGTCTACATTTATCCTTCTCTCCACAGTGGGAATAATTACCTCCTTGAAAGCCAGTAGTACCGAAAGGATATCTTTTACTGGAATTGCAAAAAAACTGGTGACTTTCCCTCCATTTATCGGCTGTGTTATCGCTCTGTTTTTCTCGCCTTTTGTTTCTTTTGAGGTAGCTGAACCATTTTTTGATAAGCTGGTAGCTACGGTAGGTCCCTTGGCTTTGTTTTCTATAGGGCTTCAATTAAAATTTGAAGGGTGGAAGCAACAAATGCCGCAGATTAGTATGGCCTTATGGTACAAATTAATTCTGGCGCCAGGCCTAGTGCTGTTTGCTGCTTTAATGCTAAATGTGGATGAAGAAATTGCTAAAATCAGCATTTTTGAAATGGCTATGCCCACTTTGGTCACGGCTAGTATTATTGCTGAACAATATCATTTAAATACGAAATTGGTCAATATGACTATTGGGATCAGTATTGTGCTGGGGTTGTTTACTACGGCGCTTTGGAATCAAGCTCTTATCTATATCTTTTCAACCCTGTAACCTGTATAATTATCCCAACTATTTTTTAGTGCCAAAAGACTTTTATACATTGTAACACCCTGTATGTCAAACCCTACAATGAATGAAATTCCTGGCATTGTGGCTACTGCATGTAGTACTTCTAGATCCCCTTACTAATCATATAGAGCGCTTACTCTTTAGGCAGCAAGTTGACTCGGCTCTACAAGTTATAGATCAGAATTTGCCTGCCAAACAGGACTATATTTATTGGAGATTACTATTAAGTAAAGGTGAGGCCCTGCAAAAAAAAGGTAAATACAGTGCAGCTTTACCCGTTTTACATCAGGTTTATAAAAGCACGGATTCTTACCCGGACCTATACGCTAGAACCTGCATGGAATTAGCTCTGGTTCATGAGCTTACTAACTCGCCTGTCAACGTTAAGCATTATTTGCATTTAGCCAAAAGTAGAATTGAGGAATTTGACTTGGATTCCCTCCGTCCTGAATCCAATGTGAGATATTCCTCTTACCTGAGGATCTATGAAAGAGAGGTTTCCATTGAGCCTTATTTAGAAGAAGGAGAGAAGTTGGCTAAGAAGTTCAATAAAGTGAAGGAAATGGCTGAAATTTACTCGTTGAGAGCGGCCAGATTACCCGGCAATGATCATAGTGGGAGATTGACACAATATTTGGCTAGTATCCGTTCGTATAGTCAAATCTCTGACTGGGGTGGGATGAGTTCACTTTACTTCCTTGCGGCCCGTAGTTTATTCAGAATGGACGATTATGCCGGTTCTTTAAAATATATAGATTCAGCTATATATTTTGGTTCCAAAGTGCCGGATGAGATGATTTCACACTTTCTAGCTGATCCATATCTCTTAAAAACTTATATTCTGGAAAAACAAGGTAAGGAAAAAGAGGTATATGTGGCATATAAAATGGGTAGTTCCTACGCCATGGAAGATTTGGAGAATAAGTTGGCCAATCAAGTTGCGGAATTAGAGCCTGCATATAGATCTGAGGGACTAAAGCAGGAAAATAGGATAAAGACCTGGATTCTAATAGCTAGCCTTCTGGCTTTGTTCCTTTCCTTGGCTTTAATACTTACCATAAGGAGTAATGCCAAGAGGCTGAAAAGTATGAATTCTTCACTTAATCCTCCATCATTCAGAAGCAAGCAGAGCATTTAAAGAAATTGATGGAATCTAAGTCGAGGTTTTACGCAAATCTTAGTCATGAACTTCGCACACCATTGATGCTTATATTGAATCCGCTGGAGCGTCTCCTTTCTGCCCAAGATTTTTCTCCCAGTAATAGAAAGCTAGTAGAAACTATTCATCAAGCAGGACTAAGTCTGGAGAAGATCATCCGGCAAATACTTGACATAGAAAAGCTTGATTCTGGTCTGATACAAGCACAGTACGAAGCAGTAAATGCTAGTAGTTATTTCAAACAACTCCTAGGGCAATTTGATTCATTGATAGACGCTAACAAAATTCAGTGTCAGTGGGAAGTCCAAATTCCAGAAGATGAGTACTGGATGATGGACAAGGAGAAAATACGCCAGATCCTCCATAATTTACTCAGTAATGCTTTAAAGTTTGTTGACAAAGAAGTTAAAGTTCAAGTGGGAGAGGAGGGGAATGAATACCTTATTCGAGTTCAAGATGATGGACCCGGCATTAGTTCTGAGGAACCCTCTAAGATCTTCGATCGATACTATCAATTGGACCAAAATCTAAAGGGTTTAGGTTTAGGACTAGGGATCTGTAAGGAATTAGTAGAGATATTAGGAGGGGAGATGGGTTTGGTGAGTAGGGCAGGCTATGGTAGTGTATTTCGCGTAAAAATTCCATATGAAAGGATACAGAAACCTTCCGTATTACAAGCTGACATTCACACAGCAAGGATTTTGATCGTTGAGGATAATGTAAGGGTGAGGGAATACTTGGAAGAGATATTAGGGGAACAATATAGAGTCTATTCCGTGCCTAATGTGGTAGAAGCTACGACTTTTTTGACAGAAGTGGATCTGGTGATTACAGATTTGATGATGCAGGGAGAAGATGGTTTGGCTTTGGTTCAAAAAATCAAATCGAATCCCGAAACACAGTCTATACCAGTGGTCATGCTCACGGCAAGGGGAGAAGATGAGATAAAACTAACGGCCCTGCGCATAGGAGTGGATGATTACTTGGTAATGCCATTTAAGGAGGAAGAGTTGAAAGTGCGCATTAATAACTTATTGTTTAATTATAATCAAAGACAAAAGCTGGCGCAGGAACCAAGCGCTGATCAATCCTGGTTAAAGGAATTTGAAATGTATGTGTCAGAACATTATGCTGATTCTACACTTTCTGTTCCTGTTTTATGTGACAGATTTTCTATGTCAGAATCAACACTACTGAGGAACTTAAAAAGGCTGACGGGACTAAGTCCTCAACAGTACATTTTGGAGGTGAGGCTGAAGAAGGCTTATGCCTTATTAGAAAGCCAAGCGTATGTTAGTGTACAGCAAGTGGCCGTCAAATGTGGGTATAAAGATGCCAAATCTTTTAGCAGAGCCTTTAAACTGAGGTACGGCATACTGCCATCTGCCTTACTTTGAAGGAATATGCTACTAGTTTGACGGATTTTGCGCCACTACCCTTTTTAGTTTTGTGTGTAAGGAACAGCTCATGGCTAAATTACTTATGGTAAGGATATCCGCACAACTTTGCTCTAATTGACCATATCAACATTTATAGGAAGTCCCGGTTTGCGTTTATCCGGGGCTTTTCTGCTTTTAAGACCTCTGATTTGTCATTCCCTCATTTATGTCATTTGCAAATTCGTCAGTGCCCTCTGTCAATTTGTCATAATTTAAGTTTGAAATCGCAGCTGGCATTTGAATTGATCATAGTATTGGCAGAACATAGATTAGAATATCTTAAAATAATTATGGGAAAAATAATAGGAATTGACTTAGGAACAACCAACTCATGCGTTTCCGTTATGGAAGGGAATGAGCCGGTGGTAATTGCCAACAGTGAAGGTGCCAGAACCACTCCCTCTATTGTAGCGTTTTTAGATAACGGCGAGAAGAAAGTGGGTGCTCCTGCAAAAAGACAAGCTATTACCAATCCAAAGAATACCATTTCCTCTGTGAAACGTTTCATGGGTAAGAAATACTCTGAAGTAGGGGGGGAAATGAAAACGGTGGCGTATGATGTAGAACAAGGTCCAAATGACACTCCAAGAGTGAAAATAGGTGACCGTCTATATACTCCTCAGGAAATCTCTGCTTTCATTCTTCAAAAAATGAAATCCACAGCGGAAGATTATCTAGGACAAACGGTAACTGAAGCTGTGATCACCGTTCCGGCATACTTTAATGATGCAGAACGTCAAGCTACAAAAGAAGCTGGTATCATTGCAGGTTTAGATGTTAAACGTATCATCAACGAACCTACTGCAGCTGCGCTAGCGTATGGTCTTGACAAGCAGGGAAAGGACAGCACTATTGCCGTTTTTGACTTAGGTGGTGGTACTTTTGACGTATCCATTCTGGATCTTGGTGATGGAGTATTCGAAGTGAAATCTACTGATGGTGATACTCACTTAGGTGGTGATGACTTTGACCAAGTAATCATTGAGTGGTTAGCTGATGAATTCAAGAAAGATGAAGGTGTAGATCTTCGTCACGATGCTATGGCTCTGCAACGTTTGAAAGAAGCTGCTGAAAGAGCGAAAATCGAGTTGTCTAGCTCTACTCAAGCTGAAATCAACTTGCCTTATATCTTCCCGGTAGACGGAGTTCCAAAACACTTGGTTCGCTCCTTAACCCGTGCGAAGTTCGAGCAATTAGCAGATAGTTTATTGAAAAGAATGATGGAACCTTGTAAGAGAGCCTTGAAAAATGCGGGTATCTCTGCAAGTCAGGTAGACGAAGTGATCCTAGTAGGTGGTTCTACTCGTATCCCTAAAGTACAGGAAGAAGTAGAAGCTTTCTTTGGTAAAAAACCTTCTAAAGGGGTTAACCCTGATGAAGCTGTGGCTATCGGTGCGGCTATACAGGGTGGTGTTTTAACCGGAGAAGTGAAAGATATCTTACTTCTTGATGTTATCCCTCTATCTCTAGGTATTGAAACTATGGGTGGAGTATTTACAAAAATGATTGAGGCAAATACTACTATCCCTACAAATAAAGTGGAAGTCTTCTCCACTGCTGCTGATAACCAGCCTTCAGTAGAATTGCACGTACTTCAGGGAGAAAGACCTATGGCGGCTCAGAACCGTACATTAGGACGTTTCCACTTGGACGGTATTCCACCGGCCCCGAGAGGAGTACCTCAAATTGAAGTGACCTTTGACGTGGATGCTAACGGTATCTTAAACGTTACCGCTAAGGACAAAGGAACAGGTAAAGAGCAAAAGATCCGTATTGAAGCTTCTAGTGGTCTGTCAGATGCTGAAATTCAGAAAATGAGAGACGAAGCTAAGGCTAATGAAGAAGCAGACAAGCGTGAACGTGAGCTAGTAGATAAGGTGAATGCGGCTGACTCTTTAATCTTCCAAACGGAGAAACAGTTGAAAGAATATGGAGATAAAGTTTCCGATGGAAACAAAACTGCCATAGAAGCAGCATTGACTGAGTTAAAAGCGGCTCATGCTTCTCGTGATACAGCTGCTCTGGATGCAGCCACTGAAAAGTTGAACACGGCATGGCAAGCGGCTTCTCAAGAGATTTACAATGCTCAACAAGCTGCGGGCGCTGCCCAACAACCTACAGACGGTAACTCCGGAGATGACGTTACTGACGTCAACTACGAAGAAGTGAAATAAGAAAAGAAAAGGCTGTCAATTTTGACAGCCTTTATTTTTTGTAGAATTCTTCAATCTTTTCTAAGAGTATTTTATTTTCCTCTGCCGTTCCAATTGTAATCCTCAAGCAATCCTTGCATAAGATAACAGAAGTCCTATCTCTGATGATCACCTTTTGGCCTAATAAATAGTGAAACAAGGCTTTAGCATCCTTGAATCTTACCAAAAGCATGTTAGATTGAGACGGGAAGATCTTCTCAGCGAGTGGTTTCAAGGATTCCTCCAATTGATCTCTAAGCGCCAAAATTTCCTTCACGTAAGTATTCTTTTGCTCTTCCTTATCCAGAGATTCTAATAATTTAGCTTGGGTCAATTGGTTAAGGTTATAAGGATATTTTACCTTATTCAAAATCTTGATGATTTCAGGATGCGCATAAGCCGTTCCTATCCTCAAACCTGCCATACCCCATGCTTTGGAGAAGGTTTGAATGACTACAAGGTTTGGATATTTATCCAGTTCTTGAATAAAGGATGGTTCACTGGAAAAGTCTACATAAGCCTCATCTACCACCACCATTTTATGAGGGAAAGCTTTTACAATCTGTAGAATGGCTTCCCTATCTAGGCTGTTTCCACTTGGGTTATTAGGAGAACAGATCCAAATGATCTTGGTAGCCGTATTTATGGAATCAAACACCGTGTCCGGATCAATCTCAAAATCCTCTGTCAATGGGGCCTCTTGAATGCCTACTTCCTGAATGTCTGCACAGACCTTATACATTCCGTAAGTTGGAGGGAGAATAAGTATATTGTCCTCCTTGGGAGTACAGGTTATTCTTATCAAATGATCAATGGCTTCATCAGATCCATTGCCTAAGAAAATTTGCTCTGGCTTGACCCCTTTGATTTTGGCTAATTTCTCTTTACAAGCCCATTGATAAGGGTCCGGATATCTGTTGAATGACTCGCCCGTTACGGAGGAAAAAGGATTTTCGTTAGCGTCTAAGAATACTCCTTCTTTACCTGAATATTCGTCTCTGGCTGAGGAGTAGGGCGTGAGTTTTACAAAAATAGGTCGGATTAAATCCAATACTTCCATTTTACACATTTACAATTCTGCACAAAGGTAGGGACAAATGTACAGGCATGATATTATAGTACCTTCATTTTTATAAAATCTTCTAATTATTCAGATAATATCTTTTTTAAGCGAAATTATTCGAAGAATGGTACTTGCCTAAAAAAAAATCAACCTGAAAGTATTTTTTGGTACATTTAATTTATTTACTTAGCATCGGATACGAACTTATAAACATTTGAAATGAGAGAAGCTGTTAGGGATTACCTTAAACAACTACAAGATCAAATCTGCAAGGACTTAGAGGTGGCAGACGACAAGGGGAAATTTAAAGAAGATCTTTGGGAGCATGAAACCGGAGGTGGTGGAAGGTCCAGGGTCATCTCGAAAGGAAGAGTAATTGAAAAAGGAGGAGTAAATTATTCAGAAGTTAGCGGAAAGGTGACAGATTCCCTAAAAAGCCTATTGAAACTAAGTGGAGATCAAGAATATTTCGCCACTGGTGTATCTATAGTTCTGCATCCCGAAAATCCCTACGTGCCTATCATTCACATGAATGTAAGATACTTCGAATTGAGTGACGGGCAATGCTGGTTTGGTGGAGGAACTGACCTGACTCCTCACTATGTAGAACCTAAGCAAGCTAAACTCTTCCATGAAAGAATGAAGGCAGCCTGTGATGCCTCTGCACCTGAGTTTTATCCAGCTTTTAAAAAGTGGGCCGATGAATACTTCTATATCCGCCATAGGCATGAAGCCCGTGGTATAGGTGGAATATTCTACGATTATCTTCGCCCAAATCAAGTTATTCCCCAAACTGGAACGACTCATAACCGTGAAGAACTGTTTCAGTTCATGCAGAATGTAGGAAACGCTTTTTCTCCAGTTTACATGGAAATGATTCAACATAATCATTCTAAGGCTTATACTTCTGAGGAAAAGAAATGGCAATTGATCAGAAGAGGTCGATATGCTGAATTTAACTTAGTGTGGGACAGAGGTACGCGCTTTGGATTAGAATCAAACGGTAGAATTGAATCCATCTTGATGAGTCTTCCTCCTCAAGCCAACTGGGAATATAACCTGGAACCTAAAGAAGGTACCAGAGAATATGAGACCCTTCAATATCTGCGTTCTCCTATTGATTGGATCGAGTGAAGATCCCATTCTCCTGTAGGGTCATAAGCTAATTTCCCTTTTTCAATAAAAAGGGGAGATGGAATATTGTTTGTATACAAAGTACCGGTACCTAAACCTTGCGGTAAGGGATTGCCTAATTCTGCTGTGAATTGGGCAATGGCATTGAGTCCTATATTTGATTCTAGAGCTGAAGTGATCCACCAGTCTATTCCTAATCTTTCTGCCGTTTGTATCCAATCCCTGCTACCTTGTAGACCTCCCATCAAAGTAGGTTTTAAGATGATAAATTGAGGTTTTATTGCCCCTAATAATTCCTCTTTTCTATGGAAATTGGGGATTAATTCTTCATCTAAAGCAATGGGAAGTGGCGTCTCTTCGCATAATTTAGCCAATTGTCCTTCTTGTCCCGCCTTTATGGGCTGTTCAATGGAATGTATCCTTAAAGTGGAGAGTTCTTCTAATTTTTGCAATGCTTCATCCGGAGAGAAGGCTCCATTAGCATCTACCCTAAGAGTTAAATCTCTCTCTGAGAATTCTCTTCGTATAAATCGAAGCAGCTCCATTTCTGTCTCGAAGTCTATAGCGCCGATCTTCATTTTGATGGTCTGAAATCCCGCTTCTATCTTTCTGATGATTTGTTCTTTCATGAACTCCTTTTGACCCATCCAAATCAGTCCATTGATGGAAATAGCTTCTTCACCTGAGGTAAATTTAGATGGGAAGAGTATCCTTTTCCCTCCTTGAATTAAATCATATCTGGCCGTTTCTAAGGCAAAAAGTATAGAAGAATAATTTTCTAAGGAAGGCAAAGGCTCCCCTGCATTGATGGCCTTAACTACTTCAGCCAACTTTTGTTCAGCTGCATCACCAAATTCAGGACTTAAACCAAATAGCGGCCCGGCTTCTCCTATACCTACGGTTTCCGGATGGTCCGCATCAAAGAGGTGTAAAAAATACGAATCCTTTTTTCTCAAAACTCCTCTGGATGTTCCTGCGTCAAAACTAAAATTTAACGTATGTTTGCAAAATGCTGCTGAAAGTTTCATATCCCTTACATTTGGTTTACAAAGGTATCACATCCTTCAGAAACTTCCTTTTTGATCAGGGTTTACTTAAAGAATTTCATCCTGAAGTTCCCACCATAGGTGTAGGAAATCTTACTGTAGGCGGAACGGGAAAGACTCCTATGGTAGATTACCTATTGGATCTTTTATCTGATAGAAATCTGGGGGTCATCAGTAGAGGTTATGGAAGAAAGACCAAAGGATTCTTAGAGATACGACCTTCCAGTTCCGCTGAAGAAGTGGGGGATGAACCAAGAATGTTAGCAGATAAGCATCCTGAAGCGCGTTTTTTTGTATCTGAAGATAGAGTAAAAGGTATCCAAAGGGCCCGGGATTTGTATTCTGATATCCATACTTTTGTTTTTGATGATGTGTATCAACACAGGTATTTAAAGCCGGACTTTTTGATCCTTTTGTCGGATTATCATCGACCCTTTTACAAAGACCATGTCTTACCCTACGGAAGATTACGAGAGAGTAGAAAAGGGGCAGATCGAGCGGATGTAGTGATCATCACGAAATGTCCTTTGGATATATCTGAATCTGAAAAGAAGGGTATAGAAAAGGAAGTTCGTAGGTATTCTACTTCTCCGGTGTTTTTCGCGTCCTATCAGATACAGGTTCCCCAAAATGGGAAAGGAAATCAACTAGAGAAAGGTTCTAAGGTGGTACTCCTATCTGCCATAGCGGAGAACAAGAAATTCTTTGAGCAGCAAAGTAAGAACTATGAGATCATTAAGCATTATGCTTTTAGAGATCATTACAAGATACCGCCCATTAAGATTAAGGAAATCCTGAGTAAACATCAGGATGTAGCGATATTAACCACTGAAAAGGATCTGGTGAAGATTAGGCAGGATATAGGAACTGAAGATTTGGACCGAGTTTTTACTCCGGTAGTCAAAGTAGAAATGGGGGAGGACTTTGGAAAATACCTTAGAACACAGCTAGGTTTCGTAGAAAAGCCCTAATTTTGTAAGAGAATATCATGGGGATGTACCGAAAGATCTTTAGTTTACTGTGTTTGGCATTGCCCGGCACTGCTCAGGTTTTAGACGATACCACACGTCAGGTTTATAGTAATGCAACTGTAGAATTTGTGTATGAAAAGGACGTGTTGAGAAATATCCAGCGTTCCTTTCATCCGGATACTTCATTAAGATATTATCATTACTCTAGTCCCCTTCGTAGATCCGGATGGGTATATCAGGATTTAGGTAATGTAGGTACTTCTGCACGTCCTTTCTATTTTCAGAAATTCAATGGGATAGGTAATCAAATGGGCTTGGAATCAAACCTGATGTATGCACCGGATCCTGAAAATATCAAGTACTATAATACTCGTTCACCTTACACTTATTTGGGCTATCAAATGGGTGGGGGACATACACAGTTTGAGATCACTCATAGTCAAAACATACGTCCCAATTGGAACGTTACTTTGAACATTTTAAAATTCAATTCCGAGAAGCAATATGGATTTCAAAGAAGTGAAGAGGTTCTGGTGAATCATTGGAAATATGATGTTAGTACTAATTACACGAAAGGCAAATACAAATTACTAGCCGCTTTCTACCATTTTAATCACAAGCAGTTTGAACAAGGTGGAATTAGCGGGGGAGATACTCTCAGTAGATTAGAGCCAAAATATGCCAGAAATTATGATGCCGCACTGAAAAACGGGGTGTTTAGCAGAGAACGCTGGAACAATCTGCATTTGTACCAGCAATTTGTCCTTAAAAACAGCATCCAAGCCTTTCATATCCTGGATTACGAAAGAAAAACTTACGGTTTCTTTGACCCTGCTTTCACTGATTCCACTTCGGCGATGGTTTATGGAATTCCTGCGCCTGCTGAAGTTGATACCTTGAATTATCACTACAGATTACAAAGCATCAGTAACAGAATAGGTTTTAAGGGATATTTTAAAGGGTTTAATTATCAGGTTTATGCGAAAAGTAGATTCTATAAATTGAACAACTCTGGATTCCCAACTTCTACTTTAAACTGGAAACCTGAATTTTATCTAGGGGGATTACTAGGCTATGTTTTTCCTGATTCAACGAACACCCTAGACCTTAGAGCTGAGATGGAGAGTCCTAAGAATTACCTAATAGATGCTACCTTATTCTATAAAGGTTTCGAGATAGGGTTTTATAATTCCGCCCGACCAGCAGGATTGTTTTACCAACGTTTCCAAAACGGAATACTCCAATACAGGAATGATTTGGAATCAGAGAATGCTAAAATATTGAGTGTTAAGTTGCCAGTTAATGTGGGTTCTTTCGGATTTGTGCCGGAATTGCGCTGGAGCAGTGTCAAAAATTATACTTATTTGGCCACTGTGCCGGAGGTTGCTCAGAAGAAGAGTGATTTGAATATGATACATATCGGTGGACAGATGGCCTACAGGAGCAAGAATTTTGAAGGTACTTACAGGATCTTCTATAACAGTAGTTCTGACAAAGAAGTGTATCCGATTCCTCAATTTACTCACCATGCAAATTTGGAATTCAATTTCCTTTATGCCAAGGTGCTTCGCATTTATACAGGCCTAGATATCTATCTGCAATCCAAATATCAAGGATTGTACTATTCTCCACTGGTAAACCAGTTTATAGCTAAACAAGGGCAAGAAACGGGTGGTGTACCTATTGCAGATCTATATTTGAAATTCCCAATAAGTAAGGGAAGAATAGCCTTGAACTGGCAGTTCTTGAATAAAGGCTGGGGTTGGAATGGAGTATTTACTACTCCGGGCTACGTGGGGCAACCCGGAGCTTTATTGATCAAGATTGATTGGCCTCTGTTTGATTAATACCACTTCTCTAAATGAGATTCAAAGAACAATACCTGTTCCTGCAGGTGATCTTGGATCACTTTGACCACTTGGTGTAAATCAAAAGCCTCTAAATGGGCTTCTTCTGTGAACAGGATTTGTACCGCAAAATTCACCGATTCCGGATCTACCTGCTCTATTAATTTAAAACCCCGGATGTCAGACACCCAGGGAGGAAGTTCTTGCAATACCTGTTTTGTGATCTCTAAGAAAGCTTGTTCTTTGTTTACAGGAATTACGAAAGTAATGTTTTTATAAATCATGCGTTGGCACGTTGAAAGGCAGCCGACTTCAACACTAAAGCGTAAGCGCCAAATAATAAACCATTGAACATTAAATCACCGGCTAACATGTTTTTGAAAAACGGTAATCCGGCTTGGTAAGATGCTACTATACCTACCCAATTGTGAGGGTAATGACCTAAAGTGGGATTCGCTATAGCTGCCTCAGGGTAGAAAAATGCGAAATTTGTAATCAAAAAGAATACTATAGATCCTGCTATTGAACCCAGAGCGATGTTCACTACATTCAGTTTCTTCAATGCAAAGTATCCAATGGCAAATACTGTAGCAAAAGCAAAGTACACTAGTGCAGAAGAGGTATACGTACCATAACCGTATTTGATCCCTACTAATACATCACTGATGGCTAGACATAGGAGCGGTATAGCTATTTTTAGTCGCCAATCTTTAATTACTGCCGCAGAAAACAGCATAACCGCCAACATAGGCGTAGAATTAAAGGGGTGCTCTATCAAGCGAAATCCTGTGACCAAAACGATCAGTCCTAAGGCCATTAAGCTTTTACGTGTATCTAATTTCATCATTCAATTTCTTTAATTGATACAAAGATAAACAAACTTTTACTTGTTTAGTACCCAGGTATCCTTACTTCCTCCACCTTGAGAGGAGTTTACTACTAGGGATCCCTTTTTTAAGGCCACGCGCGTCAATCCACCTGGAGTAACATGAATATCTTCTCCGTATAGAATGTAAGGGCGTAAATCTACATGCCTAGGCTCTATGGTTCCATCCATAAAGCAAGGGGATGTGGATAGGGAAATGGTAGGTTGGGCAATGTAGTTCCTAGGATTCTGAAGAATCTTCTGCTTAAAGAGCTCGTGCTCCTCTCTTGAGGCCTTTGGACCGATTAACATTCCGTATCCACCTGCTTCATTAGCCTCTTTAACCACCAAATGCTCAATATTCTTTAGCACATAGTCCCTGGATTTAGGATCTTCGCAGAGGTAGGTTTCTACGTTGTTAAGGATAGGTTCTTCCCCTAAGTAGTATTTGATGATCTTGGGCACATATGCATAGACTACCTTATCATCAGCTACACCTGTACCTAAGGCATTGGCTAGACCTATATTTCCTTTCTTATAAACGTTAAAAAGATGGGGTATGCCTATTAGAGACATAGGGTTGAAGTGGATGGGATCTATGAATAAATCATCTAGTCTTCTGTAAAGCACATCAACCGTCTTTAGTCCTTTGGTGGTACGAAGTTTAAGGAAATCATTCTCTACTATTAAATCTCTGTAGTCTACCAGCTCTACGCCCATTTGCTGGGCTAAATATGAATGCTCATAATAAGCAGAATTATAGATTCCCGGTGTTAAGACAGCGATAGTAGGTTCTGCCTTGCCTGAAATGTATTTTAAGGCTTGAAAAAGTTTTTCAGGATAATCTGATATGGATTTTACTTTAGCTTTGGATATTAATTTTGCTAATCCTTGTTTGGAAAGTTCCCGGCCTTGAAGCATATAGGACACTCCTGATGGACATCTAAGATTATCTTCTAGGATCACGAATTCCCCCTGGGCATTTCTGATTAAATCCGTACCCGTGATATGGATATAGATATCCTTCAAAGGCTTGACGTGCATACATTCTTTTAAGAAGCCTTTGGAGCTAAATATGGTTTCTGAAGGCATGACCTTATCCTCCAGTATTTTTTGCTCGCTATAGATATCTTTTAGGAATTCATTCAAGGCAAAGATCCTCTGTTTTAGTCCCTTTTCCAGGTGTTCCCACTCCTTTGCACGAATGATCCGCGGAATGATGTCTATAGGTATTATTCTTTCTATGCCCCCTTCTTCAGAATACACATTAAATGTGATACCCATATTCATCATGGAAACCTCCAGATTCTTTTGTCGGGCACGAAGTTCATCTAAGGAAAGGCTGTTAAAATAGTTATATACGGTTTCAGCACCTTCTCTGGGTAAGCCGGTGGATTCGCATAGTTCATCGTAAACGCCTGAGGTATTGTATTCTCCGAAGTTCATATGTAAAGGATTGATTACTAAAAATAAAGATTAATCTTTCATATATCCTTTGGTGTATGGGAAAATTGAGATAAATACTTGGAATATTTACATGTGAAAAAAATGGAGTGAACTTTCTGGTGGCCCACTTGATGAAATAAAAATTTGTTGTAATTTTGCACCCGTTCGGCGGGATGGTGGAATTGGTAGACACGCTACTTTGAGGGGGTAGTGGGCGTAAGCCTGTGAGAGTTCGAATCTCTTTCCCGTCACTGGTTTAAACAGGTCTTTGCGGCCTGTTTTCTTATTTTATAGTTGAAGCTATGTATTGATTATAAAATATTTAAGGATTTGCTATATAGTAAAAAAAGAGAGTCGGTTCTGGACTGACCCCGAAAAGTTGGACGGTTAAAAATTAAGTTTCTGAGAAATGAGTTCGATATTGAATCGGGCTCATTTTTTTTAGGTTTGACTTTATTCTTTCATGATTGTAATAGTAAATATAGTTTTTGATTTCCTTTTTTAGTTCTTCAATTGAATTGATTTTTTGGATGTAAAACATTTCAGCTTTTAGTGTTCCAAAGAAATTTTCAATAATGGCATTGTCTAGGCAATTTCCTTTTCTTGACATGCTTTGTACAATTCCCTTTTTCTTAAGCAGAGCTTGGAATTGTTTCATTTGATATTGCCATCCCTGGTCAGAGTGGAACAGTAGTTCGGTACTAGTAGGGATCTTTTTGAATGCCTTTTTGAGCATATCTACCACTTGGTCAAAACTAGGACGTTCACTTAACTGATAACTGATAATTTCTTGATTATAAAGATCCATTATCGGCGACAGATAAAGTTTTTTGTCTCGAACTTTAAATTCTGTGATGTCTGTTACCCATTTCTGATTTGGCCGATCCGCTTTAAAGTTACGTTGTAAAATATGAGGTGCTATTTTACCTTGATCTCCCCGATACGACTGGTATTTCTTCCTTCGAATCAAGCTCTTCAATCCCAATAAACTCATCAACTTTAAAACCGTTTTATGGTTGATGATCCGGCCTAGCTTTCGCAGCTCATCTGTAATCCTTCTGTAGCCATAACGCCCTTTATGCTTATGATAAATGCATTTAATGAGCTCCTTTAGCTCACCGTACTTGTCGCTTTTACTGCAGAGTTGATGATAATAAAAGCTACTTCTAGCCATATGAGAGCAATCTAACAATAACTGTAGATTAAACTCCGGCCTTAATTCTTGTATGGCTTTTGCGATTGTCCGCGGCGTTGTTCCTCCTCGGCTTGAATTAAGGCTCTCAACTTTTTTAGAAAAGCATTCTCACAACGTAAACGTTCGTTTTCTAATTCTAGCTCTTCTAATCTCGTTAAAGGTGCTTTGGGTTTGCGATTCATAGTTATGGGACGGCCTTTGGGTTTGCTTTCTAAACCGTTGACTCCAAAGGTAGCAAAATTCCTTTGCCAAGTGATTATGGTTGAGTCACTTGGAATACGAAATCTCAATCGCGCATCCTTTAAACTTAAATTCTCATTTTCGATAGCCTTTAAAACATTGAGTTTAAAAGATGAACTATAAGTCCGATTGCTCACCTTAGGTTCCAGGCCTTTTAAACCACCTATTTCATACTCTTGTAACCACTTCCGTAAAAGAACTTCCTTAATCCCCACGCTGTCACTTACTCTTACTATTGATTGATGTTTTTCTAAAACATCTTTTACACATCTTAGCTTAAACGCTAGATCATACTTTACTTTCCTGCTCATAAAAATGCCCCCAATTAGTGTCTAACTTTTTGGGGGCACTCTATTCTGACTCTCTTTTCTTATTTTAATTGGGAAGCTAAGATGCCAATTCCTTCTGTAAATGATCTAGGTGAATAACCTAAGTCCTTTATGGGTTTATCTAAAATAAAACCGGTCTTCGGTGGTCGTCTAGCCGTCTGAGTAAATTGGGTGCCATTCACCTCCTGAATCAGGTTTTTGTCCAATCCAAAGTAATCTGCAGTCATGACTGCCATCTGATAAGGATTCAATAGATCTTTTCCAGAGATATTATATATCCCCTGAGCTTTCTTCTCTACCATTAGGATACATCCTGCTGCGAGATCTTCTGCAAGGGTAGGAGTGCGCCATTGATCATTAACCACCTTGATCGTTTTTCCCGCTTCTAGAGAACCTTTAACCCATAGGATGATGTTCGAGCGACTCATATCATGGGCAATCCCATACACCAATACTGTTCTGGCTATGGACCAGTTGAGCGAGCTACTTTGCACCACCTTTTCTGCTGCAAACTTACTCCATCCGTAGAAACTTATAGGATTAGGTTCTGCATCTTCTGCATAAGGGCCTTCTTTTCCGTCAAAGATGAAGTCCGTGGAAACATGCAGGAAATAAGATCCAGTTTTTTCAGCTGCTTTTACTAAGTATTCAGTGGCATGGACATTGAGTTTCCAGCATTCTTCTTTATCTGTTTCACACTGATCAACGTTCGTCATTGCAGCTGTATGTATAATGGCATCCGGTGTTTCTTCTATAATGACGGCATTCACAGCTTCCGGATCAGTGATATCTAAACTTCTATATCTGTATCCATCTGATAGGGGCAAACGGTTTTCCCCTCTTGCTGTAGCAATTATATCTCCTTTACCTGCCAACTGTTGCACTAATTTCTGTCCCAAAAGACCATTGGAACCTGTAATTAATATTTTCATAAGTAAGTGTAGCCGTATTTTTTAGTTATCTTTTTTCTACTCATTTTCTTAGCAGTGATCTTCATCTTCTGATCTTCTACTGGTCGGTTAAATTCATCCGTCTTCACCGCTGCAATTTTATCTAACAGACTAAGGTCACCCACTACCTCCCCAAAAACGGTGTAATTCTTATCCAAGTGAGGAGTACCTCCAATGGTTTTGTAGGTTTCTCTCTGGGATGGAGTGTATTTCAATTGATTTCTTGTTTCAAATTTGTCCAGATCTTCGTCATTGAATTTCTTCCCTTGCACTATGTAAAACTGGCAAGCGCTGGATTTCTTTTCGGGATTATTGTCTCTGGCAGCCGCAATGACTCCTTTTTTGTGGAATCTTTCCGGATGATATTCAAAAGGTATCCTTTCCAGGTGATCTCCACCATTTCCTAATCTATCTCCGGGTTTAGCTTTTTTTGAATTGGGATCTCCTCCCTGAATCATAAAGTCCTTGATGACTCTATGAAAGAGTAGTCCATGGTAGAATTTTTTAGATACTAATGATGCAAAATTCTTCTTATGCAAAGGAGTTTCATCATAGAGGACGAAGCGTATCTTATCCTTACCTGAGGTTAGGGTATAAACCTTATCCCTTTTTTGAGCAAAGGCCGATATAGGAAGGATGGCTAATAGGAAGAGTATCTTTTTCATGCTCTGATTTGTTTCAATATTTCTGCACCTCCATTTTGTAGGACTTGTTCGGCGGCATGCTGACCTAAAAGAATAGGATCTGTTCCTCTGAATTCCATAGATACTTCTTCAGTTCCTTCTAGGTTAGTGATTCCTCCTTTGAAGAGGATTTCTTCCCCCTCCAAAGTAGCGTGTCCGAACACTGGAATAGAACAACCTCCATTCATTTCTTTTAAGAATGCTCGCTCGGCTTGTAAACATTTATACGTATTTTCATCGTTACAAGTGTTTTTTACGAAGGTCTTAATGTTCTCATCTAAGTTTTTTGCGATCTCTACTGTAACGGTGCCCTGTCCTACCGGAGGGATAAATTGATCCAAGGGAAACCTATGGACAATCAGTTCATCATATTCCATACGATGTACTCCGGCATAAGCTAGGGCCAAACCATCGCATTGACCGGAACGCATTTTTTGAATGCGGGTTTGCAGGTTTCCTCTCATATTCACTAATTTGATATGAGGATAATGCTTCTTAAAGAAAGCAATTCTACGTACAGATGAGGTCCCTATGGTGATAGGTGCGCTTAAATCCAAAGCCCGGTCAGCCACAAGTACATCTCCAGGGTATTCCCTTTCTGTAAATGCAATCAATTCAAAATCTTCTGCCAAACTACTCTGCATGTCTTTAGCGGAGTGTACAGCTATATGAATCTCACCATTCAGGAGTTTTTCTTCCAATTCTTCTGTGAATACACCTTTACTGCCAATTTTGGATAGGGCTACATCCAATACTTTGTCGCCTTTGGTTTCCATCCCCACTATCTCTGTTTCTGCTCCTGCAGCTTCCAGCCGACTTTTAATATAATTAGCCTGCCACATGGCTAATAGACTTACCCTCGTACCTATCCTTATTTTCATAATTTCATAAAATAATACGATCCAATAAATCCGGTAACGAATCCCCATATTGCACCTAGGAAGATTTGTCTACGGTTATGTGCACCTAAATATAGTCGGGCGCTTCCTAAAACCCCAACCAGAATTAGTGCACTTAAAATAACAGGAATCAGATTAGGATCCCCATATCTATAGTAAATGCCAAAGAAAATGCCCACAATGCCTCCTAATCCCGAGGTATGGGCTGATATTTTATCAAAGAAGTTAAATAGAAACAGTCCCAAAATATTCACACCCATGGCGGTGAATAGGACCGCAGTAGGCATAAAGACGCTGCCTTTTTCATTCAAAAAATAGGCCGTAGCGAAGTAAAATCCGGAGGTGAAGAGGTAAACTCTGGGTCTTTCTCTTCTATTATTCAAGGTATAATCTGAAATGAATTTCAGTTTATACTGGAGAAATACAAACAAGAGTGGGATAATGACGGTATACGTAAAGATCAGGAGAAATAAGGCCAGGAAGAGTCGATCTCCCATAAAAAGGTAAAACACGGGAAGAGGGGCCCATACCTTCAAGGCTATAACCAAATAGCAAGGTATAAATACCGGATGTAGGATATAGGAGAGGGCTTTTGATATTCTTTCTGACACTTTCAAATTTGTTTTCTTAATCGGGCTACCGGGATGCCCAGTTGTTCTCTGTATTTAGCTACGGTTCTTCGGGCTATGTTATAGCCTTTTGCTTTTAGTAATTTCTCTAATTTATCATCAGAGTGTGGAGCACTTTTTTCCTCTTCATCTATAAGTGCTTTCAGGGTGTTTTTAACCTCTCTGCTTGAGGCATCTTCCCCTGATTCTGTAGAAATACCTTCGGAAAAGAAATATTTTAGGGGATAAATCCCGAAATCTGTTTGTACAGATTTGCTATTGGCTACTCTTGAGACGGTTGAAATGTCCATGTCTATTTTGTCAGCAATATCCTTCAAGATCATGGGTTTTAGTTTACTTTCATCACCTTCTACGAAGAAGTTGAATTGGAAATCCACTATAGCCTCCATGGTTTTCAGTAGGGTTTGCTGTCTTTGCTTTATGGCATCTATAAACCATTTGGCAGCATCTAATTTTTGCTTGACAAAGGTCAGAGTCTCTTTGATCTGCTTGTTTTGCTTGTCGCTCTTAGAATAGGTATCGAGCATTTCCGAGAAAGACTTACTGATTTTAAGATCCGGAGCGTTTTTGGAGTTCAGAACGATCTCCATCTTTCCATTGACATAGGACACAATGAAATCAGGAATGAGATACGCCACATTGTTCTGTGTAGATATCATATTTCCCGGTTTAGGATTTAGTCGGGTGATATACTGGAAAACAGACTTTAGAGTTTCATCATCAATATTAAGTTTCTTTTGGATCTTATCGAAATGCTTCTTGCTGAATTCTTCGAAATAATCTTCCAGAATGATCAGTGCCAAATTACTTTCCTTAGTATTGGCACCTTTCTCAATCTGAAGGATCAAGCATTCTTTTAGATCTCTTGCTCCTATGCCTGCAGGTTCGAATTTCTGAATTTTGCGAAGAATTCCTTCCAACTCTTCCTCGTTTGTATAGATGTTTTGTCCGAAAGCCAGGTCGTTACAGATAGAACGAAGGGGTCTACGGATGTAGCCATCATCTTCTATGGAACCTATGAGTTGGGTACCAATAAGGGTTTCTCTCTCGCTGAGTTGAAGGAAGCCTAACTGCTGAAGGAGGGATTCTTGTAAAGATTCTGTAGAAATCACGGGCATGATTTCCTTTGGTTCATCCTGATATCCGTCAGACATTTTGTATCCCCTGTAATCATCGTCATAATCTTGATAGTCCAGATCTTCTAGGGGCGTTTCTTCAAATTCTTCTTTTTCTTTTCCTTCTTCTAATGCGGGGTTAATTTCTAATTCTTCTTCAATGCGCTGAGCCAATTCTGCTGTAGGGATTTGCAGCAGTTTGATAAACTGAATCTGCTGAGGTGAGAGCCTCTGCTGAATCGATTGACTTAGTACAAGTTTCTGCATTAGGTATTAAGGTTATGATATTCAAAGGTACTAAAGCTTCTCTATGTTATCAAATGCCCCTTTTATAGTACCCATTTTAAGTTCGGTTTCCCACCACTCTTTTCCGGGTAGAGATTCGGCTGTAATACCACCACCTGCATAAGTATATACCTCGCCATTTTCTATTTTCATGGTCCTTAGGTTTACAAAGAGGTGACTTTCTTCATCTACATTTATTGGACCTAAATATCCGCTATAGAATTCTCTATCGTATCCTTCTACTTCAGCCAGTAATTTTTCCGCAGCATCTTTAGGCATGCCGCATATGGCTGGAGTAGGGTGTAGTAGATTTAACATCACAGAGCTAAGGTTGGGATAGTTTACTTCCTTGTTGTCTATGATATAGTAGGTTCTAAGGTGTAGAAGTTTGCCGGCTTTAACGGTCTTTGGACCTTCTTCTTCAAATTCTCTCACCCTTATTTTCTTTAGACAATTGATGATATATCTGCCTACTAAGGCCTGCTCTTCTATTTCTTTATGTGTCCAAAGGGCGTCAATGGGTCGGATCTCCTTTCCGTTAACATCAAAAGCGGATTGGGTACCGGCTAAAGACATGGTAGTAAACACCTGTGCTTTGTCTTGTTTGACCAATATTTCCGGAGTGGCACCTAACCAAATCTGCTGTTTTTCAGGGAAGTAAACTAAGCTTACCATAGCATCACTATGGGTTTTGCAAAGCTTTTGAAATGCAGAAAAATAATCATTCCCTGCTAAAGTTCCCACCTTTTTCCTACGGGACAATACTACTTTTCTAGCTACATTATTCTGCAAGGACTTCACTAGTTGATCTACTTTTTGCATGTAGATCTCCTTATCTGAATCCTCATTCGAGGGAATAAGTTGAAATCCTGTGATATCTTTTTTGCATACAGAAATATTGAATTCAGACAGATCTATACTATCATTCGTGGAAGTGAAATGGTAGTCAGCAGGTAGGAACCAAAGTTTACTCTGGTCAAAGGGTACAAAAGCGAAGCCTGAAGGCAACTCTTCAAAGTCCATTTCTTCTACTTCCAGGAAATTCTTTTCAGAGACCATAAGGTGGAACTCTGTTTTCCCGGGCAGGCGATACAAGGCAAACGCCTTTTCCTCCTTCAGAAGGCTTAATATGGTGTGATTTACTTTACTTGTTGTAGCTAACATATCCCTGCTCATCCACTTTCAAATCTCCATTATTGTATTTTGATGGACATTTGAGAAGGATTTTATCTGCTTCAAAGTAATTACCTTCAAGATTAACTTTTCCTACCACCACTACTTTTTCGGACCTTTCCATGTCCTGCGGTTTCGGTTGGTTATGTACAACACGGAATTGACGGTTCGAGACAGAATCCACCATCAAGAATTCAAATCTATTGGGATTTATGGATGGCTCATATTTGATGCCTACAGGTTCTCCATTAGCATCTCTTGGTAATTCTCCTGTGACGTGCACAGATTTAGTATTACCTTCTTCTGCAAGCTTCTTTGCTTCACTGTAGCTCAAATAGGTGCTGGCATCGCCTATGGTAGTGATAATCATGGCAACGGCAATAGCTATCACTCCTAAAGCTATAATATGCGTCTTTTTCATTACTTTTTAATTTCCTTTTCTATTTTGCTGATTTTGCGATCAAGACGATACAAGTAGGTAAGAAAACCTACCATTATAATTAGCAAACCCACCACCACTACATAAATTTTGCCTTCAGAGCGCATTAGGTCAGCCATTTGGGCACCTTGGAACAAAAGTTTCATTCGTTTATCTTTTCGTTTATAAGTTTCAAACGGATTTTAAGGGTACTAATCCAGTTTCCAATCAGAATCCAGCCCAAAACGGCCGGCAGGAATACTATCCGCATGTTCATATCCATATCAGACCCGAAGGCCGGGTTCCCGCCATTACCGGGATGCAATGAATCAGTTAGTCTAGGTAAGATCCAAACCAAAGGCATAAAGGATGCGAAGGCAAAGATATTGTAGATGGCTGATAAACGGCCTCTTCTCTGTTCATCGTCAAACGAACCCCTTAAAACAAAGTAGGCACTATAGATTAAAAGGCCAACTTCCACTGCAATGATTTTAGGATCTTTTGGTAACCAATCCCCCCAAGTAAAATTCCCCCAAAGCATACCAGTGCAGAATCCAAGGATTCCGAATACCACTGAAACGGCAGCATATTGGGAGGCGTAAATATCGTATTTTATATCTCCAGATCTTAAATAGCGAACAGAATAGATCAGTGAGCTGACCATTAGAGCCATCATGCCAAACCACATAGGCACATGGAAATAGACCATTCGGATGGTCTCATTTAGAATTTCTCTTCTTGGAGTATCACCTAAGAATCCAAAGATGACACTATATATAAGGAGCCCAGCTCCGAGGAATTTCCACCAATACTTCTTCATGACTTCCACAAATAGGGGAACAACAAATAACTTAACGCGATTACAATTAAATCAATTCCAAAGATAGTCAATATTTCGTCATAAGAGGCAGAAACATCTAAGCCGTCCATGGCATTTTTGGAAAGACGAATGAGCATATTGATTAGAGGCAGTAATACAGGAAAACTAAGTACGGCCAATATACCTGAAGCATTATCTGTTTTGGAGGCTATACCTGCCAGTAGGGTCAGAGATGCGCTAAAGCCCAGAGATCCAAGGATCAGGGATAAGAAGTACATGCCAAAGTCCTGCACAGGGTTTCCCAATAAGGCCAGATACAAGGCGAATCCTAATAAGGAAAGGACTAAAAGCAGGAGAAAGTTAAAGATGATCTTGGCCATGATGATGGACTCTGGTTTGGCCAATTGATAATAGTATAACTGTCTTCCGGTGCTCTCTTTTCTAAAGCTATTGCCTGCTGAATTTACAGCCGAAAAGACCAGAATGATCCAGAATAGGGTGTTCCAAGTTATACTCTCTAATACTTGGATCTTTAGCATAAAGCTAATATAACAGAGGAATATGGTACATACCATGAAAAGTACCATGGTGTTTAAGGTACTTTGTTGCCTCAGTTCCAGTTTGATATCTTTCCAGATCAGATCACGGATTTCCTTCATTTTGCAATAATTTCAAGGCAAAGCCTAATACGGTATCTTTACGTTCTAGAAAATCAGAATAGCTTTGTTCTATGTGGTAGTCCGGTTGAACAAAGAAATCTTCTCTCTTCTTGCCTTCGGTATTATGTATTAGACTCATCAAGGGGATACGCACTTTAAGTCCAGAATTTTTCAGCTTGGCTGTATAGTCTAAACCTGCAAATGATCCCCAATCTGCCCCTCCTGGTGGAGTTCCCACAAAGATACCGCGTTCTTTGTTCTTAAGCAAAGCTATGGTAAAGGTAGTAGCAGAATAGGAGCCTCCATCCATTAATACTACCAGGTTTCCTTTGTAGTTATGTTTTTTGTTGGGTTTGTGCGCCTGTCCTTTATTATAGTAGGTTCTGTAGAATCCTTGTTCATTCTTTTTGTTCAAATAGGCCCTACCTGCTATGGTAGTTATTCCCAGATAGGGTTTGAATACCTTCTTGAATCCATTTTTGGTGACTGAAATGCTGTCGTACAGTTGAAAAGGTTCTTGCAAAACGCATTGCAGTAATCTTTTTACATTGACTATGGCTCCGCCTCCATTTCCTCTCATGTCTAAAATGAGACTTTGTATGCTGTCTTTTTCTATCTGTTTGAACCTGCTTTTCAAGGTCATTTTGAACTCTCTTTCATTTAATTTCTTTTTTCCTCTAAAGCTTAGGAGATCCAAATGGGCGATATGTAGCGTGCTGTCCAGAACTTTATAATCCAAATTCTTTCTAATCACTTGACCGTACCTCTTAGTGGTCCAGGTCAAGGCTTCTTTTGCTGTGAGAAAAGGTATAGTTTTGCTGGAAGTATCTATGATGATGGTAGCACTGTCTTTGGACCCATACCATCTATGATAATAAGTGGAAAATCTTCGTTCTAGGTTATAGTTTTTACTATATAAGTTGTCATTATCCGCTCCAAAAAGCTGACTGAACCTCTGGTAGTCTTCTAAAATATCAATGGAGTCAATTTTAAGGATTCTACTGCCTCTGGCAATAGAGGAGTCAGGAGATTGATTGTACTGGATATAGAAATGTTTATCGAATCTTTTCAGAATAAAAGGAAGGTACTTTGGGTTTTCGTTAGTCTCCGGCGGAACTACAGATAAATGTTGATCCATTACCCCTGAAATGAGTGCGCTTACTCTTCTATAGGTGGACAGAAGGTCTACGGAGTCCTTTGGTACTAAAAAATCCAATCTATTTGCAAAATCTTTTGGATATTCATAAAAATACATGCCGGGATAATACTTTTCTAAAAGAGACTGTACTTGAACTAAGTCCTGTCTTACTTCTTCTGCACTTAACTTTTTTTGAGCTAGTAAAGGGGTAGGGAGTAGAAAAGCTAGGAATAGTCCTAAGAATTTTTGCATGTTGTTTGTGAAAATCTGCTAAAAATACGCATCAAATGTATTAACTTTGCAAAAAAAGTTCTTTGACGATATGCTAAACCGTAGACTGGCGAGAGTGAGGGCAATGCAGCAGCTCTACGCTTTAAAGATTGCGAAAGGTGCAAATTTTTTATTGGCTCAAGATTTGATTTCAGACGCCTTCGCACCGGACCTGAACTCCATGGAGAAACAGGACAGAACGAAACTCGCCGGGAAAGCGAAACTTGCTCAATCTTTATTTGAAGATGAAGTAAAGAAAAAGGATTCTCACCCGGATGAAGTTTATCCACCAGAGGTAAGAACTGCGGTTGCCAAGGCCAGAGAGTATTATCGTTTAAAGAATAAGAAGGACTACGAATATCATTCTATTCAGACCCTGCTAGATGCAGAGCGTACCTACGATATCTATCTTTATCTTCTGAATTTATTGGTATTATTGCAAGCGAAGTCAGATTCTGTTTTGGCAAAGAACAGGGCTTTATTGGCTATAAAGAATACCAAAGACTTGGAATTTCTTTCATTAAAACGCTCGGTTAACTTTGATCAGGATCCTACATTAATCAATAAACTTTATAACGAAGCCATTAAGAACAATGCGCACGTTAAAGAGTATGTGGAAAAGGTAAATAAGACCTTAGAAGATGATTTGGCAATTGTAAAATACCTGATCAAGAATGTTCTTCTGAAGCATGAGGTGAGTGTAGAGTTCTTTGAAAAGTTGCACTTGTTTTGGTCAGAGGACAAAGAGATTCTTCGTACCATGTTATTCCATAGTTTTGCAAACTTCGTAGAAGATGAAGTAGTGGTGATAGAAAAGCTGGATGATCAATGGGAAGATACTAAGGATTTCCTTAGAACTTTATTTAAGGAAACAGCGGTTAAAGATGAAGAACTTTTGGAACATATATTGCCACATTTAAAGAACTGGGACTTGGAACGTATTATAGGTACGGATCTGATCCTCCTAAAAATGGCGGTAGCGGAATTAACCACGTTTCCAAGTATTCCTGTAAAAGTAACCATCAACGAGATCATAGAGATCGCGAAAAACTATAGTTCTGAAAAAAGTAAAGTGTTTATAAATGGGCTATTAGACTCTATTTGTAAGGATTTACAGCAAAAAGGACTGATCAAGAAGACGGGTAGGGGAATGATAGATAACCGTTAATCCTTGAAATTTTTCTTGATATACTCGCGTTTTCCGTGTATATTTAAACCTAAAACAACATATTTATGAACAGCCAATCAAAGTCCTTGATCGCATTTCTAGCTGGTGTAGCTGCGGGTTCCGCCATAGGTATTTTATTTGCTCCTGAAAAAGGGGAAGTTACCCGTGAAAAACTTACTCTAAGTCTTGGTGATTACAGAGATCAGCTGAAGAATTTCATAAAGGACCTGAGAGAAAGAGGAGAAGAAGTAGCATTGGAATATGTAGGCGGAGATAACAGTGCTAAAGCTGAAGGAAAAAAGGTAGTTAACGAGGCTCGTCAAAAAGCTGAAAAATTATTGGAAGACGTAGAAGACCTAATGGGTCAGATCAAGTCCAGAGTATAATTAACTTTATAAATTAGTATGATTTTATTACAAGCTGCAGGTGGCGGAAACATGAGCTTCCTGATCATGATGTTAGGGATGTTTGCGGTCATGTATTTTTTCATGATTCGTCCTCAACAAAAGAAACAAAAAGAACAACAGAAAATGGTGGAAGATCTTAAACCGGGAGATGATGTGATCACTGCTGGAGGTTTACACGGTAAAGTTCTTTCCAAAGATGAAAATACCATTACCCTTTCAGCAGGTGGTGGAGCTAAATTAACTTTCGAAAAACACGCCATTACGAAGAAGATTTAATGTCTGTTACAGCTAGAAAAACCCAAGCACAATCAGTAGGTGAGGCTTTTGAGGCCTTTTTGAATGCCTATAAGTTAAGATCTCGTTATAACGAGACTTACCTGGTGGCTTATTGGGAAAAGCTGATGGGTACTTCTATAGCCCAAAGGACAGAAAAACTTTATATAAACAGAGGAGTTCTCTTTTTGGGGATCTCCTCTGCTCCTTTAAGACAAGAATTGGTGCTAGCCAAATCACGCATTATAGCCCTTTTGAACAAAGAAATGGGCTCTGAAATCATCACAGATGTAGTATTTATCTGATGAATTTTCCTGCATTCCTCAAACCCGGCGATACCGTAGCGGTGACGGCACCTGCATCCCGTGTGTCACTTGAAGATGTAAGATTGGATATTTTAAGATCATGGGGTTTTCATGTGAAGGTAGGAGCAACAGTGGGATCCCATTACCATAACTTTTCTGCCCCTCGTTCAGTAAGGAGAGAAGAGTTGCAAAGTTTCCTAGATGATCCTGAAGTGAAATGCATTTTTGCGGCCAGAGGGGGGTATGGGATTTCGGATTTGTTAGACCAACTGGATTGGTCATCCTTCCTGAAAAAACCGAAGTGGGTGGTGGGCTTTTCTGATGTTACGGCACTCCTGTGTCATATTCAGGGATTAGATGTGGCCTGTATTCACGGCCCCATGGCAAAGACCCTTTCTTTTGATTCTAGTTCTAATGAAAATTTACTAAGAACCTTAAGTGGTGAGTATCCGACTTATGAGTGGAAGGTTAGTGCACCACCTCGACCAGGGATAAGCCAAGGAATGGCGGTAGGAGGGAATTTAGTCCTGCTTAGCCATATTCTGGGTTCTTCAAGTGAAGTAGATTTTCAAGGTAAGATTCTTTTTATAGAAGAAGTAGGAGAGCAGTTGTACAACATTGACCGAATGATGGTACAATTAAAACGCTCCGGTAAATTGAAAGGTTTAGCGGGTATAGTTTTAGGCTCTTTTACAGAGATGGGTGACTTGCCCTTTGGGAAAACTGTTGAAGAAATAGTATTGGATCATACCCAACAGGAAAACTATCCTGTAGTTAGTGGTTTTCCATTCGGTCACGATGATGTAAATTTGCCTATTGTGATGGGTTTGACCTACAAATTAGAGGTTACTTCTTCACATGGCTATTTAATACCCATACAAAATGAGTACCTTTGATTTTAAGAAATTCCACCTCAGAGCCATGAATGCGGCAACTGAACAGGAAAAGCAGGAGATCAATCAGGAATTGAAAGATCTTTATGCCAGTTTAAACGACGAAGATAAAAAAGTATTTAACGAAGAGCTGCAGTCCTTTTTGATTAAAGAATATGCTGCCATAAATTCAATGATTAACGTATGAGTGCCACTTTACAAGACATCATTAGTCACGCTAAAGAATACGGTTTTGTTTTCCCTTCCTCTGAAATCTATGACGGTCTACAAGCCGTTTATGATTACGGTCAGAATGGGGTAGAACTTAAGAATAACCTGAAACAGGTATGGTGGAAAGCTATGACCCAACTTCACGATAATATCGTAGGGGTTGACGCGGCTATTTTCATGCATCCTTTAACCTGGAAAGCATCCGGTCACGTAGATGGTTTTAATGACCCTATGATTGACAATAAGGATTCCAAAAAGAGATATAGAGCAGACCAACTACTGGAGGGTAAGGCAGAAGAGTATGCTGCTGCCGGACAACAAGATAAGGCAGATGCTTTATTGCAGAAGATGGGTGAACTTTTGAGTGCGGAGAAACTAGATGAGGTGAGAGATCTGATTATTGCAGAAGGCATCACTTGTCCTATTTCAAAGACCTCTAACTGGACTGAAGTTCGTCAGTTCAACCTGATGTTCTCTACTCAAGTAGGTTCTGTGGCTGAGGATTCTAGTTTGATTTACCTAAGACCGGAAACGGCTCAGGGTATATTTGTGAACTTTCTGAACGTGCAGAAAAGTGGTAGAATGAAGGTACCTTTCGGTATTGCGCAGATAGGTAAAGCATTCAGAAATGAAATCGTGGCACGTCAGTTTACTTTCCGTATGCGTGAATTTGAGCAGATGGAAATGCAGTTCTTTGTACGTCCCGGGTCAGAAATGGAGTGGTACGAAAAATGGAAAGAAACACGTATGCGTTTCCACAAGGCCATAGGATTACCTGCTGAAAAATTGAAGTACCACGATCACGAGAAACTAGCTCACTATGCTAATGCCGCCGTGGATATTGAATTTGAATTCCCATTCGGGTTCAGGGAAATAGAAGGTATTCATTCGCGTACAGATTTCGACTTGAGAAATCATCAGGAACTTTCTAAGAAGAAATTACAGTACTTCGATCCGGATTTAGGTGAAGATGGTAAGGCAATAGGAAATTATATTCCTTACGTAATTGAGACTTCTGTAGGCGCGGACAGGATGTTCCTGGCTGCGTTCTGTAATGCTTACACGGTTGAAACAGGAGAGAAGGAGAGAACTTATCTAAAATTACATCCAGCACTTTCTCCGATTAAAGCTGCTGTACTTCCATTAGTGAAGAAAGATGGATTGGCTGAAAAGGCTCAGGAGATTGCAGCTTCATTAAGATTGCATTTCCGTACCGTATATGATGAAGGCGGTGCTATAGGTAAACGTTATACCCGTCAGGATCTCATCGGAACTCCATTCTGTATAGCGGTAGACTATGAAACCATGGAGAACAATACTGTTACCATCCGTCACAGAGATAGTATGGAACAAGAAAGAGTTCCTATAGACCAATTGAAGGAGAAAATAGGTTATGCTGTAGATTTCCAAAGGATTTTGGAAGCAATATAATTAAAGGGGCTTCGGCCCCTTTAATCTTCTAATAACCACAGATCGTTTTTGTTCACATAAGCCACCCCTCTGTTCCAAAGTGCTTTCTGCCAGATATCTTTACTACCAAAGATGTTAATCTTGTTTCCAGGTTCAATCTCGCCAATGATAGGTGCAGCTGAGCTAGGAAAGTTTCTAAGGTAGGTCCTTTCTTTTACTATGGCAGTTCTATAGGTGGAAGGTAAGTTAATCAGCAAAGCCAGGAGTGCCATATAGGTTAAAGCCAAGATCCAATTGTTTCTTTGTATAGGCTTTCCGTGCTTCTTTTTATTGTACAATACTACGATCAAGAAAATGCCTAAAATGATCAAGCCGTAAAGAATGAAGATATAGTATTGCTGGTAAAGCGCGAAAACAAAATTGATGTTGTTTCGCTCATATCCCTGGTACTTTCCCGCCAAGGCCAGTTTGTTCATTTTGTCAAAAACTTCATTACTGGGTTTGAAATTGTAGTAGTTGTTCAAATAATAAAGGGCCATAGGGATGTTCCCTTCGTTTTCGTTAATGTAGGCTAATTTGAGGCTTATATTGGCTTGGTTTACTTTAGGGTCCTTGAAAATAATTTGATACAATTTGGCTGCTTCCGTATAATTCTTTTCATTAAACAGCGAGTCTGCTTTTTTTGCAATATCGTTTTGTGCCTTAAGCTCAATACTTTGCGTAAAAAGCAGAAAAAAAAGTAAAAATATTTTAGAAATGGCGCTTTGAAGTGTTCGCATAAATGTGTAGTTTTGCATCCTCATTTGAGAGGGACACTTCGAAGAATGAGTTTTGATTCCGTAGCTCAGCTGGTAGAGCAATACACTTTTAATGTATGGGTCCTGGGTTCGAATCCCAGCGGGATCACTAAAATCAGAATCTTTAAAGATTCCGTAGCTCAGCTGGTAGAGCAATACACTTTTAATGTATGGGTCCTGGGTTCGAATCCCAGCGGGATCACAAAGCGATGAGAAATTCATCGCTTTTTTTATATCTGCCATTTTTAAATCCGTTAACATTGTGCAAATATACGGCGCATGAAGAAGAAATACGAAATAGAGAACATTGAGATCACGGACTTCGCTGCTGAAGGAAAGTGCATCGCTCGTCATGATGGAGAGGTTATCTTCGTGGATGGCAGCAAGGTATGTCCGGGAGACGAAGTGAAACTTTTGGTCTCAAAATCGAAAAAAAGATTTTCAGAAGGTAGAGTTTTGCAAATAAACAAAGCCAGTTCTGCACGAGTAGAACCTTTCTGCGCCCATTTTGGAGATTGTGGTGGATGCACGTGGCAGCATGTGCCGTATGAGACGCAGTTGGCTCAGAAAGAGCGACAGGTGTACGATCAACTTTCGCGTATAGGTAAAGTCACCTTGAGGAATACTTCGCCTATTCTAGGCTCTAAAAAGACGCAGTATTATAGGAATAAATTAGAATTTACTTTTTCCAACTCTCGATGGTTCACGGAAAAGGAGGTGGCCTCAGAAGCTGAACTAGACAGGGATGCCTTAGGTTTTCATGTTCCGAGGAGATTTGATAAGGTTTTACCTATTCATCACTGCTATTTGCAAGGTGGCCCTTCAAATGCCGTGCGCGACTTCTTCCGGGAAGAGGCAAAGGCATCAGGGAAACCTTTCTATGATCATATAGTGCATAAAGGTTTTTTCCGGACTTTGATGATTCGGACCACCAGTACCGGTGAATTGATGGTTTTGGTACAATTTGCCGAGAATGATCAAGATGCCATTAAGAGTATTTTGGATAAGTTTCTACTAAAATTTCCAGATGTTACTTCTCTAAGTTACGTCATCAACACCAAAGGGAACGATACCATTTATGACCTGGAACCGGTATATTATCATGGCTTGCCTTATATTACAGAAGAAATGGAGGGTTTGAAGTTCCGTATAGGAGTAAAATCTTTCTACCAAACGAATTCCGAACAGGCTTACGAATTGTATAAAAAGGTAAGGGAATATGCTCAGATTCAGGAGAATGATCTGGTATATGACCTGTATACGGGAACGGGTACTATAGCTAATTTTCTAGCCAAGGGGGCAAAGCATGTGGTAGGTGTAGAATATATTGAGCCTGCGGTAGAAGATGCACGTATTAATTCCCAGATCAATGGGATTACCAATACTACTTTCTTTGCGGGAGATATGGCCAAGGTTCTAAATGAGGAATTTGTAGCTCAAAACGGTAGACCTGACGTAGTGATCACGGATCCTCCTAGAGCCGGTATGGACAAATCAGTATGTGAAGTCTTATTAAAGGTGGCACCTAGAAGAATAGTTTATGTGAGTTGCAACCCGGGGACGCAAGCCCGTGATTTAGAAATCTTAAGCGAAAAGTATGAAGTAGAAGCCGTAGCTCCTGTAGATATGTTTCCTCATACTTTCCACGTTGAAAATATTGTCAGTTTGATTCTAAAATCTTAAGGATCTGTTCTATAGGATCTTGATCTGTTTTTAAGGGAAGGTCAGGGGGAATTCCTTTGCCTTCCCATTTTAATATCTTCCTTCTCCCGGGCATATCCGTTGGATAGTATATAAGATTGCCTTCGTCCAATTTCAATCTCCTGCCATAATTACTACCGTATGTTAGCATTCCTCTTGTAGTTTCTCCACTTAAGGTCACATTATTCATTTTTCTGATTTTAAGGATCAGAAGTTCAGCTTGGCTTAGGGTCCCGTGGTTCATTAGCACAAAGATCCCGCCCTTGTATTGTTTTATTCTTTTCAAGTACTTTCTCATTGCGAATCTGGAGCCTCCTTCATTTTCTCTCAGATCTATGATCCAGTAAGGCAAAGGTTTTGCAGCATCCAATTCAGCAATGAGTGAATCTGAAGAAGAAGTGGTTATAGGATTTCTTTGAAAACTTCTTATTAGAGTATATTGTACTTTGTCATTAAGTATCTGATGTTGAAACTTGGGGCTTTTAGCATGGAGCTTTATAGGATATCTATTGATACTACCTGGCTTTTGGTACCACATCCTTTGGCCATTAAGAATGTACTCTGAATGTAATAGGGAACCTTGTTGATATCTCTCCTGAGTACATAAAACATAATTTTTAGTGTAGGGATGCGCATATATGGCCCATAAACTACCATTTGGCTTTCTATGTAAGGTAAATACGATCTCTCCCGCTTTCCAATGAGGGACATCAGATGAATGAATAATCCCAATATAGGAATCATCCTTTTTAAAAACCTTGACTTTATACCAGTTGCCATACTCGTATTCTCCTTCCAGCGAATCTGAAGGTGTAACATTTATCTCACCTTCATAAAAGGGCGGTGTGGACTTTAATTGATACAAAGACATGTGATGGTCTTCCACGGATATTACAAGGGAAGACAATTTCTCTAAATAATCTAGATCGTTAAGGGATGATGAGCTTTTAACGGCTTGTAATCTGTTGTAATATTCCTTTTTGTCTTTGCCTTTGATCTGTTGTTTGAAGGATTTCGTTTTTTGCAAAGCGAGATCTAATGCCAAGGCATCTTGTTCAAGACTTGTTTGTCCTAGTGCAGGACTTAAAGAAAGGCAAAAAAATAAGCGGTATAATTTTCTCATACCGCTAAGACTTCAGAAAGTGGAAAAGGTTTAGTTCTTTTCCTTCTTTAAGTTCTCAATATCAATCTTTTGATGCTTTAATGCATTTGATTCGAGGGTAATGTACTCCTTTCTTTTTTTACTGATATCTGTGGCAGCATAGATGGCATGTAGCATAGAACCCGGATCAGCTACGTTCTTCCCTGCAATATCAAATCCTGTACCGTGATCAGGAGAGGTTCTTATTCCCATAATACCTGCTGTGAAGTTTACACCACTATCAAATGCCAGCATTTTGAAAGGTGTTAAACCTTGGTCATGATACATGGCCAATATGGCGTCAAATTTTTGAAAGTTTTCAGAGGCAAAGAAGCCGTCAGTAGGGAAGGGGCCAAAAACCAAATGCCCTTTTTGTCTAAACTGTTCCAATACGGGGCTTATTACCTTTTGTTCTTCATCACCAAGAAGTCCATTTTCACCGGCATGTGGATTTAAGCCTAGTACTGCAATTCTAGGTTTGGGAATACCAAAATCCACTTTTAAAGAATTTAGCATGATGTCTAATTTAGAACGGATAGCTTCTGGAGTTAGAACATCTTTGACTTTCTCCAAAGGGATATGTCCGGTAACTACACCAATACGTAGTTGTTCTGCGATCATGAACATCAGTACGTCCTCTTTATCAAAAGCTTTGGCAAGGAACTCCGTATGACCGGGGAATTGGAAACTCTCACTTTGGATATTTTCTTTACTGATTGGAGCAGTAACTAAAGCATCAATCTTTCCGTCCTTCAAGTCCTGAGTAGCACGTTGAAGGCAATCGTAGGCCAATTGGCCTGCTCTAGGATCTTTGGTACCTAATTGCAAGTCGAAAAATTCACCTTTACCACAATTGATGAGATTACTATGCTTTTGTTGAGCCTGAGCAGGGTCATTGATAATGGTATATTGCCAATTGTTTAATCCTATGATAGACTTGTATTTGTTGAGATGCTTTCCTGATCCATAGATGATAGGAATACAGGTCTTGTTTACGCGGTGGGTATTTAAAGCTTTCAATAATACTTCCGGTCCAATTCCATTTACATCTCCTAGGGTAATGCCTATTTTAGGTATAAATTCCATGCTTTGATTTTATAAATCGCAAATTTAGGGATTATTGTGGAATATATTGGGCTTTCTTCATCCATTCTGAGGGTTGAGGTCCCATGGTAAATTCTAATTCTCCTCCTTGCATCAATTCCTGGTAGCTGATAAACCATTTACCTAAGGAATTTCCGTTCCATTTGACGTCCTGAATGTATTTGTTCTTATCTGAATTCTTCTTAGCCGTGATCTTTAAGATCTTGTCTTTGGGTAATTTAATGATGGCTTGCTGAACCACGGGGGAACCGAAGACAAAGAAATCTTTGCTGGGGTCAACCGGATACAATCCTAAAGCATTGAAAATGTACCAGGCGCTCATTTGACCCACGTCTTCATTTCCTACTAGTCCGTCAGCTTGAGTTGAATAAAATCTGGACATGATCTCTCTGACCTTTTCAGCCGTTTTATAATGCTTACCTAGGTAAGAATAGATATATGCTATATGATGACTTGGCTCATTTCCATGTGCGTATTGTCCTATGAGACCTGTGATATCATTTGACGCTTTGCTATCAAGTTTTTGATCCAAAGCAAAGAACTGGTCAAGCCTTGCTTCCGTTTTCTGAGGTCCGCCTATGAGTTTAATCAATTCAGGGATTTGGTGTGGAACCATCCAAAGGTATTGCCAAGCATTGCCTTCTATATAATCGTTTTCGCGATGTGCAGCGTAGAAGGGATCAAATGTTTCCGAAAATGTAGAATCTGCCCTTTTGCCTCTGAAAAAGCCGGTAACGGGATCAAAATAGTTTTTATAAAGCTGTGCTCTTTTGGAATAGTATTTCGCCGCCTCTTTTTGGCCTAATTTATCCGCCATGTCAGCAAAAGCGCCGTCTGCAACTGCATATTCCATGGCCCAAGCTACGGTTTCATGGGTGGAATCTGCGGGAATCCAACTTAAATCTCGGATATATTTTTGGAAGGGGGGCAATTCAGTAGTGGTAGGAGTATTGCTGAATTTGTACAAGGTCTCGAACGCTTTATAAGCCGTTCCTAATTTGATTAAACCTTTTCTGTATGCATCTGCAATAACAATCATGGCAGGATTTCCAACCATAGTAAAGGTTTCATTTCCATGTAGTGGCCACATGGCTAGCGCATTTTGCTGCTCAGATTGATGCAATAAACTTTGTACGAAATCCTCAGATTTATTAGGATCAGTTATGGTTAAGAGGGGGTGTAAGGACCTATAGGTATCCCAGAGGGAGAAGACGGTATAATTTTTAAACTTTGCCTCCCGGTAGACCTTTTGATCAGCACCACGGTAGTCGCCATTAACATCATTAAATAAACTAGGAGCAAAGCGAGTATGATAAAGTGCAGTATAGAAGATGGTTTTTATGGAATCTGCTGCCTCTATGTTTATCTTATCGAATTCCGTTTTCCATTTCTTCTCGGCTTCCTTTTTAATTACATCAAAGTTCCAATGAGGAAGTTCCTTATCCATGTTTAAGCGGGCATTGTCATAGGAAACGGGAGATAAGGCCACCTTAATTTTGACTTCTTTTAATTTACTTGGGAAGTAGATTACTCCTTTCATCCCTTTCCCAAAGCCTTCTTTTCCCTGCACAGGCTTCTCATCGTCATAGAGTTCAAAGCGCTCAGCAGGTACGTTAGTAGTCAATGCAAAGAAGACCTTTTGGTCTTTAGCCCAACCGGTAGAAAAACGATGTCCTACCCACAGGGTATCATTGATCTGCTCTAGGCGTGTGGCTGTTGGAGCATCCCATCCTATTCCAAATTTCAGGTCAATTAATACATGAGGTCTGTCAGGGTTTTCAAAACTGTATTTGTGAAATCCCACGCGTTCCGTAGTAGTCAATTCTGCGAGAACCTCATACTTAGGGAGAAATACTTCATAGTATCCCGGTTCAACTTTTTCATTTTTCTTGGAAATGGGGGAGCCATATCCTGAGTGCGGTTCTCCTATTTTCATAGGGGATAATTGGAGTTTACCATTTGCCGGTAACAGTAGGATATCATTCAAATCGCCAATACCGGTACCGCTCAAATGGGTATGAGTAAAACCTAAAACTTCTTCGCTAATGTAATTGTAGCCCGAAGTCCAATCCCAACCTGAGAACTCATCCCAATGTCTCATGATTTGCGAAGGGCCTAATTGAACTGCACCAAAGGGGACATTTGCTCCCACAAAGACATGTCCATGGCCTTTAGATCCAATGTAAGGATCTACAAAATGAATGGCTTCTTTCTTGGTACAGCTAAGAAGAGCTAGCAGCCAGATCCATTTTTTCATATCGTAAGTGTGTGTAGAAAAAAAAAGGCCGGGAGCTACCCGGCACTATATTATACCGTTTGACGGTTCATTACTTCCGTCTGTTTGCGGATGGATTCCATGTGAATAAGTTTGAACAGTTCTTCAACCACTTCAGGGTAAAGGTTCAGGCTTTTTGCCCATTCTGCTCTACTTTGATGCACATGCTTCCAACGATCCAATTGGAGTACCGCTACATTGTTATCACGCTTATATTCACCTAGCTGCTCAACGATAGCCATTCTACTGGCAAGAACTTCCATCAGTTCTCTGTCAAGGTTATCAAGACGAGCTCTTAGTCTGTCAAGTTCTGATTGGAAATCGGTACCGTAAGTAGCATTTCTGAACTCGATGTTATTTAGCATTTCACCTAATGCGTCCGGAGTTAATTGTTGCGAGGCATCTGACCATGCTTCATCCGGATTACGGTGAGATTCTATGATCAATCCGTCATAGTTCAAGTCCATGGCTCTTTGCGTAAGTTCAGCAAGATAAGCTCTCTTACCTGCCATGTGGCTTGGGTCTCCAATCAATGGTATATCTGGGAACGAAGTTTTGAATTCCACAGCGATTTGCCACATTGGAGAGTTTCTATATTTCGTTTCTTGAGCATTCGAAAAACCTCTGTGAATACCTCCTAATTTAGTGATCCCTGCACCTGCTATACGCTCAAATGCTCCTACCCATAAAGCCAAATCCGGGTTAACCGGGTTTTTGATCAATACAGGCACATCTACTCCTTTAAGAGCATCCGCTAAATCCTGTACGTTAAAAGGGTTTACGGTAGTACGCGCACCAATCCATAATACATCAACGCCATACTTAAGCGCCAGTTCCACATGCTGAGGTGTAGCTACTTCTACAGCCGTTTTAAGACCCGTCTGTTCTTTCACTTTTTGTAGCCAAGGTAGGGCTTCTTCGCCTTTTCCTTCAAAGCTTCCCGGACGTGTCCGTGGTTTCCAAACCCCTGCACGATAGATATGCGCATAACCGTTACGCGCTATGCCTTCTGCGGTTTCTAAAACCTGCTCCTCAGTTTCCGCACTGCAGGGACCTGCAATGATAAGGGGTTTGCCGTCTGTATTTACCCAAGACTCCAACGGCGACACATTTAAATTTGCTTTCATTAAGTGAAACTATTTAATCCTTTTCTATTTTACACCGATTCTATTTTTATCTTTGCACCTCAAAAAAATAATAGAGTATCGTTATATGGCACCTAAACAGCGTATTGATTTCTCAGATACGGAAATAGCTTTCAAGAACCAGTCTAAAAACCAGCTCGATCTCAACTATTATATATTTATGGCCATGAACCAAAATTGGCTGGTAAATATAGGCACTTTTTTGATTAAGTGTTTTTTGAAGGTTGGATTACCCATAAAATTCATAATTAAAAAGACAATATTCCAATTATTTTGTGGGGGAGAAGACATTAAGGAGTGCGAGAAGACCATTGACAAGCTTCATCAATACAAAGTAGGTACTATTTTGGACTACAGTGTAGAAGGTGAAGATGATGAAAAAAGCTTTGACGATACTAAGATTGAGTTGTTGAAAACCATAGAAATGGCCAGCTTAAATCCTGATAAAATTCCTTTTTCTGTTTTCAAAGTTACAGGAATTGGATCTCGGGAATTGTTAACAGAAGTGCAGGAGTTTGGAATGTCTTGTTTAGACAGAGAAAAACTGGCAGCATACCAGAGAATAGTGAAACGTTTTCAAGGGCTATGTAAAGCTGCTGCTGATAAAGGTGTCCGACTGCTAGTTGATGCTGAAGAAACTTGGATTCAGGATATCATTGATGAATTGACTTTGGAGGAAATGAAGAAGTATAATACTCCAGAAAAAACCATCATCTACAATACGTATCAAATGTACCGTACGGCTTCCTATGGTATTCTTAGTTCTCATTTGGAAGCCGCTAAAGAGGCTGGCTTTACAGTAGGTGCCAAAATTGTTAGAGGAGCCTATATGGAAAAAGAGAGGAAGAGAGCAGAGGAAAAAGGCTATGCTGACCCTATCAATCCAAGTAAAGAAGCTTCGGATGATGAATACAACAAAGCTGTGAGATTAAGTTTGTCAAATATTGACCATATCTCTGTTTGTCTAGGAACGCATAATGAAGAAAGTTGTATTTTGGCTACCAAATTATTGGAAGAAAAAAATATTTCACAGAATGACCCTAGAGTTTATTTCGCTCAATTATTAGGGATGAGCGATAATATCTCTTTCAACTTGGCTTCTGCAGGATATAATGTAGCTAAGTATGTACCTTACGGACCTATTGAAGCGGTTATGCCGTATTTGTTCAGAAGAGCTGATGAAAACACTTCTATAGCCGGACAAAGCAGTAGGGAGTTTCTATTGATTAAAAAGGAAAGACAAAGAAGAAGCGCATGAAACCAGTAGTTAAGTATATACTCTTTGTTTTATTCCTCCTGTTAGTGGATCAGGCTTTGAAGTTATGGATGTATTATTCTGTGGTACCTAACCATAACGGATCCATAGATTTGATACCGGGTGTGTTTAAGTTGCACTATGTTACTAATCCGGGAATGGCTTTTGGGATGGAATTAGGTGGAAGTTATGGAAAAGTGGCTCTTACCTTTTTCCGTATTGTGGCCATGATAGCTATAGGATATTTCTTAATCAAGAAGTCCTTTACACATAGCCACAATCCTATCCTTTGGGCCTTGGCAGCTATCTTGGCTGGTGCTATTGGTAACTTGATTGATAGTGTGTTCTATGGAGTTCTTTTACCGGGAAATTCTCCGGATTGGGCAGAAACACCTTGGTTTCATGGAGAGGTGATTGACATGTTCTACTTTAATTGGTTAGATGGATTCTGGCCAGAATGGGTTCCAAGACTAGGAGGAACATATTTCTTGACTCCAATATTTAATTTTGCAGATGCTTGCATTTTTTGTGGGGTTGTGGCAATTTTAATCTTTCAAAAGAAATTTACTGAACTGGGAAATAAATGAAAAGCTCCAATATCAAATTAGCGATAGGATTTTTAGTCTTTTTTGCTTTGTATCTATCTTATAATATCCCGGTTATCAAGATTCAAAAGATCGTACAAATTACTAGTACCGGTTTAGCTCTACTCGGCATGATTTATGTCTTCCGTAAGGAAGATACTAAGAAATGGCAGAATTTGACACTTATCGTACTGCTTGCAGCGACATTAGTGGGCTATTGTATAGTGAAATAATCCTTCTCAATATAACTAAGGGAAAACGGCAGGGTATGCCGTTTTTTTTTGTTTTGGAACTTATTCATTTGTTATAACATTATTTAGTATACCAATTAGGTTGCAAATGAAGAAGCTATGGATCTTAGGGCTACTGGCCTTACAAGCATGTAACGTGTTTGAAGTGCATCCTTATTCCGGTAGAATTACTGGGCCGGAGAATATTAATAATAGAAATATACAAAAAATTGAGGAGAATACCAAGGTCAAAGATACTTTGACGTATATCTTTTTATCAGATTCTCAAAGATGGTATGACGAATTAGAATCGGCAGTAAAACATATCAATACCTTTGAGAAGGTTGACTTTGTAATCCATGGAGGAGATTTGACTGACTTTGGATTGACAAAGGAGTTCTTATGGCAAAGAGATATATTGGAAGGTCTAGATGTGCCATATGTGGTCCTAATAGGGAATCATGACTGCTTAGCAAACGGTGAAGAAGTATTTGAACAAGTATTTGGCCCTACTAACTTTAGCTTCATGGCAGGTGATACCAAATTCCTGTGTTTGAATACAAATGCGCTTGAGAACGATTATAACCGACCAATTCCCGATTTTGAATTTATACGTTCTGAAAGAGATAAAGGAAATTACAAGAAAATGGTGGTTTCCATGCATGCAAAACCCACTTCAGAGCAGTTCAATAATAATGTCTCCGATATCTTCCAGTCGGAAATGAATAAATTCTCCGGCTTCTTATATGCCAATTATGGCCACGAGCACCAATACCTAGTGAATGATCTTTTTAATGACGGTAAGATCTATTATGGGGTGCCGAACGTCGGCAAGCGGCAATACTTGAAATTCACCATTACACCTACTGATTATACGCATGAACTGGTTACGTTTTAAGACCGTAGTTTTAGGAATATTCTGTGTAGGTATGGCTCATGCACAAGATTTGAAAAAGACTACTTTTAAGGTTGTACCATCTCACTTGACGGGTCAGTTTGCCGGTGCAATGGGGGCGGCTGCTGTAGGTCCGGGCTTCAATTATGGAAAGCATAAACGATGGGATAGTGAAGTTCTATTGGGATATGTCCCTAAGTTTGACTCGGAGAAAGTGAAATACACCATTAACTTTCGGCAAACGTACAAACCTTTTAATCTGCACTTAGGAAATCACTTGAGCTTGTACCCTTTACGTACGGGTGCGTTCGTGAACACCACCATAGGGAAGGAGTTTTGGATGAGTACCCCTGAGAAGTACCCTAGCAAATACTATACTTTTTCCACCAAGCTGCGATTAAATATCTTTGCCGGACAGGAGTTGGCCTATCATTTGAAAAGTAAAGATCTGGAAAGTATCCGTTTTTTCTATGATATTCATACTTCAGATCTTTACCTTATTAGTCGAATACAAAATACATATTTACGTAAAAGGAACTATCTAGGACTAGCCTTAGGTGTAAAGTTGCAATGGAAGAGATTCTGAACAACTAGGATAATTACCTACGGTAATAGGTAATGGCTAAACTTTGTTCTTTCAGTAGTACTCTATGCACACCTCTTCTGAACTGGGATACCCCACGCAAGTCATCACATAACCTTCTCTTAGCTGTTTTTCAGACAATCCTTCTGTACCAGTCATACTGACATCACCTGAGGTACATTTCGCTGCACAGGTATTGCAACTTCCGGACTGGCAGGAATAAGGTAGATCAAGACCCGCTTCTAATCCCGCATTAAGGATAGAACTACCAGGCTTGACCTTCACAACATGCTCCACACCCTTCAATTTAATTGTGATATTGTATGTTGAATCATTCTTTATCGTAGATGGTGCAAAGAATAGTTCTTGATGTATTTTATCTTTGCTAAATCCCAACCCTGCAATAGTGGACGAAGCCATCTTCATAAGTCCTTGTGGTCCGCAAAGGTAGAACGCCGTCTCAGGCATTATGCCTACTTCGCGGAGTATTTCTTTTAATCGTTCCGGATTAAGGCGATGTGAATTCTTGAAGAACTTTGACCAAAAACCTTTTCTCCCATCGCTCCAATAATGTCTAATCTTGAATCTAGAACTGTACTGGTAAGCCAAATGGGTTAAAGGTTCCAAGAAAATGGTTTCTTCCCTTGAACTGTTTACATAGATTAATGCAACTTGCGAACGTGCTTCCTGGGTTAAAACGGTTTTTATCATGGAAAATAGGGGAGTAATACCGCTTCCTGCCCCTATTAAAAGTAGGTTTCTACCAATATAGCTCCGTTTCAGAAAGAAATTACCTGCCGGAGCTAGAGCCTCAAGAGTATCGCCACAACGAACTTGTTCTATTAGATAATTGGACATTTTACCCCCAGGAACCCGCTTTATGGTGACAGACAAATGTTTTTCCACATAAGGTGAAGACGACAAAGAATAGGCCCTTCTCACTTCTCTTCCGTCAATGCAGGCGATTAAAGTTAGGAATTGGCCGGAGAAGTACGGTAGAGCTTCTTTAGTGGGTTCAAAATGAAGGGTCACAGCATCAGGGGTTTCCCTGCATATTTCCTTAATTTTCAATTGAATTTTAGCTTCCATCTTGCTGTCCAGGTTTAATTTATTTTAATAGAAGATCAATAATGGCTTCTGGGTCTTCTCCGGTTTTTAACCAGAGATCCTCAAGATGAACCGCAACACCTATATCTACTCCACGTTCTTTCAATCTTTGTTCTGCTAGTAAGTAGTCTATAGACAAAGCTTTAAAGGCATCTCGAACTGGAGCTTTTACTATGCGATCCATGATTTGCAAATCTACTGGAGGGTACATCCTTTCAGACACCACTAAAACAGCAGATATCACCAAAACGCCAAATAATGCTGGGAGAAAAACTTGCTTATTGAAATGGGTTCTAAGTGCATTCCAATTAAGTATTACATGGAAGATAGCACATACTATGAAGAACAGACCTAAGATTTCATGTACAACTTCCGTATAACCATCAAACCAGTGAAAGAGCATCAGAAGCCCTGATATTCCTACAACCAAAAAGATTAAGGAGATGAAGGGTGTTACATAATTTCTATTTGGTTTCATCTTAGTTTCTTGAATTTGGTTTCCAAATCATTTAGCCACTTCACCCTTTTTTCGTGGCTTACACGTTTCACGGAAGTGAAGCTTATCCATTCTGTTTTTTTATAGCCCATGGCTTTGAAAGCACTTTTAATCATCACCTTTTCTATTAGGTTTCCTATCCAAAGGGAGTACATGATTCTGGGCTTATTCATGGTTGATATTACAGTGATCCCCTTCAGGTTTTCTAATAGCGGGACTAATCCATAACCTCTGGGATGATGGTCGTAGGCGAATCCCGGGGAAAGTACCCGGTCAATTAAGCCCTTAGTGGAAGCTGGCATAATATCCCACCAAATGGGAAAGATGAAGATAAGATGATCTGCTACTTCAATACGCTTTTGGTAGTTGATTACCAAAGGATCAACGGCCCGGTGTTGTACGAAAGCTTGCAGATCAGCAGCAGTCATAGCAGGATTGAAACCGTCTTGGTCTAGGTGGATAGTATCTACTTCATGTCCTCCCCGCAAAAGCCCTTTCTGGACAGACTCTAGAATGGCATTGCAATAGCTTTTGTCATAAGGATGATTAAATACGATAACAACTCTCATTTTTTAATGCTGTTTGATTACAGCACAAAATTGAGATATGACCTTGGGCGGGAACGATAACAATTGTTAATAAATGCTATCTACGATTTCGTATTCTGCTTAGAGATACGGAGGTGATTCCCAGATATGAAGCAATGTAATGCTGTGGAACACGTTGAACGATGTGAGGATGCCTTTCAAGCAACTCATCATAGCGTTTCTTTGGATTATTCTTCAGGTAGGAAAAGGCCATTTGCTGCGATTCAAATAAACGCCTGAACAAATGTTCCTCCAAGGCCTTTTTTAATTCCGGAGAATTGTCCAGAATGATTTGAAAATCATGTTGGGTAAGGGTTTGTAGGAAAGTGGGTTCAATGCTTTCAATGCTGTAAAGACTTGGGCGGTTAGTTCGAAAACTTTCCATAGAGGATACACTATCACCTTCAAAGAAGAAATGGGTAGTAATCTCTTTCCCATCGTGATTTACCCAGGTTCTAAGGCATCCCTTTTCTATGAAATACATGGTTTTAGATACTTTGCCTTCCTCTAGTAAAATGGTCTTAGCAGGAACCTCTAGAGGTTTGAAATAAGGTTGGAATATTTGCCAGTTGGTCTTCATGATACAGAGTGGAATATGTTTCAAAAATAAACCTAATTCTAAAAATCCGTTCTATACGTTTATACTATTCTGAAGTCATGATTACAAAGCTGTGATCACCCTTTCTTAAGAATTTTAGACGTTGACACCTGATTAGAGCAAAGGTTTTATTCCTTCCTCAAATTCTTTGCCCCTCCATCTAAATGAGCATTGTTTGAAATGGCCCCAGAAGTCAAAAAGCAAGAACATTGAAACTAGAAGTACTGCCATAGAAAGATCAGAACACTAGAATGTTTTTCTGAATTTAATCTTTCTGTAACCCTCCCCTTTTTAGGACATAGTATAATTAAACAAAGATATTGATTTATTGTTCTTCCAGCAGGGGGAGCTAGCTCCCCCTGCTGGAAATGAAGTGCTCAAATTTTTAAACTTTTCCGGGGTGAATCCTCCTAGCGATTCATGCGGTCTTTGGGTATTATAATCCTTCATAAATTCTTCTGCCAGGATTCTGACCTGAAGGATATTTTCAAACACATAAGCGTCCAGTATAGATGCTCTAAAAGTTCGGTTAAAACGTTATCCATTCTGAAAGGGCTTTCCGGGCTGGATATAAAGGAGTCTGATGTCATTCTCTCTACACCAGTCAGCCAACACATTTGCAATAAATTCAGGGCCGTTATCAACTCTGATTTGGGTAGGCTTACCTCTATATGCGATTAGATCCTCCAGACTTTGAACTACCATGTTCGACTGTATACTGAAATGAGCCTCTACGGCCAGAGCTTCCCGGTTATAATCATCGATGATATTCAAAATTCTGATCTTCCGGCCATTGCCAAGAACATCATGCATGAAGTCCATGCTCCAGGTATGATTGATACCTTCCGGCTGAATCAACGGTACTTTAACACGTGCAGGAAGCCTCTTGCGAGTCTTTTGACGAAGGTTTAGACCCAATAGAAGGTAAATCCTGCGGACACGCTTGTAATTCCATTTAAGGCCCTGATTCCGTATCCTTTGATACATCTTATCCTGACCCTCCTTCGGATGATTTTCGGCTAGACCTAGTAGCTTTCCTCTTACTTCTGTATCGTCTTTTACAGAAGAATAGTAATAAACGGAACGACTTAAATCCATGATCTTACAGGCCTTTTGAATGCTCATGCCATACTCGTTTACGATATAATTCACCACCACTCGCTTTTCAAAAGGCCCTAAAACTTTTTTGATAGTACGTCCTTGAGAACGGCATGATCCAGGGCTAGATCAGCATACATCTTCTTTAATCTGGCATTCTCCTGTTGAAGAGATTTTAGTTCTGCCAGATCCGTCCCACTCATCCCTGAATACTTCTTCTTCCAGTTATGGAAAGTGGCTTTGTGAATATTTAATTCCCGGCAGATGTCTTCTACCTTACGACCGTTCTCGTACTCTCCGAGTACTTTCACAATCTGATGTTCTGAGTGCTTACTCTTTTTCATTGTTACAAGTTAATGTTAAACCTTTAGTGTTGCGTTTTAACTTGTCCTATTTTTGGGGAGGGTTACATATTGACCTCAATACAGCTTCATTACGGAGCTGTTTTTTTATGACGATAAAATTTTAGGTGGAAAATTGATTGGCTAATTCAGGCTAAAACTGAGTCGATGAAGGTCGATTTTTCGTGAAAAATGTATCCCCTTCGCATATTGTGGTGATTAATCAATGTGCGTAAAACGGGTTCGACTGTACTGCTGCGTCGTTTTACCAATCGTCGATGATATACTGTTCAATTACAGGTTTTATCACATCTTCATAGATAAAGCAATGCATTGACGCTACCTACATATTAAACTATCCCATCTCGCTATCGATTGATACTAATTATTGTTAGAAGTAGTTTTCAAACTTGTAGGTAGAGATGGGTAGTATTTTGTTCTAAGCACTCTTTGCAACAAAGAATAATTACTGTAATTCCGTCACAATAATTTCATTTCCATCCAAATCGAAACAATGAAAAAAGCTATATTCTGGAGTTTTAATAACCTCAGTTTTTAACCTTACGTTGTTATTTTTAAGTCGCTCATGGAGAGTTTCTAGTTCTTCTGTATAAATCACCATCGTAGGTTGTTCGGCGGTTTGATTACCTACACGTTCTCTTTGCTTTTTTGTATCAGCTTTCAAGAACCAAATACCTAAAGAATCAGATGGTTTGCTACCAATATGAAGGAATCGTTGTCCTCCATCTGTAATAACATCAAAAAATCGCGTAAAGCCAAAGTTTTTTTCATAGAAATTGGCTGATTTCTCATAATCCTCTACCAAGAGAACTATTCTACCTAAATAATTTCTCATAAAAATAAAAATTAAAGATAATAAGATTTCGAAAACCTACAGTAAGGAATACTGTAAGATTGCTTTATCATAAAGCCTTTGATAGGCATATTCGTTTTTGGGTTCAATCCAGTTGTACTCAATAAGATGCCATTCTTCAGTGTATGAGTCTAATTTCAGTAGTCGAATATGTTCAATTCCACATATGACAAAATCAATTACTCAACCCCTTGAACAATTTTGTTCCTGTGTTGAAATCCCCATTTTTCCATTGCCAATAAAACCTCATTCAGCGTTTGGCTGTAATCAGTTAATTCATACTGAACCGTAATCGGTTTGGTATCGCAGACTGTTCTACTCACTAATCCATTCATTTCCAATTCCTGTAATTCTTTCGATAAAATGCGTGGAGAAATCCCTGCTTCTCTTGACAACTCATTAAACCCTTTTTTCCCGCTTCGTAAAACCGAAATCAATACCAGCTTCCATTTTCCACCTACTACATCTAACGTATCTCTGATAGCCATTTTGGCTTTTGAGCAACTTTCTACCGTGTGTTTTGCCATACACTATTCTTTTTGTAAGTACTATCCTTTTTGTAACAGATAACAAAGGTATAGTATTTATTCTGAATTTTGCATCAGAATTTAAAAATTAAAATTATGTCACAAAAAACAATCAAAATCACAGGATGGGCATTGACCATCATTTTAGGACTAATATTCACAATGAGTGCCTTTATGAAACTTACGCAAAACGAAACAGCTTTGGCTCAAGCTTCTTCGTTCGGGATTGATACCACCACTTATCAGTTCCTCGGCATTATTGAAATCTTCTCGCTGATACTCTTCATTATTCCGAGAACAGGAATTTTAGGGACATTGTTGTTAATAGCCTATTTGGGTGGAGCTATTGTCACACATTTGCAACATCAACAACCGATAGCAATGGCGGTTATTTTTCAAATGCTGCTTTGGATTACGGCGTTTATTCGTTTCCCCGAACTGAAGCAAAGGATTTTTCAAACTAAAAAAGTACAACAATGATGATACGCAGAAACATTTCAAAAATAACCCAAAACCATTGGCATAATGGTTTCTTGGGAACAGGACATCGTGCAATGGCGGTATTGGACGGTGTATCTTACAAAGACAGTGATCCTTTTATTTTGTTTATGGACGACAGCCTAAACCTTCCTGGTGGAGAACCCGTAGGAGGAGCACATCCACACGCTGGGTTTGAAACCTTGAGCTTGGTTTTGGAAGGCAATGAAAAAGATTGGAAAACGGGAAGTTTTGAACTAATGACCGCCGGAAAAGGCATTATCCACACCGAAGAAATCACTTCCAAACAAAAACTTCGTATGCTGCAAGTGTGGTTGGTACTGCCGCCCGAAAAGCGATACGCTCAACCTTTCTTACAAAGAATGCTATTGGAAGACGTACCCAAAATTAAAACCAATACATACGAAATTCGTGTGTATAGCGGAAGCAGTAACGGATTGATTTCGCCATTAAAAAACCAAACGCCATTTACTTTGGTGGACTTCAGGTTAGACAACCGAGCTGTGGTATCACAGGAAATTCCATCGCACTATAATGGTTTGGTATATGTATTAAAAGGCAGTGTGAAAGCAGGAGACAAAATCATCAAAGCCGAACAAGCGGGGTGGCTTGATAAAGCGACTGAAGAAGGCGATACCGAAATACAATTTGAAGCATTGGAAAACGACACCCATTTTGTGTTGTATGCCGGACAGCCTCATAATGTTCCTGTGGTTCATCACGGACCATTTGTAGCAGACACCATGGAAGACATCGCACAGATGTATCGAGATTTTCGTCAGGGAAAATTTCCGCATTTGAACGATTTGCCAAGTGAACAAAAAATCACTTCCTTTTCAGAAACGAGGAAATCTATTATCAATTAAAAATAAAATGAATTTCAAACAATATGACGATGGCAAAGAAGGGAGATTCTTTGTTATCTTAGGCAACGAAATGGAAGCAGGGTGGATTCAATACAAATGGTTGGACAACGGCAACCTGCTTGCCAATGGTACACGGGTTTACGAAGAATTTAAAGACCAAAAATTGGGTATTCCGCTTTTCAACAGATTGGTGGAGTTTGCGGAAGAAAGGAAAACAAAAATTTATCCACTATGTCCGTTTGTGGTCAAAACCTTTGCCCGGCATCCCGAACTAAAACATCTTTTAGCTGACGATTATTTGCAAGAACAAGAAATAACGACAAACTCAAAGATTAGACTTGACTAAAAACACCTACTGCTAACAAAGGTAACCGTTGCACAACTCCCTAAAAATCTCAAAAACTAAAAATATTGACCTCTATACAGCTTCGTTACGGAGCTGTTTTTTTATGACAATAAAATTTTAGGTGGATTTACAATCTGACAGATAAATACATAGATTAAATTCCTAAAACCCATAAAAAACAATAAGTTTTAGGAATTTTACATATCTTTGTCGTATGAAGACCATTATACGCAAAAACTATTTAAACACGCTTTCAGTACTGAAAGACAAAAACTTAATTAAGGTCGCCACAGGCGTTAGGCGTTGTGGAAAATCAACTTTAATGATGCAATTTCAAGATTTGTTACGTGCTGAAAACCCAAATGTTTCAGTTTTGGCAATCAATATGGATATGCCTGAATTTCGAATTTTGGCAGAAAAAAATTGGAAAGAAATTTACGATTACATTATTCAGCACATCAAAAAAAACGAAACCAATTATGTTTTTATAGACGAAGTTCAAAATGTTCCCGAGTTTGAAAAACTTTTGGAGGGTTTGTATGTTCACCCAAATATTGATTTATATGTAACAGGTTCAAATGCTTTTTTATTGTCGAGCGAATTAGCAACTTTGCTAACAGGCAGAGCTTATGAAATCAATGTTTTGCCTTTTTCGTTTGCTGATTATTTAGAGTTTACAGAAAAAACGGCAAATCCTGATAGAGCATTTGCTGAATATGTGCGAACAGGAGGTTTTCCGGAAGCAGTACGGCTATCACAAGCTGGAAATAATTTTGCAAATGAATATTTGCAAACTGTTTTTAAAAACATTTATGAAAATGACATTTCTAAACGACATACGATTTATGCAGAAGAATCCTATCAGGAAGTAGTTGATTTTCTTATTGATTCGGTTGGGTCTAATGTTTCAGCTGGAAATATTGCCAAAGTTTTAAGTGCAAATAAGAAAAAAATCGACAATAAAACCGTATCAAAATACATTAATACACTTGTTGAGGCATATTTGTTTTACAAAGTAAATCGTTATGACATTAAAGGAAAACAACATTTAGCAACTCAAGAAAAATACTATTTAGTAGATTTAGGTTTTCGTAATGCTTTACTTGGAAAAGAATTGGTTTCCGATGCAGGTCATTTACTCGAAAATGTAATTTATCTTGAACTAAAACGTAGAAATCACCAAATTTGGATAGGAAAAACCGACAATTTAGAAGTAGATTTTGTAGTACGGAATAATGAAGGTTACACACAATACATTCAAGTTTCTCAAACTGTACAAAATGCAATAACTCTTGCTCGTGAATTAGCACCGTTTGACAAAATTCCCGACCATAATGAGAAAATTCTCATCACAATGGATTACGAATCAGGAACACATAACGGAATAAAACAAATAAACGCAATTGATTGGCTATTAAACCCATAAAATAAAGACGAACAGTTAAAAAGGGGTTTACAAGATTTCGGGCTAAGGTCTTATTTCAAGTTTTTTCATATCTTTGAAATTAGGTGTTTAATTGAAAGTTCGGACTTTTTTAGTCCGCTCCCTCGCAAAGCCCCAAAACGTTATCAGAAATCCTACTGAACTCACATCTTGAAAGAAAAACCGAAAAGTTCACCATAAAGAGTTTTTCAGAAAGTCACAACTTTGTATCATTTTTTGATTAGAGTAAATGGAACAAACAGAACGAGACATATTAAGCCGAAGCAAAGAAATTACGGAAAACTACTTTCAGTTTTTGGACAAACATATTTTAGATGTAATTTCAGGAAAGGTTGATGACTTTATGGAAATTAACCAAATTGCAAGAGAGTTATTTCTGTCGCACAAGCATTTGACAGACATTCTACAAAAAGAAACAGGAAATCATCCTTGTCATTATTATGACCTTAAAATTCTCGATGAAGCCAAAAGAATGCTTTCCGAAACAGATAAATCTATTGCAGAGATTGCTAAGATACTCACTTATGATCCCTCCAACTTTTCAAAATTCTTCAAAAAATTTATTGGTCAAACTCCAGGGCAATTCAGAAAAGAAAACAAAAAATAACAATTCCGAAAAGTTCACCACGAATTAAATACAAAGTCTTGCCACTTTTGTCTTATAATTTTTAACACATTTAAAATCAAATAAAATGGCAAGAAACGATTTAAAAGGAAAAGTGGTTCTTATTGCAGGTGGTGCAAAAAATTTAGGAGGGTTATTGAGCCGTGATTTTGCAAGCAAGGGAGCAAAAGTAGCGATTCATTACAACAGTAATAGCACAAAAGCGGATGCCGAAAAAACTTTAGCTGACATTACGAATGCTGGTGGAGAAGTATTTTTGTTTCAAGCAGATTTAACGGATGTAAAAAATATTACTAAACTATTTGATGCTACCATCGAAAAATTCGGAGGTGTTGATATTGCAATCAATACCGTAGGTAAAGTGCTAAAAAAACCTTTCGTAGATACAACCGAAGAAGAATATGACATTATGAGCGACATCAATGCAAAAGTGGCGTATTTCTTTATTCAGGAAGCAGGAAAAAAACTGAACGATAACGGAAAAATCAACACGATTGTTACTTCACTATTGGCCGCATTTACAGGATATTATTCTACATATGCAGGTGCAAAAGCTCCGGTAGAACATTTTACAAGAGCAGCTTCTAAAGAGTTTGGTTCTCGTGGAATTTCTGTAACAGCTGTTGCTCCTGGACCAATGGATACACCATTCTTTTATGGACAAGAAAGTGATGATGCCGTAGCTTATCATAAACAAGCTTCTGATTTAGGCGGATTGACCGATATTAAAGACATCGCTCCGTTGGTAGAATTTTTGGTAACTGACGGTTGGTGGATTACTGGACAAACCATTTTTGCAAACGGTGGTTACACAACGAGATAATTGAAAAATTATTGAAAGGTAAATGACTTTGTTGTTTACCTTTTTCTTTAAACCAAAGACGATGATACTAAAAATAATAAACTCCGTTCTAATCCTTTTTGCCGTGTTTATGGGAACGAAACACGGTTGGAATATGCTTACTGCTAAACCCGAAATGTTGGAAATGTTCGGCAAATGGGATTTTAGTAAAAATGCTGTTGTCATCAATGGAGCAGTAACATTACTAGCTTCGGTTTTGATATTATTTCCCAAAACTTTCGTATGGGGAAATTTCCTGATGGCAGCTGGAATATTGATGATTATCTGTCTTCAATTATTGAACAAAGACCTAAAAGGTGTAGCCACAGAAATACCTTTTTTGGTACTCAACTTAGTAATTATCTATTTACAACATCCTTTAAAAAATAATTAAGATGGCTTATTACAAATTATTTTTAATCTCACTGTTTATTTCATCTGCACTTACAGCGTGTGGTCAGGTAAATAATAGTATAAAAAATGAAAATAACACTTTAAATTCAAAACAAATGCAAGACGAAACGATATTAAAACCTGTAAAAACTTTGATTGAAGCTATGAAAGCAGAAAATGCCGAACTAATCAGAGCTCAATTTTCAGAAACAGCAACCCAAGCGTATGGAGCTGATGGAATAATGAAAACAGCTGCAGAAACCAAAAAATGGATAGAAAGTGACATCATTGAGCGTCAAGGAAAAGTAGCAAATCCTGAGTTTACCGTAATTAGTGAAAATGAAGTGGTTGTAAAAGGACAATATTCAAGTCGTGGTTACACAAACAAAGCCAACTTTTTGTTCACCGTTGAGAACGGACTGATAACTAGTTGGAGAATGCGATATTAAAAAAGGACTTCCGCCAACATCGGTAACCGTTGAACAACTCCCTAAAAATCTCAAAAATAAAAATATTGACCTTAATACAGCTTCATTACGGAGCTGTTTTTTTATGACAATAAAATTTTTAGGTGGGAAATTGACTGGGTAATTCAGGCTGAAACTCAGTCGATGAAGGTCGGTTTTTCGTGAAAAATGGATCCCCTTCGCATATTGTGGTAGTTGATCAGCGTACCTAAAACGGGTTCGACTTTACTACTCCGCCGCTTTACCAAGCTCAGGCTCAAAAACATTGTCGCTTAGCATGCCCCAAACCAAACTTTTTTTATTTATTTTTTAGTTGTGCAACAAGCACAAGGGTTTTGCAAAATGGTGGTTTAGGTGCTTAAATCAAAGTCATCGCATTTAACTAACTTTGTGCCTAACCGAAAAGTATGTGCCTCTATCTCCGCCACTGACACATACACGCGGCCCGTTGGCAGCAACCGTATGAAGCGACAGTGCGACCATTGACGGAGTAAAATTAAACACTGAATGACTGTCCCCGTAAGTACGGTTTACAAGCGGAAGTGGAACTTGAAAGTATTGTAGCGTTAATCAACTTTTGTTGTCGTGGTACAGTAATTCAGGTCTGATAGTATCTTGTGAACGAAAGGACAGACAATTAACACGATTACTGCCAACGCTCGGAAACGGAAAATTAAATAAATAATATGAAAATCGACAAAATATACATAGTAAAAATAAAAAATGCGGAGGAGCTAATAAATAGATATGAAAGATTATCATTAATGTAAAATAAATAAGATGCACTTGCTATCAGAAACCGCAAAATGGAAAACAGAATCAGAATTTGTATCACCTGACGGAATAATATCAAAAGCAACAGGAGAATCAAACATCATTGTAAAAAAACAAGAAATTAGAAACGATAGTTGGGCTGTTTTTGGAGGAATGAAACGAGTAAACAACTTCAAAATTAGGATAGTTTCTAATTATGAATATCATTTCGAATCTTTAAATCCAGAACTTGGTATTCAGAAAGGAATATTCAATGTTGATAGAAATCTCATTTACTCAAAATTCACGATTGAAGGAACAAACTTAAATGGTTTTGAAATCATAAAAAGATTAGATGATATTTGTTATGCGAATGGTTCATTGTACGATGGAGAAAAATTAATTAACACTTGGAATGCTGTGATGAACAAAATAGAATGAATCTAACGGCAGCTGCCGCCATTGCCTTTGGCATAATGGCGGGTTAAGGCTAAAAATTAGAGTTTCGGCTTTTGCTTACTGTGTCGCTAAATTGAAACTTTTCGCTTCAATTTCCACCACTGGCGCCAAGCGCCAAAACGTTAGCGGTCATTGTAACGAACAACACCGTAGAAACCGATGAAGTACGAAAAAGTTAAGCCTTACAGAGAATTAGAACCCTTTATTCATTTCTATTGGGAGCTAAAAGGAAACGAACGTGGGACGCAATGGGAAAGGGTTTTTCCAGATGGTTGTGCAGGTATTGTAATGAATTTGGGAGATACTTGCTTGACTGACAACGGTATGACTAAAATGGAATTTGGGAAAACATATGTTGTTGGTGCAATGACTTCATTTAAAGACAGCTTTATTGATAACGATACACATCTAATAGGTGTGTGTCTAAAACCTGCAACTTTTGCAAATTTTTATAGCTATACTTCACAAAATGAATTGACCAACGACACTATTGAGTTTGAAAAATCTAATTCCTTTAATATTGATAAAACCCTCAAAGCCCCGTTCGATTATTTTAACCATTTTTTTTCCGAAAGAATAAATAGCAAACACAATCCATTACAATCGGTTATTAATGATATACACTCAACAAACGGACAAATAAGCATTTACGAACTGTCAAAACGAAATTTCACAACTGTAAGACAATTAGAGAGAAATTTTAAAAGGCTCATTGGCTTATCCCCAAAAGAATATTCAAATATTATTCGCTTTCAGAATGCTTTGAATACAATCAAAAATTCAAATGACAATCGTAGCTTGTTAGATATTGCTTTTGAATGTGGCTATTATGACCATTCACATCTTACCAACGAAATCAAACGAAACACAGGACTTTTGCCATCGCAACTTTAAAATGTCGCATTTTTACAAAGTACCAATGTTTTCTTAAAGGTAACTTTGCAGAAACTTAATAAATTTAAGCAAATGCGAAAAATATCACTTTTTATTGCAACAAGTTTAGACGGCTACATTGCAAAACCTAATGACGACCTTAGTTTTTTAAAACTCGTTGAAAAAGAAGGAGAAGACTACGGTTATGCAGCGTTTACAAACACAATAGACACGTTAATTATTGGCAGGAGAACCTACGATTATGTTCTTAACGAAATCGGTTCTTCTCACTACGACAACGGACAAAGAGATGTTTATGTCATTACAAGAAATCAAAGACCAAAGGTAGGCAGAACAACTTTTTACACAGGAAACTTATCTGAATTGGTCAAACAACTAAAATCTGAAAAAGGAAAAAATATCTATTGTGATGGTGGTGCAGAAGTAATAAATGAACTTTTGAAACACGATTTAATAGACGAATTTATAATTTCGGTTATACCTGTTCTATTAGGCAATGGAACACGACTTTTTAAAGACGGAAGACCCGAACAAACACTTGAATTTGTTCAAGCAAAAACATTTGAAACAGGGTTAATGCAACTGCATTACATACGAAAAAGATAAACAACGAACCGCTAACATCGGTTTTGCAAAAGAGCGGGTTAAGTGCAAAATTCAACGACAGTAATTCTATTACCCCATAAGCCATTTTTATTTCCCTTTTTTGTAATTTAGCAGTATGCGCCCTACCAAGTGCATATTGCTTATTCTGAATTGGAGGCGGATCTTTGTGTCATGAGCACAGAATTAAAAAGAGAGAGGATGCTTTCGCTGGTTGAGGATTGGAAAGTGAGCGGATTGCCCCAAAAAGCATTTGGCCTATTGCACGGGATCAACGTTTCGACCTTGCGTTACTGGGTCGCCAAGTCCAAGGAACAGGAAGCCGGTAGCAGAGGTTTTATGCCCTCCGGATCAGCTGTGAAAGGGGAACAAATAGAGATTATCTATCCTACAGGGGTGAGGCTGAAAGTACCGCGCGATTTTTCTCTGATATCGCAGCTTATCCGATTGTAGCACCATGTTTTCATTAGGTTCTTGGCACCGTTTTTATTTATATGATGGCCATTGCGATATGCGAAAATCATTCGATGGGCTTTGTGGATTGGTTGTTTCGGTGATGCAACGCCAGCCTACCAGCGGCGAAGTGTTCGTTTTCCTGAACCGTAGCCGTACCCACATCAAACTGCTACACTGGGAGCGAGGCGGCTTTGTGCTCTACTACAAACGATTGGAGCAGGGTACTTTTGGTAGATCTGCACTTAAAAAAGGAGAAGTACTCCCCATATCTTGGACAGCATTTATTCAATATTAAGAAACATTTGGTAGTTTTCTATAGTTAAAATATACTTCGTTAGGAGTAAGGCGTTCAAGAGCCTCATGCCTTCTTTCTTTGTTATAAAATTTCACATATTTTTCCGTTTCAGAGAATAATTCCCATGCATCTTTTGGAGGATTCAGGAAGAGATATTCGTACTTGTAACTCCTCCAATATCGCTCGATGAAAACGTTGTCCAGAGCCCTCCCTTTTCCGTCCATAGACTGTTTATTTTGTGCTTTTTGAGCAAGCTGACGAACTTTAGACTGGTGAACTGGCTACCTTGATCCGAGTTGAAAATTTCAGGTTTTCCGTATTTTCGGATAGCTGATTCAAGTACCTCCATCATACAGGTTACGTTCATGGTGTTGGTAGTCCCCCAGCCCAAGATTTTGCGGGAGTATACATCTATTATAGCAAACTTGTACCGGAGCGCCGCCCGCATAAAGCCACTTTGCATAGCTACTTAGGTTATATCAGCTTACCACACCTGGTTGGGCCTGTCTATGGTCAGGTTATTGAGTAAATAGGGGAAAAGGAATGCATCTTTCGCTTAATCCGTGCTTAAGCATCAATGTATCCAGAGCCATCAATATATACAGCCGGCGGATACGTTTTACATTTACTCCTAGTCCATACCTATAATTGATATAATCGGTCATACGTTCTCCCCCGTAAAAAGGGCATTCCGTCAACTTATTATCAATTTTGTTCATAATAAACTGATTAGGAAGGTTCTCGCCCCGAGGCTTAAAATAATAGCTACTTCGCGGTAGTTCCAGTAAAGCACACTGCTTACTGACAGGAAGTTTCCGATAAGATGGTGTAATCAGCATCCGCTTTTGATATACACTCATTTCCCCAAGACTTTTTTTAAAAAGTCAACCTGCACCTGAAGCTCCCTGATTTTGGAGTAAAGTTCTTGCTCCTTTTTCTCTGATCCGGAACCTCTTTCTCAAAAACCGTTATGGCTCGCTCTAAGAATTCGTGCTTCCATTTTGTCACCTGTGCCGGCGAGATTTTAAATTTACTGGAAATCTGAAGTACTGTACTTCGTTCTTTGATGGCCTCTAAGGCTACCTTGGCTTTGAAATCAGCCGAAAATCTACGTCGTTCTCTTTTTATATCAACCTCTAAGTTATTACTTATTCGGCTGTCCCGAAAATCGGGAGTACTTCATTAAACATTCTTTCTTTTTATGCTACTGTAAAAGTTTGAGAGGAGTAATGGCAAGTCAAAGCCCTGAAAACGACCCAAAGGGTGGAGTTTTCAGGACTTTAGCAGAAAACGAGGCTTGACAGCTCTAGGACAAATGATACTTTTGCTGTGAAAAGAGAAGAAGGGGTCAAGAAATTTATCTTCTAAAGAAGAAAATAAGCACAGAAAATGGGCTGTTAGATGGTAGCATTTTCATTGTGCTATTATAGTTCCCTTTTTTCTTTACTATCCTACTATAATTAAGTAGTTTTTCCTTTAATCAATTTATGGCCTCTCACATATAAAAATGAAGATAAAAGAATAGTCAGAATTGCTAGAACATCTATATGATAATCTGTTATAACGCCAAGCACATCTACAGAATCGCCTATATTATATATATAGCAATAGGGGAAAAGCTCGAATTTGGGTTTATTATACATAAATAAGGCCATTATGCTAAATAACATCGGCACAATTATATTTATTACCGGATTTCTACTAAACCGGTTTACAACCAATTGAATCAATAGGATAACCCATGAATACAGTAACAAGCGAAAAAATCCATAGCTAAATACCCAAAAATCAGTATCGGAATAATCATAAAACTTGTTCTGTTTCATAAATAATTCAGAAATGTTTACGCCCAATACCAATAAGAGATATAGTAGACCGATAGAAATAGAAATTATCAAGCCCAAAAAGCATATTTTGGCCAAATAAAAACTACTCTTGTATAAAGGAAAAGTAAACGTCAGGTCATAAAGATTATTTGTGAAGTCCCTGTTCAAGTTATCCTGTACTATATAAATAGAAAATAAAGTATAGAAAAATGGAGTTAATGAGAAAGCGCTTAATGAAAATCCAAAAATTAGTTGCCAGGGGTCATTACCATTACCTGGAGAAGAAATTATCAATGACCATGATCTATAGAAAACATAGCTAGTAATTAAAACAGGTATAACTACCGCAAATATACAGGAGGGGCTTATTTTAAATTTATATTGCTCCGCCCTGAATAGATCTTGAAACTTAATCATATTGGTATAAAAAGTTATATATGTCTTCAATCTGTTGCGTTTGTGAAACTACCTTCATCCCTTCTAAACCTTCAATATCCCGGGTACAGATTCTAAGTTTTCGAGTGCTTTCAGAATACGGCCCGATGTTATTCAGATATATTTTGTTCAATGACGTATTTTCACATTCTGCCAAGAAAAACATATTGTGAGCTTTCGACGGATTAACTTCATTAAAAACTACACGGCCTTCTTTGAGAATAACTACTACATCTGTAATTTTCTCTATCTCTGCAAGCAAATGGGCCGAAACAATAAGTGTTTTTCCCTTTTCTTTGTACCGTAAAAATAACTCGCGGAGTATGGTGATACTCTGCGGATCCAAACCATTTAGAGGTTCATCAAAAATTAAAGTCTCTGTATCCCGCAAAAGCATGGTGGCTATATTTAACCTTTGAGTTAAACCAAACGAAAGCTTCCTCGCTGGGTAGTTCTTAAAGTTGGTAAGATTAAGCTCTTCAAGAATGTCAGAAATGGTTTCAGCGGGCTTTTTAAAGAGTAGATTGTAATACTCCATGTTTTCGTTTACCGTCAGAGGCTTTAAAACTGACGGCGAATCAAAACAGATCGAAACTTTAGACTTGCTTAATATCGGGTCAAAAGTAATATCTATATCTTCCAGAAATATTTTCCCTGGTAATACATCGATATAACCACTTATCAGCTTAAATAGTGTCGATTTTCCAGACCCATTGGCTCCGATCACTCCGGTGATCTTACCTTTGGAGAAGTCTAGTGTAACATTTTTTACACCATCAGATGACTTCTTATAATAAAAGGATAAATTATTAATATGAATTATTTTGAAAAGTTATTGGGGTCATTTTGTCAACATATATAAAACTATCCATTGCCTTCTGCCAGTGAAAAGAGATATTTTGATGACCCAAAAACTTCATTATGATTTCACGGTCATCTTTAAACGTACTATAAATAAAGTTCTTATTTTGTTTGTGTAAAATATGCTCTATACTTTTTAATGAGCTTGGGTTGATACTTCTAACTCTATCGGCACGATTATTTTTCCCAACGCCAGAAGTAAATAGAACACTATAAACCTTGTCTTTAAATTTATTTTTAAGTCGATACCCCATAGGTAGATAGCCATTATCTAATGGTTCATACATCTGGTGGGCATTGGCTGCCCAAATAATTACTTTTTTATCTTCTTCTATAAAATTATTCAGTATATAACTTACATTTTTAAACATAATGGAATCCCGGAACATATTTCTATCATTACCATAATTCGGTACATAAATATTAGCATAAAAGAAATCATGCAAATTTTCTAGAGTTAACAGCATGGTTTTATCCTGGACATCAAGAGAATCCTTATCTTTAATTATATTAGTAAGCCGTTTAATTTGGTTCAGGCATGTGTCTTGCCTGTCTCTGTAATAAGGAGAATTAAAAAGATAAAGAGGCCCCAACCCCTTTTCTAGAATTTCATACATAAATGCATAATTTGCCAGAGAATCTACACCGAAATATCCCTTAATATATTTTGATAAACCTGTAAGATTAGAATGTGTCAAATAATTATAGTCAAATCCACGAAAGTCCAGTTTTTGATTTGAAATTGTCTGCCGCAAAAGACCGGTTTGGTCAGACAGACCCCAATATGTATACAAGGCCCTATCCCAGTCATTCGCATTGACAGAGTTGTTATTTAATATTTTATCTCGAAGTAGGTTATTGTAAAAAAATGAACCTTCCATTAAGACGATTTCGTAATTATACTTTCTTCTTAGCAGGTCAACTATTTTGGATTTAACTAGGAGAGTTGCCCCATCAGTATGCTGCTGTTCACCTAAGAGTAAAATCGGTTTATCTCTTATTTCTTCAGCCACTTTAGCACAAAATGTATCAATATCGATTTCTTCTATCCCCTTGGTAAAAATACTTTCTATATCATAGTTTGGAGTTGATTTGGTTGATGTGGTTCTATTTATTATATAAAGAATGGCATTACTAGCAATTAGTAAAACCAACAGTTTAAGCAAATACCGAATAAGATACATTTTAATTATTATGGGATATATTCTTAGTTTATGTTTTTAATAGTAGCCCATAGAGGATTCGAACCTCTGTTTTAAGAAGGAAAATCTTACGTCCTAGACCCCTAGACTGTAGTACTCCCCATATCTTGGACAGCACTTATTCAAAATTAAGAAACATTTGGTAGTTTTCTATAGTTAAAATATACTTCATTGGGAGTAGTAAGGCGTTCAAGAGCCTCATGCCTTCTTTCTTTGTTATAAAATTTCACATATTTTTCCGTTTCAGAGAATAATTCCCATGCATCTTTTGGAGGATTCAGGAAGAGATATTCGTACTTATAACTCCTCCAATATCGCTCGATTAAAACGTTGTCCAGAGTCCTCCCTTCTCCGTCCATATATGGTTTTATTTTGTGATTTTTGAGCAAGCTGACGAACTTTAGACTGGTAAATTGGCTTCCCTGGTCCGAGTTGAATATTTCGGGTTTCCCGTATTCTCGTATACTCGATTCAAGTACCTCAATCATCCAGGATACGCTCATTGTGTTAGAAGTTCCCCAGCCTAGAATATTACGAGAATGAACATCAATGATTGCAAATTTATAGCGGAACGCCGCCCGCATAAAGCCACTTTGCATAGCTACTTAGGTTATATCAGCTTGCCACACCTGATTGGGCCTGTCTATGGTCAGGTTATTGAGTAAATAGGGGAAAATGAATGCATCTTTCGTTTAATCCGGGTTTGTGCATCAATGTATCCAGAGCCATCAATTTATACAGCCGACGAATACGTTTTACATTTACTCCTAGTCCATACCTATAATTGATATAATCGGTCATACGTTCTACCCCGTAAAAAGGGCATTCCGTAAACTTATTATCAATTTTGTTCATAATGAACTGATTAAGAAGGTTCTCCCCCTGAGACTTATAAAAATAGTTGCTTCGGGGTAGTTCCAGTAAAGGACACTCCTTATTAACAGCAAGTTGCCGGTAAGAAGGCGTAATCAGCATCCGCTTTTGATATACACTCATTTCCCCAAGACTTTTTTTAAATAGTCTACCTGCACCTGTAGCTCCCCACTTTTGGAGTAAAGTTCTTGCTCCTTTTTCTCTGATCCGGAACCTCTTTCTCAAAAACCGTTGTGGCTCGATCTAAGAATTCGTGCTTCCATTTTGTCACCTGTGCCGGCGAGATTTTAAATTTACTGGAAATCTGAAGTACTGTACTTCGTTCTTTGATGGCCTCTAAGGCTACCTTGGCTTTGAAATCAGCCGAAAATCTACGTCGTTCTCTTCTTATATCAACCTCTAAGTTATTACATATTCGGCTGTCCCGAAAATCGGGAGTACTTCATTTGAATCACTCAAAGGCCATGATGTAGCCTCTGAATTACAGCATATTTGTTTAATAGAAAAATGTAGTCAGGAGCGTATTCAATGTGACAATGGGTGCGAATTTATATCCAAGGATGTAGACAAGTGGGCATATGAAAATGGTATAACCCTAGACTTTTCCAGACCAGGAAAGCCTACAGATAATCCTTACGTAGACCGGGTCGCCGGAGCGATCATTTAACGGCAAGTTTAGAGATGAATGCTTATCCGTACATTGGTTTTTATCTTTAGATGACGCCAGAGAGAAAATCGATGATTGGAAATGGGAGTATAATTATTTTCGTCCTCATAGTTCCTTAAGTGATTTATCACCGCAGGAATTTATTAACTTACATCAAAATAACCCTGAAACTCAAATTAAAACTGTCTGAACAACTGGGAGGAGGTCATATTATGTATTTTGTCTCTTTTAAGACTGTACTAAGATGGAGAGCTTACACATAATAGTGCTACACTTTCAACTATTATCCCAATGCCAATCTACCTTTTTCATTCACTTCCTTGACGATTTTATCCATTAAAATTTTTCTTCTGTCAAACGGTGATTCACCATCGCTCCGGTTATATTTCCGCTTGAAACCGCATTGGCCACCGAACGCAATGGATTGATATTGTCACCACAAGCATAGACGCCGGGAACAGTTGTCTGTTGAAACATATCTACTTTTATCAGTCCCGTTTCTGTAATTTCGCATCCTAAATCCAGTGGAATTTTGCAATGTTGTTCAAATGGAAGTGCGGCATAGGCTGCATCAAAGGTTTCTTGCGTTCCGTCTTCAAAAATCAACGCTGTAATATTCCCGTTTTGATGTTTGATTTCTTCTATTTCTTTCTCGATAATATTGATTTGATGGTTTTTTAGTTTGACAGATTGTTCTTCCGTGAAATCCGCTTTACCTCTTGTTACAATCGTGATTTTATCGGTCAAATTATTGACTAATGAAGCAACGTGAAAAGCCCGGTCTCCTTTGGCAATGACGGCTGTTTTAGCTCCTTTAAATTCATAACCGTGACAGTAGGGGCAATGAATAACGGTTTTGCCCCAGCATTCTTCAAAACCCTTTATATCGGGGAAAATATCTTTTACACCGGTTGCAAAAATTAGTTTTTTGGCCGAAAATCTTTCACCGGACTGTACGGCAATTTCAAAACCGTTTTCGGTTTTCTTTCCTTCAGCAGCATAGCCTTCAAAGAATTTCACAGTATCGTATTTCAATACTTGTTCTTTGGCTTTTGTCGCAATTTCTCCCGGGACGGAACCGTCCTGCGTGATGAAGTTATGCGAGTGTGGGGTATAGCGGTTACAGGGTTTCCCGCTGTCTATAATAAGTACATTTTTTAACGAACGCCCCAAGGCCATTGCCGCTGAAAGTCCGGCATAGCTGCCGCCTATGATGATTACATCGAATTGTTTTTTGTCTGTCATACTATTATCTTTTGAAAAAGTTATCAATGGAAAAGGCATTGCCAATGCCGTTAAAGCAAATCCATACTGTTGTATAAGCTCTCGTCTTGTCATTCTTTTTCGGCAAAGGTAATAATAAAATAATTAATGCGACAGTATTGCATTAGGTTAATGCAAATAATTTGCATTAACTTTGTGTAATATGATTAAAATGAAAAGAAGAAATACTCCCTCCAAAGATGCAGTTCTTGAGCTATTGACCCGTACAGGGAAGGCGATGAGTCGTGATGCTATTGAAAAGAACATTGATGTAGCAATTGACAGGGCTACGATTTACAGAATACTGAACCGCTTTTGCGAAGACGGCCAAGTGCATAAAATCGTGGCAGAAGATGGTAAACAATATTTTGCAGTTTGCATTAAATGTGATGATAAGGCTTTTCCCCAAAATCATTTTCATTTTCGGTGTACGAAGTGCAATACCATAGTATGCCTGCCACAGGCAGTTCATTTTTCCGTACCTGAAGGATATCATGTCGAAAGCATAAATTGTGTACTTACAGGAATTTGTAAAGTTTGTGCGAAGGTAACTTGAAACTTTTGTCTGCTTTATTCCTCGTCGATTTTACGAAGTATTTTATAGTCAATATAAAACGTACCAAAAGGAATAAAACAAGCAACAAGAATCTTCCAGGTAATCTCTTTAAATTTCCACTGTTGTTCTACTCCTACACGTAACGCATTAAACACAAACAGCAGAAAAAGTGCGCCATGAATGGGGCCAAGTGACTTTGACAAGCCGGGAATATCCCAAACGTGCTTCAAGGGTACAGCAATAAAAACTAAGACAATTAATGATATGCCCTCTAATATGGCAAGGATTCGTAAACGTCCGATAGATGTGTTGAAAAGTTTCTTCATCATTAAAATATTCTGAAATAAGGTCTGCCTGAAAAGGGTAAAAACGGCCAGGGAATGGCAATGAAAATGATTATGAGCGCAATAGAAAACCAAACCAACATTGTTTTGAATTTCTTCTTGTTCGTTTGCTGTCGCTTTGCCTTTGCTGAGCCGATTGTTACCACCACAATAGCAGTTAGCATTAAAATAATATGAATTAAACCGTAAAAAGTCAGTTCTAAGTTTTGAAAACTACTTTCCTTTTCTTTCCAAAAATATTTGACCAGCGGGCTCTTTGTATATAGGATGATGCCAATCATTAGTTGAATATGCGCAACCGTAGCCGTCCAGTGTCGAAAAGCGTTGTCCGTTTTTGAAAAAGCCCTGTCGTTGACCAAGCCGACAAAGGCCCTGTAAATAGAATAAAGTATAAAGACTAGTACAAGCCAACGAATCAAAGAGTGAAAGACTAATAAAGTGGAATACATTTTATGCCGTCGTAATTGTTTTTTGTTTTTTGAATACGTTCCAAATGGTAGGTGCACCAAAGAAGAACCAGATTGCCAGAACCGCATCGCACACGGCACAACCGGCGGACGAAAGTGGTGCAAAGTGAATAATGGGATCACCGTATAGATGATGAATTACGTCCCAGCCTGTGTGCATTAGCCAACCGATTCCGATGAAATAATAATGCTTGAGGGCTTTGAAGGCCACAAACAACATAACGGCACCAAAGATATATTCCCATACGCCTAATCCGCCGCTCCAGTAAACCCCGCCTGCGCCCGCTATAATAATGGCGTTGATTTTCTGTCGGGAGGGTTCTTTCACAAAGGACATGATAATGATGAATACTAAGCCGATCAACGCTGCAACCAACGCATTGATGATTGTAAATTCCTGGGTGCCGTGTGTATGCATATTTCTTGTTTTTATGTTTGCATGCAAAGTTAAATAAAAAACATACTAGTTGGTATGTTTTTGAGTAAGAAATATTTTAGGTTGATTGATTGAGTTATAAGTTGCTTTTAATGAGGTATATATGTTTTTAAAAAGTTCACAGGTAGGTGCAAAACAACCACTGCGCATTTGTCAACAGGGATTGAAACTTTCGTGACTTCCTTTGGGACAGTGAGAATGCTGCACTAAATTGCGATGAAGCTTCGTGATGTTGGAGTCTTATAGGCTGAGGTCGGCAGTATCATCACACGAACTTCATCGGATACCTTGTTTTTATTTGTCCTCGGGCTATTTTTTTGAGTTTCCCTTCCAACAGTTTTTTGGTCAGCGGTTTCAAATAGTCAAGGTATAATATCCCTTCTGTGTGGTCGTATTCGTGCTGTATCATTCTTGCGGTGGTTCCGCTGAATGTCTTTCTCTGCAGTTCAAAATCTTTATTGTAATAGGCTATCGTAATCGTCCAAGGTCTTTTTACTTTTTGGGATAATTCCGGAATACTCAAACAGCCTTCATCGTCTTCCCAAAGCTCTGCCGAACGTTCAATGATTTTTGCATTGATGAATATTTCCTTTATGCCGCTATCATTTTTCTCAAAATAGATTCCTTGGTCTTGTTCATCGAGATTTTCGAAAGTCGTTTTACTGTCCACGATAAATAGTCGTATGGGAAGTCCGATTTGGGGCGAAGCCAAACCGCATCCATTGGCATTTTCCATCGTTTCCCACATATCGGCAATCAGTTTATCCAATTCAGGATAGTCCTTTTCGATGTCGTTGCATTTCTGTTTCAAAATGCTGTGTCCGTATGCTAAAATGGGTCGTTTCATTCTTTTGATTTTATTGCAAAGTTCAAAAGAATAAGCCAGGAAGGCAATGAACCGATGTTAAGTAATTACGCTGTTCATTGATTTTTTAGCGGTGATTGCTACGCAATTTGTCTGCGGATCCGACTCAGGCCTTGTGGGGTGATTCCGATGTAGGAAGCGATGTATTTTAGCGGGATAAATTTCAGAATATCGGGCTGTTCGCTGAACAGTCTTAAATAACGCTCTTTTGCATTGTATTTCAATAAAGATAATTCGCGTTTGCTTTTGGCTAAAAATAATTTCTCGGAAGCAAAACGTCCCAAATAATTCCCGACTTTGGTTTGAGCATAGACTTTTTGTAAATCCTCAAAGGAAATCTGCCAAACCACGGTTTCTGTCAATGCCTGTAATTCGTATTCGGATGGCGTTTGTGTCAAGAATGAGTCGTAGGCACAAGTAAACTCTTTGTCAAAACTGAAGTTGAAAGTCAGCTCGTTTTCATCATCAGGAATATAGAACCTAACAATGCCGGTTTCGATGAATGAAAGGAAATTTTCTGTTTCACCTTGTCGTGTGATGATTTGGTTTTTGGCAAACACTTTTCGGCTAAAATGGGAAGAGATGAATTTCCATTCTGTTTCCTGTAATTTTATTATCCGTTCGTAGTATTCTCTTATATGCCCCATAAAAATATTCTCTTTTGATCTGTTTTTCAATACAAATTTATCGTTATTTATAATAACCGTTTCTGTGCGGATTGGTTTGTTATCGGGATAAAAATAATAAAACCATACCAGTTAGTATGTTTTTGTGCAAAAAAATTATTTAAGATTGTTTAGATAAATTTTAAGTTGCTTTAAATAAGAAATATAGACCTTTTTGCTGTTTTCTAATTTTCCTAAATTCCGAATGCCCCAATAGCCCGACAAAACGAAGATGGTTACCTGTTTCGCATTTACCTCTTTGCGGATGACGCCACTTTTCTTTCCTCTTTCAATGGTAGCGGTTATTGCTTCTGTCCATTCCCGGGTTAATTCATTTAAAGCCTTATTAAATTCTGAATTCCACGGGGTCATTTCCTGAGTGAAGTTTGAGGCCGGACAACCATATTCCACCTTCAAAAATTCATTTTTCATTAATAGACTATCCATGAGGTTGTAAATGGCATTCAACGGATCTTGTTCGCCTTGAAGTGGCTCGATGAAACTGCTTGCAAGTGTGGGTTTGAGGACTTCGTTGATGATGGCAAGTCCCATTTCGTCTTTGGTTTTGAAATGATAATAAAAAGCCCCTTTCGTTACTTGTGTGGTAGCGATGATGTCGTCAATGCTCGTCGTCTGGTAGCCCTTAACATAAATCAGTTCAAACGCTTTATGTAAAATCATCGACCGTGTTGCTTCTGCTTTTTTCATCTGTTATCGTCTCTTTTATGGGGTCAGACGGAATCGTTTTGATTTCGCAAACATACCATTTAGTATCCTGCAAAGGAACGAAAAAAAAGCAAACTTTTAAAGCCACCGGTTTGACTGGCAGTGTACATGGGGAGGAGAAAGTTCTATATCTTCTTTTTTTTGATTTGTATTGTTTACACTTTCCGCTAACGGTTTGCAGCTACCCGAAGGTGGCAATTTCGAAGCGATTCACTGTCTGCCAGCACTGAACTTGATACGAAGCACAAAGCTTCATTTAAGCACTGAACCCGCTTTTTTGCCAAACCGATGTTAACTGCTGTACATTTTATATAGCATTTTTTCTTTTTTTAGTTTTTACATATTCTGCGTGAAATTGTCCACAAGCCGCATCTATTTCTGAGCCGAATTGCGTCCTTTTTGTAGCGTGAACACCATTTAGGTTTAACTGGGAAACAAATTCAATAACTTTCTCTTTTGTTGGTTGCTTATAAGACGGATTTGCTCCAAAAGCATTGTTGTATCTTATAACGCTGATGTGATATAACTCTGGACGAACTCTGGACTTTACCATATCAACCAATGCGTTCAAATGTTCTTGTGTATCATTTAATCCTTCAATCAATAAGTAAGCTAGGTAAATTCTCCGTTTGTATTTACTTACATATTCGTCAAGTATTTTGAAATTATCGTCTAAAGGAAAGCGTTTTTCTAACGGTATTAATGTTGCTCTTTGTTCCGGAAAAGGGGAATGAACTGATAAGGTAATGTTTACTTGCGGAAACCTTTTTACCAATTTTTCTAAATTCGGTGCAAACCCAACAGTTGAAACGGTAAGCCTGCGTTGTGAAAGTTCGCCATATCCTTTGGTGGTAAACGCTTCTATAGCGGTTTAAATATTTGGATTTGCAAGTGCTTCGCCCATACCCATAAATGCTATGCTGTCGGGCACCTGATTGTTCCAATGTGAATGGAATACTTGTGGACAAATTTCATCGGCAGAAAGATTTTTCATCAATCCCATAGCTGAGGTGGCACAGAATGTAAAACCTAAACCGCAACCTGATTGTGGCGATATACACATAGATGTCCAACCTGCACGGTAACGGGAAAGAACCGTTTCTATTTTTGCTCCGGATTGGGTTTCAAAAAGTACTTTCTCTACTTGTTCAGCCGAATGAATGATGGTTGGCTTTAGCGGTAAAGGCGTTTCTCCAAATTGGGTTTCCAATTTTTCTCTTAAAACTTTTGGGAAGTTCTTTCACCTCTCTAAAATATTCAATGCCCTGTTGCAAAGCATAAACTATTTATCGGTAACGATATTCGGGCATTTCACTTTCGTTTAAATAGCGGTGAATTTGCCATAGTATTCCTCCTGTTGGTGGATTGGGTAATGTGCCTGCTGTTAATTTATTTGTCATATTCATTCTGTTTATTGGGTTAATGAAATTGTTCGTTCTATGTTTATTTGTTCCAAAAATGTTTCATCGTGCGACACGACTACCAGCGTTCCCTGATATTCATTGATGGCTGCTGTTAGGATTTCCACATTCTGAATATCCAAGTTGTTGGTCGGTTCGTCCAAAATGATGATGTCAGGCGATTTGCTATTAATCGTTAAACAACAAAGTAGCAAACGCATTCTTTCGCCACCGCTCAACGCACTGCAAGGTTTGTCCCAATCTTCTTTGGTAAACAAAAAGCGATTTAATCGGATTTTGGTTTCGTGTTCTTGTAATGCAGCAACATTGAATTGTTGGGCTTGTTCGTAAACTTTTAGTTTGTTGTCAACCAAAGAATAGTCTTGGTCTATGTAAACCGATTTGTTGTCTGCTCGGTAAATTGTTCCTGTTTGTGGTTCGATGTCGCCCAAAATGAGTTTTATCAAAGTCGTTTTTCCTGAACCATTTGTTCCTTTTAAGGCAATGCGTTCGCCACTTGTGATTTGAAAATTCAAATGGTTTTTCCAAAACGGTTGCGTGTTGTAAGCAAAATTGATGTTCGATGCGGTAAACAAAATTTTTCCTTTGTGCAAGGCTGAATTATCAAAACCGAATTTCATTTTGTCAATGTCGGGTAGGGAAGAACGAAGTTCTTGCAAGTCTTGCGAAATACCGCCAATTTTATCTGCGTGAACACTTTTGAGTTTTGATGTGCTGTTTTCGGCATTGTTTCGTAAAGTGTTCATCATAATTCGGGCAACGCCGGCTTTTGCTTGTTTGCCTTTTCCACGATTGTCTAATCTTTGTTGTCGTTCAATCGTTTTCCGTTCTTTTTCTTTGGCTTTTCGCAATGCTTTTTCCTTACTTTGAATGTCTTGACTCAAAGCATTGTTTTCAATTTGTTTTTGTGCTGCGTAAAAGTCATAATTACCACCATAAACTTTAATTCCGTTTCGACTCAGTTCGCAAACTGTGTCTAAAAGATTGAGTAATTTTCTATCGTGGCTTACAACAATCAAAGTGTTTTTTGTGGTTTGAATAAAGTCATACAAAAGTTGTCGGCTTGCAATGTCTAAATGATTGCTTGGCTCGTCCAGCAAAACTAATTCGGGTTGATGAATGGAAATTCCTGATAGAAAAACTTTTGTTTTTTGTCCACCGCTTAATGTTTCCATTTTTTGAGATAAGTCCAAATCGTCTAATTGCCAATAGTTCAGAGCTTCTTTGCAACGGTCTTCAATCGTCCAATCATCATTGAGTAAATAGAAATTTTCTTCACTTGTATTTCCGTTCAAAATTTCATTCAGAGCGTTCAATTTTTTATCGATTTTCAACGCTTCTGCAATGGTAAAATGATTGTATTGTCCAAAAATTTGTGGAACAAAATATGGTTCAGCTTCAATGCTTATTTGTCCGTTTGATGGTTGTAATTCTTGGGCGATAATTTTGAGCAAAGTTGATTTTCCTGCTCCGTTGTTGCCAATTAACGCTGCCTTTTCGTAATTGTTTACTGTAAAATTGATGTCGCTAAACAGTAAATCTTTGTTGGGATGTGTATATGAAATGTTTTGTAGAATAATCATAATTTCTTTCGTTAAAGATGAAACAATACAGCAACCGCTTTAGGGTTGTTGTTCTGATTTGTCTGAAAGAAATTATTTTTTACATTTTGTCTTACTTAAATTTTTGTATCTACAAATATACAATTTTTTTTGAGTAACGGTTTTTCCTGTATAGCAGCTAACGGTTTACGGCTTGGTGCAGTGGCGGCCTTTTAGTACTGTGGTTGAATAAAATTATTATCGTTCAATTGTGCACATCTGTTCAATAGAAATCCGTCACCCGCCATTGCACCAAACCGATGTTAGCGTCATGCTCTTTGTTCCTTTAATTCTAGATTATTCAGTTTTAAATATTTTTGATAATTCGCTTTTTAGTCCGTCTCCCTTTAGGTCTTTAGCAATTACTAATCCGTTAGGGTCAATTAGAAAATTTGCTGGAATTGATGTTATACCATATTTCAAATAGACTTCTCCTTTGCTTCCACTTAAATCTGACACTTGTGTCCAAGTAAGTTTGTCTTTGTCTATTGCTTTTATCCATTTTTCTTTGTCTGTGTCAATTGACACACTTAGAATTGTAAAATCTTTGTTCTTGTAGTTCTCGTAAATGGAAATTAGATTAGGGTGTTCTTCACGACACGGTCCGCACCATGAAGCCCAAAAGTCCAAGAGAACATATTTTCCGTTAAAATAGGATAGGTTGACTATATTGTCATATGTGTCTTTCATTGAAAAATCAATTGCTTTCATTCCAACCACTACTTGGCGTTTCTTCTTTATTCTTTCACTAATAATGTCACCTTGTGGCGTTTGTTTTAAGTTTTCAGCAAGATGGTCATATATTGATGCTACTTTTTCAATATAGGTGTTAATTCGTGACCTATTCGCAAGTATATCTAAACTGACATATGAATTGGGGTATTGTTCTGCAAAGGCTAATTCGGTATCAACGATGTTATAAAAAATATTTTCAAGTTCCTTTTTGTTATGATTTACTAATGCGGAATCTCTTTTTTCTTCCTCTGTAAAATAATCGGGGTCTTTAATTTCCCTTGTCTTTTTTATTAGATTAGCAAGTTGATTTCGTAATAACTGTAGTGTGTCATTCTGTAAGCTCCCCCGAAAATAGTACGGTTTAAAAGTGGAATTTTTTCTTAACTTTAAAACTGTAATTATGAAGACGAGTAAATTCAATCCGACCCAGATCGCCAAGATTCTTAAGGAGTTTGAGAGCGGCAAAGATGTGGATAGTATTATCCGCGAGTACGGCATTAGTAAGGCCACATTTTATAAGTGGCGTCAACGTTACGGTGGAATGGAAGCCAGTGAACTCAAGCGGGTAAAGCAGCTGGAAGAAGAAAATGCGAAGCTCAAGCGAATGTATGCTGATTTAGCTATCGAGCTAGATATGGCCAAATACATCATCGAAAAAAAGCTTTAAAGCCTTGCCAAAAAAGAAATGTTGAGCGTGAAGTATCTCCGCTATATCCGGGTGGCAAAAGCAAGGCTTGCCGCCTTTTAAAGACGAGTAGGAGCAGTTTAATGTACCAATCTATCAAGAATGACACCGCACTCATGGCAAGTCTGGAAAAGCTGGCTGTGGATCATCCTCGGGAAGGATTTTGGAAGAGTTATTACCGCTTGCGAAACTCCGGTCAAAAGGTAAACCACAAGCGTTTACACCGGGTTTATAAGCAAATGGGTCTGCCGCTTAGACGTAAAGTTAAGAAGCGCCTGCCGGCTCGCGTTAAGGAGACTATTGCAGTACCTGCCCATTTTACACACACGTGGAGTATCGACTTTATGCATGATGTACTACAAAACGGACGTAAATTCCGGAGTTTTAATGTGATAGACGATTACAATAGAGAAGTACTGTTTATTGAAACAGACTACTCATTAAAGAGCAGCCGTGTAATTTGGATCTTGAATCATTTAATCAATAAACACGGAAAACCGCAAAAGATTAGAATGGACAATGGTCCCGAGTTTATAGCGAAATTGGGACAAGAATGGAGTTTAGTGATGGGAATAGAGTTCAAATATATTCAGCCAGGAAAGCCTACCCAGAATGCACTGATAGAGCGGTTTAATAAAACATACCGAACAAATGTGCTGGACGCTTATCTATTTGAAAGTATAGATGAAGTGCGTGAAATTAGCCAAAAATGGGTTCAGGACTACAATCATCATAGGCCACATGATAGCCTAGGAGGAATAAGTCCCGTGGCATTTAAAAACAAAAAGTCTGTTGTTGGGCTCCGTTCCGCTACGCTCCACTGCGCCCAACAACAGACTGAAACATAATGTATTTTGTCTCTTTTTAGACTGTACTAAAAAGGGGGAGCTTACAATTCAAACTAGTTCCACTTATGACTGCTCCTGTTAGAGTATCCAAGCTATTTATTTTGATTATACCAGGCTCTAAATATAAGTCAACACTTTCTGTAATAATATCTACTTGTTCCGGATTTTCGTTACGGTAAATGTTTGCTTTAACAGGCTCTTTAACTGTACCAGTGAAAGTAAATTTCTTGTCGGCTGCTGTCGTCCTTTCCAAAATATATTTCCCGCCATCTTTGTATGAAAGATATAAAGTGTCACCATCGTGTAATTTCTCTCCCATTCCAATAATCGTAAAGCCTGTCTGTCCGTAAGTTATTGTCGAGATTAAAAGAACCAAGAAGAAAACAAATACTTTATGTCGTATCATGTCGATTGTTGTTTTGAAACGTAGGGTCTGTCTTAGAGTTGCCGCTAACGGTTTGGGGCTTGGCGATAGTGGCGGATAAATTGGACGTAAAGTTCAATTTAGCAGTGACGTAGCCGATGTGTTTCCAGAGAAGCTAAATTATAAAAAAAAAGCTGAATGTGAAACACATTCGGCGGCTAAATATGCAGAAACTTTCAACTTAGCCGTTACCCCGCCATTTTGCCAATGCGATGTTGTGTGCAGTTTTATTTTTTAGAATTATTCCATTGCATAAAATATTCTTTCTCTAAAGTAGGTTGGTCTGTTGATTCTGATAAGCTTATGAAATCTTTGGATTTATAAAAGTTTACACTTTTCTCATTTTTTTGGTAAACGTTTAATTTCAATTCCGTTCGCAAATTTTTAGCATAATTTAAAAGTAAAGTTCCAATTCCTTTTCCTTGTTGTTCTATATCTACAAAAATTGATGCAATATAATTTTCACTTAATGCAATAAATCCTAAAATATTATTAGTTTCCTCTGCTACATAAACTTCTGAATTTGGAAGATATTTTTTAATCATTAAAGACTAGCTATTTATCCAATTATCTTTTGGTATAAAAATCGTGAGCTATTATAGATGTGTTTAGCCAAATGTCAGCTAAAAATAGAACATCTTTATCTTCCATTTTTCTAATTATTGTCATTATTTTTTTTAGTGTTTAGATCTTAGTTTTTTTTGTTAGTATGTTAAAAAAGAAGTATCGCTCAATCTTTTTATAATTCTTTTTCCGTGTGTTGTTTGGCTTAAAAAAGAAACACCTCCACTAATTCTATATAAGTCAATTTTGTTGAGATTTTTCACGTATAATTCAAGCCACATAACATTAAATACACTTAATGTATCTCCGTGAGAAACAATAATAATATTTTCTTCATCAGTATTTATTATTTCTTTGTAGAAAGGCAGAAGTCTTTGCCAAACATCAAATCTAGATTCAGCGTCACTGAAACATTTGTCATAAATTGTCAGCTCTTCATTTTCAATGTTCTCTTTCAGTCATTTAACCGATTTTCCTATTGCTTTTCCTAAACTTCTTTCTTTTAGCGACTCTGTGAAAATTGGATTTAGGTTGAATTGTTCTGCGATAATTTCAGCAGTTTGTTTTGTCCTTTTGAGTGTTGATGAATAGATAGAAAACTTTTTATTTTCTATTTCTTTATTAAGATTAAATGCAATGTTTTTAGCTTGTTGAATTCTTTTTTACTCAATCCCAATCAGTCCAAGAACCAATCATTCCGTTTGTATGATGAATAGATTCAGGATGTTGAATGGTAATTATGTTTTTAGTTCGGAACATTCTATATTATCGGTTTCTCGCAAAATTGCACACAACGGGTCGCGTGTTGCCGAAGGCGGGGAAATCGAAGCTGAAAGTTTCGATTTTGCACCGAGGCGAGCCAAAACGAATTTTTGTGAGTTAAATTTTAAAAAAAAAACGAATAAAATTCGTTTTTGGCGGAGATAGAAGTACAAACTTTGAATTTTGCCTTTCAGCCCCGCTTTTGGCAATACCTTGTTACCTGCAGTCTTTTATTGTTCACGTCTAATAACACTCATTTGAGTAACCTTCAATTACTTATCGAATATTTCGCATACTATTGTTAGGCACAAGCTAAATTACAAAAATATCCTTTGTGAAAAAAAAGCAGGTTGTTGAACCTGCTTTTTTTATAATAGTCCTATGCAAGACTTTGTCCTATTGGTAAGTGGGTGCTTAGTACGACCCTGTTCCAGAGGTTGATGGTAATTATGGCAGTTATAATATCTGCAATTTGAGTTTCGCTAAAAAACTGTAATGCGGTTGAATAGGTGTCATCTGACAATCCATTTTGATGGATTAATGTTATCTCTTCCGTTATCGCCAACACTACTTTTTCTTCTTCCGTAAAAATATCTTCAGCCTCTCTCCAAGCATTCAGTAAAAAAATGCGCTGATTTGTTTCTCCACTTTTAATTGCGTCTTGAGTGTGAATGTTGATACAATAGGCACAGCCATTAATTTGTGAAGCACGGATTTTTATAAGTTCTTTGGATGTTTTAGATATAGAAGCCTTTGAAAGATACATTTCTAAGCCAACCATCGCTTTTAGCGCACTTGGTGCAACTTCCTTAAAGTTAAATCGTTTTTGCATTATCTAATTTTTTAAAATTGTTTAATGCAAAATTGTAGAGTAAGGAAATAAAAAAACTTAAACTGGTTTAAGAAAGAAGCCTCTTTCGGATTTCGCTTAAATACTCGGGGTTGAAACCTAGATAAGAAGCGATTAAGTATTGCGGAACGCGTTGTACAAATTCGGGATGATTTCTAACGGCTTGAAAATAAAACTCTTCTTTTGAAAACGAAAAAAGAAATTTAATGCGCTTCTGAGCCGCTGCATAAGCCCGTTGGTAAACAAAACGGAAATAGCGTTCCATCACAGGAAATTCTGTTAATAATTTTTCCTGTTTATCTGTAGTAATATACAATATCGTAGATTTTTCTACAGCCTGAATATAAAATTCCGTAGGAACTTCATTTTCGTAGGCAAAGTTATCTGTAAGCCACCAAGTTTCAACGGCAAATTCAGTGGTTTGTTCAGTGCCTTTTTCGTTGATGTAAAACTTTCGTAACAAACCGCTCAAAACAAAATAATGATGCCTGCAAATTTGTCCCTCCTCTAATAGATTTTCTTTTTTGGCGACCTCTTTCGTGTCAAAGAATTTTTTAATTTCTTCAAATTCATCGTCAGAAATCTTTGCGAATTTAGTTATATGTTTTTTGAAAATTTCGGACATCTCTGATTTATACGGTTTGAGTTAAGATTGCAGGTAACGGGAAACAGATTGGCGATAGTGGCGGATTGAATTGGACTGAAAGTTCGATTCAGACCGACAGTGAGCCGATGTGTCTCCACAGAGCTAACTTACAAATTTCTGAGCGAATGTGGAACACATTCGGCGGATAAAAATGCCCGAAACGCTCAATTTTGCACTTAACCCGCCATTTCGCCAATCTGATGTTATGTGCAGGAATACCTATTATTTTTTGAAATCGAATTGTGGTTTATAAACTCCGTCTGTTAGTTCAACCACATCATCAAAAAGTCTTCGGAGCAAAAAAATGTTTTCGCTTAATGAATTTTTATCAGCCGTTAGCGTTGTATTTACCCTTGATGCCAAATTGTTGGGAGATAAGGATAATTTGCTTAAAATTTCAATAGCTTTTTTATCACCGATTGGGTACGTTTCATTAATAGCAAAAAGAACATCTACAATATTTTTAACTGTTCTGGTTATACTGCCGAAAGTATTGTAAAAATCATCCTTTTCTGCAAAATCTACTGCATTAATTAATGTAAATTCTGCTGCCCAAAGACCTTGTTGAATAATAGTCTCTTTGAGTTTTGGAGGGTAATTTTTGATGGATGATTTTAATTTAGAAATGATGTCTTCCGTGTCAAACACAGGAATACAGTTTTCAATTTCTGCCAGATAGATTACTGATGAAAATCCGTAAGGAGGTTGTTGTTCATAGTGTTTTTGCCATTCACCGCTATTAGCACTTTCAATTGTACTTTTTACTTGATCCAAATTGCGGTACAAAAAATCAACTTTTCCACTTTCAGTATGTATCCAAGCACCACCATTTACCCAAGGTCCCCATTGATAAAAATCGGTAACGATAGGAACATTCTCTACGGATTGCTTTTCGGCAATTCTTTTTATTTCTTCAATATTAAACGGCATTTTTTCATTATAGTAAATGCCAATGTCTAAATCGGAGTTTTCAGTCGCTCTTCCTGTGGCAAAAGAACCACCCAAAACAACAGCAACAATGTTGTCCAACTTTATCAATTCGGCTACAATATTGCCAAATGTTTCCTTTTTATTCTGTGGTAAGTTCATTTTTGATTTCAGCGATTGTTGGAAAATTCTTGCACATAACGGGTCGGGCATTTATGAAGGGCGGGAATAGTAGTACTTCCGTTGAATTTTGCACTAATGCTCAATAGAAATACAAAAGATGAGCCTTTGACATTCAGCCCACCTTTCATAAGTACCTTGTTAGCGGCACGTGCCTTTGTTCGGTCTTATTTATAGAACAATTTTAGTTTGGTTTCAGCTGTTTTGTATTTCTTTTTTTGGCTTTCGGTAAGTGATGAAAAAAATGACGGCAAAATTTCAGTTTCATTTCCTTTTGAAACCTTTTTCCACGTTCCTATGACTTTGCCGTTATAAATAATTGTTGGGTAGAAAATACCGTTTTTTGTAAATGCTATGGCTTGGTTTTCTGCTTCAATTGTAGCGGTTCTATCTTTATAACTTATGATTAGTTCGTCAAATGCAGGTAAAAAGTAAACCGAATCATCTTTATTGGTTTTCAAATTATCTGTTTCGTTCGTCCAATATTCTTCATTTTCAATGATGCTGGAAATGAATTTAGACTTAACCATTTCAAATGCTTTTTTCGCATCAGAAACATTAAGTCCCGACCACCAAACAAAATCTTTTATCGTTACAGGACTTCGGCTTTGGATATATTTTTCCGCTAATCTTGCCAATGCTTCATCTTTTTGTAAGGGTTTTGCCGCAGGTACTTTTCTATCAAATAAAGCATAAGTAAGTTGTTTGCCTACTCTTTCGCCATTGCAAACTATCATTTCCGTTTCTGCCCTAAACATAATGTGGCTTGCCCGCAAATCATTTGTGGCAATTCCTTTTTTGTTGAGTTCGTTCATTATTTCTTCTCTGGTCAGGATTTCATTTTTTTCTAAAAGTTTTCTGATTAAAGAATTACTTTTTTTCAAAACTGTTTCGTCAGAACCTAAACTTCGGTTCATTGATGCAACAGATTTATTAAGGTTCGGTGCGGAAAGTTGCATCATCCATCTTACGTCATCCGCAGAAACCAAATGCCAAGTAGGTCTTAACAGATGCGTCCGTATAATTTTTCCGTTGTTTAAATCATCTTCAATTTGTTTGTCAAAAGCATTGTTAGGTAACCGAATGCCGATAGCCAATTTTGACATTGCATAATCCTGTGCCTGAATTGCACCCATCCATTCTAAAACTTCTTGCGGTGTTTTAAGTTTCGGGTTGGAAATTTGCTGATTAATCAGTCTGTTTATTGCAATTTCATTCAAGGTCATTCGTATTTGATTATTCATTATTTTCTGACCAATCAAATGGAACTTCTTGTGTTAGTGCAAATAAATTACCGTCAGCGGCTTTCAGCACAGCCAATCTTGCTCCAGGCATATCTACGACACCTGTATCAGGATTGTGATTATTTCCCTCCACTGCTTTGCCCTTGCCAATCTCTACCAAAGAACCGTCAGCAATTTCTACCATTGCTTTTGCTCCATTGGTTATAAAATAGCTGTGTGCTTTTTCTATATCTTCAACTTTCCAAAAAATCAATGGATAGTCAACCCAAGGAAGTCGTGAAAGTGAAATGTCCATATTCTCAATATTAAAAGAAGCAAAGTCCTCGTTTTGCCAAGTTGGTTCTTTGCCTAATAAAGAAGCCCAAGTATCAATGCCTTGATTCAAGTTTCTTGCAGGATAAACTATTGAGGCAATCGTAGTAAGTCTGATTTCTGTTTCGTTCTTATTTTCCATAGTTCATTATTTTTAAGTTGTTGAAATTTGGCAGGGTGGTCGGTTGGCATTGCCGCTAACGGGCCGCGGCTTGGCGAGAGTGCGGGATAAATTGAACCGAAAGTTCAATTTGGCACGAACGTTAGCCAAAGATGTGAGCCGTTGGCTAAATTAGTAAAAAAAGGCAAAGCTCACAGCTTTGGCGGATAGAAAGTACAAAAGTTGAATTTTGCACTTAACCCGCCATTTTGCCAAGCCGATGTTAGCTGATGCCGCATTAATATTTATCTAATTCTTCTTTTAAGTCATGAATAAATTCTTCTAAATCAACAACGAATCCAGTTTTCAAACCAACAGGAAAAACGTTTAGTAAATAGTTTTCATTTGAAATTAAATCAATTATTTCATCTTGAAAATCATCAAGAGATAGTTCTGTAATTTTATAGTTTTTCCATTCATCAATTAAACATAATTCAGCAAATTCTTTAAAGTTCCATATAGGAAAAAGTTGATGATTTTCAAGCTCGGAAATTACGTAGTTATCATTTTCATTTTTTAATGTATAAAAGATTTCAAAATCTGCTAATTTTTTAATGAAATAATTATATCTATCAAAAGGATTTAGTTTTGAAACATTTTCAATTTCTTGAATATTTATTTTCATACGTTTTTTTGGGTGCGGTTTCAGCTAACGGGCCGCGTATTGGCGATAGTGGCGGATTAGAAAATAGAAACTTTCAATTTTGCATAAACATAGCAAACCCATTTTTTTATTTGCTAATTTACATTTTTCACAATACCCAAAAATAGCTGAAAAATTTTTCAGGCCATTACAAGGATGAATTATCTATAAGCTTATTAATGAAAGTCGTATGAAATGTCTCCACCTAACTGCGTTAAACACTATACAATTGGAGGCTTTTTAAATCCGCCCGATACTGGTTAAGGATTGGCTTACCAAGATTTGATATAAGAGGTGTCGCTCATTCTTTTGATAACCCTTTTTCCTGTGCTTGTTTGGTGTAAAAATGAGACACCTCCACTTACACCGTATAACTCAATTCTATTTAATATTTCAGCTTCCAGCCCCAACCACATCGCATTGAATATGCTCAATGTATCTCCGTGGGAAACAATAATTATATTTTCATCATCATTGCTGATGATTTCGTTGTAGAAAGGTACTAGTCTTTGCCAAACATCATATCTGGATTCTGCATCGTTAAAGCATTTATCGTAAATTGTTATTTCCTCATTTTCGATGTTTTCTTTTAGCCATTGTACAGATTTTCCGTTTGCTTTACCCAAACTCCTTTCTTTTAAAGCATCTGTTATCCGAGGTTGTATATCCAGCTTTTCTCCAATGATTTCAGCAGTTTGTTTTGCTCTTTTAAGAGAGGATGTAAAAAGCGAAAATTCATTATTTTTAATCTCCAATTGTAGATTACAGGCCATATTTTCTGCTTGCTCAATTCCTTTTTCAGATAGTTCCCAGTCTGTCCATGAACCAACCATTCCATTAGTATGATGAATTGATTCGGGATGTTGGATGGTGATTATATTTTTCAATACGGTCATTTTGTTTTATAGTCTTTATGCAATGTTTGGTGACAGTATTGCGTCCGCACCGGGCGGAGAACATTCTAAACCAAAAAATAAGTAGGCATTTTGTGCTAATTTAAAGAAAAACACAACACGAAATGTATTATAAGCTGAAAATGCTTAATGTTAGATTGTTACTAATCCTGCTGTATCAAATGCTGTAAATCGGGGTCGTTCTTGATACGCTCCATTTCGCTTTCAACAATTAGCAAAACGTCCGCTTTGACCTGCCTGTAATTGGCTTCAATGACCTGTTGACCAAAGGAAAGACCAATCTAATCAAAGGCATGAAAAACAATTCGGGCAATAAATTCAATGCCTATATCGTCATGAACGATAAAGCCGAAACCTCCTTTGAGTTTGAAAACAGGAAACCAAAACGAAAATAAATATTTTGTTTTTCGGACGGCATACAGCGTGAGGGATAGAAGCGACATCCTTTTGCGGTCCTGCAAGATCCGCAAAAGATATAGCGGATAGCCCGACCCGTCTGCATTTTTTCGATAGCCTGGGCATGGGGATAAAATGCAGACGGTGGCACGCCCAAATCCTACTTTTCGTCCTGCCCGTCCATTTTCTTGATAAGTTCCTCCCGAAGCGCATCAAGGAATTTGGTACGGTTCATCTTCCGGTTTCTCAACTCCAAATAAGTCTGATAAAAATTGCCCAAATCAATATCAAATGTGCTTTCAAAGTATTGGGCTACTTCCCTTATATCGTTGTTCCCGTTGTCAAATACATTTTGATAGTGCAGGGCATAAATCAGTTCTATCAAGGCTACTTTGCTACCTGTCCATTTCAGCTTCTTTTGGGTTTTCGATTTATCTTTTTGGAATTTGTTATACAACTGGTCTTCGATGTAAACCTGTATCAAATCATTGGCTATTATCTTGGCGACCTTGTAATCATGTGACGTGGAAAAGGACTGGTCAGACTGGAAATAATAGGTGTCCAACCATAGCTTAATATCGTGGTTGCCCCGTAAAAACATTTTCTCGTCAAGGAACGAGTTATTGCTACGGTAGTACTTGTAAAAATCGAGGTTGTTGTCAAAGAACCTATTTAGCTTTTTCAGTTCTTTGTTGAGGTATTTCCTTATGGGCTTTGCTCTGTAGGGCTTCTTTGTCTCGATTTTATAAATGGCGTTGTAGTAAATGAGTTTTGCTAAAATAGCAGGTTTCTGATATTTGAAAAAACGGATTTCTTCATTCACATTCTTAAACCCTCTTTTCAAGACATATTCCTTTACTTCGGACAAGAATTGTACAATTACGTGTATAACAGCCTCTATTCGTTGTACAGAGCAATCAATCTATTCCAGTTTCGGTGATTGAGGTTTCCAGTTTAGAAAGTGTTTCATTGTAAAATTTATCCATCCAATTATTTTAATTGCTATTTTATTAGAAATGCCTAAATCTGTTGTGTTTAGGCATTATCCAATTCCTCGTTTATAATTTTAGAGAGATGACAGGGCTACCCATCATCTACACGCTATTTTTTTTTAATAAAGAATAGCTAAACACTGCCTTTCTGCAATTCAAAGATGGTGATTTCTGGAAGTATACCCACACGACCGGGATATCCAAGAAATCCAAAACCAGCATTAACATATAGCTGCTTGTTTCCCTCCGAATAAAGCCCTGCCCATTCTTTGTAAATGTATTGCACAGGACTCCATTGGAAGTGTTCGCTCCGCACACCAAACTGCATCCCATGTGTATGTCCGGCAAACATTGCATCAACATCCGTATCTAATACCTGTTCACGCCAATGCGATGGGTCGTGTGACAGGAGTAGTTTTACTGCTTCTTCCTCGGTTCCGAGTAATGCCTTTTGAATATTCCCTCTATTCGAAAAGTTCCTCGTACCCCAGTTTTCTACTCCCACGATGGAAATAGTTTCGTTATCCACTTTGACCTTGCGGTTCTCGTTGCGAAGCAAATCCCATCCCATGACCTTATGTGTGCCAACGAGGTTTTTGAGGTTTCGGTGCTTTTCGGGAGAATCCCCGTAACCGAAATGGTAATCGCCATAGTCATGGTTTCCGAGTACCGAGAATACCCCTAAATCGGCTTTCAACTTGGAAAACAAATCTTGATAGTCTCACATCTCCGAAGCAAGGTGATTGACCAAGTCGCCCGTAAAAAAAATCATATCCGGTTTTTCCCCCATCAATAACTCTATCCCACCTGATACCGCTTTTTTATTGTAAAACGAACCCGAATGCACATCCGAAATCTGTGCAATGGTCATACCATGAAAGGTTTGTGGAAGATTAGGCAGGTACAGCTTTTGCCAACGAATCCTATAATCGTATGCGCCCGAAATTACACCCCACGATAGCCCAAAGAACGGCAACGAAGCCACGACCAATCCCGACTTGAGCAAAAAATCGGAACGTGTGATTACATGCCTCTGCTTGTCTCCGATAAGTTGGGGAGAGGGAGTTTCTTTTTCTTTTTTTGGAAAGAGAAAACGGGAAATCCACACGCCTCCACGCCTAATGTCGTCAGTAACCAAGACCAGTCCATAGCTAAATTTACACATGGTCGTAATGATAAATGTAATCACAATACCGGAACGGTAAGCAAACGGAAAATCGGAGCGAAGTGCAGTGAATAACCCGATTAGGAGCATGATGCTATACCCCCACCACAGCCATCCAAACCATATTTTCTTCGCAAAGGGGATGCTCGACCCACGCAATGCGAAGAAAACATAAAAGTCCAAAGCGACAATAAGTATGGCATAGAAAAGAAGCATACGGTATATTTATTTGCCTAATTTTTGTTGAACCTGTGCAGGGTAGCGTTCGCCTACAATTTTAATTGTCGCCAATGCTGCATTTATTTTGCTCAACTCGTCATTGGTTAATGAAACATTTGTCGCACCAATGTTTTCTTGTAAGCGGTGTAATTTTGATGTTCCCGGAATTGGAACGATGAAAAGTTTTTGAGCCAATAACCAACCTAATGCAATTTGTGCAGGTGTAGCGTTTTTGTCTTTCGCAATGGAAACAACCAAATCAACTAATGCTTGGTTGGCTTCCCTATTTTCTTTGCTGAAACGTGGCGACATATTTCTTGCATCAGTTTTATCCAATTCCACATCTGCGTTTATTGTTCCTGTCAAAAATCCTTTGCCCAATGGACTAAAAGGCACAAAACCAATACCTAATTCTTCCAATGTCGGAATAATTTTATCTTCGGGCTCACGATAAAACATTGAGTATTCGCTTTGCAAAGCGGTTACAGGCAAAACGGCGTTTGCTTTGCGAATGGTTTCTGCATTTACTTCACACAAACCAAAATGTTTTACTTTTCCCTCTTTTATCAGGTCTTTTACAGCACCTGCAACGTCTTCAATAGGAACATTCGGGTCGAACCTGTGCTGATAAAACAAATCAATTACGTCTGTCCGCAACCTTTTCAAAGACGCTTCGGCAACGGCTTTTATGTTTTCGGGACTACTGTCTAATCCCAATCTCCCATCCCCGTCTTTGAAACCGAATTTTGTAGCAATCACAACTTCATTACGCAATGGTTCAAGTGCTTCGCCTACCAAGAGTTCGTTTTCTCCATAACCTTGCGCCGTGTCAAAGAAAGTGACTCCGTGTTCAACTGCCGAACGTATTAACTTTATGCTGTCTTCCTTTGTAGGTGCATTCGGAAAACTTAATCCCATACACCCAAAACCCAATACAGATACTTCCAATCCGCTGTTTCCTAATTTTCTTTTGTTCATCTTTTTTGATTTTAAAATTTGTTAGTACAAAATTGGCTCAATAAAAAATGAAACCATTTGCCATTTGGCAAAAAGTGATTTTAGCGGATATTCTTTCTTATTCTGCTTAAAGATGATTGCGTAATGCCCAAATAGGAAGCGATATATGACAAAGGCACACGATTTACCAATGTTGGAAACTTCTCGATAAAGTCAAGGTAGCGTTCTGTTCCGTCCTGCGAAACCAATTCGCTTCTTCTTGCAATTTTTTCGGCGTGATGTTTAGTGATGATTTTTTGAATAATGCTATCCCAACCAATAATCGTTGCGGAAAGGTCTTTCCAATTTTGTTTTGAAAAAACAACCAATTTGCAATCGGTAATGGCAGACAGATATTCGGAAGGCGTAAAAACTTCATCAACTGTGTTTCCCGATAAAATCAAATGGTTTTCCTCAATAAAATAGCGTGTAATTTCTTCACCTTTGTTGTTGTAATAAAAAACACGAATAACACCGTCCGTAAGAAACCCAACCTGTCTAACTGTTTTTCCCGCTTCCCAATAATATTCGTCTTTTTTGAGTTCTATTTCTGTCGCCTTGCTTGTAATCAAGTCTATCTGCTGTTTGTTCAAATTACCGAACTGCAACAGGTAATTTATAAATTCTTCCATAGTACAAAATTATTAAATGGTTTGGTATGAAGATTTGCCAAATGACAAAATGCAATATTATTTCTGTGTTTCCTGGAAAGGGGCGATTCAGTAAGAACAATTTTTGGGTAGCCATGCGAAACCCATTGTACTGTGGCAAAATATTCATACCTCCCTACAAAGAGGAAAAGGGATGTTTTGTCAAAGGACAACACGAGCCTTTAATCAGCGAAAAGACCTTTGCTGATGTGCAGGATATTCTCGATGGGAGAAAGAGGGTTGTAAAGCCTAAAATCGTGGCTATGGACAATCTACCGCTTAGAGGGTTTATTAAATGCCCTAACCCTAATTGTAATAGGATGCTCACAGGAAGTGCTTCAAAGGGAAAGATGGGAAACTACTATTATTACTATCATTGTAGTTCCCCCTGCGGAACACGGTTCAAAGCAGACACGGCTAACGAGGCTTTCTTAAAACAACTGCGGTATATGTCGCCAAAAGAGGGTATGGTTGATGTTTTTATTGAAGCCTTTATAAAAGACTTTAATAACAAAACCAAAGCCCAAAACACCGAACGCACAAATATCATAGGTGAGATTGATGCGTTGAATAAACGCTATCAAAATGCACTATTAAAGAATGCCGATGGGGAAATGGCAGACGATGATTTCCAAGAAGTAAAGAAATTGACCAAAGGGAAAATTGAGGTTTTGGAAAGAAGATTAAACGACTTGGCAGTAGTAGGAACGGAAATTAAAGATTTGGTAGCTTCTACCTTAAAAAAGGTCGCAAACATTGATAGACGCTATGAAAACGGCGATATTGAGGAAAAAAGGCTTATAGTGAGTTCGATATTCCCTGATTATTTAGAATTAGACGGTGTACAACATCGAACTCGGAGACTAAATCCAGCCATCGCTCTTAACTATGAGAAAAACAATAAGTTTCAGAAAAAAAATAAAGGGACAAGTCTTAATTTTTAGACTTGTCCCCACATGTGGAGCCGCAGGGAGTCGAACCCTGGTCCGAACACGGCTACTGTCAAGCCTTCTACATGTTTAGCCGATCTTGATTTTCGAGATTAGAAAGCCGTTCGGCATACCTCATCTAATCCTTATCTCCTCAAATACTATATAGAGATCAGAAGCCCGTCTCCATACGCCTCTGCATGATCGACATCCCTGAGTCCCTAGCGGCAGAGGTTGGCCCGGGAGGAATGTGGCTTATGCGTAATTTACTCCGAAATTAGGCAGCCATGGCATACGAAGTGTTGCCAGTTATTGTTCGGTAGATTTTTTGAATGGAGACCTTCCACCAACTCCATACATGCTTATACTCGCAATGGCATCATGCCGTCAAAACCGGTCGGCCCCATTGTGTAGAATAGTAACGGAAGGGAATTTCGAAAAGTTCCTACATTTTTCGCATTTTGTGAATCACGATATTAGATACTTTTCCCCTCTCAAACCTTATATATACATGATTAGTCCTTTCATTGCTGATCTTTTGACCAAAATACCACTCCTTTGTCTGATCCAATTCCTCATCATAAGCCTCCTTTACCGTTTTGATGTTCAGCATGGTACGCTCAAAATAAGGGGCATACTTGTCTTTCCTTTGGAACCTAATCAACTTCTCGGCAACCGACTTACTGCTTTCTCCAAGGAATATAGGATCTAATGCGTCTTTTGGCCAATAGGCCAAAGATTCACCATTGTTATACGATATGCTTTTCACTCTCTTATTCTCCATCCAAATCTGTACACCCTTCTCCGTGCCTCTGTTCTTATCAAATACGATGTAGGAATACAAGGGCAAACGCTCCTTTAAATTGTCAAAATTTTCCAATCTGTTACCCACAATGTTCAAATATTCCAGATCCAAACTGTCTCTATCACGCTGAAGCTTTTTATACATCTGCTCATGCGTTAATCCTATACCGTACTCTCTTCCCGTACTGATACTATCTTTTCCTATCCGTTTCATGAAGGGCGGATCCACAATAACCGGATCTATGTCCAGGTCTATGGATAAACAACTACTCATTAAAAGGGACAAAAGTCCTAAATAACACTTTTTCATTATCTGTCTTTTCATACCATACATGACAAGACAAAACGGGGGAGGGTTGGAACGGAGGCAAAAAAAAGAGGCCCGAAGGCCTCTATTCTCACTTTCCGTAAAGTTTCTTGTATGCCGCTTCGTACTTGTCGCCTGCAATCCAAGCCGGAGCTTGAGCTCGATTAGCAATTAATCTCGCCGCATACGTGTATGACTGTGCATATTTCAAAAGATAGCTGTGATCTATGTTGTCCGGATTATCTGCTGCCTGATGGTAGAATTTGTTGATTTCCGCATCAAAAGCCGTGAAACCAGGAGAGTAGGTTGGAGCCGGTATACCTTTTGCCGCCAAGCTCACGTTATCTGAGCGATCAAAAAGATTTTGCTCAGGGGCTGGATCGTCCATCGCTGTTAACCCAAAAGCCTTAGTAGCTTTTTGGAACTCTTCTTTAACTCCCGTTCTGTCAAGACCAATGATAGTAATCCTAGACACGTCATTGTAACCTGCACCATCACAGTTCATGTTAAATACGGTTTTCTCTAAGGGTACCAATGGATTTTCTGCATAGTACCTGGATCCCAAAAGTCCCATTTCTTCCGCTGTATATGCTACAAAGATGATGGAACGTTTAGGCTTTACTTTTGTAAAGCTTTCCGCAGCGGTCAATACGGCTACTGTACCGAAAGCATTGTCTCTTGCACCATTAAAGATAGTATCTTGAGGGGTCACCTGACCTGCAGCCGCACCATAACCTACGTGATCATAGTGCGCAGAAAGGATCAAATATTCACTCTTTAATTTTGGATCTGATCCTTCTAAAATACCTGCTACATTATAGGTAGCTATATCCTTTGACTGACGAGCACCCACCTCTAAGTTTACCTTAGAGATCTTGTTGGCAACTAAAATCTTTGCCGCTGTGGAGCTGATCCAAAGGTGAGGTACTTCTCCCTGTGCTCCTCCTGATGTCTTTAACTTAGTAGATGGTCTACCAAAGAATCTTTGAATCATAGTCCAAGGACGAGGAGAATTAAAAACTTCTATGATGGCAACTGCACCCTTTTCCTTCGCAATTTTTTGTTTATCATCAACAGAAGCGAATAATTGGTTAGGCGCTTCTTCACCTGGAACACCCACACTTGTGATGATCACCTTACCTTTTACATCTACACCTTTGAAATCATCGTATCCTTTTTCTTTGTCTACCCAAGCATAAGGAAGGTGTACTACTTCGTATTCTCCTTTGATAGCGCCTCCTTGCATTAAAACAAAGTCAGTTCCAATCTTCGCCGTACCTTCAGTTGTGGATATTACCCCTACACTTGGTGGAATGGTAGTTTCCAAAGGTACAGGTTGGTAGTAGCTATCGCCATTAGCGGGCTTCAAACCTAGTGCGCGGAATTGTTCGGCGATATATCTTGCAGCCATCAGGTTACCCGGAGTACCCGGTTTGCGCCCCATCATTTCATCTGCCGCAAGTATATTCATGTGTTTGCTGGTCTGGCTCTGCTGTACCTTGAACTCAGGGAAATCCTGAGCCATGACAGAGCTAGTAAGTAATAGCCCTAGGCTTATTGTAGTAAAAACTCTCATAAGTTAATATTGGGTTAAAATTCAAATGTAAAAAAATGTAATTCTACTTGCTACTTTTTTATCTGCTAAATTTGCGGAATGAAGATAAGACCTGCTAGCCCTCAAGATGCCAAGGCTATCACTCCCTTGATGCTATTAGCTATGGATGATATCGTTGCGCGATTTCTGCATTCTAATGATCTGCGCGATGCTATAGTTTTCATGGAAACGCTGATAGCGCAGGAAAACAATCAATACTCCTACGAAAATATCCATGTTGTGGAGCACGAGGGTCAAATTGTTGGAGCCATATGTATCTATGATGGAGCATTATTGCATACCTTAAGAGAGCCTGTAAAAGCTTATGTTGAGAGGAAAACCAATGGCCGCTTCGAACCGGAAGATGAAACGGAAGAAGGGGAGTACTACATTGATTGTTTAGCCGTTTTGCCAGAGTATCAAGGGAAGGGTATAGGTAAATCCTTACTTTCTTTTGCAATTGAAACATATGTAAAATCGCAAGGCAAAGTCCTGGGTCTGCTGGTAGAAAAGCCAGAAGCCAGAAAACTCTATGAGAATGTAGGTTTTACTTTTCATTGCACAAAAACCTTAACCGGTAAGCCTATGGCGCATATGCAACTAATTGATGTACATCAATGCGGGTAGATTTTCAACTACCTACCTTTGTGTCATAAATAATAATAAAAGACATGGCACAATACACATATCATAGCGCTGACTCCAGAGGAGATGCCAATCACGGTTGGTTACACAGCAAACATACTTTCAGCTTCGCTTCCTACCATAACCCTGAAAGAATACATTTTGGAGCTTTAAGGGTACTCAATGATGATTTTGTAGCCGGAGGAAAGGGATTTGGCATGCATCCCCACCAAAACATGGAAATTATTTCTATTCCTCTTGAAGGCGACTTGAAACATAGTGATAGCATGGGTAATTCGGGAGTAATTCAGCATGGGGATATACAAGTAATGAGCGCCGGAGCGGGAATTTATCATTCAGAATACAATAAAAATCACGACAAACCGGTGAAATTTCTTCAGATCTGGGTAATTCCCAATAAGATGAACGTAGAGCCGAGATATGAGCAAATCACCTTGGATCCAAAAGATAGAAAGAACGTATTTCAACAAGTGATTTCTCCCAATCCAACTGACGAAGGTTTATGGATTCACCAAAACGCTTGGTTTAACATGGCTGATTGGGAAGAAGGTGTAGAAAAAGAGTATACTTTCCATAGTAAAGGTAATGGCTTGTATATCTTTGTTTTAAAAGGAGATGTACTAGTTGATGCTCAGAAATTAGGAGCTAGAGACGGATTGGGAATTTGGGAAACTGATGGTATAAAGATTAAAGCAGAAACTCCAACTGAATTTCTCTTAATGGAAGTTCCTATGGACGTTTGATCAGCTTTTCTCTGATCTCAGCGAAAATATCTTCAAAGGATGCCCCGATAGGTATTTCATTGCCTTTCACCCAAACTGAGGTTCTGGAAACCTTTTGGATCTTTTCTAAGGAGATGATATACGATCTGTGAATTCTATAAAAAGACTGGTTAGGCAAGACTTGCAAAGCATCAAGTAAGGTTTGTCTAACCACTTTTTTCCCCTCTGTAAGATGATATTCCATATAATTCCCTTGGGAAACTACATAATGTATGTCATCATAAGCCACTTTTTCTTCCTCTAAACCTGTTTTCAGGAAAATATACTTAGGGGGGCCAGAGATAGAATCCAGAACTTTGGTACATGCCTTAGAAAAGCGAGCCAAAGAAAAAGGTTTCATTATATAATCTACTGCATCCAAATCAAAAGCCTCTACGGCATACTCAGAATAAGCAGTGGTGAAGATCACTTTCGGCTTATTAGGCAGGGAATGCAAGAATTCCAATCCGGAGATATCCGGCATTTTGATGTCTAAAAAAAGCAAATCCACATGATGCTGTTGCAAATAAGGGATAGCCTTAAAAGCATCGGTAAAAGTAGCTTTTAAAGTTAAAAACGGAACTTTTTCGGATAGAAGTTGGATCACTTCCAATGCTTTCGGCTCATCATCTATGGCTATGGCTTCTATATTCATACGACCTTTAAGGTTAGACTGACAAAGAAATCCTGATCACTTTCCTGTATGATCAATTGATGCTTATTTGGGTAGAGTAAATTTAATCTACGCTTCACGTTTTCCAACCCAATACCGTGGTTATTTCTTTCCGTATCTCTTTCTTCACGGTCTTTGTGTAGACTGTTGTGGACCTTAAAAAAGATATGTTCAGCATCATGGGTCAGGGTGATTCTGATCCAACTGGCCGATTGCAATGATATACCGTGCTTAAAAGCATTCTCCACAAACGGATTTAATAACATAGGTGCAATTTCCAAAGGAGCACTTACAGGTTCCAGAAATAATTCTACGTCAATACTTCCGTCTAATCTCAATTGTTGGATCTCTATATAAGTTTGTAATTGCTCAATTTCCTTTTGGATTGTAATATAATCAGACTGATCCAGCATAAAACGCATCATGTCACCCAGCTTTTGTATCCCACTGGCAGTCTTATCTGCATTTTCTTTTAAAGCCAATGCATACATTGAATTTAAGGCATTAAACAAAAAGTGCGGGTTTACCTGGGATCTAAGTTGCTTGAGTTCTGCAGACTGTACATCTACCTTTGTAAGTAGCATTTTTTGTTGCTTGTCATACAAGTAATGTAAGGTTCCGGCAAAAGCTCCTGCTGCTATAATCCCTAAAAAGATCAGTAGATACAATTCATTTTCTCTCCCTAGAAAGGTCCAAAACGAATAGTATGTAGCATCAAATCCAATAGAATAGATGTTGATCAAAGAAATTCCTAAGGCAGAAATCAGTACTAAAATTACGGATCCAATGATGTATTTACTTTTCTTTATAAAATAGAAAAATACCATTTCTCCATAGACTGTACATACCGCTATGATGATAAATTGAAGGTAAGGCAAAAGGTCCCTCATGGAGAGGGCAAAGAAGTTAGGTCTTAACAAGATGATGATAAAAAGTAAACTACAGATGGCAAAACAGAAATTAATTACCACGTTATACATGTTACCTTCTTGCCGGAATCTTCTGCACAACTGATAGAACATCATAGACAGATATTCGTAAATCAGGATCAGGCTCAAATACACACTTGTGTTAGCCACCAAACTTATTTTCCTGGTTCTTTTTATGAAGAGAATAGGGTTAAACTCCGAATTTGTGGTCCAATAAAATCTCAAACTTTGGTGTATAGAAAACCCTACAATTAACAATGATACTGCCAGGATAAATGCTACAAGTGAAGTCTTATCTTTTCCAATATTATTCAGATTGGGAAATACATATTGGTGAATCATCAACCAGGCAAAATACACACTGATGACGAATAAGGTGACCGGAAGTATTAGGTTTAAAAATGGGTTATAGATTTCTAGGGCTCTGTTGACTTGATCTACAGGTACTCTCTGCAAAAGCAAAAAATTTACATCCTCGTTTAACTGATTGGTTATACCGGAAAGATATTTAAAGGTAAAGAGGAGCAGACCTCCCAGCATGATCCAATTTTCCCAGTACCTTAATTTACTTTCCTCCATTTTTTTTTAATATTTAGAAGCAAACTAAGGGAAATCCCAGATTCAAAAGTAGAAAAAGTGACAAATGTGGATAAAATTGGGACAAAAAAAGGAGGCCTAAGCCTCCTGATTAGAATTCGTATACTACGGTCACCACAGATCCCGGTGGGATATTAATATCTGAATCTACATTTGATATTTTATCCTCAGCAAGATTTTTAGCAGATGATGTAGTATAAGCTTTTATGCTTTTTACTCCTGAAAGTTTCACTTTAGCGTTAAATGGCTCTTTACTTAGGTTAGTATATACAGCCACCAATGTCTTGCCATCAGGTGAAGAATAGGCTGTACCGAACTTTTCCTTGTTCTCATTGGCCAATTTTAAAGCTACTCTTTGATATCCCGGGCGAATGAATCTACTGTAATTTCCCAAGACCCAAAGGGTTTTTGTGGCTTCATGTGTTCCTCCGTTCTTATGATCATCTCCGTTAGGCTTCAAATTAATCAAAAGGAAACGGTTTTTATGTCCCCAGCGCTCCGTAGCCATACTTGTCCAATAGGACCACGCTGCTGCATTAGCATAAACGATATCCGTATGAATCACTTTAGACATATATAGGGCGATATCCATGTAACTTGCTTTGCCAAATCCTACGAATTCATTAGCATCATATCCATCACCCAGCATGCTCCATTCCGTTTGGTACACCTTCAAATTAGCAGCATCTGCGGCAGCTTTTACTTTTGATCTGACGTCAAGTAATTGTGCCCAACTTCCATCTGTCCAGTAACTGTGCCCTGCAATGATAGGAGCCACATGCGATAGGTTTCCAATATAGTTTTCGCTTCCTGAGTTAAACAGGTTATTGATCACGTTCTTCCTCGCAGCATCTCCACCTGTTTCGTACACAGAGGCCCAATCTCCTGCCTCTGCTAAAAGGATCTTGGTATCCAAACCACTTTTCTCCAGGGATTTATTGAGTTCCCTGGCTATTTTGGCCACATCCTCATTCCTCCAAGGGCTACCTTCTTGAGTAGGATCCATCCAGTTATGTTGTGGTTCGTTAACAGGTGAGATATATTTAAAGCTTATACCTTTTTGTTTTTTATAATGATCCAAAACTAGGGCCATGTAATCTGCAAAGTCATCAAATTTATCGTCTTGAAGGTTTACGGCAGGAGCAGAGGATGCATATCCTTTGTTATTCTTAGTCCAAAGTACAGGAGGGGTATTACTAAATAACACAAATTCTTCAACACCGTATTCTTTGGCCTTTTGCAGGAAATACTCCTGACCCAGGTTCTTGTTCCAATCTATTTGACCCGTTTTTATATCAATGAAAGAGTCTGCTCTACGGGTATAATCAGCTATTCCAGATGCTACTCCTTGCTGATGAGTACCACCACCTAAGTTAACCCTCCATTGGGAAAGACCAATACCTTGGGGCTGGCCACTTACAATATCCTTAGAGAATAGTAGCTTTGCTATACTTGCTTTTTGCTCCTCTGCCCAATATTGCCCCACAAACGCCGGTTCCCAACAATCAGATGCCGCAAAACTTTCCATGGTTTGGAATCTTTGTTGCAGATCTATGGTCACTCCAGACTGGCTTGGTGCAATGGTTGGTGAAGGAGAATTTTTGCAGGCCGAAAACAGGCCTAGAAGAGTTATTGCTATGAATTTGATTTTCATTTTAAGGAAGAAAAGTGTGCCGTTTTCGGCACACTTCGTTTAGATTTTAGAAATTAGGATTCTGAACTATGCTTCCATTAGAAAGCTGTACTTCCGAGTGAGGAATAGGGAATAACAAATCTCTATCTTCACGGAAATTGATCCCTTTATTGCTGTTTTCTTTCTGGTTTGTTTTTTCATATTCGTCAGCCGCTGCAGATAGATTATATCTTACAAAGCTTCCGTTTGCCCCAAAAAGATTAGCGATCATCTTTTTACCGTTACTTTCTGTCCATCTACGGATATCGTACAAACGGTTAAATTCAAGTGCTAATTCCAAACGTCTTTCCGTACGAATAGCATCTCTCAATGCCGTACCGGATGCTGTTACTTCACCTAATTTGGCACGGGTTCTTACTTTATTTAAAGCAATTCTAGCCGCTGCATCATCACCAAGGGCATTACTCGCTTCTGCATACATCAATAATACATCTGCGTAACGTAGTAAACGATGATTCAAGTTATTGAAGTTAGCATCATAAGGCACTGATCTTTCTGCACGAGGGATATAGAACTTTCTATTGATTCTAGCTGATTTGTGTTTATCAGGCGTAATCACGTAATTCTTTCCTTCCGGAGCTGTTTCACCAGGAACATCATCTCCATGCTTAACGATAGTCCATTTCAGACGCTCTGTATCGCCAGCGTTTTTGAATGCGTTTTCTAAGTCTGAAGTAGGAAGTCCCCATGACCAACCTGAATCATCTCTAGAACCGGTGAATACAGGCAGTCTTCCTCCAAGATTATAATTGGTAACATTACTGAACTGCACTTCGAATACAGATTCTTTTCCGTTATTTTGTGCAATAGTCCATACCTGACCAAACTCTGGAAGTAAGTCATACTCCCCAGAATTTATAACCTCTTCTAATACAGCCTTAGCCTCTGCATACTTCTCTTGATATAGATATGCTTTACCTAAGTAACTTTGAGCAGCACCTTTTGTAGCTCTACCTAAATCTGTAGATGCATATTCGCTTTTCTTTGGAAGATCCGCGATGGCTTCTTTTAAATCTTTTTCAATTTGGGCATAGGTTTCAGCGATCGAGGCTCTCTGAATACCGATCACTTCGCTAGGAAGTTTCATTTCCAAAACCAATGGAACACCCCCGAAATTCTTCACCAATTCGAAGTAGTTGAACGCTCTCAAGAACTTAGCTTCTGCTATGATTCTTTTCTTCAAGCTTTCGTTAGAAATAGGAGCATCTGCTACTTTATTGATGACGATATTACATCTCAATATAGCTTTGTAGCGGTATTGCCAATAATTACTAATCGGACCATCCTGGGCTGGGTTATCGTAATGCGCCATACGGATCCAGTCGCTTTGAGACTGAGTAGTATTACCCATCCAAAGGTCATCTGTAGACATTTCAAAACCCACGTTAGGAGCAGCTATTTGCCACCAATCATCCCAAAAAATTCCTTGGTAAGCTCCGCTTAATTGTTTCAAGCTTTCTTCCTCATTTTGGAAGTAGGTATCCAGGTTTTCCTGACCTAATACGGGCTCTTGAAGGAAATCAGAACAACTGCTGGTTCCGATCAACAATGCCGCACATAAAGCTGTTTTAATTATATTCTTCATCGTCTAATTAAAAGTTAATGTTTACACCTAATAAGAAACTCTTAGGATTTGGATAAGCCAAATTGTCAATACCGCTCTCCAATACACTGCCCATAGCGGCACCTTCAGGATCTAGCCCGCTATAGTTGGTGATGGTAAATAGGTTTTGAGCAGAAGCAGACACACGAACATTCAAACCTTTGGTTAAAGAAGAAGGAATGTTGTAGCCTAACTGGATCAATTTAGCTCTCAAGTATGAACCATCTTCTACAAAGAATGAAGACACTCTTCTGAAGTTTAAGTTTCTGTCATTTACTGACAATCTAGGGTAGAAGTTAGTACTTCCTTCACCTCTCCAAGCCTTATCATAAGCATCAGCATAAACGTTTTGACCGTTTGTTCCGGCATAGAATCCACCTTTGGCACTGTTATAGATATCATTTCCGAAGGTACCGTAGAAGTTAGTCACTAGATCAAAGTTCTTGTATGCCAGTTTTAGGTTAAGACCTAACATCAAATTTGGGAAGGCATTTCCTATGTACGTTTTATCTTTATCATCAAGTACACCATCATTGTTCAAATCTTTGAAACGGATATCCCCTGGTACGGCATTAGGTTGTAATAAATCTCCTCTCTCACTAGTGTGGCTGTTGATTTCCGTTTGGTTTTGGAAGATACCATCTGCAATGAAGCCGTAGAAGCGACTGATTTCTGCACCTTCTTCATTTCTTACGATGTAATCATTGAAGAATCCACCTCTTAGGATTGGAGTGTTATCTACAAGCGTCAAAGCTTTGTTTTTAACGGAAGATAGGTTTACACCTACTTCATAGTTGAAATCATTGCTAGCTTTATCTCTCCAGTTGGCTGAAAATTCCCAACCGCGCGCCTGCATACTACCAATGTTCGTCATCATTTCTCCCGCCCACATTGGGTATCCTAGAATAGAGAGGTTCTGACGAGCCATCAACATGTCTTTCGACTTTTTAGTAAACCAATCAGCCACGATGTTCAAACGGTTATTCAGGAAGCTCGCGTCCACACCGAAGTTGTAATCCTCAACGGTTTCCCAAGTCAATAGTCTATTGCCCACTAAACTAATGGCGGTACCTACGTTTCTATCTCCATTAAATACATAGTCAGCCGCACCTATCAAATTCAAATACAAGTTAGGATTGATGCTTTGGTTACCTACACGACCCCAGCCCGCACGAATTTTCAGATCACTAAACACATTCAAATCCTTTAAGAAAGCTTCTTCAGATGCTCTCCAAGCCAATGAAACTGCAGGGAATGTAGCATATTTATTACCTTCAGGGAATTTAGAAGAACCGTCAACACGGAAGGAAGCCGTAACGTAGTACTTGCTATCATAGTTATACATGGCTCTACCCAAGTAAGACATCAAGGATGTGAAAGTATTTGAACCTGAGGCCGCCTCATTAAGCGTACCAGCACTTACATACTGAAGGTTAGGGTGGTTACTAGGAATTCCGGCTCTTGAACCGTTGATCCAATAATCCGCGAAACGCTCCATAGTAAAACCTCCCATCAAGTTTACATTGTGCTTATTAGAGAAGGTAGTGTTGTAGTTCAATGTATTTGTCCAGTTCCAATCTACCCAGTGGCTAACATTACGGGAAGCAGAAGCCAAGTCATTTCTTTCCAGGTTATCGATGAAGAATTTAGGTGTAAAGCTATCGCTCATTCTAAATCTTGCATTTACACTGTACTGTGTCCTTGCGATCAATCCTTTGATAGGCTCAATGCTTAGGAAAGGGATCATCATCATACCGTACTCGTTACTGCCACTATTTTGACGAGCTACAGATGCTACAGGGTTCCATTCTTGGTTATTGTATGAACGTGCATAATTATTAAATGGATTAGAATCCCAAAGGTTCTCTGCTTTTAATACAGGAGTAGTTGGGTCCATCTTCATCGCAGCACCGAACAGATTAGGCGTATCTTTCCAAGTCTCGAACTTCGGAGCCATATTGATACCGGCTTTCACATAAGAGTTGAAGTTATATTCCGTATTGAAACGTGCTGTAAATCTTTCCCATTTACCTACATCAAATTGAGATTTCTCGCCAAAGTAACCTACGGAACCGCTATATACGAATTTCTTATCTCCGCCTTGGAAGCTGAAGTTATAGTTCTGAGTATATCCGGTCTTAACCGTTTGATCCCACCAATCCGTGTTGATACCTAAACCTTCCGGAGTGTTCCATACCGGAACATTCCCGTCATTGGTGTATCTTTCTTTGAATACCTTCTCGAAAGTAGAAGCGTCAGCCAAGTTAGGCTTATTTACTGTGGTGAAACCGTAATTCGCATTTAAAGTAAACTTGGTTTTACCTTGACTACCTTTCTTGGTAGTAATCATAATCACACCGTTTGAACCTCTGGTACCGTAGATGGCAGCAGCAGAAGCATCTTTTAACACTTCTATGCTTTCAATCTCATCCTGATTAAGGAAGTTGATGTTGTTTCCCACCGGGAAGCCGTCCACTACGTAAAGAGGATCTGAACCGTTAATGGTAGTTACCCCACGTATGATAACTCTAGGAGTAGCTCCAGGACCACCTGCAGACGTAATTTGGACCCCGTTAGCTTTACCCTGCATAGATAGCATGGCATTACCTGCATTCATGGTTTTCAATTCATCGCCTTTTACAGAAGTAATGGAGCTGGTAAGGTCTGATTTCTTTACCACACCATAACCTATAACCACCACTTCCTCCATTAATTTGGTATCACTATCTAGATACACATCTATGGTTTGCTGACCATTATAAGGTATTTCTTTAGTGACAAAACCTACCATAGTAAATACCAGCACTCCTTGGCTATTCTTAACCGAAAGGGTATAATTTCCGTCGATATCACTCATGGCAGCGGATGTTCCGCCTTTCTCTCTAACGGTAGCACCGATTAGGGGCTCGTTATCTCCCATGATTTTACCTGTTATGGTGATTTGGGCATTAGCAGCCGTGACCATCACCATGAACATCCATACTAATAGTTTCTTCATGTTTTAATTTTTTGGAAAGAATTGTGATCTTTTTAAATGTGTATCAAACTTGAATACATATCTACCACTGGTTTTAATGGTCCATTTGCCAGGATTTTCTCCTCCATTAGACACATTGCTTTCAGGATCATTTGATCTGTCCCAACGCCAGAATGGTTCAGGCCACCATCCCCATGAATGCTGTGCAGAGATGATAAACTCTACTACAGTACCAGCGGTTAAGTTCATTTCAGCAGTAAATAGGAATTTGTTTTCACTGTCTTGAGTTAAGATCAATGGCTCCGCAGGGTTCCAGTTGCCAGCATCAGGTAATCCTGCACCTACAAGGCCAATTTGAAGGGGAATTGAGCCTTCACCAGGACGAGTAGGATCTAATAAAATAGGAGTTCCAATGGCCAGAGGCTTGTCGGCAGGAGTGTATGTTCCTACATGATATTCACCTGATTTCACATTGAATTTGATTTCATAATAGCCTTTGCTTCCTAATACTATAGGCTTAGAAATCTCTGGATCGTCTGTTAATACTTTGCTATTCTCTGGATCAATACCAAAGGCAATAGGAGCGAAGTCCGTTTTTTGAGGTAAGAAACGTAGTTCTACACCCGCTTTCTCTGCATAGTATCTGGCTCTATATGTAAATGGAGCAGTTCTCTCTATTAACATAGGTCTGCCGAAGACGTCAGAGTTTAATAAAGCTGCATCATCCACGTCAGACAGATACATCTTAGGGAAGTCTGGCATTTCTGAAACTCGAATGATACTTTGTTTTTCAGTAGAAAGACCCGCTTTATCTGTAGCCTTCAATTGTAGCGTGTAGGCTGCCACTGCAGCTGGAAGGTTGATACCTTCTATAAAGGATAGTGATTTTCCTTCCACACGTACTTCTTTTTCGTAGTTCAACTCAGGAATGCTAACTTTTACTACATCAAGAGCCTTGTTATCCTCTACATTGAACTTCACATTTAAGCGAGTAGATGGCTTCAGAAGAACCGTAATTTCCTGATCAGGAGAAACCGTGAAAACCGGTGCGTCAAAGTCTCCATCCATACTTACTATAACAGTAGAAGTAGACGTTCTTCCACCCAAATCCGTTACCGTAATTTCAAGCGGAAATTGGTCGCCTTTGATATCTGCAGGAACTTTGAATTTATAGTTTAAATCATATTCGTGAACAATTCCAACCAATGTCAAATCAATGGTTTTATTCAAATGGAAGTCACTATTCTTTAAATTAACCGAACGAAGTCCATCATTATCCGTAATTTTGGCCTTGATAATGAATTCTCGACCGGGTTCAGTAGCAATCTTCTCTGTCTCAGTTAGGAGTCCCGGAGGAAGACCGTCTACGTCAATGAAGTCGTCGTCTTTCTCGCAACTACTTAATAAGAAGAGCGATAAGAGGAGCATGTTGAAGTACTTTCTCATTAACATATTAAGTTTTATTTAATCTTGGAATTTTTATAGCAAAATTACTTCGATCGGAAACCTTCAGATGGTATAAATTCCGGTCATTTTAGATATACAAATCAGTCAAAATGGGAATATTTATAAAAAAGTGAGGATAGATGCGGGAAAAACTTAAGTATTGGATCATCTTGTTATGGGTACCCTTACACCTACATGCCCAAACCCGTCATCTTGGAATAGTACAAGGTTTATCTAACAATTATGTGCTCAGTATCAGCCAGGATTCCGAGGGCTTAATCTGGTTAGCTACAGAGGACGGATTGAACAGATTTAACGGGAAATCCTTCAAGGTTTTCCGAAAGTCAGAGGGCGGAATTTCAGCTAATGAACTGAACAAGGTCTATGCAGATGAATCCGGAGTATGGATAGCTACCCAAAGAGCCGGACTACAATGTCTGGATCCAAAGTCAGAATCGTTCAAGAGTTATGTTCATGAGGCCCAAAATCCCCAGTCCATAATGACAAATGACGTGACTGATATATCTCCTTCAAGACAGGGATATCTATGGATAGCTACCTATCACAGAGGAGTGGCATTAATGGACAAAACAAAGGGCACATTTACTCCATTACAGATCAAAAATCTACCAGATGATAAAACCTGGGCGGTAAAGGAAGATCCCAAAGGTTTACTTTATATAGGTCATGCGACTCAAGGGCTTAGTATCGTCCGACTGAAAGATAAGAATGTCACCCGTATCCAACAAAATCACGGCCTACCCGGAAATACCGTCAGAGCCATATTTATTGACCACCTGGGGCATGTGTGGATAGGTACGAACGAAGGACTAGCTCTCTTCAGAAATGGAGAGATAAAAGCCTATAAAAACTTGGGGCAAGTATATAGCATAGGACAATTAGCGGATGGTCGACTATGGATAGCAACTGAAAAATCCGGTCTGCATTTTTTAGATTTAAGGCAAAATCTGGATCCTGCTAAAATTAAGTTTGAAAGTGTAAAGGAATTAGCAGGTAAAAGTATCCGAACGGTTCTTCAAGATAAGTTCCAAAACCTCTGGGTAGGAAGTTATGGAGACGGAGTTTACTTCCTGCCGCATAGAAAAGCATATTTCAAGAATTACAGGCCGCAGAAGTATCCTACAGCTTGGGGTCTAGCAATTGATGAAAACAATAGGTTATGGGCAGGTACAGATGGAGGTGGTATTGATATCTTAGGAGTAAAAAATATCCAGTTACCAGACAATGCCGTCATCTCCGCTTTCAGAGATAGATTAGGACAAATTTGGATAGGAACCTTCCAAGGTGGAGCCTTTTCTTTCACTTCCCAAGGCCAAAAACTTACCCATCTGGAAGTAGCCGGAGTCAACAAAGATATCCGTTGCTTTTTTGAGGATAAATCCGGTCAACTGTGGATTGGAACAAGTTCAGGGCTCTTGCATCAAAAATCAAATACCCTCTATACTGCAGAAAATTCAGGCTTGTCTAGCAACCTAGTACGTGCAGGCTTGCAGGATAGGAAGGGGAATTATTGGATAGGCACATTTGGCGACGGCCTCCAGATTCTAGACTCTAAGATGCGAAGAATTAAGGAATTTAGGACAGACAATGGTTTTCCCTCCAATACAGTAAATCATATTTTAGAAGATAGGAATGGCAACATTTGGGTGGCCTCAGGTGAAGGCCTTGTCAGGTTTAGTCCTAAGGGAGAAATGAAAATCTACCGGGAACCTCTGCACAATCAACATATACGGGCCATAGCGGAAGATGAGGCAGGGGATATCTGGTTCTCCACTATAGCGGGAATTTCAAAGTATGTTAGAAACTCAGAGAAAATCATAAACTATTGGGGACATGAAGGTATGCCAAAAGGAGATTTTATGAGCGGTTCAGTGGCTCAGGATGCCCATGGCTTCCTGTATTTCGGCTCCCAAGATGGAGTTTGTTACTTTCATCCCAGCCAGGTACCTGCCGTCCTGCCAACCCGAAAGCCCGTCTTTACTGATTTTAGTGTATATGATGATTTGGCACAAAACCGACAAAAAATCATACCCTTACAAGATGTAGTGACCTTATCTCATAACGAAAACACCTTTACGATTGGCTTTAATACTTTAGACTTTGCGCAGGAGGGTGTTACAGAGTATGCCTACAGTCTAGAAGGATTGAATGAGCAATGGTACAATACTGAAGGAGAGACGTACGTGACCTTCAGAAACTTATCTCCGGGTGATTATACCCTTCGTTTAAAATCAGGCATCAAGGACCAAGGATGGGGAGAAGAATATGCTACTATGGAAATCAGAATCCAACCGCCATTTTGGGCCAGTTGGTGGGCAAAACTACTCTATCTAGGACTTGCAGCCGCGATCATTGTCTACCTGTTGAGGTTTTATGCTCGAAAAATGGAACTGGAGAACTCTCTTTTGATAGAAAAGAGGGATCACCAAAAGGATCAAGAATTGCATCTGGAAAGAATTCGGTTCTTTACCAATATCACCCATGAACTAAGGACTCCACTAACCTTGATACTAGGGCCATTAGAGGATCTTCTTAATGAGAAGACCTTGTGCGAAGCACACAAAAGTAAGGTGTCAGTCATACATAAAAGTTCTTTACGACTTCTAGCACTTATCAATCAGATCTTAGATTTCCAAAAGACCCAGAGTCAGTTGCGAAAGTTGAATCTGATTCCTGGGGATCTCTCTTTAGCTGTATTTGAGATAGGGAAGAAGTATCAGGATTTGAATAGAAATGAGGAGATTCACTTGGAATTAGATGTACCGGAATGGAATGATAAGATCTATTTTGATGAAGAAGTTTTACATATCGTTTTGGAAAATCTTCTTTCCAATGCATTCAAATACACTCAAAAAGGGGAGATCCGCTTGGAGTTACAGAAATCTGGAGACTCCTGGGTGAAAATCCAAGTGAGTGATACGGGGAAAGGTATACCACCTGCCTCTTTGGACAAGATATTTGAACGGTATTATCAAGTTGAAGAGGATTCAAAAGTATCCGGAACAGGGATAGGATTAGCATTAGTCAAAAGTTTGGTTGAGCTTCATTTAGGAAAGATAGAAGTGAGCAGCGAACTAGGTAAAGGTTCGAGCTTTACGGTGTACCTTCCCTATAAAACGCCGGTCAAAAACGAAGAAAAAACCTCCGATAAGCCACAAATCCTGGTGGTAGAGGATCATACTGACCTCCGAGATTATATCGCAGAAACCCTTAAGGAGAAGTTTCAGGTGATTGTGGCTGCTAATGGACAAGAAGGCCTCAGACTAGCCAAAGAGCATATGCCGGAACTCATCATCACAGATTTGATGATGCCTGTCATGGACGGTATGAGTTTGAGCAGAAAACTTAGAGAAAATATTCACACCAGTCATATTCCCATTATCCTTTTGACCGCAAAAGATACTACGGAAGATAGGATAGAGGGGTATGAATTAGGGATTGCCTCTTACTTAACCAAGCCGTTCTCTGCACAACTGGTGATCTCCCGTATCGAAAATCTTCTGGATGCCCAAAAGAAACTGGTGAAGGAAGTAAAAGAAAGTGGGGAGACTACACCTACTTTAAGTCGTATTGACAAAGAATTTCTCAGTAAAGTAAAACAGAGAATTGAAGCTAATCTGGAAATGGAAAAGCTGGATGTAGAATTCCTGGCGGCAGGAATGCACATGAGTCATTCTACCTTATATAGAAAGATCAAAGCATTAACCGGAGGATCTGTAAATGAGTTTATTCGTAAGGTTAAGATGCAAAAAGCAGCTGAATATTTGAGTACAGGAGAGTTTACGGTTTCAGAAGTGTCCTTTAAGGTAGGAATTTCCAGTATGCTTTACTTTAGACAGTGTTTCAAAGAAGAATTTGGAACAAATCCTTCAGAATATATAAAGAATTCTAGAACATAGAATGTACACCTATGGGATTCCCTTCTGAGTCCATCAGGAGGGAATAATACCCAAAATCCTCTATGCCGGATTTTTCTTGAATGATCTTTCCTCCTGCAGCAAGGACCTTGGATTCTTCTATACTACAATCTTTGGAACTAAAATAAACTATAGTGCCCCCTGATCCGGGTTGTAAATGAGGATTTTTTACCAAAGCTATTCCCGGATGATTATCAAAGCTACCGAAGACATACATTTGGATCTCAGAGTCAATTCCTTCCATGGGAATTTCATTCAGTTCCACTGAAAATACTGATTCGTAGAAGCTTCTGGCTCTATCCATATCTTCTACATAGATCTCAATCCATGATAAGGGGCTCATTTTACATTACTTATATAAAGAAAGTTAAGAAAAATTTTCCATATAAACAAGAAAAGGCGACCCTTTTTTAGGTCGCCTTCTACTCGCCATAATTCAGCCTTATTTTATATATCTAAAGTCTGTACCTGCTTTCAAATTAGTTAGGAAAGCATAATACAAATCTATACATGCATCAATATCGTCTTTATGGCACATTTCTACGGTGGTGTGCATATACTTTTGAGGAAGGGAAATCAAAGCTGAAGCAACCCCTTCTCCTGAGTATGCAAAAGAGTCTGTATCTGTCCCTGTGGATCTGCTTACAGCAGCTAACTGATATGGGATCTGTTTTTCATCAGCCAAATCAATCAACATATGCAATAGGTTATTCTGAACCGCAGGTCCATAAGATAGGGTAGGACCTTTACCGCAGGCTATATCACCGTCTCTCTTTTTATCATACATAGGACTTTGTGTGTCATGAGTTACATCTACACACACGGCTACGTCCGGTTTTAGTCGCCTAGAGATCATCTCTGACCCCCTCAAGCCTATTTCTTCTTGAACAGCATTAACTACGTAGAGAGTGAACGGAAGTTTTACCTTGTTTTCATGCAATCTTCTAGCTACCTCAGCAATGATATATCCACCCATACGGTTATCTAGCGCCCTACCTACATAGAATTTATTGTTCAATTCAGTCAAACCGTCTTCAAATGTAACCACTGTACCTACAGTGATACCCATTTCAAGTACTTCCGCTTTAGAGGCCGCGCCAACATCTATGAAGATATTCTTTAAGGATGGACTTTCTTCCTTAGCGGCATCACGCACATGGATAGCTGGCCATCCAAAGATACCCTTTACAATACCGTTTTTACGCGTGTGTAGGTTGACACGCATGGATGGAGCGATTTGGTGATCAGAACCTCCGTTTCTACGTACATAGATGTACCCGCTATCTGTGATATAATTCACAAACCAGGAGATCTCGTCCGAGTGAGCCTCAATGGCCACCTTATACTCTTGTCCCGGATTGATTACACCTACCGCAGTCCCGTACACATCAATAATCTTGTCGTCTATATACGGTTTTAAATAATCTAGCCAGATCTGTTGACCGGTAGATTCGAAACCAGTAGGTGAAGCATTGTTCAAGTACTGATATAGGAATTCTATATTCTTTGACATTATAGTTTAACTATTTTTTGATTTTCAATTTTAAAAGTCATGGTGCTCTTCAGACTTGGAGAACTGCATGGATCTCCGTTAGCGTAGTCCAGTGCATGAAAGACCACATTTCCAGAACGAATTTCTTTAGCAGATAATTGAGGACCTTCACAGTTAGCCCCGCCAAAGATTTCACCCACTTCCTGTAAGGTATCCTCCTTCCGGAGAAGTATTTTGAAATAGGTCAACTGATTGTTCTGCTTGTAGGGAGAAAAAGTGTATTTGAAAACAGCATCTTCTAAGCCATCTCCATTGATGTCACCTTTGAGAATATCGTACTTATGTAAAGAAAAAGCTCCGTATAATTGTCCGCCCATATCTTCGATAGTATCCTTTGGAAGAAAATAGAAGGTATATAGACTATCGGCATCCACTACACTTACGCTATCATAGGAAGAAGACCTGACTTCAAAACTCTTCTTCACTTCTTCCAAGGGGTCAGGAGTATGGGTTTCCGTTTGATTTTGGCAAGCCCAAAATGCTAAAGAACACACCAGGGCAATTCTATTTATCATCAAATACGGTGTTTAATGCTCAAATTTGGGGATAAATTAAATTTTCCCCAAACTATTTCTTCTTTTCAAAACCTAAACTCGCAGAGTTTACGCAATATCTGAGACCGGTAGGAGCCGGACCATCATCAAAAACATGACCTAGATGCGCGCCGCATTTCTTACACATGATTTCTTCACGTATCATGCCGTGGCTGAAATCCTTTTCTACCTTGATTTTCGATTTGTCTAAGGCATCATAGAAACTAGGCCACCCGCATCCACTATCGAATTTTTGATCAGAAGTGAACAATTGCTCTCCACAACCGGCGCATTTGTACACACCTTTTTCTTTATGATCCCAATATTCTCCTGTAAAAGGCCTCTCTGTGCCTTTTTCTCTCATTACATAATACTGCATGGGAGTGAGTAATTCTTTCCACTCTTGTTCCGTTTTGTTCATACTCATTTCCTTTTGTGAGGTACAAGAAATCATTAGTGCCAATAATACATATTTATACATACGCTTCAGGCTTATAGTATTTAAACAGAAATATAGGCATAAAAGTGTCAAAAAGCAGATTTATTGAACGCTTGCAGCTTAGAATTAGTTAAATTATATATTAGTCATTCGGCCAAAACCGAGTATCTTTGTAACCGAAAACACGAATTTAAGTAAAAATATGCTGAGTATCAGTAACTTACAGGCAAGAGTAGAAAATAAGGAAATATTGAAGGGCATTAATCTGGAGATCAAACCAGGTGAGGTTCATGCCATCATGGGACCTAACGGTTCAGGAAAAAGTACTTTAGCTTCTGTACTCGCCGGCAGAGACACCTTCGAGGTAACAGGCGGAAGTGTGGAATTTAATGGAAAGGATTTGCTGGAGTTAGCCCCTGAGGAAAGAGCAGCAGAAGGAATTTTCTTGGCTTTTCAATATCCAATTGAAATTCCCGGAGTAACTACCATCAATTTCTTGAAAACAGCCCTGAATCAAATCAGAAAGTACCATGGAAAAGATCCTTTGGACGCAGCTGAATTCTTGAAATTAATGAAAGAAAAAGCTAAAACCGTAAAGATTGATGATCAATTATTACGTCGTTCTTTAAACGAAGGTTTTTCCGGTGGTGAAAAGAAGAGAAATGAAATCTTCCAAATGGCCATGCTAGAACCTACTCTGGCTATTTTGGATGAAACAGACTCCGGACTTGACATTGATGCACTTAGAATTGTAGCTGATGGCGTGAATCAATTGCGTTCAAAAGATCGCTCATTCGTAGTAGTAACGCACTACCAGCGACTATTAGACTACATCGTTCCTGATTACGTACACGTACTTTACAAAGGCCGTATCGTGAAGTCAGGTACTAAAGAGTTGGCATTGGAATTGGAAGAAAAAGGATATGATTGGATTAAAGCAGAAGCAGATTCTGTTTCCGCTTAAGAAAAATTGAAGATATATGTCTGTTTTGACAAACGTTGAAGTAGAGTTTGATGCTCTATTTCAGAATTTAAATGGTAAATCTGAGAGGCCTTACCATCAAATACGCAAGGAAGCTTTTGAATCTTATAAACAATTAGGTATTCCTACCGTTAAGCACGAAGACTGGAAGTATGCTAACCTGAAAGGTTTGGAAAAACATAATTTCCAACGTGCCACAGAAGTGAACGTGATAGCAGAAGATTTGTCTGCTCTACCATTTTCTACTTTAAAAGGAATCTCTTTGGTCTTTGTAAATGGAAACTTTGTGCCTGAGCTTTCGTCTGACTTGCATAATGAAAGCATCAAAGTTTTAGACTTTAAACAAGCAGAAACAGAGATACCAGAGATCCTAAATCAGCATTACGGCAAAGCGGTTAATTTCCAAAAGGAAGGACTTTCGGCTCTAAACGTAGCCTTTGCTCAACAAGGTGCCGTGGTTTACGTACCAGCAAATGCCACTTTGGAAGAACCGGTTTTGATCAAGCATATCAATGACAGCAGAAACTTGGAAGCATTTAACGCCATTCACCACTTGACGGTAGTGGATAAAAATGCGGAAGTAAAGCTTGTGGAAATCTTCCAAAGCGTGGGAGAACAAGCCGCCTTTACCAATGCCGTTTCTGAAATCTTTGTGGCAGAAGACGCTCGTGTGGATTATTATAAGATTCAAGACGAGAATGATGCCAGTTACCATGTAGGTACTACCCAGGTGGTACAGAAGGATAAATCTTACTTCTATGCTGCTACTGTAACAGTTAATGGAGGTTTTGTTCGTAACAACTTGAATCTAGTTCTGGATGGGGAGTACATTGAAAGCCATATGTATGGTTTATATATTCCAAACGGAAACCAATTAGTGGATAACCATACCCTCGTGGATCATAGAAAACCTAATTCTGAAAGTAACGAGTTGTATAAAGGCATTTTGGATGGTAAATCCAAAGGAGTATTTAACGGTAAGATCTACGTTCAACAGGATGCGCAAAAAACAAATGCGTACCAAAACTGTAGAAACGTCATCCTATCTGATAGTGCTTCTATGAACACTAAACCTCAATTAGAAATCTGGGCTGATGACGTGAAATGTTCTCACGGAACTACCACAGGTAAACTGGATGAGGAAGCTATTTTCTATATGCAGTCCAGAGGTATACCAAAAGCAGAAGCCGTGAAACTTCAATTGGCAGCTTTTGCTGAGGATGTAGTTTCTCAATTCAAGTGGGAAACCTTAAGAGAAGAATTAGACGTATTGATCTTACAGAAACTTCAAGCATGAGTTTCAACGTATCGGACATAAGAAAGCAGTTCCCCATTTTGGATACCCAAATTGCGGGCAAAACCTTGGTATATTTTGACAATGCAGCCACTACTCAAAAACCTAGAGTAGTACTGGATGCCTTAGAGGACTATTACGCCTCTTCTAATGCTAATATACATAGAGGAATTCACTACTTAGCGGAAAAAGCTACAGCTGCTTTTGAAGCTACAAGGAAAAGCGTACAAAAGTTTTTGAATGCTAGTTCCCATGAAGAGATCATCTTTACTTACGGAACTACAGACAGCATAAACTTAGTTGCTAGAACCTATGGTGAAGCTTTTCTAAAAGCCGGTGATGAGATTCTAATCAGTAATCTTGAGCACCACTCGAACATTGTTCCCTGGCAAATGCTATGTGAGAAAAATGGCTGTGTGCTCAAGGTTATTCCTATAGATGACCATGGTGATCTAATTCTGGAGGAATTTGATAAACTACTTACAGAGAAGACAAAATTCGTGTCTGTAGTTCATGTATCGAATGCTTTGGGTACTATAAATCCTGTAGAGTATATCATCAAAAAGGCTCATGAAGTGGGAGCAAAGGTGCTGATAGATGGAGCACAAGCCTCATCGCATATCCCCGTTGATGTGCAAGCCTTGGACGCTGATTTTTATGCCTTGTCTGCGCACAAATTATTCGGTCCAACGGGCACAGGTATCCTCTATGGAAAAAAAGATCTTCTATTATCCATGCCTCCCTACAGAGGCGGTGGAGAGATGATCAAAGAGGTTACCTTTGAAAAAACTACTTATGCGGATCTTCCTTATAAATTTGAAGCGGGAACTCCTAACATCGCAGATGTAATTGCTTTTAAATCCGGTTTGGAATTCTTTGATTCCTTAGATAAAGAGGCACTACATGCGTATGAAGAGGAATTGCTACAATATGCTACTGCCCAATTAAAAGCAGTAGAAGGAATACGTATTATAGGTGAAGCCAAAAGGAAAGTAAGTGTGGTATCCTTTGTGATGGATGGTGTTCATCCTCAAGATATAGGAATTTTACTTGACCAACAAGGGATAGCGGTGAGAACAGGACATCACTGTACTCAACCTTTGATGCAAAGATTCAATATTCCTGGCACGGTACGTGCTTCCTTTGCGCCCTACAATACTAAAGAAGAGATTGACGCCTTGATAGCCGGCCTACAAAAGGTGAGGAGGTTTCTATTATAATCTACCGTCCACTATTTCTCGTGGAAGACAAGCCTTGATATCAAATATCACGGCTTTTTCTTTTTTAAGCGTATTCAAATCAATTTCCAGGAATTCCCTATGAGCAACTGCCAATATAATGGAATTATAGGTAGCGGCATCTGGTAATGATTCTATAAGCTGAAGTCCATATTCGTGCTTTACTTCTTCCTGATCTGCCCATGGATCATATACATCTACCTCTAGACCATATTCTCTCAATTCATGATAAACATCTATCACCTTGGTGTTTCTCACATCCGGACAGTTTTCCTTAAAGGTAAAACCTAAGACCAGCGCTTTAGATCCTTTCACTTGAAGATCCTTTTCTATCATTAATTTAACCACCTTTGAGGCTACAAACTCTGCCACAGAATCATTTACTCGGCGTCCGGATAGAATTACTGCTGGATGATAGCCCAATTGGGTAGCTTTATGCGCCAGATAGTAAGGATCCACGGAGATACAGTGCCCGCCTACCAGGCCCGGTTGGTACTTGAGGAAGTTGAATTTCGTTCCCGCAGCTTCAAGCACATCATGGGTATCTATCCCTATCCGGTCAAAAATCAATGCCAATTCATTGACAAAAGAAATATTGATATCTCTTTGTGCATTTTCAATGGCCTTTGAAGCTTCTGCTACTTTGATAGATGGAGCCAAATGGGTGCCTGCTTCTATAATCTTTTTATACAGATCATCTACTTTTTTGGCAATCTCCGGGGTTGAACCTGAGGTTACTTTCTTGATCTTTGTCAAAGTGTGAACCTTGTCGCCAGGTACTATCCTTTCCGGAGAATAACCTACATAAAAGTCTACATTATACCTTAGTCCCGACTCTCTCTCTAACACAGGTACGCATTCTTCTTCCGTACATCCCGGAAATACTGTACTTTCATAAATAACCATATCTCCCTTTTTAAGGACTTTTCCCAGCATTTCTGTGGCTGAAAGTAATGGTTTAAGATCTGGTGCATTAAAGGTATCAATAGGAGTAGGAACAGTAACAATAAAGACATTAGCCTTCTTCAGATCTTCGAGTGACGATGAGGCCCTATAGCCTTCTGCCCATGGTTCTTTATTGCCCAATTGCAGAACATGCTTCAATTTTGGCAAATCAGCCTCTAGGGTTCTATCCTGTCCAGCGTTTAATTCTCTTACTCTTTCTTCTTGGATATCAAATCCTAAAACAGGGAAATGATGAGCAAATTCGATAGCTAGAGGTAGTCCTACATAACCCTGCCCGATAATGGCTAAATGATACTTAAACTCCATGTGTAAAGATTGATCCCCAAAGGTAAATCCAAAACCTCTATTTGCCTTGTTGGACTACCAGATTTTTCGGAACTTTGCAGCATGAAAATAAATGAAATCCAAGACGAACTCATAGAAACCTTTGCCCTATTTGATGATTGGGAAGAAAAATATGAGTATATCATTGACCTGGGTAAAAAATTACCTCCCATGGACGATGCGCATAAGACAGAAGACAATATTATTAAAGGCTGTCAGTCTATAGTTTGGCTTTCTGCTAAATATGAAGGTGGCAAAGTGTACTTTGAAGCGGATAGCCAGGCCATCATTGTAAAAGGTTTAGTTAGTATGTTACTGAAGGTCCTAAGCGGTCATACGCCACAAGAAATTCTTGATGCTGATTTGTACTTCATCAATGAAACCGGATTAAGTTCACATTTGGCACAAACCCGTTCCAATGGATTAGCAGCTATGGTGAAACAGATGAAGACCTATGCATTAGCCTTCAGAAGTACAGAGTCTTGAAACCAATCCCGCTTTATTTGCGTTATTATCTAAATGGAAAACAAAGAGATGGAGGACTTAAAAGAAAAGGTGATAGAAGCCATAAAACGTGTCTATGACCCCGAAATTCCGGTAGATGTTTATGAATTGGGATTAATTTATGACATCAAGATTTTCCCGGTCAATAATGTTTACGTTTTAATGACCCTTACTTCTCCGTCTTGTCCTTCTGCGGAAAGCATCCCGGTGGACATGGAAACTGAAATCAGAACCATAGAAGGGGTGAATGACGTGTCTATTGAACTAACTTTTGATCCCCCTTATTCTACAGAAATGATGAGTGAGGTGGCTAAATTGGAATTAGGATTTATGTAATACGTATTCTACCCAAATACGTAATAAAACTATATCGTTAAACCCCTCAGGGTAAGGGATTAATTAATTGAACTATGTATCCTGCTCATTTAGTAGCTCCGATGAAAGAAGAATTGACATCGGTAGGATTTAAAGAACTTACTACTCCTCAAGAGGTAGATGATTTTTTTGCAAATCAAAAAGGCACGGCTGTAGTAGTCATAAACTCGGTATGTGGATGTGCAGCAGGAACTATGCGTCCTGGTGTTAAAATGTCCCTTGAACTAACAGAAAATAAGCCTGACGAGCTTTACACTGTTTTTGCTGGATTTGACATTGATGCTACACAACGTGTACGTGAATATATCCCTATGCCTCCGTCTTCGCCTTCTATTGCTATATTTAAAGATGGAGAGTTAGTACATTTTGTTGAAAGACATCACATTGAGGGTAGATCTGCACAAATCATCGGTACACACTTAGCTGCAGTGTATGATGAAGTATGTGTAGCTTAATCTACTATAAAAAGTTCTGAAGCTATTTTGTCAGAAAGGAGTCGGGCAGTAGGGGAAATACGGATGTTATCCTCCTCCTGAACCAATAATCCTTCTGATGTTAAGCGAGCCAAAGTATCCCGGAATTCTTGAGGTAAATCCAAATAGATCCGGGATATTTCTTTTAAAGATACTCCCCAGATGGTACGTAATCCGGTAAGTAGATAATCGTTCAGTTTCTCCGCCTTGCTTAAAATTTCCACTTCACAAGGAATCCTGCCTTCTTCTATGGCCGACATGTATTTGTGATTATGCGCAATGTTCCACTGTCGTGAATTTCCATTATAGGAATGCGCAGAAGGACCTATTCCTAAGTATTCGTGGCCTTTCCAATACGCCGAGTTATGTATAGCGTATGAACCGTCTTTGGCGAAATTAGACACCTCGTATTGTTCATATCCCATACTACCCAAGGTATCTGTAACAATCTTATATTGCTCCACAGAATACTCTTCACTGACTTCCGCCAGTTTCCACTTACTAAAAACGGTGTCCGGCTCTATGGTCAAATGATAAGCTGATACATGTTTAAGGGGATACCTGCTGAGTATTTCAATATCCTTCTTTAAGATTTCTGCCTGTCTCTCTGTATCTAAATGGTACCCGGTTTTAGCATATATAAGATCCGCTGAAGAATGTTCAAAACCATACTCAAACAGAAGTTGCAATGCTCTTTCGCCTTCTATACCCGTATGTGCCCGGTTCATAAACTTCAAAAAAACTTCGTTAAAAGTCTGAATACCTAAGCTAATGCGAGTAACACCCAACTCTTTCCAGAGTTGTAGTCGGTCAGGATGTATATCATCCGGATTCGCCTCGAGGGTGAATTCTTTGATGTTCTCCAAGGAATAATGGTATTGAATGCTTTTCAGTACTTTCTCCAGTTCTGAATTGCTCAGAAGGGAAGGAGTGCCACCACCAAAATACAGTGTTTCGAGATTTTTTTCTACCAAATAGCTTGAATTCAACTCTATCTCTTTGCACATAGCATCCACCATTTTAGCTTTATAGCTCAGTTGAGTGCTAAAATGGAAGTCACAATAGTGACAAGCTTGCTTGCAAAAAGGGATATGTAGGTAGAGGTGCATGGACTTATTTGGTCCCTACGAAGAAGTAGTCAATACACTTTTCCGGTTCATCACTTAAGTAATGGTCATCCCAATTGATCTCTGCGGCCAGACTACCCGGTTCTGCGAGCAATTGGTTACGATTAAAGCGATTCAGAATCTCGTAAGGTATGCGTAGCATCCAGGCGGGAAGACGATGTTGCAAGTCAAATATATCCCAACGCATAATCCTATGAACAGAAGCTTTGTTTTGCTCATAGTAAGCCCAAACTTTATCGTTTCCACCTACACCTTTCGCATCCAGCGAACTAAAGTACTTTTTCATTAAACTTTTTAATTCCTCAGTTCTATATTCTCTCACGTGCCAAGGATTTCTGCTAAGTGAATAGTCTTTATTTACCGTAGTGAGCAGAATCTTTCCTCCCGGTTTCAAGACTCTCCAAGCCTCCTGGAGGAATTTATGATCATCTTGGATATGCTCAATTACCTGAAAAGTAACGACAAAGTCAAAGCTATTATCTGCAAACTCATTCAGATAGGGTAGGTCTACCGTATTGAAATAATGATCAGGATACTTCTCTTGTAAAGCTTTGATTAAAGGTTCATTTTTGTCTAAACCGGTGAAATGATCACAGGATTGTATCAATTTTTCAACACCACGTCCCCAGCCGCATCCTAATTCCAAAACTCTTCCGGAAATGATTTTGGCTGCTTCTTCATAGGGAAAATATAGCCTCTGGTGAACCGGATTATCGGATGGTATTTCTGCACTTGTTATTTCAGTGGTCGCGTACTTAGACATTATTCGAATTTTATACCACAAAAGTAAAGTATAAATTCCAAATGATAACGTGGTAAAAGAGCAGAAATGGACTTATGCCCTAAAGCCGTGGACAAAGAGAGGAATTTATTAAGCTATTATATTCTTATTAAAGCCACATTAATAATTAAAGCCACATTAATATCCCCAACTAGTCCATGTGTACAGAATAAAATTTCTAGTTTCCAAAACCTTGATATAGATTACTGAATATCCGTTTACGAACCTGTTATATTTGCAATGACCAGTCTGTCAAATAGTTTGTCTCCGAAATACCTTCTATTGAGTTTATAAATGAACTCAATGAGGTAGAGCTGGAGGTACTTCCTTTTTATTTTTTGGTAATTGCCCAGCAATGTCCGTTTTGCATTGCTGATAGCGATATGTACCCATTTCCCTGGTGGTTTTGGCGTCGGATATCTCGGTGACGTGCAATTCCACCAGATCGGAGATGTCAACGTAAGAGGTGCTTTTGTCCGAAAAGACGATAGCCTCATCCTCCATGCAGTCCCTGACCAGTTCGTTGATTCCCTCACTTTGGTGGCTATCCTGCACCCTGGCCTTGAAATAGCGCACATGCTTCTCCCTTTTGCCCGTTTCGATATCTTCCAACGGCGTGCTTTCGGCCATCACCGCAACGTTCTGTTTGCCCTCGGCTCCCCGGCCGCGTGTACCCTTGCCCCGCTTGATTTCCTTGCTGGCCACCGAAAAGTATCCGTCATCCAGTTCTATTATCCCTTCAAGCGTGTACCGGGCATCCCGGTTACCCATCGCTTTGTGGAGCTTGTGTACCATCGCCCATACCGGTTCGTAACGCTGCAAGCCCAATTGCTTCTGTATCTCATTGGTCGAGAACCCCTTCTTGGTGCAGCTCATCAGGAACATGGTTTTGTACCACACCAGAAACGGCAGCTTGGAACTCTCCATGATCGTACCGCTATGCAAAGAGATACGGAAACGGCAACTTTTGCATTCGTAACTCTGTCATCTTCCCCTAGCTAGCTACACCCAAAACTAAATAATTCAATAATTTGTTGCCTGATTTGTTGGCATTTCTTTAAGAAAAATTACCGTTTAATAAATACTCTTACTATAATTCACCACATAGTTACTTATTTTTACAATATTTGAAATCTCTTTCTGAGTAACGCAATTTTTAAAAGCAACTTAGTCCCTAAATTTTCTCACAAATTTGAATTCAAAATACCATGAGAAAATCAATTTTAGCGGTAGCAATTTTATTTGCAATCAGTTTATTTGCGCACTCTTGTAAGGACAACACACTTAATCCTTCTACAACTGATTCTGAAAAGTATCTTTCTTTCAAAGGAGAAAAGATCAGAATCCCTAAGGCTTTTCCTGAAGAGTTGTTTGACCAAACCCAGCAGCAACTTGAGGCTTATATCAATTCGAAATTAAGTCGAAATGCCAGAGAGACTTCCGGAACCCGGTTGACTTACAACGAACTGGGTACAATTCTTAACAGAAACTTGGCTAAATATCCCCGGGTGAACTACGACAGTATTTCCCATCAGGATTTTAAGAGAATCATAGTTGATATTCCATCAATCAAAAGTATGGATGACGCTTTGCTTAAAGTAGAGATTATCTTCGATTATTATAATACCCTGGCCAAAAATGATGTTATATCTGATGTGGTCCATTTGGAAAAAAGAAAGGCCGGTTTAAAAGTTTCAGGACCTTCACCTGGCTCATTGACTGATCCTGAAAGAAATATACTGCTGGGAAATCCGGCCTTTGCAGTAGCCTATATAAATGCGGCAGATGACGCAAACCGTTTCACAGGCAGTATATAGGGAGTGGATGAAGACAATAAAAAGAATAACGCTTTTAAACATGGCATTTGGAACTTCCTGATTATTAGATATATTATAACTAGTACGCCTTCCAGCAAAACTAATGCTATTAACTTTGCACAAAATGGAACATCGGCCCATGAAAAGAATGATGATGGCAGCCAGATACACGATGCAAGGGCAGCGATGGATTTACATAACAATCAATCTGCTAGGAACTGGATGGACGATGAGGTTCGTTGGGGAATTGGGCCTTTAAGGAAAATGCCAAGTGTCAGCAAAATCTTGGACACCTGGTATGCCAGAGCAAATTCTGCAACATATTATGATCAAGCGACTAACTGGACCAGTATTTTAGTTATTCATGGAGGTAATAATTCAACAACTTGGAATAATCTATATAACAATTTATATGGAGGACATCAGCATAATGTATATATCGAAAACTAAAACAAGTAAATTATGATTAGTAGATGTGTATATTTATTTCCCCTATTCTTACTTACTCTTTTTTCCTGTAAGGAGAATGTTGATCCAGAGGTAGGAACAAAATTTATCGAGTATGGAAGTAGAGAAGAACAAAGAGCCTCTGCAATTCAGGAGCTTAATAGCTTCTACAATTCAAGTAGCAAGGATAAGCAATTTTATGAGGTAATATCCAAGAAAAATGGTCGATTTATATTGAATTATAACAGGTCAGATATGAGACTTACGGTATGTCTGGACCCTGGTAGCGGATGGGGTAGGCAATACATAAATATTTCGGAGTCTGATTTAGCTGACTTTATTTCAATGGGCATCGAATTGGAAGATCTTGAAGGGTCTGAAAACGTAGTAAGGGTTGACGACTATACTCTTATTATCAAAGGAAAACAATTGAAGTATGCTTCAAGCGCGGAAAGAATACAACCAAAAACTAATGGTAATCCTACATTTTAACGAAATTCAATTTCAGGCTAAAATGTTAGTACTGATAACGACTTTATTCCGAAGAAGCCTTATGAATCCTGGCCGTAAGTCTGATGATTTGGTTCCTTTTGGATTGGATACTTACAGTTTTTAAATAAGATAATATGGATTGAAAAGCATGTAGGCTTGTACTAATTTGATGTCTCCTCGTGTTCCGGGCGGTCAAAAGGCACTCCCTCATGACGTCAGGGCAACTTGTTGTCCCGAACCGTTATCCTGACACTTTGCCCTGCTCAACGCTTCGATGCAACTGGCTGTGGGGTTGAGTAGAATTGTAGATTGCTGGGGTTCTTTTCTGTGTTCTATTTTATTAAACGGAAGAAAAATCTAATTCAAAGAGATCACCTATAAACCATTTATCTCGCTCTAATAAGAAATGAGAATCTGTATATTCAGCAACTACTGTTTGTTTGAAAATGTCTGCAATGCCGCTATTATTTGCAACTTGATAAATCTTATTGATGTGAGCTGTGAAAAAGTCAGAAAATATTTTATACTTTGTATTACCATTGATTAGAATTTCAATATTTCCTTTAAGGGAATTAAACTCATATTTGTCAATATAAGACTACTGATTATCCGTTTACGCACCTGTTATATTTGCAATGACCAGTCTGTCAAATAGTTTGTCTCCGAAATACCTTCTATTGAGTTTATAAATGAACTCATTGAGGTAGAGCTGGAGGTACTTCCTTTTGATTTTATGGTAATTGCCCAGCAATGTCCGTTTTGCATTGCTGATAGCGCTATGTACCCATTTCCCTGGTGGTTTTGGCGTCGGATATCTCGGTGACGTGCAATTCCTCCAGATCGGAGATGTCAAGGTAAGAGGTGCTTTTGTCCGAAAAGACGATAGCCTCATCCTCCAAGCAGTCCCTGACCAGTTCGTTGATTCCCTCACATTGGTGGCTATCCAGCACCCTGGCCTTGAAATAGCGCACATGCTTCTCCCTTTTGCCCGTTTCGATATCTTCCAACGGCGTGCTTTCGGCCATCACCGCAACGTTCTGATTGCCCTCGGCTCCCCGGCCGCGTGTACCCTTGCCCCGCTTGATTTCCTTGCTGGCCACCGAAAAGTATCCGTCATCCAGTTCTATCATCCCTTCAAGCGTGTACCGGGCATCCCGGTTGCCCATCGCTTTGCGGAGCTTGTGTACCATCGCCCATACCGGTTCGTAACGCTTCAAGCCCAATTGCTTCTGTATCTCATTGGTCGAGAACCCCTTCTTGGTGCAGCTCATCAGGAACATGGTTTTGTACCACACCAGAAACGGCAGCTTGGAACTCTCCATGATCGTACCGCTACGCAAAGAGATACGGAAACGGCAACTTTTGCATTCGTAACTCCATTAGCCATGTAAACAAAAATGAGAGCTGCCCCCGCATCACTTGCAGACAACCCCCTCCTTGTCCCGCTGCGCCTTGAAATGCAAACGGCACTCCTCCTCTGTACCGAAATGTGCTGTAAAACTGAAGATGTTCATGTCTCTTCTTCTTGCTGCCCTAATTTACTAAAAATATTAGGTGTGTTTCCGGATCAAGATTAATTCGAATGAAAAAGATTATTACTTAGTTCCAGGCTTTATATAAAAATAATCCGTATCACTAATGATCCCCAGTGTACTATATTTGGTATGTGTAATCAAGCCTTGCTCATCATAATCATGAGCCCAATATTCCGTACTCAAACTGCCCTTCTTACTTGTGCTAGTCCTTCTGATTAAAGGAGCTTTCATTTGCTTTCCATAGGAATATGGTCGGGTAATCCAGGATTTTAGTTCTTTTTCAGCATCATAATATTCTGTAGTATAACGCACATAATCAAAGTACTTTTGCAACTTATTATCTACATAATACTGATTCTCTTTTACTATAAGCACCTCTCCCTCATGATCTTTTTGTCCTTTACCATAATATGAATATTGAACTGTATCCTTAAGGGGTTTATTATTTATGGATTCACCTACAAAGTCGCGCACTATATAATTTAATCTGCCATCCGTACTGTAAAAATAGTCCTCTACCACATTTTGGTATTTCCTTCGTGTCACCCTTCGTTCAGTATCCACAAAAATTTCTTCCGTGCCCTTTTTAGCAAAGGGTAGCACTGAACTACCAATATTCTCTGGGGAATAATCCATACCTTCTTCCAAGAAAAGGTAATTTTCGTCATAACTATAATTTGTCCAAACTCCTGAGGAAGAAGGAAGGGAGGAAGACTTAGTCAATGATTTTTCCACCAAAAAAGGTGATACTTCCAAAATACCTAATGAATTTCCACTCGGCGATACAGAATCTTTACCGCAAGAAAGTATTGCTATGGATAAAATTAAGAGTTTGTGCTTCATGATTTAAATATTCTTTGTAAATATAGGACTGTGGTTAGAAATGCACAACACAGTAGAAAAATAAATTCTTCTTCCATTAAAAACTGTGTCGTCAAAACCGGTTAAAACATCGGTAGATATGGCTGAATTGCCGACTAGAATTCCTCTATACGCGAATTATTCCCAGAAATAAATCGTTTCATATAACAGTATATGTAAAGAACCATTACACATTTATATGAAAAAAGTAATCCTGTTAAGTGCACTTTCCGCGCTATATTCCTGCAATTCTAACAAGCCTCAACAGGCCCCTGGAGTTGCAGAATTTCCGGTGGTGAAAGTAGCACAAAGAAACGTTACCGGATACACGGAATTCCCTGTAACCATCAAAGGCATCAACAACAATGATGTACGTGCTAAAATCCAAGGATATATCAAGAAGGTATTTGTAGACGAAGGCCAATTAGTTAACGTTGGCACCCCTTTGTTCCAATTGGAAACCAATATCCTAACACAAAATGCAGATGCAGCTAAATCTGCCTTAACTGCAGCAGAAGCTAATATTGAAGCATCACAAGCCGCTGTTAAAGCCGCTGAAGTGGAAGTTCAGAAATTAGAACCCCTTGTAGCTAAGAATATCATAGGTGCTGCCCAACTAGAAACGGCGAAAGCAAATCTCGCCCGAGCGCAGGCGGCTTTAGCGCAGGCAGTTGCCAGCAAAGGCCAGGCAAATTCTACCCTAAAAGGTATTCAGGAGAACATCAATTTTTCTATTGTAAAAAGTCCAATCCGCGGAGTAGTGGGATCTATACCTTTCAGAGAAGGGAGCTTAGTAGGGCCTTCTGACATGACTCCTCTGACTACGGTATCTGAAACGAGCTCGGTGTATGCTTATTTTTCCATGAATGAGAAAGAATACTTGGACTTCCTAGGAAGAACTCCAGGAACTACAGTTAAAGAAAAACTGAAGAATATTCCTGAGGTAGATCTAGTTTTAGCCAATGGTGAACTTTATCCCGAAAAAGGTAAAGTGCAGGCAGTAACCGGTCAAATCGACGCATCTACAGGTAGCATTCAGTTTAGAGTAACCTTTAGAAATCCTGCCGGCTTGCTATCTAATGGAAACTCCGGAAAAATCAGAATCCCTAAGACCTACGAAAATGCTTTGGTTTTCCCTGAAATGTCATTGTTTGAACGTCAAGGAAGCTATTACGTATATAGCGTTAAACAAGACACAGCCTATATGACACGTGTCCAAGTTGTAGACCGTACCCAAAACCTGGTGATTGCAGGTGAAGGTATTAAGGAAGGTGATTTGATCGTCACACAAGGCACTTCAAACTTGAGAGACAAAACACCGGTAAAACCCGTCAAACAAGACATTAACGAACTTTTAAGCACGATTAAGCCAGTATTTTAATTATGTTAAAAACATTCATAGAAAGGCCGGTATTTTCATCGGTAATTTCTGTATTAATAGTTATACTGGGTATACTTGGTCTAGCAGTGCTGCCAGTTTCTCAGTATCCCGAAATCGCTCCACCAACGGTGCAAGTGATAGCCAACTATCCGGGAGCAAACGCACAGACTGTTCTTGAGAGCGTGATTGTTCCTATTGAAGAACAAATTAACGGTGTGGAAGGCATGGACTACATTTCTTCTACCGCCTCTAATAACGGTTCTGCTACCATTCAGGTGATCTTTAAACAAGGTGTTGACCCGGACATTGCAACGGTAAACGTTCAAAACAGGGTAGCCAGAGCTACTCCTTTGTTGCCTGCAGAAGTAACCCGTTCAGGGGTAACTACCCAAAAGCAGCAAACCTCTGCCTTAATGTTCCTGTCCTATTATGCTAAATCGAAGGAATACGATGCTACCTATATTCAAAACTATTTGAATATTAATGTGATCCCAGTTCTTAAAAGGGTGAACGGGGTAGGTGATGCCACCGTTTTTGGTGCAAAGGTCTATTCCATGAGGGTATGGCTTGATCCCGTGAAGATGGCTACCTACGGATTAGTTCCAGCCCAAATCTCGGCGGCCATAAACGAACAAAGCTTAGAGGCTGCTGCTGGACAATTAGGAGAGAACGACGGAGCCTCTTTCCAATACGTCTTAAAGTATGGCGGTAAATACCGTACAGAAGAGCAGTACGAAAACATAGTAGTAAAGGCGCTACCTGGTGGACAAGTACTATATTTGAAAGATGTAGCCAAGATTGAACTAGGGTCTCAATCCTATTCCGGTAGCGGAGAGTTAAATGGACAGCCTGCCGTAACGATAGCCGTTTACCAAACTCCTGGATCAAATGCTCAGGAAATCAATAACAACCTGAAGATAGAACTTGAGAAGATCAAATCTCAACTTCCGGATGGAGTAGATTATATCATCAACTTTGATACTAACGAATTCTTAGATGCATCCATTTCCAAAGTGGTTCATACCTTAGTGGAAGCCTTTCTATTGGTATTCGCGGTAGTGTTTATCTTCTTACAGGATATTCGTTCTACCATAGTACCTCTTATAGCAGTACCCGTGTCTATTATTGGTACCTTCTTCTTCCTGACCTTGTTTGGTTTCTCTTTGAACCTCCTTACCTTATTCGCCTTAGTACTGGCTATTGGTATTGTGGTGGATGATGCCATTGTGGTAGTGGAAGCCATACATGCCAAGATGGAAAGTACCGGCTTGGATCCTAAATCTGCATCCATATCCGCGATGTCAGAGATTTCCACGGCAATCGTATCCATTACCTTGGTGATGGCAGCTGTATTTATCCCTGTGACCTTTATTACGGGTCCAACTGGCGTATTCTATAAACAGTTTGGTATAACGCTAATCGTATCCATCTTTATTTCTGCTGTAAATGCCTTGACTTTGAGTCCGGCACTTTGTGCTTTGTTCTTAAAGAATCATGAGGGTGCTCATAGCAAAGGTATAGGTCAAAGATTCTTTGATGCCTTCAATACAGGCTTTGAAACCATGACCAAAAAGTACGCCAAATCTTTCAGCTTCCTGTTTAAACATAAATGGGTAACCGCTGTAATCTTGGCAATATGTCTTGGTGGTGTTTTCTATGCTAACAAGACCATGCCTTCAGGATTTGTACCAAACGAAGACAGAGGCTTCCTTTTTGGTAACGTTGAACTTCCTGCCGGTGCATCTACTGACCGTGTGTATACACTTTTGAGTGATTTTGAGAAGAAAGCCATGCACATCAAAGGAATAAAGAATATCACCGCCATTACAGGTAATAACTTTATTTCAGGTGCAGGAGCAAACCACGGTATGTTCTTGATTAAACTGGATGGATTTGCAGATAGAACTTCAGAGGAAACAGCTATTACGAGTATTATCGGTCAATTATTTGGCTTAGCTAACTCCCAATTTAAAGATGCAAAGATGGCTTTCTTCCAGCCACCAAGTATCCCGGGTTTTGGTACTAATTCCGGTTTTGAATTAAAACTTTTGGATAAATCTGGTGGGGATTTGAGTAAATTAGATCAGGTTCAGCAGAACTTCCTTGCGGAGTTGATGAAGCGTCCGGAGATTCAATATGCTCAGTCTGCATTGAATACTAATTTTGCCCAATACGAAATCAAATTAGATGTAGAGAGAGCAAAACGCTCAGGCGTTACGGTAAGCAGTATCTTGTCTGCTTTACAAGGGTACATTGGAGGTATCTACGCTGCAGATTTCGTGAGATTCGGTAAGCAATATCGTGTCATGATCCAGTCCTTACCGGAAGCTAGAAGGGATGAGGCCAGCTTGAACAGCATCTTCGTTTCTACTTCTACTGGACAAATGGCTCCTATCACTCAGTTTGTTCGTTTAGAAAGAGTGTACGGTCCTCAGTCCGTAAACCGCTTTAACCTCTTTACCTCTGCTAATATTTCCGGTGCCACAAAACCAGGCTTTTCTAGTGGTGATGCCATCAGAGCCATCAATGAAGTGGCTGCCGCCCAGTTGAACCAAGACTTTGCGGTAGACTTTACCGGATTAAGTAGAGAGGAAATCAAAGCAGGTTCGCAGACTGCATTGATCTTTGCACTTTGTGTGATCTTCGTGTACTTTATCTTATCTGCACAATACGAGAGTTATATACTTCCCCTATCTGTAATCTTGTCTTTACCAGCAGGTATTATGGGAGCCTATATTTCTCAGAAATTTGCGGGCTTGGAGAATAATATCTACTTCCAGATAGCACTGGTCATGCTGGTGGGACTTTTAGCGAAGAACGCCATCTTGATAGTGGAATTCGCCTTACAAAGAAGGCAACACGGTGAAACTATAGCTCAGGCAGCGATCAACGGGGCGATTTCTCGTCTACGTCCAATCCTGATGACCTCCTTTGCCTTTATCCTTGGTCTAATGCCATTGGTATTTGCCAAAGGGGTGGGCTATATAGGTAACCGTTCTGTGGGTACAGGAGCTGCCTTTGGCTTGCTTATAGGTACCATTATTGGGGTGTTTATTATCCCTGTATTATTTGTGATCTTCCAAAGTTTACAGGAAAAAGTAAAACCCGTAAAATTTATTAATCCTAAGAATGATGAAATATAAGTGGCTCATAGCATGTAGTATTTTGCTGCAATCCTGCTTTGTAGCAAAAGATTATAAAAGACCCGATATTAGCGTCGCAGATCAGTTCAAAGCAGAGCAAGTTAGTGCTGATAGCACTAGCTTAGCTTCCGTGTCCTGGAGGGAATTTTTCAAAGATGAAGTACTAGCTTCTTACATTGAAAAAGCTTTGGCACACAACCTCGATATACGAACCGCTTTGCAAAACGTAAATATTGCTGAAGCATATATGAAACAAGGCAAAGCGGGCTATTTCCCTACATTTTCCATTGGTCCAAACTACACCTTCTCGCGGACTTCTGCCAACACTCAGTTTGGTAGAATCACCGGAAGTCAGACCTTAGGTCAATTTGACATTACAGGGAGCTTTGCCTGGGAAGCGGATATCTGGGGAAAGATTCGTAGCACGAAAAGAGGTTTTGTAGCAGATTACTTGAGAAGCATTAATGCACATCAAGCGGTTTCCACTCAGATCATTGCTGCTGTGGCAAATGCCTATTTTCAATTGAGTGCATTGGATGAACAAAAACAAGTTCTTCTCGAAACCATTAGTAACAGGGAGGAAGGCGTGGAAACCAATAAGTCTCTGAAAGTAGCCGGTATAGTCAGTGAAGTTGCTGTGAAGCAAAACGAGGCTTTACTTGTAAATGCTGAAGCATTACTGGTGGATACAGAAAATGCCATCAAACTGAATGAAAATATCCTGAGCCTGTTGATTGGAGAATCACCTAGAGCAACCGAGAGGGGGAAATTCAGTGATGCCTCTATCCAACAAATGGTTTATACCGGATTCCCGGTCCAGTTGCTGGAAAACAGACCCGATGTGAAGGCTGCTGAAATGGCATTGGTAAAAGCTTTTGAAAATGTTAATGTGGCGAGAAGCAACTTCTATCCTGCATTGAGAATCACAGCGAATACCGGATTCCAAAGTATTGATTTTCCAAAGCTTTTTGATCCGAAGTCCTTTTTTGTAAGTGCCGTAGCCGGATTAGCTCAGCCTGTGTATAACAAGAGGGCTATACGTACCCAGAAAGAAGTGGCTGACGCAAGTCAGGAGCAAGCGTATATTGCGTATCAGAAGGCTTTAATCACAGCAAGTAAAGAGGTCTCAGATGCATTGTATAATTATACTGCCGCAGATAAAAAGATTTCTCTCAAAGAAAAGGAGTACCAACTTTACGAAGAATCAGTAGAGTACTCTGAGGAATTATTGAAGAACGGTATGGCTAATTATTTGGAAGTAGTCACAGCTAAACAAAATGCTTTGAATACGAAACTAAGCATCATTACTACTCAATTACAAAAATACAATGCTACCGTTGAGCTCTATCGAGCCTTAGGCGGAGGATGGAAATAAGGAGAAGGGAGCCTTAGTGCTCCCTTTTTTTGAACCAATTCAACCCCATTTGATGTATATTCATTAGAATATAATCAATCATACCCATGCGAATCATAGTTTCGCCTTCTGATAACGCGTATTTCAATATAGCATCTGAAGAATTCTTATTGGATTCATATCCTGATGCCGAGATTTTTCTTCTTTATATCAATGCTCCCTCCATCATTGTAGGGAAATATCAAAACACCCTTTCAGAAATCAATCTTCCGGTAGTGGAAGAGAAGGGAATTAAGGTAGTAAGAAGATTAACGGGAGGGGGAGCCGTTTATCACGATACAGGAAATCTCAATTTCTCGTTCCATTCAAAGAACACCTCCGGAGAGTTTATGGATTTTTCTCGCTTTACAGAGCCGGTATTGCACTTATTGGTAGAAAAAGGGGTTCCGGCTAAACTAGAAGGAAGGAATGATCTCCTTGTAGATGGAATGAAATTCTCAGGAAATGCTAAGTTGGTACGAAAAAACAAGGTGATTCACCATGGAACCCTATTGATCCATTCGGAAATGCAGATCCTGGCAGATGCTTTGAAAGTAAATCCTCTCAAATTCGTAGATAAGGCTATAAAATCTGTAAGAAAAAGAGTAACTAATCTGGCTCCCTATTTTGCGGATGGAGTGAGTACAGAGGATTTCAGAACCTGGCTAATAGAACAAGTTCAAAAGGAAAATCCTGATTCCTACATCCAGCCTTTCAGCGATGAGGAGATCGAAAAAATAAATGCACTTGCCAACCAGAAATATAGTACCTGGGAATGGAACTTCGGCTTTTCGCCGGATTATAATTTTAGTAAAGCGATAAAGATTCCTGCCGGTTTTATAGAGGTACACCTGGATGTAAGTAACGGTATCATTCAGGACGCAAAAATCTTTGGAGACTTTTTTGCACAGGCTCCCATTGAGGAGATAGAAAACTTACTTAAGAATAAAAAACATGAGATTGAAGAACTGAGACTTGTTCTATCCAAAATTAATTTGCAACTTTACTTCGGTGCTGCCAGCGTTGAAGAATTGCTGGAAGTATTCAAATGAGGGAATAAGGTAACTTATTTCGCGAATTAACTAAATAACAATTTGAAGAATAAAGGTAGCTCTAGGGCTACCTTTAGAAATTGAGAACCGGACTCAGCCATTTTTCTGCTTCTTCCAAGCTTATTCCTTTGGCCTTTACATAGAATTCTAATTGATCTTTTTCAATTTTTCCAAGTCCAAAATACTTTGCATCAGGGTGAGAATAATAGAATCCAGAAACCGCAGACGCAGGCCACATGGCTAAACTCTCTGTCAGATGTAGTCCTATCTGATTTTCTACATCAAGAAGATTAAAGATCTCCTTTTTAGCTAAATGATCCGGACATGCAGGATAACCCGGCGCAGGTCTGATACCTACATACTTTTCTTTGATCAGGTCTTCGTTTGTAAGAGATTCTTGGTGTTGATATCCCCAAAGTTCCTTTCTGACTTTCTCATGCAAAAGTTCCGTGAAAGCTTCCGCGAAACGATCAGCTAGTACTTTCACCATTATAGCATTATAATCGTCAAAGGATACCTCGTATTTCTTTGCTAAGTCCTCAGCTCCAAATATTCCTACGGCAAAAGTTCCAAAATAATCTATCTTCCCGCTCTCCACAGGTGCTATGAAATCAGCTAAAGAAAGGTTAGGAATACCCGCACCTTTTTTACCTTGTTGCCTTAATTGAGGAAGAGTGGCCAGGACGGTCTCTTTATCTACATGAGTATGACAGTCACAGTTGCCTTCTTTCCACCCGTACACCACTTGTACATCGTGATCCTGAGTATTTGTAGGATAAAATCCTACTACAGCTCTTGCGTCAAATGATCTGTTTTCTATGATCTGTTGTAGCATTACTTGAGCATCAGCAAAAAGCTTCTGCGCTGTAGAACCTACTTTCTCATCTTCTAAAATCCGGGGATAATGACCATGTAAATCCCAGCTTTGGAAGAATGGGGTCCAGTCTATATACTGAGAAATCTCTCTTAAGCTATAGTTTCTATACGTCTTTGTACCTCTTAAACTAGGAACCTTTATTTCATAGTTATTCCAGTCAAGAGGTAATTTGTTCTTTCTAGCCTCTTCTAGTGAAATATAATGCTTGATGCCTTGTCTTTTCTGATAATCGTCCCTGAATAAAGCATAATCTGCTTTAGTTTTCTTGACAAAATCTTCTCTCAGATCCTTACTCAATAGATTACTCACTACCGGTACGGATTTTGAGGCATCCAATACATGAATTACAGGGCCATTAAATACAGGATCAATCTTTACAGCAGTATGCGCCCTTGAAGTGGTAGCACCGCCAATGAGCAAGGGCATATCTGTCATATCTCTCTTCTGCATTTCCTTAGCTACATACACCATTTCATCGAGACTTGGGGTAATTAATCCACTGAGACCTATGGCATCCACTTGGTGTTTCTGAGCTTCTTCGAGAATCTTTTCTGCTGGCACCATAACGCCTAAGTCAATGATCTCATAGTTATTACATGCCAAAACCACACCAACTATATTCTTTCCGATATCATGGACATCTCCTTTCACGGTAGCCATTAAGACCTTGCCATTGTTTTGTTGGGTATTCCCAGATTTCAGCTTTTCCTCTTCCAAGTAGGGTAGAAGGTAGGCTACTGCCTTTTTCATTACCCTGGCTGATTTCACTACTTGAGGCAAGAACATCTTTCCGGAACCAAAAAGATCGCCAACTACATTCATTCCATCCATCAGTGGTCCTTCAATCACCTGAAGTGGGGTAGGGTATTGATGTCTTATTTCCTCGATATCTTCATCTATAAATTCAACTATGCCTTTTACTAAAGCATGTTCAATTCGTTTATTTACTGGAAGTGTTCTCCATTCTTGAATGGCCTTATCTTCCGCCTTTCCTTCACCTTTTAAAGATTCCGCTAATTCTAGAAGAACCTCTGTAGCATCATCTGTACGGTTCAACAACACGTCTTCAACCGCTTTTAGTAAATCTGCAGGAATATCATCATAAACTTCCAGCATACTTGGATTTACTATACCCATATCCATTCCGGCTTTTCTGCCGTGATATAGGAACGCCGAATGGATGGCTTCTCTTACGCGGTCATTGCCCCTGAAAGAAAAGGATACGTTACTCACCCCACCACTCACATGTACAAGCGGTAGATTCTCTCTAACCCATTTAGTGGCTTCAAAGAAAGATAAAGCATTGATTCTATGCTCTTCTATTCCTGTAGCCACAGGGAATATGTTCAAGTCAAAGATGATGTCTTGAGGGGGAAAGCCCAACTGATTGACCAGGATATCGTAAGATCGCTTTGAAATCTCTATTCTTCTTTCCGTAGTGTCAGCCTGACCTTGTTCATCAAAAGCCATCACCACTACAGCAGCACCGTATTTAAGTATAGTAGATGCTTGTCGCTTAAACTCCTCTTCCCCTGCCTTCAGTGAAATGGAATTTACTATCCCTTTTCCTTGAATACACTTCAGTCCGGCTTCTATGATCTCCCATTTAGATGAGTCTATCATTACCGGAATCCTTGAAATCTCAGGCTCCGCAGCCATTAGGTTCAGGAAGGTGGTCATGGCTTCCACACCATCTAACATACCCTCATCCATGTTAACATCAATGACATTTGCTCCACCCTCTACTTGATCCTGAGCCACGCTAAGCGCTTCATCAAATTTTCTACTCTTGATCAGGCGTAAGAACTTCTTGGAACCGGTAACGTTTGTTCTTTCTCCTACATTTACAAAACCTAATTCAGGAGTTAATGTTAAAGGCTCTAGCCCGCTTAATCTCAAAAGAGGCTCCGGTTCCGAAGGTACTCTTGGTTTATAGTTCTTTGCTAATTCCGCAAAAGCACGGATATGTTCAGGAGTAGTTCCGCAACATCCTCCCAAAATATTCACATAGCCTTCCTCCAAAAATTCTCTGACTTGCTCTGCCATGTATGCAGGAGTTTCATCATACTGACCCATTTCATTTGGAAGACCTGCGTTAGGATATACACTGACATAGCAGTTGGCCACTCTGCTTAATTCTGCTAAATAGGGCTTCATAGCTTTTGCTCCTAAGGCGCAGTTTAAGCCTATAGATAGGAGACCCGCGTGAGAAACCGAGTTATAAAATGCTTCGGAAGTTTGACCGGTAAGGGTTCTACCTGATTGGTCGGTTATAGTACCCGAAACCATAAGAGGCCTATCAAAATCAGGATCTACTGCCTTTTTTTCTTCTATGATGCTCTTAGCTGCGTAGAGTGCAGCTTTACAGTTCAGCGTATCCGTAACCGTTTCAATTAATAGTGCATCTACACCACCCTCTATTAAAGCGCGGATTTGGGTAGAAAAGGCATCCACTAACTGGTCAAAGGTAATTGCTCTAAAACCCGGATTATTCACATCAGGTGACAGGGAAGCCATTTTGGTGGTGGGACCCATTGAACCTACTACAAACCTTGGTTTTTCTGGTGTCGAATAAGCATCAGCCGCTTGGCGAGCAATCTTAGCCCCTTCATAGTTGATTTCATAAACTAAATCAGCCATGTGATAGTCATCCTGCGCCACCCAGGTACCGCTGAAGGTATTGGTTTCTATGATATCTGCGCCTGCATCTAAATATTCCTTATGTATAGCTAAGATGACATCTGGTCTAGTGATGGACAAGAGGTCATTGTTCCCCTTTACGTCATGAGGGAAATCTTTGAATCTTTCTCCTCGATAATCTGCATCACTGAGTTTGTAGCGTTGGATCATGGTTCCCATGGCCCCATCTAAAACTAAAATTCTATCTCGTAATGCCTGCCTTAATCGTGTCATAAATGAATTCCTGGTTCAAATTGCTTCCAAATGTAGGAATAAAAGATAAAAACATAAGTACATTCGGAAAAATATAGATATTTTATCTATCAAATAACTTACTTTTTTATATTTTTGTCTTCCAATCTACGTAGATCATGATTAAATTAGACGACACCGACAAAGAGATCCTTCGCCATTTACAACAAGATGCTAAACTTACCACCAAGGAATTAGCGGGAAGATTGAATCTCTCTGCTACTCCCGTGTATGAGCGTGTAAGGAGATTGGAAAACGAGGGCGTCATTAAAAAATATGTGGCTATAGTAGACAGGGAAAAGATTGGCAAAGACCTAATGGTACTTTGTAACATACGTTTGAAAGAACATGCTAAGGAGGCTGGCGCAAGGTTTGTCAATTCTATAGTTGAAATGCCGGAAGTAATGGAATGCTTGAATATATCCGGAGACTATGATTTTTTAATCAAAGTGGTAGTATCTGACATGCGGGAATACCAGTCCTTTATAATGAACAAATTAGCCTCGCTAGAGAATATAGGATCCACTCAGTCTATCTTCGTCATGGGGGAAATAAAAAATGATACTGCCTACGAACCACGTTCATGAACTAAATCATATAAACGTGTGTTTGAAAATATAAGATGAAAAAAGTAAGAAGAATAATAGCACTTGTAATGGCACTTACCGTCTTGGTAAGTTCTCATTCTTTTGCATATTATGAACACTTATGCACCATCACACAAATCAAAAAAGTATCCTTCGAACCTGAATCCTGCTACGGAAAATTAAGCGTTAGTGAGGTTCATGAAGTACCTAGCTTCAAAAAGGGTACATGTTGTGAAATCTCATTTAAGGTCAATAAAGGACACACTGCTATTCAAAGCAGCTTCAACCTAATGCCTTTTGTAGCTGTAGAAATGCAGCTGCCAGAGTTTCAATTCCTGTGTCCAACCTTAATTCCTGAGAAAAGCGAGGTCTTGGCTTCCAGTAATTCCTCGCCTCCAAGTTCTGTCCCTCTATTTATTAAGTACCGCAAACTCATACTTTGAGATTTGGATAAAAAAAACATTGCATTTTTTTATCTAAAATCTTTATTGTATGAAAATCAAGCTATTTATATATTGTATAATATTAAGCCTTAATGCGACTGCACAAAGCATCAAGGGAAAGGTTTCAGACGCCACAAATTCTGCCCTCATAGGCGTTAATGTCTCCTGGGTAGGAGACCCGGGATCTGCCGTCATGACAGACGAAAACGGCATGTTTTCCATAGTCAAATCAAACAGCACTAATTTATTATCCTTTAGCTATTTAGGATTCAAACCTGATACCTTAAAAATTATAGAGGATAAGTTCTATGTCATGGTTTTGCAAGAAGTGCAGAACGACTTAGATGAAGTAGTTGTCAAATCTGCCGGAGTGGTATTGGATAAAATGTCCCCAATACATACCCAGATTATCACCAGCAAAGAACTTGTAAAAGCGGCTTGCTGTAATCTCTCCGAGAGTTTTGAGACCAATGCTTCCATCAGTGTAGGAAATACGGATGCTGTCACCGGCTCAAGACAAATTCAACTATTAGGTATGAGTGGCTCCTACGTGCAAACTACCTTAGAAAACATACCCGGCATTCGCGGCCTAGGACAAACCTTTGGCATGAATTACATTCCGGGTACTTGGATACAATCCATTGATATTGGGAAGGGGGTAGGATCTGTCCTAACCGGTTATGAAAACATGGTGGGACAAGTGAACGTGGAACTGCACAAACCAGACAACATGGATCCTCTATTCATCAATATGTATGTCAATAATTTCGGTAGAACAGAAGGTAACATTAACCTCTCTAAAAAGTCTAAGAAGTGGTCCACAGCCTTAATTACCCATGGCTCTTTCTTAGCGTCAGAGATTGATCAGAACAAGGATAAATTTCGTGATTTACCCAAATATAACCAAATTAACGCTATAAATAGATGGAAGTATAGTGGAGAGAAGTTTATGGCACAATTCGGTATAAGGTATCTAAATGAGAATAGGGAAGGTGGGCAAACAGGATTTAAAAAGGGTGTATCGGATTTGTACGGATTCACTAATCATACCCAAAGAATAGAAGGGTTTACAAAAACCGCCTTATTATTTCCGAATGCCCCATATAGAGGTTTAGGATTGATTTTGAACGCTTCTTATCATGACAGTGACTCGAAGTTTGGCAAAACTCCATATACAGGAACCCAAAATACCCTTTACGGAAATTTGATTTATCAAGACATCCTTGGCAATACAAATCATTCCTATAAATCTGGTGTGAGCTTTCTTAAAGATGAATTTAAAGAGCAATATACTGGAATCTATTTGGATAGAAATGAACTAGTTCCCGGTGTTTTCTTTGAGTATAACTATAAATACTTGGATCGTACTTCCATACTAATCGGCGTCAGAAATGACTTTCACAATCTATATGGAAATTATTTCACACCAAGGATCCACGTAATGCAGAGTTTGGGAAATAATCATACCTTCCGACTTTCCGCAGGCAAAGGTTACAGAACTCCAAACCCCTTCGCAGAAGGTTATGGAATGTTAGTCAGCAATAGAACTGTAAGATTACTGGAGGACCTGCGTCCGGAAGAAACTTGGACCTTCGGAGGTAGTTATGTTTACCAATGGTCGCCCCAGTTGTCCATTTCCGGAGAATTTTATCATACCCGTTTCCAAAACCAGATGATTGTGGATATGGAACATGACGGATACTTGTTCTTCTACAACTTAGAAGGCAAATCCAGAACGAATAGCGCCTTAATAGAATTGAACTATGGTCCGGTGAATCGCTGGGAAGTAAAAATGGGTTACCGTTATGTGAATAACAAGCAAACCTTAGGTAAGCCAATGGGCGAAAAAGTACTTATGGATAAAATGTTCTTACCAAAGGATAGGCTACTTGTCAATGTAGCCTATAGTCTACCTTACGAAAGATGGAAATTTGATGCCACTTTGCACGTTAACGGTAAACAAAGAATACCAATGGAGCATTCTTCTATGTCCTATTACGACATGAAAACAGAATTTGCCCCGGTGTATGCGAACGTGAATGCGCAAATCACCAGAAACTTCCCTCAACTGGAAGTGTACCTTGGAGGGGAAAACCTGACCGGATTTAAGCAGAAAAACCCAATTATAGGTACAGAGAACCCTTTTGGACCAACGTTTGATGCTGGGAGGATCTGGGGACCCGTAACCGGCGCCACAGTGTATACCGGTTTTAGATACAAAATGAAATAAAAAGAACAAATAAAATCAACGTAATAACTATGAAAATCATCGTATTAAACCTATTATTAGCTCTAAGTTTCGGCGCTTTTGCGCAGAAAGGAAATGGAGATACTGTAAGTTTTGCTAGTTCTGTAAAATGCGGAATGTGCAAGAAAACTATTGAATCTAAACTAGGAAAAGAAAAAGGGGTTCAGTCTGTAAATGTAGATTTGAAGGAACATACCGTGAATGTAGTATACAATCCAAAGAAGACAAACAAGCAAGAGTTAAAAAACAAGATTTCTAAAATTGGATACGATGCTGATGAAGTAGTAGCGGACCAAAAAGCTCACGATGAACTTCCGGCTTGTTGCCAAAAAACTTCAAAATCGCACTAAAGAAAGGTCCCTTTACATAGGGACCTTTTTTCTTTACAGCCATCCGCCACCCAGCGCCTTATAAAGATTGATCTGAGCGCTTTTTCGCATCAATTCAGATTCAATCAGCTCAAATTGAACTTCCAATGCTTCCCTTTGCGTAAGCAGAACTTCCATGTAATCAGCTCTGGCATAATTAAATAATTTCTCAGAAACTTCCACCGAGCGATTTAAGGCTTCAACTTCTTGCTTTTTTAAATCTATCTTACTTTCCAAATTTTCCAAAGCTTTGACCTCTGTCTCTACTTCTATAACAGCCTGAAGAAGTGATCTCTCATAATTATAAAGGGCTTGAATTTGTTTGGCATTTGCACTCTTATAATCAGCAGTAATAGCTCTCTTGTTGATTAATGGCCCTGCCATATTCGCTCCCATTTGAAACAGAAAAGATGCAGGCTTTACCAAATAAGTAGGATTAAATGCTTGCCAACCCATTCCACCTTCAATGGCTAAAGCAGGATAGAAACGCATTTTAGCTGCATATACATCTAATTTTTGAGCTTCCAATTCTAGTTCTGCTCTTCTAATGTCCGGTCGATTCCTTAAAAGATCTACAGGTACTCCAGTCTGAAATGTAGCCAAACTAGAATTTTTGCTCCGTTCTACCTTTTGGGGCATCCTACCTACTAAGAGATTAATCCTGTTCTCAGCTTCCACGGTCTTCTGAAGTAAGTCAAAGCGCATTGCCTTGGTTTTCAAAACCTGAGCCTGGAACCTGGAAACTGCTAACTCATTAGCTCTTGTAGAATTCTTAAGCAATGAAATGATATTCAAAACCTTACTCTGCAGTTCATAATTCTGCTCAAGAATCTCCAACTGCTGATCCAAGGCCTGAAGTTCATAATAGGAATGGGCAATTTCAGCTACTAGTTGAGTTACAAGGAAATTTCTCCCTTCTACCGTACCCATGTAACGATGATAGGCAGCCTTCTTTGAAGCACGCATTTTTTTCCAAATGTCCACTTCCCAACCGGCCACTAAGCCTATCTTATAATCAGAGAAGGGCTCAGGAAATGCCTTATCGGAGGAGATGTCTAAGTTATGCTCCACAGCTCCGTCTCTAGTATATCTCCCCACCTTATCCACTGAAGCTCCTACTTGCCATTGGACATAGGGTCTATATTCTCCGGTTTTAGCATAAACTTCATTCTGTGCCACCTGAATCTCTTGCAGTTCTATGTTAAGTTCCTGGTTATTTGCAAGAGCGGAATCGATCAAAACCCTTAAATATGGATCTTGAATAAAGTTCTTCCATGGCCCCACTTCACTACTTTCTTTTCCCATTTCTGAGAAATGATTGGGCAAAAATACGGTTTGAGATTTCTCTGGAAGCTGAGGTGTTTTGCACCCCAGCATTATTCCCAGCATAACCCCACTTAATACTATTTTATTCATTTTCAATTAATTCTGATATAGGTCTTTCTGCTTCGTCTTTGATAAGTTTCCTTCCATCTGCCCAGTTTGCTACCAAATAATACAATCCCGGGATCACTACAACACCGAAGATGGTACCAAACAGCATTCCACCTAAGGCCGAGGATCCTATGGTTTTGTTACCAATAGCTCCAGCCCCTTGTGAAACCAGAAGGGGAACCAGTCCAGCGATAAAGGCGAAGGAAGTCATTAATATGGGGCGAAAACGTGCTTTAGCCCCTTCAATGGCAGCTTCATATATACTTGAACCTGCTTGCCTTTTTTGTATGGCAATTTCAAAGATCAACACGGCATTCTTACCCAGTAAACCCACTAGCATGATCAATCCTACCTGTGCGTAGATATCATTGGCTAATCCCATCATCTTTAGTAAAAAGAAGGATCCAAATACCCCCGCAGGCAAAGACATAACCACACCCAGCGGCAACAGGAAGCTCTCATATTGTGCCGCTAAGACCATATAAACGAATACCAATACCACAAGGAAAACATAAATGGATTCATTACCTCTGTTCGCCTCGTCATAGGACAAACCTTCCCAAGCTATCTTGTATCCGTTTGGAAGGGTTTTCAAAGCAGTCTCTTGAATGGCAGATATGGCATCAGCAGTAGTGTAACCGTCCGCCGGTAATCCTCGTATAGCAGAAGAGTTATACATATTGTAACGCGTGATCTCATTTGGGCCCTGGCCTTTTTTCAAGCTCATAAATGCTGAATAAGGAACCATTTCACCTTTTTCATTCTTTACAAACAAGTTCAAAATGTCAGAAGGTAATCTACGATACTCCGGTAAGGACTGTACGTACACTTTGAAGAACTGACCGAAGCGAATGAAACCTTGCTCATAAGTACTGCCTATCAATATATTAAGGTTCTCCATAGCTTTTCCTATAGAAACCCCTTTTTGCATAGCAGCTTCATTATCTATCACCAATTCATACTGAGGATAGTTCGCAGCAAAGAAGGTAAACAGACCATTCAACTCCTTCCTTTTCTTCAGCTCTGCCATAAAGTTCTGGTTAACCTTATCAAACTCAGCATAATCCGTAGTAGGATTTTGGTCCAAAAGTCGCATGGAAAATCCTCCCGAAGAGCCAAAACCCGGAATAGCAGGTGGTTCGAAAAACTCTACTGTGGCTCCTAAATTTTTCGACTTATGCTCTAACTCTTCCATGATTTCCAGGACGGTATGCTCGCGTTCCGACCAGTCTTTAAGGTTTATCAAACAGGTACCGGCATTGGATCCTCTACCTTCTGTCATAATCTCATAACCGGCCAATGAGGTCACAGACTCTACGCCGTCTACCTCTTTACAGATCTTCTGCAATTCTCTACTCACATGATTGGTCCTTTCTAAGGTAGAGCCCGGAGGAGTTTGTATGATGGCATAGATGGTACCTTGGTCTTCATTCGGTATAAATCCTCCGGCAAGGAACTTGTTCTGCACCACTATTCCTGCACAGAAAATAAGTAAGACAGCCCAGGTCAATGCCTTTCTACTCACAATAGAGGTCAGTACTTTAGTGTACTTTCCTGTAAGACGATCAAATAGTTGATTGAATTTACTCATCAGTCCATTGCTATGCCCTTCATGCTTTTTCAACAAAATGGCACACAATACAGGCGTTAGTGTTAAGGCTACTACCGCTGAAAGTACTATTGAAGAAGCCATAGTTATAGCAAACTGTCTATAGAATGTACCTACCGGACCAGACATAAAAGAGATAGGCAAGAATACAGACACCATAACGAGTGTAATAGCGATAATTGCCCCGGAAATTTCCTTCATTACCTCTTTTACAGCGTAATAGGGAGTCAAATTCTTCTCATGCATTTTGGCATGAACGGCTTCTACTACCACAATGGCATCATCCACCACAATACCAATGGCCAATACTAAGGCGAACAGCGTTACTAAGTTGATGGACATTCCGAAGACCTGAAGCACGAAGAAGGCGCCTATCAACGAAACTGGAACTGCAAGTATAGGGATTAAGGTGGATTTCCAGTCGCCAAGGAAGACAAACACCACCAAAGCCACCAAAATAAATGCATCTCTTAAGGTATGAACCACCTGTTCTATGGAAGCATCCAAAAACTTCGAAACGTCATAGGATATTTTATATTCTACGCCCGGAGGAAAATCCTTCTCCATTTCCTTAAGCTTAACTTTCACCTGGTCAATTACCTCCTTAGCATTACTTCCATAGGTTTGTTTTAACATGATAGAAGCAGCGGGATATCCATCTAAATTTGAATAGATGTCAAAGAACTCACTACCTAACTCTACTTTACCTATGTCCTTCAAGTGGATAATCTGCCCCTCGGGATTCGCACGAACGATGACATTTTCATATTCCTCCGGTTTGTTCAGTTGGCCCTTATACGTCAAAACATACTCTAATGACTGAGCAGCTAAACCGGAACTTTGTCCTATTCTTCCCGGCCTTCCAATAATACTCTGCTCTTCAAGAGCTTTCATTACTTCCTCAACGGAGATAGAATAGGCTCTCATTCTTTCCGGATTTAACCAAACCCTCATGGCGTATCTTCGGCTACCTAAAATTTGAGCCTTAGCTATGCCCGGAACCCTGGAAATCTCCGGTATCATCTTCACTGTAGCGTAATTATACAGGAATTTTTCATCTATCTTTTCGTCCTTACTATATACATTGACATACATCAACATACTGGGTTGAATGGGAGTTACAATCACCCCTTCTTTCTGAACCAACTCCGGCAACAAGGTCATCACCTGGTCCACGCGATTTTTCACCAGAACCATGGCTTCATTTGGATCAGTACCCGGTTCAAAAATGACATTCACCACCGCCTCACCCGCACTGGTAGCATCAGAGGAGATATAGCGCATACCGGGAACACCGTTGATAGCATTTTCTAGGGTGATAAGCGAGGATTTCACCAAAACGTCAGCACTTGATCCAGGATAGGCTATACTGACACTTACCGTAGTTGATGCGATTTGTGGAAACTGAGAAACGGGTAGTTGCTTCATAGCTAATCCACCCACAAACAAGATTAAGGCCGAAATGACAATAGCCAATACGGGCCGATGTATGATCTTACTTATCATTCCGCATATAGATTTAAGTCATTCATTACCTGCCTTGATGACAGGCTTTTTACTTTTACTCTTTGATTTTCTTTTACCAATCTGATCCCTTCAAGGAGAATTTGATCAGTAGCAGCCAAACCAGATTTCACCGCGTAGATATGAGGTAATTCAGCCTCTACTTCAATCTCTCTGCTTTTCACAGTGCCGTCTTTTTCTATTACGAAGACGTATTTTTTGCTTAGTATTTCGAAGGTTGCTTTCTGAGGAATCAATAAAGCTCCTTTGATAGGAGTGGAGATGACGATACTGCCCGTTTGACCATGCCTCAATAATCCTTCTGGGTTAGGGAAAGTAGCCCTGAAGGGAATATTACCTGTTTCGAAATCAAAGTCGGCTTCAATGGTTTCTACAGCCCCTTGGTAATCAAACATCTCGCCGTTAGCCATCTTTAAACCTAGTTTATTAAGATTCCCTTTCATCTCCTTTTTCATGTAGGACAAATATTCTGATTCCGGAACATTGAAATAAACCCACATCTTGCTATTATCAGAAAGTTCTGTCATCAATTCACCTTCTTCTATAAAACTCCCCAATCTGACCTGAAACTTGTTTAATATTCCATCAAATGGGGCTTTGATTAGAGTAAGATCCAAATGCGTTTTCATCAGATCCAAATCCGCTTTTGCCTTGTTATATTTGGCTTTAGCCATGGCTAGCTCATTAGGAGCAACAACCTTGTTATCTGTAAGAGCTTTGGTATTCTGATATTCTATATCCGCAAATTCCACCTCAGCTTGTGCCTTCTGTACTTCAGCCTCGTACAGATTCGGCATAATCTTAAATAGCACCTGGCCTTTTCTAACTCTTTGGCCTTCATCTACGTATATACTCTGCAAATAGCCTTTTTCCTGGGCTCTTAATTCAATGTGATTGATAGAACGAATCTGTCCTACATAGGTTTTGTGTACCACTGTATCCGCCACTAATGGAGTAGTGACAGGGAATGTGGGGTCTTCATGGTGTTCTTTTTCTGTTGCATTACAAGAAGCAAGCAGGCATACGGATATAGCAATACCCGTAAAAGAGAGCATCTTTTGATACATAAATAACAAAATGGTTGGTTAAAAAATAATACAGTAGTCCCTAGGGAAAGTGCACACTACTCCCAGGATAAATAATGGAATGAATCTCAAATCTGAAAGACTTGATAGAAGAGGAACAAAGGTTTTGGAGGTAATAAAAAACTATCTTCAAATAGTTTTTTGTCGTAGTACCACCCTTCCAAATGAAACAGGTAAGGTTTACCCGAAGGAACATCAATGGTGGCGTAGCTGTATTTTAAAGTGAGGTTTGTCTCTATAAAGGCAAAATCTGAATCAACATAGGCGGAGTGTGATTTCTCCATGTGATTTTGCTCCTGATCTAGCTCCAAAACGCTTAAATCCTGAAGAATTTCCTGGGCATGAATCTTCATCCCTGCCCCTAGAAGGAACAAGAAGATAATCAAGCCATATTTCCGAAAAACATTCTTCATCTGATTCAAATTTATAGGGGATAAATTTGTGTAATTCCTCAGTTTTAGAAAAAAATGAAGCAAATAGCAGAAAGTTTCAATTTTATATAGGCGTAGTTCAATTTGCTATCTTAAGGAATTAAAGAAATATTGTAACTTTACAAAAAAGTTGAATAGGTAATGAAGATCACATTAGACAGGGTAGATGATGCTTTCCATTTGGAAGGAAAAGGAATGTCACCTGTTGTTGTCCACCTGGATGCAGCAGAAGAAATAGGAGGAAAGAATGCAGGTTCCAGACCCATGGAGCTATTATTAATGGGACTGGGAGGCTGTACATCCATTGACGTAATCCTTGTCCTCAAGAAACAAAGGCAAGAATTGAGGGACCTTAAAATAGAGGTGACAGGAGAAAGAGAGCAGATTGAAGGTACAGAAATGAAACCCTTCAGAAAAATCAAAATACACTACAAATTCTATGGTCCTCTTGACCCCGCAAAAGTTGAAAGAGCCATAGAATTATCCATGGATAAGTATTGTTCTGCTACTGCCCAACTTAGGCCTTCAGCAGAAATCACTCACAGCTACGAGATTTTACCTTAAGCGATTCCATTAGTGAATCGCTTTTTTATGGCTTCGTTCATCAGCTTAAAGCCTTCTTCAGTTTTTTCTAAGCCTATGAAGGGCACCAGTAAGCCGGAGAAATTCTCCCCGTGAATAAGCCTGGTCTCTGCTGGAGAGACTTCCTCTAGTATGAAATAGTGCTCCCCGTCAAAAAGTCCGCTTATACCCAGTTTTCCTAGCCAGCGCAACTCTCTATTATTCTCCTTTTTTATTATAGTGGGAGAGAAGTTCATTCTTGATCCTCCAGGAGGATTGATAGAGATCTTCACCTTCTTGTTTTTCTCAATATCCCCTTCAAACCTTCGTATAAATGGATTCCAAGTTGGATATTCAGAAGTATTCAATAGGACTTCCCATACTTGATCTACTGCAGCAGGAATAAGGATTTCTGTTCTTATCTTTTTCATATCGTATTGTAATTTCATAGAACAAAGTTCAGAAATCCCTCTTCAAATCTACTTGACAAAAATCAAGAATTACAGGCGAACCAAAGGCATATTCTCATCAAACTGGATTTGAGATCTGTCCACAAAGACCATTTTCCCTCCTCGTTCATGCATAGGTGCAGCCCCCATAAACACAGAATTTCCCCTGAATTTAAAAGCCACTTCCCTAATGGAGCTTGTCCCTTCAGAGGTATAGGTATATTCCCCTATAAGTAATGAATCTTGTAGGGGACCATTAAACGTACCTATATTCTTATCCTTCTCTTTGAGTGAAATGATCAGATCACCTATGACCGGACTTCCAAATTGCTGAATTTCCAGTCGGATAGTATCATCCTTATCCTGATACATGTAAATTCCCGCTCTTGGATCTAGAGGTGGAAGTTCTTGTGTGGTTTCATAATTTTCTTTCGCTTTATTACAGGACAGGAAGAATATCCCCAGGCCTGCGCAAAGGATTAATCGGATATTTTTCATAATTATATGGATTAGTTAAACAAATATAAAACCTACATTTGAATATAAAACCCACATAATTAGATTTTAAGCAAGAATTAATTTCCGCCTTAAACGACTTAAGGTCTCAGGAGTCATACCCAATAGCGAAGCTAGATATTGTAAAGGAATGAGATTGAATAGCTCCTTATTATGTTCAAAGTAAAACTTGTAACGCTCCTCAGCAGTCATGGACAAATGTGTAAAAATCCTGTCTTCCATGGCTATAAAGCACTTAGCTATAAATAATCTTTCCAAAGTACTCCAGGAAGATATATGTGAACTTAAATTAGCATAGTCTTTAGCATCCAGGCTAAACAACTCTAGCTCATCTAAAGCCTGTATATGAAATCTCGAAGGCTTACCGAAGATCAAAGATCCCATTTCTGTTATAAAACTCCCTGGTCCTCCAATCCATTGCGTCACTTCCTTCCCGTCCACCTCGGCAAAAACCCGGATATAACCTTTTCTTATAAAGGATAAACGGGAACATAACTTGCCCACCTTAACTAAAAACTCTCCCTTCTTGATCTTTTCAGCAAAGAAAAAACTTTCCAATTTCTCTAAATCCTGAGAAGAAATCTCATCAAAATATCCTTTCAGATAAAATTGTAGTTCTTGCATCAACTGGGTATAAATTTAACTTTGTCACCAACTTTTAGGGGAGTAGGAGGCTGCATATCCTTATTAAACAAAGGAAAATCTGAATAACCTAAGATATGCCACCCACCCGGACTGTCTTGAGGGTATATTCCGGCTTGCACACCGCCAATGGCTACAGCCCCTTTCTTTACCACTCTTCTAGGAACTGCCCTTCGTGGAGTATGTAATTCCTCCGGAAGCCCGATCAAGTAAGGAAACCCGGGAGTGAAACCTATCATACCTACAGTGTACTCCACTGAAGAATGGATTTGTATCAATTCCTGAACTGAGAGAGATTTACTTTTTGCCAATTCTTCTAAATCCTCCCCGGTATAAAGGACTTCTATTTCCCAACGTTCAGATGAAACAGCTACTTTACTTTCAATATTATAGTCCCTATATCCTATTAAAATTCTATCTATTACATCATTACTTACAAAGCGAGAAAACTCTATTGCCACACCGCTGAAAGAGGGGATGATCTCAATAACATTTTCTTGATTCAAGCTTTCCAAATAGCTCATCCATCTTTGCACCTCTTCCACCCTAAATATGGATTCACTTAGGGCCATGTAGACAGTTCGCTCTGAAATACGCTCAAAGTTCATTTAAGTCAAAAATAGGCAGTTGACAAGCTTGATTCTCGCACACAAATAAAGCAGTTTTTGCTAAAAATTTGTCATGGAACAAAGGTAACTGACTCTCCTTTTCACCAGCCAATATCAAGGTAGAGGATGTCTTCCTCTTAATTTTGAGAACTTCTGCCCACCACATTGCCTCAGGTCCAGTTATAACCCATTCTATCTGAGGTTCACTCATATAGAGGATTAAATCTACCCAATTACTCAGCCACTGTGCATCCTTCAAGGTCATGGGTTGAATTTTAGCCACCATATCTTCAGCTATCTTGACATATTCCCGCTCTGCTAAATACCTTCCCCCAAAATACAATGCCTTCGCCATCATGGAATTAGAAGATGGAATGACATTGTCATAGATCTCCTTCTTCTTAGCTATTAATCTTTCCGCTTGGCTATCCGTATAAAAGAAAAATCCGTCCTCAGGATCGTAGAAATTAGCTAAAACATAGTTTATCATTTTCCTTGCCTTCTCCAAGTAAGTCTCATCAAATGTATGAGAATAGACCTCTATACTAGCTAAAATCAAACTGGCATAATCATCCAGAAATCCAAGAATCTTGTCGTTTTTCCCCAAATGAAAACACCCTAGTGCTTCCTCACCATCTTCATTTTTACAAAGAAAAGTATGGCTTGCCAACAAATAATCCATCAAGTCCTTCGCCTTATCCGGTTCAACCCCCATTAAGCCATTGACCAACAAAGCATTCCAAGAGGTAATCAATTTATTATCCAAACCTGGACGCACACGATTTTCCCTAATTTCAAGCAATTTTTCGTGCGATTCCTTAATTTCTTCCCAATTCTTTGGCCAATGTTCTAAGTGCAAAATGTTTTTACCGTCTTCCCAATTGCCTCTTTCAGATATACCATACTCATTCAAAACCTCTGTAGGGATGCTAGCCAACTTCAATTCTTCTTCAGTCCAGACATAGTATCTCCCTTCTTCCCCCTCTGAATCAGCATCTAAAGCAGCATAATAACCTCCTGAGGCTACCTTCATTTCACGATCTAACCACTGAACCGTCTTTCTACAAGCCCAATCACTTATAGGAGTAGGATATTGCTGATGAAGTGCCAATAATTGGGCATTATCGTATAGCATCTTTTCGAAATGCGGCACCATCCAATATGCGTCAGTAGAATACCTGCACCAGCCCCCGCCTACATGATCAAAAATCCCCCCTAATGTCATTCTGCCCAGCGTAAAGTCGTAGTGTTCTCTGAGAGCATCATTCTCCGTGAACTGCGCCAAATGCGCCACCATCTGCCATAATGAAGGCATAGGAAACTTCGGAGCCCTATCCATTCCACCCTCAGACACATCAAAATGAGCAGAAAGGTTTTCAGCCATTTGACTGGCCTCTTCTTTCGTATAATATATTTCTGATGATGTTTTAGCGAATTTTATAAGTTCGTTATTTTGAAGACTATTCCTAAAACCTTCTCCGGAAGCCTCTACCTCATCTCTTCTTTCAGTAAATACTTGCAGCAAACTTCTCAACACACCCATCCACTTTTTTTTCGGGAAATAAGTACCTCCATAAATGGGCTCTCCTGTAGGCAGAAGAAAGACATTCAGAGGCCAGCCACCTTGTAAACCCATCATATGAAGAGCATCCATATACAAATGATCCAGATCAGGTCTTTCCTCTCTATCCACCTTTATATTCACGAAGTGTTTATTCATAAGTTCTGCCACCTCATGATCCTCAAAACATTCCTTTTCCATAACATGACACCAGTGACATGCGGAATAGCCTATGCTGAGCAAGATTATTTTATCCTCTTTATGGGCGGAGTCTAAGGCCTCCTGGGACCATGGCCACCAATGTACCGGATTATCCTTATGCTGTAAGAGGTAGGGACTGCTTTCGTCTTTTAATCTATTCATGAATGATCTTTTGTGTATAATAAGTCTTCTTTCCTTTAACGGATAAGAAGAGCAGGGAAGGAGCATTTTTAGGAAGCTCCAATTCCCCGGCTTTTTGATAACTAATATTCTTTGTAAGCCACTGCCTACCTAATTCATCTCTTAGTTCCAGCGTTCTTTCCTCGTCAATGGAGCTTTGAATCGTAAAATGAACCTTCTCCTTCCCTGGATTTGGATATACTGTCACCTGCATAGTTTCCGGCTCATTTCCGCTCACTACATCCAAAGGGAATTCGCACATAAAAACCTCATATCCTTTTAATTTTATTGCAGTAGACCAATTTCCATAGCGTACTACCAAAGCATTTTCCTGCTCAGCAGAACTCGCCCAGGGCTGATGAGCTACCACCAGGATCTTTCCATCTTTGATTACGCCTCTCCAAATTGGTTCCTGAGTATCTAAATGCTCCCTTGCTGACATAGGTTTAACCAATTGATAATCACCCTCAAAGAAATGCTTATATTGAGCTAACCTATAAAGTCCCTTCATAAAATAATTATAGGGAGCATAGGAGGGAAGTGAGGGTTCTTGATCCCATAGCCATAACCCTTTGGCACCAGAAAAAAATGGGAAAATGGCCATGGCCTCAGACATCCATGACTTTATGTTTTGGCCCACGTAGCGGGGAGTATAAGAATATTTGTTCCAAAGAAACACCCACTGATCCTTAGTAGACCAAGCGGCGTTTGACTCTATTTGGAACATAAGATACGCTAAATAATCACCTGCAAACAGATGAGGATAGTCGTAATAGAAATAGGCATTAGGACTTAATATGTCCATCTGATCATAAAACGCTCCTCCAGCCTTATTGCCATCCCTACACAGAAAGTTCAACAATTCAGGATCTGTTTGCCAGCGCTCCCAGGAAGGGCCGGTCAGATTTGTAAAAGTATTAAATATGGGAACATCTCCATATGCCGTAAATATTCTGGCTTTAACTTTAGACTTAATGTATTTTGCCGCTTCGGCATAAAGATCCCTCATTGATTTTTGATACTGTTGCACAAAGGCGTCATCAGATAGATTCCTGAATTCCTGAGGGACAAAAGCCATTTGTTTCAAAGCCACAATGGAATCTCTGGATTTATGATGCATTTCAATGTCCAGACAAAACACATCCACCTCTACGCTACCGTCATTCAAGCTGGCGAAATAATCTATCTCACTATCCCATTTCTTCTTATATTCATTCAGATCATTCCCGAATGGGGATTTGTGTGTACCCCACGGTTGACCACTTGAAGCAACTCCATAATAGATATACGCCTTTCTGGTGCTTGGCAATGCATGAATTCCATTTGGATGCGCAGCATGAGAGAACCCTCTGGAAAAGAAGGGATCAGGATAGAAGATCCTAGGAGTTCCGGCATAAACGATAGAGAAAGGTAAGGAAAACTCAGGAAAAAGATCCCAACGCAACTCATTATCAGAGGCCGTAAAAGGAAATGGCAGCTCCTGGACACAATCCTGAGCCTTTACTCCCTGAACAAAAAACAGTAGTATTCCTAAAACTAAGCATTTCCTCATTAAATTTGTGAGCATCTTAAACGTTATAGTACAAATCAAACTCAAAAGTACTTTGAAAAATTTTGTTTTAATTTCATTTTTTGCGCTAATTTTCTTGGCTTGTGAAGATCCTAATGTAGGGTCAGAGGATGCACCTAAAAAGGAATTGATCAGCAAACGCTCTTGGCAGTTGGATAAATATACCACAACTTCCGGTAATACCATTAGTGATGGACAATTGAACTCCGCAGCAAAGATGCTTTACGGCCTAGCCTTTACCTTTAGTGCAAACGGCTCCGTGCAGGGTCTGGATAAAGTGAGTAAGAATATCATCAACAAAGGCGTATGGACCATAGAAGAAGACGATACTACCTTGGATATTGACATTGACGGATTCGAAGGGGAATTTGAAATTGTCCGTATTAACAATACCTCGATGGTTTTAAAAGCCAAAACTGAAAACCACTTAATAGGTGTAGGCCCTGAGGTGCAACTGGTATTCTCTGAGTATAAACTATGAAAATAGATCCCATCCGATTGATTTTTGGCCTCAAGCTAAAGCAATTTCGATTGGAGAAGGGATGGTCTCTACAAGAGCTCTCCGAGCGTGTAAACATTTCCCCTTCTTACTTGAACGAGATTGAGAAGGGGAAGAAATATCCTAAAACAGAGAAGATTGTAGAATTAGGCCGAATCCTTGGCAAAGACTACAATGATCTAGTCTCCACTGATCTGAAAACGGTTTTAGGCCCCATGGGTGAGATCATGGGCAATAAGTTCTTCACCGATATACCCTTCGAATTTTTCGGAATAAACCCCTCTGACATCATAGGCATGATGGTAGAAGCGCCGGTCAAGTTTGCAGCGCTGATCAACACTTTAATAAAGATTGGACGCAGCTACAATGTTAGTGTGGAGAAGCTGTATTTCGCCGTTCTACGCTCTTATCTAGAGATCCATAAAAACTACTTCCCGGAGCTTGAAGAAGTGGCAGAAAACTTTATGCCGGACACGGAGATTACAGAAGCCGTACTTAAGAAGTATTTGAGAATTGAACATCAGATCAGCACAGACCTCTTTGATCCTCAAAAAAAGCCGGCATTAGCAGGTTTGAGAACCATTCTGCTTCCTAAGAAAAGAAAACTTTTCCTGAACACCCACCTATCTGAAAAGCAAAGATTATACGGATTAGCACGTGAATCCGGATTTCGTCACATGGGCATCAAAGCACGACCCCTAACCTCCACCTGGGTGAGTGTACATTCCTTTGACGAAGTTTTTAACAACTTCAAAGCTTCCTACTTTGCTGCCGCACTTTTGGTACCTCAGCAAACCTTGGTCAGAGAATTCAGAAGATTCCTTCTGGATAGCAAATGGAATGCAAAACGCTTCTTCCAGATGATCGACCAATTCCCGGTATCAGAGGAAACGGTGTTCTACCGCCTCTTCTCCATTTTACCCGTTCATTTCGGCTTAGAGAAACTATATTTCTTGAAATTCCAGTCGGTAGACGGTAGACCCCAACTGATCAAAGAAATTCACCTGGTAGGACAGCATGATCCACAGGAAAACCGAAATGAAAACTACTGTAGAAGATGGCCGGGCATTAGCATATTAGAAGAAGGAGAGGAGCGCAAACTAAAAACCCAGATATCCAATTTTGAACATCTGGGTCATAGATATTTTGAAATTTCCCTGGTCAAAACTAATGCTGACGGCAAAAAGGAAAGTATCACCTTAGGCATAGAAATGGAAGAGACCATTCATTCTAAGATCGCATTTCTCGAAGATTTGAAAGTTGCCCGTAAAGAAGTAGGACAAACCTGCGAAAAATGCCCCCTATTTGATTGCCGAGAGCGTGTTGCAGCTCCAAGCGTGCTGTATAGACAAAGGCAGATGAATGAGATCCAAAAGGCGATAGACAGCTTAAACTAGCTCTTCCGCTTCTACAGATTTCACTTCCGGTATCATGGTGGTCAACAATCTCTCTATTCCAGCCTTCAAAGTCAAGGAAGCTGAAGGACAACCGCTACATGATCCCTGTAATAAGACCTTCACCGTGCCGCTTTCTTCTTCAAATGAGGAGAAGTTAATGGCTCCACCATCAGATTCAACTGCCGGACGAACGTACTGATCCAAAGTAGACTTGATCTTAGCTACTACCTCTGAATCACTTCCCTGAACAATCAACGTATGTGAATCAATGGTTTTCTGCGCAAATACCGGATGATTTTCATCAAAGTAGGTCTTGATAAACTGACGAACATCTCCCAATACATCATCCCAATCTATATCTCCTCTCTTTGTCAAAGTGATGAAATTAGAAGAGATAAATACACGCTCCACAAAGTCAAACAGAAATAGATCTGAAGCTAGGGGAGAAGCTTTCTTCTCGTCAAACGTGGATGCCTTTGTAGGATAATCAAAAGATAAACCTTCAGGCACGATTTCGTAATTCAGCACGAATTTCATGGAGTTAGGATTAGGACTCAACTCCGTATATATCATGGTGTTCCTTTTCAACATTTTATATAGTCTTATTAATAGATAACACGCTGCAAGGCATAAAAGTTTAAATAAAAAAAAAGAGGTCAAAGACCTCTTTTCCTCCCCTAAAGGATTATTTCTTACGCTTCAGCTGTAGGAAGTACGTGTACGAATGATTTTCCGTCACGACCTTTCTTGAAGCTGATGATACCGTCAGTTAAAGCGAACAAAGTATGATCACGACCTAAACCTACGTTTTGACCAGGATTGTGTTTTGTTCCACGTTGACGTACAATGATGTTTCCAGCAATCACAGACTGCCCGCCAAAAAGTTTCACGCCTAAACGCTTACTTTCCGACTCACGACCGTTTTTCGAACTACCGACGCCTTTCTTATGTGCCATTGTATTCTAATGTTTTAAGATTCAAAAATAATTATGCACCAATGATTTGGTTAATTTGAACTTTCGTCAAAGCTTGACGGTGTCCATTTTGCTTTTGGTAACTTTTACGTCTTTTCTTTTTGAAAACAATTACCTTCTCACCTTTAAGGTGTTCCAAAATAGTGCCTTTCACTGAAGCACCTTCTACAGTAGGAGTACCTATTTTAACTCCGGCTGCAGATTCAACAAGGAGAACCTTGTCAATAACAAGCTCAGCGTTCGCTTCACCTTCCAAACGATTGGTGTAGATGTAACGACCCTCTTCAACTTTAAATTGCTGGCCTGCGATCTCTACGATTGCGTACATAATGATTGAAATTTATTTTTTTGAGGTGCAAAATTAACCAAACATCATAGAATAAACAAATGTTTTGCTAAAATTTACTGTAAACCAACGATATATTTAAACTAATCTTTTAGTTATTATCATTTCTTCTCTTTATCTTTGCTTAACAGATACTTACAAAAAATGAAAAGGCAATTATTCCTCCTCCTTTTAATATCCTTCTGCACACAGGCACAAAAGTTTACTTTCATAGCTAGCAATAAAGAATATAATGAATATGAGCAGCTACCTAAGAATACCCGATTAGATTCCGTCCAAGCTCAAAATAGCATCAATAACAAGATCTTAGCTTTTAGTACCCGACTCAAACGCGATTTGCGACAGATCTCCTGGGAAGCTTTAAACGTATTCAGGCCTAGTATCACAGTATTTGTAGAATCTATTGACCTACATAAACCTCACCATATCATTTATTATATCACTTATCAAGACACCACGGTAAAGAATACCTACAGATCTATGTACCTGAAATTAGTGGATGAAAAATGGCATGCTGATATCCAAAATGCAATCACTCACAGCTTAAAAGATTATTCCTCTTTACCTCCCCAATCTATTCATACCGTTTCCTTAACCTACACCAAAAAAGATTTCAAAACCTACATCAGAAAATTTGATCCCTCAACTACCACAAGTCTTGAATTAGAAAATTTTGGCCTGACTGAAATTCCTCAGGAGGTATTTGCCTTCAAGAACTTAAAGAAACTAAGTTTAAAGGATAATTATATAAGTAAGGTTACAATCCGAAAAAAGGATTTCCCCCATCTTGAAAATTTGTCCCTCCAGGGAAACCTACTTAACGAAAAGTCCGGCAAATTTTGGAACATTAAGATCTTAAACCTCATTGACAACCAATACGAAAGCCTGCCAAAAATCGGTAAGAAAACTGATCATATTTTATTGGCCACTAACTTCATAAAGGAACTTAATAGAAAGGATATCAAACGTCTCAAGAATAGCTCCAATGTCAATTTATATCTTAACCAATTAACTTATTTGCCTAGGAGTATTAAGAAATTAAAGAAGACGAAAGAAATAGACCTGTATAGAAATCAACTTCAGGAAATACCTAAGGAAATTATTAAGATGAAAAACCTGGAAACCTTAGCCATCTCTTATAACAAACTGAACAATTTGCCAGGCAATTTACACAGTATGAGCAACTTAAAAACACTATATGCTCACCACAATCATCTTGAACATTTGCCCTCCTTGCCCCCAAACCTGGAATTATTAGACCTAGGTTTTAATAGATTAGAAGCGGTGGATCAACCCATCAAAACCTTGAAGAATCTAAAATCAGTAGAACTTGCGGGAAACAAAATAACAGGTAACATAGATTTTATTTTGGACCTTCCAAAACTTGAGGAAGTATACATTTGGAACAATCCTATACCTGAAGACCTATTGTTAAGACTAACGGAAAAACTACAAGCAAAACAGGTCACTGTAAAATGAATTTATTTACTTTGCAAAAAAAGTAAACTATGCAGCAATACCAGGATCTGCTTCGTCATATTCTCAAAGAAGGTACTCAAAAAACAGATCGAACCGGCACGGGAACCCTTAGCGTTTTTGGCTATCAGATGCGTTTTGATCTGAGCAAAGGCTTCCCTTTGGTAACCACTAAAAAACTACACCTGAAATCCATTATCCATGAACTTTTGTGGTTTATCAATGGAGATACTAATATCAAGTACCTGAAGGATAACGGTGTTTCCATCTGGGACGAATGGGCAAATGAAAATGGAGATCTTGGTCCGGTATACGGTAAGCAGTGGAGAGCTTGGAATGATGAAATTGACCAGCTTAAAGAGGTAATAAACACCATAAAGCACAATCCGGACTCCAGAAGAATGATTGTATCTGCATGGAACGTGAGTGATCTTCCTAGAATGGCTCTGATGCCTTGTCACGCGCTCTTCCAATTCTATGTGGCAGACAATAAGCTTTCTTGTCAACTTTACCAAAGAAGTGCAGACGTGTTCCTAGGCGTTCCCTTTAATATAGCCTCTTATGCCTTATTGACTATGATGATTGCGCAAGAGTGCGGTTTGGAACTGGGAGATTTCGTATGGACAGGAGGTGATACGCACTTGTACCTGAATCATTTGGAACAAGTCAATAAGCAGCTAGAAAGAACCCCTAAGGCATTACCTATTATGAAATTGAATCCGGACGTGAAATCAGTGTTTGATTTCAAATTTGAAGACTTTGAACTAGTAAATTACGATCCATATCCGGGCATCAAAGCTCCGGTAGCGGTATGAAAAAACTCCTTATTTTCTTTATATTCTGTTCCAAAGTAGCTAGTGCTCAGTATAAGGTGGTACAGGAACATCAAATTCCTGCTCCCACGGCTTCCGTTCATGCATCGACCCTGGTTGAACTACAAAATGGCAACCTCCTAGCGGCTTGGTTTGGCGGGATAGAAGAAGGAGACCCTTCTGTAGGCATATACCTTAGCAGATTTAATGGAAAGGTCTGGTCAGAGGCTGAAGAAGTAGTTCTACCCTCCCAAGCAGGTGACACTACCTATCCATGCTGGAATCCGGTTTTAGTCAGGAATAAAGAAAATACCCTATTTCTGTATTATAAAGTGGGGCCAAATCCTCGAGAATGGTGGGCGCAGGTGAAAACCTCTAATGATGAGGGGAAAAGCTGGTCAGAAGCCAGAGACTTACCGGAGGGTCATATGGGGCCCGTAAGAGTAAAACCGGTCATGTTAGCAAATGGAGACTTTCTATATCCTTCTAGTACAGAAACCCCGGAAACGGATTATTGGTCGGCTCACTTTGAAGTCTCAGATAATGAGGGTAACAACTGGCAAATGGTTCCGATGGATTGTGACACCTTTCAGATCATTCAACCCACCATATTGGAATTTTCAGAAGGAAAAATGCTGATGCTTGCGCGAAGTAGACATAATAGAGTGATAGCAGCGTATTCCCACAATTATGGAAATTCGTGGACTAAACCTTTTGCCACGAACCTACCTAATCCTAATGCTGGGATTGACGCAGTAAAAGTGGGGAAAAACAGGTTCCTCATGGTTTACAATCCCCTGCTTGCAGGTAAAAACTGGTGGGAGGGGAGAAGCAAACTGGTTTTAGGCTCTAGTCATGACGGATTAGATTGGAAAGAGATTCTAACCTTAGAGGATCATGAAAAAGGGGAGTTCAGTTACCCCGCGATAATTCGTACAAAGGACGGTAAGATCCATATTTCTTACACCTATGACAGGAAATTCATAAAACACCTCATCCTTACAAATTAAGGAAGTCTTGATAGGTAGCCTGCATGAGGACTTTTCCTCTATCTAAACTTTTAGTTATTAGCCCTTGCTCTCCTTGTAACAGAATTCTACCTACGTTATCGTATACTACTTTCTCTTTTCCTATATACCCAAATCCATCATTGAAAACATAGAAACCCCAACCCGGAGTTCTGCTATCTAGAACATTTTTGCTCCATTTGAAAGGAGAGTCTGAAAGCGACAATTGGCCTAAAACTGTAGCGCAAAGGTCAGATTGATTCATTACTTTGTGAATTACTCTTGAATCCTTAATCACTCCTCCCGTCCAAAACATAGGAACACGGAATGCCGCAGTTTTATCCTCTTTCTCCGGCCATTTATGACCTCTATTTCCTATAATTATAACCAAAGTATTCTCCCACCAATCTTCCTTTTGGGCCCCTTCCAGAAAATTCTTCAAACTCATATCTGCGTAATTAAGCGAATTATAGTACTGAACCTGTGAAGAATTCTCATTCCATTTACCAAGAACAGGAATAGCATAGGGCTCATGAGTAGACAAGCTAAAAACAGAAGTAAAGACCGGTCGACCATTCAAATTCTTCAGATCAGCTAATACACGTGCATATACCAAACTGTCTGGAGCACCCAGACCTGTGCTCGCACCAAAATCTTCTTTTAAACTGATCTTCTCAAAATCTCCCTCAAAAAGGTATGACCTCAATCCCAAAAAGTCCGGTTCACCTCCATAATAAAAGTGAGTTGCATACCCAATTTTGGAAAGAAAACTACTTAAATTCTCTATTTTATCTATTTTTTCCGAAAATTCAATTAAAGCTTGTTTAGGCTGAGCCGGATATCCACTTAAGAGGCTCACCACATTTTTATCTGTTCTATCAGAAGCCGCATACACTTCCGGGAAGTAGACCGACTTACCTTTTAACTCATTCAAAAATGGGGTTACAGCTTCCCCATTGTAATGAAAATCCAGAACATTCGCACTTAGGTTTTCTACAGAAATAAGAAGGATATGAGGTTTCTTATGATTAACTAGCTGAGTTCTGGTCCCCCCTTTAGCAAATAAGGAATCTAAGGTTCTTTCCACCATTTCCCTGGGATAAAAAATGTAGGGATTATCCTTAATGCTCGCTTTTTTTAAGAGAGAGGAAAAGAAAACCCAAGGGGCATTGAGAGCTGAAGCATTCGCGAAGGCATTTTTCGAGAAATATACGGTACTTTGACGCAGAGGTGTTTTTCCCCATCCTCCTCTTAAAGGGAGAATCAGCAGGGCACACATCAGGAGGCCGTAAATGATAAAAGGAAAGTTTTTGATCCTTTTCCAGTCGTATATCTTGTTTGCTACAATCCTATAAACCACTATGCTGCCCACAGCCAGAATAAAGATGTAGCTAATCAAAAGCCGCAAAATAGGAGAATTTTTGAGCGATATGTAGGCCGCTTTAGGACTATTTAAGAATTTAAGAGGAGTACTATCTAAGCGGAAATTCCAAATATTGTATACCTCTAAATCTGAAACAACAATAAAGTTGGTGATAGTTAATAGAATAAAGGTGTAAGAGAATATAGTGTTCTGGAATACAGATTTGTTAAGAAAATTACTGAAAGTAACCCATAAAAACGGGAAAATGGAATAATAAGCCGCCATGGCCAAATCCATCTTAAAGCCAAAATAGAAAATGCCAAAAAGCAATTCCAAGGTGAGATCCTTAGTCTCGTCTATATGATAGGTGAGAAACAGGATGCGGGCAAAAAGAAAGACAACCACCCAGAAGCAATAGTACAGAAGCAAAAAACGTAGCCGTTCCCGCATTTAAATTTTACCTTTTAGTTTAAAATAAAAGATTCAAGTATTTATTTTGTTGTAAATATAGATACTTCCTACAAAAATACCTTTTCATATGTCAGAACTTAGATGGAAAGCCATTCAGGTAGCTCAATCGAGAGCTATCCCTGAAGTGGAAATTCCCAGTGGTAAAGTGAGTGATTATTACCGCTCTAACACTTTCACCGATGAGGTGATGAAAGAACTATTAACTGCAGAATCTTACGAGAAGGTGTCTCAGGCAATACGTTCAGGAGAAAATATTGAGGGAAAAGTGGCAGATGAAGTGGCCGCAGCGATGAAGACTTGGGCGATCTCCAAAGGAGCTACACACTACACGCACTGGTTCCAGCCTCTGACCGGAGGGACTGCTGAAAAGCATGACTCCTTCTTTGATGTTGCTGGCGACGGACAGGCCATTGAGAAATTTAAAGGATCTGCACTGGTTCAGCAAGAACCGGATGCTTCGTCTTTCCCAAGTGGTGGATTAAGAGCCACCTTCGAAGCTCGTGGATATACCGCTTGGAATCCATCAACTCCCGCATTTATACTTTATAACAGAGCAGGTAGTGGTACCCTATGTATTCCATCCGTATTCTTTTCCTATTCAGGTGAACTTTTGGATGCGAAATCACCATTAATCAATTCTACTGCTTGTTTAGACAAAGCTGCTACATCTGTAGCAAAAATCTTTGACGAAAAGGTTACTCGTGTTACGGCTACTTGTGGTATAGAACAAGAGTACTTCTTGATAGACAAAGCCCTCTACTTATCACGTCCTGACTTGGTGATGTGTGGTCGTACGGTATTTGGACATTCCTTAGCTAAAGGTCAACAGTTAGAAGACCATTACTTTGGATCCATTCCTAGTAGGGTGAATGCCTTTATGGTGGATTTTGAATTTGAAGCCTTGAAATTAGGTATTCCATTGAGAACCCGTCACAATGAAGTAGCGCCAGGACAGTTTGAAGTAGCCCCTACATTTGAAGAAGTTAACGTTGCCAGTGATCATAACATCCTATTGATGGATGTAATGAAGAAAGTGGCTTCAAAGCATAACTTCCAGGTGTTATTCCATGAAAAACCATTTGCAGGAATCAATGGTAGTGGAAAACATAACAACTGGTCTGTTTCTACAGATACTGGTGTAAACTTACTTTCTCCTAGTGATGACCCTAACCGTAAGTTGATGTTCATCACCTTCTTGGTGAACGTGATCAAGGCGGTATATGATCATGCTGACATGTTGAGAGCTACTGTAGCTACAGCAAGTAACGAGCATAGACTAGGCGCAAATGAAGCTCCTCCGGCCATCATGTCCATCTTCTTAGGATCCACCATGACCCGCGTATTGGAAGAATTGGAGAACAAAGAAAACTTTGATATCGCTATAGGTGAGAATGCTTATGTGAAATTAGGAATCAATAAGATCCCTTCTATCTTATTAGATAACACAGATAGAAACAGAACCTCACCATTTGCCTTCACAGGAAACAAATTTGAATTCCGTGCCGTAGGTTCATTAGCGAACTCTGCTACTCCAATGATGGTATTGAATACTATTGTAGCGAAGCAATTAGAAGATTTCAAAAAGGCTTATGATGCCGCGATCGCGAAAGAGGGAGATTCAAATAAAGAAGGAGTGATCCTTCAAATCTTGAAAGATTACTATAAAGCTTCTAAAAACATCCTATTTGAAGGAAATGGATATTCAAAAGAATGGGAAGAAGAGGCTGCTAGAAGAGGTTTGAGCAATATAAAGGATGTTCCTGAAGCATTAAAAGCTTACATCTCTCCGAAAACCATCGAAGTTTTTGAAGCGATGAAAGTATTGAACAAGAGAGAATTGCATTCACGTTATGAAGTTCGATTGGAAAACTTTATCAAGAAAATCCAAATTGAATCGAGAGTGATAGGCGACTTGGCTCAGAACCATGTAGTATCAACAGCGGTTAAATACCAGACTCGTCTGGCAGAAACAGCAAAATCTCTGGTTGATCTAGGCTTGAAGGAAGAAGCAGATCCAATCATCAACATCATCAAGACCATTTCCTATCGTGTGAAGGTGATCACTGAAAACGTGAAATTGATGACAGATGCCAGAAAGAAAGCGAATAATCAGGCAGATGTGCATGAAACAGCGAGAATCTACTCTTCAGAAGTGAAACCTTATTTTGATATCATCAGAAGACAGGTAGATAAATTAGAATTAATGATCGATGATCAAGATTGGCCATTAACCAAATACAGAGAACTTTTATACGTTAGATAATCATGAATGTAGGTTACACCCAAGAGGAAGTCGATCTTCTTAGAGAAGAGTGCGAAGAATTAGGTCAGAACTTTGTCATCGTTGATGATGAACCTGAAGAAGAAGCAGACTATGTACAATTTCAGTTCATAGGAAAGCACGAAGGGAAAGAGGTGATTTACGATGCCGTATTGAGCACTCTATCTATGCACCATAGCAGCAAACTGTACGAAGAAGCTGAAAAGAAAGTGATGAAAATTCACAAAGATTTTGTGCCTTTCGAGCTGCGTGATGAGAATACTGCGGTGAACGAAGAAGCAGAACTTCTGATGGAGGAATTCATTCAGGAAATGGAAGACGAAGAAGCCGTCAAAGTAGCTGAATTCGTGGAGATCGATTACGATTTCGAATTTGGGATTGGAATTGACGCTGCATTAAATGTAGATGAAATTACTGTTGAGGTAATAGAGAAGTTTATTTCAGATTTCAATAACGGCACATTGAAGCTAGACAAAACCTTGTATAGTTTTAAGGATGGCTTCGAAGATTGATTTTTTATTCTATGGTCAGGACCTCTCGGAGGTCCTGGCTTTAGATCCCACTGAATCTCTTCATGCAGTTAAAGTACTGCGAAAAAAAGCAGGAGACATCATACAAGTAACTGACGGAAAAGGAGGTTGGTTTACTTGTTCTATAGTAGATGCTCATCCTAAATCCTGCAAACTTCAAATCCTTGAATCGACCTTTGAGTATGAAAAACCTCAAAGGGAGATATACGTGGCTATAAGCCCTACTAAAAACGGGGATCGCATAGAATATTTCCTGGAAAAAAGCATAGAAATAGGGATCTCGGGGATAATACCGGTAAAAACCACGCATACCTATCCTAAGAATATTAATGCAGAAAGATGGAAGAAGATAGCCATATCTGCTATGAAACAAAGCCTAAAGGCCTACTTGCCAGAGATATACCCTTATCTCAGTGTGAAGGATTTTTTGACCTTATCTAAGCCTTTTCCTACCAAATTCTTAGCTCATTTAAGTGAGGGAGCAGAAGATATCATTCGTGTTCCCTTGTCAGACAAGGTTCTGATCTGGATAGGTCCCGAAGGAGATTTTACGGAAGAAGAAATAAATTTAGCTACCTCATCTGACTTTCAAAACGTAACTTTAGGAAAAAGTAGATTAAGAACTGAAACTGCAGGTGTTTTTGCAGTTAGCATATTGAACGCCCGATGAAAAAACTGCTCATTTTACTTCTATTGCCATTCCTAAGTTCTGCCCAATTAAAAATAGCAAAACTAAAATATGGGGGAGGGGGAGATTGGTATGCCAATAAGACGGCTTTACCAAACCTCATCAAATTCTTTAATCAAAACCTAAAAGGTAATATATACCCGGAAGAAGACATAGTAGAAGTAGGAGACAGAAAGATCTTCCAATATCCCTATATCTATATGACGGGCCACGGGAATGTAGTTTTTACACCTAGAGAAGCCGAAAATCTCAGAAACTACCTCTTATCCGGAGGTTTCCTGCATATAGATGATAACTATGGAATGAATGAATTTATACGGAGAGAAATGAAAAAAGTTTTTCCGGAATACAACTTCGTAGAACTACCTTTCAATCACCCCATCTATCATCAGAAATATAGTTTTCCTAACGGGATTCCTAAGATTCATGAACATGACAACAAACCTCCACAAGGCTTGGCCATACTTCATGAAGGTAAAGTAGTGTGCTTCTTTTCTTACGAAACAGACTTAGGGAATGGCTGGGAAGACAAGTCGGTACATAATGATCCTGAGGAAGTAAGACAAGAAGCATTAAAGATGGGAGCTAACATTCTGCAGTTTGCATTTAGTTCCTATTGATGATTTGTTTATTTCCAAAGAAATAGCTAGCTTTGCACTCCAAATTTTTAACAGGGACGGGTTCCCATAAAAGAAAAACAAATGGCAGTTAAAATTAGATTAGCAAGAAGAGGTCGTAAAAAACATCCTATTTATGACATCGTTGTTGCAGACTCTCGTTCACCACGTGATGGTAGATTTATCGAGAAATTAGGGCAATACAACCCTCACACTACGCCTGCTACTATCTCTTTGAAAGAAGATAGAGCTTTGTATTGGACACAAGTAGGTGCTCAACCTACAGATACTACTCGCAAGATTCTTAGCGTGAAAGGTATCATGTACAAAAAACACTTACAAATCGGTGTAGAGAAAGGTGCCATTACTCAAGAGCAAGCTGATGCTAAATTCCAGAAATGGGTGGATGAGAAAGCAGCAGCTAGACAAGAGAAATTAGCTAAATTAGCTAGTGGTAAAGATGCTGCTAAACAAGCAGTTCTAGAAGCTGAGCGTAAGAAGAAAGAAGAGATGATCGAAGCTAGAAAAAAAGCTGAGGCCGCTCTTTTAGCTGAAGCTACTGAAGAGGCATCTGAAGAAGCACCAGCAGAGGAGGAAACTCCTGCTGAAGGAGAAACTTCAACTGAAGAATAATTTTCTATCCATCAGGTTTTAAGAATCCTCGCAAGTATATTGCGAGGATTTTTTATTCAAAGCGATTATGCAAAAATCAGAATGTTTTTCCCTAGGAAAGATCACCAAAACTCACGCCTTAAAAGGTGAGGTTATCATTTATTTAGATGTAGATTACCCGGAAGAGTATGAAGATCTGGAAGCCATATTCTTGGATATCAAGGGCCAGCTAGTCCCTTATATCGTAGAAGAACTTCAAATCAAAGGCAAGAAATCCATACTCAAGCTGGAAGATATCAACTCCATTGATGATGCCTATAAGATTGTCAATTGTGACGTTTACTTGCCTTTAACGGCTTTACCGGCATTGAAAGGAAACCAATTTTATTACCATGAGGTGATAGGATTTGAAATCTTTGATACCAATACCCAAAGTACCGTTGGAAAATTAAAGGCCATTTACGAAAGTACAGGACAGGACCTTTTTGCCATAGACATGGACGAGAAGGAAGTGCTTATCCCCATCGTAGATGAATTTATCAAAAAGGTAGACCGAGAAAATCAAAGTATTCATGTTCAATTACCTGACGGACTAATAGACGTCTATACAAAAGAATGAGAATAGATATTGTAAGTTGTCAACCCGGCTTAGTGGAAGGATTCCTTAGCCAATCCATCGTTAAAAATGCCATGGAGGCTGGAAAGGTGACCATAGAGATGCACGATATTCGCACATATGGGATAGGAAACTATAGGCAAATTGACGATTACCAATACGGAGGAGGAGCAGGCATGGTTTTGATGGCAGAACCATTAGCTAAATTAATCCGAGATCTGCAGGCCCGTCATACCTATGATGAAATCATCTATATGACCCCGGATGGGGAGACTTTCCAACAAAAAATAGCCAACCGCCTATCCCTCAAAAACGGAATCATGATCATCTGTGGCCATTACAAGGGCATAGATCAGCGCATCAGAGACATGTTTGTTACTATGGAAATTTCTATAGGGGATTATGTACTTTCTGGCGGTGAAATAGCTGCAGCAGTCGTTACTGACGCTATAGTAAGATTGATTCCAGGCGTCATCAATGACGAAACTTCAGCCTTAACTGACTCTTTCCAGGATAACCTGTTGGCACCACCGGTATACACCCGTCCGGCCGACTTTGAAGGGCATAAAGTTCCGGAGATATTATTGTCCGGAAACGATAAACTCATCCAGGAATGGAGGCTGGAAAAATCCATAGAAAGAACCCAGGAAAGGCGCCCTGATTTATTGGATAAATGATTGCGAAAGAAGCTTTTTTTGCGTATTTTTGAACATTAATGTTAAACGCACTTTACAATAATTTATGGCAGAAAATAATGAGAATGCCGAATGGGGAGGATCTATAATCCCTATTAACATTGAAGATGAAATGCGTGGAGCCTACATTGACTATTCCATGTCAGTGATTGTTTCCCGCGCCTTGCCTGATGTCCGCGACGGTTTTAAACCTGTACACCGCAGAGTGCTGTTTGGTATGTCGGAATTAGGCGTTTACCACAATAGACCTTACAAAAAATCAGCCAGGATAGTAGGGGAGGTATTAGGTAAATACCACCCGCACGGTGACTCTTCCGTGTATGACACCATGGTTCGTATGGCCCAGGACTGGTCTTTGCGTTACCCATTGGTAGACGGTCAAGGTAACTTCGGTTCCGTGGACGGTGACTCACCGGCCGCCATGCGTTATACTGAGGCTCGTTTGCGCAGAATCGCAGAAGAGATGCTGGCAGATATCAACAAAGAAACCGTTGATTTCCGTGGCAACTTTGATGACTCCCTACAGGAACCTACCGTTTTACCTTCACGTATTCCAAACCTGCTTTTGAACGGTACTTCCGGTATCGCAGTAGGTATGGCTACAAACATGGCTCCTCATAACCTGAGTGAAGTCACAGAAGGTATTACCGCATATATTGATAATCCGGAAATCACTATAGAAGAATTGATGCATTTCATCAAAGCTCCTGATTTCCCTACCGGCGGTATCATTTACGGATATGGTGGAGTTAAAGCCGCTTTTGAAACCGGTAGAGGCAGAGTAGTGATTCGTTCTGTAGCGAATTTTGAAGTTTCCAAAACAGGAAAAGAACAAATCGTAGTTACAGAAATCCCTTACTTGGTCAATAAGGCCGCCATGATTGAAAAGACGGCGGAATTAGTAAACGATAAGAAGATAGAAGGTATCTCAGGCATACGTGATGAGTCTGACCGTCAAGGACTTCGTATCGTTTATGACTTGAAAAAGGATGCAGTTCCGAACGTGGTATTAAATAACCTTTACAAGTATACTCAGCTTCAGACATCCTTCAGTATCAATAACGTAGCTCTAGTTCACGGTAAGCCTGAAACGCTTAACCTGAAACAATTGATCGAGCACTATGTGAAACACCGTTTGGATGTTATAACCCGTAGAACTCAGTATGATCTAAGAGAGGCGGAAAAAAGAGCACATATCTTAGAAGGTTTGTTGATCGCCTTAGATCATTTGGATGAAGTGATCAGCTTGATCAGAAGTTCCAAAGATCCAGACGAAGCTAGAAATGGCTTGATGGAGAAATTTGCCCTAAGTGAGATCCAAGCCAGAGCTATCTTGGACATGAGGTTACAACGCCTCACAGGTCTGGAAAGAGATAAGATCACGGAAGAATACAAGCAAATCAAGGCCTTGATTGAAGAATTAAACGCTATTTTGGCTTCTGAAGAGAAGAAAAAAGATTTGATCAAAGCAGATCTTTTGGATATCAAAACCAAATATGGCGACGAAAGACGCTCTAAAATTGAAATGGTAGGAGGCGAGTTCAACATCGAGGATATGATTCCTGATGATGAAATGCTTGTAACCGTAACCAGTCAAGGTTATATCAAAAGAACCAACCTTTCCGAATACAAGAGCCAAAGTAGAGGAGGTACCGGATCCAGAGGTGTGAAAACGAAGGATGACGACTACACCGAACACTTGTTCATGGCCACTAACCATAACTACTTATTGTTCTTCACGGAAAAAGGTAGATTGTATTGGTTGCGTGTGTTCGAAGTACCGGAAGGAAATAAAACTTCTAAAGGTAGAGCCATCCAAAACCTGATCAACATCGAATCTGACGATAAGATCCGTGCGGTATTGAATGTTAAAACCTTATCTGACGAGGATTACATCAAGAATAACTATATCGTTATGTGTACTCAGAACGGTATTGTGAAGAAAACTTTGCTTGAAATGTACTCTCGTCCAAGACAAAACGGTATAATTGCCATTAATATCAACGAAGGTGACCAACTCATCGACGTGGCTTTGACAAATGGAAATGATTATATTATCATTGCTGCCGGTCAAGGTAAAGCCGTGAGATTCCATGAATCAGGCATTCGTCCTATGGGTAGAGGTGCTACAGGAGTTAAAGGTATTAGCCTTGCGGAAGACGATAAAGCCATAGGAATGATCTGTGTGAATCGTCCGGATGCACAATTACTAGTAGTATCTGAGAAGGGCTATGGTAAACGTTCGGATATTGAGGATTATCGTATCACTTCTAGAGGTGCCAAAGGGGTTAAGACACTTAACATGAGTGAGAAAGTAGGTAACCTGGTAGCCATCAAAGAAGTGACAGACGAAGATGATTTGATGATCATTACTACGAGAGGTATAGCTATCCGTATGCACGTGTCTGACTTAAGGGTTATGGGACGTAATACTCAAGGAGTAAGATTGATCAAACTAAATGACAAGGACGGCATTGCTTCTATTACCCGCATCATCCGAGAAGAAGATGAAGAAGAGAACGCAGAAGAAGGAGGTGAAACCCCTACAGCCGCAGAATAAAAAGTAAAACAAAACCGAAACATAGAATGAAAAGACTAGTTTTAAGTGCATTTGGTGCCTTCATGGCAGTAGGTGCAGTGGCTCAGGACGCAGTGCAAGAAATGACTTGTAAGACACTGCGTGATGATGTAGCCAAACATATTAAGAACACGGAGAACGCGAAGAAAAGTACTAAAAGTGCAACTTGGTTAGATTTAGGATCTTCTTACTTGACCCTTGCACAATCCTGTCCAAGTGATTCTTCTTCAGCTGTTAAAGCAGAAGAAGCATTCAAAAAAGCTTTGGAAGTAGAGAACGCTGCAGGTGGCAAAAAAGCCAAGGATATCGAGGCGAAACTAAAAAGCCCTGAATTGGCATCTGCTTACTTGATGCAAGGTGCCGGATATTATAACAGCAAGAACTACAAAAAAGCAGCTGAATTTTTCTCAAAAAGCTCTGAAATCAGCCCTAAAGATACCACTGCAGCTTTGTATGCAGGTATCGCCGAGCAATTGCTTGAAAATAATGCCGGAGCACTTAAGCACTTGAATAATTTCATCGCTAACGGTGGTAAAGACGCAAGCGTATTCTACAGCGTAGCACAGATCTACAAAGCAGACAAGAAATTTGATGAGGCCGTTCAAGTCCTTCAAAAAGGTATGGAAGTTAACCCAACTAACTCTGACCTGCCTAATGAATTGATCAACGTTTATTTACAATCTAACAACATTGACAAAGCCATTTCTGACCTTGAAGGTTTAGTTAAGAAAGATCCAAATAACTTGACCAACATGACTAACCTAGGTTTGATCTACGATTCAAAAGCTAATGATTTAGGAAGTAAAATCAACAAAATCGACGATCAACTACGTAAGTTTGACACGGACAAAGACGAGAAGAAATTAATGGCTGAGCAAGATAAGTTAGCTGCTTATGATTCTGAGATTGCTAACCTAAATGCAAGAATCAAAAAAGAACCTAAAAACGCTGCTTCTCTTAAGAAAAGAATTGCCGAAGTAACTGCTGATAAATTAAGCATCGAAAAAGGTGTTGAAGAATTAGCAGGTGCCATCCAAGCAAAGAAAAACGAAGCAGCTGGTGCAACAGGCCTGAAAGCTGAAAAAGAACAATTAGCTGTTCAACAAAAAGATGCTAAATCAAAAGCTGCTAACTACTACCAAAAAGTTCTAGAGAAAGATCCAAATAACTTTGACGTACTTTATAACCTTGCGGTTATGAACTACAACGAAGGGGTTGAAATCAAGAAAGTGGTAGATTACATGGATATTGCTACTTATAGAAGAGAAGGTAAAGCAGTTGAAGAAAAAGCATGTGCTCAGTTCGCCATCTCAAAACCGTATTTCGAAAGAGCTTCTAAAGTTAAACCTGATGACGATGTAGTTAAGGAAAGCCTTAATAACGTAATCAAGATTTTAGAACAGTGCGGAAAATAATACTTGAAAGGGGTTGATCTTCAACCCCTTTTTTTTTGCCCTTTACTCTAGGAAAGGACTTCCCTCCAGGAAATACATACCTCTATAAGCCTAGTCCTGTACTAGCTTTGTTCCAAAATTTTAGAACATGATTTTAGTAACAGGAGCCACAGGAGGATTAGGAAAAGCCATTACAAAAGCATTAGGAACACACCCCCATCTAAAAGGTAGTACAAGGGGATTAGGAGATCGTATCACAAATTTTGATGAGAATTTAGATTTCTCAGGCGTTACAAAATTGATGCTTATATCCACCATGTCAGCAGATAGGTTCAGACAGCATAAAAACGCTATAGATGCCGCTAAAGACCAAGGGGTAAAGCACATCTACTATACCAGTACCGCACTAAGAGATATACGAAGTTCAAACGTCAAAGATTTAATGATTAGCCATTTTCAAACAGAAGAATATTTGAAGGCTAGTGGCTTGAAATATACCATCCTACGCAATACTATGTATGCTGAGGCACTAAACTCCTTTATCAAGCCGGAAGATAGAAATATTGAATTACCTGTAGGGAATGGAAAAGTACCCTTTGCCCTTAGAGAAGAACTTGGCGAAGCCATAGCTCAACTACTACTGGAAGATCACGAAAATAAAACTTACAATTTAGTAGGAGATAGGTTTTATAGCTTTCAGGATATTGCAACGCAAATTGGTAAAGCGAAGGATTACGAAGTTATCTTTGAACACAAAGAAAAGCATTACCCTGAACTTCCACCTGTCCTACAGTACTTATTCGAAGGTACACTCAAAGACATCCGTGAGGGTCAATACGAGGTTTCTGAATTCATCACTGTAGGACAGATTTTAAAGAGAGAATCCGCCTCTTTAAACGAAATGCTAGGTAGCATTGGCATCATTTCTTGAATAGAAATTCTTGCCCGTTCTGCTTTAAAATTAGTTCATCCCCTTTAAAAGTCATCTTGATATTAACCTGGTCAAAACGGAAAGTGCTTTCCCCTTCATACACAAGGGGGAAAGCACTCTGTCCTTCGGCACGAGCCTTTAGTATACCGGAATCTACAAACACAGTTAAAATCAGGCCTAGGCTTTCCTCTTTATAACTTCCAATGTATTTTAGGAGTTCTTCCTCACTGATAGCCACGGATGTAGGAAGAGGAATGCCGTATAGCAACTTACGCACTTCTCTATAAGGAATCACCGTATTAGGAAAATCTACATTTTGCAATAAAATAAACACCTTGTCATGATCAGGATGAATCTCCAAATAGGTGGTATAGCCGGCCCAACCTCCAGAGTGGGAAACAATCTTGCCACAGATCTTGTCGTTTGCTACTGACCAACCGTACTTGTATTCCTTTTGCACATCAGGACTTAAAGCAGTCAACACTTCCGCGTCCTTTAGTAACTTGTTCCTTTCCTTAGCCCAAATCAGTAAGTCGTCTACAGTAGAATTCACCATACCATCACCTACGATTCCATCTAAAAAATAGGTGTAATATGATTTCCCTAAACTATCTAATAGAAAGGGACGATCTAGACTATCAGTAACAAACCCATAGGCATAATTTTGCTTCTCTTTCGGAGAATATCTACTTTGATAAACCTCTGTATCGAGCATTTTTAGAGGTACAAATACATTTCTTTTCAAATATTCTCCATACGACTGGCCAGACGCCTTTTCTATGATTAATCCCAAAAGTGCATAACCAGTATTACTGTATTCAAACTTGGAACCGATAGGAAAATTCAATGGTGGTCTAATTTGTGCAAATACATTTACGATATCCTGATTCGTGGCGAATTTTGCCTTATCCCAGTTTTGATCCAGCAAGGACATGTAATCCGGCAACCCAGAAGTATGAAAAATTAGGTTTTCAAGCGAAATATCTCCATAAAAGGCCAATTCAGGTATATACTTACCCATAGGATCCTTTACATTTAACTTTCCTTTTTCGTGCAATTGTCGGATAGCAAAAGCGGTAAAAGATTTTGAGACGGATGCAAGCTCAAATTGGGTATTTCTATTCAATAATTCCTTAGTGAAAAAGTGAGCATATCCGTAACTTTTAGCGAAGGTAACCTGTCATCCTTCCGCAATCAGAACGTTACCGTTGAATTGATTACTCTTATGCAAAAAAGTAAAAAGACTATCATAGTTTTGCGCAAATGTAGAAGAACCGAAGAATAGGCTTATAAAGGTAGAAATTAAGAATTTTATGCGCTTTTTCATTTTATTTTAATAGTTTTACGAACAATATACGAGTGAATGTTCACAAATTTAATAAAAAAGCGAGGTTAGACCTCGCTTAAAAGAATAAACTAAAACTCAGTTTTGCGGAGAACGGTGTACCCGGAGTGAAATGAATTTCTTCTACCGGTTCCGCTTCATCTCTGAGTCGGGACAGGGTATTGAATTGTGTCTCTTTCCAACGCTGATCAAATAGGTTCTGTATACTCAATCCTATTTGGTAGGAAGGTTTTGTATAATTAATCTGAAGATCATTAATGAAGTAACCTTTGGCTATGATGCTGTTATCTTCATTTGCAGGTCGATCTGCCACGTACCTATAGCGTAAACTTCCATTAAGACCCTCTTTTCGCTTATAAGTTAATCCACCCATGCTAGTGAAGATGGGAGCAAGGGGAATGTAGTGATCCTCTTCTTCTAATGCTCTAGGTCTGGTCCAATTCAGGTCTGTGTCCAAAAAGAGATTTTTGCCTAGCTCATATCGAAGAGAAAGATCAAGGCCTTGTCGCCAAGTCTTGCCAGATGGTTCCACAATTCCCGCATCTCCTACGTAAACGAACTCCTGATCTAACCATAAGTTCCAATACGCCGCATTTACAAATAGGCGTGGGGCAAGTTTAGCATTCACTCCTAAATCAGTGCCGTAGGCGGCTGGTAACACTTCTTTGCCGTTCTGAGGAACAGCTACACGGGTATCGTTGGAATGGAAACCTTTACCTGAATTGAAATAAAATTGTAGAGTAGAGGTGGGAGAGTAGTACACATTCACCTTTGGCAGTAGAATTCCTGCTGACGTTTTGCCTCCTTTATCTAAATGATCCAGATATCTATTGAAAAAGTAATCGTATCTCAATCCCAAATTCAGTTTCCATTGAGCATTAAGATCAAAGGTTTCGTCTACATAGATGCCTAGATTAGCTTCACGAATATCGCCTAACATGATGGCATTCAGCACCTGGGTTTTGTTGTGGGTGTTACTTAATTCTGAATCCTTTGTCAGGTCTTGGCGGTAATTCAAACCTGCGCTAAATTCTCCTTTACCATGAGGTATATGGTAACTACCATTGTAGCCAAAAAGGTTTCTATTCTCCTTTTGTTTGATTTGATCCCCAAATTCAGGATTCTCCAGGAAGAAAGTGAAGTTGGAATACAATAAGAAATCATAGTGCGTATAGTACACTTGATTCTTAAAAATGTGATGATTGGATGTAAGGGTAGAGGTTTGCAAATTCACATTGGTCCGATGGGTTTCTCCTCCTTCTGTAGGATCTATGGCTCCAAAGAATCCTATCATGCCTGATGCTACCGCACGTTCAGGAATTTGTCCGGAGTGATTCCAAGTGCTTCCAAAAGTACTAGCAGACAAATTGAAGGAGGTATTCTTCCAATGAACATGATATTTGCTCAAGAAATTATATCGATTGAATTTCTGTGGAGCATCAAAATAAGCATCGGAATATTGATATTCTCCAGCCATATAGGCGGATTGATTCTCTTTTTTCAGAATGTTCAAAGCTCCTAGACCGCGGTAAGTATTGAACTGTCCTACCTCTGCTTTAAAGATATTACGGTCTAAAACGTTTTTGGTTTTGAAGTCTACCCAACCGGCCGTGCTGAAGTTGCCTTTATCCGCATGGTACATTCCTTTCTGAAAAGAAACGCTTTCTATCAGTTCAGGTATCAAGAAATGTAGATCTGCGTAGCCTTGTCCATGGGCATGAGATACCATATTTACCGGCATTCCGTCAGCAGAGAGCAGGATATCTGTTCCGTGATCAATATCAAAACCACGAAGGAAGATCTGTTCTGCTTTACCGCCTCCGGCATGTTGCCCCATCAAAAGTCCAGGTACGAAACGAAGGATCTCTTGAGAGTTTTGGATAGGCCGAACCTGAATATCCAAATGGGAAATAAGGTTCAATTTATGAGGAGAAACCGAATTGATCTTTATTTCTTCTAAGGAGACATTAGAACGTTGTAGATGTAAGGTGAGATTTGTATTCTCATCTTCTATCAGTTCCACAAGAACCTTTTGAGTATGATAACCTATAGCGGAAACGACTAAATCAGATGCTCCACTTTCTAAATCTCGGAAGACAAACTGTCCAAAATCATTACTAACGGCATATTTTCCCTGGATGAGTAGGGTAGCACCTGGAAGAGGTTTATCTGTATCCGTCTCTTTAACGATACCAGAAAGCGTCCCTTTGTGAGCGTAGGTGAGTTGAAAAGCTAATAAGAAAAATAAGAGTAATCGCATTGAATAATAAAAATGCCAAAAATAGGTCAAAAATCGCTTGAAAAAAAGCGTTTTAAGGCGAGTATAGTGCCATTAAGTGCTAGCAGGATAGGAGTTAGACCCACGGAACTAAGGCTTTAGATTACTATCATATTGATTATTAAAGACATAGAGCAAAATAAAATAACCAAATAATAGGAGTGACAAGGTTTTAGAAGTAAAGTTTAAAAGGTTTTTTTATCCCAGTAAGGAGGACTTTGAATAGACGCTAGTTGGATACCACATCTTAGGTTACCAAAGTAAAATCCAGCAGCCATTATTCAAATCACGGGAATAAATTAACCAAAAAGCATCCCGCCGAAGCATAGTTTCAGATTTCAAAATCCTAGCAATATCATCCCAAAAAATCACGATTAGAATCTAGTTTGGGTATTTGAAATCTTCAGGCAAGACCACGATACAGAATTAACTATATAGGATCTTGCTGATATTAGTCTCAGCAATCCAAAAAATCACGATTGGAATCTAGCTTAAGTCTTTGAGCCAATCCTCAGGCAAGACCAGAGCTAGATAAATGGCCACATGCTGAAAATAAAACTCAAATTTGATCAAATGCTCAATCCAAAAATCTTTGTTGGAAATCTACCTAAAGTATTTTGAGCCAATCCTCAAAAATCAAATAGAATGGAATCATATTAAGGCGCAGCCAAAATTTTCAATTCTCAGACTTTATCTAATCATTGATGTAAATTTGATCAAATGCTCAATCCAAAAATCTTTGTTGGAAATCTACCTAAAGTATTTTGAGCCAATCCTCAAGTATCACATAGAATGGAACTTATTAAGGCGCAGCCAAAATTTTCAATTCTCAGGCTTTATCAAATCATCGTAGTAAAACAGATCTGCAATAATTTTCAATTTTTCCTGAATTTTCCAACTGAAGGGGAAGTATTGGAATTTCTATTTAACATAATATTAATTATACAACAAAAGGCTACTAAGCTAGAACCAAGATAATTTAACGTCAATAATTGGTCCTCATAAATCCATTTAAAGTCATGTTGATTTCTCCGCTTTGGAAATTGTGTAAATCCCTAAGCATTTATTCAGCAACACCTTCATTGTAACCCTATATGTAGTATCGGCTGATATTTTCGCGCATTTCCTACCAGTGATTCTTAGTTTTTTTTAAAAATACTTTTCAAACGTTTTTCCGTTAAACTTAAAAATCTTTCCATCTGCCGTTCCAAATAGCAAATGGCCTTTGTGGTCTTTATATATAGTCCAAATCATGGGCTTGTTGCTAACGGAATAGTTGGTAAACGCTTTACCGTCATATCTCCAAGCTCCCGTATGTACATCTCCAAACCAGATATTGCCTTCAGAATCTTCTTCCATAGCAAAGGGGTGTTCAAGCGTACCCGGAGGTGATTTATGATCCCCTCTCCTAGTGCTTGTTGGATCAATTAAATGATTCTTTTCAGAAAAATTAAAGGTGGAATTTCCTTCCATAAGCAAGACGCCAATCCCATTATTTCCTATCCAAATTCTTCCCTTTGAATCTGCTAATACACTTCTTATATGCAATTGTTGATTATCCTTTAGGTTCAATTTTTTAGCGTCAAAGACGTTCACCGTTTTGCCATCATAACTGAACAGCGCGGAATAAGTCGCTATCCACAATCTACCATCCTGACCTTTTGACATACCCGTAACACCATATGAACGATCTGAATTCTTACTTTCAGGCTTGGGGAATATCAGGTAGTTCATATTTATGCCGTCAAAGCGATTTATCCCGTCTTCCTCCCAGGCATAAAACCATGAATCCCCCTTTGTCTTGTTCCAATCCACTATTGGATTGTTATTTTTTGAGGGATAATTAGTAAACTTTCCCTTGTGGTATACACTTATTCCCTTTGCTGTACCGAACCAAATTTTCCCATCTTTATCTTCTTGGATGGAACGGATTTGATTGTCAGACAAACCTTGATTTGTTGTAAAGTATACAAATGCTTTCCCATTATATAAACTTACCCCTTCATTATGACTTCCAATCCAATAATTGCCTTTACTGTCCTGAAAGATAGCGCGTATGGCAGAAGTAAATTTTAGGGAGTCGGTGGTTACAAGCGACACAGGCTCGCTCCCTTCCCCTTCTCTTGTATCAGTACAAGAAAAGTTGAGTGTCAATATGAGTACTAGGCTTACCAACTTGATCATTACGAGTGCATTTTTTGCACAACTCAAATATACTCCAAACCCTTTGGTAATTAGGGACTTTTTTTGTATATTTATTAATATAAGGTTAGCCTGAGTATTTGATGTACGAGTTAAGCTCTGAGAATCCGCCCGACGAACTACATGTTTGATTCCTGAAGATTAGTTCTGCGGGTAGAGATCTTTTACGTTTTTTTTGATCATAGCTTCATTTTATTGATATCATTTCGTCCTTCAGTGGCTATTGAGTGATACGAGAATAAGTATGTCAAAGTTATAAATGTAAAGAAAATTTCCCCTATGGGAGAAATTTTCTTTGTCGCGAGGAAAAATCTCTCTACTTTTGCATTCAAAATTTTTTATGATTCACTTTCACACACAACAATCTAATTCATGAAAAAATTATTAATGTCCGTACTGATCAGCATCACTCTCTTTTCTTGCGAAAAAAATTCTGTTGAAATCAATTCTAATGAGTCCGCACAAACTCAAAAGGATCTTAAAACTATTGTGTTTGATGGGCTGACAGCTAAAGTCTCCAAGGATTTTCCTGATGATGTAGCCGCGCTTACGGCGGTCATGCCCGATTAGACAGAAGTGGAATTGAAGATGCTATGAATTTGGCATATCAATAGGGTGGTTATGGAAACAATGATGCTTCTGACGCACGAAGACAAGGGATACTTGCTGTAATGGTTGGGAAGTATGGCGCACGCCGCTACGCAACAGTCTCTAAGGCCAGAGATGTAGCTGAAGGCTTTCTGGAGGCTCACGAGTGTAACGACAGCGGCATGTCAAAGGCAATGGACCTTCATAATAACAAAGTGGGCTTTAATTATTTTGAGACAATAGCCGAGAGATATAAAGAAGGCCTATTTAATTATAGTGTTAGGGTGAATACAAGTGATAATGATATATCTACCTATGTTCATGGCATGAGCATCGTGGTGAAGACAACCGAACCGGAAATAAATGCAGTAAACGGCTCCACACTCGTACGTTTTCAAAAATTTCAACGTTTGGGTGATACCAGAAGATTAAAAGATAAGGCAGAGCCCCACTTTCAAGAGTCCCGCCTTATTAACAATATCAAGAACAAAAATAAATGCAATTTTCAAAATTCAAATTGTAGTCCAGCTTCGGCAACTCACTTAAAAGTCCTTATTATGAAAAATTTATTATTTGTGTTTGTATTATTCTTCACATTGATGTCGTGTGAAGAAAAGTTTGAAAAGGAGAAATATGATGTTCAGTTCACGGTCAGAAATACTACTGATGAAGTGGTAAAATTAAACGTTGATGAGATAAGCGGTAAAATAAAGTGGGAAAAAAGCCTTTCTCCCGGTGAAGTCTACGACATAAAGTTTAATATCAAGAAAGATATTGATATCTCTGAAGGCGGTTTCATTTTTAAGGCTACTTTCCCTGATGGAGAAAGTGTAGAAGTGAACTCCGGTTATTTTACCAACTATCAAATTGGGAAAAAGAACCCTCAGCATTATTTTATTACTAATGAGGGTATTAAGGATTCTGAAGAAAGATAGATTTCCTCTAAGAAAACATATGTCTGGTCCTGAAATATTGATACAGGAATTGGATAAATAAATTTAGATAATTAAACAGTAGTAAACGCAAGTTTGCTACTGTTTTTTTTATAAGATTTGATTTTAAAAGTTTGTTGATTGTGCATATGTACCTTCTGTAGTCCAATAAATGTAAACCGGTTGAAGCTATTATTTCTTTTTAGCTGACCAAAGACAGCTTCAGGCTCTATAGCTCTCTTACTTAGGTGTTTTAGTCCTTTTTGGCTAATAAAAAGCTCTTAAGCTTCATGTTTTAGTTGGTTTAACCTATGGTTTAACTCAATTCTTCGGTTATACGCAGCCTGGTGACATTGTTCTCGCAAGGGACATCCATAGCAATTTCTTGCCTGATAATGGGTTATTTGGGACTCATATCCGTTACTTGGAATCCGTTTCCCTGAACCTATATTTTCCATCCGTTGGCCCATCGGACAAACATAAAAGTCTTCTCAGCTATTGTAAAACAGGTTTTGTACTAAAAATGGGTCTTTGTGAAAGGATTTCTTTTGCTCCTTATGAAAATAGTTATATTTTACATAACCCGTAATAGATTTGTTTTTAAGCATTTCATAGTTCTCCTCGCCGCCATATCCCGCATCTGCTACTACTTCTTTACTTTGGGTTGGGTAAGCAGCTTCAAAACCTTCCAAATGCGGCTTTAAGGTAGTGGTGTCAGTGGCTTTCTGATCGCGGTACTTTCAGCCTCACCCCCGTAGGATAGATAATCTCTATTTGTTCCCCTTTCACAGCTGATCCGGAGGGCATAAAACCTCTGCTACCGGCTTCCTGTTCCTTGGACTTGAAGACCCAGTAACGCAAGGTCGAAACGTTGATCCCGTGCAATAGGCCAAATGCTTTTTGGGTCAATCCACTCGCTTTCCAATCCTCAACCAGCGAAAGCATCCTCTCTCTTTTTTCTTCTGTGCTCATGACACAAAGATCCGCCTCCTATTCAGAATAAGCAATATGCACTTGGTCGGGCGGATACTTTAGAAGAACCTCAACTAGACCGTTAGAGATAGCAGAAATGGGAGTGGGGCTTTCCAGCGGAGAATTTACTTTTGCTACAACAATAGCAGGATCTTAAATGATAGAACGGTGTAATTACTTTTTTTAAGCCAAAAAATTACTGCCACATGCATGAATCCCAATCAGCATCATACAAACCCTTAGATTACTGGCTACATACAATTGATGGTACCTTTCTTGATCGAGTAGAAATTTTGATCTCTAACCCCTCCTGAATTCATATTCCAGGAGAAAAACAAAAGTTCTCCTTTAATGATGGTATACTTAAAAAAAAAGTAGAATTGATCTAGCGTGAAAAAGCATAATAAACTACATATAACCAACTGCAAATCCCATGGAAAATGGCCCAAAATATAGATTTATTTCTGTCCCATGAAGTAACTACAGCTATAACGCTCCCTAATCCAATACCACTTTTATATACCGTTTGACTTACATTAGATCCTAAAGTCGACTGGCTATAACCTTCGAACGAAAATAAGACCAGTAAGATTAAAAGGGAAGTTAATTTAAACTTACGCATTAGTAGGAGTGTTAATTTGTTTTTAATCAGAGTACTAATATAGTTTTTAAATGCTATAATTCTATATTCTACTACAATATTTTTTCTACTGACGTCTTTGATCCACCTGTACTATTTCTATCTTAACCTCCCCTTTCTAAAAACCTTCTAATTCTAAATGAAGTGAATCAATTGACCATTTCCTAATAATATATCACCTGGAATCTAAAAGTTGCGAAATTCAATAGTCTAAAAGACGTATACAATTAGAGAAATTCTTCCTATAAAATTTAATGACTTGAATCTTTAATTTTTTTTCCCCCCACCAATTGCCATACTGTCATCATAGATTCTATATGCATAATATATAATCTCCTCACATTTACCTCGCGCCAAACTAGAACCCTACGTTAAATTCAATTACTTTCCAAATAAGTATTTTGCATAGTCATTTTTGTATCGTAATATTGCAATATACCAATACGAAATCAGTATGGGAGTAACAAAAACAGGGAAGTATACTGAAGAACAGAGCCAACTGTCAAACATTTTTAAAGTACTTGGACATCCAGCCCGTTTAGCCAACTTACAAGTCATTATTGATAGGCATTCCTGCATATGTAATGACATGGTGGAAAAAATTGGCCTTGCCCAACCTACCATCTCCCAACATCTTTCGGAACTAAAATCTATAGGTCTCTTAAAAGGATCAATAAAGGGAAAATCACAATGTTACTGTATAGACGAAGAAGCCTGGAGTAACATTCAAACGCAATTCAATGCTTTCTTCGATCAGGATGTAAAAACACTTTGCTAATAAAATGGATCTAACAAAAATTAAAGAAATTCTGCCCACATTAGAGAATGTGGAATTTCAACTAGAAGACGGAACTTGGGTGCCAGAACATTTCCACGTGACAGAAGTGGGACAGATTACAAAAAATTTTATCGATTGCGGAGGCGTGATCAGAAGTGAAAAGGTGGTAAATTTCCAACTGTGGAATGCAGACGACTACGAACATCGATTAAAACCCGGCAAATTACTGAACATCATAAAGCTATCAGAGGAAAAGCTAGGTTTAGAAAACGCAGCAATTGAAGTCGAATACCAATCCACAACCATTGGAAAGTACGACCTAGATTTTAACGGAAAGAACTTCATATTGAGGAATAAGAATACTGCATGTTTAGCTCAGGACGCTTGCCTAAACGTCAAGCCCAAAATCAAACTTTCTGAACTACAAAATTCTTGCTGTACACCAAATTCCGGTTGCTGCTAATCACATGAGAATATCACACATCAATAGAGACAACTTCCCGGAAATTGTAGAGATCTACTTACAAGGTATCTCTACTCAGATAGCTACCTTCCAAAATGAAGCACCTTCGTGGGAAGAATGGGATAAAAGCCACCTAAGTTCTTGTAGATTAGTTGCCCTCTTAGAAGGTAAAATCTGCGGATGGGCAGCTTTAAGCCCTGTCTCTAGCAGATGTGTATACTCCGGTGTAGCAGAAGTAAGCATATATATTGGCCAGGAGCACAGAGGTAAAGGTATAGGAAAAGCACTTCTACATGAATTAATCCATCAAAGCGAAAAAGAAGGAATATGGACCTTACAGTCCAGCATTTTTTCAGAGAATCTACCTAGCATCAAGCTGCATGAAAGTTGCGGTTTCAGAATGGTGGGCTATAGAGAAAAGATAGGATTAAAAAACGGAGTCTGGAAGGACAATGTACTAATGGAGAGGAGAAGCAATAAGATTGGAATCGAGTAATTTCCATCAACTCTCCCTCTCATATACCTTTGAATTAAACTTCTCCATATACCATTCGGGATGAGGAACTTTCACAAAGCCATACTTCTCATACAACCACTCCGCGGTATTCGTCAACAAGATCCATCTCCTTAAACCTTGCAATTCCGGATGCCCCAAAATCGTATCCATCATTCGCTTAGATATGCCCTTCCCTCTGTACTCGTCCAACAAATACACATCTCCCAAATAGGCTATCGTGGAATAGTCGGAAATAATTCTGGCAAAACCTATTTGCCGGTCTTCATCATACACTCCAAAATTTAAGGATTGATCAATGGACTTCTGAACCCTGTCCAAGGGAATGCCCTTACTCCAACTGGAATGGTAGCACAAGAAATGATGGATCGCTCCTACGTTTAATTTACGAGGGTCTGTTGAAATCAAGAAGTTTTCCCAAACCTGTTCTACCACCTTCATTTTCGTAATCTTTGAATGAGTAAATAATTTAAAGGCATTAATAATACGGATGCCAATACCAAGGTATAATTTGGACTGATCCACGACACGTTCTCCTTCACCTCGCCCATTTCATGTATAAAGAAAAAGAAACAGTTGCCAGCCCAATGTATCCCACCCGTAAACCATATATTCTTAGAAATCCAATAAGATAATGAAAAAACAGACCTAAAGCAAAAAGATAGACGTAGGTCTCTAATCCCTGATCAAGTCTATGTATATGATTCAACACATAAATTAAGCTGGATACATCCATGGAAAATCCCAGTGCTAAAATAAATATGCCCTAGTTAAAATATCTTCTGAAAAACTAGATAGGAAATTACCAAATATAAACAAACCCAAAGCGGCCGAAATCTGGGGCCATCGAACCACTTCCTCCACTGACCACCAAACATTCAATCCTAAAGCAGTTCCATACAGGGTCAGTCCCAATAGCATTCCCCCTAAAAGAAACGTCCAAAATCCCCTCCTGACAAATCCCCACGCTGCAAAGCCTTCTTTGAACTGAAATTTCGCTATTACTAGCGAAGAAAGAAAAAATAAGAACTGAAATACCAAAAATCCAGAAGCCGATTGATATTTCATATACATCCATTCAGCCGAATGGTATAGGATAAAAAGGAGAACAAAACCTCCAATAGCTTTAGCTTTCATGACCAAAACTAGAAAATCTTTCCCCTCCCTTTACCCACTAATCCTTATTTTTTTCATTTAAATCCAGATCTTTATAGAGCTTCTTCAATTCATCAAACTTCTCCAATCTAATGAATTTACAAGCAGATTCTAGGATGAGCCTTTCGTACTTTGGCCTTAATTTAGGGGCTACAAATAGCATATACTTCAATTGATCTAAACTAGGTCTTCTTTTAGCTCCCTCTAAATCTCCCCATCTCTGTTTCGAGAAACTTCTTTTTATATAGCGAAATACCGCACCTCAGATCTTAAAATCTAACCAGATAATAAGCGTAGCTTTTTCAAATCTGCTGGGCATCAAAAAACTATAATTCCCCTCCATTACCCAGCGATCGTTTTCGAGAAGAAATAGTTCATGATCTCTTTGAAAATCAGCATCTTCCCTCCTCTTCCATTGAGTGCCAGGAAAATGCGCCATTTGGTCCAGAAAACAGACTTTTAAATCAAACTTTTCTCCCAAAGCTTGGGCTAATGTGGATTTACCTGAAGAACTTGGGCCTATGATGCAGATTCTTTCCATCTCTTCAAAATATCTTCCATTTCCTCCATTTTCTGGGTACCAATCAGCAATTTACCTCCATCTTTAAATTTCAACTGAAGCCCCATTTTTCCTCTTACATTATAGGCCTTACCTGAAAATGAATAGCGGATACCGTATCCACCGTATTCCAAAATGGGCTTGTATTCCCGCACAAAAATCTCTTGAATACTAGCTTTAGGATAAAACCTCCTATGCAGGTGAAAAGGGAAAAATTGAACATAAATGCCCTCATCCGTGATTTCAGTATCTAATCTCATTGAAAATAGGAATACAATAACCACCAGGAATATACCCAATGTAACGAAAAGGCCGCTATAGATCTGGGATGTCCAACAGGCATATAGCCCGTACAAAAGAGGAATTAGCGACAAAGAAAAAAGCAGGTAATGCCACCATTGATTGAATCTTTGAGTCTCTTTAAATTGCATCATATTCAGCGAGCAAACTTCTCCTCTCCCCGCTCTCTATATCTATACAGTCAAACTTCTTGTATTGGCAATAAGACCCCATTTCTTTATCACCATTTATAAAGATCCCGCCCACAAGCAAAAGATATTTACAGGGATAATGCGTGGCTTTTACCAAAACCTCAATTCTGTCATCAATAGCCTCGTACATTACTTCAGTAGCCTCAAACAGCGGATGATCAGCCCTCAAAATTCTCTGCTTCTGACTGAGAAAAATCTGCTCAATGGTATTCATTTGAAAATCCAAAGAGCTGATGTTACCCACAATGATCTCATTTCTCTTCAATTTTTCCAATGCGCCTTTAGCAGCCCCGCAACACGCGGATGGCGCACCTTGCCCTATTCGGGATATTTCCCCTAATGCCCCCTGCTTCGTAACACCAATATGCGGGGCATAAAAGATGATCACCGCTCCATCTTCCGGGACATGATGCGCAAAAGCATTCATGCCTGTAATTCCAGCAAAGGGATATCCATCTAATCCTCCCAAATGAAAAGGCCCTAGCATCTCCAATGCTCTTGGAGGATATTGAATGGCATTCACGTCATCGCAACATAAACTGTCAGCATGCATCAACTGATGGGGCTTTAATCCCAAAACTCTGTCAATGGTATCAAGAAGCCTATTCACGGTATCCACCGAAGTTCTTGCTCTGGGATACCATTTTCTCACCATATCTAAACTCATAGTACTATGTTATTTTGAGGTACAATAACAGGAGGAATATCTACTTCTCCCAACATTTCTCGCAAGTCTATTTCTATATTTCTACTGATCTGTGCCATGGGTATGTCATTTGCTCCTCCCTCAAATGGATTTTCAGTACTTTCTCCAATCTGCTCTAACACTAAAAAAATCCATCCTACCACTAGACTTAGAGGGACCACTAACCAAATTGAATCTTCCCCCAATTTCCTCAATTCACCTAAAAAGCCAAGGGGCAACAAGGCACATAACAGATAAGTAAAATACAGGTTAATGCTGGCAAATTGTCGGGGGTAAGGAAAGTTCTTGATTCTTTCGCACTTTCCCTGTAATTCAAATAGGTCCTTCAAACGCTCTTGTAGATGCAAAAATGCATATTCAGATAAATGACCATGATCACGTAACTCCTTTAAATGCGCGGATTGCAAGGCCAAAATTTGCGAAGGCTTATTGTGCACATGCCTCAAAACTTCCATTTCTTCATGGCTTAGGTATTGTTGCAATTCATCCCACATATTCCCCTCCCACTCCGGAACGGTATACAATTTCAGATATTCAAGATTATAGGCCTTTGTCTTAACATTTTCCCAACTTTTACTTTCTCTCAATTGAAATCTCAAAGCAGTTAACCAAGCCAAATGCCTGTAGATCATCCCCTTACTCCCTATACCATCTTTGACCAAAACCCCAAAACTCCTACTGCTGTTGATAATACCTCCCCAAATCTGCCTTGCCTCCCACATCCTATTGTAGGTTTGTGTGTTTCTAAATCCCGCGATAAAAGCTGCAGCAGTCCCAACTATCGCTACAGGAGCCCAAGGGATAGCTAACCACTCCCAATCAAAAAATTTATAAAGTCTCACCGGAATAATACTTATGACTAGCATGATGTAGATTTTGGAACGAGTCCAGGGAATAAATTCCTTCAGTTTATAGTGCGATCCAGTGTTCATATTAATGTTCAGCTCCTGTGATACTCATTTCGTCTAAATCCAATTGTAACTCTGCCCTCCTGATCTCTTCATCTGAAAAGGCGTTTTCACGTCTCAACTTAAACAACTCCTTTCTTTGCAAAGAATAGATTTTAAGTAGAACTGCATGGAATTCTTCCCTTTTCTTCACACTCAAAGGCTGTGGCTGCTCCTCCCTTTCTAACTTTGCCTTAAATATATTTAGCCAATCATTGCCCTCAATTCCCTTTAATTCTGCTAAAGCAATCTGATTCAAGTGCTTTTGAATTCCAGCTCTTTGAATCTCAGCAGGTACCACAGCATCTATTTCCTCCAAATGAATAATCCTCAGAATGAAAGGTAAAGTCAAGCCCTGAAAAACCAATGTCACTAATATCACCCCAAAAGTGATGAACAAAATCAGATTTCTCTGCGGAAATGCAACCCCGTCTGTCAAATAAAGTGGAATGGACAAAGCTGTAGCTAATGATACCACACCTCTCATCCCTGCCCAACTTATCACCAAAGGCCCCTTCCAACCCGGAGAGGGCTCTTTTCTCACCTTTCTACTGATCCACCTAGGCAGATGGGCAGCCGGATAAACCCAAAGGAAACGTAGCAGAATCACCAATACACTGACCCATAGACTATACTTGATAGCTTGAATTACAGAATATTCCCCTAAACCTTGTATTATTTCTGGTAACTCAAGACCAATCAAAATAAAAACCAAAGCATTCATTACAAATATCATTGTAGTCCACACCCCTAACATATTCAGACGTGTACTACCGTTTTGAAACACTTCGTGTGAACGATAAGACATATATAGACCCCCACTTACCACAGCCATAACACCGGAAAAATGAAACTGCTCTGCCAACAAAAACAATAAATAAGGAGTCATCACTGTTAAAGCCGCATCTATGGCCACATTCGTAGGTAAATATCTATGAATCAGATACATAAAATTCGCCCCCACTAATCCCACAACCACACCCATACCGGCTACCAAAAAGAACTGAACCACAGCTTCTTGTAAAGAAAATGACCCTGAAATAGCCGCTAGTAATGCAAAACGAAATACAATCAAGGAAGAGGCATCATTCACTAAACTCTCCCCTTCCAATATGGTCATCAAGCGCTTAGGAACACTCATTCCTTTCAAAACAGATGCTGCTGCAACTGCATCAGGAGGAGAAACAATTCCACCTAAGAGAAAACCCAAAGCGAGAGTAAATCCCGGGATCAGAGCCACACTGGCATATGCCACAATACTAGATGTGAAGAAAACTAAACCAAATGCCAAAAGAATAATAGGGCGCTTCCATTTCCAAAAATCATTCCAGGAAGTATACCACGCAGCCTCATATAACAAAGGAGGTAGAAAGATGAGAAATATAAGGTCAGGATCTAAATGCAAGGTGGGAACTCCCGGTATAAAACAAATTCCCAAACCGGCCAAAACCAAGAATATGGGATAGGCTATCTTTAATTTCCTAGCTAAGAGTACTAAGAGAAAAACAGCAAATAAAAGTGCTAAAATGTAAAGTAATGTGTGGTGCATAGATTAGGGATATTTCTATGCACCAAAAATAAATATAGGAAATTGGAAACCAAACAATTAGAAATATTTGTTTTATATAAAGGAGGAAAATTATTCTACTTTCTCCTTGGTCAAGTAGGAAAGATTTTTGGTAATCTTCTCTAGATCCCAATCCCACCATTTCATCTCTAATAGCTCCTTAATTTTTTCATCGGAAAACCTTTTTCTTATGATTTGCGCAGGGTTACCCCCTACTATTGCATATGGTGGCACATCCTTAGTAACGGTTGAATTTGTAGATATAATGGCTCCGTTTCCTACCTTAACACCAGGCATTATCGTAACGTTGTGACCTATCCAAACGTCGTTCTCAATAATAGTATCCCCTTTGTATGGAAGCTCCTTAGCTTCCGGTGCAGATTCCGCCCAATCTCCACCAAATATATAGAAAGGATATGCCGTAATCCCGTCCATTTTATGGTTAGCTCCATTCATAATGAAGGTTACATCTGAAGCTATCATACAAAATTTACCTATCACTAGCTTATCGCCAATGAAATCAAAATGGTATTTTACATTCTTCTCAAAATTCTGAACATCATCAAAATCATCATAATAAGTATAGTCTCCCACTATTATATTGGGATTCTTGATAATGTTTTTCAAAAAACAAAGTCGCTTATAGTGCGGCAATGGAAATACTTGGTTCTTATCTGGAATTTGCATTTTTTTGGGTACGGATAAAGATCATGGCTATAGCACTGGTAATTATTCCCATTAATAACGCCCCAATGGCCCCACTGATCACATAATTCTTAAAATTAAACTGTGCTTCTGCTTCTTCTGTAGTACCAAAATATCCTAACTCCACAGATCTCTTGATCGCATTTTCAAAGTATTCCGGAGCAATGATATACGAAGTAATATACTGAGTAATAGGACTTAATATAGCAATAAATATACTAAATATCAAACCGGACAATAAACCCTGCATGTAAGTCATATTCCCCTGATAATCTATCCGCTTCTTTTCTTGTAAAGCTCTAAGCATTATATAAATCGCCGGGACAGCAAATAGATTTGTTAAATACATATGATAATCTATGTACTTCCCATGCAAACCCGTTACATTTTCTAATACCATCCAAATGAGCCCCACCACCGAAAAGATTATGGCCCATTTGATTTCCATCTTCAAGGCTTTAGTTTCCATATTTTTTTAGAATATAAAGGAGCGGAAGAACCATACCAATCAAGGATATCGTACTCAAATAAGTCAATCTTGATTTCAGCATCTTCACTAAGGATCTTAAACATTTCACTTTTGATATATTGAAAAATAAATAGCCCTCAATAAGAGAGCTCATTCTTATCTAAAGGGCCTGCCACAATCAAACTTCCTAATTGAAGCTACTTTTCGATATTCTCCATATGACCTCGAAAACTGGCATTGTTGAATTACTAATCAAAACTTGTATTTGATCCGCTCTTTAAAATTACAAGGTAATACATCTTCATTCCACAATCATCTGCGCCAAACTTCTGGGCTAATGCCTGATTTTAAGTAGGATTAACCTGACCACGAAGAAATAGTGAATAAAATAAAAGTAGAATAAATGATTAGAGTTTCATCTAGCGTTAATTAATGCTACAATGTATAGAAACTAGGGCTTAAATTATTGAAAAAATTCAAATTTTCTTCCTTTCTTCATCCTGGGAATTACTAGAAGTAAAGCTACTATTATACTCATGGCATTCCATGTACTCTTATCCACCTCAAACTTGAAAAGTGGCTGAAACCAGAAGCATAAAAGTAAATAGAAGTAAAAGACATAATCTCTCCCTCTATCTTTTGCATCTAATGCTAAGACTAAAAACCCTAATCCTATGATCAATCGAAGCACTTGAGAAAAGACAGGTTCTACATTAGCTAAAATCATGATTAATAAAATAGCTAATATATATCTAAGTATAGTTCTCATTATTTTTTCTAGGCTAATACTAAATTACAACCAAAATCATAAACAAGCTAAATAATTTATCACAAGTCGTGGAATTATTTGAATTGTTATCTCTTTAAAGGAATTATTTCTGTTATTTTTCAATCCCGAACTTTACCTATAACCATCTATGAGAATTTACTACTTAGATCACCTTAAGATCTATTTAACCTTTATGGTCATTTCCCATCATGTAGCCCAGGCTTATGGAGATACAGGCGGAGCATGGCTGGTTTTTGACTCTGCTAAAGCAGACTTTTTAGGCACTTTTATGTATATAAATGCGTCTTACCTTATGGCCCTTTACTTTTTCATCTCCGGCTATTTCACCTACCCTAGCTTAAATAAAAAAGGAACCCTTGGTTTCCTGAAAGATAGGCTCGTCCGACTAGGAGTACCCTGTCTGATTTTTGGTCTATGCGTATTCGTACCATTGCACTATTTCTTAAACGGATCTAAAGGATCTATCCTTTGCGCAGGAATTATATTTCCATAAACCCCCACTAGCCGTAGGCCACCTTTGGTTTGTCCTGTCCATGTTCGCTCACTCGATAATTCTTTCATTTCTAGTGCGATTTATCACAAAAGAAGGCAAAACGTTTAAGCCCATCTACCCCTTCCTCTTATTCTCCCTAATGTGCATCTTCAATCTCATCCTTAGGCATAAATATACTCTGGACCTTTGCAAAACTTGGATTATACCGGTAGAGGTAGCACATATACCTAATTATTTCTTGGCCTTCATGGCGGGCTATTATGTCAACCAACAAAAATGGCTGGAAAACTTCGACAGAAAACTTGCTTTTCTCTATTTACCACTCCTCATTGTAGGTATTATCATAAGAGAATTTCTGCCATCTTTATACTCGAGGATCTACTTTGAAAACAGTATATTTATTTCGCTATCTCTCTTCCTAATTTACTTTTTCAGAAAAATAAACCTAAAGAATAGAAGATCTCTTCAAGTATTATCAGAGAATACATATGAAGCATATCTGGTTCATTTAACCATAGTTTTAGCCTTCCAATATGCCAAAATTGACTTGCCTATAAGTAGAGCAAGCAAGTTCTTTCTACTCTCATTCATCTGCTTTTTTGTTGCAATGGGAGTCTCATATTTACTCAGAACTTATACCCCATTAAAAAGGATAATATAGAAAAGGGAGGTGTATTACCTCCCCTCTTATTTAAAAAGCAATGGTGCAAATTCACTAAGGTATAATCTCCAGTTCGACCAGGTATGCCCTCCATCTGATTCCCTATAAACATACTTGACCTTCTTTTCATCGAGCATTTTACGAAAATCTATAGCCGTCTGATACAAGAAGTCGGCCTTACCCATAGCTATCCAGTACAATTTGTATCCATTATCCCTCTGCTTTTCCAGATTCTTCTCATAATTGGCATATACCGCCGGTATCTCCTGAGCGTCCGGACGATTCAATCTGTAAGCAGCAGAAAACAGTCCAACATAGTCAAAAGTACTAGGTAAATTTGCTGAAATGAACAAGGTATGAGATCCTCCCATAGACAAACCTGCTATAGCTCTTGAAGCTTTCTCTTTTTTTACCCTATAGGTTTTCTCCACAAAGTTGATCACATCCTGAAATGTACTTTCCATATTTCCCGAACCAACATCCGGAGTCATCATTATTGGCTTGTATAATCCTTTTGAGGATTCACCCGGAGCTGCAGTATTACTGGTGTGACCATTGGTCATTACCACTAACATAGGTTTAGCCTTTCCTTGAGCAATCAAATTATCCATGATCTGTGCCGTCCTACCTAAACTTATCCAAGCTTCTTCATCACCTCCAACTCCATGTAATAAATACAATACAGGATAAGACTCCTTCGAACTTTCATATCCCGGCGGCGTATAAACCGTTAATCTTCTATTGCTCTTCAATCCTGGTGAATCATACCATACCCGCGTAACAGACCCATGTGGAACATCATGCACTTTATAATAGGAAGCCTGTTCACCATTCACAATGAAAATACTGAACAAGTTCGCTATATCCCTCACCTGATACACATTGTTAGGATCAACAATCTTGACGCCATCCACTAAAGTTGTACATAAACATATCTGACCTTAAAGCAGATGTAGTATAGGTCCATATTCCCTTTTCATCCTTTTTCATAGCAGCTCTACCCGGAGTCCAACCTTCTGCCGGCATCCAGTCACCTTGCAATAGTACTTCTTGAGCTTTAGGGGCGTCTAAGCGGAAAGTAACCGTATTATCCTCATGAACTTGCGGAGAAATTATGCCCTGAGCACCAGAAAAATCCAAATTTTGCTGAGCATAAATACTAAAACTAGAAAGTAAGAATACTCCTAAAATTAAAATGGTTCTTTTCATTATTACTTGATTTAATTTATTACCCAACTCGTTTATTCCCATCACAGGAATAGGTACATTATATTGCCAAAAACGCCGCACACTCTTGAAATACGCCAGGACACTAAACCTATTGAATGTACCCGCCCAACCAATTACAGCTCCCACAACCAGCCACTTAAAAATAAGAACAAACAAATTCTTCACCTAAACATCTCAATATTAATTCGTAAAGAGAAAACAATTTATGTTATAAAGTGGACCTATTTCCCGCCGAAGATATTTGAATTAGCCTGCACTAAAACCATTTCTACTGCTAATTTTTTCAAATAAAACATCGTATTCTATACCTGGTTTTCATAACAAAGGACTACTTACTTGATAAATGGTTCCTACTCTCCTAAAAAAGTAAAACCTACAAAAACCTAGTACAAATGCGAAAATCTAAAGAGGAAATAATGAATAACGAAATAGGTAATTCCATACAAAAATTAACCTTGCTCAGCTAAGATTTGCAGAAAGATTTAGTACCAAAAAGAGAGGTACCTCATCATAAAATAAAAGTAAAAATTCACTCAGATTGAAAACCAATGAAGGAAAGAAACTAAAAAAAGATCAAAAACAATTATCCCCCGGCAACCGAAAAGAAATGAAATCATATATAAAGCCAAACAAGGTTTTACCAGTGTTAAACACATTATCTTTCAATCAACTAAACAAGCTTTCAGTCAAAATCCTTTGTTCTAACTGCTTCAAGTGCCAACTAAAAAGTAAAACTACCTCTAAAATTCCTACATCATTTATTATACAGTACATGGACATGAATACCCTTCAAAATATCCGCCGAGTATGTAAGAACTGCAAATATTCTACTTCATGACAAGTCAATAATCCACGTTTGGAAAATAGAGAATGAACACCTCCAATTCTCTAAATGCTTCATAAAAAATTAAATACGAATTTCCCTATATTTTTAATGAATTGAATCAAAGTCTTTACCTATAGGTCACCTAGAATTGAACAATGAGCTCCAATTAAAATTAGTACATATGCAAAACCCAGTAGTAAACTTGATCCTTTACCCAAGTTCGAGAGCAGAACTTCAAGTATCAAAAACTAAAATCACATCCCAGAGGAAGCAAAGCAAATAAGATGAATCTATTTCAAAACAAAATCCACAAAGCGAAAGATGCTAACCTAAAATCAGAAGCCAAAATCAAAAAGAAAAAAGAAATTCAATACGGGTATTGAAGTCAAAACTAAAAGTTACTTACGGAGTGACCCTCTAATAAAAATGTTGCACCCATTTTAAAGAATACTTTTAAGGAATAAAACACCCATCAAAAAAATAAAACTCCTATAACCCTGATGAACCATAATGACACAACTAATGAAACACAAGTAGTCTAACGAATAAGAACATGATCAATAGTCTTATCCAAATACAAATTCAGGATAAGAGTACTATTTCATTGCCTAACAAATACTACGCAAAAAAAGAATATGAAACAAAAAAAGCGATGTAAAGTGACCAAAATAATTAGATTAAACGAAATTCAATGGAATAGGTACCCAATCCATAAATACCTGAAAAAGTAAAATCAAAAACAAATCCGACTTCTATAAAGACAAAGAAATAGAAACTATTAATATCGGAAATCGTCAAAAAAGTATCCCTAAAATCATAGGGGAACTTTCCATGTTAGGACATGGTCTAAGCGACATCTATAAACTTTCAAAATATTGGTAAGGAACTAGAAGGAAGTATAACAAGAAATCCAGTCGACCGGAACAAAGAAAATACACTTCCCCAAAAAATCCCAATATGTAGGATCAGATACTCAGATAAAAAACTCAACAACCTAGTTGGTAAAAAGTATTAATGTCTAATCCAAGTAAATCTAAAAAATAAAATGAAAATCAAGAATTTGAATTCCTTCACGCAAAGGCTTCAGGTTGGAAAACTTTGAAAGTATCATCGTCATAAAAAAACACCACTTTCACCACTTTTTTTTTATTTTTCGATTCGGCCTGAGAATTGAATATTTGAGAGTCGTCTGAGCATTCGTCCGAACCATTAAATTCTCGCGAAGAATAAAAAAGGTCATTTTTACGGATTTCCTCCACTAAATCCATGTCTAAATCCTGATCATCCCCAATCCAGTTGTACTCCAAGGAAGGAAACCGCTCAACAATCTTCTGTATAATGTCCAAACTTGGCTTGTTTCTACCGTTGAGTATATGGCTAATTACAGGCCTTTTAACGCCAATAAGGTCCGCAAATCGCGTACTACTAACATCTAAACCCACAATTAAAGCTTCAATTTTCTCCTTCAAACTAGGCATGAATACAATTGTTAACAATACAAAATTAACAAAAATATTCTATGAATTACAAATGTAATTTTAATATATTAACATTTATAAATTATGAAATAACATTTGTAACTATATATAATCTATTGATTAATAGATATTTGTACTTTTCCAATAATTTAAGGTCAGGAAATACGAAGGAGAAAAAATATTTTTGTAAATACGTTTGGAGAATTATTTTAGAATAGTATACTTTTGTAGTGCCGATTTAAGTGCTTTCCTATACAAGACATTGCTTTCCTAAAACGACATTTAAGACTTAAGAATCCATTTTAGAAAATGAAAAAGCCCCGGAATTTCCGGGGCATTTTTTATACACTAACGTTATTTTCTCTCAGCGCATCATTCAAAGAAGTCTTTAAATCTGTACTTTCCTTTCGCTTTCCTATGATCAAAGCACAAGGAATGCCGTATTCTCCGGCCGGGAATTTCTTAGGCAATGTACCCGGAATGACCACAGAATTCTCTGGCACATAACCCACATACTGAACCGGCTCTTCTCCAGTAACGTCAATAATCTTCGAACTTCCGGTTATGGTAACTCCCGCACCTAGCACTGCACGTTTTCCAATATGAGCTCCTTCCACCACTATACATCTTGAACCTATGAATGCTCCATCTTCAATAATCACCGGTGACGCCTGGGCTGGTTCTAGCACTCCACCTATACCTACACCGCCACTTAAGTGCACGTCTTTACCAATCTGAGCACAACTTCCCACCGTTGCCCAGGTATCTACCATAGTACCTGAGTCCACATATGCTCCAATATTTACATAGCTCGGCATCAAGATTGCACCTGGTGCAATGTAGGATCCATAACGTGCAACTGCAGGAGGAACCACTCTTACTCCCAATTCTGCATAATTGGTCTTTAATTGCATTTTATCGTGATACTCGAAAATGCCCGCTTCCATTTTTTCCATCTTTCTAAGTGGGAAATACAGAATGATAGCCTTCTTCACCCATTCATTGACAACCCATTTATCTTCGCTATTCTTATTAGCAACTCTTAACACTCCGGCGTCAACTTTAGCAATCGCCTCTTCGATAGCTAATACTGTATCAGCGTCTTTCAATAAGTCTCTGTTTTCCCATGCGGCTAAAATTCTCTGTTCAAGTAGCTCCATTTTTGACTGATATTAATAATTATAAGTTATACTTTTACTTGCTTTATTTTACTATAATATTCTGATAATATTAGGCATATAAGAAAAAATGCATATAAATTTAGATGTTGTAGCACTTGTCTGATTTATAGCCAAATATTATTCTGTTGATAGCTGATTCCGTAAAGATAGGAAGAAAATTGAAGCAGGAAAAGAAATATAAAAATGCTAATTCAATTAGCTATTGAGTAAATATTGATAAAATGCCCCTTTTCGATATTAATTCTAAAAAAATACTAACTTTGCAAAAACTTAAAGACATAATCAAATGAAAGAAATTAAAGTTGCGATTAACGGATTTGGTAGAATCGGACGTCTTGTATTTCGTCAGATTTATGACATGGAAGGGATTGATGTTGTGGCCATTAATGACCTCACTAGCCCTCAAGTTCTGGCACACCTATTGAAATATGATACTGCTCACGGTAGATTCAATGGTACGGTACAGTCTACAGACAATTCGATTATCGTAAATGGCGACTCCATCAATATTTATGCTCAAAGGGATCCATCGCAAATTCCTTGGGGTTCACATGACGTTGACGTTGTACTGGAATGTACTGGATTCTTTGCTGATGCAGAGAAAGCTAGCGCTCATATCAAAGCCGGAGCTAAAAAAGTGGTTATTTCTGCTCCAGCTACCGGAGACTTGAAAACCATAGTTTTCAATGTTAACCATAACATCCTTGACGGTTCTGAGACCATCATCTCTTGTGCTTCTTGTACTACTAACTGTTTAGCCCCTATGGCGCAGGTACTAGAAGAGAAATTTGGTATCGTAAACGGATTGATGACTACGGTTCATGCTTATACTAACGACCAAAACACTCAGGATGCTCCTCATCCAAAAGGTGATTTAAGAAGAGCCAGAGCAGCTGCACAAAACATCGTTCCTAACAGTACTGGTGCTGCTAAAGCTATCGGTTTAGTACTTCCTAGCTTGAAAGGTAAATTAGACGGTTCTGCTCAGCGTGTACCTACTCTTACAGGATCATTGACTGAACTTACTGCCGTTCTATCTAAGAAAGTAAGTGTAGAAGAAATCAATGCCGCTATGAAAGCTGCTGCTAACGAAAGTTTCGGATACACTGAAGATGAAATCGTAAGTAGTGACATCATCGGTATCAGCTATGGATCCCTGTTTGATGCAACGCAGACACGCGTTCAGACTGTAGGAGATACACAATTAGTAAGAACTGTATCTTGGTATGATAACGAAATGTCTTACGTTTCTCAATTGGTTAGAACCGTAAAATACTTCGCAGAATTAATATCAAAATAATAACTTTGCGAATTTTTATAGCAAAGGCAGTGAATACTCACTGCCTTTTTTTATTCACTAATCTCGCTTTCATATAGTGTATAGTAGACCCTTTCTCTGTGAATAACTTTTCGTAATGCGTCACTATCTCAAAATGACCTTCCTTTAAGGGAGAATGGTACAAATCTCTGGTATATTCCAGGATTTCAAAATCAGGATCCTGCTGCATAACCTCCAAAGAATACTCAAATAAGAAACTACTATCCGTCTTCAGATGGTATATGCCGCCTTCCTTTAAATACCTTTTATAAAGATCCAGAAATTTACTATTGGTCAATCTTCTTTTCTCTTCTTTATCCCGCGGCTGAGGATCCGGATGCACCAACCAGATCTCTGAAACCTCATCCGGCTCAAAAAATTCATCTAAAAATTGAATCCCCGTCCTTAAAAAAGCTACATTTTCCAGTCCTGCTTCCATGGCTTTTACACTTCCACGGGCTATTCTATCTCCTTTGATATCTACACCAATGAAATTATGCTCCGGAAACCTACTACCTAAACCTACCGTATATTCCCCCTTTCCACAGGCTAATTCAAGTACTATAGGGTTATGGTTCTTAAAATAAACCTCATTCCATTTTCCTTTTATAGTGGTATATAAGGGTTTTCCTCGCTCAATTACATTCTCTGCCGTCGCATTATGCTGAAAACGGTGTAATTTCTTTCTAGTCATAATTCTTCTATTTCTGCCACTAAATAGGTGCTACCACCTACATATACTATATCATTTTCCTTTGCTTCCCTCCTAACTTTAGCTAAAGCTTCATTTACATTCTTATGAATGCTAATCTCATTAGGCAAGATCTTTCTTAGATCTTCTAGCTCTTCTACGGTTCTTGCTCTAAAAGAATTAAAAGTACATAGGAGCAACTTCGCATCTGCGGGAATGTACTTACAAATCTTACTGATATCCTTATCCCGCACAAAGCCTAGTATATAATACAAATGCCCGTAGTTCTCCTTACTGATCCTTTGTAAAGTAATCTGAAAGGCCTGATCATTATGACCGGTATCGCAGATAATAAGGGGTTTCCGACTTAAAATCTGCCATCTACCCTTCAAGCCTGTATTAGTCACGACCTTCGCAAAGCCTTGAATCACAGCGCTTTTAGGAATATTTAATATCCCATCCAGTCTTCTACAAGCTTCCAGAACCCCTCTAATATTAGATATTTGATACTCCCCAACTAACTCAGATTCAATGGAATAATGCTCCCCATTTCGCTCCAGATCCACGGATAGGTGATCTACAGTTGACCTAATCGCCCCTACAGTCCACTCGTCCTGAGCATAACTTATAGGAGATTGATGTGACTCCGCCACTTCTGCAAATACCGTGCGCGTTTCCGGTAAATACTCCGATATGACCACAGGAACCCCTTCCTTTATAATCCCTGCTTTCTCTCCGGCAATTTTATCTAAAGTATCCCCTAATATCTCTGTATGATCAAAGCCAATATTGCTAATATAGGACAAAAGCACATTGCTAATTACATTAGTCGAATCCCATTTACCCCCAAGGCCTACTTCGATTACGGCAACATCCACCTTTTGGTCGGAAAAATACTTAAATGCAAGGGCAACGGACACCTCAAAAAACGAAGGCTTGAGAATTGAAAATTCCCGACCATACTCCCGGACGAATTCAATTATGCAATTCTCAGGCGCCATCTCTCCGTTGATCCTGAAGCGCTCTCGGTAGTCTCTCAAGTGAGGAGAAGTATACAATCCTACCTTATAACCTGCCTCCATTAGAATGGAAGTAAGAAAATGGGAGCTGCTGCCTTTCCCATTCGTACCTGCTACATGTATACTTGGAAAATTATTCTGGGGATTACCCAACATCTCACATAGAGCGCGGATGTTAGTCAATTTTGGTTTTATGGCTTTTTCGCCCAACTTCTGAAAAGCGGGAAGTTGACTATATAGATAGTCAACCGTTTCCTGGTATGTCATTATCCTCTGGAGATACGTATAGTTATGGTACCTGTAGATCTGCTAGGTGGTGTACCCTCTGCCTGCAAAGTGGATTTCAATTTTGACCGAATCTGCTCTCTGTAATAACTAATCACAGATGGGCTTAAATTAGTAGGTCTGTTTTTTATACTGATGACGTCACCAAAATCATTGATGACTACATCGTAAACTATAGTACCCGTTTCGCTAGAATTATCCTTGCTGATATTCAGGCTGCCTTTATTCTTCCAACCGCTAATGCTCACTGAGGTTCCACTGGTTCCACCTCCGGTACCCGGATTACCATATAATGATTTTCCATCCAAAGTTCCTCTTGGATCTCCTTTGTCGCCCACTTCGCCTGGTTTTCCATCACCATTATTATTTCCACCCACTCCATCTCTACTTCCTACCGTTCCGTTAGAACCAGTGTTTCCGCCGGAACCAGACGACTTTTTCATCAAGGAACTATTGTCTACTGACCTAGGAGCAGGAGTTTCTACCGGAGCCTTTGCCGGAGTTTTGGATTCCACCGTTTTACTCTCTACAGGTGCAGGTTTTGAAGTCTTAACAGGCTCTTTAACAGTAACTTTTGTATCTTCACTAGCCGTCAAAACCTTAGTAGGGGCTGCTTTTACAGAAGCCTGTGGTTTAGGTTTTGAAGGAGCCGGAGTAGCTTTTTCCGGTGTCCTTGGACCAGCTTCAGGCTTTACATCGTATGCATTCTTGCTGTCATTCGCCTTATTCAAAGTTTGAATATCTCCTGATCCCACAAGATCTACACCATAATTCAAATCAACGCCAAAAGCCACCTCTTCCACGGGTGGCTCATAAACAATCTTTATGAAGTACAAAGCCAACAAAAGTCCGGCATACAGAAATATACTGTAGCCCCACGCTTTTGCTCGAATTTGTTGTGTATTTTCCATTTTACTATAGTCTTACATAAACAGGGGTATCGTCAATTAACTTCCCCACATCTTTCACATATCTCCTGGCTTGCTCCTCTGAGCTAGCCGGAAGAAATACTTTAAAAAGGGGACCATGAGGCTTTACCTTCGGTCTATACCCCTTACTTTCTAAAAACGCCACTATCTTCGCGGCATCCTTTTCTCTCTTATATATACCTATATCAACTCTGTAATTTTCAATTTCCTCAGGGTTAACATAAGTCACCGTATCCGTACTTAATGTGTCTATTATGACCTCTTCAGGTAAACTCAATTCCGGTTCTATTTCTTTGACTACTTCTCTCCTAGAAGGTTTAAAAAATACCATGTAAACCAAAGCAGCACTAAGAAGTACTAGAGGTAATGCAAAGATAAGATATTTCGCGGTTTTATTCTCAGAACCTTCTTCATCCTCCTCGGGCAATTGGAAATCATCTTCTTCCTCCTGCAATGGGAAACCTTGTTCTTCATCCGGCAATGGGAAATCTTCCCTTTTGATACTTTCTGTCACCACTTTTTTCGCAAGCGGCTCAAAGTTGATTTCCCCATTTTTTAGTGTTAATCGGCCCAGGCCCTCCCACTTATATTCTCCTTTCTTCTCTAGGTCTTCCATAACCTGATCCAAAAAGGCGAAGTATTTATCCTGAACTTCTTCAATACTTAATTGATGCTTCTGGCGCAGAGCCTCCAATAAGCTGACATCTGAATCATTCCTTAGCAAAGGATTAAATCTCAGGGTTCTTTCTCCCGGGATAATATCCCCCGTCTCAGAAAAATACGGTCGAGAATATTCTGCCACAAAAGCTCCTATTCCCGGCAGCATGACAAAGTCGTGAGTAAGTATATGTTCCCTGATATCAGATGGCATCATTTTATAAAGCTATGTTTATTCCCGCTAGAAAGTTAATACCCATTTGATGATAATTATAATACCTCTGATAGTTCTTACCAATAATATTATTCAGTTTTATAAAACCAGCCAAATGATCCGTGAACAGGTAGGTAAATTCCGCATTAAGGTCAACTATATCATTCAACTTCACGTAAGGCTTATCTCCAAACGGCTCCAGATTTCTAGCAAATATGCCTCCAATATAGTAAAAATCCAAGGAAGAAACCAATCTGTCCGTTAAGGTTATGGTGTTCCCCCATCTGGCATTAACCGCAGGTCTATGATATGGTTTTTCGAATTTTCCCTTTTCATAATAGTTGTAATCCAACTTAAACACCGGCCTCCAAATCTCATTTCCGGAATAACCTACTTCAAATGAAGCATTAAAGAAGTCCGTATGCTTATCTTCATAGACCGCATCAAATTTCGTCACATTCAATGGACTTCCTAAAGGAGAAAATGGAGTACCGTCAAATTGATCAAAATAATACAAATCTTGGTAAGTACCATATGAACCCTTCACATTGAAACTTATGCCATTGTACAATTCTCCTCTAGCTCCTAAAAAGATATCCTTGTTCTTATATGTATTTTGTATAGCAAAACTTTCCGTCAACCAAGGATTCTCTAATAACATGGAACGCATGGTATTTCTCACAATGTCTCCGTCATATCCCCCGAAGATGTAAACCATTGTGGGAGTCTTATACGTCAGCGTTACACTAGGATATCCTTTGCTACTGGCAGCATTAACAGTAGGATCTGACTGACTTAAGACCTTAAATCCTAGATGTGCTGAAAAACTTCCGAAATCAAAGTTAAACGCAGGTTCAATGCGGAATAGATTACGCTTTCTATCCGGATTCTCCACTAGATTATCAGACATATGCGTAACATAGGCTTCTGCATTAATTGCCGCCTTAATCTTATCTTCATATAAGGGGAAGAACATTCTTAAAGAAGTAGCCCAATCTAATTCAGAAGCGTCAAATGCATTATTCAAGGTATTAACCCCCGTAGTCAATTTATAATCTACTATAGGCTTAGGTCTGGTATTTTCTAAGGTGGCGCCAAAATTGAACATGTTTAAGCGCTGACGAAGGTCAGCCTTGGTATAATTAAAATTTGCGGTGGTGTCAAATCCATAAAAATGATAAATCTTATTCTCATATCCCGCATCTAATCTCACTTCATAAGTATTCTGGTGATACTTACCATATATACCTACTTTACTATTACTCTGCCCTGATAGTTTACCCTCTATTGGTCCTTTGGATGTAGAATTATGCATAGCATTTATGCCATACACCAGATTTCTGTCTTGTGGAGTATTCAAGTACAGTTCTCCAAATAACCTACCATAATTTCCTGCACCAAGCTTCAGATAATTATCAAATCCAAGAATATCATCCTTCTTCGCAGCCTTGTTATCTTGAGGAGAGATGACATTGGGATTAAAATTTACTTCTTCTACTCCCGTAGGTTTACGATCAAAAAAGGAATAATTCATCTTCTTCTCCTTCACAGTGGAAGGAGCTTGCGGAATCTTTTCTGTGAGTTTGGTAGCCTTAGGTACGCTGACCTCTCTCTCTTTGGTGATATTAATTTCTTCATTCACCACTTTCTTTTGAGCCTGAACTACGCAGGCAGCTGCTAGGAAAGCAAAGGTTAAGACGTATCTCATTATTTTATAGCATTTAATTTCTGACGGGCTTTAGCTACCGTCTCCGCATTTTCAGAATTTTCAATGATAGAATTTAAAGTGGCTTTTGCCATGAAAGAATCATTCTTTCCCAGGTAGTTATCGGCTATCAAAAGGAAAGCATTCTCATACCATTCCAGAAAATCAGAATAGTTTGAAGCTAATTCCTGCATGGTTTTGATAGAAGCATCGTACTCCTTCTGCTTGTATTGAATTTCACCTAAACGGTATTTCGCTTCTGCTGCAGAAACGTCTTTACCCAATTCTATGGTTTTTTCAAACTGAATTTTAGCTGAAGCCCAATTGCTCATTCCCATATACGCCTTACCTTTATATAACTCCGCACGGTTTTTAGCTCCTACAACTACCTCCGGACCAGTGGTAAGAATTTTCTCCGCTAATTCCAGAGTCTGATCGTATTTCTTTAATTCATACTGCGACTTCATCCAACCTTCATAAGCCACAATCATTTCTCTCTGATCTGAAGTAGTATTCACCACTTGATTGTAGTTGCGCGCTGCCTCTTCAAATTGCTTTTTCTCAAAATATATCCCAGCAGATCTACTCGCAGCCTGTGATAAATACTCCAATTGACCTTCATTAACTATAGTCTGATAATACTTCAAGGCTTCCGTAGTCTTTTTCAAGCCTAAATAGGACTCCCCAATCAAATAATTGGCCTCCGGCGTATATACAGAACCCGGATATTGGGAGATAAATTTCGTGAAAGCACTGATTGCAGCATCGTATTTCTCTGCAAAGAACAGATCTTTCGCGGTTTCAAATTGCAAACCTTGCACAGAGGATCCCTCTGGATTATTCTTCTTATATACCTCAGCAATTTCAAAGAATTCTTCTGACCTATTTGCCTGACTTAGGGCCTCTCTAATACCTAAGAAAGCCTCTGAAGCATACTTAGATTTTCCGAATTTATTTAAAATCTGCTTAAAATCAGAAATTGCATTGTCATATTTCTCTACGTTGCTATAAGCAATACCTCTCCGTAAAAGCACATGAGCAGTAAGCTCTGAATTAGTCTGTCTCTTTAAGATATTGGAGAAGGTGTTAATTGCACCATTGTAATTGCCGGCTTCCATAGCCAGGTTACCATTTTGAAACAAAACCTCATCTAATAGTCGGGAATTAGGGAAGGTTCTAGAAAACTGATCAAAAGTATTCTTCGCTTCATTTTCTCTGCCCAAATATCTCAAAGCCATTCCCTTTTGGTACAAAGCATAATCCTTACCGCTGGTATTTCCTTTGAAAGCATCATCATACACTTGAAGTGCTTGACTGAAATTCTTCGCCATCAGGAAGCAATCACCAATTCTCAAATTGGCATCATCCAAAGAAGTTTGCAAACTGGCTTCGCCCCTTCCTCCTGATTTAAAATCCTGGAAAAAGCGCAAAGCATCTGAATAGCGCTCATTATTAAAGCTCATATAGCCTAAGGCGTATTGGCTTTTCAATCGGGCAATCTTATCCGAAGAGGTCAATAGCTCTCTGTAAAGGGCCTCTGCTGCTTGAATCTGATCTTGTTGGTACAATGACTCCGCCTTCCATAATTTGGCTTGAACGGCTAAATCCCTACTTGACACCTTCACCAAAGACTTGTCGAAATATTGAATGGCATTCGCAAACCTACCCGAATTGTATTCCTGAACCCCTTGACTATAAGCTAACTTTTGGTACGCCTCATCAATCTTTGGAGTAGTCCTACTTAAACCCTCTATGTATTTAAGGGCAGCTACATAATTATTCGTCTCAAACAGAATCTCACTGAGCAACTCATTGGTTTCATCCACGTACTTACCATTAGGATACTCCTTTACGTAATTTTGTAAGTCCACAATGGCCTGCTGGTTATTCCCTTTCTCTACCAGAACTTTAACGTAATTGTATTGAGCCTCTTCCTTAATGGAAGCATCAAAAGTTCCCTTTCTAGCTACATCGAAAGCCGTCATGGCCGCATTCAAATCACCTGTTCTTAAGGCACAAATGCCCAGATAATAAGCCGATTGCTGCCCAATCTCATCCTTATCCCCTGCTATGGTTTTGAAGAGTGCAGAAGCACTTTCAAATTTGCCTGTCTTATACAAGCTAAATGCATGACGGAATGTAACTTGATTGGAAGTGTTCGACTTTTTAAGGGCTTTATACTTATCATAGTACAAAGCGGCTTTCTCGTAATTATTATTAAAGTAGGAAACTTCACCCGCTAATAGGGCTAAATCATCATATTTTCTACCTTCCGGTTTTGCTATGATAGGCTCCGCATAGGATAATAGCTCATCGTATTGCTTCTGCTTATACAAGATTTGACCTATCCAATTCGGAACTTCCGTTCTGTACGCCGGCACATTCTCCACTCTTCTTAAGTCGGTCAGTGCCAAATCAAAATTTCCATTCCTGAAATTAATTACAGCAGCATAATAAGCCGCATTCACTGCATTTTCAATCACGGTGCCTTTAACGTAATCAAATTGGGTCAAAGCATTTTGGAAATCACCCAATTGATAATACGAAACCCCTAGTTGATAACGAATCTCATAGGTATCTAGATTATCTGCCCTATTAGACAAGGCCTTCTCATAATATCGAATGGCGTCTTTATATTCTCCTCTTTCGTAATAACGTTGAGCCAAATCAGCATAAATGATCTTAGCTTTCGGATGATCTCCATGATTCAGAACAAAGCGTTCCACCTCTATATCTGCATCCAAAGCTTTGGAATAAAGCGAAGACATGGCCGAGTAATACTCTGCATTCGCCAGATTAAACTTATTAGGATTAAGACTTTTAGCGGAAAGCGAAATGTAGTTCTGAAACTCTTTTCGAGCAGAACTGTAGGCTTTTTTACCAAACAATTCTACACCATTATTGTAGTGGGATTCTATAGAAGAATAACTTAAAGTATTCTGGGAATACGCACTAAAACAGGTCAAGGCCAAAGCCAGGGATTTGAATTTCATATGTGACTTGATAATTGAGCAAAATTAGGAAAATTATCCAGTAATTTTCCCCGAAAAAACGTTCAATGACCATAAAAATTGTAGATTTGTCGAAATCAAATTTTTTACAGTTTATGTCCAAATATTTTGCTTTACTGGCATTGTTAACCCTACCTCTAGCAGCTGCCTTTGGAGCCTCCTATCCTATTAGTTATGAGGTTTCCATGCCTGAACCCCACACCCACTACTTTGAAATCAAAGTTAAAGTAGAAGATCCACAAGTTTTAAAAGCAGACCACATTGACTTCAAAATGGCAACCTGGACTCCGGGTTCTTACCTCATCAGAGAATATGCAAAGAACATTGAGAGCCTGAAAGCTACCGCCGGAGGAAAGGAGATTTCAGCAGTCAAAACCTCTAAAAACACCTGGAAAGTAACAGGTCATAAAGGCCAGGCCGTAGAAGTTAGTTATAGACTCTATGCCTTTGAAATCAGCGTAAGAACTAATTTCCTAGATGCATCTCACGGATATATCAACGGGGCTCCTACCTTCCTATATGTACCGCAGTTGATGAACAAGAAGCACTTGGTAAAGATCATACCTCACGCTTCCTTCTCTAAGGTTTCTGTAGCCTTACCTGAAGTGAGCAAGAACGCATTTGAAGCTGAAAACTTTGATTTATTAGTGGATAGCCCATTTGAGATAGGCAACCACGAGATCCTTGAATTTGAAGCTCTTGGGGTAAAACACAAGATTGCCAACTACTCTTTGGAACCTTTGGTATATGATAGAGCAAAGGTCATAGAAGATTATAAGAAAATTGTAACGGCAAGTCATTCTATCTTCGGAGGAAAACATCCATGTAAAGAGTATTTATTCATTGTACATCATCTACCAGGAGCTGGTGGTGGCTTGGAACACTTGAACTCAACCACCTGTATGACCTCTCCAGATGCCTACCAAAACCCTGGTAAATATGAAGGATTCTTAGGGCTAATTGCCCACGAATACTTCCACCTTTGGAACGTAAAACGCCTTAGACCTATAGCTTTAGGGCCATTCGACTATGAAAACGAGAACTATACGAACATGCTTTGGGTCTCAGAAGGTTTTACTAGCTATTACCAAAGTGATATCTTGAGAAGAGCCAATATCATTTCTACTGACCGTATGTTGACCATGCTAGCAGGAAATATTGGAACCATCGAAAACCAATACGGAAACAAGGTCCAGCCGGTAGCTGAATCTTCATGGGATGCCTGGATTAAATACTATAGATCCAATGAGAACTCCGCTAACTCTACCGTTTCCTATTATAACAAAGGTGGAGTATTAGCCAATATTTTGAACATGATCATTATCAGCAATACTAAAGGTGAGAAATCTTTGGACGATGTTCTTAAAAACCTGTACAATAACCTGTACCTGAAAAAAGACATAGGATTTACTGACCAACAATTCTTCGATGAATGTTCAAAAGTGGCAGGAGAAGATTTAACTCCATTCTTCCAAAAGTATGTTTTTGGTACTGAAACCATTGATTATACCAAGTATTTCAATATGGTTGACGTGGATGCTAAATTAGAGCTAAGTAACCCTGGCAAACCTTCCTTCGGTGCTATGGGAAGAGGAAACAAAGTGGCCAGAGTAGACTACGGTACTAGTGCATATATCTACGGCATAAATGTAAATGACGATATCTTAGAGGTGGATGGAGTACCTTTCACCAATTTCGAGAAAGTGGTTGAAGGTAAAAAAGTAGGTGATAAAATCAATGTAACTGTACTAAGAGCGGGTACAAAGATCACCTTACCTATTACTCTTGTTCAAGATCCAAGAGTCAGAATCAATCTTAAACCAAGAAATTCTGCAGATCCTACAGCCCAGAAGATCTTTAAAAAATGGATGCACCTTTGATCCATGAAAAGGCCCCTGAAATTCAGAGGCCTTTTTTTTGCAAAAACTTTTTCTAGTATATCTTGGAAATACAGAAGCTATTAGTCTACCTTTGCAGTATAGTATACAAAACTAATAGACTAATGAAAAGAAAAATACTAGCCTTGTCCCTTTTGAGTCTGAGTGCATCTGCCCAAGTACATATTGAAGGAAAACTAATCTCTTCTCCTGCGAAGAAGGTTTATTTACAAGAATTTAAAGACAAGATCTTCTACACCATTGATTCAGCAGTAGTAAAAGAAGGCACTTTCAGCTTTCATAAAAACATAACTACTCCGGAAGTATATGGGTTAACACTAGATCAGGAAAAGTCGCCTGTATTCCTCTATTTAGACGAACAGGACAAGAATATAAGCGTAGAACTTGATTCCAGCTCATATTATAAAAATACAAAATTTTCCGGATCATCAGCCCAGGACATCTTTGAAGAATACAAATCTGCAGGAAGAGATTTTGATATCAAAGCCTTTATAAATAAGTATCCGAAATCCGTAGTTTCAGCCTATGTTTTATATAGAAACTTTGCCTACAGATTAGAAGCGGACCAAATCAGAGAGTACCTAGGGATTTTAAGTCCTGAACTTCAGAATTCTCCTTACGGTAAAAACCTTAAGGCCTACCTTGAGACGCTAGAATTGGTAAAAATTGGGCAAAAGGCTCCGGATTTTACGCTAGCTGATACAGAAGGTAAGTCGGTTAGGTTATCAGACAAATTTGGGAAATATCTTTTGGTGGATTTCTGGGCGGCCTGGTGTGGTCCTTGTAGGAAAGAAAATCCAAATGTAGTGGCCGCTTACCAAAAATACCATGAACTAGGATTTGACGTCTTCGGAGTTTCTCTTGATAGAACGAAAGAAGCTTGGATAAAAGCTATAGAGAAGGATCAATTGACATGGACACACGTTTCTGACTTACAATACTGGAAAAGCGCTCCTGCGGCCTTATATGGAGTCAGAGCCATACCGGCTAACTTCTTACTTGCTCCAGACGGTACCATTGTAGCAAAGAACCTGAAGGGCAAAGACCTTCATGATACATTGGAACAATTACTTGGCTCAACTAAAGCCCCATAAAAAAAGCCTCCCTTAGGAGGCTTTCTCGTTTAGTAAATCTTCCATTCCGAAGATTCCTGTCTTATCTCTTAACCATTCAGCAGCTAAAACAGCTCCAAATGCAAATCCCGTACGCGAATAAGCGGTATGTTTGATCTCTATCTCATCCACTTCTGAGATATACTTGATAGCATGAGTTCCCGGAACTTTGCCCTCCCTGGATGACCAAATACCTATCTCAGAAGCTTTTGGAATCTCATTACTCACCCAGGAGGTCTTTGCCGGATTATTTTCCATAATACCCTCTGCTAGAGTTATCGCCGTTCCAGAAGGTGCGTCAAGCTTCTCCGTATGGTGAATCTCAGAAGTAAAGATCTCATACTGTTGATGCGGAGCCATTATCCTGGCCAAAATCTTATTCAGTTGGAAGAAAAGATTCACACCAATACTATAATTTGAGGCATAAAAGAAAGCCGCTTGGCTTTCTGTAGCTAAACCCTCTATTTCAGTTCTCTTATCTAGCCAACCGGTGGTACCACATACCACTTTGAGGCCTTTTTGCATACAAAACTTTAAATTATCATATGCAGAATGAGGAGAACTGAATTCTATTACTACATCTACGCTGTCAGGACTCAAATTCTCCCGCTCAGCAGCATTATTTAAATCTATTTTTGCCACAATTTCGTGACCCCTTTGAACGGCAATTGCTTCAATAGCTTTGCCCATCTTTCCATAACCTAATAGGGCTATTTTCATATGTTCTACTTAAAGTTTAAACTTACACTAACTCCTGCGGCAAAACTATTGCCTGTAGGGATAAGCGCAGGTTTCCATTGTAAACTAATATCGTCTGAAATATCAAAATTCTTCAAATGTGCGCGAACATTCGCTTCTACAGCAAATAACGTCCAACCAAGGGCAAAACCAATGATGCTTAGGTCCTTGTATCTCTTAAACTGAGATGCTGCTCTGGCATAGGTTTCTTTAGAAATGGCCACTCCGTTAGGGTGATCTATGGGTGGCATGGAAGGTTTACCTGATTCTTCCAGAATCTCTACATGATTCAGATAGTAATTGTATCGTTTAGCATTAGAATGGATGGCATATAAACCGCCTGCAGCAGCTCCATACACAATAGGAAGTTTCCAGTAGTCCTTATTCATGGCTTGTCCCCAACCGGGTAAAAGCATAGATCTCAGGAAAATAATACGGGGACGGTCTTTTTTGGTTAGGCTGTCTATACCAAAGATCTTCTTAGAGGTAGAAAAAAAATTAGTACTGGCTTTCTTAAAACGAGCACCTCTTTCTACTTCTGTAGAATCCGTCTGAGCAAAAGAACTCAGGCTGATAAAAAGACATCCTATTAAGAGCTTCTTCACTTCAATTTCTCCATGATTTGTTCCAATTCTGCCCTAGACGCATATGGAATCTTGATCTCACCTTTCTGATGAGCGTCTGCTTGAACTATGACCTTTCTTCCAAATATCTCACCAAAATGATGCTGATACGTTTCTAAGAACTTTTTCGGTTCTGAAACCGTCTTCCCCTTTTTCGTGGTAGAAGACTTAATATTAACATTCTTAACTAATTCCTCTACTTTACGTACAGATAGGTCACGGGTAAGAATCTCTTGGTATAATTTCAGCATCAACTCCTGTGATTCTAAACCAAGCAAAGCACGCGCATGGCCCATACTCAGCTTACCTTCTGCTAAACCTTCCTGCACTTCATGAGGCAGAGCCAATAACCTTAGAAAGTTATTGATTGTACTCCTGTTCTTACCTACTCTGGTAGCTAGTTCTTCCTGTTTGAGCTCACATTCCTCTAATAAGCGCTTATAGGCCATAGCTATCTCCATAGGGTTTAAATTCTCCCTTTGGACGTTTTCTATCAGACCTAATTCCAACATCTGGGTATCTGTGGCTTCACGAATATAGGCCGGAATGGTCTTCAATCCTGCTAACTGCGAAGCTTTCAATCTCCTTTCACCGGAGATCAATTGGTATTTATCTCCAATTTTACGAACCGCAATAGGCTGAATTACACCTTGCACCCGTATAGAAGCACAAAGCTCTTCTAATGCCTCTTGATCAAATTGAGTCCTAGGTTGGTAAGGGTTCGTCTCAATAGCATCTATAGGAATCTCAAACGAGTCATGTTCTTCCTGCACTACTTCTGCAGGAGTTTCTGACAAAAGGGAACTCAATCCCTTCCCTAACCCCATTTTTCTCTTAATGTTCATGTTCTATCAGTTCGTTAGCCAAAGCTAAAAATTCCACAAAACCGCTATGCCATCCCTGCTTTCTTACATCTAAAACGTTAAACGCCTCTTTAGATAGGTAGAAATTTCTGGAAATTACGGATTTGAATATAAAATCAGGGAAATACTCTTCCAAGTCTTTTCCCATTTGTGCTGCAAAATCATTATGTGCATCTGCCTGGGAAAGCAAAATCCCTTCAATTAAAAGGTCTTCGTGCTCCTGTAGGGTTAAAAGTGTAGAATTAAAGTGTTGAAGTCCTCCTCTCCTAGCTTCCACCGGTATAATTACGCTATCCAGTTGAGACAAGATTTCATCAGAAATAGAATGATAGGGCAAATCTACAATCACATAATCTGCCTCAGCTCCTAAATGCTCCTGATGCCACCAGGAAATGCCTTCTACTTCAACTACACCTTCGGAAACCCCAAGCTTTTCTGAAAGTCCACCGCCTAAATCTACTGACACCACTTTCCTATTCAAGACCCGTAAGGCAGCAGATAAATACGCAGCAGTAGTGGTTTTTCCACTTCCCTTTTTAAAGCTTATGATTCCTAAAACCTTCCCCATGTATATGCTTACAAAATTGCTTTAAAATCGGTCTACAAGCAAGATTCCCTAAAAATAAAAAAGAGGTTCTTTTCAGAACCTCTTATCCTAAGTATGCTTTTAGGGCCTTACTTCGTGAGGTTTGCCTTAAGCGTCGGATGGCTTTCTCTTTGATCTGTCTAACACGCTCTCGCGTCAAATTAAACTTCTCTCCGATTTCCTCTAACGTCATGGCTTGCTCTCCGTTAAGACCGAAATAGAACATGATCACTTCTGCTTCTCTTTGAGTCAGGGTCGAAAGAGCTCTTAGCACTTCTCTTCTCAAAGAGTCATTCATTAGCTCCTGATCCGGACGAATCTCCGTATCATTCTCCAATACATCCAAAAGGCTGTTTTCTTCCCCTTGTACAAATGGAGCGTCAACGGACACGTGACGACCAGAGATTTTCATGGTATCTACCACCTCATTTGCAGAAATCTCTAAGACCTCCGCCAACTCTTCCGGAGAAGGTTCACGCTCGAAGCGTTGCTCTAACTCAGAGAAAGTTTTGGAAATCTTATTCAAAGAACCTACCCTGTTTAAAGGCAATCTCACAATACGAGATTGTTCAGCCAAGGCTTGAAGTATACTTTGACGAATCCACCACACCGCATATGAAATGAATTTAAACCCTCTGGTTTCGTCAAAACGCTGAGCAGCTTTAATCAGTCCCAAGTTACCTTCATTAATCAAGTCTCCCAATGAAAGACCTTGATTTTGATACTGTTTTGCCACAGATACCACAAAACGAAGGTTGGCCTTTGTAAGTCTCTCCAATGATAATTGGTCCCCATCTCTGATTTTTTGAGCTAAGATTACCTCTTCATCCGGAGTCAACAGGTCCACCTTACCAATCTCTTGTAAATACTTATCCAAGGACTGACTTTCTCTGTTGGTAATCTGTTTACTGATCTTAAGTTGTCTCATCAATAATCAATAATATTGTAAAAAAATTTTAGACGCCTTTGTATTAACAAATTGTTAGGCATTATTGTTCTTTTCCTCTGCCGGTTTTTCTTCTTTTGGCGGTCTTGGAAGTAAAACCTTCCTTGATAAACGGAATTTGCCTGTTTTTTTGTCTACTTCGGTCAATTTAATTTGCAACTGATCTCCCTCTTTTAAGACGCCATCCATACTAGGAAGTCTCTCCCAAGAGATCTCAGATATATGCAATAAACCTTCTTTACCCGGTAAGAATTCCATGAAGGCGCCGAAAGGCTGTATAGATTTTACCGTAGCATCATAAATCTCACCTACTTCAGGCTGTTTTACAATGGCATCTATACGCTTTCTAGCTAGATCCATACTCTCACCATTTGTAGCGAAAATAGAAACATAGCCTTTATTATCTTTCTCTTCAATATTAACCGTAGCTCCTGATTCTCTTTGAATCTCCTGAACTACTTTACCACCAGGTCCTATCACCGCACCGATTAACTCTCTGTCAATCACTATGGTCACCGCTCTAGGAGCATGTGGTTTAAGATCAGGTTTCGGCTTCTCAAGCACTTCTGTCATTTTACCAAGTATATGTAAACGACCTTCACGAGCCTGATTCAAAGCCTTTTCAATTATATCAAAGGATAAACCTCCGATCTTGATATCCATTTGACAAGCTACAATACCTTGAGCAGTACCTGTAACCTTAAAGTCCATATCACCCAAGTGATCCTCATCTCCAAGAATATCAGACAATACCGCCCATTTTCCTGTAGATGGATCAGTGATCAATCCCATAGCAATACCTGAAACAGGAGCCTTAATAGGTACACCCGCATCCATCAATGACAAACATCCCGCACAAACGGTAGCCATGGAAGAAGAACCGTTAGATTCTAAGATATCAGATACTACACGGATAGTATATGGATTCTCTTCCTCTGGTGGCATCACTCGTTCAAGAGACCTCTGCGCCAAGTTACCATGACCGATCTCCCTACGACCTACCCCTCTGTTCGGACGAACCTCTCCGGTGGAGAATCCAGGGAAGTTATAATGCAAATAGAATTTAGAATAACCCTTCACCATAGGAAGGTCTACAATCTGCTCATCTAATTTCGTACCTAAAGTAGTAGTAGATAAAGATTGAGTTTCACCTCTGGTAAACAAAGCTGAACCATGAGCAGAAGGTAGATAATCCACTTCTACCGTGATAGGACGGATCTCTGTTAATTTTCTACCGTCAAGACGTTTCCCTTCTTCCAATACCATCTTTCTGGAAGCATCATAAGTGATATCTCCAAAATAAACTTTGTAAAGAGGATTATCTTGCAATTCTTCAGGTTGAGCCGCAATAAAGTCTTCCAGAATCTTAGCAAAAGCCTCGCTTCTATAATGCTTATTCGGATTTCCTTCCAAACAAACCGCATATACTTTATCAAAGAGTTCAGAATACATCTTCTCTTTGATTTCAGCATCATGCACCTCATGATTATATTCTCTCTTAGTAGTTGATCCTACTTTTGCTTCAAATTCTTTCTGAGCAGCAACTTGTAATTTAATAACTTCATGTGCCGCACGAAGAGCTTCTACCATTTCTATTTCAGAAACTTCGTTAGACTCTCCTTCCACCATGATAATGCTATCTGAGGTACCCGCAACGATCAAATCTAGATCTGCATTCCCAATAGCTTGTACCGGAGGGTTAATCACATACTCTCCATTGATTTTCGCTACACGAACTTCAGAAATAGGACCATTGAAAGGAATATCAGAGGCCATAATGGCTGCAGATGCAGCTAAGGCAGCTAAAGCATCAGGTTGAATATTCTCGTCTGCTGAATGAAGCGTAACCATCACTTGAACTTCCGCATGGAAATCTTCAGGAAAGATTGGACGAAGGGCTCTGTCAATCAAACGAGAAATCAAGATCTCATTGTCAGATAATTTACCTTCTCTCCTTTGGAAGGAGCCCGGAATCTTACCATTGGAAGCAAATTTCTCTTGGTAATCCACAGAAAGAGGCAAAAAGTCAGTACCCTCTTTATGCGTTTTAGCAGCACAAACTGTGGCAAGCATCATTAGCTTTCCACTACGTAACACCACTGCTCCGTCTGCCTGTCTTGCTAATTTACCGGTTTCCAGGGTAATGGTGGAACCATCCGGCATCTGGATGGTCTGTTGAACAATATTAAACATTCTTTAAATTTTATGTGTTGTATTTTCCGCTTTTGATACAACGATTAATCCTTTATTCTTCCGCGGGGATAATTTTCCATCAAAAAGGGAACCCGAAGTTTCGGATTCCCAATAAGGTATTATTTACGAATACCAAGTTCAGCAATAATAGCTCTGTAACGACTGATATCTACTTTCATAAGATAATCAAGAAGTTGACGACGCTTACCTACAAGTTTCAAAAGACCTGAACGAGTAGAATAATCATGCTTGTTAACTTTCAAATGCTCAGTTAAATGAGCAATTCTGTAGGTAAATAATGCGATCTGAGATTCAGCAGAACCTGTATCAGTCGCTTTTTTCTGAAGACCCTTCGATGCGAAGATCTCCTGTTTCTTTTCCGGAGTTAAATACATTGATGTTAACCTAGATAATTGATTTAAAATAAAACAGCTGCAAATTTAATAAAATATTATTAGTAAACGACTATTCCAATACAGAAATTCTTCATTACGAAGCACTAAAAGTTCTTTGCCCTCCTCATTAATAATGCACCTATAGTGATCAACACGGAAAAAGGCATCCAAGCTCCTACTACTGCCGAAATCAAGCCTTCTTTTGCATATTTATTTCCCATCTGCTGAAGCAGATAGTACAATATAAAAAAGGCTATGGATATCAACACCGGCATACCAAATCCCCCTCTCTTGATAATTGATCCTAAAGATGCTCCTATCAAAAACATGGCCAAACATGAAAATCCTGTGGTAACCTTATTCCACCTTTCCAAATCCGCAGCCCAAACCGCCTTCTCCACTCCATTTAAGAAACTCATGTCAGAAACAATCTGGGATTTTTGACTCTCCAGTTTCGTCCTTGCAGAACTATTAAACTCCTGAACGGACGTGATCTTCTCCACTTTAGTCAGTAGAGAATCTACCCATGCCCCAGCCACAATTCCCTTCTTACTCAAGGTATCTCCTACCATCTCCGGAAAGGCGTACAAATCCAAACGTTTATAAGCTATAATCTGCTGTCCTGATTTATCCCTAATCTGCTTATTCAAAGAATCAATCTTTTCATTCAACTCAGGAATACTCTTCATGTATTCATGATAGGTAAAATCTTCCTCTTTGGAACGCTTCAAACCAAAACTGGATAGAAGGAATACTATCTTGTTCTTCTGAAAGGAATACCGGGTCATTTGGGCCATATTGTTATAGCTACTTCCTTCACTGTAATTCACTCCGTTATACAGCTCAAAAACCAATTGACTTTCTTTATTGATGGTGTACATCCTACCGGAATCCGCAACCGTGATGTTCTTGTTCCCACTCCCAGTATTATGATCATACACGATCACATTTTTCAAAGACTGCCCATCCCCTACTTTCTTCTCTACCTTAATCCTATATCCAGGTATTTGATTGTAGAAAATCCCCTCCTGAATATTTAATGCAGGCTTAGTGGTTTTGATATCATAAAGAAGAGACCACCCTTTCAAATTAGCCCAAGGATTAACCGTATTATTATATCCTATGGAAAAAATAGCCACGAAAATTGAGAGAATCATCGTAGGCACTATGAGCCTAGTGATAGGTATACCCGCTGACTTCATAGCCGTCAATTCCGACTTTTCACCCAAATTCCCAAAACACATTAAGGTAGCTAACAGCGTAGCCAAAGGAAGTGACATGGGAATCGTCATCATGGTAAAATAGAAGAATAACTTCGCAAATACCATCATGTCTAAGTTCTTTCCGATGAATTCTGGAAAGTAGATCATCAGAAAGCGCATCAAGAATATAAATACTACTATGGCAGTAGTAAGTACGAAGGGCCCAATATATGATTTGACAAATAGCTTGTCGATTTTCTTCATTCTAATGCGAATTAAGCCAAAAGAGGCGCAAAATACCGCATCTTTTCTGCCATTTCAAAATCAGCCTCCCACTATTTCTTTGAGATTATCAATTAATTCGGTCCACATGGACTCCAAATCATCTACATCATGATTATCTGATTGGTCCGTTACTTTTAAATAAGTAGAATTGTCCAATTCAGAGGTTACAAACTTAAATTCTAAATAATTTCCGGCGTCCTGACCCACGAAATCAAAGCGACTAGATTTATTCAAACGAGAAGACGTAAGATCTGCCACATGATCCCTATCATCCCAATAAAACACAAATTGGTTATCGGAGTTCAAGGTGACCCTGTCGGCAAACCATTGCTGCAATCCTCCTGGGGTACTAATGTAATTGTACAATACCTTCGGTGAAGCTCGAAACGGAAATTCTTGAACGTATTTATATTTTGCCATAGGTACCTTTTTTTTACAATATCTTAATTAGTAGACACTTTATCAAATTTAAGAATTTTTTTTTTAGAACTTCTTCAAATTTGTTGTTGTAATTCGGAAAGTTTTTTAATTTTGCACCTCCAAAGCACGGCGGGGTAGCTCAGATGGTTAGAGCGTAGGATTCATAACCCTAAGGTCGGCAGTTCGATTCTGCTCCCCGCTACACCGAAAGCCTCAAGTCTTCTTGAGGCTTTTTTATTATTTAAGCCCAAAGTAAGTAACCTGAAATGATTATCCTAAGTCGCGCCCACTTATCACCATTTATTTAGTTGGTTAACCACACCTATTTCGGATTCTATTTCTCAAATTAAGTGTATTGAACAGTGCCCTTCTGGACATGGCTAAATAGAAAGTACAGTACCAAGGTCCTTACAAATGACAATTCTAAACCTACTGCAACCGGGATTCAGGAATGACCGGCTAAATCCGGGGAAATAAACCCTAATAGTTCTTTCTTTCAGCAAATCGAGATTCAATAGGTCTAAATGCAATTTATTTCCAATACAACACTTCCAAAAGCCCCACTACCCCACTCTTCTACGCACTTTTTAGTTTATTTCAATGTTTTAATATCAAAGCAAGCCCAATTAATGAAATGGAGCCTCTAGTAGCAGAGTTTAAATCGTCCCCTGATTTAGTATTAAAACTTTATCACAGTAGCATCAGGAAAAACTATCCAGTTGGCTCCGTCATTTTGAATGAAAATGCGTCCATACGTTCTATCCCTATAGTCACTAAAGGTACCTTAAAGGTGATACGGACAGAAGAAGATGGAAGAGAAATACTTTTATATTATATCAGATCAGGCGAAAGTTGCGTAATGTCCTTTCTAGGAGGAATGCACAATGAAACCAGTAAAGTCAAGGCTGAAGTGGAGGAAGAAGCTGAGATCCTATTTCTTCCCATAGATAAGGTTAACTTATTCATCAAAGAGCACCCGGAATGGCTTGATTATATTTTTCGCTTATACCATAAACGCTTCGAGGAGTTACTCGAAATGGTCAATGCAGTTACATTCAAAAAAGTTGATGAGCGCCTCTTGGGTCTACTTCAGAAAAAGCAAGAGGTGATGGGCTCCAATACCCTGAATATCACTCACGAACAGTTAGCCAATGAGCTTGGAACGGCTCGAGTGGTGGTTTCAAGGCTTTTAAAACAATTGGAAGAATTAGGGAGAGTCAGACTGGGAAGAAATAAAATTACCCTTGTGTAACTAATGTAACTGTACTGGTTTTGGGATTGATCCAATTTTGCAGGATCAATACAAAATCTTATGGCATTAGCAGGATATTCGGCGTCCATTTTTATTGGGATTTCTTTAGGACTTGTAAGAGGCCGCGGTAGCATTCTGACCTTACCAGTTCTAGCATATTTATTTGGGATTGATCCTATCTTAGCCACCGTCTACTCTCTATTTATTGTAGGTTCCACTAGCATTGTTGGATCCCTTTCCTATTTTAAGCAGGGCTTGGTAAATCTCAAAGCTGCCGCGCTTTTTGGAATTCCTTCCATAATGACCATCCTCATTACCAGGGAAATAGTACTTCCATCCATTCCAGTAGATATCTTCCACATGGGACATTTTACGGTAACTAAGAACCTAGTTCTCATACTGCTTTTTGCCCTACTCATGTTGAACTAAACCTCCGGTAGCTTTTCCATTAGAAATCATAAATTTAGGGTATTAAAAATTCAAAATTATGGTAACTAAAAAAATCTCCGGAGGAATTAAGACCTGCCTTGAGCGTAGTCGAAAGGACTTTGAATCGCGCTTGTAATGAAATTACAGGTTTTTCTGAACTTCTGCAACGTTTTGAACGAAAAATTTCTATTTTAGGACGAAGTAAACGCACTTTCGAAAATTATTCACGCCGTGTGGCTGCACTGGCGCTTCATTTTGAATCTTTACCCACCGATTTACATCCCGAACAGGTTAAAGATTATCTGTTTGAACTGCAGCAACGCTCCCATTCATCTTCTCAATCGTATTTTAAACACACCGTTTACGGATTGCGTTTTCTCTTAAATTCCGAAAATCTTCCGTACGATTATCTTCATTTACCCTCGATTCCTAAAGAAAAAAAACTACCCGTCATCCTAAGTCGAGAAGAAATTTGGAGAATACTCCAACATGACGGTTTGTTGTTTGAAAAGAATTGGGTGGTTTATGCCAAGCGACCTTTGGGTGGCCCCAAGCAAGTGATTGAATATTTAGGCAGATACACCCACAAAGTTGCTATAAGCAATCATCGGATAAAAAATGTAACCGAACAAGAAGTTACCATCAGCTATAAAGATTACAAAGACCAAAGTAAAACCAAGCAACTCACCTTAAAAAACGAAGAATTTACAAGGCGATTTAGCTTACATATTCTACCCAAACGCTTTGTGCAAATCAGACATTACGGAATTCTAAGCAGCAGTAGGAAACGCGGAAAACTCCAACGAATACAAAAAGATATAAAAGTTGTACGCCCAATAATTAAACCCAAAACGCAACATAAAAAATGCTATTGCTGTAAAGCCGGAAATCTGATCACCTTGCATGTTTTTGGACAAAGAGGACCACCGAAAGCCTACCTTATCGAAAGCCAAATTGCGCCTGTGAATTAGCTTTTATGGGTAAGGGAACTTGTGATTTTTTTGCATCGAAAAACAGTGTAAAAAAGGAGAAACCAACACAAAAAAAGCAGTAATCGTAAAAATACTGCTTGTATACCTTAAAACTACACTTCGAACACTCCATAATAAGTATTGAGCTCCCTACGGTGGGCCTGCCCTGAGTTTATCGAAGGGTTCAACGGGCTTTACTTCACATTTTAATGATTTGTTTTGGTGTTCAGTGATTTTCAATTCATCTCTTGTCTTTCAGACAAGACGACTCGAGGGCTTTGCCCGAACAGAGCGAAGCTAAAGCTTAGTTATTAGTGGCAGTTAATGTTTGTTTCCACTATACATTCCGTCATCGTAATATTCGGAATTTTCGTCTGTAATGAATAGCACTAATTCCGATGTTTCTAACGCATTTATTTCAATTTGTTCGTTCTTGAAAAGTATAGATTCTCCCTTTAGAAGATTTATGTCATTATTCAGCACGACATTTCCCTGAAAAACATAAAGCAAACCTGTCAGCTCATTCTTTGGTAAATCGGGTAATTCAATTGTTTTTCCGTTTGTTAGTTTGGTGTCGTATATCCACGTTTCACTCGAAAACTGTAATTGCGTTTGTTCTTTAGGTGAAGCAAGTAATCTCCAAGAATCAACACTATCTGTTTCATTCAGGTCTTGAAATACAACTTCAGGTTTCAGGTCTTTGGATTTAGGTCGGATAAATATCTGAAGTCCTTCCAAAGGTTCGGGCATTGTTTCTTCGTGATAAAAGAGTTTTCCCGATTTCATCAGCATTAGCTTGTTTCTGGAAACGGTTGCCTGAAATCCTTCCGAATCGGTATGCACAGCGTGTCCCGAACGGAAATAGGAAAGTATATCATCATTTATATGTGGGTGCATTTTGATAGTTACATTTCCCCCGATGTTGGCGTGGTCAATTCTTCCGATACTTCCCAATCCACTATCAGTTGAGTTTTCAATTACACTTCCCGGATAGAGAATTTTAATATGGGCGTTCCCTACCTTTTTATCGTTTTCTATTTTTTTAATCATTCTGCTTTGTACTTCTTTTCATGGTTTATGTACTAAGTGGATTCATTAGCGTCAAACTTGTACTCTCCACTTCCATGGTTTTGGTTATCGGTCGTTTTTAAAATTGTGTTGCTTTGCGTATTTGGCAAAAACAATTCTGCTTCCGATTTGTCGTCATTAAACAGCACAAAAGCACTGATAACAGTTTCCCCGTCTTTAGTTTCAATTGGGTTTAAGCGTTGTCCTACGTTAAAAATTTGGATACAGCTTTGCTTGAGTTGACTCCAAGTTTCGCCTGCCGCAGTAAGACAGCCGTGTTCGTCCTTATCTCCGCCAACGGTTGATTGTTCTATTACAGGTTTTGCTTCTGAATTTTCAGAAGAATTGTTTATTGGTTGTTGCAAGCTGTCAAAGCGAAAATTCCAATTGATAATAATGCTACTTTTCTCATTTTTCTTTTGTTTTTATGTTACTGTTGGTTTGTTGTTTCGTGAGCGTTGTCGTTTAATTGCCACTAACGGTTCGGCAGCTTGACGAAGGAGCGGAAAAGGAAGCGACAAGTTTCCTTTAGCTCCGAGCGTGAGCAAAACCGTTTTGGTTTTTTACTAAATTATGAAAACAAAAGCAAAAACCAAACGGTTTTTACGGATAAGGGAGCAGAAACGTTCAATTTAGCCGTTACTCCGATCTTTTGCCAAACGCCTGTTGAACTAAACCTCCGGTAGCTTTCTCTACGATGATTTTGTACCTTAGTATATATTAATTAACTGCTACTATGGTAACTAAATAAATCTCCGGAGGAATTAAGACCTGCCTTGAGCGTAGTCGAAAGGACTTTGAATCGCGCTTGTAATGAAATTACAGGTTTTTCTGAACTTCTGCAACGTTTTGAACGAAAAATTTCTATTTTAGGACGAAGTAAACGCACTTTCGAAAATTAATCACGCCGTGTGGCTGCACTGGCGCTTCATTTTGGTGCTTTACCCACTGATTTACATCCCGAAAATGTAGAGTATTCTTGATTTTTCTACAGCTTGTATATAAAACTCTGTAGGCAGTTTATGTTCGTAAGCAATATTGTCAGTAATCCACCAGGTTTCAATAGCAAATTCTGTAGTTTGTTCAATACCTTTTTCGTTTGTGTAAAACTTGCGGAGCAAACCCTCCAAAACAAAATAGTGGTAACGGCATATTTGTCCTTCTTCCAATAGATTTTCTTTCTTCGCAATTTGTTTTTCATCAAAATATTTCAAGATTTCCTCAAATTCTTCATCGGATATTTTTGTGAATTTTTCTATATGTTTTTTGAAGATTTCGGACATCTTTGTTTTTGTACGGTGTTGCTGTCAAGATTGCAGGTAACATGTGAGTGTATGAGCCGTAAGGGACTGCGGAACCACGTTCCTGTCAACCGGGACGAAACGCTGATGCGAGGGAGAACCTTCGCAACCAACCGACACCCTTATGGCTTATACACTGTGTTGTGCCGTCGTGCATTATTTCCTTTTTCTAAACTTCTTTCTGTATTCCTTGTCCATTTTCTCCGTTGAGTATTGCACTATCAATCTTCCGCACTTATCTTTCCATTTCATTAAAAAATCCTCAATATCGGCAGGGTATTTCTTCCATAATCCATGCAATAATGTGCCAATCCTTTTTGAACATATTCAGAATCATCAGGCATTAAAGGTTCAATCAGCTCTATAGCTTCATCAGGTTTTAAATCTTTCTTAATCTTATCCAGCTCAACCACTGCAACAGGGACAACCCGGCGTTTTCATTCAGATTCGGAATCAATCCATGTTTTTAAATCATCAAAGTCAATTACTTTATCAATTAATAAACTTGATATAATAAATCAACAAAGTACATCGGTTGTCGCCCAGTTGTTTATTCCGTAATCAAACCATTTTCCAATCCGATTAAAGGTATCATTGGAAAAATCCGCTCTTTTTGTCTTTAAGAATGTTACCGCAAGGTATTTTTCATCATATCTGCCATTTTTTTATCAATTCATCACCCAGAATCAGATAGCTATCAATAGTCATTTCTTCTTTCCATTGCTCAATCCAATTATCTATCTGCTTTTTAAACACATTCTCATCAATTCCATAGCCATCATAGCCTTCTTTGAAATATTTTTGGAACTTCTTGATTATTTCAGGGTCGGAGTTGATTTCACAAAATCCCCTGACTTCTTTGACTTTAAAATCTATCATGGCATTTGTATTTTTAAGAATTCAATTATTTTCTCAATTACTTCAGGATTCTGCTTTATCAGTTCACTACTATGTCCGTTTTCTACAAGATGTAATTCCGCTTTGATTCGTTTCCCAGTTAAGAAAGTATAAAATTCATTTACCTGTTGTAAATCTACCAAATGGTCATTTTTAGCATGAATAATCAAAGTAGGCGGAAAATTGGATTTTACATTATTTGTCAATGTATACCTATCTAATTTTTCAGGTTCTTTTGAAGGGTCAAAGCCAAAAATCTCATATAATGCTAATCGGTTCCTCGCAAGAAATCTCCATAAATCCATTCTGCTGTCATAATTTCCGTATGAAACTACAGAATCTTTGACTATGTCATACGGCCCGGGTTGGTTTAGCACAGTTAAATCTCCCATCTGAACATTTGCCGTTGAAAATCCAGTCGGTGTTGAAATAGCAATAATGGCATCCGGCATTAAATCCCGTTTAAAACCGGAGGAGAGAGCTAAATACCCACCTGCTGAACCTCCGGCAACTGCAATCTTACTGGTATCAATGTTATATTTTTGTTGCCCGTTTAGTTTAATCCACTTAATAACATCGCTTACATCTTTAAGCATTTCATCAAGTTTTGTTTCCGGGGCTAACCTGTAATCAGCCGATACAACTGCATAGCCATTAGCAAGGAGCTTTTCTTTAAGAGGAATCTCTAATCCCTGGTCTCTGTTTCCAAAAATGAACCCACCGCCGTGAAAATAAACGAGAACTGGATGCAATCCATCATTTTTTGGCAAAAAAATATTTGCTCGAATTTCATGACCTCCTACGGTTTTGTAGACAAATTCCTTCTTGTCAGGTTTCCCATTTTGTGAAAAAATTTGGATTGAAGAAACTAATATCAATCCGATTGTTATTAATCTTGTTTTCATTTCTTATGTTTCAATTAATGTAGGACGTTTTCTTTGCATGCGTCAAAACGGAAACGCATTGGCGAAGTGGCGGATTTTCACCACAAAAGTTCATACGAACCACCAAAGTTCAAATTTAGCACAAATGTTTCTACGAAGAAATTCACCCGCCATTACGCCAAGCCGTTGTTATGCGGCCGGCTTTCATTTCCTCTTAATTTTTGAAATAGTTTTTCCGATTGATTTAGTCGGCTTGTCCATATCCTTTATTGCAAAGTCAATCGCTTCTTTAATCAAGGCTTTTACTTTGGTGTTTCTGTAGTTGCTTGTTTTCTTTACGTCAATGTGCCTAATTAAATTTCCTGTTCCCGTTAAGAGTTTATTTGGGTCTTTCAAAAGTGTTCCTCTGTTGAAACCTAAATTTAGGTGATTTGTGTAAATTGGTAACATACAAAAAGCGTCTGATAGCTTGTCCGAGATTGAAAACACCGCTGTCAAGGCGTGAGTATGATAAACAAGTTCGTTGCAGTCTGGATACAACTCCAAAATATAGTCTCTCAAGTCGGTAAACAACTCAATTACTTCTTGGTCTTTTAGGTCCAAAAAGAATTGAAAGTCTGGATGAATTGGTCGTGAATCTTTCATCTTGCCGAATTGTCATATTGCATTCCACAAATCAAGTTGTCTTCTGTGTCCAAAAATTTAGTAATATAGCCAACATAAGGAATTGCTGTCTTAGGCATAATAACTTGTCCTCCATTACTTTTTACCCTTTCTATGATTTCGTCAATGTTCTCAACACCAATCGTGCATTCCAAGCCAATAATCTTGTCAGGAATTGGGGAATATTGTCTTGATTGCAATGCTCCAATTAGCTCTCCATGTTCAGACTTATCTGCTTATATTTGCAAAAAGTCACCTTGTCCGTAAGAGTTGAAACCCCATTCAAAAACACGGTCATAGAATTTTTTTGCCCGTTCAATGTCGTCAATGTGAATGGCAAAATGTGTTAGTTTATTTTTCATCTTTTTCGTTTTTATATTCTAAAATATCACCCGGCTGGCAATTCAACGCTTCGCAAATCGCTTCGAGTGTTCTAAAGCGTATAGCTTTTGCTTTTCCCGTCTTTAAAATTGAAAGATTGGAAAGCGTTAGCTCAACTTTTTCTGATAGCTCATTCAACGACATTTTACGCTTTGCCATCATTACATCTAAGTTTACAATGATTGGCATAGCTTATACTGTTAAATCGTTTTCGTTTTGAATATCTACTCCTTTTTTGAAAATGGTTGCAATGATGTAGATGACAGCTCCCATAAGAATGAATGCTTGTGCATCTACCCAGAATTCATTGAGGTTGTCAGTTACAAAACCGTGAAGGGATAAATTCTTGACTATTTGTCTGCCAATCAAACTTAACAGTCCGATAAATAAGGTGAAATAACTAAGCAAAGTAATTTGTTTGGCGACAAAAGTGCTGAATGGTTTTTTCAAATCCATTTTGTGCATTAACCTTATGACTATATAAAACAGAATTGTTTTTAAAATGGCAATAGATAGTATAAAACTATACGTTCCAAAGAAAACCAACTTGCTGTCCCTATACATTTCAGATAAGTCCAGCTTTTGATAAAGGTTTTGGACAAATTCGGGGTTATACAGACTGAAAAAGAAATTTACGATTAAGCCTCCTGCTTCAATGGACAAGCCGACAAAAATGAGCCATGCCACAATGTATAAGCCCCAGAATACGAAGTTGTTTGTTTTTGACATCATTAAAGATTTAAATTGATGTCGAAAAAATAATAAAAATATATTGATAAACAATAAAAATAATTTGATTAACAGAAATTTATTGAGATTCCACTATAATTAACGAAGATAAAGTGTCGGGATTTGATAGCGGTTGGGTCGGAGAGTTGTCATAAGCTGCCACATAGCATTTTCGGGGCTTGGCGAAGGTGGCGATTTTACCATCAAATTTCATACGAAGCACCGAACTTCAAATTTAAGAAAAACTGTCCTACGAAGCACTGAACCGCCACTTTTGCAAAGCCCGTGTTGGTGGCTGGTGTTCTTGTCATTCGCTAATTCTTAGCGCTATATTACCTTTTTTTCTTCCTATGTCAACATATCTATGTGCTTCTTTTATCTCATCCATTTGAAAAGTCTTGTCAATTACCGCCTTAAACGCTGCTTTTTCAAACAGTTCTTTTAATAGTTGTAGTGTTTGTATTGTTTCCGAAGCATATCCCGAACCATTCAAACTTTTGTACACCCCATTTTCGTTCACAGGTTTTTCATGTTTCAATACGAGGCCATTTCCATGCATAACGGATAATTAGACAAAGAAGAACAACTTCTACAACAGCACCAAACACCATGTGCATCCAAGCCTCTCCTGCCAAATTAAACAATGTAAAGGGAATATACACCGCGGCAAAAATGATATTTGCCCGGCGATTTACTTTAGCCGGCAGGGTAACAGAAAGGAAAATCATCAGTACCGGAATTGTCATTGAGACGAGTGCTGCCAAAAGAAATCCTTGCGTAATACCAAATTCAAATACCCTCCCTTTCAGTATATCTGCTATCTTACCCGGCATATATAAGTGGAAATAATCAAGATAGATATATAGAAACATCAAACTAGCCCACAGCGTAGCAAGCCTCAGTTTCAAACTGACTTTGATGTCTTCCAGTGCATTATGTGTATTCATAAATTATCAACTAAAAATTAAACCCAAAATGAAATCCCGGTTCTCCGAAGATGAATTTAGACCATTTATCATCCAACTGTTTAAATCCATCAGGCATTTTTGTGTGATATGCACGGTGGGTAATTGCAATTGATGGTTGAATAAAAAATCTGTCCTTGAAAAGTTTGATGTGATAACCAACACGGTATGTGTTAAAAATCTGAAAACCATTATCAATTTTTTTGCCTTTGTCGTTCACAAAAGTTTGCAAAGTAGGCATTACATTAAGTTCGGCATATAAACCTTTCCACAAAAATCGTTGGTAAGCCACTGATAAACCATACTCACGAATATACCCCGGAAATTTTTCTTCCGGCTTTCCGTATGCTTTGTTTAAGAATGGGTGAATACCATTCGGCCAGGCATATTTCCAGGTTTTGGGTTCTAATGTAATTGCATCTTTTCCTGTAATCCTATAGCCTAAATTGAGTTGGGCGAAGTTAGGGGGATTTACGGTAGCTAAATTACCTAATAAAAACACAGTACTACCAACGAACCATCGTTTGTAAGTGCTGTCTGTTTTGGCATATTGTGCTTGAAGATTCAGAGAAAGAGTACCTAAAAGTGCAATGAAGAGAATGATTTTTTCCTTTTGCATATCTATTCTTGTTGTTGTTAAATGATAGTGCAAAAGTAGATTGGCGAGAAGCCATAACTCGTTCACTTAAGTGAAGAAATACGTTTTAGCTCTTTTTTTCAAGAATCCTTGCTCTTAATCTGCTTAATGATTGTGGTCGAATGCCTAAATAACTCGCTAATTGGTGTTGCGGAACACGCTGAATAAGGTCTGGTCGTGATTGCAATAAATTCAAATACCGTTGTTCAGGGGAAGAAGTCTTAAACTTGTCAAAATCTATTCGTTGTTTGGCTAACAATTCTTCCGATAATATTCTACACATTATTTCAAACTTTGGGAATTTACTGTTTATTTCTACTTCCATATCAGAATTTGAAACTGTAAGGATAGTGTCTTCTATACAACTTATATAATATTCAGATGGAGTTTTGCTTATTACACAAGGGGGCGTCAACGCTTCCATTTCTGTATAGAAAGCAGTAGTTTTTTCTTCACCATCAATGATGTAATATTTCCGAATGCATCCTTTTAGAACAAAATAGCTATCTTTCGATTTTTGTCCTTCTTTGAGTAAAGTCGTCCCTTTCTTTACCGAGCGAAATATGTCCAAAGAAACGATTGCGTTCTTCTCATCTTCTGTCAGAGAAACATATTTTGTTATAAAGTCAAATAGTAAGTCTTGCATTATATTTTCTGTTATTACTGTCGTCTGTTACACTTGCCACCAAAGGGTTACGGCTTTGCGAAGGAGCGGAAATAGAAGCACGGACTTTCAATTTTGCACAACAGTAGCATAAGCCATTTTCTATTTGCTAAATTACAAAAAAAGGAAATAAAAATGGCTTATGCGGTGATAGAATTACTACCGTTGAATTTTGCACTTAACCCGCTCTTTTGCAAAACCGATGTTAGCGGATCGTTGTTATTTCAGTTTATCTTTTCGAACGCATTGCTTTCACTTTTCTCAAATTTGTGTCGGCAATAAACTTTTCGTATTCCTGCGTTTCCATTCCATAGATAGCAATTTTTCCGTTACTATCGCAATGGATACCAAAACCATAGTTTTTAGATAAAGGTGATGTCCTTAAACAGGGTTGTCCCTTTGAGAAAAATTGTTCTCTTGCCAGTTTAAGTTCTTCTTTAGTCAAATTATTTTTGACAGCAAACACTTGAAATAGTATATCATCAGATGTGTATTTATATGGATTTTTCACAATCAGTTCATATTGTATTTCGGCAACAGTCTTCTTCCCTTTAGCCGGAGGTTTTGTTCCGCAATTTGATTTCGTGTCTTCTGCCACTTCGATAAAAGTGTCAAAGTAATTGGTAGTATAGACTTTCATTATCCCAAGTTGTAAAAATGATTTTCCTGAATGATTTTACCATTCCTCCAACGCTGAACCGATATTTGTTTGTAATCAAGTCTGCCAAACATTTTATTAGTAAAAATATAATGCCAATGAGCAACAGATAAGTTTTCTTCAACAATTGTCGAAAGTAATTCGAGTTTTTCAACTTCTGAATTGGAAATAAAATTTTCAACCTCCTTTCGGAAATTTTCCATTCCTTTGGTTGGCTCATTACTGTTGTCTGTTGAAATAATGTCTTGGTCATAGAACTTATCAACAGCTTCAATGAATTTATACTGCTGAACTAGAGAGTTAAACTCTTTTACTGTTTCTGTGAATGTTGTCATTTGAATTGTTTTTTGTCTGTTTGAAACGTCATCCTACAATGACCGCTAACGGTTTGGGTATTGCCGAAGGCGGGGATTTTTAGTACAAAAGTTCAATCGAAGAACGACAGTTTAACTTTGTACTTCCGTCAAATCGAAGCCTTTCCGCCCCGCTTTTGGCACTACCTTGTTATGTGCAGCCCTTTTTTGTCATTCGTGTTTTGGTTCGTTAAGGTCAAAATAATTTCCCTTCGTCTTATCAAGTGTTTCTGCTATGAGTTTAAAGTTTTGTTCTGTCGGTTTTAGATTTACATATTTTTCAACTATTGTTCTATGTCTGAAGATAATAAATGTATTTTCGATACTTGCATTAATTTTATTAAGGTTTACTTCGCTTTCAGTATCTGCAAATGAGGGAACAAAAGTCAAAGCAATTTTTTGAAGCTTTAATTTTTCGCCGATTTTTTCTAATTCTGTTTGGCGTGTCTGCTTGTTATAATTTTTTGAATTTCCGTAAACAAAATATGCTTTAAGATATTTTTCTCTTATTACACTTTCATTGTCTAATTGTTTAAGCCATTTTTTGATTTCGTCCCAATTTGGATTGTCACCAACAAAATATACTATTCCGTGATAGCGTCCATATTTGCAGACAGGGCAAGTTCTTGTTCCTTTGTCGGGTCCAAAGGCGTGAAATGGTATAAATGAAGGTTGGTCTTCACCAATGTTTAAACCCGATTGAATGTCTGCTTTGTTTTTAGTAGGGTAGTCGGGAATATTCAGTCCTAATACCATATTGTGTTCTGCGATTTGAATGTTGCCGTCCAAAACAATTCTTAATATTTCCGTGCCTGCTCTGTCAAGTTTGCCATACTTTTTCTTTTGGTTTAGATATAAAGGGTCGTCATCAAAATAAAGGTCGGCATAATATTCGTTAATGATGTCAGGTTCTTTTATGGATAAATGAATGTGTTGAGGAATATTATCATTCGGATAAGCAGCAGGTCTGCTTGTCTTAATTGTATAGTTACCACTCTTGTCTGACTTTACCCAACCTCGCAGTTTACCATGTTCTTTTGCGTGTTTAGGCGTTTCGTTATTTGATGAATACAGACCGTTATCGTCCGTATGCCAATAGTAGATAATGACATCAGATGCGGGTGTTCTACCATCAAGCTGAAAAACTTTTCCTGTCAAAATAAGTTTCTGTTTGCCTTCATCCCAGCCAATACTTGTATGCTCCGATGAAATTACTTTTGGCATTCCAACATACATTAATTCACAGCCATCACAACCTCCGCCAACAAGTTTGTTCTCGTCTGCCTTAATTTCAGTCTGATTGCTTTCGGATTTTGTCTGTCCGTTACAACTTGTCAGAAAATTGAATAGAATAATAAAAAGCCCGAGTTTAAATAATTGTTTCATTGTCAGATGTTTTGACGGCTAAAATGCCTTTTATTTACCTTCTGTACAAATGAAATATAGTATGATGAGTTTATTTTGTGTTGAGCTGATGGAAATCAGAGAACTTTGATTTGAAATTTTTTGCGTAGTTTCTGCTCAAACGCAATATTGTATTATCTGAAAGTGTAATATCATAATCTCCATTTTGTCGGGATTCGATTGATGAAATTTTATGGATGTTCACGATATGAGATTTGTGAATACGTACAAACTGTTTGTTGTCTAATTGCTTTTCTAAAGACTTCAAAGTTTCGGTATGTAGATACCTTTTTTGTGAAATATAAATACTAATGTAAGGTGAGTTAGCCGAAAAATAAAAAATGTCATTTACCTTTAGCAGTAATTTTTTGTTATTGTTGTCAACGATTAAGATTGAACTGATAAAATTTTGTTTGTCAGTTATTGCTTCTACATCATTTTCTATTTTTGATAATTGGATACTTTTATTAATTAGGGTAAAAGCCAAAAATGAAAACCCGTAAACAATTACCGTTTTTATAAAATAAGCCGATAATCCAAAATTGAAAGTCTGCCAATAATCAAAAGTGTGATAGTAAAAAATCTTTGAAATAATAAATACCAACGCAGGATATGAAAACAAATGACATATACTTGCTAATTTTACTAAAAGTAATTTCAGGTCTAATCTTTCTGTTCCCTGTATCATTTTTAAAACCAATGTCACTAAAGGCATAAACAAAAGCCAATAACATGAACTGAACAGTAAAGATTCCGAAATGTAAAATGAACTGCTTTGGGATAAGGAGTGCAAAAAATCCAAAAGCACATTTGCCAAAACGAACAGCATTATACAAGTTACAAAAATGAAATTTACTTTCTCTCTGTGTTGGAAGATTTGATATGTGTGTTTGATTGTCAATGTGTTTTTATTTATTAAGGCTATACATTTAGGGTTGCACATAACACAAATATGCGAAACTATTCCAAATTTCCAAACAAAATTCGTATAACCAACTATATTAAAACTTTTACACGAATATTTTACGGTTATTGCGTATAACTTGCATGATTTAGCTTTTTTATTTGGTAAATCGACAAAATTTTAAACAGCTTCTTGAGATTAAAAGATACAGTGTCAATTCGATAGAAACGTATGTTAATGCGTTTCGTCAATTTTTATTACATTTCATAGGTCAGGATGTAGATGTATTGACCGAACGACAAATCGAACAATATATCAACCAACAAGTAACAGAACGAAGAATTTCGGTTTCCTACCAAAAATAACTGAGCTTTCGTCCGTTGTTTGTCTGTCGGGTGACGTTGGTGCGTTGATTAGGTAGCTCTTTTGCATTTTTCTGTTGGGTTTGTGTGATTGCGAAAATGCAAATGTGCTACCCAATAGCGTGGACTTTATTTGTCTTTGTCCGTTTGTGTAACTGATATGTCAGGTTAAGAACGATGTTGTTTTCGTGTAGTTTGGTTGTGCTTGTTACAGGTAGTCGGGTGATGTGAATGTAGCCGATGTCAAATTTCAGATAAGGTAAAACTTTGTATTCAAGGTTTAGTCCAAGTCTGTCGTGGTCAAAGAAATGATGTTGTGTCGTTCCTGAAAGGTTAAAAAGCAATTCGTCAAAAAGGGATAGTTTTATTTTGTCGGTAAAGTCGTAACGAAAGCCAAAGCGGTTTCTTAGCCGTGTGATGTCTGATTGGTTGTTGTCAAACATTCGGTATTCAATGGCTGTTCTGTCCACTACATAAAACTTTTTTACGATGCTATGTTGTAATTCAACGGCTGCCGAAAAGCGAATTTCGCTGTTGGGTGTTGCGTTTTCGTCTGCTTGTTTCTGAATGATTTTGTAATTGGAAAAATAAGCAAATGGCGAAAGCGAAAATTTTACATCATCATTATGCTGATAATGCACCCAATTTCTGAAAGTGAACATCAAATTTTTGTCGAACAAATTGGCATTGTCAAATCCGTTTTGTCGTCTATGCTGAAACTCGCTATCTATTTTGAATTTCTTGCCAACAGGAACGCTCAAAGTACCACGAAACCAAACATTGTAATGTTGTTGTGCCTGTGAAGTTTGGGCAATAGAAATCCATATTGCTGCTGTCAGCAATTTTTTAAACCAATCCATAAATGTTTTTTAGTGAGGCAATTTTTCTCTTAAATATCCGTAAACCCAAGTGCCTGCAACGGCACTCAAAAGAGTAATTCCGATAACGGTTGCACCTGTTCCGATTTGTGCAAACAAAGGTCCGGGGCAAGCTCCGGTAATTGCCCAACCGAAACCAAAAATCAAACCGCCATAAATTTGTCCTTTGTTGAATGTTTTGGGTGAAATTTTAATCGGTTCGCCATAAATGGTTTTGATGTTAAATTTCTTAATCAGAAAAACAGAAATCATACCCACAACAACTGCGCTTCCAATTATTCCATACATATGAAACGACTGCAAACGAAACATTTCCTGTATGCGAAACCAACTCACTACCTCGGCTTTTACGAACACGATGCCAAATAAAACTCCGACAACTAAGTATTTCAAATTATGATACCATTTGTGCTGTAATTCGCTTTCGTTTACGCACATGGCGTCTAACTCACGAAGCTCTTTGTCAGTGGACAGTTGAGAATTGACAGTTGAAAGTACTGCTTGATTATTTGTTTTCATTTTTATCTTTGTTAAAATTATCTTTTATAGCTAAAGGAGTTGTTACCGCAAAATCTTACACTTTTGCATTAAATATTATTTCGCTTTACAAGCATTTGGTTTCGGAAAAGAAAGAATTTGTTTTATCCAAACAATTGCTTTGCAGCGGAACGGCAATTGGTGCGTTGATTCGTGAAGCTGAACACGCCCAAAGCAAAAAAGATTTTCTCAATAAAATGAACATCGCTTTGAAAGAAGCCAATGAAACCGAATATTGGATTGACCTTTTAAAGGAATCGGGATTTATATCTGCGGAAGAGTATAACAACATATCTCAAAAAATTAAAGAGTTACTAAAACTGCTCATCAGCATTGTGAAAACGACTAAACAAAACCATAATATCAGTTGACTTTTTCAGTTGACAGTTGAGAATTGACAGTTGACAGTTTTTCACTATTCACTATCCATTCTCAATTGCCCATTGTCCACTCTCCACTCTCCACTCTCCACTCATAAAGACAGAATAAAAGGTAAAATAAGGTTAGCCATAATAAAACCGCCAACCAAAAAGCTGATGGTCGCAATCAATGACGGAAGTTGTAAGTTAGACAATCCCATAATGGCGTGTCCGCTTGTGCACCCACCTGCGTAGCGTGTGCCGAAACCCACTAGAAATCCACCAACAACCATCAGTAAAAATCCTTTCAGTGTAAACAGCGATTGCCAATTCATAATGTCTTGTGGAACAAGGTTGTTGAAATTGGTAATGCCGTAACCTGCTAATTCTGTGGCTAATTTTGGATTGACTTCAACAGGATTGGGATTTGATAAAAAGTTAATGGCTATTGCTCCACCTAAGAATATGCCGAACACAAAAAACAAATTCCATACTTCTTTTTTCCAATCGTATTTGAAAAAAGGAATGTTGGCAGGCATACACGAAGCACAAACGTGTCGCAACGATGAACTGATACCGAACGATTTGTTACCAATAATCAACAATGCAGGAACAGTTAAACCGATTAACGGTCCTGCTACATACCACGGCCAAGGTTGTTTAATAATTTCTATCATTTTTATTTAGTTGAAAATTGAAAGTGGAGAGTTGAAAGTTATGGGAAATCATTTTCCATTTTCAACTTTCCATTTTCAACTGATTTATCTGTTTGTGTTAATTAAATTTTCCAATTCAGTTGCAGGCACTATACCCGATTGTCGCCAAAGCGGTTTGCCGTTTTTGAATAAAATAAGCGTAGGAACACCACGCACCTGATAAGCCGATGCTGCTTGCGGATTTTTGTCCACATCAATTTTGATAATGTATGCATTTTCACCTACTCGGTTTTTTACATCTTCCAAAATGGGCGACAACATTTTACACGGACTGCACCAAGTAGCAAAAAAGTCCACCAATACAGGTTTATCCTGATTTATTATTTCTTGAAATGTCATATTGTTGTTTTGTTGTTTTTTTGAAAAATAGATAGCAATAATCCTCCCATAACTGCACCGTAGATAGTGCTATTAGTTGGATTTGAAGTGATGGCACAACTTCCCGAACTGCAACCCACTTGTTGCCAATAAAAATATCCTGCTACTGCTCCCACAAATACACCAATGATTGTGAGCAAATGCTTTTTAGCGAATTTCTTCATAGTTTACTTCTTCAATTTTTCTGTTGCTTTTGCGAACAGGCGTATTACAACCCGAAGCACCACAACAACCGATATTCATTATTGGTATTAGCGAAAACAAAACACCCGCACCCACAAAAAGCCAATCTCTTGCAACAACGCTTTGCACAATAATGAAAATGCCTATTGCTAAGCGAAGCACCCGCATTAAATCCCAAGTTTTTAAATACTTTTTCATTTTATTCAGTTGATAATTGACGGTTGAAAATGGATAATAAAAAATAATGGTCCATTGTCAATTCTCCGCTGTCCATTGTTTTACATTTTGCCACGTCCCGCCATTGATAACATTCTGAAATCCGTTGTTTTCCAAAATACTTTTTGCCTGACCGCTACGGTTGCCGCTTCTGCAAAAAACAACGATGCTTTTCTTGTTTTTGAATTTGGATAATTGACTTGGCACTTTGTCCAACGGAATGTTTATCGCTCCTTTCACACTACCTGCCGAAAACTCGGCAGGCGTGCGAACATCTACTAAAAAAGCACCGTCTTTTATGGCTTCTGTTAATTGGTTGTTGTCCGTTTTTACGAACAGATTTTTGAATATTCCAAACATTTTAATTTAGTTGAAAGTTGATAATTGAGAGTTGAAAGTATTGGTTAAGAATAAGGAAATCATTCTCCACTTTCCATTTTCCATTATGAATTAATTAATTTGCTTTGACATACGAAATCGGTTTTAGGAACATTGGTTTGTGCAATGGCATTGAAACCACCTTCTACTTCGGTAAAGTTTCTGTAACCTCTTGCCTGTAAAATGCTTGCTGCAATCATACTTCGATAGCCACCTGCACAATGCAGGTAAAAATGTTCCTGCGGATTGATGTCTTTAACCCAATCGTTGATGTATGCCAATGGCTTGCTATATGCTTCCTCGATGTGTTCTGCTGCATACTCGCTTTCTTTGCGAACGTCAATGATTTTGCTTTCGCCTATCTTTACTTCCGATGCAAACTGTTCAGGTGTATTGCGGTTTACGGTATCGGTTTCTTTTTCAGCTTTTTCCCAAGTTTCAAAACCACCAGCAAGATGTCCCAACACATTATCAAAACCTACACGGCTCAATCGTGTTACGGCTTCTTCTTCCTTGCCGTTGTCTGTTACCAACAAAATTGGTTGTTTTACATTTACAATCATTGCACCCACCCAAGGGGCAAAATCGCCATTCAAACCGATATTGACAGATTGCGGAATGAAACCCTTTGCAAATTCTTTGTCGCTTCGTGTGTCTAAAATCAATGCTCCTGTACTTTCTGCTATCGTTTCAAATTCTTCTGCCGAAAGTGCTTTCATTCCTTGCGTAAGCACTTCATCAAAGCTGTCGTAACCTTTTTTGTTCATTGCTACGTTCATTCCGAAGTATGCAGGTGGTGGAAGCAAACCGTCTGTAACTGCTTTGATAAATGCTTCTTTATTGGGTTGGTTCAAAGCGTAATTTATTTTCTTTTGATTACCCAATGTATCAACCGTTTCTTTCATCATATTTTTTCCGCAAGCCGAACCTGCTCCGTGTGCAGGATAAACAGTTACATCATCGGGCAACGGTAAAATTTTGTTATACAAACTTTCGTAAAGCAATCCCGCCAATTCTTCCTGTGTCAAATTAGCTGCTTTCTGTGCCAAATCAGGTCTGCCCACATCGCCTAAAAACAAAGTGTCGCCACTGAACAAAGCCGTTTCCTTTCCGTTTTCGTCAATCAACAAAAAGCAAGAACTTTCCATTGTATGTCCAGGCGTATGCAGGACTTTGATTTTTACGTTGCCTAATTCAAACACTTGATTATCTTCTGCAACAATGGCTTCAAATTCGGGTTTAGCAGTTGCTCCGTAAACAATTGGTGCATTTGTTTTTTTGCTCAAATCAATGTGTCCGCTTACAAAGTCTGCGTGGAAATGCGTTTCAAAAATGTATTTGAGCTTTACACCGTCTTTTTCCAAACGGTCTAAATACGGTAGCGTTTCACGCAATGGGTCAATAATGGCGGCTTCGCCATTAGAAGTAATGTAATAAGCACCTTGTGCCAAACACCCTGTATAAATCTGTTCTACTTTCATATCAGTTGAAAATTAAAAATTGAGAGTTGAAAATATTTTTTATTATGATGCAAATTTCCGATACTTATTTATTCTATACAGCTACTTTTGTTACAGAGCAGTTGAGAATGGACAATGGACGTTTGAGAGTTAAAAGTTGTCAATTTTCAACTCTCAACTTTCAACTATAAAAGAGTTTCTTTGATGATGATATAAATACCAATTACCAGTACAAACCAACCAAATGCAGGTTTGAGTTTTGATCCGTCAATTTTTTTGGAAAGGGCCATACCGATAAAAATTCCGACAATGGCAAAGGCAATTACTTTTGAAAGGAAAAGCCAGTCAATAACGGTTTCCCCACTTTCGCCAAAGAAACCAATCAATGATTTTGCTGCAATAATTACCAACGAAGTTCCAACGGCTTCTTTCATTGGTAATTTACTTAATATTACCAACGCAGGAATAATTAAAAAGCCACCTCCTGCACCAACAAGCCCTGTCAAAACTCCTACAACTGTTCCTTCAATAAGAATTAACGGATAATTGAACTGTTGTTTTTGTGGTTCTTCATCGCAAGTTTTTTTATCCTTTTTAATCATACTGTAAGAAGCGAAAATCATCAGCAAGGCAAAAAGTAACATCAATAAAATACTTTTGGTAACGGTAAAATTTCCGACACTAAAAATTTCGTTTGGAATGGCAGGAACGATAAATGCCCTTGTAAGAAAAACGGATGCAATTGACGGAATACCGAACACAACAGCCGTTTTGATATTAACCAAACCCTTTTGGAAATAAGAAAATGAACCTACAACGCTTGTAGTTCCAACGATAAAAAGAGAATAGGCTGTTGCTAAAACTGCGTCCACACTGAAAAGGTAAACCAGAACAGGAACAGTAAGAATACTGCCACCGCCACCGATTAAACCTAAGGAAATACCTATAAATATTGATGCTAAATAACCTTCCATAAAATTGACAGTTGACAGTTGACAGTTGACAATGGACAACGAGACATTAGTGCTCATTGAGCAATGCAAAAGTCAGAAGAAAGATTTTCCTGTACAGCTACTTTTGTTACAAAGCAATGGACAATTGATAATTGACAGTTGGCAATGATTTGTCCATTGATAAAGACTGTTTGGTGGATTTTACGATACTGATAAGTAGTCTTAGTAATTCTTTTATTTTTTGAGAGAAATCAAAATGTTCTATTGCTGATTTGTAGAAACTGTCTTTGAGTAAATCAATCCAATATTCAGTTTCGTTAGCTTCTTTCAAGGCTATGTTTATTTTATGGAGAAAAACTTTTTTGCTTTGGGCGTGTTCTGCCTCACGAATCAAAGCCCTGATAGCAGTTCCGTTTCTAAGCAACTGTTTTGACAGAACAAACTCTTTTTTCTCTGTGGATAAAAACTTATAAAGGTTAATAACAGCAAAAGCAAATTCATAAGATTTTTCTGCAACAATATGCTTTTTCATAAACTTTTTTTCATTGTCCATTGTCACCTATCAACTGTCAATTGATTGTAGTTTTATTTCTACCGAGCTTAACAACTCCGATTTCTTCTAATTGTTTTAACAATCGGGAAACTACAACACGGGCAGTTCCTAACTCGTTGGCTAATTGTTCGTGGGTTATGTTCAAAGTTTAGTTTCGCGTGAGTTCCTTCTTTTTGATAAGCAAAGCGAACATTCTTTCATCAACTTTTTTGAAAGCAATAGCATTTACAATTTCTAATAAATCTTCAAAACGCTGGTGATACAAACGAAAAATGTAATCCAACCATTTCGGATATTCTTTGATGAACAACGAAAACTTATCAACAGGCAGAAACAAAATTTCGGCATCGTCCTCAACTCCTGCTTTTACTTAACTTGTTTCGTTGTGTAAACCGCCAAGAAATGACATTATGCAACTTTCGCCCGCTTTTAAGTAATACAATAAAATTTCTCTGCCGTCTTCTTCTTTTCGGATTCTAATCTTCCCTAAAACAGCTACGATTTTAAATGTAGTTTAATAATTTAGGGACAATGAAAAAAAGTAAGTTTAGCGAAACAAAAATCATTAAGGTTTTGAAGCAGCAGGAATTGGGAACATCTGTTACGGATATCTGCCGCGAACATGGCATTATCCAGGGTACATTTTATGGATGAAAGAGTAAATATTCGGGTATGGAGGCTTCCCAGCTCAAACAGATGAAAGATTTGGAGCGGGAGCTGGCACAATATAAGAAAATAGTTGCCGAGCAGACGCTTCAGATCACGGTGCTAAAAGATGTTATTGAAAAAAAGCTCTAGGGCCTGCCGAGAAGCGAGAGCTTGTAGGTTATGCCCAGGAAGATTTTGGGATGAGCTTACGGCAGGCCTGTTCACTATTCAACATCAGTACGTCTGTTTTAAAGCGTAAAGATGATTCAGAAGTGATCCAGCAGCTATCCAAGCTGGCCGATTTACACCGTACCTGCGGTTTCTGGATGATGTATCACAGGCTTAGGAAGCTACAGTATATGTGGAATCACTAACGTGTTTATAGAATATATACGTCTATGCGTCTGAATCTTAGGAACAAGCGTAAAAAACGCCTCCCTGCGCGGCTGAAAGCACCTTTGTTATGTCCTATCGGGCCTAAAATATCCTGGAACGGTCCGCCGCTGCGGCCTTGACTTCATGCATGACACTTTGGCTAATGGAAAGACGATACGCACACTCAACGTCATTGATGATTTCAGCCGGGAGGCGCTATCTATCACAGTGGACACTAGCCTCCCTGCACAACGGGTGATCCGGGAGCTGGAAAAGCTGCTAGAATGGCGCGGTAAGCCCGAGAAGATCCGATCAGATAACAGGCCAGAGTTTGTCGCCGAAGCCATGCGTACTTGGTGTGAGAAAAACGACATACAATGGGAATTTATCCAGCCTGAAAAGCCAACACAGAACAGTTTAATCGAACGGTTTAACAGAACATTCAGACAAGATGTACTGGACGGCTATATGTTTGACAACCTCCCACAGATTAGAAAATGCGCAGAGGCGTGGGCATGGATGTACAACAATGAAACCACATTACTCTTTAGGAAAACTGACGCCCACTTAATTCCTATTGAATTATGAAAAAATCTCCGCGTTTCCCACATTCCAACAGGATAATAATGAAAAATCAAATTGGAAATATTTAGTTTTGGGTGTAGCTAGCTAGGGGAAGATTACACCATGGCCTATGCCTACGCACGTTGGGATGCGCTATCAGCTTATCTATACCATGGAAACCTACAGATCGATAATAACCTTGTCGAGAATGCCATCCGTCCCATTGCGCTGGGACGAAAAAACTATCTCTTCGTGGGAAGTCATGAGGCAGCACAAAGATCGGCAATGATCTATTTGCCATTTGCAAAAAGATTGAGGTGAACCCCTACCAATGGCTGAAATACACCTTGGAGAATATCATGTCAATCAACCACAAAAACTTAAAAGATCTCTACCCGCAGAACTAATCTTCAGGAATCGAACATGTAGTTCGTCGGGCGGATACGATGATTTATTCATCGTATCTGTCAGCGTAATTTTCAATTTTAAAAGTAAACGCATTTTTTAATTCAGGTTTAATTATAATGTTTGAATATGTACCTTGAACTTCTGCTTCTGATTCCCAGCTACCTCGGGTAAATTTAAATTTTGCCGGACTTTTGAGTTTTAATATTATTTCCCGTTCATAATCTGATATCCTATTCATTTTAACTGCATTCGCATTCCAATTTCCTAAACTGGTTTGGTTGCCGGATATGTAAACAGTATCTTCCTTATTTGGAACCTTCAGCCTGATTGTAGTTTCATATTCTTGTTCACTTATTTCATCTTCTTCCTTTTCCTGAATATTTTTAAAATAAAACTCTAAAGCATTGTTTAATGCAGGAGGAAAGGTATTCCAATGACTGTTGTTTGTAAATTCATCTATTTTTATCAAAAAATTTTCTTGCCTTAAAGAATCCCTAAAAAAAGAATAAACGTGCTCCCTGGCGAATTTCCATTCTTTCCAATAGTTAATTCCTTCATCGGCATTACTTAAGTAAATGAAAGTTGGGTATTTTATTTTAGAATAATCAAATTTTGAAAGCCGTTCACTTAAATAGTTTTCGTCATAGGCAAGATTGGGAGATATTGCAATGTAGTTTCTAAACAAATTAGGCTTTTCAAGAAAAGAATATAGAATAAATGACGCTCCCAGAGAATGACCGATTATGATCTTCTGATCTAAAATTCTGTAATTCTCACGGATGTACGGCATAACTTCCTTTTCAATATACCCCATAAAATTGTCGGCATTCCCGGAGTATTTTCCAAATATTCTTTTAGAACTTTCTGTTTGTAATACCGGTAAAAAGTCATTGTTTCTAGAGTAATCAAGTGCTTCATTATACGGGGATGATATCCCGACTATTATAAAGGCACTGCTACCATTGGTTAAGAAAGATATGATGGAACTTGTGTAATCAAAAAATTCTCTGTTCTGACAATCTAAAACATAAATTACCTTAAAATATTCATTGGTTCTCCAATCGTAATCCACGGGTGTATACACCAAAATTTCTCTCTCCTGATTTAAAATCTCTGATTTGATTTTTACATTCTCAACTCTTGCAATTTGTTGAGCAAAAATTTGATTACAAAATAACGCTAATAAAATGATGAACTTCCATTTCATATGTTTTGCTTTTAATCACACACAACGATTCGCGGCTTTGCGAAGTTCGTAACCGCTAAACTTTCCACTAAGATAAAACTTCTTGCAAAACGAGAACGTGAATTAACCACAAAATTCGCAATCTCGCCAAACCGCTGTTGAACTAAACCTCCGGTAGCTTTCGCTGCGATGATTTTGTACCTTAGTATATATTAAATAACTGCTACTATGGTAACTAAAAAAAATCTCCGGAGGAATTAAGACCTGCCTTGAGCGTAGTCGAAAGGACGAACAAGTATTTGAATCGCGCTTGTAATGAAATTACAGGTTTTTCTGAACTTCTGCAACGTTTTGAACGAAAAATTTCTATTTTAGGACGAAGTAAACGCACTTTCGAAAATTATTCACGCCGTGTGGCTGCACTGGCGCTTCATTTTGAATCTTTACCCACCGATTTACATCCCGAACAGGTTAAAGATTATCTGTTTGAACTGCAGCAACGCTCCCATTCATCTTCTCAATCGTATTTTAAACACACCGTTTACGGATTGCGTTTTCTCTTAAATTCCGAAAATCTTCCGTACGATTATCTTCATTTACCCTCGATTCCTAAAGAAAAAAAACTACCCGTCATCCTAAGTCGAGAAGAAATTTGGAGAATACTCCAACATGACGGTTTGTTGTTTGAAAAGAATTGGGTGGTTTATGCCAAGCGACCTTTGGGTGGCCCCAAGCAAGTGATTGAATATTTAGGCAGATACACCCACAAAGTTGCTATAAGCAATCATCGGATAAAAAATGTAACCGAACAAGAAGTTACCATCAGCTATAAAGATTACAAAGACCAAAGTAAAACCAAGCAACTCACCTTAAAAAACGAAGAATTTACAAGGCGATTTAGCTTACATATTCTACCCAAACGCTTTGTGCAAATCAGACATTACGGAATTCTAAGCAGCAGTAGGAAACGCGGAAAACTCCAAAAATTTCTATTTAAAACTACGGTTTTCGCGTATATCCGCATGCTTAAAATGGAGCATGCGATCCAACTTTTACGCCAAAACATGCCCGCAGCTAATGTGGCTTACGAATTGGGCTATGAATATCCTCAACATTTTTCCACTGCTTTTAAAAGCTATGCAGGGGCTTATCCCTCCAATTTTATACCAACATGATAAAAATTATTGATACTAAAATCCTATCTGACAATTGGTATACCCTCAAAAAGGTCACCTACACCATCCAAAAGAGGGGGTAGAAAGTGTAGAAAGCAGGGAAGTATATGACAGAGGAAATGGAGCCGTTATTTTATTGTACAATTTCACTCACGTGATCTTAACCCGCCTACCCACTTTTATCAAAGGGAATTCAAGCGGAATGTTAATCGAAGCTTGTGGCGGCATATTAGATAAAAGTGATCCCGAAACAGCCATCAGGAGAGAAACAGAAGTAGAAACGGGTTACAAAGTGGATAAAATCCAAAAGATCTTTCAGGCCTATATGTCGCCAGGATCTGTAACCGAAATTCTACATTTCTATATAGCAGAATACTCTTCACAGATGAAAAAAGGTGAAGGAGGCGGACTGGAAGAAGAAGGTGAAAACATAGAAATTTCCATTCCAAAAACCCTATGAAATGATACGCAGTGGGGAGATTTGTGATGGAAAGACGATCATGTTATTACAATACTTAAAATTACATGTTTTCAAAAGAGAGGCTTAATACACCTCTCTAATCACAAGTAAGATTTCCGAAATCTCCTTACAGGCGTAGATCCTTTCATGTTCTACCTTTTCCTGATGAACTTCATGTGCCCAGGTATAAGTAAAAGGAACATAGGCCGCGTGTCCTCCTATACGGATCACCGGTAAAATATCTGATTTCATAGAATTACCTACCATCAAAAATCCTTCAGGCCTACATGAAATTTGTCTTAGAAAGACCTCGTAATCCATCTCTCTTTTATCAGACAAGATCCTAACTTCGGAAAAATATCTACCTAGTCCAGATTTCTTTACTTTTCTCTCTTGATCTAAAAGATCCCCTTTAGTAATTAAACACAGCGGAAACTTACCATGTAGATGATCTAAAGTTTCTTCCACTCCAGGTAAAAGGTTTATGGGCATATCTAATAAATATTTTCCGAAGCCCAAGATCTTTTGGACTAATGAAACCTCTAATTGATGTCCCATGATGCGCTCCGCAGTCTCTAACATACTTAAGGTAAAACCCTTCGCCCCAAAACCATAATAGGGAAGGTTCTTCATTTCCACCTCTAATAATTTAGCAGAAATATCTTCTTTTGACCCGAATGAACTTAGTAATGAACAAAAATCACCTTCTATCTCCTGAAAATGACTCTCATTTTCCCATAAGGTATCGTCCGCATCAAATGCTATTGCACTAATTTTCATGATTTTAAACTATTTTTATCACAAAAATCATTTGAGAATCAATTCAACAAAAGGACAATTGTCCCATGATAAAAGAAAATGAAAGGTTGCTCGAATTCTTTCAAAAGCAATCCCATAGTATACTTAAGAAGTCCTTTGACAAAACGGAAGTGATCATTAGGCAGGGTGCTCAATTAAACCATGTGTATTGCATCATTAGCGGGATAGTCAAATGCTATTACACAGATATTAATGACAAAGAGTTTATAGTAGAATTCTTAGGCAAAGGAGAAATATTAGGGGAAGTAGAAGCTATCCAAAGAGGCCAGGTGCTGTGTTCCATTCAAGCCCTCACTCCTTTAGAAACTTTTGTGGTACCCATTGACCATTTTAGAATGTGGCTGGAGAAAGATCTAGAGCTCAATCAATTACTCCTTGATTCCTGCACCAAACGTATAGTAGATACTGCAAAAAGAGCTTCTATTCAACAACTTAACGATATAGAATTCAATTTAAAACAATTGAAAGATTGGAAAAACCTTCCTATCTCTAAAACGGACCTGGCAGCATATTTAGGGGTGACGGTTCGTGCATTGAACCGCACCCTAAAAAACTATTCGTAATGCTCAGAAATCTTGTTACTAACCCTACCATTTACTTTAACATTCCTACCATAAATTGTAGTATAACTCAACTTAAAGTCTTGCGGTGTCAACCCCTTTGGCACATCAAAAATTTTATACTCCAATTCATGCCCATCCAGAGTAATAGTATAGGTCTTTGTCCCCGCTTTTAAGGTTAACACCTGCTTTTCTCCGTTTTCCAAAGTGGGATTCAAAAAGAAAACTTGAAGCTTTCCATTATAGTAAATCCCGGAAGAAATGACCTCTGAGTTCTTCTGCCCTACAAATGGATAATAGAAATGCACGTAGGTCCAGTCAGTAGAACGAGATCCTTCTAATGGCTTTAAAACTGCTTGAACGGCTGCCAACTTGCTGTGATAACGTCCCCAATAATCATCCTTATCGTAGAGTTTTTGTCCTTTCGCAGGCAACTCTTTCCTGTAAAACCCATCATCCCATGAAGAAATGGCCTGTCCACCGGAAAGCAATAACATAAAAGTATCATAGAAAATCTGCGACTCTCCTACTTCCCTGACATCCACAGAATTACCACCAAAAGTCCAAGGCTCTGTCTGAGGACGATGCTCTCCATATAGTTTAAACCTGGAATTGGCCTTACTGATGTCCCACTTACCCTTTTCTAGATATCCAAGCATCAAAAGATCCAGCATAATTCCATCCGCTCTTCTGTATATGCCTTCTACCCACATCTTAGTCTCCGGTTCCCAATACTTGGGATAGGGCCGCGCTAAGCCATTTTGGTGCCAGTCAAAGCCCCTCCTTGAATATTCACGTTTAATAGTGGCACTGCCATCTTTGGCCAGATCTACATATTGTCTACCAAACAATTGTTCTCCCGTTTTGGTATTTTGGAGAGCATATTTAATGTTATCGTGGGGTGTTCCCAAAACAGAAAAAGTTCTGTTATAAACCTTGATCTGAAAATCATCATTTCTGTATTTTCTTTTCCCCGAAGCGTCCGTAACAAACTTTCCATTTGATTTCTGGTAAATATCGGTTTTACTAAGAAAAGGCACTTTGGAGTATGCTCCTGAAGCATCCACATACCATGTACTATTTTTCCAGCCCGGAGAAGTCATCAAAAGATTTCTTACGTTAAACGCAGCCTCCACCTCTCTATCACTTAAATTATTGGCACCTCTGGCTACCTGAGCATTAAACCATTGTTGAACAGGTTGAGCGTACCAGAAGATGCGTAAACCCGGACCGGCTTCTGCTATCATTCCTTCATTGATATAACCTAAGAAGTCATAATGCCCCCCTCCCGACCAGTTTTTCTGGGTCATACTCTCTTCATCTAGCATGATCACAGCTTCATTTTGAGGAATATTATAACGGGCATCATCTATAGAATTTCCACAACAAGTCACCTTGAATACGTGTTTCCCTAATTCTCTAGCTCCTTCTACCGTTAAACCGTCATATGGAATATTCGTTTGATCATTAGGTAGATCTGCGATAGCCTTGACTTTCCCGTATTTTCCTCCATTTTTTCCCTCTTTGACCATATCCCTGGCAGCAATAATCAAAAGGTAATACAGTTGGTTAAAGTAATAGGAATTCTTACCTTCCCATGTTGCTCTTGGTAATGCGTTCAGATTCACCAGATTAGTAAAACCTTTGGAAAGCAAATTGATCTTCCCATTTTGTAATCTCTCGTCCTTATACAGTGGAAACCCGTAACCACCTACATGGGTTATTCCCTGAGGAACCTTCAAATCAGGAAAAGCTGACCAATCTGTGGTATTATTCCCCTTGGGTAGAGGATAGTTAAATAGCCCTTGTTGAACCGTTTGAGCCACCTTCTGCACAGAAGCTTTGACCCATTCTCCCTCTTCGTTTAATTGATATCCTAAGCTAGGCATCTCCTCTTTGGGGAAGTTGTCCGGAGGAAACAATCCTCCAAGATCAGAGTTCTGACTAAGGATCAGGGACTGATCAAAGGATTTGTTTTGAATTACGGTTCTAGAATCCTTGACAAGATTCTTCCCCCTGGGCACCATATAGGTACCGGCAGGGTCTCTTTGTATCAAGAAATAGCCATTCTTAAATTTTCTAGCAACCAACAAGCGCTCAGGAACCTCCCAAAAGCCAAGGATTACTTCCTGTTTATCTTGAATTATGGATTGCTCAAAATTATTCTCCCACTGGAAACCCCATTTCTTTAAGGTAGTAAAGATCCCACCTATGCCTAAACCTATTGTTAAAATTATATATTTCATTCTAGAACTATTCACGAGGATATAACGCAAAATCTGCATAAAAATGAAAAACCCCGAACAAAGTCCGGGGTTAAGTATAGATTCACGAATCGGATTATCTTCCGAATAATCCTGCTAAATTATCCAATACATTTCCAGCTTTGGCGCTATTTCCTTTGTTACCAAAGAAATCTCCCGCTAAGTTAACCAAAGCTCCCATAGGATCAGCCTGAGATGGCGCAGGTTTTCCTCCACCCAGTACACTACCTATCAAATTTCCTAATAATCCACCTCCTGAACTGCTGCTTGCTCCTCCAGAAAGAAGGCTTCCCAATAAATCACTTGCAGATGAAGATTGAGATTGCTTTTGCTGTCCCAAGTAACCCATAACCACAGGTGCTAAAACAGATAAAACAGAGCTAACTTGAGAAGAGGACAGTCCAGATTTTTGGGATAGGTTTTCTGTTACAAATCCTGCATTACTGCCGAAAATATGTCCTATAATCTTATTACCGTCTTCGCTTGGTCCAGCACTTAATAAGCCTGTAAGATTCCCCAAAAGTCCGCCGGAATGCTGACTTAAAGCATTATCAATATTGCTGGCCTGATTCTTATTTTTGGCATTATAATTCAAAGCGGCTATCATTAAGGGTACTGCTGCAGAAACGATCCATTTAGCCTTACTTTCTTCAATATTTAGCATTCTGGCTACGCCTGAAGTAACGCTGGAACCTATTCCTCCAGTAATTAGGTCTGAAATATTCATCTTGGTTATCTTGGTTTAAATTTATCTTTTGACGGAGAATTGCTAATTAGTAACAATTCCAGACCAATATACAAGAATATTTTAAAATCCTAAAAATCTAATTTCCCCTCTCTCCCTATGTCTAGTGATTGTCCTGAAATAGCACTAAGTGCCACTTTAAATACTGTAGCTAATTTATTAGTTTTGTTATCCCAATATTTCGCCTCAAAAGGTATAAATTTTAAAACCCTAATCCTGGGATCCTCTTTACCTTTTTCAAACCACCCCTCCATCATCTTATTCCAATACTTTTCAATTGTTTCTTTATCCGATGATACCTCAGCTTCACCATTTACTGAAAGGAAATTATAATCACTAACATGAGCAAACTGAATACTGACCTTGGGGTTAACTTTAAGGTGCTGAAATGTATTACTTTCTGAAGAAAACAAGTACCATATATTTCCCTCTTCATCCACTTCCTGTCTGCTCATGGGAAAGATAATGGACCCCAAAATTAGGACAAGGAATTAAGTTTGAATTATCAATTTTAATGCCTTGTAATATTATGGGAAACACACGTAGACAATTCAGTTCGGAATTCAAGAGCAAGGTGGTCTTGGAAGCCTTAAAGGAGCGACAAACGTTGTCGGAGCTTGCGTCATTATTTGGGATTCATCCACAGCAGATCACTAACTGGAAGAAGGATTTTTTGGAGAAAAGTGCTCAGATTTTTGAGTTGAAGTCTGTTGGGAAATCCACTATTGAGGAACAGGAGAAGGAACTTCTATATGCACAAATCGGCCAGCAGAAGGTAGAAATTGAATTTCAAAAAAAAAAAGTGGAATCAGATACAGGCCTTAAACAAAGGCTCTAAATGATCGAATAAACTACTGTGCATTTCTAAGCAATGCAATCTCTTGGGAATTCATCGCAGCGGCTTTTATTACCGTCCAGTAGTAGAGCGTAAAGATGATTTACAGCTCATGTTTGAAATTGACAAAATATACCTCAAATACCCTTTTATGGGCAGTCGGAGGGTGGTAGAGCAACTAACAAAGTTGGGCTTCTAGGTAAATCGTAAACGGGTTCAGAGGCTGCGATGGTTAATGAGGTTGGAGACCTTTTATCCGAAGCCCAATACGAGTATAGCAGACCCAGGCAAGTACAAATATCCCTACTTGCTAAAGAATTTTAAACCGGAAAAGACGAATCAAGTCTGAGCGGTGGATATCACCTATCTTCCCATGAAAACAGGCTTTATGTATCGTGTGGCCACAATAGATTTATATAGCAGATATGTGGTCAATCAGCAACACCATGGATGCCCAGTGGGTAGCCAACTGCTTAACAGAAGCTTTTGACCGAAATGGTGTACCCCAGATAATCAATAGTGATCAGGGCAGTCAATTTACCTCCGATGTTTATCTGGACTTATTGAAGGAGTAGCCATTTCTATGGATGGGAAAGGCCGAGCCGTTGCTTTATTGAAAGACTGTGGCGAAGTGTAAAGTGGGAGTATGTGTACTAAAATCCTGAAGAAGACGGCGTGGCATTATTTAAGCGAATGGTTTAAATTTTACAACCACGAGCGAAACCAACAGGGTATTGGAATGGATATTCCAGCAGAAAGATTTAACTTAGTGGCATAGAAAAATGGGTTATCCACAAGCGGGATAGGTTATCAACTCCCCCCCTGCCCCCCTATGTTAACAATAGTAATAATTGTCCTAAGAATGGGGTCCACTTAACTTTAATAATGTACATTCTTATAAATCACTATAAAGTGAATTATAAATTTATGGCCTTTAAAGTGTAAAAGCAAATTATTATGTTGTTATGAACTATAATGTAGCGAACAAATGGCCAAAAAAGACTCAATTTATATCTCTTATTGGTGATATAAATTGAGTATATAATTAATAGAACTATCGGAGCAAAGGGACAAAATTCAGAAAATCTGCCTTATTCAGGAAGAGTAGTAGTATTGTTGGTACTTATAAGTGACGCTGAACGCTAGCGGAAAATTCTGTTCAGATGCTATAACGCTAACTTCCAACAACTCATAAAGCTGATTGGTAATGCCGATTATCGAAGCAAATGGAGCCATTATCTTAACAGTATTTTTAGTGGAAGCAGTCGCAGTAGTACCTTAACAGCCCGTAGTCTACAGTCTTACCAAATGCCCAGCCTGTTGTATCGAATCGTGGGGAAAGGTGAAGTGCCAGGAGAACGGTTCGGAACAAAAGGCTGTACCGCTTTTCCGTCAAAAGGCTGCCCCGACGTCAGGAGGGAGTGCCTTTTGGCCACCCGGAATGCAAGGGTGTATAAATTCTGTACTACCCCGTACTGTTTTCAACCCATACTATCCCTGAAAATCCATCCCCCTACCCCCCAAAGCATCAGACCGAGAGCCAGTATTTTTAGTAACCCTTCAAAAATGGTCGTTATCAGCCCGACAAAGTAATTGCTGTAATGCTGTAAACCTCCATGACCTCTACGGTTAAACCGCCTCATCCCTACAAAAAGGTTAATGCCCAACCCAATAAAAAATTTAGCCGGGTAAGACAACTCCCGCAGATATTCTACAATAGTTACCATAACGCGATTCCTTTATACACCCCTAATTTAATCAATAACGTGTAAAAAGGTGACCCTTTCACGTGGTCACCTTATGTACCCTTTTGACAAATAAGAATGTACAATTTCTCAAATATTCTGTATTAAAACCCAGTTGGGAAGAAATCTGATATAAAATGAAAAATATTTTACCGTTAACTAATTTTCCGGCTAAAAAAGATTGAATATTTCTAATAATAAATATAACTTTATCGTATAATTATTTATTCACACGATTTAAACATTAATTACCATGAGAAAGGGAAATTTACACATTTTTGTTATCCTAATAATAGGACTTGTTTTCCACGAAAACAGAGTATATGGTCAAAGTTTTTGCGGAACAGCTCATCATTACGGAAATACCTTAGCAAATGCTATGTTAAAATCCGGGAACTCTTTATCGGGTTATTCTAACAATTGCAATAATTACATTGTCAATATTAAATTTCATATTGTAAGAAATACAAGCGGCACAGGTGGACAATCTCCCTCTGTGATTCAACCAATATTACATAATCTTCGAAACGCTTTTTCTAACCACGGAATATTTTTTAACAATCTTGGATATGATTTTATTGATAACAGTACCTACACTTCAAACTGGGGTGATGGTTGTGATACAAAGTTTAATAATCTAATTTCAATTAACAATGCCTCTAATGCCCTTAACATTTATCTCTTAGAAAATGATGATTGGAATATGGGAAAGGCTAGCGGCATTCCGGGAACATCAGTGGTTATTGGTGGGATGTATAATACTACTCCGATGGTGACCTCTAATGTATTAGTTCATGAAGTAGGTCACCTCCTAAATTTGTTTCATACATTCCATGGGTGTGAAGGAGGAGGAACTGATTGCGATGGGAACCCTGTGCCATCCGAGTGTTTAGAAAACCCTAATGGTTCAAATGGTACAACATGTGGAGATTTTGTGGCAGATACTCCAGCTGACCCATTTATCAATAATCTAAGTGTAAACTCAAGCTGCAATTGGGATGGAACAGTAGCCTCGATTAATGGCAGCAGTTGTGGTATTACAGGAGCTACTTATACCCCGTTAACAAACAATATAATGAGCTATGTCCCTCCCGCATGTATGAGTTCTTTTACACCAGGACAAGGAGATAGATCACGACTGGAATTAGAATATGGCTCTGTGCTAAGTGCGGTTAGCTGGTCACAAAATACTCCTTACTTACAGGATATGCTGTATGGGACCTCTGGTAATGTTAATAACTTTGTAAATACGGTAAATTCAGTTTCGGCCAGTACTTGGTATATTGTGAGAACTAATAATCCTTTCAACACTACTACAAGTTGGACACCCAGTACAGCTATAGCCGGATATGTTTCTGGCCCTCATGAATACACATTTCAACTTAGTCCGGGCCAGTCAGTTATGTTTACACTAAATGTAAGCAATAGTTGCGGTACATCCCAAAGACATATTACTTTTACTACGGGTTCTTCATATAAGGTTTTCCCTAATCCTGCTAAAGAGAAACTTACCATATCATTCGACGAAACTCCAGGGAAAGGTATTAAGAGTGTTCATATCGCACATGAATCGGCTGGAAGTCTCACTAAAATTTTTGATTTAGATGACAGAAAGTTGGCCGATTTTCTGAAGAATAAAGAAATCGCAATTGATATATCCGGATTTAAAAGAGGATTGTACTATGTGATTATTGAAGATAGCGAAAATCAGAAAGAGAGTATCAGAGTTTTATTTGAATAATATTAAATATCTTTTGTTATGTTAACAGTAACTAAGACATCCTCCTTGTTGTTAGTATTTACAATCAGTTTATTCGCTTGCTCTGAAGGAGATAGTGTATTAAAAAAAGGCGAATGTAAAAACTGTATTACACTTAAATACGGTGAAGAAGTTGCATTTCGAGACGGCTATAAAGTAAAGATAGAAGATTTATGGGATACCAGAGGTAAAAATTACAGCACAACTTTGGTTTACCCAGGTGCAAACTTTGGCCTCTCTTTAAGAGTTTTCAGCCCAACTTCTGACACAACTATTTCTATTAGTACTGCCGTATACAACAAAACAATACCCAAGTCAGATTTAGAGCCTTTGTTTAATAATACGTGGGGTACGAACTACGCTTTTGGTTATAAACTCGCGTTTTACGAGATTCTTCCGGTTATAGAAAATCCGGAAGCGCCTGTCGCACTCGAAGATTATATAGTTACGCTAGCAGTACGTAAAGAGTGATATTATCTCATAATGTGTATAATTAAAATCCTAATCTTTCGATAGGCATAAACCTGATCTTAGTTAGTTCTTTAACATTAATCATTACTCATCTGGAAGTTTAATAATCCGAAAAGCAATCACTAACTTATACTACCAAAATGGTATTTATCGAACACCGTACATGATGGATGTTTCTGGGATCAAGTCGAAAACGTGGGGGGAGATTTATCTAAGCATAGATATTTTTGAGTCTATATAGAAAGAATGTGATGTCTCGTACGCCCCTTGAAGAGGCTCTGAAGGCTTTTATTTTTGCATTAAAGGATTCCGCGGACGCATTTGTACTTCTGTTGTTGAAGTAGTTTAGTATGTGTAAATAGTGGGCCTGTACAGATTTGCAAACAGTGTTAAATGCGTCGATTCCACTCTTTTCTACCTGCTGGTACCATATTCCTAGCTTTTTAAAAGCATCTTCTTTTGCTCGGCTGTAAGTAAAAATATTGCCCAATTGAACCGATAACTTATAGGCCTGATCCAGTTTCGGGTAGCGTTCAAAAAGAAGATTAGCTCGTTCAAATTGAGATAACGTCCATTTACTCTGGTGTTTAAATAGTAAATACCTACTTCGTGCTAAAAGCTGCTTTAATGTATCTCCATTTGCCAGAATTTCCGGTTCGTATGTTTCATTTTTGCGTTTTGCATTTGTAATAGCTTCATTTTCCTCATTTATGGCTTCCCATCGGTACTTTATCCTTAATTCTTGAACTGCATCGAAAGCTAGTTTTTGTACATGAAAGCGGTCTATTACCCTGGACGCATTGGGAAAACTACGCCTGACGGCCTTTATCATGGTTGCTGCCATGTCTAAAGTTACTTCTTTCACCTTTTTACGAAGCTGCCAAGGAATCTTTTCGAGTACCGCACTAATATCTTCAGCACGAGTGCCTTTGATCATGGCTACTAGAGCACCTTTTCTGCCTGCTGCAGCTTTATTGGTAACGATTGTATAGAGTTCGCCTTGAGAAAGTGCAGTTTCATCAATGCTTAAACGTTCCCCAACATTCTCAGCAAACAACATCCACTCTTGTGCGTGTTCCCTTTGATCCCAATCGTGGTAATCACTAAAATGGTCTTTGTACTGCTGGCCCAATTGTTTTCCATCAACATGAAAAAAATGGCCTAATTGATGGCTACTTACCGGATTGTGGTCCAAATATTTTTTTTAAGAACAACCCAAATTCTTGTGTCATTCTAGATCCCTTTGCTACCAAATCCCAATCTCTACTGATGGTCTCACCACTCGATATTACACGCCATCTACGCCTAAGTATGTGTAAATAAACCTTTTTGCCGCGGATGGGGAAATCTTGAACCCTTATCTCAGGAAGAAAACCTTTCGATTCTAACTGCTCTTGCATATATCCGGCAGGAGCTACATTAAGCTCTTCTAAATGAAAGTTGAGCGTACCATCTACTTCTATAACTTTAGTACAATCAAAATAATCAACAATCTCTCTGGGAAACAATAACCTTACTAAGTCCTCCTGCACGCTCAATTTCTCCTATATTTTTCTCTTGCAAAGAAACTATAAATTTCATCTCCCCCCACGTTTTCGACTTGATCCTGTTTCTGTCCATAACCATCTGAAAATGAAAGAGAACGGATACTTGATTTACGTAAAAAAGGGGGATTTCATGAAGAAATCCCCCCAAGCAGAGAGAGAGGGATTCGAACCCCCGGACCTGTTACAGTCAACGGTTTTCAAGACCGCCGCATTCGACCACTCTGCCATCTCTCTAAGATTGACTGGCCGTCAATTCGGATGCAAAGGTAGGAGAATTTTTTATCAATACAAGCGCTGAAACAGGAAATTTTGCAGTTTTACAAGAGACAATTTTCAAAATCCCTTATTCTCAGGCATTTTCGTATTAAAATCTTTTTCAACTTTTTTCCCAACCATTCTACTCTTAACTTTGCAGTAAGAAAACTGTAACAAGTGGAACATACTGAATCATTGCCTACCGTCGAAACCGCCAAAAAACTTGGCCTACTACCAGAAGAATTTGACAAAATCAAATCCATCCTAGGAAGAGATCCTAATTTCACTGAATTATCTATCTTTTCCGTGATGTGGTCTGAGCACTGCTCTTACAAAAACTCCATCGTTTGGTTAAAAACCTTACCTAAGGAATCCGATAAAATGTTAGCCAAAGCCGGAGAAGAAAATGCCGGTCTAATTGATATTGGCGACGGATTGGCATGTAGCTTTAAAATCGAATCGCATAACCACCCATCAGCCCTGGAACCTTACCAAGGTGCAGCAACTGGCGTGGGAGGTATAAACAGAGATATTTTTACCATGGGCGCGAGACCTATCGCCCAGTTGAACTCCTTACGTTTTGGTAACCTTAACTTACCTAAAACAAAAAGACTCTTAAAAGGAGTAGTTAAAGGTATCGGAGACTATGGAAACGCCTTTGGTGTACCTACCGTAGGTGGTGAACTATACTTTGATGAATGCTATAACACTAACCCTCTAGTAAATGCCTTCTCAGCAGGTATTCTTGAAGTAGGTAAACAAGCCTCTGCCACATCCTATGGCGTAGGTAACCCTGTCTATATCGTAGGGTCTGCAACAGGTAAAGACGGTATTCATGGCGCAACCTTCGCTTCTGAAGATATCACTTCAAAATCAGAAGAAAAGCTTCCTGCTGTGCAAGTAGGTGACCCATTCATGGAGAAACTTCTATTAGAAGCTACACTTGAAATCATCAATTCCGGTTACCTGATCGGTATCCAGGACATGGGCGCCGCAGGTATCATTTGTTCTACCTCAGAAATGAGTGCCAAAGGTGAGCACGGAATGATCATAAACCTGGATGAAGTACCTACTCGCCAGGAAAACATGCACGGATGGGAGATCCTACTTTCTGAATCTCAAGAGAGAATGTTAGTAGTCATCCAAAAAGGCGGAGAAGAAGTAATCGAAGGGATATTTAAGAAATGGGATCTTCACTGTAAGAAGATTGGTGAGGTAACTGATACAAAAAGGTTGCACTTCTACCAGCACGGTAAACTAATCGCCGATGTACCTGCACACGATCTTGTCCTAGGTGGTGGAGCTCCTCAGTATCACAGAGAATACAAAGAGCCAGCCTACTATCAAGAATTCAAGAAATTTGACCCATCTAATGTTCAGGATGTGAAAAACACAGAAGAATTCAAGAAAGTAGCTAAACACCTGCTTTCACATCCTAACATTGCATCGAGAAACTGGGTATACGAACAATACGACAGCATGGTAGGTACTGCTAATGCTAGTACAAACCATCCAACAGACGCTGCTGTAGTACGTATCAGAACCATAGAAAAAGGTGATTTGAACAAGGGTATCGTCATTACAGTAGATTGTAACGGAAGATACGTTAACGCTGACCCTGAAATAGGTACTCAAATAGCGGTTTCTGAAGCTGCTAGAAACATAGTTTGTTCCGGTGGAGAGCCTTTGGCTATCACGAACAACTTAAACTTTGGTAATCCTTATAATCCGGAAGTATACTGGCAGTTTGTAGGCGCCGTTAAAGGGATGTCTAAAGCATGCCTAAAATTCAATACCCCAGTAACTGGAGGTAACGTGAGCTTCTACAACCAAAGCTCTGATGACGGTCCGGTATTCCCTACTCCTACTATTGGTATGCTTGGCCTCATTGAAAAATTGGAAAACAAAATGACTTTGGCCTTCCAAAACGAAGGAGATACTATTTATTTAATAGGTAAAGTCGTTGAAGACCTAGCCTCTTCTGAATACCTGTATTCTTACAGAGGAGTAAAAGCGTCTCCTGCGCCATATTTTGATCTTGAAGAGGAATTTGCTATGCAAAAAGCTTTGGCTTCATTAATCCAAAGTAAAGCAGTAATTTCCGCTCACGATCTATCTGACGGAGGTCTATACATCGCCCTTGCTGAGGCCGCTATCGCTAATAACCTAGGCTTTGATGTAAAAGCAGATGCTGGTCGTAAAGACGCGTTCTGGTTCGGCGAAGCTCAAGGTAGAGTCATCGTTTCCGTAAAAGATGAAGAAGCATTTGAAGCTGCAATTGCCCACTTAAATGTACCAGCTTTGAAACTTGGAAAAGTGACCAATGCTGATCACATCATTAACGGTGAGACCATCTTGACCTCTGCTGAAGCAAATGATTTGTATAAAAATTCCTTGAAAAATCTGATCGAAGCTTAATTCAGCAGATTACTGAAAGTAGAATTCTCATAAACCTTTCTTCCCTCAATGGCGGAGAAAGGTTTTTCTTTATCCAGTACCTCTAAAACCATCTCTTCTATCAATCCTTGTATCCCACTTAATAGTTCCTCCTTACTTAAGCCTTTCACTTCCATATCTATCCTATCATTCAAAGCGCGGAAACTGTAAAATCCATACTTCGCATCCGGAACCTCTTCAGAATGGATCAAAAAGAAATACAAAAGGAGCTGTCTAAATTTATCCCTTTTTCGCTCTTTTAATTCCTCCGTAAATGAAACCTCTGGATTATGAGTATAGGTTACATCTTCCACCTTACCTGTCTTATAATCAATTATGACCAAAGTATCTCCATGCTTTTCTAACTTATCTATAGCCCCTTCCACCTTCAGTTTAATTCCGCCAATATCCAGTATTTTTCGGAACTTCTTTTCTAAGGCAACAATGGTAAAAGGCTCCGTATAGGTCCGAATACGCATGTGGTAGTATTTTATAAGGAGATCTAAAGCTACTTTCTTCAACACTGCATTCAATCCATAACTGAAGTCAAATTCCGGTTTGCATTCTTGAATAAGTTGATCGAAATTCTTGATGACCCAAAGCTTTTGAGCTTCCAAATCCTCCTTGGTAATTGACTTTCCTACATAGGGAAGATCTGCCTTTTCAAGGGCATAGTGAATCAGTGTTCCAAATACATTCGCACCTATAGTGGCCTCATCCATATTATTTTCTCTGATCCCCTCTAAGTATTTCCAATAAAAGGCTAAGGGAGAGGTAAAATACTCCGATAAGGCCGTAGCACTCAAGCCTCTATTTGTAAAATAATCCTTGGCTTTCTCCAGAATCTCATCCGTCTTAGGTATGGTAATCTCCTTAGGTTTCACTAAATCCCCCAAATTGATCTCGGTAGTGCTGAATTTTATCTTCCCGTCCACCTTTGGATCTCTACATAACTCCTCTTCGATCTGGTAAATAAACCTACTTTTTTCCTGTCTTCCCACACCGGATCCTCCCTGTTGAACATATAAAATATTCACCTTTTCCGCTCTCTGAAGCAACCGATAGAAATGGTACGCCATAATGGCGTCCTGATCCGAATATGTGGGCAATTTAAACTCGAGTATGGCATCAAAAGGTAAAAAACTATTGCTCTTATTAGCCGTAGGCAGCTTTCCTTCTACAAAAGACAAAAAGGTGACCTCATCAAAATCCAAACATCGGGTTTCCAACATACTCATGATTTGCACCTTGGCATTCGGCTCTTTTTCAAATGGCAAACTCAAGCCCTTTAAAAACTCCTGAAAAAGCAAACGGAAAGCAGGTTTACTAACATCTAAATGCCTCTTGACGGAAGGCAGTTCCTTAAGTACTAATTGCGCAAATGGCTTTTCATTCCACTCTAGGGCTTCAACCGTTTTAAGTATACGTTCTACTCCCCTTACAAAACTTCCCACCTCAGTCATTCCCACAATCTCATCCCATAAACTGCCCTGTGACATCTTCAAATCCTCTCGCTCATAGAATAATCGGGTACTCTTATAAGCTAATCTTTCTAACTTAGTCCATTCCACTTCCCCTTTAACTAACTCCCTAATGAGAGGCTGTTCCATCAACATTCTAAGATCCTCTAAACGCAATTTTTCTTGATCAGAGATATCCAAAAGTAAATTTATAGCAGCCATAAGTTCGCTGGATTTCAAAGACATACCCCCTGATATATTGATCTTCATGTCAAGGCCAGGTACCAAGGTATAAATGGATGGTAAATCCATTTCATCAAGAATTACTACGGCATGTGAAGAGGAACTTGATTTCCTTACTAGATCCATAGCTAATTTGTTTTGTAAAACCTGCGACCCCAACTTATATACCTGTATGTGCTTTTCTGTCCCTTGGAGCAAAGATTCCTGAAAGTACCACTCCTTCCCAAATAACCTAGAAGACTTATACTTACGGAGTTTCCTACCGGCCTTATCTTTGGATTCCATATAGTAATCATCTGTATCCCAAATACACTTTGCTTTTCCTATATGAACCAAATGTTTGATAATCACCTCTTCCGCAGTACTTAGAGCATTAAGCCCAATAAAATAAAAATCTTCTTTCCATTCTTTGTCTATGGCCTTTTCAGCGGCAGTCCTATATAAAAGACCCGAATAACCTACTCCTTTCGCGGCTAAACGCTCTCGCAATGTATGGTAAACCAAACCCATCTTCTTAAAGAAGCTAAAGTAAGAACCCGCAAAATCCGTTACTACATTATTTTCAGCGTTAATCCCCCATCTTTTGAGCGCATCGGCCTGATCCAAATAGGTAAACAATCCCTTCGTATCATCTAAAAGTGAAGAATCTATCAAATTCAAATCCTTAACCAAGGTGGGAACCCAGGTCAAAAAATGCTCTAAAGTAAGACTTCCATCTAACTGCTTCCATTCCTTATATATCTCAAAATATAGATCAACCGACTTAATCAATTGCAAACCTGAAGTTTCCTGAATAAAATCATCTATAGATGAAATCTTAGGTGCAAAGAATGGAATAGCAGATAAAGACGCTAATTCTCTTCCAAAATACAGGGCTGCTCTCCTGCTCGGAAGCACAATATGGAGTTTTTGTAAATCACTTAAATCCTTTGCACTTTGAAATACTTCAGCTGCTGCTCGTCCTAAGAATGTAGTTGTCATACAGGTAATTTGAATTCATTAGCAAAATACAAGCATACCTCCAAAGTAAAAAATAAACCTTTATACTGTAGTACTTGTACAATTATATAAATATACAATTATTTCTCTATTTTACCTGCTTATAACCTTTTTGCGAAGTTTAACTCTAGCAATTTCGCTATCAAACACATATATTCAGACTTAAGAGCTTCGAATTTATACCTAACAAAACAAGGTTATTTCTACTATTTATGCTTATTTTGTAAGATCATAAAACGAGAATGAAACAGAGAATTGGTATTTTAGGCGGTGGTCAATTGGGTAAGATGCTACTGCAAACTGCATTGGATTTAGACTTAAATATTTCAATACTTGACCCAGACCCAGAATGCTCCTGTTCAGTTTGGACAAAAAACTTTACTTGCGGATCCCTAACAGATTATAATACCGTAATGGAATTCGCAAAAGACCTGGATGTTATCACCATAGAAATAGAAAACGTTAATATTCAGGCTTTGAAAGACTTGGAAGCCGCAGGCAAAAAGGTCTTCCCTCAACCTTCAGTCATAGAAACCATCCAAAATAAACGTACTCAAAAAGACTTCTTTGTATCACATAACATTCCAACATCCCCTTTTATAAAAGTTAAAAATCGGGATGAAATTATCGCGAATAAAGACTTTTTACCCGCAGTTAACAAGCTAGGTGTAGGGGGATACGATGGAAAAGGTGTGCAGTTGCTAAAATCAGAAGCAGATCTAGATAAAGCTTTTGATGCAGAAGGAATTCTAGAGAAGTTCGTAGACTTTGAAAAGGAACTTGCCGTTATAATTGCAAGGAATGAGAATGGAGAAATGAAGTGTTTCCCTGTCGTAGAGATGGTATTCCACCCTACAGCTAACCTTGTGGAATACCAATTCTCGCCTGCTAACATAGAGGCTTCTACTGCTCAACAAGCTGAGGAAGTAGCTATTAAAACAGCTGAAGCATTCGGTATAGTAGGCTTATTGGCTGTAGAAATGTTCCTTGATAAAGAAGGAAAGATCTGGGTCAATGAGGTAGCGCCAAGACCGCATAATAGTGGGCATCAAACGCAGAAAGCAAATGTAGTCTCTCAATTTGATCAACACTGGAGAGCTATCCTAAATTTACCTTTAGGAGATCCTACTCCACATTCCTTATCTGCCATGGTTAATATTTTGGGAGAGGAAGGACATACAGGAATAGCAAAAGTAGAAGGATTGGATAAAATCCTGGCTTTAGAACATGCATATCCCTTCTTTTATGGGAAGAAAATCACCAAACCATTCAGGAAAATGGGACATGTCAGTATTTTGGCAGATGATTTTGAAAACTTAAAAGAAAAGGTGAATTTTGTACAGAACAATCTGAAAATAATCGCTCAATGATAGGCATAATAATGGGAAGCATCTCTGATTTAAAAGTGATGCAAGGGGCAGTAGACATCTTTGAAAAGTTTGGAATTCCCTATGAAATAGAGATTGTTTCTGCACATAGGACTCCACAAAAAATGGTAAACTATGCTGAAACAGCAGCAGAAAGAGGATTAAAAGTCATTATAGCAGGTGCCGGAGGTGCTGCACATTTACCTGGAATGGTTGCCTCCTGTACCATCTTACCTGTTATAGGCGTACCGGTAAAATCATCAAATTCTATAGATGGGTGGGATTCTGTATTATCCATTTTACAAATGCCTTCAGGTGTGCCTGTAGCTACAGTAGCCCTAAACGCTTCCACTAATGCGGGTATTTTAGCTACCCAGGTATTAGCGACCTCTTCCCCTTCTATTGCACTAAAGTTAATGGAATATAAGGAAGAGCTAAAAGCAAAAGTAGACCAAATGAACCAAGAACTAAAAAACAGCTTTCAATAATATGGAATATGAAGAAAGAAATAGAAAACCAAAGCAGGGAGCAAGTAACACCCCTGCCGTAGTTCTAGTCATTTTATTTGCCATAGTTGTCCTTCTGCTATACGCAGGATGGAATCTTATGTCAGACGATGCCAGCAATATTGTAGACATGAAGAGCATTGACTCTGATTTGGTTCAAGTGGACGAAAAACCGGTAGAAGAGGAAGATGAGGATATTGTAGAAGAAGTTACTCTTCCAGAGCCTGAAAAGAAAGAGGAAAAGAAAAAAGAGGTAACTCCTGTAGTTGAAAAACCAACGACTTCATATAAAGGAGAAACATCTACTTATACTGTAAAAGCAGGTGAAACTTTTTTTGCTATTGCTAATAAATTCAATACTAGCTCAGATAATCTGCAGGCCCTTAATCCCGATGTAAACCCATCTTTGATAAAGGAAGGCGTAACTAAATTAAAAGTTCCCGTACAAGCCGTTCATACTGTAGGACCTGGCGATATCCTAAGAGTGGTAGCCAATAAATATGGAATCTCCGTAGAAGCCCTAATGGCCGCCAATGGCAAAAAGAAAAACTTTGCAGAGAGAGGAGAAAAACTCCTTATCCCTCACAAGAATAAGATATAATCGAGTAGGAAGATAGGGATTATTTCCCTATCTGTCCTCTCACACCACCCGGCATACGGATCCGTACCAAGGCGGTTTGTTAGAATAACGTCGTTTGATGCGTTGTTCTCCAGTAATAGTAGTCTGCAAATCCTTCGTAACCTAATTTAGTAAAGTATGAGTTTGTTAGCGTTGTTTGAACGATAGGGCTTGTCCCTGTCCGAGTATAGGATTTACGGGTGTTCGCATGTTGGTAGGCAAGCCAGCGTTTGGCTCCCAGTTTCATTAAGTTCCGAATTCGATTACCTGCGGTCTTCCATTGCTTCCAAAGCAGAACACGCAAGCGTCTTCGCACTAGGTTATCTAGTGCTACCATCACCTTCTTATTCGTTGCTATACGAAAGTAATCCACCCAGCCGTGAATAATTTGCCGTAGTTTAGTCAGTCGCTCATGCATAGGAGTAACTGTATTACGTCGAGTATTTTGACGTAACTTCTCTCGGATTCGTTCGATACTCTTTGCAGAGATACGAATCTGCCAATCTCCTTGAGTTTTGAAGAAACTAAAGCCGAGTAAACTACTTTGGGAAGGTTTGCTTACCTTACTCTTTTCACGGTTCACTTTCAGCTTTAGTGTAGATTCGATGTAACTGGTGATGTTGCGCATAATACGAGTGGCGGATTTATTGCTCTTCGCGTAGATACTACAGTCATCCGCATAGCGTACAAATCGATGTCCACGGGAGCTGAGTTCCCTGTCCAGTTCGTTCAGGATGATGTTTGACAAAAGTGGACTTAAAGGACTACCCTGTGGTGTGCCCTTGGTTCGCTTTTGTTCAAGACCATGATCCATAATCCCACAACGAAGGTATTTCCCGATCAGGGCTAGGACTCGATGATCCGTAATCTTCTTGCTCAAAAGATGCATCAGTATGTCGTGGTTCACTTGATCGAAGAATTGTTCCAAATCAAGTTCAACGACCCACGTGTAGCCCAAGTTCAGATACTCTTGCGCTTTACTGACGGCCTGATGAGCATTACGGTTCGGACGGAAGCCGTAGCTGTTATCGTGAAAATCACCCTCATACTTTAATCCAAGCCATTGGGAAATGCTTTGCTGAATAACACGGTCGATGACCGTTGGGATACCCAGCATACGCTTGCCGCCACTTGCTTTGGGAATCTCTACTTTCCGAACAGCTTGTGGGCGGTAAGTACCAGAGAGAATATCCGATCGCAGGGATTGCCAGTGCGTGTTAAGGTAGTCACGAAGATTATCGATCTGCATACCATCAACTCCGCTAGCACCTCCATTAGAGATGACACGATCAACTGCGTGTTTGACATTTCGGATGTGTAATATCTCTTCCAACATAGTATTACTAAAAAAAAAACCTCAGGCATTGTGTCCACTTCGTTGCACGACTCAGCTAAGCTCCTCTTGCATTTTACTATCAATTTCCGACCTACCCTCATGCAAGCAGTTCTCTTATGTGGTTCGGCTTTTAACACTTCGTCATAAACTTCATGGTTCCTTTGCCATTCTAACATTCAGACCTTCCCCTGTATAAAGTAGAGAAACAGGGTACTATGTCCTCTGCTGACTTCTGACTAAAGCATACTAGCATTATTATTCTGCTATATGTTTCTTCGCGGGCATTCGCGTATACCTTTGACAGAGTTTAGTCAGATCTCCCCAGGTAAGAACAATAACTTTCACCTCATGTATCCGCTACATTTACCATAGTGTTTCCGTACAGTTTAGGGCTTCGGCTTGTTTTGCAGCCTCACCCAACACTTGCGGCCTTGTATGTAGTTTCTGTTCGTCGGATCGAGGTTTTGCCTCAGACTTCCTTCGGATTCCACCTCGCGGTGGACACCCTTGTCATAAGCTAACACTTCCCACTGTAAAGGCGTGTTCGGGACTTACACCCTAGAGTTATTGACCATGCTGGGCACACAAAAAAGGGGCTATCCACGTGGGTAGCCCCTTCTCTTACAAGTCCGTAAGCCGAATTCTGTTCTATTCTGTCATTTATCTAGGAACGCAGTCGCCCACGTTCTCTATCAACCTACCCTCCGACTAGAGCGGGTCGCTCTTCAATGCCGGTTTATTTGGTCTTTCAGCTCATGAGGTTTACCTATACCGTCTACTTCGCAGTAGCCGTGGGGGTCTCTTACACCTCCTTTTCACCCTTACCTTTTACAAGGCGGTAATTTTCTGTGGCACTAGCTGTAGGGATTACTCCCCCCTACCCGTTAGGTAGCATGATACCCTGTGCTGTTCGGACTTTCCTCCCCTTGCGGAGCGACAGATCGACTTGTAAGGAGTACAAAGGTACAAGGATTTTACATACCCTTCACTATTAATTGGACTTTTGCCCGGGAATTCACCACCGCTAGAATAGCCTCTTCCGTTACAATCACCTGATCAGGATTAACAGATATAATCTGCCCCTTCATCCTAATCCCCTTGCTTAATTCCGAATTAACCGTCTCTAATACACTCTTTTTAGAGAACTCTATAATCTCTTCTAATGGCAAAGCAAACTCCTCAGCTATCCTTTTCTCTAAAGTACCTTCCAGAAGCCATGCTGCGGCTTTATGCAAGATATTTCGCGTCTTAACATCTAATTTCACATCCTTCAGCACCACGCTCTTCTTCTCAGGATCATAAACCGGAATTCCCTGTATCTTAATCTGCCCTTTGAAACTTCCCGTAGTTTGAATTTGAAAAACAATATTTTCATTCTCATGCGCCACCACCAGATCCTTCACCACAATCTTGTACTTCCCATTCTTGAACTCAAAAGTCTCGTCCAAGAACATCTTTCTGGATATCTCGTTGGCTTGTTCGTAGGATATAACGTTTACTAACTGCACCTCAAATTCCTCCGGAATAGCATTGACCATCTTCAATTTAGGAACTTCTACCACCATAGAAGGGGTGTACAAGGGAGTTCCTACAAAAGTTTCCAGAAAAATTTTAATCCCAATCGTCCCTTTAATACTTGCCCCCACAGATTGTAAAGGTGTAGAAATCACTTCTAAGGGATCTGCCCTAAACCAGGTATTGTATTCTTCAGAGACCTGAATAGGACGTTTTGCTACGTTCCAAGCCTCAATCACATAAGGTTTAAGAGAGTAATTCTTACGTATGGTTTCATCAATCTGCTCTGCAAATAGAGGCATATTACTGGTGATTACCCTCCCTATTATTGGACCAATAGGCACATCTACCAAACTACTCTTTAAGACGGGTTTTGTAATCCAAGTAAAACTTAGCCCTTTAGTTTGCGTGATCAATTCATAATCTTCACTGATCCGAAACTTCGATGCAAATTTGATCTTTATTTCAAAGTCTGTACTTGGAGCTTGAGAAATGCCCAAGACCGTAATTTCCTTTTGTGCCCAAACCTTAAGGGGAACTTCATAGGTCAAGGTTCCGTCTTTGTTCTCTGTAAAGATGAGATTTCCCTTCCTCCAAACCTTCACTTTAAGACCGTCATCAGCAAAACTATTGTCTTCATAAATCAAATCCGGAAGACCCAAATTAATCTGATTCTGAATGTCTTCCAAAGAAATATCTAAAGGAATACTAATAGTGGACGGTTTTTTCTCAAATACCATGGGTATATTAACATTTTGTGCAGCCAAACTAAACGGCAGCAGAAATCCCACGAATAACTTCTTCATTTTCATCAATAGGAGCCCCAATATTTTCTCAATATCCACTCCACGCTAACTAATACTATTAAAACGAACCAAATCCACTTGAAATGTATGATGTCTCTTAAATCTTCCTGAGTCACCAATTTATTCGGAACATTTTCCTTATTAATCACATTTCTGAGTTCCAATAAATCCTTAGCCAATAGAAAACTTCCATTATTTTCAGATGCTATGGTTCTCAATAAACTAAAATCAGCCGTAGTGTTCTGCAATTCAATATCGCTGTCGCTCACCACAAATTGTCCCCCGGCTTTTTCATTCTTACTTTTCCCTTCATAAGTATAAACTCCGGCTGGTAAAGTGGAGAGCTCAAACCTGGAATGATCAGGCGTAATTCTAAAATCAAATTTCTTCTCCCCTGATGGCCCCTTGATTCTTAACTCTATATCCTGCTCGTAAATTCTCTCGTACAAATCATTGTACATCTCTACAGCAAAACTCACCTTTTGATCTACCTGAAAAACCTCATTCACAGGATAAATTCTAAGTTTACCCTTTTCCTCTTTCAACGCTATCAATTGCAGCGTTTTTAAGATCAATTCATCTATAATTCCGTGCTGCTGCGTTTGCGCAAACTCCTCCATACGCCAGTGCCACAAACCATCACCCAGAAAAACAGCCATCTTCCTCGTTCCACTAAGGTTCACGGCTAATAACGGCCTGCCCGTATTTATTCCTGAGATATATTGCTGCATGATGACCTCTGTACCTGTCAAAGCACTGTAAACGCCAAAAGGAACAGTTATTGGAGGTAAATCTGCAAACAGATTCGAGCTTGGCACATTGAACAGCTGGAAGCCGGGATTAAACATACCGTTTACCTTATCAACTTTCCCTAGCTGTGTGACTACACTTACTACATTCTGCATTCCATTGAAAAAGGACCAGTCCGACTGACTAGCGGGAAAGAAAAACACCGGTTTTTGTCGGACTAACAGCTCAGACAAGAAGCGAGTGTGCAAACCAGCCCTATCCGGAAATTGATGTAGAATTAGCACATCAAAAACCTCATTCTTCAAACTGCTTATATCCGCTTCCTGAACTATTTTGGTCTTCAACTCAAACCATTCATTCTTATCAATAATACTTTTGATAGCTTTCAAATCCGGATGCGGAGACGCTGCAAGAAGGAGTATCTTCTCTTTACCATTCACCACATCTACAAAAAATTCACGCGTATTGTTTTTTAAAGTATGTTCGCCTTCTACTCCGCCCAAGACAGCTACAAACCTTTGTTTGCCTTCCTGCTTGGCAGGTAGTTTGAAAGAAACCGACTGATAATCATCATCCGTCTTATAATTCACGGGAGAAGAGCTTAAAACCTGACCGGAATTATCCCTAATTTCAATCTTGGAATTCCTACCCTTTAGAAGATAAGAACCTATTTCGACCTGAACTGTAAAATCATTTCCCAGATAGGCAATCTTATTTGCCGAAATGCCTTGAATGTACGCATCCTTTTTAACCGTGGAATCTCCTGCCCCTAAAGTATGAATACGAAAAGGGTATTGGAAGAAGGTAGGAGAAAGTCCTTCATTCATTATACCGTCAGATAGGAGGATAACATCTGTTAAATGTTGACCTTCAAAATTACCCTTAAGCGCATTTAGTCCATTTGCTAAAGCCGTCTTTCTGCCTGTAAAAGCAGCATTAGACAGCTCTACGCCTTCCACTCCTTCCAAAGTTACCGTCTGGGTTTCAAAACCCTTACTTTCTAGACCTTTTCGGAGTGCCTCCCAAGAAGCAGATACGTCTTTCCACTTCTCTGCGTTTTTCATACTTCTTGAATCATCCAAAACCAAAACCACTTTAGGCCTAAGCGTAAGTGCACTTAAGGTCTTGAATAAAGGATTTAAAAGCAAGAAAGCCAAAATACTGACTAAAGTGCCGCGGATCACTGCAAGTATCCACTTTTGCTCTTTACTCAATATTTTGGCTCTATAATAAAAGAAGCCAGCATACGCCACCCCTACTAACAAACAAAGCAAATAATACCCGCCAGATGTCTGGGAAACGAATTCTGACTTCATCACTCCATTACATTAATAATCCACCGTCCACTACAAGAACCTGTCCTGTAATGTAAGCAGCATCATCTGATCCAAGGAAAGTACAAGCCTTTGCTATATCTGAACCTTGACCCGCTCTTTTTAATGGAATAGACTTTGTCCATTCTGCTAACTGGGCTTCGTTTAATTCACCGGTCATTTCCGTTTCTATAAAGCCCGGAGCTATGGCGTTACAACGAATATTCCTAGATCCTAATTCCTTAGCTATAGACTTTGTAAAACCAATCATCCCCGCTTTTGAAGCAGAGTAATTAGCCTGCCCAGCATTTCCCATAATTCCAACAACAGATGATATGTTGATGATAGAACCGTATTTAGCCTTCATCATAGGCTTAGTAACGGCTTTCGTTAGATTAAACACAGATTTCAAATTTACACGAAGCACCTCATCCCATTGCTCCTCACTCATTCTCATCAACAAAGTATCTCTCGTAATACCGGCATTGTTCACCAAAACATCAATTTTACCGAAATCTGCAACAACCGCATTTACCAACGTTTCAGCCTCTTCAAATAAGGAAGCATCAGAACGGTATCCTTTAACCTTTGTCCCAAACTCTCCTAATTCTTTCTCTAAAGCCTGACCCTTTTCTACGGACGATAAATAAGTAAAAGCAACATTTGCACCATTTTTTGCAAATTCCTCCGCAATAGATCTGCCTATTCCTCTAGAGGCACCTGTGATTAAAACGGTCTTGTTTTCAAATTTCATTTTTGTCTGATTGGTTTTTATTTCCTTCAATTACGACTACAATTTCCCCTTTCGGAGCTTTCTGTGCAAAAATAGCAAGAATTTCTGACAAAGTGCCCCGAACGGTCTCCTCATATAGTTTTGATATCTCCCTACTTACCGAAGCTCTTCGATCTTCTCCAAAATAGGTCTTAAAATCTTCTAATGTACGAATAATTCGATGTGGCGACTCATAAAAGATCATGGTTCTCTTTTCCGCCTGCAAAAACGTCAACTTCGTTTGTCTCCCTTTCTTTACCGGTAAGAATCCTTCAAATACAAAAGAATCTGAAGGCAAACCAGACATCACTAAGGCCGGCACAAATGCCGTAGCTCCAGGAAGACATTGAACATCTATTCCATGCTCTAAACAAGTCCGCACTAATAGGAATCCTGGATCAGAAATGGCAGGCGTACCCGCATCTGAAACCAAAACTACCTTCTTCCCTGACTTGATCTGATCCACCACCTTCTCCACCGTCTTGTGCTCATTGAAAATATGATAACTCTGCAAAGGCTTACTTATCTCGTAATGCTTCAAAAGCACTCCTGAAGTACGAGTATCCTCCGCTAAAATCAAATCGGCACTCTTCAACTCTTCTAACGCCCTAAGCGTAATATCCTTTAAATTTCCTATAGGCGTAGGGACCAAAATCAACTGCATGATTACTAGCTATTAAAAAAAATCTTTCCCGGCAATTTTACCGGGAATTCACTCGAAATGTCTTAAAACTTATGCACATGTGTGGTGTTAGCAACTATTTAGATATCAATATATTACTATTTAACACATACTAATTTTGCCTTTTTCGGGATAAAATTATCCTATAATATTTGTTTTTGCAAAATATGTTAAACCCACTTGTTTTCCACATATCCACAATGTGTATCAGCAACTTAACATTTCCTTAATTATCAGAATTTTATATCCGCAAGTATAGTTTTCAAAGCGAATCTTACATTCCAAATTTTCCGAGCAACCACCAAATTAAAAGGAAGACTATGATGGTACCAACACACCCTCCCCCAAATTTTTTGGCTCCCCAGCCAGCCAATAAGGCTTTCAATATTTTTTGCATAGCGAATAGATTTTATGGATTCAAGATAGGTAAAATTATTCCCAAGTGAAAATATCATTTCCTATATTTACCATCAAAAATTTTCCTATGAATAACCGTAAGACCATTTTACTCATCATTCTGTGCGGATTTTTCATCACAAATGCGGTTACGGCTGAAATCATAGGTTCAAAAATCTTTTCCGTAGAGGCTCTTCTAGGAATGAAGCCTGCGCATATCCAACTCCTAGGCTTCACCCTGGATTTTAACATGTCAGCAGGGGTGCTTAACTGGCCCATAGTATTTATCATCTCAGATTTGATCAATGAATACTACGGAGTCAAAGGAGTAAAGATGATCTCCTATATCACCACCGTATTAATAGCCTATACCTTTTTCGTCCTTTATGGAGCTTCCGCCCTGCCACCGGCCCCCTTCTGGGTAGAACTAAATCAAACGGATGCCGAAGGCTACCCCTTAAATATTAACAATGCCTATTCCATTATCTTGAATTCAGGCATGGGAATCATCATTGGAAGTATCCTTGCCTTCCTCCTGGGACAAATCACTGATGCTTATATCTTTAAGAAACTTCGCCTACTAACTAATAATAAACACATCTGGTTGAGAGCCACCGGATCTACCGTATTTTCCCAACTACTGGATAGCTTCTTAGTAATTTTCGTGGCCTTTTATGTCTTTGGCAACTGGGAATTCAAACAAATATTAGCAGTGGGCTCCGTTAACTACATTTACAAATTTGCAGTGGCTATTTTAGTCACGCCCCTCATCTATCTCTTACACTTTGCTATCGACAAATACCTGGGTAAAGAGAGATCAGAGGAACTCATCGAAGAAGCTACTTACTCGTAGATAAAGCTAGTTCTATATGGGCCAAATGATGGTCGCAATGCCACTTGTACAATTGTACCACATCTTTCAGCACGAAGGTCTTCTGATACTCCATATGGAAGTAGGTTCGCATCCACTGCTCCTCGGTCATCTCTTCCATAATAGCCACTAACTTTCCATGTATGGCTTTCAAAAAGCTCAAAGGCAAAGCGATGTCTCCTTTATAATCTGGAGTAGTCGCCCAAAGCGCCTCATTATACCCTTTAATACTAGGCTTATCTTCCGTCAAGGCAAATTTTAAGCGGGTATAAAGGTTAAGATGAGAATCCGGGTAATGATGAAGAATCTGTCTGACACTCCATCCACCCGGCCTATACGTTAAAGCCAATTGTTCATCTGTCAAATCTTTAACTCTAACTATGAGTTGGCCTGGGAAGCTTTTTAAATGAGCCACAGCTTCTGCAGCGTCACTAACTTTATAAGGCCGTTCGAAATCAAACGGCCCAATGGGATACTTAAGGTTTTCCATTACCAGTATTTTTTGATGACTTGCAATAAGGCTTCATGACTGGCACCACCTGCTACCACATCCCCTCCGAACAGATACTTGTCTCCACCCTTAAAGTCAGTAACCACACCTCCTGCTTCCTGCACTAGGAGTACACCTGCAGCCATGTCATAACTATTTAAATTATATTCGAAAAAGCCGTCATATCTTCCTTCTGCTACAAATGCTAAATCCAGAGCCGCAGAACCAAACCTTCTCAAACCATGCGTTCCCTGCATCAGTTCTTCTAAGATCTTGATATAACGGTGCATTTCTTCAAACCTGTAATAAGGAAAACCCGTAGCCATCAAGGTTTCACCTAATACCTTAGCTTTAGACACTTGCAACTTCTTATCCCCTTTGTAGGCTCCTCCACCCTTGATTGCAGAATACACTTCATTAGCAGGAACATGATATACTACTCCGGCCAGAACCTCTTTTCCTTTAGCAAAAGCAAGACTCACGGAATAATGCGGAACGCCATGTACAAAATTAGCCGTACCGTCTAAGGGATCTATGATCCAATTGTATCCATCCTTGTCTGAGGTTTCAGCTGTCTCCTCTTCTGTGATAAATCCTACCCCTACGTACTGGGAAAGTCTTTCTACTATCCTTTTTTCGGCTTCTTTATCTACATAGGACACCACATTATTGACATCTTTGTATTCTATCGCTTGACTTTGGAAACCCTCCGCTTCCTTTCTAATAAAACTTCCCGCTTCTATGGCGGTCTCCACTAATAAATCCTTAATCTTTTCTAATTCCATCTCTTTTTATCTTTTGCCAGGTACGCAATACAATCCCTATCCATAGGAACACTAATCCATTTTGTAAATTAAAACCCCAATAGTACACTGCTGCTACCATGAACAGGAGTAATCCTAAACCATATATTCGGAATGCATATTTCGACCACGTACGCTTACTGAGAATAGCAGGAAAAACTAATGGTGACGCCCAAAGCAGGTTCCAATTGTATTTGGTCACCCCATGGTCCGTCAAAAACCAGAGGGCAAGTAAGATCCATCCGGCTATCCCTAAAACACTAAACAAAAACTTATCAAATCCATGACCCACCCCCGCTTTATTCAGAAAAAACATTAAAACCGCAAATAAAGCGAAGAAAACAACAGGACTCATACCTTGCTGCTTCGTTATCTCAGAAATTTGATTCAAATCTCTTTTAAGAATAACCAGATTTTCTTCTCCTTTCACCGTTAAAACCTTGGCCTGATCTACAGCCTTCATCAAATTATCTGGAATAAACATGGCATCTGCCCAACCCGTTTTTTTGTCGGAATCAGCACCAATAGCCAAATCCATCCCAAAATCAGCCCAAGACTTCCCGTTTTCATGGGCATATTTATCTATCCACTGCCTATAAGTGGAGTCTGCGTTCAAGGCTTGATTAAACACTAAACTATCTCCAGCCGCTATTTGCAGTACATCTCTCAATCTAGTACTGCAATTGTCCGTAAAGAATTTATATCTATAATTCTTATTTTCCGGCTTCAGATTGTTTTCCAAAAACTCATAAACCCTTTGTCTTTGCGCCAAACTAAGATTCAAAACTTGTTCAGTAATCTTTCTGTTTTCTCTATTCCAATATTCAAATTCTAAATAAGCGGGATGAGAGGTAATCATATAGTCCAAATACCCTCGAACAAACTTTAAATAAAAACCAGGAGCGTTGAAATCAAATGATCCATAATTATAGTTTACATCTATACCTAAAGCGGGATCCCAGACTCTAATAGCACTATGTCCAAAGGTTGAATACAATTCCTCCCCCGGAGAAATGGTTAACAAGGAAATCCTGGAAGAAGGGCTAAGGGTCTGCGCAAACGCAGAAAACGAGAATAGAAGTAAAAATATTAGCCTCACAAGCAGATTTTTTGGTAAAAATAAACAAAAAAAAGCACGCAAGCTTAGCTCACGCGCCTTTTTCAAAAACTTTGAATTTATGGTTCAACTTCTTCTGTTTTAGACTTTTTGGAAAAGCTCAATTGCTCTTCACCTTCCTGATGGTCCACCAGAATAGTATCTCCTTCACTTAAATTTCCTCTTAGAATTTCTTCAGCTAATGGATCTTCCACATATTTTTGAATAGCTCTATTCAAAGGTCTGGCTCCATATTGCTGATCATAACCTTTTTCAGACAAGAAAGATTTAGCACTCTCTGTTAATTCTAAGGAATATCCTAAGTTTTGAATTCTGCTCAATAGTTTACCTAATGAAATATCAATGATCTTAAAGATATCTTCTTTAGACAGAGAATTAAACACAATCACATCATCCAAACGGTTCAGGAATTCAGGAGAGAATGATTTCTTCAAGGCGTTTTGAATAGTGGATTTCACCATATCGTCCTGATTCTCCATTCTGGATTTTGTAGCAAATCCAATACCCGAACCAAAATCCTTCAGATCTCTAACTCCAATATTGGAAGTCATGATGATAATGGTATTCCTGAAGTCCACTCTTCTACCCAGTGAATCTGTCAAAATACCGTCGTCTAGCACTTGAAGTAGAATATTGAACACATCAGGATGTGCCTTTTCAATCTCATCCAGAAGCACTACGGAATAAGGTTTTCTTCTCACCTTTTCGGTTAATTGACCTCCTTCTTCATATCCTACATATCCCGGAGGCGCTCCTACTAATCGAGAAATACTGAATTTCTCCATGTATTCACTCATATCTATTCTTACCAGAGCATCTTCTTTGTCGAAAAGATATTCAGCTAATTTCTTAGCTAACTCCGTCTTACCTACCCCGGTAGGTCCCAAGAATATGAAGGATCCAATAGGCTTTTTAGGATCTTTCAATCCTACCCTGGTACGCTGAATAGCCTTTACTAGCTTTTCAACGGCCGGATCTTGACCTATAACCTTACCTTTCAGATTCTGACCCATGTTAAGGATTTTCTCCCCTTCATTCATGTTCACTCTCTTAACCGGAATTCCGGTCATCATGGCGATTACCTCTGCCACGTGATCTTCGGTCACATTAAATCGCTGACGTTTAGATTCTTCTTCCCAAGCAGCTTTCGCATTTTCCAATTGATCGATCAATTTCTTTTCTCTATCTCTCAACTGAGCAGCTTCCTCATAGCGTTGACTCTTCACTACTCGGTTTTTCTCCTGCTTGATTTCCTCAACCGCATTTTCCAGATCCACAACCTCTTGAGGCACGTTGATATTCTTAATGTGAACCCTCGCACCCACCTCGTCAATCACATCAATGGCTTTATCCGGTAGGAATCTATCCGTAATATAACGTTCAGAATATTTTACCGCCAATTCAATGGCTTCATCTGTATAGGTCACATTATGATGATCCTCATATTTGCTCTTAATATTATGCAAGATCTCAATGGTCTCATCAATAGAAGTAGCATCTACCATTACCATCTGGAATCTTCTGGCCAAAGCTCCGTCCTTTTCTATGTATTGACGATACTCATCTAAAGTAGTGGCACCTACGCATTGGATATCTCCACGTGCTAAGGCCGGTTTGAACATATTAGAAGCATCCAAAGAACCTGAAGCGCCACCGGCTCCCACTATGGTGTGTATCTCATCGATAAACAGAATGATCTGCGGATTCTTTTCAATCTCCTGCATCACCGCCTTCATTCTTTCCTCAAACTGACCTCTGTACTTCGTACCGGCCACAAGAGAAGCCAAATCCAAGGTTACCACTCGCTTGCCAAACAATACTCGTGATACCTTTTTCTGCACAATCCTAAGGGCCAAACCTTCAGCAATGGCGGTTTTACCTACACCAGGTTCACCAATAAGGATAGGATTATTTTTCTTTCTTCTAGACAGAATCTGAGCCACACGCTCAATTTCCTTCTCTCTACCTACGATAGGATCTAGTTTACCTATCTCCGCCATCTTGGTAAGATCTCTACCAAAATTGTCTAAAATAGGCGTACGGGATTTCTCCCCACTTTTGGTATCAGACTTTTGACCAAAGCCACTTCCACTGCCAAAGTTCTTATCCTCATCATCTGTATCCTGACTTTCCATCCTCGGTTCAATGCCCGTAAGTTGGTACTCTAACATCTCCTTAATCAACTTGTAGTCTACATGAAATTTGTGCAGAATTTGACATCCTAAGTTGTCATCATCTCTCAATACAGCTAATAATAGATGTTCTGTACCTATAACATTAGACTTAAATATCTTCGCCTCTAGATGTGTAATCTTAAGTACTTTCTCAGACTGTCGCGTAAGCGGAATATTGGCTAGATTCTTAATGGTGTTCGTAGCCGTGCCCCGTGTGGAATTTTCTATGGAGAGTCTAAGCTCTTCCGGATTTACTCCGGCCTTTTGGATTAGACCTAAACCTAATCCCTCTCCCTCTCTGATCATCCCAAGTATCAAATGCTCAGTCCCGATGTAGTCATGACCCAAACGTAAGGCCTCTTCTTTTGCCAGAGATATAACCTCTTTTACTCGTTGCGAAAACTTGGGTTCCATTATTTTAATTCTATTTTTTCTATAACAAAATTTTAAACAAAAATATTCCCCATCACTATATCACGGCTTTCTAAACCCTTCATAAATAGTAGATCAAGAATACTTAGATTAGACACAAACGCGCTGCCAAAGTTTTGTGGATAGCTCAAAAATGGCAAATTGTCCGCATTCTCTTCCCTTCTTTTCGCGTTAAATCTAATAAATTGGTCTTTATAATCATAATACGAAAAATCTTGGTGACAAATTGTCTTTTTTACCTTCATTAATTTAAGACATATTGTCAGCGATTCCTTATTTAACACCAGTAATTCCTCGTATTTTTTAGAAAAAAGCGGATATATATATGGTTCAAAATGCTCAAAATAGGGACTATTTCTATAACAATTCTCTATAGTCTTCCAATTCTTTCTACCCCAATCACTTGAATTATCTATTTGAATATCTTTAATCAAAGCATGATTGCTGTACTTTTTGACGGGAACAGAAAGTACTTCCACTTGGTGTGGACCTAACACGTAAGCACGCGTGTGGTACGATTGCTTGATATATTGTTCCCCAGTATTCAACCAAAACTCCTCCTCCCGAAGTAAGTGCCGCATATAATCTATGCATGGAAAAAAATCACATGAAAATATCATTCTTTCTATTTTTAGGAAGCCACTTATAGACGTTCCGTTAAGAACATCCGTTATATTTGAACTTTTCAAAGATATAAAAGTTTGATGAAATTCAGGTTATTTTTAGGTGCTATTGCCATCTCTACTTTAAGCTATGCTCAAGATGTTGAAAAAATCCGTCTACAAGTACGGGTAGTCAACAGTTTAGATGGCTCAGAAATCAAGAATGCCGGTATTAAAGTGGCCTATAGAGATCAGAACATTCCATTGAAATCTGATAAGAAGAAAAGCTTCTATGAAATCCTGAAAGGAGGAGAATTAAAAGTAATAGCTGAAGCCGGAAACTTCTATAGTGAAACTCAGAGTTTTGACACAGAACTGCTTTACGATGAAGACATTCTGGAGATTAAACTCAATCCAAAATCTTTTACTTCTACGCGCCTTGCGGTAGTTGATTCAAAGTCGAACACACCGATTACGGCACAGGTTGATCTTAGCGGATTAAACCTAAATCAAAAATACAGTACCACTAATTCACCCATAGATATTTCAGTCACTGAAAAGGGCGAGTACCAACTTTCAATCTCTGCAGCAGGATATCAATCTAAACGATTATCCACCCACATAGATCCTTCTAAAGATCAAGAAATATTGGTTAGCCTAGACCCTCTTCCATCTACTTTTAAGCTACTCGCCATCAATAAAGAAAGCAGACAAGAAATCACGTCCTTTTCAAAATTTGAAGTTCTAGGAAAGAATCTAGTATGGGAAGAAAGAACAAAAGTCCTGAATGCGGATAAAGGCCAAAAAATTAGCATCAATATTGAAGCACCTGGCTTTGAACCCTTACAGAAATCTCTGGATCTGGAACAAAATCAAATTACCCTCGAACTAACCCCAATCAGCCTAGCTGCTTTCACCATTAAAGTAGTCAATCTTAGAACCAAAGCTGATACAAAAGCGAATATTGAGGTAAAATCACCTACTGGAGAAGTACTACAAGCTTATACAGGTCAAAACTTCGTTCCAAAGGAAGAAGGAACGTATGAATTCACCTACAAATCAGAAAATGGAGGCTCTTATTCACACAAGGAAAATACAGTAAGAGCTAAAGGACAAATCATACCTATAACGCTAGAAATCACTCCTCCGTACCAGACTACTTTCGTAGTGCTCGATCAGGAAACAAAATCACCTATACCCAGCCCCTCTTTGACCATTAAAACAGAAGATGGGAAAATAGTTGAAGGCAAAGATCTTACATTTACTTTCTACGAAAAACATACCCTTACCTACGATCTTTCCGCTCCAGGATACGAGAGGATAAGTGGAAGTGTAGACGTAAATGATGCCGGAACAGTGAATTTACCCTTGAAGAAGTTGCCTACCATTCACTATGTCTCTCAGGAATACAGCCTAATAGATTCTTACACAGAGAAACCTATATTGAAAAGCCAACTATTCCTGCTAGATGCAAATAAACAGCCCGTTGAAACCCTATATAACGCAAGCAAAGGAACTTATCTAGCTACAAAAGTGATTGCAGGACAAAGTTATTCTTTGGATATCAAAGCGGAGGGATACCAAAATTATTCAGCCCCAACAAGTAATCAAGAAGGAAGCCATATCATCAAATTAGAACCAAGTGGTCTTCAAGAATACACCTTCCAGTTCATAGATGATTACACCAAAGAAAAAATAGTTGTAAAATCTCTATTCGTGAATAATGCCGCAAACAAGCAGGTGCCTTTAAATTCCACAGAAGATGGATTTAAAGCAACCTTCTTACCAAATGCAGCTTTAGATCTTAAATTCGAAGCAGAGGGATACGAAACGAAATCTCTAAAAGTGGCAGCCTTCAATGGAGAGCCTCTGGCATTAAGAAAATCTACTTACCCTTTAGCACTCAAGTTTACCCCTAGTCTAACAGAGGAGCAATCGAACAAGGCCAAGATCGTGATCACTCAGGGAAAGAGCAAAACCATCAAAGGAACCTGGGAGGATGGAGTGTATCACCTACTAACTGACCCTGCTCAACTCCTAGATATGGAGATAAACGTACCTGGTTACCATCCCTACATAGGCTCACTGAATAGAAGCCAAGTGGCGCAAATGGAGGCTAACATAACCCTGACTCCGCTCCCTACGGCACCGGAAAAGATGGAGGCTAAGGTAGGTAAGAGCTATGTGCTAACCGGGGTGAATTTTGAACAGAGTCAAACTACCATGTTACCGGGATCTGAAGACAAGCTAGCAGAGGTGCTTCAGTTTATGAAAGACCATCCTAACGTAAAAATCGAAATTATTGGCCATACCGAAAAGGCCGGAGATGAAAGACAAAACGTAAGATTGTCTGAGTTTAGAGCGAGGACGGTAGCCAACTGGCTATTCAATAAGGGCATTGCATCCTCACGAATTACAACTGCCGGAAAAGGATCAGCTGAACCTATAGATCCGAATGATGCCGCAGTAAATAGAAGAATCGAAGTAAAAGTAGTGGAAGAATAGAATTATTCTTCCGCTATGGTCCTCCTTAATCTATCATTTATAGCCCTTCCCAGACCTACTTCCGGTACAAATTCAATGACAATGGTCTTTACCGGCATTTGATCCAATGCTCTCAAACCTTGGAATAACCTTGCCGCAGCTTCTGCAAGATCAGCACTTTCACTAAGAACAAACTGATAAGAATACCCTGAAATGGGAGAAGAAAATCTTAAAAATGCGGTTTCTTTATCGTATGATTCACCTTCTTTATAGACGAGCACCTGCTTATCCGGGGAATAATGCTTCTTCAACATGCCCGGAGCACTGGGATTAGAGGCAGAAAAGTCATTCACCCTAACCTTCCCTTCAAAATTCCGTTCCAGATCTTCTATGGCTAAACCACCTTTCCGATAAACCACCAAATCCGCAACTTCAATGCCTATGATGGTTGATTCAACTCCTACCTGGCAGGGACCTCCGTCTAGAATATAATCCACTTTGCCAGCCAACTGATCATAGACATGCTGAGCCGTAGTCGGTGATACATATCCAAAAGGATTAGCACTAGGTGCCGCTAAAGGGAAATCAATACTACTTAGCAAAGATAAAGTTAGCTCATGTTGTGGTACCCTTACCGCTACTCTTTCTAAGCCTGAAGTTACCACGTCAGGAATAATATCCCTTTTAGGCAGAAGCACCGTAAGCGGCCCAGGCCAAAATTTATTCGCAATTTCTGTTAATTGACCTAAGCTTTGCGAAGTATATTTGTATAATTCTGCAAATGTCGAAATATGTATTATTAAAGGATCGAAGGACGGGCGATTCTTAGCTTCAAAGATCTTCGCCACAGCCTTGGGATTCAAGGCATTTGCAGCTAAACCATAGACCGTCTCCGTTGGAATAGCAACTAAGCCACCCGCTTCCAAAATTGCTTTTGCCTTTTGTATATCCTTACCTACCTCTGTCATATCAAACCTCCCTTATTAAAATATCCCTCCGGATAGTACACTCTTTCTAAAGTTAAGCCCTCCGCTTTTACAGCCGTTCCGGCTTTTGTTCTATCCTTAGCCAGAATGATGTTTTCAAATTCCTGTAATCCAATTTTCCCATAACCTACTTCCAGTAAAGTACCCACCACAGCTCTCACCATACCTCTTAGAAACCTGTTGGCTGAGATATGAAATTCTAATCGCTCATCCACATATCTCCACACTGCTTCCGTTATGGTACAGTCAAAGGTGGTGACATCTGTCTTAACCTTACTAAAACTTTGGTAGTCGGTGTGCAGAAAAAGGATTTTCGCAGCCTTATTCATGGCATCAACATCCGGCCTTCTGGAATAATGCGCACAAATCCACTGTTGGAAAGAATCTTTGGAATGAAGAATCCTGTAAATATATTTTCTACCCGTAGCGTCAAAGCGAGCATGTGCTTCATCACTTAAAGGATAAAAATTCTTGATGGTAATGTCCTTAGGTAGAAAACGATTCAAGCGCTGAATGTAACCGGCATGGATCTCCTGAGGTAAATCTACATGGGCATATTGCTGGCGCGCATGAACACCCGTATCAGTCCTACTACTTCCCATGATTGAAATAGGCGCATTCAGCACCGTGCTAAGGGCTTTCTCTAGTTCCCCCTGTACAGTATCTGCCCCGGGCTGGATCTGCCAACCATGGAAATGGGTACCCAAGTAAGAAATTTCAATAAAGTATCTCAATGCCGTAAAACTTCTCGCAAAGGTACAAAAAAAAAGCGCAGTACTTAACTGCGCCTTTCTCTTAAGATTCTACCTTCTCACTCTTAAAGAAGAGGAAGAAGAAGGCCATGACGGCCACTGCAATTCCGGCCGGAATAACCCAAACTTGCTGCCAAAACTGAGCAATATTCGTTTCTTTTATGCTAGTATAATGGTCGGCTATAAGACCCGCTGCCCAGAAACCTATCATCATACCTACCCCATAGGTAGCCAAGGATATCAAACCTTGAGCAGCACTTTTATATTTTAGTCCAGCTTTAGCGTCTGTATAAATCTGCCCAGCCACAAAGAAAAAGTCATAGCAGATCCCGTGTAAAGCAATACCTATCAATAACATAAAGCTGAATTGTCCTGCATCTCCATACGCAAACATCACATATCTCAGTGCCCATGCTAACATGGCGATTAAGATGGTATTCTTAAAGCCAAAACGCTTGAAGAAAATAGGTAAGGCCAATAGGAATAATACTTCAGAAATCTGACCAATAGTCATCTTAGCGGTAGGATTCTGCATCCCGATATCATTTAAGAACGGGTTTGCATACTGATAATAGAACGCTAAAGGAATACAAATCAAAATAGAAGAAATAAAGAAGATCAAGAAGTTTTTATCTTTCAACAACTGTAATGCCTCTAAGCCTAAGATGTCTGAAACTGAACTATTATCACCTGCACTCTTAGTAGGGGGTGTTGAAGGAAGGATAAAACTATACACACCTAATACAGCAGATACAATTGAAGCCATCAAAAAGGTATTTCTTAATGCACCCGCTTCAATGGATTCCCCTGAATCCCAGGCAAAAACGAAGCTGATCGCTAAACCGGCTAAGATCCAACCAATAGTTCCCCAGATTCTGATGCCGGAAAACTCTTTTTCGGGATCATTTAATTGTCTAAATGAAATGGAATTGACTAAGGCAAGGGTAGGCATGAAAAGAATCATGTAACCTAATACATATGGGAAAAATTCACCCGCAGTACCAGCACTGTACATCAAATACATCAAACCGGCACCTACTAAATGAAGTATACCTAGAATACGCTCTGCATTAAAGTAACGGTCTGCTATAAGACCTACAATAAATGGTGCAATAATGGCTCCCCAAGATTGAGTACCGAAGATGTTCGCAATCTCAGCACCTGTAGCATTCAGGTTTTTTCCTAGATAAGTACCAAGCGTCACAAACCATGATCCCCAAATAAAAAATTCAAGGAACATCATAAAAGACAACTTAAAACGAATAAGTCCACTCATAGTTTTTAGGTATAATAGTTTTAAAATCGAGCCAATTTAGTAAAAAATCCGTCACCACAAGGATATACTACTGCAATTCCTGATTTCCTTGATAATTCAAACACAGACTGGTAAATTTGCACATCATAAAATCAATACCAGCGAATGGAATTCAGAATAGAAAAAGACACGATGGGCGAGGTTCAAGTACCCGCTAATGTGTATTGGGGTGCCCAGACACAGCGTTCTATCGAAAACTTTAAAATTGCGCAGGACATCAATAAAATGCCCAAAGAAATCATCAGGGCATTCGCCTATTTAAAACATGGTGCAGCCCTTGCAAACCTTGAATGTGGAGTGCTAGACCAAGAGAAGGCGGATTTAATAGGCAATGTTTGTCAAGAAATCCTTGATGGAAAGTTGGATGATCAATTTCCACTAGTAGTATGGCAAACGGGTTCAGGGACTCAGTCAAACATGAACTGTAACGAGGTGATTGCTTACAGAGCCCACGTTTTAAAAGGAGGAAACTTAACAGATAAAACAAAGTTCATCCATCCTAATGACGATGTAAACAAGTCTCAATCTTCAAATGACACCTTCCCTACCGCTATGCACATCGCGGCGTACAAGATGTTAGTTGAAGTAACCATCCCTGGTATTGAAAAGCTGAGAGATACTCTAGAGAAAAAATCAAAAGAGTTCATGGGTATTGTGAAAATAGGTAGAACCCACTTCATGGATGCTACTCCATTGACCCTAGGACAAGAATTCTCAGGCTATGTATCGCAGTTGAACCATGGCTTAAAAGCCATTAAAAATACTTTAGCTCACCTTTCCGAACTAGCCTTAGGTGGAACGGCTGTAGGTACAGGCATCAATACGCCCCCAAGATATGCTGAAGTAGTAGCAGAGAAAATCGCTCAATTAACCGGCTTACCTTTTGTTACTGCAGAAAACAAATTTGAAGCTTTAGCTGCACATGACGCTATCGTTGAAGCTCACGGAGCACTAAAAACAGTAGCCGTTAGCTTGATGAAGATTGGTAATGACATCCGTATGCTATCCAGCGGACCAAGAGCAGGTATTGGTGAGATCCATATCCCAGATAATGAGCCAGGTTCTTCTATCATGCCGGGTAAAGTTAACCCTACGCAGTGCGAAGCCATGACCATGGTAGCCGCTCAGGTATTGGGTAATGACGTTGCTATTAACGTCGGTGGGGCTACAGGTCACTTCGAATTAAACGTGTTTAAACCGATGATGATCTATAACTTCCTGCATTCCGCCCGTCTAATAGGAGATAGCTGTGTGTCATTCAATGACAAATGTGCAGTAGGGATCGAACCTTTAAAGGAAAATATCACCAAACACGTGAATAATTCCCTTATGCTAGTAACGGCTCTTAATACAAAAATAGGTTACTATAAAGCGGCAGAGATTGCACAAACCGCACATAAGAACGGAAGCACTTTGAAGGAAACTGCAATTGCTTTAGGATACCTGACTGCTGAAGAATTTGATCAGTGGGTCAAACCTGAGGATATGGTAGGAAAAATCAATTGATTTTCTTGTATTATTCAAGTATTATTTGTACTTTTGCTATATAATCTCTAGGAAAATGAAGAAATACGCCTTGTTGATCCTTTTATGCTGTGTTACTCTACTTTTAGGAGTGATGGTATATCATACTGCTTATCAGCATACGGTTGCGGCTTCTGAAAATAAACAGTCTTCAGAGATTACACAAGTAAGTGAAACTAACTGGGCTGAAACCACTAAGGAAAAAGCTCGTGAAGGTGGAAAATCACTTGCACATTATCTATTCTCATTGATATACAAATAAGATCGAATAATATTAACTTTGAAACGTTGTCTCAAAAGGACAACGTTTTTTTATGCGCAAACTTTTAGCTTTACTACTTATCACCCTTATATCCTGCAAAGAAAGTGAAGAGATCTCCCAAGTGATGACTCCTGCACTCGTGACAGCTAACGGTGGCGACAATAGCCTTTCCTTTATCGATCCGAACACTATGGAAGAAAAGCAAAGGATCTATTTAAAAGCTCCCAGAGCCACTTACTTGCACCATCTGGGATTAAGTCCGCAAGCCGACAAAATAGCTCTCGCATTCCCTGAATATGACTTTTCAGAAGGACATGACGGACTACATAACTTGCAAGTCCAAGGTCATGTATCTGTTTGGAACAAAGCCTCCAATAAACTGGAAAATACGTACACCGTTCCTTATGCTAATCACAATGCTGTGTTCTCCCCAGACGGCAAAGAAATCTGGACAGGATTGGTTTCCCATTCCGGAAGGATTTTAGTTCATTCCGCACTAGATGGAAGTCAGTTAGCCACCATCACGGTAGGTGCGGATCCCCATGAGATTTTATTTGCAAACGAGGGGAGGTATGTAGTAGTTACCTGTCTGGAATCTTCATTCCTTACTGTAATTGATGCCCAAACCAAAAAGGTCATCAGAGACATTAAGGTTGACCCCTTCCCTACTAACGTATGGCCGGGCAGAGACACTTATCATGTTATTGTAGAAAATTCCACCCAAAAGACAATAAATATCATTGACCTCAGAAGTTTTCAAGTGATAGATCATCTGGATTTGGACTTTGCTCCCGGATATTCTGCTTTTGATGAAGAGGGAAATCTATGGATCTGTACCAAAGGCCAGAATTACCTAAGAAAGTTCAGGAAAGCAGATGGCTCCTGGAAAGAAATTCAGAAGATAGAAACGCACCATGATCCCCACCAATTTCTTATTTTTGCCTCCAAACTTTGGTTAGTCAATCAAAAACAAAATACGGTTCAGATTATTGACCTAAAAACCGGAGACATCACAGGTTCCATCAGCGTGGGACTAAAGCCGAATGCCATTATTTACATGCCATGACCTTATATCAATACCTACCACAGTCAGAAGAACAATGGAAACTCAAACAAAGGTTTATTGAGTTCATAGAGGATAATCCGGATGCCTATCTAAGAAGTAATCTGCAAGGCCACCTGACCGCGTCAGTATTTGCCGTTGACGAGGACAAGATTCTACTCATACATCACAAAAAATTAGATAAATGGCTGCAACCCGGAGGACATTGCGACGGTAACCCGGACACTTTAGAAGTAGCCCTAAAAGAACTATGGGAGGAAACCGGCATTCTGGTCGAGGCTGAGCAGCAAGAGGTCATAGACCTGGATATTCATTTGATTCCGGAAAGAAAGGATGTGCCGGCCCATTACCATTATGATGTGCGTTATTTAGTTAAAGCAGATTCTAAGGCACCCATCATACAAAACCACGAAACGAACGAGATTCTTTGGATACCTTTCTCCGAAATAGAAGACTACACTTCAGAAGACTCGATTCTAAGGGTGATAGAAAGAATCAGCTCAGAAAACTAAATATTAACTCTTTATAAAGATCCATATCAGAGATATTACCCGCATCTACACCTTTGGATCTGGCATCCGCTAAACGTAGGGCCTGGATCACTTTCCTTAACTGAGACAAAGAGTAGTTTTGGGCGGCTCTCTTATAATCCTTTAGAAAATAAGGATTTACTCCTAGTATTCTTGATAGTTCCGCATCAGGTCTACCTCCTAAACCATGGAGAAGTAAAACCTTGGAAAAGAAATTATAAAGAGAGATAATATTAACTGTAACCGGATGATCTTTCGAGTTACTACCAAAATAATGAGCTATTTTGAAAGCTTTGGTTACCTGTTTATCAATCAAAGCCTTTTGCAATTCAAAAACATTGAACTCCTTAGAAACGCCAACATATTTCTCAATGATATCCGCATCTATGGTCTCCCCTTCTTGAAGATTGATCTTGAGTTTCTCTATTTCTTTACTTATAGCCTGAGGATTATTCCCCAAATGCTCACTCAATAATTGTATAGCTTTCGGACTAATCTTTAGATTCTCCTCCTTACATAACTCGGATATAAACTCCGGCACTTCAGAGTCATACATCTTTTTGAAATGATGGAGCTCTCCTTTGCCCGCAAATGCCTTCACCCACGTTTTCCTTTCGTCTTGAGGCTTACCAAAGCAAAGGACCAATACGGTAGAGGTCAAAGGATTTTTGGCATAGGCTTCTAATCTTGCCTGGCCCTCTTTTTGTCCCAGATCCGTAATAGCATGGGCTTCTTTGACCAGAACCAACTGACGTTCGGCCATCATGGGAAACTTCCTGGCTACGTTCAATACATCGCCGGTACTTACGTCTTTACCGTATAGGACATATTCATTAAAGCCCTTTTCAAAATCGGGAACCGTGACTTCCAGGAGCTTTTCAGCCATTAAATCTATGTAATACGGCTCCGTACCATGTAGGAAATACAAGGGCTTGAGACTATTCGAATTTAGATCTTTAACTATTTTACGGTAATTCATTGGTAGTGCTTGCGATTAGCCTTGGAAAATATTCCAAGAAATCAGCTTCAATTTCCTCATAATGATTCTTGAATACAGATACGGATTCTACCAGATCTACTCCATGAACCCTTCTGTTCAAACTGGACATTGCTTTTTCCAGTCCCCAAAAATACAAATAGTTTTGCAGCCAATCATGCTCCACCATGGAAGCAATTAATTTCTTTAATGGTAGAGGATGCAACTCAGTATATTGAGTGGTCAAACTTTGATAGATCCGGGACCGAAAATCCGAAAAAGGCTCCTGTGCATATAGATCCCAGTGTTTTTGGACGAAATGGTCTAACAGCACATCTACTATAACTCCGGAATATTTCCCAAATGGAGTATAGAACTTTTGTTTAATCTTTCCAACTGTAGGATCTGTATCCGTAAAGGTATCAATATGCCTGTGAAGCCTCAGCCCGGCTTTAACGTCTTCCGGTAATGTTCTGTTCTTTTCGTTTTCAATACCACCTCTGATATAATCTTCCAGCAAAGCGCCTAAGATCTTTCCGTGGTTATTTCCCGCTAAGAACAGATGTGCCAGATAATTCATGATGGCTCATATTTCACTACCTCTATTCCAAATCTACGTAAAAAATCCACACCCTCATCCGAACTCAAGCCTTTATATTCTGCGTAAGAGTTCAAATAAAAAACCTTTTTGATTTTCATAGAAAAGATGACCCGAGCACAGGCTATACAGGGTGATAAGGTCACATACAGGGTAGAACCTTCTACATTAGCCCCATTCTTAGTAGCATAAAGTATGGCATTTTGCTCAGCATGTAAGGCTAAGGAACAGCTTCCTTTAGAATCTCGGGGACAGCCCTGTTCTCCGAACTCATCGTCGCAATTATGTGTACCCGCAGGAGGTCCATTATAGCCTATGGATATAATTCTGGTATCATTCACTAGGACCGCTCCCACTTGCGCGCGAACACAGTGCGATCTTTTGGCTAATTGAATAGCCAAATCCATGAAAATATCATCAAACTTAGGTTTGTCCATTTATAAAACTAATAATCTATAATTAAACTGAAGGTTTCCTGAAATGACTTTCAAATGCCTCACCCCTTGCCCCAATTCCTTTTTGGGAATCTTAAGTATTTGTCCAAAAGCCGAAGTGAAGTTTTTTGAATATACTTTCCTACCCAAAGGATCAACTATCTCCACGGAATAGTCCCTGGCTTGATTTACTTGAATTTTACATTCCAAATGTTCCCCAACCACTGGATTTCCTAATACTTTCACGACTATAGGCTCCTGAACTTCAAAGAAAAGGTCCGCATTTGCCACCAATTGCTTGCGCCTTTCACTTATTCCTAAAATAGCCCTTACTCTGGCCTTTTGATCATTGGTGAAGACATTCATACAAGAATCCACAGTATAATCCAGGAAGTTTTCTATCATGTTCCTCGAATTACGTACTCTGCAGTTAGAAAGAATATCATTACAAGTCAAAGTACGGTTAGCTGATTCGGCAGGAGGTGTGTCATCGCAAAAATCCGTTCCGCAGTATTCATCTCCCCAGATATGGATCAGACCTAACCAATGTCCGATTTCATGCGTAGCCGTTCTTCCGTAATTGTAAGGTTCCTCTACGGCGCCCATTTTCCTTCCAAAAGCCCGATAATCAATGATTACACCGTCAATTTTCTCATCTACTTCTTGAAGCTCAAGTCCTTCAAAATTCCCAAAAGGAAATTCAGCGAAGCCCAAATAACCTCCTGAGAGATTAGCTACCCAAATGTTTAGATATCTATTGGAATCCCAATAGGCTAGATCAGATAGATTATAGGCATCAGACAATACGCTAAAGCTTCTTTTGGCTGAGTATACTCTGTTAATTCCGTTGGTTTCCCTTCCTTCTGGATCTATGGGAGCTAAAAAGAACTCTATCTCCATATCTGCCCCGTCCGGATGGTTATTATACCCGGGAGTACCTATTTTTCTACGATAGTCTTCATTGAGGACCTCAATCTGTGAAAGGATCTGCCCATCACTGATATTAGTACCCCCTAAGGCACCGTTAGCATTATTGTGAATCACATGAACCACCACAGGAATTCTGACTACCCCCTCATTTGCTGATTTTCTAGCGTTCTTCTTCTCTTCGATTTTTGAATTCAATAGTTCATGCAGACGAGGATACTTACCCATGCTTGGAGGACACCTATCAATATGCTGCGCAAAGGATTGAAATGAAAAAATAAAAAAAAGAACACTAAGAATCCGCTTTTTCATAAGCCTCCAGGATTTTGACTACTAATGGGTGTCTCACCACATCTTTGCCATCTAATTCTATGAAAGATATTCCCGGAATTCTTCTCAAAATTCTTGCTGCCTCTTCTAAACCGGATTTTTGATTCTTAGGAAGGTCTACCTGAGATTTATCACCTGTGATGATGATCTTACTCGACGGCCCCATCCTAGTCAAAAACATTTTAAGTTGCATGGGTGTGGTATTTTGTGCTTCATCTAATAAAATAAAGGCATTATCCAGGGTTCTACCTCTCATATAGGCCAAAGGCGCAATCTCGATAGTATTTTTTTCCAAATATCCCTTCAATTTATCTGCTGAGATCATGTCATCCAAGGCATCATAAATGGGCCTTAAATAGGGATCTATCTTTTCTTTCAAATCTCCAGGAAGAAAACCCAAATTCTCTCCTGCTTCCACCGCCGGACGAGTAATAATGATCTTCCTTACCGACTTTTCTTTCAGCGCTTTCACGGCTAATGCCACCGCTGTAAAGGTTTTACCTGTACCCGCAGGCCCTATAGCAAACACGATATCGTTCTCCTTAACCGCCTCTACTAAGCGCTTTTGATTGTGCGTTTTGGCCTTAACTATTAATCCCCTATTTCCGTGAACGATAATATCGTCTTGATTCAAATACTCATCAATCTTATGCCCTTCCAAAGTATTCTGAACCTCCTTCAAGGGTAAAACATTGAATTTCTCAAAATACTTGATCAAACGAGTAAATACATCCTCTATGCGCGAAATCTCTTGTGCAGAGCCCTTTAGAAAGACCTCATCCCCTCTAGCTACAATCTTGCTCTGCGGAAAGGATGCGTTAAGTTCACGCAAATTTTCGTTCTGTGGACCGAAGAACTCGTTCAGGTTAGATATCTCTAATTTTATTGATTTTTCTATCAAAATCTGCTTCTCTTTAAATTGTACACAAATCTCACAAATTTATTAACAATAATCGTCAATTTTTCCACAAAAAATATGTTTCAAAATTCAAAATATTGAAACTAAGAGGCTTCTGAGCATTTGGCAAATATTCGTGTAGAAGATCCACTTTTTTGACAGGTTTTTCGTAGTACTTTTGTATATCGATTTTATACCCTTGAACGAAACGACCCAACATATCTCCTCTCTCGCATTACGTCAAAGCGGCGTTCGCTTACCTCATGTAGTCGAAATTGAAGCCGCCGTACTAGGAGCATTGTTGATCGATAAGGATGCCATTAACCTCATAAAAGAGTCTATCATTCCGGATAGCTTCTTTGTTGAAGAACATCGCATCATCTACCAGGTCATTCTGGAAATGTCTGAAGCCGGAGAGGCTATTGATACCCTCAGTGTCACCAGAGAACTCAGAAACAGGGCACTCATCAGGCAAGTAGGCGGTCCCAAATTTGTAGCCAGCCTGACTACCCACGTAAACTCAGCCTCTAACATTGAGTTTCACGCCATGATTATGGCTCAGGCCGGTATTAAGCGAGAAATGATACGTGTGGCGCAGGAAATCATGCACCAAGGGGCAGAAAACGAGTTGGATATCTTTGACCTCTTAAACAAGACGGAACAATCCTTTTTTAAGATCTCCGAAAGAAACATTCGTAAAAATTATGCGGATGCCAAAACCATCATGAAAAGCACCATTTCTGAGCTGGAAAGCAAGAAATTAAGCAATAATGAAGGTATTACAGGTATACCGAGCGGCTTCCGTGACCTAGATGGACTTACGGGAGGTTGGCAAAAGACAGAATTGATCATCATAGCGGCTCGTCCAGGTATGGGTAAGACGGCCTTCGTGGTATCTGCCATGAGAAATGCTGCCGTTGACCATAATAAAGCTGTGGCCATCTTCTCTTTGGAGATGTCTGCCACGCAGCTGATGCTAAGGATGATCTCTGCAGAAGCTGAGTTAGATAGTGAAAAACTTAGAAAAGGTACCTTGCAGCCCCACGAATGGGAGCAATTGCATCATCGAATTAAGAAACTATCTTCCTCTCCCATCTACATTGATGATACACCTGCCTTAAGTATTCTGGAACTTAGAGCCAAATGCCGCCGACTAAAGGCCCAGCATGACTTGCAAATGGTCATCATTGACTACTTACAATTGATGACCGGGGATGCCGGAGCAGGGGTGTCTAACAGTCGTGAGCAAGAGATCGCTACCATCTCCAGATCCTTAAAGAACCTAGCCAAAGAATTAGAGGTACCCGTAATTGCCCTGTCACAGTTGTCAAGGGCCGTAGAAACCAGAGGTGGTAATAAAAGGCCTCAACTATCCGACTTAAGGGAATCCGGTTCCATTGAGCAGGATGCTGATATGGTAATGTTCTTATATCGTCCGGAATATTATAAGATCATGGAAGACGAGAACGGTAACTCCACTGAAGGTATTGGAGAGGTGATCATAGCAAAGAACCGTGCCGGTATTACGGAGACCATTCCACTTCAATTCATAGGTAAATTTACCAAGTTTGCTAACTTGGGTGAATATAATAATTCACTGGGAGGTGGAGCCTTGAGCCAATTTTCAGGCCTAGATCATTTTGAAGCCCAAGCCAGTGACTCGGGCTTTAGTACCTTTAAGAGTAAGATCAACACCACCCCTGACGTATCATCCCCTGACGAGGAATATCCATTCTAAACGTTTTTCACGGCGTTAAGGATCTCCAATTGCTTATGCATCTGTTCGAACTTTATCAATGGTTCCGATGGGCCATTAATAGAGGCTGCTAAGGCGCTAAAGAAATGGTACCAACTTCCTCTTTCTGTGTCTATCCTTCCTTCTATTTCTAAGCCATGAATTTGCGTTCTAAGGTAAGCTCTATTATCCTTTGGCTCAAAACCAAATTCTGAGTCGACAGGAAGCATTCCTTTCACTAAGTGATCCTCCTGTACGTCCATTCCGTATTTGGTAAAGCTACCTTTGGAACCATGTATTATATATTTTGGTCCTTGATCCTTCACTAAGAGACTTGAGCGCAAAAACACTTGTACCTTTCCCATTTGTAAGTTCAAATGGAAAGCATCATCTACACTGGAGTTCTCTCTTTGTGTATAGACGGAACCGCTAAATCTTTCCGGCAAACCAAAAAGGGTAATGGCTTGGTCCACTAAATGTGCTCCTAGGTCATAAAGGATACCATTTGTGGGATCCGGTGCCTCTTTCCAAGCTTTAGGATTCAATTCAGGCTTATAACGATCGAAATGCGCCTCATAAGAAAGAATTTCTCCCAAAATCCCTGATTTTATCACCCTTTTTACAGTAAGAAAATCACTATCAAATCTTCTATTATGGAAGACGCTAAGCACTTTGCCGCACTTTCTTGCCGTATCAAACATCTCCTCTACATCTGTAGGATTAGCTGCTACGGGCTTTTCTACCAATACATGTTTTCCGGCCTGTAAAGCTTTAATAGCGTATTCCTTATGTGTAGAACTAGGTGAACAAATACTCACTAAATCAATCTCAGGATCTGAAAGTAGATCTTCCCATTGGCTTAGTCTGTGAACCCCTTGAAATCTAGGTAGAGGCAATTCCTGTGATGTAACTATGGATCTTAATTCAAAATCAGGATGAGTCAAAAAGAACGGAGCTTGTAAATGTCTACCTGACAAACCGAATCCTACCAAACCAACTCTTATCATAAAAATGGGATTTATTTCTCTATTTAATCAATAATTAAATTTTTAGCGATTTATTTAAAGGCAGGTATGCCCGTAATCTCTTGACCTAAGATCAGTAAATGAATATCATGTGTACCTTCATATGTAATCACTGACTCCAAATTATTCATATGGCGCATGATGGAGAACTCACCGGTAATTCCATTCCCTCCTAGAATTTGTCGGGCTTCACGCGCTATGTTCAAGGCCATGGCTACGTTATTTCTTTTTGCCATGGAAATCTGTGCTGAACTGGCCTTACCTGCGTTTTTATTCACTCCTAATTTCCAGGTGAGCAATTGAGCCTTGGTAATCTCTGTTAGAAACTCTGCAAGCTTTTTCTGGGTCAATTGAAATGAAGCAATGGGCTTGTCAAATTGTATCCTTTCCAGTGCATATTGCTTAGCCGTAAGGTAACAATCTACTGCCGCACCTATAGCACCCCATGAAATACCATATCTTGCATTATCCAGGCATTTTAATGGAGACCTTAATCCATCTGCTCCGGGCAGTAAATTACTTTTGGGCACCTTAACTTCATCAAAAACTAACTCTCCGGTAGCACTGGCCCTGAGCGACCATTTATTCTTGATCTCAGGCGTACTAAAACCCTCCATTCCGCGCTCAACTATTAATCCTTTGATCCTACCCTGCTCATTCTTTGCCCAAACCACAGCAATGTCACAAAATGGAGCATTGGAAATCCAGGTTTTTGATCCATTTAGTATCAAAAAGTCCCCTTCCTCCCGAAAATGGGTCAGCATACCACCCGGATTAGAGCCAAAATCCGGTTCTGTCAGACCAAAACTACCTAGCCATTCTCCAGAGGCCAATTTAGGCAAATATTTAGCCTTTTGTGCTTCAGACCCAAACTCAAATATGGGAAACATCACTAATGAGCCTTGAACAGAAGCAGTGGATCTGATTCCTGAATCTACCCTTTCCAGTTCTTGCATCATCAAACCATAAGTGATATAATCCGCCCCCAGTCCCCCATAGGTTTCTGGAATGGTAGGACCAAACAAGCCCATCTCCCCCATTTTGGGCACTAAATGCCTAGGGAATGTAGCCTTCTGAGCATGGTCTTCAATAATGGGACGGATCTCCCTTTGGCAAAATTCATGAACCGACTGTCTGACTAGAAGTTGCTCCTCAGTAAGCAGCTCTTCCATGCCGTAGAAATCAGGAAACCTTTCCATCTTTTATAGTTCAATTAAGATTTGATTCTTCAAGATATCCTCCATGGTTTCTCTTTTCCTTACCAAATGAGATTTCCCTTGGTAATAAAGCACCTCCGCAGGTCGGAATCTGGAATTGTAGTTGGATGCCATAGTAAAACCATAAGCACCGGCATTCCTGATGGCCATAATATCCCCTTCTTCCGTTTCCGGCAAGGTTCTGTCTTTGGCAATATCATCCGTCTCACACATATAACCCACGATATTATAGCGCTTTGAAGCTTCTTCTTTAGCCTTGCTGATATTGTAAACTCCGTGGTAGGCGTCATACATCATGGGGCGAATGAGATGATTAAGACCTGTGTTTAAGCCTAAAAGAGTACCATTTGGGTTATTCTTTACTACATTAACAGAGGCTAACAATAAACCGGATTCACTTACAAGGTATTTGCCCGGCTCAAACCATAACTCTAGTTCTCTACCATAAGATGCACAAAACGCTTTGAACCTGGCACTTAGTTGTACTCCAAGATCCTCCATATCCGTCTCCACATCTCCCTCCTTGTACGGCACTTTAAAGCCTCCGCCAAAGTCCAGATATTGTAAGTTATCAAAATCTTTGGCTAGTTCAAACATAACCTCTGCCGCCTGAACGAAGGTACTTCCATCTTTGATATCAGAACCCGTGTGCTGGTGCAATCCCACTATACGCAACTGGTATTTATTCACCAACTTTAAAATCTCCCCCTTTTGCTCAATAGGAATACCGAACTTAGAATTGCCATGGCCGGTAGAGATCTTTTCATTGCCTCCTCCTGCTACATTGGGACGAATACGGATAAATACAGGTAGTGATGAACCATATTTTTGTCCGAACTTTTCTAGGGTAGAAAGATTGTCAATATTCACTAAAACACCCTCATTTACACAAGCTTCAATCTCGTCAAACCCTACACCAGAGGATGTAAAAGTGATCTGTTCAGGAGAAAACCCTGCTGAAAGTGCTAGTTTCATTTCCTGTGGAGATACTACATCTATATCTACCCCTAGCTTTTTCATTAATGCTAGTACGCTAATGTTAGTATTCGCCTTACATGCATACTTGATTTTCATATTCACCTCTTTGAAAGCCGCACGCAGCCTCTCTACTTTCGCAGCGATCACATCTCCGTCATACACGTACAGAGGGGTACCATAGTTTTCAGCTAATTCTAATAATGTAGTATTCTCCATTTGAAAGGTATAAAACACAAAAATAAGAAGGATTGAGCTATAGCACACCATGCTCATTAAGAAATAATACCACTCACTTAAATATTTGCCTAATTATATAATTGCATTCGTATTTCTACTTGATATTCATTGTTTCGCGAATTATTATTGTAATTATAAGGCGAATATTTGACTTTGTAAAAACATAAAGACATATTGCATTATACTAATTCAACCAAGAATGAAAATCTTCGTCAACTCTGAGGTCTCCACACTGGAGGCTCTTTTAATTCACAGTCCGGACAGCGGTTTAGGCAAAGTAGTACCATCAAAAGCGCAAGACTGGCTATTTGAAGACATTATTCATCTAGACACCATGCGCAAGAAGGAATACGACCTTTATGTGCAATTGCTCCTGCACTTCTTAGATCCGGAAGTAATCAAAAATTACACACCTGATCCACAAAGAAGCTTTTTTAAACCAAACGGTCCCGGTTATTATAAATCCGACAAGGTATTAGACATTGAGAGACTACTTTGTGAGGTACTAGCTATTCCAGAAGTAAGAATTCCACTAGTTGCAGCTGTGTCTGCCATAGAAGAATGCTCTTATCTGGAGATGGAACATTTTCTAAAGTACTCTGACAGAGAACTATCCAAGATTCTATTGACCGGAATGACAGAAGAAGGTGAGATGTTCTTCCCTCCTGTCCCCAATCTGATTTTCACCAGAGATATTGGAGTGGTTGTGAATGATCATATTCTCTTAACCCGCCCCTCGAAATTAGCTAGAACCCGAGAGTCATTAATAGCAAAATATATCTTCTTTAACCATCCTTATTTTCAGGAATTTAGACACAATATCATAGAGATAGAAGAAGATGAAGAGCACTTCCTTTTACCGGAAGACAAAACCAGACGTGTAGACACACTGGAAGGAGGAGATGTCATGATGGTGGCTCCAAACCATTTGTTGATTGGAATTTCAGAAAGGACCACCCTGGAAGCTGCACGTCAAGCTATGGATAAATTGTTCCAAAAGAAGGTTGTCCAAAAGGTGAGTATCATTAAGATTCCAAACAAAAGGGACTTCATGCATATTGACACGGTCTTCACTCCTATCAAGAGAAATGTCTGGGTACTGTTAAAAGCTATAGTAAAACCTCAAAGGAATAATGAAGAGGGCTGGAGGGATTTACAGCCCACCCCCATGGAGGAGCAAGTACTGATCCGAACTTTTGAAAACACAGATAAAGGGATAGTTTGCAGAGAAGTAGAAAACTTAGAAGCCCTGCTGGAAGATATTTCTAAAACGGATTTAGCCTGCACGGAAAAAGTAGAATTTGTGTATTCAGGAAATGACCAATTCCCCTATGGAGAGAGGGAACAATGGACAGATTCCTGTAACCTCCTGGTCTTAAAAGAAGGTGTAGCCATAGCCTACGACAGAAACGATAAGACCAATGCAGCTTTTGAAGCCAAAGGTTTTAAAATAGTAAAAGCAGAAGATGTCTTAAGTCAATTCCAAAAAGGCACACTTAATCCGCATGAAATGGAGAATACCATTATTCTGCTACCTTCAGCAGAATTGTCTCGAGCGCGGGGAGGTTCACATTGTATGAGCTTACCCTTACGCAGAGCTAGGATTTTTGAAAAATAATAATAAAATTGAACAACTAAAACCTTAAATAAGAAAGGCTATGCAAGAGCAAGTAACATCTAATTTACTGATGATTAGGCCAGTAAATTTTGCCTTTAACCCGGAAACCGCAGCCACCAATACCTTTGTGCATCCGAATGAACTCCCTGAAAAGGATATAAATAAGAAAGCTCAAGATAATTTTGACGAACTCGTTGAGCAATTGCGACTTAGAGACATTCAGGTCCACGTTTTTGATGACACAGATTATCCTTATACTCCGGATAGTATTTTCCCGAACAACTGGATATCTACTCACCATTCCGGAAAGGTGATGCTCTACCCTATGGAGGCTCCTAACCGTAGAGCAGAAAGAAGACAAGACATTTTAGATTTCCTAAAAAAGAATTTTGATTTTCATGTACTACTAGATCTGACTCACTTTGAAAGTGAAGGGAAGTTCTTAGAAGGAACCGGTTCCTTGGTGCTTGATAGAATGAATAGGATAGCCTATGTGGCAAGATCCAGCAGAACGCATCCGGATGTATTGAAGGCCTGGCAAAAGGTGATAGATTATGAACTTGTGCTGTTTGAAGCCTATGATAAAGAGGATAACTTGGTTTACCATACTAATGTGATGATGAGTATGGGAGACACTTTCTGTGTCATATGTTTAGATGCCATCAAGGATCCTGACCAAAGACTAATGGTAAAACAGAAATTAGAGAAGACCGGTAAGAACATCATGGAGATATCCTTGGAGCAGATGCACCATTTTGCCGGAAACATGCTTTTGGTGAAGAATAAAAAGGACAAAAACTTCCTAGTGATGTCAGATCAGGCCTATTTCTCTCTAAGAAGAGAACAAATAGACACCATGGATTATTTTGCTGAGATATTACATACTGACCTAAATATTATAGAAACAGTGGGTGGAGGTTCTGCTCGCTGTATGATTGCAGAAATACATTTACCTGAGAAATAACCATGAATAGAAAACTAAGAATGGGTATGGTAGGTGGAGGACAAGGGGCCTTCATCGGTGCTGTACATAGAACGGCTGCTGCCATTGACGGAGAGATTGATCTGGTTTGTGGAGCTTTCAGCTCTACCGCGGAGAGATCTAAAGCCTCCGGAGAACTCTTAATGATAGATCCAGCCCGCTGCTACGGGGATTATAAGGAAATGATCAAAAAAGAGAGCAAGAGGAAGGATAAAATGGACATAGTATCCATAGTTACCCCAAATCACATGCATTTTGCACCGGCAAAGATGGCTTTAGAGCATGGATTTCATGTGATTTGCGATAAGCCGGTAACCTTTACGCTAGCAGAAGCCAAAAAACTTAAAGAAGTTATCCAATCCACGGGCTTGACCTTCGCCTTAACGCATAACTACACGGGCTACCCCATGGTAAAACAAGCCAGAGCACTAGTGAGAAGTGGAGCTATAGGTAAGATCCGTAAGGTAGTGGTAGAATACCCTCAAGGTTGGTTAGCCTTCCTAGAAGAGAAAAAAGGCTACAAACAAGCGGAATGGAGAACAGACCCAAAACGCTCCGGAATAGCAGGAGCTATAGGAGATATAGGCACTCATGCTGAAAACCTAGCCGAATACATCACGGGTTTAAAGATCACTTCTCTGTGTGCTGATGTATCCACTTTTGTAGATGGTAGATTATTAGACGATGATGCCAGTGTACTTCTAAGATTTGATAACGGTGCCAAAGGAATCCTGTATTGCTCTCAAATAGCAAACGGTGAAGAGAATGCCCTTAGAATTCGTGTTTATGGAGAATTAGGAGGATTGGATTGGAGACAAGAAGAGCCAAATACTTTGGTTCATAAATCCCAAACCTTTCACCGCATTTACCGCCCTAATGTGGGAGAATTAGATCCTTTAGCTCAGGCAAACATCCGTCTCCCGAATGGGCACCCAGAAGGTTATTTGGAAGCGTTTGCAAACATATACAGAAACTTTGCCAGGACAGTGAGAAAGCGCATGAATGGCGAAGAACCTTCTGAAATTGAACTGGATTTCCCCAGCATTGACGAGGGAATTAGAGGCATGCTCTTTATTGAGTCTGTGATTCAAAGTGGAAAAAGCAAAAGCAAGTGGGTCGACTTTAAAGAAGCTTAAATCTACCTTACTTCAAATAATATTAAAGCCCTCTAATTTGCAAATTAGGGGGCTTTTTGATGCGAAACTACTGATAGAGATTTTCCTTCAATGTCAATGCTTCATGTACATGCGCATTAGACTCAAGCACTTTTAAAATTAGATCAGCTACATTAACCCTTGAAATCCTAGAAGTTTTCGGTGTCAGATTTGTGCCGTATTCATATGAACTAATACCTGGGACATCCGTTAGTCCGCTAGGACGGATAAGGGTCCAATCCAAAGAACTAGCCTTCACCGCCTCCTCTTGACCTTCGTGATCTTTCCGAGCTGCCGGCATGACGAGCTTAAAGAGGGCTTTGCTGAACCAGGAAAGATTATCCCAACTCTCCCCTATTCCCATGGAAGACATGACCACTTATCGCTGCACACTTTCTTGTTGCATAGCTCGTATAATAGCAGCAGTTCCTGTGGTTCTTAGCCCAGAATTCTTATAAAGCTCACGTGAACCTAGAGTGCAGATCACTGCATTCTGGCCTTTGACGGAAGATATTACCGTATTTATATCAGAGAAATCACCGATCAGAACATTAATAGGCTTAGAAAAAACCGGCAAACGTTTCGGGTCACGAACCATAACTGTGACCTCGTGCCCACGGTCTAGAGCTAGCTTGACTACTTCAATACCTGTTTTACCTCTTGCTCCGAAAACGGCGATTTTCATAAATTGACTTGGGAGTTAAAATTCTTTTGAATGATTTTCAGACTTTTTGCAGCGTAATAAATACAAAAGTCCACTGAGCCAACATAAAATTACGGTAATAAAACCAATGCTTACAGGGATAGACCAATTTTTAAGCAAAAGTTTCCTTTGAGTTCCCCTATAGTGAGGAGGAAAATCTCACAGAGGCGTAGAGAATACTCAAATGAACAGTATTCTAAATTTTCTGCCTTTTAAATTCCCCGATCAAACTTGGCAGTGGTACGCATGAAAGAATCTAAATCCTATGTTTCTTAACATGCTGTACAAAGATCATCCATTCTAGGAGCAGGAACCTATACTGGATAATTTTGCTACGACTTCTGCAACAACTAATCTTTTGAAGGTTGATCTATTGCAATGAAATTATAAGTTCATCCTACTAGGATCCGTATATAGCACTTCCCATTGGTGGCCGTCTAGGTCGGCAAAACTATCGTAATACATCCAACCGTGGTCGGCACTTTCTCTGTACCTGCTTGCACCATTTTGAAGTGCAAGTCCTACTATTCGATCAACTTCTTCTCTGCTGTCTACTTCAATAGCTGTCAATACCTGGGTTGTTGATGAATTTGAGATGGGTCTATCAGTAAATGTACTAAACAACTCATGAGTAATGAGCATACTGTACATCTGCCCCTCATTTAAGATAAGGCAAAGTGCTTGCTCATTCGAAAAATTTTCATCGAAAGAGAAACCAAGTTTAGTCCAAAAATCCCTGGATCTCTCAGTATCCTTGATAGGAAGATTTACGTAGATTGCTTTTACTTTCATATTATGGTGGTCTAAAACAAATGCTTATTTACAAATACACCGTATTTACTAACAGCTTATACTTTAAATATAAACAATAAAAATATGATTTCCAAAAGATTAGGAGAAATTGTGCATGCAGACCGCTCCGTTCGTTTTTAAGCGAGCAATTGCTAAGATGAATATTAAGTATGCGATATTAATTTAACGTATCCGCCCGACCAAGTGCATATTTCATGAGCGTTGTATAATGCGGAACTTTGCAGGATGAGCAAAGAAGAAATCAGAGTCCAGATGCTGTCTATGCTAGCAGACTGGCAACAGAGCGGCCTGAGCAAGAAACGTTACTGCGAGAAAAATGGGATCAGCACGGCTACATTTTATTACTGGTTTTCGCGCAGTAAAGAGAAAGATGCGGGCGGCAGACGTTTTATAATGATCGATAAGGCGGGCAAAAAAAGTGAAGCTGAGGTTATTTATCCCAATGGGGTGCGCATCAAGGTAGATACTGATCTTGGTCTACTTTCCCAGCTGATCCATCTTTACTGATGTTCTCGCTAGGTTCCTCGCACCGTTTTTATTTGTACGATGCTCACTACGACACGCAAAAATCTTTCGATGGTCTTTGCGGGCTGGTCATATCGGTGATGCAGCGACAGCTCACCAGCGGAGAGGTGTTTGTGTTCTTGAACCGGAGCCGCGCCCACATTAAGCTTTTGCACTGGGAACGTGGCGGTTTTGTACTGTATTACAAGCGTCTCGAACAAGGTACTTTTGGCAGGTCTACATTGAAAAGAGGGTAGCTATCATGGAGCGATTTGGTGCTGATGATCGAAGGAATTCAGGTAGTGAGCAGCATACAAAAAAAAACGTTATTCACTGCCATAATTGTCCGTGTTTTTATAGGTAGAACGGCGAAAAATCTGTATCTTTATGATATGGAAACGGCATTGGAAAACCTCTCAAAAGAAGACCTTATCAAGGTTATTTCCAGTCGTGATGAAGCCTTGGCAGAACGTGATAAAAAATAACCTATCTGGAATCCCTGCTTGCTATGTACAAGCGTATGCAGTTCGGTCAAAAGCGTGAGCGCTTCGAAGGTGACCCCAACCAGACTTCTTTGCCTTTTGAAGCCGCTCCAGCAGAAGTAGTAGAGCAGCAAGAGGAAATCAAGCAAAAGATCGAATACACCCGCAGTCGCCCCAATCATAAAGGCCGTGCGAAATTACCCCAGCACCTTCCTGTAGTGGAGATTGAGATTCATCCCGAAGGCGATCTGTCGGAGATGGTGTGCATCGGCAAAGAAATTACCGAGGAACTGGAGTGCGAGCCGGCAAGGTTCTATATCAACCGTTACATTCGCTATAAATATGCAGCTAAAAACGGGGAGGGTGTCAAGATAGCAGAACTTCCGGAGCGGGTGATGGACAAAGGAATTCCGGGAGCGGGTCTACTGGCGCTGATTCTGACGGGCAAATACATGGACCACCTGCCGCTATACCGCCAGAAGCAGATCTTCGCCCGGGAAAACATACAGATTCCTCCCTCCACCATAGAAGGATGAACCAAGGAGGCGCTGCTCAAGCTAAAGCTGCTTTACGATCAGTTGGTCTTTGAGACAAAAGCCAGCGGGTATTTACAGGTAGATGAGACCCCGATCGAGGTGTTGGACAGCGACAATAAAGGCGCTGCCCATCAGGGCTACTATTGGGTCTATCCCTGCCCATTGGACAAACCGTACTGTTTGACTATAATCCTTAACGTGGTGGTCAGGTGCCTAAATCCATGCCGGATAACTTTAGGGGTTATCTGCAGACGGATGGATATGCGGCATATGATAAATATGGCAAGAAGAAAGATATCACCCACCTGGCCTGCTGGGCACATACCAGAAGAGAGTTTGAGAAAGCACTGCAGAACGACCGTCCCAGAGCCGAAAAAGCTCTGCTGATGATACAGGGGCTTTATAAGGTCGAGCGTAAGGCAAAAGAAGAAAGACTATCACCTGATCAGATCAAGGAACTCCGGCTCGAAGAATCACTGCCGGTCATCAACGAAATGGGCAAATGGATCTTTGAAAGAACACTCCCCAAAAGTCAGATCGGTAAGGCTATGGGATATGCTTACGCTAGATGGGATCCCCTATCAGCTTATCTATACGATGGAAATCTACAGATCGATAATAACCTTGTCGAGAATGCCATCCGTCCCATTGCGCTGGGACGAAAAAACTATCTCTTCGCGGGAAGTCATGAGGCAGCACAAAGATCGGCAATGATATACTCGTTCTTCGCCATCTGCAAGAAACATGAGGTTAATCCCTTCCAGTGGCTAAGATACACCCTGCAGAACATCACGACCATCAGTCACAAAAACCTCAGAGACCTCTTCCCGAAGAACTATAAACAGGTTCTTGACAGATTTAATAAGTAGTTCGTAGGGCGGATACTTTTCAACTGCTAATTTAAACAATTATGCAGTTGTCCAATATTTGGGTAGTATGATATTCCCAGGCGGTGGACAACACATCGGTGCAGACGCAGTATTTGAAAAGGTTTTTGGTGGGATTAGACAGAATTGGACAAATTGGATAGCAACAATTACTCGTTACATTGACAGTGGTGACGGGGTTTTTGTTATTGGTTTTTATGAAGGAACTTTTAACGCAACAGGAAAATACATGAAATCTGACTTTGCCTGTGAATATAAAGTAAAAGACAGAAAAATTACCGAGTTCAATCAATATACCGACACGTTTTTAATTGGACAAGCGATGGGTTTAACGAAAGAATAAAACAACGAACCGCCAACACGGTTTTGCATCAGGCGGGCGGACGTATTTCGTATGAAAATTTGTGGTAAATTTGAACTTTGGTGTTTAAGTTGAAATTACAACAATACTACCAAATGTACAAAGCTAAACTTATACAACACAAAGGCGAAAGCCGAATAGCTGTTTCTTTTGAAAAAAAGCAAGAATTAATAGACCGTTTTAAAAAATTAAAGGGTGCAAAATGGAGTACTACCTTTAAAGTTTGGCATTTGCCCGATACGGCAGCATACCGTCAAAAATTCAAAATCCCTGCTGAAAAGCAACTGCCAACCGAAGTGCGGCAACAAATTGAAAAATTTATACAATGGCTACGAAGTAAGCGATATAGTGAAAGTACCATAAAAACCTATACCTAAGCCATTCGGGTTTTCCTGCGATTTTTCGACGAAAAATCGTTGGGCAAAATCGAGAATGAAGATATAGTCATTTTCAACAACGAATATATCCTGAAAAACAAACTTTCGGCTTCGTACCAAAACCAAATGGTAAATGCCATAAAGTTGTTTTTTCAAACCGTTCAAAACAAGCGTTTGGACATTGAGAAAATTCATCGTCCGAAAAAACCGAAAATACTGCCTAATGTTTTAAGCAAAGAAGAAATAAAAGCTATTTTGGAAGCACACGGCAACCTGAAACACCGCACAATGTTGAGCCTGATATACGCCTGCGGGCTGCGAAGAAGCGAGTTGCTGAACCTGAAACCTGCCGATGTGGATAGCAAGCGAGGTATTTTGCTCATCAAACAAGCCAAAGGAAAGAAAGATCGCATAGCCCCGATTTCGGAAAAAATAATTGAGCTATTACGACAATACTACAAATCCTATAAACCTCAAACGTGGCTTTTTGAAGGGCAAACCAAAGGTAAACACTACAGCGAAAAAGCTTAGAAAACGTATTAAAACAAGCACTTCAAAAAGCCAATATTAAAAAACCTGTAAGTTTACATTGGTTACGGCACAGCTATGCCACACACCTTTTAGAGAGTGGTACAGATATACGGTTTATTCAAGAATTATTGGGGCATAACAGCAGTAAAACCACCGAAATTTATACCCACGTCAGTACCAAAAGTTTGCAAAAAATAAAAAGTCCATTTGATGATTTATAAAAGAAAAAATATATTTTTATCCTAAAATAAATCCTCATGTTTATGAGACAAAGCCAACTAATTTTGGTTGGATTGGCGACACTTTGTGAGGGGTATAAATGAGTTGTGCGTCAGCTTAAAAAAAATGACACTTAGAGTTTACAAACCAACTCATCGACAATAGAACATGAAAAGATTTGGATTCATAATTTACTTGTTGATTTCAACATTAATCATTTCAAATTGCGCCAGCACAGGCTTTCTAATGGCAAAGGCGAAGGTTACTCTATTTGGAGACTCATATCCGCCAAAAAGTGAAGACGCGAAAATTGACGTCTACATGACTGATAAACCAACACAAGAGTATGTAGAATTTGCTCAGATAACTTGCGGAGACACCAATGACAAATGGAGTTTAGAGCAGATAACTAAAAAGGCTCGTGAAATTGGAGCAGATGGAATTATAATAATCGGAAAAGCAGGGACTTCAGGTGTTGGAATTCCAATGGGTACTTCTACTTATGTAGTGAGTGAAGAGTACGGAATGACAGCTATAGCTATAAAGTACAAAAAGTACAAGTAGAACTATGGATTTTCAAATTCTGATTTTACTGTTTGTGGCATTAGCCATTTGGTTATTTAAGCGGTGGATTTTTAACATAAAGCGTAAACAAAGGCGAGATTATTATAGAAACGTATACCTGAAATCAGATGATTGGAAACGAAAACGATATGTTGTTCTCAAAAGAGACAATTGGACATGTGTTTACTGTGGAGAACGTGCGACACAAGTACATCACAAAAAATATGCGAAGAGAAAGATTGGAAAAGAACCAATCAAATGGCTTGTTTCAGTTTGCAAACCTTGCCATGACAGACAACATTGAAAAAAATAAAAAGCCGAACGCACAACATTGTATAAGAGCAATAGCGGGTGAAGTGCTAAATTCAAGGTCTGTATATTTAATAAACTTTTGTGGTGGCGGACAGGTAATCGCCTTGAAATCCGCTACTGCTCTTATACTTGACCGTTACCGGGCATTGTAAAACGACACTCAAACAAGGATTATGAGCATAGAAAATATTAGACAATTCATAAAAGAAAAAGCAGAACAGTTCGGTGCCAAAACAGACAACGAATTCAACAAACCTTATGTTGAACGAAACAACACCGGACAGGAAGCATTAAAAGACAACGGAGCTTATTTTGGGTTTATTCACCCAGAAGAAGAAGCGTCAGGCCCTTTTCACGACTTTTCATTAACAATTTTCCCGAATGACCAAAATAAACCTTGGTTAGTATGTCTCGGAATTGGTTCTAGTGGTTTCAAAAATGATTACGAACTCGCAACCTATCCTGGGCTTAGAAGATTATTCTCAAAACTAACGGACGAAAGAGGCTTTTGTAAATCTGACTTTTCAGACATAGAAACAAGTTTGCCAAAATCAATCACAGGTAATCTGGATTTACAGCATATAAAAAACACGATTAAAACTTATACTAAAGTTTTACCGACTTGCCAAATAGTTGATGACCCCGAAAGCGAAGAAGGAAAAAAACTTATTGCAGCCTTTGTCGCAGGTTATGCAAAACTTCGAGACTGGCCTTCTAATAAAGACCACAGAAAAGCAGTTTCAGAAGCTTTAGAGCCATTTTTAAAGTCAGAAACCGTTGATGAAGCAGAAGAAGTAAAAAATCTCTTAAACGAAAGAAAGTACATTGTTCTTCAAGGACCTCCAGGAACTGGTAAAACAAGAACTGCAAAAAGTGTTGCAGACAAAATTGGAGCAAAAACCTTCTTCACTCAATTTCACGCAGAAACAAGTTTCTCCGATTTTATTTTTGGAATTAGACCCGACACAGAAAATCAAGAACTACGATACAGAGAAAATTTAGGCAGCTTTTCAGAGGCCTTAAAATATGCCGTTGACCATAGCAATGAAAAAGTAATTTTAATAATTGACGAGATAAACAGGGCCAATCTTTCAAATGTATTGGGACCTATTTTTTACCTTTTTGAACATAAGATGGACGTTTCGACTGTTGAGATTGAAATTGCGCCCAACTTCAAAGTAAAGCAACTACCTGAGAACTTTTCTGTAATTGCCACTATGAACACTGCTGACAGAAGTTTGGCCGTTGTTGACTTTGCACTAAGAAGACGCTTTGCTTGGTACACTCTTAAACCAAAAGCCATAAAGTCGAAACAGTTCTTTAACGAGGACTTCAGCAGAATTCAAGAAATATTTGACTGGTATGCATCAAGCACCGAACTAAACCTGCAACCGGGACAAGGCTATTTCATTGCGGACACCGAAGAGGAAATGAAAAATCGTATTCGTTATGAAATATTTCCTTTGATTAAAGAATATCTGCAAGAAGGACTTTTAAGAAATGCCAAAGAAGAGTTTAATAATTATTTCTCAATTAGAATAAATCTATCTCTTTTCGAATGACAAAGCCATTAGATGTTTTTTGCGAAATCCCTTGCCTAACTGAACAATCAAAACAGTTAGGTGGAGTTGCTTTGCAAAAGAAGTGGTTCAAGTCAGCAGACAAAAGAATTATCGGGCAATACCTCCAGAAGTTCATTGATTACAACAGTGAGCAATTTAAATTTCTTGGTGTTCAACCATACATTATTGGGTCAGACCAAAGCACTTCACTTGCGTTTCGTTCATCTGGCTTCATTGGCTCTATTCCTTTGAGGGCTTCTGATACCGGAAAGCAAATCGGTGATTTTGTAGTTATGCCTAGGTTTACCGGGCGGGATAGATTTGAGGACTATATTGAAATTCTAAACCTATTGGGCACTGAAATTAGTCCAGAGGTAATTGATAGTTTACCCTTGGCATCAGGTAAGAATTTCAGGCCACCTTTGTATTTGGAGGCTGTAAAATTTATAGCAGCTGTTGAAAAACTGACAATGAGACCTTGGAGAAAGTTCGACAATATTGAAAAGGTATCAAGTCAGCCTACTGGTCAAATCAATTGGACAAAATATATAAACAACGAATTCAAAGTAGAAAACAGGTTAAAATTTCCAGCAAGAACAAATGTGTTGAGTGAATTTCATTCTGAATATTCGGAAATTAGATATGTCTTTGACATTTGTAAAAGTGAATTACTTTCAGCCAATACACCGCAGAGAATTAAGAATACTTTGCGAACCAAATTGAGTTTCCTTGAAGAACGATTATATCATCATAAACCAAAAGATACCAATAAAATCACAATCCTATTTTCCGATAGTCCAACTGTGAAAGCCTGCAAAGAACAAGCTAATAAGATTTTAAACTTTAACCTTGTAGACAGCACAGCTTGGCGGGTGGACTTTTCAGATGTATTCGAGAAATTTATTCAACATATTTTCAAAGAAGTTGCAAAAGAGACTGGAGGTCTGATTTATTCAAACTTTAAGTTTCATTCTAGGACATCGAAACATTACTCCTGGGAACTCAAACACATCGAGCCAGACGCAATCTTTCAAAAAGAAAATGTTTTGGTGTTTATTGATGCCAAATACAAATCGAATTTATATAACAAGTTTGACCAAAGTGAAGTACTTAAAGAAGACCATAGACACGACTTGCATCAAATAATGGCCTACTCTTCATTCAGTAAGACAGATTTTAAATTCGGTTTTTTGTGTTACCCTTCAGACCAAATTGAATTAAAAACACTTCACTACAAAAACGGAATAAACGAAGCGACAAACACAATATTGATTTTAGGAGTGCCATTAAAGAAGGACAGCATCAACGAGGTAAAAAGACTATTGACAAATGAACTTAATCAAATTGAAAGAAGAACAACGACCCGGTAACATGCGTTTGGCGTCATGCGGGGTGAAGTGCTTAAATTCAAGTTCTGTTTTCCAATTGGGCTTTAGTGCTGTGCTGACAGTTTTGTGCTCCGAAATCCCGCACGAACGCCAAGCGCAAAAACGCTAGCGGTAATTTTAACAGACACTTCTCAATGACAAAAAGGACAACAATTTTAATAGGTTTCATAGGACTTAAATTCTTGCTGCAATTTTTGCTATTAAGCAGTGAATATGACTTGCAACGAGACGAATATTTGCATCTTGACCAAGCAAATCATTTGGCTTGGGGTTATCTTTCGGTCCCACCCTTTACATCTTGGACATCTTATATTATTCAATTACTTGGCAATTCAATTTTTTGGATTAAGTTCTTCCCAGCCTTGTATGGGGCATTGACAATTTATATCGTTTGGAAAGCCATAGAAGAATTAAATGGAAATCTTTTTGCATTGATTTTAGGGGCAACTTGTGTTTTATTTTCTGCTCTTTTGCGATTGAATACTTTATATCAACCCAACTCATTTGACGTACTAAGTTGGACAGTTTTATACTTTATATTGCTAAAATATATCAAAACAAATGATTTCAAGTGGCTTTGTATAGGAGCAATAGCTTTTGCAATTGGCTTTTTAAATAAGTACAACATTGTTTTTTTATTAATTGGACTAGTACCTTCATTATTGATTACGGAGCATAGGAAAATATTTTTAAAACCCACTTTGTATTTTGCCATTTTATTAGGTTTGGTTTTAGTCTTGCCTAATCTTGTTTGGCAATACAATAATAATTTCCCAGTCTTACACCATTTAAAAGAATTGGCAGAAACGCAATTAGTAAATGTAAATAGATTTGATTTTTTGAAAAATCAGTTGCTCTTTTTCTTAGGTTCACTAATAGTAATCTTTGCATCATTCTATGCATTGCTTTTTTACACGCCTTTCAACAAGTATAGACTATTTTTTTTCTCTATCCTCTTTACTTTAATAGCTTTTATTTACTTTAAGGCAAAAGACTATTATGCTATTGGCATTTATCCAATTTACATTGCTTTTGGTTCTGTTTATATTGCAGATATTTTAAAAGATGGTTGGAGTAAATATTTACAACCAGTTGCAATTGCTGTTCCCTTACTAATATTTATTCCCATTTTTAATGTTGCGTTTCCTAATAAAAGCCCAGAATACATTGTTCAACATCCAGAAAACTACAAAAAATTAGGTTTACTGCGTTGGGAAGATGGCAAAGACCATTTATTGCCACAAGATTTTGCAGATATGCTTGGTTGGAAAGAATTAGCACAGAAAGTAGATAGCATTTATTTAAGATTACCTAACAAAAATAATACGCTTATTCTTTGCGATAATTATGGACAGGCAGGGGCAATAAATTATTATACAAGCCAAGAAATACAAGCAGTTTCTTTCAATGCTGACTACATAGATTGGTTTGATTTAAATAAAAAATATGAAAACTTAATTAGAGTTAAGGAAGCAGAAGAAGTAAATTTAGAATTACAAGAAACATCTCCCTTTTTTCAAAATTCAACCCTTGCAACCTCAATAACTAATCAATATGCAAGAGAGTTTGGGACAGGGATATTTCTTTTTACAGGTGCAAAAATTGACATTAGACAAAGAATTAAAGATGAAATTGCCGAAAAGAAAAACTACCGCTAACAGCCGTTTGCCGCAATGGGGGCTGACGTGGTTAAATCAAGTGCAGTGCTTCTATCAACATTTGTGCTTGGTTGACAGTGAAGTGCTCCGAAATCCCCCACTGCGGCAAGCGGCAAAACGTTAGGCACAATTATTACGAAACAGTTTCCGATATGACACAGTACATAAAATACTTCTTGTTGACATTTTCCATTTTCTCTGCTACTTACTGTTTTGCTCAAAATGACACAGCAAAATGGAACAAAAAAGTAGAAGAAAAGCATCTCAAAAACCGTCAAGACAGTTCAACATGGGACGCAGAACTGTTGCGGCGAGACATAGAAGCCAATAAGGAAAGAGTAGCAAAACCTATCAGATACGGAGCATTTCCGGTTCCCAAATATGAATTACTTGGAAAGGAAAGTTTTAAAGGAGTTGGAAATGGAGGTAATTTCTCGGGCATAGACGTCGATGGGAAAAAAATTCTCTACTCCTACTTTCTTGTAAATAAAAATAGTTTTACTCAAAAGTTTGTGGGCGACAAACCGAACGAAGTTTTTTTTACAATTATCACTCTGACAAATTTTATTGATACCATAAACTACTCCCATGCAGGAGTTCAAATTATTTCAAGAAATAATCCGGATTACATAGGACAAGGTTTTTTTAAAACAAAAAGTGACGAAATAGATTATACCGCATTCCTTACTGCTAATAGAGACGAATACGCAATTGTCAACATGAGACTGTTTAATTTAAAAAATGGCAGGATTATATTGATTGCACCACAGAAAGATGGTTCGTTGAGGTCTATGCAAATTAATCCACCAATTTTGGACGATAAGGAATTGCCAAACTATATCGATAAAATCTTAAAACAAGAGGACATCAAACATTTTTTTACTGATGTAAATAACATATAACTGTGCCTAACACGGGTTTTGCGTCAGGCGGGCTGACGTATAAACTTGGAGCTTAGTGCTTCTAATGAACATTAGTAATAAACTTAAACTTTGTGCTCCAAAACCCGCCCGAACGCAAAGCCCGAAAACGTTACCTGCAATATTAAAAAAAAACGTATCATGAATTTTGACAGAACGAAATATAAAGTATATACTTGGAAAAATTGGATGATGTTACATTGGATTTTAAATCCAGGATTGATAATAAATGAATTAATTCTAGGTCAAAGAGTTCCTAAAGTCACTTTAGAAGAAAGAACTTCAAATAAGTCAAGATTTGAACGAGGTATTGTACCTTGTCCACATTGTGAAACTCTACATGATGGAAGAACTTGGTCTACAGAAAATGGCACTGCATTTAAAAATTGGTTTGGTCTTTATTGTAATAAATGTGGTAAAATTATTCCTTGTTTGATTAATGTTTTTAGCTTTTTAGTTTTGATATTAACCTATCCGATTTGGGGATGGTTTAAAAATAAAATGAAAAAAAATTGGCTAGAAAAACAACCACAAAGGTTTAAAAATATAAAATTTGAAAAAGTCCCAAATCCTTATGACAAAAAAAGCTGGATTAAAACAGGATTAGGCTGGGGATTATTTATGTTTATTATGATTTCTATAGTTTTTCCTTTATTTGATGGTAGCGAAATAAATATAAAAACAATACTAATAGGTGTTGTAATTTGGACTATTTCAGGCTTATTATTTGGATATACTATGAAATTATTTTTCAATGCAACGATAAATAAACAATCAAAATAATACTGCAGGTAACAAGGTATTAATAAAAGTCTTATTATAGTGCATTGATTTTCAGTTAATTTACCTACTATTTCAAATTGTAGGTACAACATAAGTACAACTTTTAGAGGTATATATTTTATACCTTTCAAAGCAAGGGTTTTCACTATAAAAATCCTTGCTTTTTTTATTTGTTTTCCTGTCAATTTTTCGTCCGTTCTACCATACCGATTGCAGTCCTGCCCTTTGCTTTTTCCTGTTTTCGGTGCGTTAGCACTGTATTGCATTGTATTTCAACACCTTGTGTATTGTCTATAAAATTGTATAGAGTGAACTTTGTAAATGCGTACGCAACGTATTTATTAACTCATAAAATTTAAGAAAATGGCAAGACAAAAAGGCTTAATGAAGTATGTCGGAACGATAGGCGATGTCCGACACTTCAAAATAAAAGGTCAACAAGGATTTTTCGCCGGAATGGTTGGCGGACCAACCGCAGAACAGGTAAAGACCGCCCCCGAATTTGAGCGAACTCGTGAAAATATGAATGAGTTTGGCGGTTGTGCAAGAGCTGGGAAGTAGGTAAGAACTGCCCTATCTGCATTGATGTCAAAAATGGCGGACAGTCAAGTTGCAGGACGTTTAACGTCCGTAATGAAAAAAATCAATCTCGAAGACGGTACAGAAGCTAGGGGTTACAGAAAGGTTGAGATTTCAACGCAAAGAAACTATTTGTTAGGCTTTGAGTTTGACAAAAAACTTTCTTTAAGCGGTGTATTCAATGCTTCGTATGATGTTACCCATACCACATGCAGAGATAGTGCAGATTTTACGGTAGCACCGTTTAACCCTGCTGATTTGGTTTCTGCACCGTCTGGGGCTACTCACTTCCGTTTAATCAATGCTTTGGCGGTGGTTTCGGATTTTGTGTACAATGCTACAACAGGAACGTATGAGCCTGACGACATCGCAAACAACGAATTGAGCGTAATTGAATATTCGCCTTACATTCCGTTAGATACAGCTTTTGCAGGTTCTACATTAACGGCTACGTTTCCAACTGCTCCGACTTTGGGAACGAATGTAACCGTTATCCAATGTATCGGTATCGAGTTCTTTCAGGAAGTGAACGGCAACTACTATTCTTTTGCTTCAGGCAACTGCCTGAAAATTGAAGATGCGTTTTAAGAACCAACAAACGAAAGCCCCTCGCAATGCTTGGGGCTTTTATTTCTAACCTTTAAAATAAATCTTCGATGAGAACAAAAATTTTAAGAGTAGCCGAAGGCAAGCAAAGCACATTAAGCCAATTATATATTGATGATGTGTTTCAATACTACCTTTTAGAAGACAAGATAAGAGCCGTTAAGATACCAAAGCAAACCGCAATTCCAACAGGAAACTATACCCTGCGTTTGAATACTTGGGGCGGAATGAATGCCGAGTATCGGCAGAAATTCCCAAAGCTCCACAAAGGTATGATTGAGATTAACGGCTTACCGAATTTCAGTTTTTTGTATATCCATATCGGGAACACATACACCGATACCGCAGGTTGTCCGTTGTGTGGTTTCGGCTTCGAGCTTGTAAATGGCGACTATCAAGTTTTACGCAGTAGAGATGCTTACCAAATGATTTACCCAAAGTTGTTAGCAATAGCACAAGGCAGTGAAAAAGGTATCTGCATTGAAAACAATTTCCAATTTTAAAAACGTATGTCAATGGAAAATGCAATCACATTAAACATAGTGTTCGGCTCTTTGATTAGTATGCTGTTGGCGATTGTCGCTTACTTCATTAAACAGCTCCATTCCGATTTTAAGAAAATGGAAAAGGATTTAACGGAAGTAAAAACAATGGCGTTGCTGATAAAAACAGAGTTTAAAAACAGTTATGATTTGCTTAATCACAAAGTGGATTATCTGGAACACCGGGTAAACAATTTAGAACAAATCATTTTAAAAAATTTCAACAATGAAAAGCAATAGTTTAAACATCGTAGAGCGTGTAACAGCTCCCACACCTAAATGGTTTAAAATTATCCGTACTATCGGTATTACATTAACAGCCGTAGGCGGTGCTATCTTAACTGCTCCGGTGGCGTTGCCCACCACTATCGTAACCGTAGCCGGTTACGTGTTATTGGGCGGAACGGTAGCGACTGCCATAGCCCAGACCGCAATGCAGACCGAAGACAATGAACCAAAAGACAAACAAGATCCTGAATAATCGGGTTTATGTTTGCGTGTTTTAATCCTGTCCGTTTGGGCAGGTTTTTTTGTTGCACCTGTTTACGCTGTATTTATAAACGGTGCTTTTATGTCGCCTTTATATGTGGCTAATGGTGCGAGTATCGGGCAATCGGCGGGAACTGTAAAGGCAAAAGAGCGTAGCCCAAAAGGCTACTGCTTTAAATGCCTTGCAATGTAAATGTGTTTGAGTTCCGAAATCAAAAGCAACTGTTCGTGTATGTGCTTTTCTCGTTGCTCCAATGTTTTGACTTTGCGAATGTCATTTCTAAACACCTTTTCTCTGCCCTTTAAATGGCTTGCCTGTTCAGAAACGAATTTTTTAAAATCGCCTATCCGAATGTAGGGAATGACAGAACCGATAAGGAACGGATAAAAGGCTTTTGTTTTCCATAGCCCAAATAATAGACTGCGGTAAACGTCCAATTCTTCCGCATTACGGCAGGAAATAACAAAACAATTCGGGCAAGGCACATCTAACGGCTTACCACTGTTTAAGCCTTTGGATAAGGCGTAAAATTCAAATCCCGACTTTTGATTTTTTGGGTTGTAAGTATAGATTTTAACAGTTTTCATATCGCACCACTTTTGAGATTAGCTCCGTTCCTTTCGTTGCTGTGGCTGAAAACCAAAACTTTTTTACAAAGAAAAAAACAGAAAAAAAAGAAAGCCATTCATCAGGTGGCGGGGCAAAAAATCCAAAAGGAAACGGAATAAGTCCCGAAGGGTGGCAAGGCAATGAAAATTAACTTGCGAAGCACCTTATTTGCCTTGACATTATGCCGTAGTCTTTTGGATTTTTTTGGTGCGGTGGGCTTGTGCGAAGCCACCTACCTTTGCTTTCCTTTTTATTCTTTTTTCTTTTGGAAAATGTCTATTGACTTCCTTTTATTCCTTTGAAAAATCGCCTTTGAGGGTTGGCAATGGGGCAAACACTTCGCAGTAAAAAATAAAGCATACCATATTTTGAAGCGTGGGAAAAAAGCAAGGGTATAAGGTACGCAATACGCTTGCTGTGCGGTGCTGAAATAAGGTGTGCAGGGAATGGAACGGAATAAATGCAGGTAGATTTGGCTTTCGCCTACCGGAATGCAATGAAGTGAAATGACTAAACACTTTATTCAGCACATCGGCAAAACAACAAATCAATGCTTTACTTTTTTACTGCACCGCTGAAATGGGTGGTGGGGTGCTGTGGCTCAATGGGTGGGTGCGGTTGGAAAAAAAAATACGGCTTCTGAACCCCGAAAAATATCAGCGTTGGCATTTGTGCGGTGGGATATTTTTTCGGGGTGAAGACTATGGTATTGGATATTTTACATAATGTTATTATAGGACAGCCTGTGCGGTTGGATGCTTGCATAAGCAAGGGAAAAGGCTGTGCGAAGCGAACCTATAATGCCACATTATGTAACTTAGCTTCCGACGTTTTGCATACTGGCATAAACGGAACGGTGGTGGTGGTTGGAGTGAAGTGTCTTTTTGCTTTGTTTTTTTTTTCGCATTGGTACAGATCTTTGCAACCGCAGGAACGAGGATGGCAATGTGCTGTTGTGCGTTGGCAAAAAACAACGCAAAAAGTATGACAGATGCAAACGGCGGCAATGCCATAGAAGACAGGCGAAGCGTTGGACTTGTGCGGTGGCTGCCTGGCTAAAGCCGTATTTTTTTGTGCGTTGGCTGGGTGGATTAAAAATTATTTGCCGTTTATCTACACATCTAATGTTTTCTTTGAAATATCGTAATAGTTTCCTACACAATATGCTGTGTTATCTAATTCATCAGAAATCATTGAAGTTGTAAAAATAATTTGGTGCTCGACTGTTGCTTTTTCTGAAAGTTGGGTTATAAGATTTTGAAAGTTTTGTGTTCTTTCCTTTTCCATTCCTTTGTCCTCCATATTATCACAAAGAATAAGTCTTGGGTATCTGAAAAAGTTAAGTTCAAGACTTGCAAAGAAGATTGCAAATAGAATGGCATTCTTAAAATATATTTTTGAACTCGCAGAAAAATTATTACTCTCATCTAAAGAGTATGTATCCTTGTAAAAATCAATTTCTACACGTTTGCCGTGTTTAAACTCTGCTTGTCGTTCAAGGTCATTCTTCAAAATATAAAGTGTAATTTCCTTTATTTTGGATAACGCTGTTTGTTGACGGTTTTGTTGTATTTGTTCTTTTTGCTTAATCTCTAATGAATGACTTTTAATCAAAGCTTGTAACTCTACTATTTCTCTTTTTAATGCTTCTAAAATTTCTACGCTTTTAATCTGTTGGGACAAATATTCATTTTTCCGCTCTAAAGAACCTTTTTCTATGAGTAAATTATCTATTGTTTGGTCTCGGGTAGATTGATTATTTTCAACAACAATATCAAGTTCTCTTTGTAAAGCTCTTGCCGTTTCTAATTGTTTGGGAAGAGAAGTTGTTAATTCTAACAATTTTAATTTCTTATCGTGAAGCAAACTCTTCGATTCTTTTACCTGCAATTCCATTTCTTGAAGAAGCCTTTTGGCATTAGCTTTTTCTGCTTCCTCGACCAAAGGTTCTTTACATAAATGGCAATTTCCCTCTTGAACATCGGATTTGAGTTCACTTAAACATTGGGGACAATGGGTTAATGGTAATTCTCCCAACACTTGTTTAGTTAAAAGAGAATTATTTAATTCTGTAATTCTTTTCTCCAAAGTAGAAACAAATAGAGTCGAATCTGCAATTTCTACTTCATATTGATTGATTAAAGACTTCGTATTGCGAACTTCATTTTTTATAGATGACAGGTCGCTTTGTAATTTTTCAACGCTTAACTCGGTTCTTTTTGTTGCTACTATTCTTATCTTTTGCCTAATATCAACAATACTTGCGTTTATGGCTTCGATTGCCTTTGTTGTTGTATTGATTTCTTTTACAATACTATCAACTGTTTTAAAGCCACCCGATTCTGAAAAAACTTTATTCAAACTATTAAATTCACGTTCCTTATCATCTAAGTTTTTAGATGCCTGTTTTAGTTCTAATCTTAGATTATACAAGCTATCATCGTAAAATCCTAATAGTATTTCAGCTATTGCTTCTCTTGTTAGTGGCAAATCAAATCTTTCAAATCTAAATAGACTTTGGGTAGGTGTATCTTGGTCAATGTATAGTAACCTTAAAATTTGATGTATAGTAAGGTTACTGTCTGTAACATTTTTTACTTCGGGGAAATCTAAAGCATTAAATAAAACACTTGAGAAACTGATTTGATTAGATGTTTGTTTGTACGGATAAGTTTGCCAATTAAGTGAATCTTTTGTTGAACTTTCATAACTTCCCCAAAATATACTCATTGGCTGCAAGCCGCCTTGTACAACATTCCTTTTTAAGGTAATTGAAGCTCCATTTATTTCAACTTCTGCGATTACATCTTTACACTTCAATGCTTCTGTTGTCCAATTAGAAAAATCACCTCCAAGAATGAAGTAAATAAAGTTGGCAATGGTAGATTTACCCGAACTATTCTTTCCTCGAATGATATTAACCCCTTTATGAAATAGTTGGTCATACGCAATCTTATTTGAATGCGTTCTGATTATCAATCTGTTTAGGAATAGTGATGGGTTAACGTGGGTCATACTTAAATTCTAATAAACCTGTTCTATACTTCAATCCTGTTTTACCATACAAAGGCAATTCATTAAAGCCAAGAACCAATTTCAATATATTTGATTTTTCAACTGTAAGCTCATTTAATTTACCTAATAAGTCTTGAGGAATTTCTTTTTCTGTTCTTTTAACCCAACCTTTAGAAAACTGCTTATTATCAATCAAACCATAAGATGCCAATGATTTTAAAGCTGTCATTTGAAAAGGTTGCATTCGTTCAAATATTCTTTTCGAATCAATCAAATCTTCGTAAGGATTTTGTTTGTCTTTTTTGAAAATTTTCTTCAATTCTGAAAGTGATTGTGGAAAGGTAATATTTCGGGCTTCAGTTGGAAATGTTAAATAGAAATCCCAAATTCTTAACTTGTCCAATTCTACTTCGTCCTGCTTCATCAATGTCAATAATTGGAGCATACGAAATACCCCATTATAAATATCAAATGCCGGATGATAAACTAACATACTAATTCCATTTTATGTGACAGTTACCTGTAAGAAAAAATATCATTCCCATAATATCTTCTTCATCGTATTTAAACAAGTTTATGCCGAGTTCTTGTTTTACAGGATTTATAATTCTTTCGGTAATTAATTTATCAATATTTTCTTGCGGAGCATTATTGCAAATCAATGTATATACCTCCATCATAAATCCTCTTTTGACTTTAGCTAAGATAGCAATATTTATTTCCTGTCCGACAGTCGAATACTGCGAAGTTTTGATGAGCTTCTTATGAAATTTCTCTTTTGCACTTTTGGCGTAGAAAATAATTTTTTCTCTGTTTCCCAATGTCAATTTTTCTTCCAACCCCAAAACATCACCGTCAATTTTTGCATTGTAATAATCTAACTCTTCACAAAACTCTTTCAACTCGGGATTGTTGTTTTTTTCCTCTTCAAATTTTTTATACAATTCTTCGAAATAACGAGAACTCTCATACACATTATTGAATGTTTGAGAATAGTCGTTGTTTCCTACAACCTTACCACCAACATTGGTGTTTTCAAGCGAAACTTTGTTAATATCCATTCGCATCAATTTTTCTTATCTCTCCCTACAAAGTCTCCACCAATATTGGTATTTCCCTTTACGGAAACATTATTACTATCATTTACTTTTTTCTCTATTTTGTAAACTTTACTTACTGCAAATAGGCTAACAATAAAGCCTACTATACCGCAAATACTTGCAATGATTGATAAATTTGATTCCATATATTTTCAATTATTTGTCAAATTCTTTTTTTAAGATTTTAGCGATTTCCTCTGTTTCTCTATAATTTCTCCCTGTTGTTTGTACTTTCATCCCATATCCTGCATCTTCCCAATAGAGTACAACATCAATAGTTCCATCAGAATATTTTTCTTTGATTAAATTCACTGAAGTAGGACTAAAATCTATATTGTTTATTACTTCTAAAACATATTTACTACGAAACAACTTTTTAGCAAAAGCTTCCAATTTATTGTTACCGTGGTGGTCTCCACTTAATTTTATTTTTTGTTTTCAGGCTCAATATCAGTTTCTACAAGTTCAAGTTTGCCATAGTACAATAATTTTTCAGATAAATCTACATTTAGTTCTTGTTCTGATTTACAAACATTATGCACTTCAACATCTTTTGTATTAAATTCATCATCAACTATTTCTTTGAAAGAAAGAATATGAGGTTGCCAACAATTATGACTATTCAAACTAATTGCTATTCTTTCTTTTGCGTGGCAAATTCCTAAACCAATGCAGTATTCTTGTTCTATAGGGATTTCTGCATTTTCATAGTAATACTTGTTCGTTTTGTCTTCTTCAGCATCTTCTAAAATATCCTCGCTGAATGGTGTTCGGATAAACGCCATAATCTTATTTCTTTCAGATGAATTTGTTAAAGACGAAACCCATTGAATAAAGGTTGATGCTTCTGAAACATTATGATTAAATGTAGCTCTTGGGAATAGCAAATTTGAGATACCGAAAGTTTCCTTTAATTTTCCATATGTGCTAAGCATCTCAATAAACTTATTCTTAAACAACGCTTCGTTGTCAATGTATGGTTTAAAAGACAATTCATTAAAAATCAACTCCATTCTATAACAATTTTAAAAGTTGATTACTCCATTCTTCCAACAAGTTTTTCGGATACTCGCTTAATTCCCCTTTATTATCTATTTCAATATTGGTAATTTCTGAATATTGCTCATTATCCGTTACTACTTTCTCGAAATAGAAAAGAATAGTTCTGTCTTTCATTACAGGATTTTCTTTTACTCCAACCCTAATTCCATTTATGATATGGTCGCTATGTGTTTCAATAATTATTTGCACATCATTTTGGGCAACTAAGGAAATTAATTTACCTAATTCTGCCTGTCCTCTTGGGTGAATATGGCTTTCGGGATTTTCAATAATCACCAAATCACCTTGTTTGGCTTTAAGCAAAGCTGTAACAACGTGTAAGGCATAAGAAATCCCAAAACCAACATTTTCGGGTTTGAAACGATTGGTATTTCCGAAGTTTGGTTGCTTAAATACATACTCCAACAAAATAAGGTCGGAAGTAACTTTTGTAGTCCTTACATTAACACCTGGTGAAATTTCTCCCAACCAAAGATTTATCTGATTTATTAAGGTTTTATTTATAGTCTCTGTTTTTGTAAGTTCATCATAAGTTTTGGAATCTTTATGTAATACATTTTCAAAAACCACATCTTCGTTACTTCTTAATTCAATGTAATGTGCCGTATATTGCCCATATTTACCTATATCATTTGCTTCAACAACACTTGTATGGCTCCCCATATTGGTTGCTTTTGGCTCTATCCTTTGAGCATTCAAATACTGAAACTTATTAGTAAATAATGCTTCCTTTTGATTTTGTGCAATATAATTGGATGAAGTATTTTTTTGTCTGAACACATCAGCATCAATCTCATAATCAAACTCCATAAGGTAAGGTTCTGTTCCTTTGAATTGAAGTGCAAAACTCAAATTTTCATTTTCTTTGCTGTATTGATAACGGGCATCTTTGGTTGTACCCATATTCACTAAACCACTATCTCCTCCATTCAATTTTAAAATACCGCTACTTAGCCTTTCAGATTGACGAAGCAACAATAATGATTGTATAAAAGAAGACTTCCCTTGTCCATTCATACCCAAAACGACATTCAGGTTACGAAGCGGAAAATACTTTGACTTTATGGATTTAAAATTTTTTATTTCGACTGACTGTATCATCTTGATTTAAGATTCTATTGTTTGATGAATTAATTTCTTTATCTCATTATGACGGTGATATACTCTGTTTTTATCACCTGTTGAACTCGTAACAGAAGTAAAAAAATAAGCATCATTATTTAGCAAATCATAAAGCCCTTTTTTAAACACTTTCCCTTTTGACACAAGGGCATCTCTTTCTGACTGACTTAATACTGCTAATTGTGTAGCCAAAGCATCAAATAAAGCCTTATTTATTGGTGGAAGCCTTTTAGATTCATTATGTATTTTTCTAAACGCCTCTTCCTTAAATATTTTCTTTGCAACAATCATCGCTTCGCTGTAATTGTGAATTATTTTGTCTAATTCACTTTGCGACATATTGTAAATATTAGCCATTGCCTTACTCATAAACGTATCTAAGTCCGGGCTATAATTTTCATAGCCGAACAAATAAAAAGCAAGAAAACGGTTGGCAAAGTCTCTGTCCAACATACGATGAGTTTTTATTCTACCCTCTGTTGCTTTTAGAAATGCCTCATTTTTACCAAGGTCTGCAATGAATTGGGCAGGTTTCCCTTGAAATAAGGCGTGTCTAATTTCTTGCGGTTCTAAGACTAAGCCACCTGTGTTGATGCGTTTGAAGATGTTGAACTTAACGTCCGTAGGCGTACCGGGCATTATTTTATAAATAACAACCTGTGCTTCTTCAATAATTCGTTTTAAATCCCCACTAAGGTCTTTCCATCCCTTACCATTTAATTGAGTAAGAAATTCAAGATTTGTAAGTTTCAAATCTTTTGTAACACAAAAATTTCGGATACTACTTAAACGCTGTAAACCATCTACAACAAGCCAATTATTGTCATCGGAAGCATCAAAAAAGAATGCTGGCAAAGGGAAACGAATTAAAATAGATTCTATTAAACGGCTTTGTTTTGTTTTATCCCACAAATCATCTTGTCTTTGAAAATATGTAGTAGTGTCCATCTGTATTTCATTCCGCTCAATACGTTTAATTAGAGTATCTAAAGATGGTGTTTTCGTTTCAATATTGATTTTAGTAGGGTCAAAAGGTTTTTCCATAAGAGCCTCATCAGCATCTACTTGTTCCTGCTCTACTTCCTCATTAAAAGAATCTTCTAACACAATTGCTTCCTCTATATTTTTATCTGATTTCATACCTTTCAGCATTTCTTTTTACTTACGTTATTTCAATTTATTAACTACACTTGTCAGTTCCTTTATCGCTTCCTTAGCCAAGGGTTCTCCCTCAATAACATTATACATTTGGTCTGCTAACCATATTTTTAAAAGGTCGTTAATGTCAACCTTGAAAATTTGAGCAAACATTTCTATATACTCTTTTTTCGATTGTCGTTCCCCTCTCTCTATTTTACTTAGTTGTGGCGTATCAATATTGAGCAATGGTGCAACTTCCCTCAACAACAAACCATTACTCTCTCTTAAACTTCTTATTTTCTCACCAAATTGATTAGACATAACCATTTATCATTTTACGACTTGTCAAATAAAGGCAAATTTAAGCAAAATAATGCAACATTTAGTGGATATTAAGTGGACCCCACATTTAGGACAATTATTACTATTGTTAACATAGGGGGGTGCAGGGGGGAGTTGATAACTTATCCTGCTTGTGGATAACCCGATTTTCTATGCTACTAAGTTAAATCTTTCTGCTGGAATTTCCATGTCAATACCCTGATGGTTTCGCTCATGGTTGTAAAATTTAAACCACTGGGTTAATCCTTTGAACAACGCCACTCCATCGATTTCAGGATTAAGATAAACATATTCCCATTTAACACTTCGCCAAAGCCTCTCTATAAAGATATTGTCTACGGCTCTACCTTTTCCATCCATAGAAATGGCTACCCCTTTTTCCTTCAGTAAGTCCAGGTAAACTTCTGAGGTAAACTGACTTCCCTGATCACTATTTATTATCTGTGGCACTCCATGTTTGTCAAATGCCTCTGACAAACAATTGCCTACCCATTGTGCATCCATAGTGTTGCCGATTGACCAATTGACCACATATCTGCTATATAAGTCTATTATTGCCACCAGATACATAAATCCGGTTTTCATGGGGACAGAGGTGATATCCACAGCCCACGCCTGATTAATCTTTTCTATTTTTAAATTCTTTAGCAAGTAGGGATACTTATATTTCGCTGGGTCTGCTTTACTGGTATTGGGTTTAGGATAAAAGGTTTCCAATCTCATAAGTCTTCTTAATCTCTGCACCCGTTTACGGTTCACCTGAAAGCCCAACTTTGTTAGTTGATCTACCACCCTCCGACTACCCATAAAAGGGTATTTGAGGTAAATCTTATCAATTTCAAGCATAAGCTGTAAATCTTCTTCACGCTCTGCTACGGGCCGGTAATATAGACCACTGCGATGAATCCCCAATAGACTGCATTGCTTAGAAATACCCAGCAGTTTATTCGTCCCTTCGATCATTTCACGCCTTTGTTTGAGGCCTGTATTTGATGCCACTTTTTTTTAAGAAATTCAATTTCTACTTTTTGCTGGCCGATTTGAGCATAAAGAAATTCCTTCTCCTGTTCTTCAACACTTGATTTTCCAACAGACTTCAACTCGAAAATTTGAGCACTTTTCTCCATGAATTCCTTCTTCCAATTAGTGATCTGCTGAGGATGAACCTCAAATAATGACGCAAGCTCCGACAAAGTTTGTCGCTCCTTTAAGGCTTCCAAGACCACCTTGCTCTTGAATTCCGAACTGAATTTTCTACGTGTATTTCCCATAATATGACAAGTTATTAAAATTGATCTTTCAAACTTAATTCCTTGTCCTAATTCTGGGGTCCATTATCAAACCGCAGGTTTCCGTTTGCACTTGTTAGGTTGGTTTTGGCTTGTTTTTTAGCGAAGCTAAAAAATGAAAAATCTTTTTGTTCAAAAAAGGTTATCCTACTTATCCACTCCAATTGAAGTAAACAAATGCAATCTGTATCGTTAGGGATTATCAAACGAAATGCTTGATTGTTCAGGTGGCTTTGGTAGAGGTTCTTTTTCTTTGTTCTTGTTTTCGACTTCTTCCCAGGTTAGTTCCTTTACTGCATACACATAACCGTTCTTTTTGGATAATCGCAAGTAACCGTATTTTTTTAATGCTTTTCCTAATTTCATTACGGTTCCGTCTGTAACATTGAGTTTGGCTTTGTCGGCTAATTTGGCTGCTATCTGTGTGGTGTTTATGAAGTTGTTGGCGGTTTCCCTGTCTGCTACTTCAAACCAAGTCAATAGTAATTCTTCTTCGGGGCTTCTTGCCTGGTACTGTTCGTTGTTTTGGTTAATCTCTTTTATTTCTTCCTGGTTGAACCAAAAACGGAAACCGTTTTTGTAAAGCTGTATTGCTTGGGCATAAGCCAAGTTTATATCAATATTATGTGTGTACTCGATATGCTCCACTTCAAAACATAAAAATCTGCGTGAACCTGTTGTATCATTTAAAAATTGGGCGGTGTTTACACTGCCTGCAAACGATGCCCTGCGTGGCAGGGTTTCGTTGTTATGTCCATAAGCTTTACGCATACGGATATGCGTTTTTGTTATCAGCTCTTTGAGTGTACCGATTTCGGTACGGTTTAAGTTTTCGAGTTCGTCCAAATTGATTAGCATACATTCTGCCAAGTGTATCAAGGTATCTTTATTGTTTGGGTTGATTGTTCCCGAAAACATATAATCTTTTAACGGCTTTGGGATTAGTTTTTCTATCCACGTTGTTTTTCCTACGCCTTGTTTTCCGCTGAATACGATTACGGTTTGGTTGGTTACTTTTTCGTTGGTTACGCAGGCTACCATTGCGACAAACCATTTTTTGAAACATACCTGCCATAAATCCTGCTTTGTGGTGGTAATGGTGTTGGCAAGCTCTGTGATGTAGTCGGTTTCATCTTCATTTTCGGGAAGGGTTTCAAAATAATCCTTGAAAGGATCGTATTGCTGGCAATAATCAGAGTGTAACAAGTTCCGCAAAGTATTAATGTTGCATTTTACTTTGGCTTTTAAAATCTCACGAAGGATTGAGTTTTCAACGAAATCCGTTACTGGTTTCCAAATGGTGGATTTTACGGTTTTGTATTCCAATTTTCCCATAACTGTATTATAGCGAAAATTGTAGCGGTTGTTTAGAAAATTCTCCAATCGGTCAATGAAACTCGGTTTTTCTTCTTCCTCGTCCGATTCTTCTTCAGATGATTTTATGCTTTTGGATTGCTCGGAAATTTCGCCATTTGGCGAAATGGATAAGGTGCTTTTGTTGTGTTCGTGAGTATTGTTGTAAGCACTGTTTACGGTTGCTGTTACTTCCTGTAAATTGTAGTTGTAATCAGAAAGGATATAACCCATTGCCATAGGCAATGGCACTCCTTTACGATTGAGATTGCAAGCCAATAAATGTACAAAGTTGTTTCTATTACCATTTACATAGCTTTCTTTTTTCTCGGTAAATCTTACGCAATGTTCGTAAACGGTCAAGTAATCATTATTGAATTGTGTTGTGGGTAAACCATTGCTTGCAATGGTTGTGTGTTCCTGTATTACTTCTTCTGATTGCTCAATGTAAGGCGTTAAATCTTCCGTAGAAATTACAGGATATACCGTTGCATTTTCATTCAAATACAAATCGGTGTCGTAAGACACGAAGCAAAGACGTGTAATGTCTTTGCCTGATTTGTCAATGGGTAACGATAAAAATTCTTCATAGAATTTTTGAAGTGTTATAAACGCTTCTTTGTGATTTTCCTGCGATGAATTGACACGAACAAAGATTTTTAAACCGTTTCCCGATGGGCTGGTAAACGAAGCAAAAGTATAAGGCGTTTCTTTTGATAATTGCTTTGCTGTATCCAGTTGCTCCGTTGTGAGCTTGTCAATGTCTAATACTACGATTTGAGTATATGCAGTAACAAACTCTAACTTTCTACCACCTTTGAAAGATGCGGAAGGTGTGAAAGCGGGCAAAGATTTCTTTGCCCTTTCGTATGCTTCCATTTTGCTTTCTTTCAATGATTTTCGCAGGTATGTTATCACATTGATATACTTACCTGTTTTGATGTCGTTCAATACCTCAATGATTTTTTGGTTCTCTATCACTTCATTGAAGTTTTTAAAAATACTTACTACCATTTTTATTAGACGTTAGATGTTAGACATTAGATTTTAGACTTATTTCTTCGAAAAAGCCTTGTTGTAATGTTCCTGCAACAGTTTTTCAACGTCTGACAGCTTGTAATAAATTTTGTTGCCTACCTGACTGAATGAAATACGCCCCTCGTCCCGCCACGTCTGGGCAGTTCGTTTACTAATTTTCATCAGTTGTAAAAACTCCTGATTGTCTAAAAACGTGTCCTTTTTGGGTTCGTTCTTTGCGTTAAGACGTGTTGTGATTTCGTCTAACCTTGCTACCAATTCTGTGTACTGGTCTTTTGATAAAATAAATGCTTCCATTTTCAACTAATTTTATGATTATGGAAGCAAAGGACAGCAATGCAAAAAAGTCATTATGTCCGTACTTGGTCTTTCGGGACAAGATTTATTTACAGCATTTTATCAATGTCTATTCTTTTATGTGGTTTGGGACGTTTATCGGTCTTTGACGGTGTGAGCATTGTCTTGACTGTTTCGGGATTTAATTCCCTGCCGTCTTTATCTGTGAATGAATTTACTATGACTGCAACAAAATCATTTATATTACCGTCAATAATAGGTTTGCCGTCTGTAAATAATTCCCTGTGCAACTGATAAAATATATCCACTAACTGATTGATATTACAATTTATTTTGAGCTTGTTGAATGGCATACCGTTTTTATTCTTGTTCATTTGCTCAACAGAAAATTCATTTGTTAAACGGTTTAAATGCTGTATCTGGTCTATTTCTTTCTGACATTGGTTTGAGTAGTCGGGTAGTTTGGGATTTATAAAGTCTATGCTTGCCTGTTCGTAATCAAATTTTTCTTTCGTCAGGAACATTATCTTGTCTGTATAATCTTTCAACTCTTCAACTTTTTGTTTTGTTTCCTTAAATGAGAAGTATCTTTTTTCACATTCTGCATTGACATATTGCATTGGAATTTTAGCCAAGGTGTGTTTATATCCGGTAAATTCAATTTCCTTTCTTTTGCTTTCAATAATGGTGTAACACTTTATCATTCGACTTCTATTGGTAGAACTGACAAACAGTTCTTCATTTTCGGCAATCAGTTTTTCAAACTTATTGAGCCATTTTATAGGGTCGGCAACATAATTACAGTGATGGGCAAAGAATTCCGGAAGCTGTGCATAAGGCAATCTGAATAATTTATTGACAAGCTCCTGACAGTAAGCACTATTGTCTTTAATTTCTTCCTGTACAATATCAAATAAAGGATTTTCAGACTGCTCTTTCGGAACGGTCGTTTGTTCTGTAAACTGAACAACTTGCTTTATTTGATAACGTTTTGGCATCATTCAATCAAGTTCAATGTTGGATATTAACTCTGTCATTGCTATTTCCGGGAAAAGACATCACTAAAAACCGCAAGTCTTCAGAAGTTTCATTTCCAATTTTGTGTATTTGCTTAGCGGAAATTTTAATCCCTTCGTTTTTTAATAAAGAAATTTTTTCACTCTCCAATAAGAATGAAGCTTTGCCATCAAGAATATAAAAAAACTGCTCTGTTTCATTATGAAAATGAAGCTGTTCCTCCGTATGTGGTGGCATTAATTCTTCTTTGACAATAACGTTTTCAGATTGTATAAAAGTCCACGCCTGACAATTATTACCCCATTGATAATATTTTGTATTCTTTGTATTGATAATCATATCACTTTCTTTTTTATAAATCATCTGTATAATGCCGTCTGTCTTTATCCTGCGAAAACTTGCGGCTGTTGTAATCTGCTGATTTGTTTCTTGCTATGGACAAAGTTCTCCAATCTTCATTTTTCAGCATTTTGGCTATGAAAACCATTTGTCCGATATGATAAGGATAATGAGCTAATTGCCTGTTAATCGCCTCGGTAACGGTATGGCCGTCATTTCGGATATAAATAATTTTCTCTAAATCGTTATCCGTTAAATTTCCTAATGTATCCAACAGACAATTCCAACCTTTATTCCAATGTTCCATCAATTCCGATTTACTCTGAAACGGATTGGTAAATTCCGCATCACGGTTTCGCCAGGGCTTTTCTCCGTCTGTGGTCAGAAATTCGGTAAACCTGGATAGCATATTTCCAGCAATGTGATTGACCAGAATAGCGATGCTATTGCTTTCCCCGCTATACTGCCAGAATAATTGTTCTTCCTGTAATTGTTCCATTGCTTTTTCTCCAAGCATTTTGTAATACAGGAATTGCTTTTTGATATTTTCTAAATAACTGTCCATTTCTCTATCTTATTTGGGTTAATACAAATTCTTTTCTTTCATTGATATTACCAATCGGCACGTTTATGACTTCATAACCGTGCTTTTCATAAGTACTTTTCATTTGGAAATAGGTGTGTACTGCCTCCTGCCAATCCTGTTTTCGTTCATTATCTGTTTGATAAATTTCTTTCCAGGGTGGCAGGATAAATACCTTAGGATAATATGAGCAATTCAATACTTTTTCTATGGTTTCCGTTGAAAGTACATAGCCAATCATATCCGCATAACAGACAGCAGCCAAAATACCTCGGTCGAAAAAGCAAACTTCATATGACTGGCTTGCTTTTGCTCTGTTGTAATCTAAAAGGGATGCGGCTATCATTTTATCGGTATAAAGTTGTTTGTTTTTCCAAGGCAAAGCATCACCGTTTAGTGCTGTTTCTTCGCGGATAATCGTTCTGGCAGCTTCCGGAATAGTTTTATATCCATTTGCTGACAGAGCATTTAATAAGGTTGTTTTTCCTGCTCCGGGGCCACCGGTTATAACGAATAAGTTTTTCATTATTTTTCAAACTTATAATGTGCTCTTACTTTACTTACTTTTCCTTCATTATTCAATTCCATATATTCTGCCGAAAAGGAATTATTGACACTTCTGTAAAACAATACGGTTGAATTAGCTCCTTTGAGTTCGTGGTACAATTCAAAGTGCAGGTCGGGGTATTTTTGCAGGGCTTTTGAAAAGTAATCCTTTAAATCACTTTTATTGGAAATTTTACCTTCTGCGTTTATTCCCATTTGCTGGATAATGGGCGAAACAAAATCAATGTTTTCGCTGTAATGTTCCATAATTTTATCCAAATCGTGGCTGTTCCAGGCCTCAAGCCATTCCTTTGCAAAGTCTGTATTCATATCCTTTTATTTTGAGTGATTGTTTTGAATAATTTCTTCTGAACTCAATCCAAACATTGGCGGTGTTTTTACGTCCAATAGGTTCAGGTAAATATAAAGCTGTGCTCTGTGGTGAATTTCGTGTTCGGTCATTGCCCGAAGCCACTTCCAGACGGTAATTGGAGCATTGCCGGGTGTCAGGCATTTGCGTTGTAAATCTTCATTACTCAGACTTTTGAAAATGGCTAATGCTTCTTCGTGTTTCTCGTTGAAATAATGGATTACATTATCGTACCCGTCTGCAAGTTCTTTCCCACACCCATTGTAAGTACAGGAATTTCCTAAAATAGTTTCGGCAAACATATACCGCTCAATGGCTGCAATGTGTCTTATCTGGTCAGCAATGGTAAATTTGCCGGGCTTGTATGCCCAATCCATATATTTCGGTGGAATAACGGCAATCAGGCGATTGGTGCGTTGCCTGATTTTTCCATAGTACTCCAGAAAATTTTCCATATTGGTTATTTCCATACTTATCCTTTCCTTTTAATCATTTATAATTCTATCGGTTTGCCGAGAGATATAAACCATTTCTTTAAAATCGGGTGCTGTATAATCGAAGTCTATACATTCTTTAGCAAAACCAAGATGAATTCGGTCTATCTCAAAAATGCCTTTGGCATACTGTTCCAAAGCAAATTCAATATCGTCTGCCAGCATATAGAAATACAGCCAATGAAAGCCTTCTTCTTCCGAAAGAAAAATGTTTTCGATATAGACTTTTTCGTGTTCAATGGTTTGCAATAATTCTTCTTTTCTACTGTTAAGCGTTTGCATCCATTGATGTAACTGCTCAACTTTTTCGGGTAGAATACGGTATTTGAAGAGCTTTCTTTCCATTGCCTAATCTATTTGTTTGTCGGGTGATTTTTTTGATAACTGCATCAGTGTAACCAATGAAGTTGCTGCTAATGTTTCCTTACCTTCGGCACTAACTGCAAATACGTCTGAACGGACCACAGTCAAAACTTTTCCGTTTTTGATAACCTGTGCTTTAGCCACAAGTTGTTCACCAATGGCAGGATTTAGGTAGTTTACTTTCAGCTCAACTGTTGTAAAATAGCTGTCTTCCGGTTTAGCTGACGCTCCGGCATAGCCCGAGGAAACATCTACCAATGAAGCAATGGTACTGCCGTTGAACATTCCTGCCGGACGAGCCATAAAATCCTGTTTGGGAACAGTGATTTCAAAATAACCTTCGTCCATTCCGGTTACTTCCGCACCGAATAATTGCATTATTTTGGAACGCCCGAAACTTTCCAATAGTCGTGTTTTTCTTTCATCGTTCATAGCCTAAACATCTTCATAAAGATTATTTCTTTTTATTTCCATCAATCGCTCCGGATTCTCAGGAAGTTGAAATCCAAATTGGCTGTAAAGCAAATGAGCATCTAAGGTTGCCAATAATATCCTTCTCAAACTTCCTGCAAAATCCAATTCCATTATGTATTTTATCATCATTTTTGATAATCCCTTACCTCTGTATTCCTTCAAAACATACACATCCGCCAAATAGCCGAAAGTGGCATAGTCCGTTACCAATCGGGCAAAGCCAATCTGTTTTTCATCTTCAAATAGCCCAATACAAAATGAATTTTGCAATGCCGTTTTTACAGTTTCCAATGGAATACCTTTTGCCCAATAACTTTCCTTACTCAAAAACTGATGGACGGCATTAATATCCATATTTTCAAAGCCAGTTTTTATTTCAATCACCTGATTGCTTATTTCCATTGCATTTGATTTTTCAGGTTTTTGATTTGTGCCAAATGATGACTGCAATGCCAACTGTATTTTGCCATAGCTTCAGCAATCGTTTGGCTTTTGTTTAAATCCGGATGAAAGAACGTTCTGTTCCAATCTTGTTTTTCCAAACCTTTTAAAAGTATTGCCCAACGTTCGTGAATGCCTGCTAAAATGCTCAATGATGGCAAAATGGATATATGTTTCGCGTCCGGCAACTCCGCCCATTTTTCTTCTGCAAACGATTTGATAGTCGGATTATCTTCCGTTATTGCAAACTTAATGCGGGCAAAACAATTGATATTGCTATCCGCTAAATGATGAACAACCTGCCTGACAGTCCAACTTCCTTTCCTGTAAGGTGTGTTTAATTGTTCATCGTCTAAACTCATTACCGCTGATTTTAGATTTTTCGGGAATGAAGCAATCATATCAATGAATGACATACACATTTCTTCGGTAATTACTTCCGGCTCTTTGTATTTCCCAATCGGATATTGATTAATCTGTTCCATTTTCTAATGTTTATATAAACCAGTTCCAATTATATTTATCTGAACTTCGCCCTTTTCTGATGTCATTAAGTTGCTTTTTCAGTTTAAACATTGTTGCATCATTTGCGGTATATGGATAATATTCTGTTCCCAAGATATTTATACACTTAACAGGTGAGATAACCGCAGCTGTGCCCACACCAAATATTTCTATTTTTTTGCCGGATTGAAATTCATCAATAAGCTCTTGAAGTTGTACTTTCCTTTCTTCGACAATCATTCCCAAATCTTTTGCAATTTGTATAATTGAACTTCTGGTAACTCCGTCAAGAATTGAAGTACTCAACTTAGGTGTAATCAATCTATCGTCTATTACAATAGCAATATTCATTGTGCCGGCTTCTTCAATATATTCGTGAGTTTTAGCATCTGTCCAAATTACCTGGTCATACCCCTGTATTTTGGCTTGCTGTGCCGGATAAAATGCAGCACCGTAATTTCCTCCGCATTTGGCATAACCTACTCCGCCTTCTGCCGCACGTACAAATTCTGTTTCTACTTTTAAACGTACAGGTTCAGAATAATATAATCCCATTGGTGTACATACTATGCAGAATAAATATTCATCCGAAACTTTAACTCCTAATCGAGGTTCTGTGGCAATCATAAACGGGCGTATGTATAAGTTTATTTCTTGTTCTTCCGGAAGCCAATGCTCTTCCAGACGAACCAATTCTTTTATTCCTTCAATAAATAAATCTTGCTCAACAGCAGGCATACACATTCTTTCCAATGAAGCATTAAATCTTCTAAAATGCTTATCAGGACGAAATATGATAACTTGACCATTATCTTGACGAAATGCTTTCATTCCTTCAAATACGGTTTGCCCGTAATGTAAACACAGTGACATCGGGCTCATTTTAATATCGGCATATGGCATTATGCTTGGTGATTGCCAAGAGCCATCTTTGTAATTACATAGTAAAATATGGTCTGTTGGCTGAACGCCAAATACAAAATCATCATAGTTAAAATTCGATTTCATACTTCTTTTAGACTTTTGGATATTTATCATTTTTTTACTTCATTTAATGGTTATCTTTTAAAATCATTTCCATTTTAGTATCTGCCCGCTTGTACTTGCCTTGTTCAATTGCGACTTCGGTAAAACCTAATTTTCTATAGATGCCCAAAGCAGGTTTCAATGCGGATTGCGTGTAGAGCAGCAATTTCTTCACGCCCAAATCTTTTGCCTTGTCAATAGCAGCCTGACACAACATTTTTCCGGCTCCGATGCCCTGATAATTTTCATCCACTGCCATTTTGGTCAATTCCATTGTATCATTATTTACTTTTTTCAAAGCGACTGTTCCGATTACCTTACCTCCATAAACGGCAAACAAAATTTTTCCTCCGTCATTTAATATCGCTTCTTCAGGATTAGACAAAACGTATTTATCAATATCTTCCAACACAAAATATTTTTCAATCCACGCTCGGTTTAATCTTTCAAAATAGATTTGCCATTCGGGACGGTAATTTTCTATGGTTATCGTTTTCATAATTTTATCTCAAATAAATTGACCTCAATGTTGTTATAGTGTTCCGGCAAATCACTCTGTGGCGGCAACTGCCTTTTACCTATCCATTCAAATCCTAATTTTTGGTAATAACCGGTCAACGCATCATTGTTTGCCCAGGTATCTATCCGGATGAATTTCTTCTTATTTTTCCACGCTTCAACCATAGCCCAATCCACTACTTTCTTCGCTATATTTTTTCCTCTGTACGAATTGCGTATCGCCATACGGTGTAAATAAATGGCTTGCTTGCCGTCCTTGTCGTTCCAAATAATAGGTTCGGCCTTTACGATGGAAAATACACCTGCCATTTCATCGTCCTTGTCTAAGACTTTAAAGTGCCTTTTCTCTGTAATTTCATTTTCAATAAATGATTTACTGAAAACAGGCCAACCGTATCCGCTTTGCTGAAATTGATAGGCTCTTGCTTCGCTGTATATTTTTTCCACCTCTGGAATGTCGGCTATAACCGTTTGCTCTATTCTCATTTCTTTGACATTTTCTGATAACCTCTATTGACACAATACACACCGCTTAAAGTAGCGACCAAAGCCAATAAAGTGATACCGGTTAGGTTTTCATTCAGGAATAAAAATCCGAGCATAATGGCAATGAACGGATTGATATAAGCATACAGGGAAGAAATGCCTATCGGCAAATGTTTCAGCGCATACACAAAAGCAGAATACGCAATGACGGAACCCACTACAATCAGGTAAACCAAAGCCCAGATACTGGATGTCGTTACTGTTTTTAACTCTGAATAATCATCCAAAAAAGCACTGATTACAAACAAGGCCATTCCTCCGGAAAACAATTGCAATGCAGCATTTTGTAACACGTTCTTACTGTTCGGGATTTTGTATTTTGCTAATACACTCCCCGAAGCCCAGGCCAGACAAGCTCCGAAGGCTATTAACATTCCCGTAAAATAGGCAGGATTGGCAAGGTCTTTTAGATTGTCCCGAAAAATCAGTACAATACCCAAACAGCCTAATATCAATCCCACGATAATTAATAAATGTGGTTTTCTCCTGTCAAACCCGAACAAATAGCTGATGACCACCACAAAAACAGGAATGAGTGATAATATCAATGCTGCCAGTCCGCTTGAAATGTAGCGTTCGCACCAACCAATCACACCGTTTCCCAAAGCCACCATTAAAACGCCCGGAACAGATTGATAGAGGAAATCCGATTTATTCATATTCAAACTCCCTGTGAGTTTTAATCCTAAGAGCAAAGCTCCGCCTGCAACCACCTGCCGAATAGCAGCAAACAAAAACGGCGGAAAGGTTTCCACCCCAATACGGATAGCGAAATAGGTCGTTCCCCAAACGATACAAACAATGAAAAGTGCTCCGTAAGCCAGACTGTTTTTATTATTATCCATAGCCATCTGATAAATTATAATGCAAAATAAGGAAGAAAAAACGTATGGTTACAGATACAATTTTTGTAATTTTGTAGGATACAGTATGAAGTGCAATGAAAGAAGTTTTATATCAAAGAATAGCAACGGTTCTTACGGAACAAATCAAAAACGGCACACTGAAAACAGGTGATAAGATGCCGTCATTACGTACGCTGCATAAAGAATATGGTGTGAGTATGAACACAGCCATACAAGCGTACTTGGAGTTGGAAGCCAACGGTCTGATTGTTTCCCGACCACAGTCCGGCTATTATGTGAATTACAAGCCTTCCAATTTGTCTGTCCCTTCCGTGAGTAAGCCTGCTAATCGGGCAAAACCTGAAAGTGTAGAAACACTGATTTCCAAAGTATATGCAACGTTAAGCAATAATGACGTTACCCGGCTTTCTTTGGGTGTTCCCGAAAACGAATTATTGCCTATTGCAAAACTCAACAAAGAGTTGGTCAATGCGATGCGTAATCTCACAGGAAGCGGTACTGAGTATGAAGAAATACAAGGCAACCGAAAACTTCGCAGGGATATTGCCCGATTGAATTATACCTGGAACGGAAATTTAAGTGAAGATGATATTGTTACGACTGCCGGGGCTATGAATGCTATTTCATTCGGGTTGATGGCACTTACGCAGAAAGGCGATACGATAGCTGTGGAAAGTCCTGTTTATTTCGGCATATTGCAGTTGGCTAAAAGTTTGGGATTAAATGTCATTGAGCTGCCGACACATCCGGTTACAGGCATTGAACCCGATGCTTTGAAAAAAACATTACCCCAAATAAAAGTGTGTATGCTGGTTTCTAATTTCAACAATCCGTTGGGAAGCTGTATGCCCGATGACCATAAAAAGGAAGTGGTAAAGATGCTTTCGGAGCGAGGTATTCCGCTCATAGAAGATGATTTGTATGGCGATGTGTATTTTGGGAACAGTCGCCCTAAACCTTGTAAGGCATTTGATGAAGAGGGGTTAGTACTTTGGAGCGGTTCTGTTTCCAAAACATTAGCTCCGGGTTATCGTGTGGGCTGGTTAGCACCGGGAAAGTTCAAAGATAAAATCGTTCATCAGAAACTCATTCATACGGTTTCTTCTACAACCATCACACAGGAAGCTATTGCCAACTTCCTTGAAAAAGGCAGGTATGAACATCATCTTAGAAAATTAAGAAGCGAACTACACGCTAATAGTCTGCAATTTGCCAGGGCTATTGCCGAGTACTTTCCGGACGGGACTAAAATCAGCCGTCCGCAAGGCGGATTTATGCTTTGGGTAGAATTGGACAAACGAATCGATACTGCGGAATTATACGACCGGGCTATCCGTCAAAAAATAAGCATTGCTCCGGGCAGGATGTTTTCATTGCAAAACCAGTTTAACAACTGTATGCGGTTAAGCTACGGGCAATGCTGGTCGGAACAGATAGATGACAAGCTGAAACAGTTGGGAAGAATTGCTAAAGGGTTGATTTAATCGCGTTTATCCAATTTGAAAGAATTGTATCCATCAGTCTGTTGCATTGAGCAATATGGTTGTTGTTGTTCAATAATTCATTTTCACTTTGTACATAGGGTAGGTTATATAAAAATTCATCTTTCCCGTTTTCGGTCATTTGCATTAAACTTCCTATAGTTACTTCTAAATGAAATTGTAAGCCGATGATATGTTGATTGTAATAAAATGCCTGATTGATATTGGCTCCCGAATACAGTAAATTCAGAGTGCTGTCTTGGGGAATTTCAAACTGGTCTCCGTGCCAATGGAATACAACCGGATTATGTTTGAACAGTTCATAAAACCAAGCGATTTGCTTACATTCCTCTGTAGGAAAAACAGGAAACCACCCGATTTCTTTGTTCTTTGCCGAAACTACTTTTGCCCCCAAACAATCGGCAATCAATTGAGCACCTAAGCAAATTCCCAACACATTTTTACCGGATTGGATACACGATTTTATAAATGCTTTTTCTTGTTTCAACCAAGGGAATTGTGTTTCATCATACACGCCCATCGGGCCACCCATTACAATCAACGCATCTATCTTTGAAATATCAGGCAATAGAAAATCTCTTTCAAAAAATTTTGTAGCTGAAATATGATGATGATTCTCTTTTAACCAAGTCTCAATGTGTCCCAATCCCTCAAATGGGACGTGTTGAAAATAATGTACATTCATTGTTTATGCTTTTTGTTCATTCCAATAATAACTATCAGGATAAATGCGCTGTCCGAAAATAGCTGTACCTACCCTTATGATGGTTGCGCCTTCCTCTATGGCTGTTTCCAAATCGCCACTCATTCCCATTGACAATTCTTTCATTTGTATATCAGGAATGTTCAATGCGATAATTTCTTGTTGAATATTTTTCAATAATTTAAAGCATTGTCTCACTTTCTCAGTTTCAGCACTGAATAAACCAATGGTCATCAATCCTTTTATTTTTAGCCTGTCTAATCGGGCAATCTGCTGAACCAAAGCTATGGCATTATCGGGATGCACCCCGAATTTACTTTCTTCATTGGACGTATTGACCTGTACAAGTACATCTATGGTTTTATCTTCATACTCCAAACGTTGCTGTAACTTTTCTGCCAAGTCTATACGGTCAAGCGATTGAATACAGGAAACATCATATTTTAAAACCTCTTTGATTTTATTGGTTTGCAAATGTCCAATGAAATGATTGGTATGTGAAACACCTTTCAATGCTTCATATTTCTCTTTGAGTTCCTGGACTTTATTTTCTGCTATCAGTGTATGTCCTGCTTGCAATGCAATTTTGATACGTTCGGCAGGTACGGTTTTGGTTGCTAATAGCAATTTGACCTCATCCGGATTTCTGTTACTTTCCTTGCAGGCATTGTTTATCCGTTCTTGTATGACTGCCATATTTCGCAAGATTTCTTCTTTCATACGTTGATGTTTTCTTGGAATATTTTGAGGTCGGAAATGGATTTGAACTACTGTGAAAGGTGTTGCATACCCTTGTCTAACCACTCGCCACCCGACCATTTTTTATAACAAGGCGAACCAATTTAGTCCACCTTGTCCGTTACTTCCACCAATAGTAATAATTGTGGTTGCCGTCATACTCAAAACCGCAACGAGGATAGAGTTTGTTACCGATATAGTTTGTCTTTTCGGTCTCAAGCATCAATCCGCAGGCTCCTGTTTCATCACACCATTGCTTTGCTCTGTCTATTAATGCTACCGAAAGCCCGTGTCCCCTGTAATCAGGATGCACAAACAAATCGCTCAACAACCACTGTTTTTGTAATTTAATGTAATGATAGAGTTTATACAACTGGACAAACCCCACCGGTTTGCCGTCTGCGTACACGACAAAAATATTCGATTGGTCGTTGTCTAATCGTTCTTTGATAAATTGTTTACATTTTTCTAAATCGTCTGATTGACGATAAAAAATGCGATAAAGGTTAAATAATTCTGCTGTTGTGTCTAATTCTTTCAGACTTGCTTTCTTAATATTGAACTCCATTTTATGAATCTTATTGATGAAACAAAAGTATCGGATCACAGGACGAGCCTAATGGTACAGTTTTTAGATAAAATGATGGCCCAGGAGGATGGTCTATAATCATCAAACCCTGTGATTATCTCCATGTAAATCAAAACTCGTCATAGTTTATTTTAATGTGGTCACTTACAGATACAGAAACGCAAGCTAAAATCAAACCTTGCTGAATATGGGCTTCAGATAAAATAAAATTCCGCTTTAAATGTACTTCGCCCTCTTCTAATTTGCACACGCAAGTGCCACATGTACCTCTGCAACAAGAATATGGTGCTTCAATCCCTGCTTTAAGCAGTGCGTCAAGTAGGGGAATTTGTTTGTCCCACTGGATGTGTTTTGTATCACCCTGCAATGTCAATGTTACTTCCACATTTTCCGATTGCCCATCTTGAATTTCAGCAAGTTGAGTTTCTTCTTTAAGAGGCATATTTATTCGCTTGTTTTAAACTGGTTACTAAAAAAATATTTATGAAAGCCCGAAAGTTTCTTATTGCTTCCGGGCTTTTGAAGGGTGGTTATTTCAAGTCTTCAATCGAAGCCCCAAAATTGATGTGTAATACATTTCCGTTAGATAGCACCAACGCCGGAACAGATTGCACACCTGCCACTTCTGCATCCTTTACTTTGGCTTTATCTTCTCCCAAATGAATTACTTCTACTTGGTTCTCTGGAATGAAACTTAAAATATCCTGTTCTGCACTTACACATATAGGGCACCCTGCGTGATAAAAAATTGCTTTTGTCATTTTGCTTTGTTTTTAGCGATTTAACTTTGATAAACTTCGTTTTCTATGGCGGAAAGTATGCAATCCAGTTCCGCTATTTCATTTTGACTAAGTGGCTGAATGGGACTTTTAAAACCTCCACCGCCTACCCCCAACAAATCCAGACCTGCTTTAATGGAACGTGGCAATCCTTTGGCTACAATGAATTTCAAGAGATTAACTTGTTTGTAGAATACGTTTCTTGCTTTCTCCAAATTGTTTTCCTGTATAGCAGCATAGAGTGCCAAATTCAGCTCGGGTATCAGATTGGGAGCAGCTGTACACCAGCCTCTTGCTCCGGCAGAAAATGCGGCTAATGCCAGCGGATTGGAGCCATTGAAAAATGCGACCTCTTCGCCCAATTCCTTTCTCAGGTAGTGCATACGCTGGATATCGCCTGTACTTTCCTTTATCATCGTTACATTCGGGATTTCCAGTAAACGCTTCAGCAATGCAGGTGACATATCCACACCACCTGTAGCCGGATTGTTGTACGCCATAATAGGAATAGCGATTTTGGAGGCTACTGTATCATAGTGTTTCACAATTTCATCATCGGTTAGTTTCCAATAACTCATCGGGATGATCATTACGGCTGTAGCACCTGCTTTTTCAGCAAATTTTGCGTGATAAACGGTTCGCTCGGTTGTAAGGTTTGAAACACCTACCAATGTAGGTACTCTGCCAGCCACCTGTTGCATTGTCGCTTCGGTTACAGCTTCTTTTTCGGTATCATTCAGGTAAGGCATTACACCTGTACTTCCTAGTGGAGCAATACCGTGGACACCGGTGGTGACCAACCGTTCCACTTGTTTTTTGAATAAGGGAATATCTATCTGCTCATTGTCGTCAAAGGGTGTAATCGGATAGGCAATCACACCTTTAAATGGTACGTTATTCATTTTGTAATCTTATTTTATAGGTTAAAAATCTCTGCCCTCTTCTTCACGTAATGCTACGCCAAGGTTTTGAAGTTGCGGAGCATTTTCGCAAGCGATGTATTTGGCCGGTTCGCTGTCGCTCAAATTCTGGTGCTGATGCCATGCCCAGGACGGAATGTAAACTGCATCACCTGCTTCCCATTCTACGATTTCATCTTCTACTTTTGTCCAACCCTTACCTTCGAGTACATACAAAACGGTTTCATAGGTGTGGCGGTGCAGGTGTGTTTTTTGTCCGGGCAATAGACCACCGATGGTCATACTTACATTTTTACTAGGCAGGTCAACGAAGAACACCGGGTGTTTTCTTTCCTCCGAAAATTGGTTGTGTACACCTGCATTTTCAACGTTCTTGTGAATAACGTGAGAAGGCTTTACGTAGGTTGGCCTGGCAAAGGTCTGATGAAAATCTTTTGAGCTGAATTGCTTTTGCTCAGCGTGGATTGATTTCTTTACGGCTTCTGCTGTTTCTAATTTTGACATAACTGATTTTTTATAGTTCTGTTGCATTATTGCACTACAAAAGTATTGTATCTTTGGACTGTCAAAGTGATACAGTTTTTATAAAAACAGATAGTCCAGATGTTAAGAGATTGGAAGTTTGAAATACAATTAGATGAAAAATCAGATAAAGCCATTTATCTGCAAATTGCCGATGCCCTTATCAAAGATATCCATTCGGGTAGGCTAAAGACCGGCGACGCTTTACCGGGGAGCAGAAATCTTGCCCAACTTTTAAAAGTCAATCGGAACACTGTTGTAGAAGCCCTTAATGTCTTGCTGATTGAAGGTTGGCTAGTTTCCAAAGAAAGACAGGGTACATTTGTTGCCGATACATTACCTGGTTTTAAAGAGGTGCAATATAACCAGCAAATAACTGCAAGCTCAGATAGTATAAAGAGTAAGCATTATCATTTACAGTTTGATGACGGGCATCCAGACAGTAAAATTGCACCTATTACCGAACTGGCAAGGGCTTACCGTCAAATTTTCAACCAAAAAGCAAGATGGCAGATGATGGGTTATGGCAATGAATATGGTGATCTTGAATTTAGAAAAGCCATTGTTCAGATGCTCAATCATCAAAGAGGGATGCAGATAAACGAACAAAATATATGTATCACTCGGGGGAGTCAAATGGCCATGTATCTGACCGCTCAATGTCTGTTTACCAAAGGGGATTATGTGATGATAGAGAACCCGGGATACAAACCCGCATGGAAAGCATTTGAATATGCAGGGGCAAAACTGTTACCTGTAAGTGTGGACAAGGACGGATTGCTGATCGACGATGTGATAACTTATCTGAAATCCGGTAAAAAAATAAAGGCAATTTATGTTACACCTCATCATCAATATCCAACTACAGTAACGTTGAGTTTAAAAAGAAGACTGGAACTGATGAAACTTTCCAACAAATATGGTTTCACGATTATAGAAGATGATTACGATAATGAGTTTCATTTCGGGTATCGCCCGGTATTGCCTTTGTCGAGCTTTACAGAACTAAAAAACTACGTTTACATTGGAACAATGAGCAAAGTGGTTGCACCTGCTCTACGTATCGGCTATTTGGCAAGCAACGACATCACTTTGATTGAAAAGGTAGGCAGTTTACGAAAAATTATTGATGTACAGGGCGATAGCATCATGGAACAGGCTGTTTTGCAACTAATTAAAGACGGCATAATTAAAAGACATATCAAAAAAGCAACAAATTACTATAGAGCCAAAAGAGATTTGGCAACTAACCTGCTGAAAAAACACCTTAAAGACAAAGCTACATATACCATTCCGGAAGGCGGTTTGGCATTTTGGGTCGTTCCTAATAAGAAAATGGATTGGCTACAGATTTCCAAGAAACTAGAAAACAAGGGCATTAAAATCATTTCGCCCGATACGTATAGCTTTAATGAGTGTATAAACGGTATTAGATTGGGCTATGGCTCGCTTTCTGAAAAGGATTTGGAAGAAGGGATTATGGCATTAGCAAAAATGTTATGATCTTCAGATTGGATTACCAAGATTGATTAGCATTACTTATCATTCCACGGCTGGGCAGATGCTAAGTCTTTGGATTTCCATTCTTCCAAAATGGTCATTGCACTTTTATCGGGAACGTATAAGAAATTAATCTTACGTTCGTTGGCATTTTTTCGCAATTCATCAAATATAAATGTGTCATCAAATCCAACTTTAGAAGCATCGGCGTTGGTATTTGCAAAGTACACTTTATTGATTTTTGCCCAATAAATAGCACCTAAACACATAGGGCAGGGCTCTAGCGTAGTGTACATTTGACATTCAGACAATTGAAGACTATTGATGTTCCTGCAAGCCCTTTCAATAGCAACCATTTCGCCGTGTGATGTAGGATTGACCCGCTCAAATATTTCATTATGTCCCTCTCCGATAATTTCCCCATTTCTGACAATCACGCAACCAATAGGAAGCCCTTTGCCACTTTTGTATGCAATTTCTGAAAGCTCAATTGCTTTCAACATAAAATTTGGATTATAGTCTGGGTCGATTTTTTCATTCATTGTTTCATCATTTGAATGGCAAATTTATTCAATCTATCTTGTTAATTAATGTACATATCTACTGCTTTATCCAATTCCTCGCTAATCACTTTGGCGTAAATCTGCGTAATACCAATGTCTGAATGATCTAACAGCTTTGAAACATATTCTATCCGCATACCATTATTAAGGGCATTTGTAGCGAATGTATGACGGCTCAAATGGAACGATAAAGTAAACGGTAATTCCATATCCTTACCTAATCTACGCAATTTCTGACCGCATAGAATATTTTTTGCATTGATGATATACGCCTGATAATCGGTATCGGCATCAAACCTTTCTACATCTTCAATTATTGGAAAAACAAAATCACTCGGTAATGAAATTTCGGTTTTGTATTTGTTTAAAATGTCAATTGCAATCTGACCGATTTTAAAATTGTGGTTTCTTCCTGTTTTGCGAATGGTCTTTGTAATGCGTTGCTCTTTCTTGTTGTAATGTTCCCATTTCAAGCTTACTACATCACTAAAACGCAAGCCACCTGCATACACCGAAAAAATGAACATATCCCTAAATACTTCGTCCTTTCCTGTGTATTCGATTTTAAAATTGCGTAGCTTTTCTACCTGCTCTTTGTTCAGAAATAAACGTTTTCCTTTATCACGTTTGACACGAACTTTTGAGAATGGATAAATATGTTCGCCTATAATATCTTCCCTTTGAGCATCACGAAACATTACGGATAAAATCAACAAAGAATAATGTACCGTAGTTGGTCCGTTCTTCAAATTGTTGGACATATGATTGATGTAATCCTTTAACATCGTAACGGTAATATCATCAAAGTATATTTCCCTGTGTCCGATAAATTTTTCAAATTTGGCTACATACTGTTTGTAATTTCTGTAAGTGGCAACCGATACCGTTCCTTTGATACGCTCGCAACGGTTGTAAGCATATTCAAAGAAGTTTGCCATATCCTTACCCTTTATTGCTTCTTTGAGTTTACGGGCTGATACGGATTTTCTTTTGCGTTCGTGGTCTGCAACTGTTCCCTCTGCATCGGCAATCTTTTGAGCAAGAAAGGCGTTCATTCTCGCACTATTGGCGTGGCTCTTCTTTATCTTCTGCTTATCATCGTCCCATTCGGTACGTTTCAGCTTTACACCTGTTGCTACAAATTTGGCATTGCGGTCTTTTATAACACGCAGGTACAAAGGGCTGTGCCCTGTTTTGTCTTCTTGGTTTGTCCGAAGTACTAATTTTATCGAAGCCATAAAATAAAGTATTATATTTGTTGTACTAAAAAAAGCAATCGGGTGCAAACCAATGAAACTCTTTATAAATCAGCTATTTTAAAGCGGTGCAACCTGATACAAAGATACAACATTTGGTACAACAAATCTAACATTTAGTTGCTTTTTACTGCATTATTTTGTTCTTTCTTACTTTATAACTTATTGATAATTATGTATTTGAATGCAAAAGGCGACATATGATTTAATACTTTTAATAACATTGTATTGGCAAAAAAGCGGGTTCAGTGCTTAAATGAGGTTTCCTGCTTCGTATCAAGTTCAGTGCTGGCAGACAGTTTAGTGCTTCGAAATCCGCTTCTTCGCCAAGCGCCAGTGTAACCCTCCCCTTTTTAGGACATAGTATAATTAAACAAAGATATTGATTTATTGTTCTTCCAGCAGGGGGAGCTAGCTCCCCCTGCTGGAAATGAAGTGCTCAAATTTTTAAACTTTTCCGGGGTGAATCCTCCTAGCGATTCATGCGGTCTTTGGGTATTATAATCCTTCATAAATTCTTCTGCCAGGATTCTGACCTGATGGATATTTTCAAACACATAGGCGTCCAGTATAGATGCTCTAAAAGTTCGGTTAAAACGTTCAATATATCCATTCTGAAAGGGCTTTCCGGGCTGGATATAAAGGAGTCTGATGTCATTCTCTCTACACCAGTCAGCCAACACATTTGCAACAAATTCAGGGCCGTTATCAACTCTGATTTGGGTAGGCTTACCTCTATATGCGATTAGATCCTCCAGACTTTGAACTACCATGTTCGACTGTATACTGAAATGAGCCTCTACGGTCAGAGCTTCCCGGTTATAATCATCGATGATATTCAAAATTCTGATCTTCCGGCCATTGCCAAGAACATCATGCATGAAGTCTATGCTCCAGGTATGATTGATACCTTCCGGCTGAATCAACGGTACTTTAACACGTGCAGGAAGCCTCTTCCGAGTCTTTTGACGAAGGTTTAGACCCAATAGAAGGTAAATCCTGCGGACACGCTTGTAATTTCATTTAAGGCCCTGATTCCGTATCCTTTGATACATCTTATCCTGACCCTCCTTCGGATGATTTTCGGCTAGACCTAGTAGCTTTCCTCTTACTTCTGTATCGTCTTTTACAGAAGAATAGTAATAAACGGAACGACTTAAATCCATGATCTTACAGGCCTTTTGAATGCTCATGCCATACTCGTTTACGATATAATTCACCACCACTCGCTTTTCAAAAGGCCCTAAAACTTTTTTGATAGTACGTCCTTGAGAACGGCATGATCCAGGGCCAGATCAGCATACATCTTCTTTAATCTGGCATTCTCCTGTTGAAGAGATTTTAGTTCTGCCAGATCCGTCCCACTCATCCCTGAATACTTCTTCTTCCAGTTATGGAAAGTGGCTTTGTGAATATTTAATTCCCGGCAGATGTCTTCTACCTTACGACCGTTCTCGTACTCTCCGAGTACTTTCACAATCTGATGTTCTGAGTGCTTACTCTTTTTCATTGTTACAAGTTAAATGTAAACCTTTATTGTTGCGTTTTAACTTGTCCTATTTTTGGGGAGGGTTACAAAATGGGGAGGGTTACACTCCCACCCCTCGCCGGTCGAATTGTTTCATGCCTACGGACAGCCTTATGACCAATCTTATAAAAAAGAGAGCTGGAATAGGCAGGCTTTGAAATAGGTCTCTAAGCGTTTGGGGTAATTTTCTTCAAAGACATTCATCACAATTTTATGTCCAGTTGAATATGCTCGTATGACTGTAATAACGGAGTTTCTGCGGCACACCTTTAAGTATTAAATGTATGGTAGCGACAATAGTAAAAATTGCTGGCTACTAAAAATCACGACCATAACCGCCAGATTAGACCCATTATATTTTTGCTAATGCTTATGTCCCTTGATCTTGAAAACGAGTACTCATAAAACCTTATGAATCAAGTATTACCTATTATCTACAAACATTTATCTCTGCACCACCAGTAGAAGCATCTAAAATAGAAAAACCGTTCGGTGTATTTTGTTGTTTACTATTTTCATAAATAGCATAAACGTCCTTTGATAAATTAATACTTTTATAATGTTGTACACTTACAAAAAGGGATTCTAATCGCGGATGATTGCATAAGTCCAGTTTTTCAATCTCTAGTTGATATAGATCTCCTCTATTTATAATTTGCAGGTATTTCAAGTTTGTATTTTGCGAGATATCCAAAATTCTGGTGTCTCCATTATAGCTAAGATATTCTAATTTTGAGCATTGTGAAATATAAATTTTATCCAGGAGATTAGTATTCATTAGAGGATGAGGACTGCGAGTAAAATTTATCTTTTTTATTTGCTCACAGCCGTTAAAATCGACGACTTTTATTCGGGTATCATAGGTTTCAAATACTTCTAAGCGGTTGTTTGCCGATAAGTTTAAAGAATCAATCTTTTCTGTGGGAAAAACAACATAAAGCTTTTTCAGATTTTTAAATGCATTTACATCACTCAGTTTCTTTACTATAAGCTCAGTTCCGGTTTTTTCTTTGTATTCCTTTTTTAAGATAGGCATTACTTCAAAATACCTGTTATATATTGGCCCATAATATTTTACCTCCTCAGAATTAACTGCCAAAGAGACCGGCTTGCCCAAAATTTCTATTCTGTCAGCGTCTTCTACAGATATTTTCCCATTCATTTGATTATCCGTATCCATACCTTGGGCAATTAGTTCTGCCTCAAGCCCTGCGTCTTCCAGTAGGATGTAGGGCTCTTTGGTTGGACTTGGTTTAAGCAGGGTAATTTTTATGCTGTCTTCCCTTGAAATAGGCTCCGTAGGTTCTGGTACAGTACTACTGTTCTCGCTACAGCTTACTACAGCTAAAACAGCTATTGGAATAAAGAATAAGATAAGCTTTTTCATTATTTTGCGAGAGCTTCTTGCCCCAAGTTATTAATGAAGTATAATAAGTTTTTTAGTACTGACCTTTTCTCCATCAGTGATTCTGACATACAAAAAATCAAAATCACTTGTTTTGCCTAATAAATTGCGTTTGATAATCCATTTGTTTTCCCCGGATTTTGTTTTCTTTAAGGTTTCAGTGTATAAAACCTTACCATTATCATTAACTACTTCCAAAACGACATCTTCTAAAGATTCATCTAATACCTCATATTCAATGCTTAAATCCTCATTGGCAGCAATGGGATTAGGGAATATAGTCATAGTTGACTCATTACTTACTCTTGCTCCGGAAACACCTATAATATGTCCGTAAGGAATAATTGAAATTCTACCGGTGTTGTCTTTTACATATCCGGTAAACGAATTATTGCTATAGTTCATTGTAAAGTTGGGGGTACTATTTGAAGCAGCTTGATTGAAGTTGCTGGAAGTATTTGCATGCCATTGATGACTAACATAGGAAACACCTGATGGAGCTTGTAAACTTACTGTATAACTTCCTGAAGAGCCGGTAATGATAGGTTTAGGAATAGGGGTAGGTAACACAGGTGCTTTGGTTAGTGCATCAGAGGAGGGCGATGACGCAAAGAGACCTAGCCCAATCCAGTAAAGTGCGGTTCCATTAAAATGCGTTGCATCAGCTTGGCGGCCCATAAATCCAACAGAAGATGCGTAATTATCTGTATCTTCTGCCAGCGAAATATAGGAAGAATTACTTGCCTGTAAATTCTCCTGTTGTTTAATAACATTTGCATTCACATCGTTACTCCCAATTTGCACCGGGCTTGTAGGAGCTGTTCCTGTCCACGAATATAACCAGCTTTGAGAAGGTGGGTAGAGGTAATAGTGATTATTGACTATGTTTTCATGTAGTGTACCGGAAGATGATAATTCTTCAGCAATTAAAGAGGTTCTAAAAATAGTCCATTTTAAATTGGGTAATATTACTCTGGATTCGTCAATTATAGCTTTTAATTTAGTCCCGTAATCCTTTACGTTATAACCAGTGGGGACGGGTCCTTGCCAACTATAAACACCGGCATTATGTAAATTTGACAATGTTTTTGTTTCAGCCTCTCCCTGATGCCAAATGACTGTCCTCACACCAAACATTCCTCCATAAAAGCTAAGAACGTTTTTAAACACTGTAAATAGTATATCATACTCATTATTAGAGTCCCAGGGAGTATTTGAAGGATAGTCTGTAAAGTTTGGAATAGAATATGGATTATTGGAATTATTTAAAGGATTTGTATAGGTGCTATTAAAGAATCCTTTGGTTTTTTTCATAGACCCCTCCCAATTGTTGATACTTGTTCCTGCTATTGCCGCATTATAAAACATAATTGGAACTGGAGGTTGAGTAGTATAATTACCATTAGTTGTGCTAAGAGGCGAAGCACTATGAGTTTTAGCCAGTCTCTCGCCCAACCAAAGGTAATACCATGTCCTAGTGCTATTAGGACCGATCCATGGATTATTATTAGCGGGATTGGCAATATCTGTTGTATATCGAAGTAGGCCAAAAACTGGACGCTCCAGATTAACATAGTCGGATACATATCCCACACCTCCGCCCCAATAGCCTATATTTTGAACATTTTTAAGAGAACCGATACAATCATAAGTATTATTAACCGCTGAATATCCAAAGCCTGTTGCCCCGTACCCTTGAGCATTGCTTTGCCCTGCTATAACAAATACTTCTCCTACTCCAAACTTTATTGACTTAACAACACTATTTGAACCATTTTTTACATTTAACTGATACCAACCGGTTGGCACATTTAATGTGAAATAAAAGGTATAGCCAACACTTGTACCTATTCTGGTCTTCTGTGAACCACTAAATGTTGTTGGGCTAATATAAGCTCCTAAATCTACCCCATCAATTCGCAACCTTCTTATTTCGTAAGTTGAATTATTTGTTGTTCCAGATCCGCTTGCATTTTCCGTAAATTCTCCCGCAAATGTAACTGTGGCAGTAGCTGCGGCCGAATTTGAACTTCTCTGAAAAACTGCCCTGTCTATAGGAAATGAAATGTCTTGCGAATATGTATTTGATGTCGCTGCTATCAAAAAAACAAAAAGTATTATGGCTTGTTTCATGTCTTTAAACTATTAGTGTTGAAATTATTTAGTCAAATAGGCCCTAGTATTAATTAGGGGAATATTAGATTGGTACGATGAATTAATTACCTTAATAAATTCATTGGCGATTACTGCATGTCCAAATGAAGAAGGAGTAAGGCCGTCAGCTGAAAAGAAATTTCCGTTGGGGTACTTAGGATCTACCACTACACCATCATCAGTGACATATTTACCCTCTCGGATCTTTTCATAAAGCGTATATAGGTCGACTAAAGGCAGATTATTTTGTTGGGCCAATTTTTTCAACCATTCATTATAAATCCTCACTGTCCAGCGTTCTTCTACTCCTATTACATCTTCATCCAGAATTGGATTATCAACACTTAATCCCTGAGAGCTGCTACCCTCCAGTATTTCGTAAAGACGTTCCGATGGTAGAAAACGATCTCCTTCCTGTGCTATCCTAACATCATTTTTATTGTATCGTTGGATAAAAAACTCTGATCCAAAGTGCTTTTGCAGTTGATGATAACTGTAGGTATTGTAGTAGGGCAAATTGAAAACTTCCGGTACATTGGCCATGATACCCTTCGCTCCCCTTTTTTATAAGCAATTTTAAAATTTTATCCTCCGGGAAATAGCCTTCTCTGTCATAGGTTAAGAAACTAATGTCCTGCAGGTAGGTCCCGCTATTAAACAGTTCTATAAAATCCTGCATACCAAGTTCATAAGTGAAAAAATCCACTTGCTTTAAGCGGGTTTCAAGAACTTCATAATAGTTATGGTTTTTTTCGCTACCGCTCTCAAGGAACCTATCTAAATGGTTAAATTCTCTTTTGCTAAAAGTCGGAAGCCAGTCGTTTTCCGTATCTTTTTCCGAAAGAGCCAGACTTAACACCTTGAGATGGGGTATGGCAAGGTTGTCTACATTGGTGGTAACTTTGGGTAGTTTGCTATTTCTATCTGCATCATCAAAATCTTTAATTTCGTCATAATACAGCAGGCCCTCTTTGCTGATGGCAACTGTCTTTCTCCCAGTTCCATTTCCTTCGAGCAGAGGTTGTCTAAAATCTTTGATACCCATTTGTTGTGCAATTAAAGCTGGAAACGAAGTCTGTTGTGCTACCGTATAGACGCCACCATCACGTACTCCCGCCGACAAAGTAGAGCCGACAGCTACATAAACCGGTGAAGAGCCATTGGCATTAGTAAGCTTTCCCAAGTCAGGAGTTTAAGCATGAGAACTGTTAAAAAATAGGCTAACAGTGAAAGTGAGCGAAAGAAAAATTTTGTTCATAATCTATATATTTTTAAGTTTATGCATCTGCTAAGGCCAGATTTTTTGCAGCAGCTCTTTACCTAATTGCCCAAGCTTCAGTGCGTAATCGCCTTCCAATACAGCAAAATCCAGAACACCTGTGTTACCGGTTGTGGATTGATCCAATGAAAGACCATCAGTACTGAGGAGTTTATCATGGATATATTCCGGAGCTTTCCGATCCTGATTAATCAGAAGTCCTTCCAAGGTATAATGCTCACCAGAAACTTTACCACACGAAAACCTAGCTACAAAAGCTAGCACTAAAAAACATAACGGATTTACTTTAATAATGTACATTCTTATAAATCACTATAAAGTGAATTATAAATTTATGGCCTTTAAAGTGTAAAAGCAAATTATTATGTTGTCCCAATAGCTCGATAAAAACTTGGACACAAAACTAAGTTAATAATTAATTAGATTTGTGTATGTCAAAGCATAGGAAAACGTGGTCTTCAGAAGAAAAGGAGAAGATAGTACTTTACTCAATTGAGCATGGGGTTAGTGTTGCTTCAAGGGAATTTGGGGTGTCGTCTGTAAGTATTTATAGTTGGAAAGAGAAGTTTGACCAACTGGGTAAGACAGGTTTACCTCCAGGGTCGATGTCAGATTCTGAGCGTGAGTTAAAACAATTGCGTCGAGAAAACGAAGCTCTTAAACGGATCGTGGCCGAAAAAGAGTTAGCTATTCAGATTAAAGATTCCCTTTTAAAAAAAAGTCAATCCCTAAAGAAATGAAAATCATGGTTGTTGACGAGTTTTTAGAGCAAGGGAAGCCAAAATCAATAGTGTTGAAGCATGTAGGGTTAGCTAGAAGTAGCTATTATTATACATCTACTGGCACAAAACCCGGTAAAAAGATCTCTCAGTTTGTCTATGATTTAGAAAACAACAGGCATGATTTGGAGTATGTTTTGCAAGAAACCAAGAAACTTTTGGAGGGAGAATTTGTGGATTACGGTTATTATAAAACCTATCGCTATTTAAACCAAGAAAAGGGGTTAAAGATAGGTGCTTATAGAACCTACAAACTCATGAAAGAGCATAATTTACTGAAATTTCAACGCAATAATACCAAAAGAACTAGCCGAAATTGGGTAAAAGACCTCGTCCCTAATGTACAAAACGAATTTAGTTTCCTTGAATTTGACATTAAGTATGTTTATATCCAAGGAACACGCTCAAATGCACAAGTCTTGACCGTTTTAGATGTTTTTTCAAGATGGCAACTTGGACAATACATCGCAAATTCTATTAAATCAGAAGATGTAATTAGACTTTTTGAGCAAATTTTTGAAACTTATCCTATGCCTAAGCAATTTATCGTAAGAAATGATAATGGTTCTCAATTTGAAGCAACAATAGTTCAGGAATATTTAAGACAAAAAGGAGTTAATCAGGAATTTACGAAGCCTGCTACTCCGCAACAGAATGCACATATTGAGTCCTATCATTCAATCTTAGAGAGTGCTGTTTGTCAGAGATTTGAGTTTGAAGATTTGCAAGATTTCAAACAAGTGATGCATAGATGGAAAAAATTTTATAACTTCGAAAGAATACATGGAGGTTTACAATATATGTCTCCTCGAAAATTCCTCGAATCAATACAAGTAGAAATAGACCCTACGTGGTAAAATAAAGTAAATAAACTGTCCAAGTATTTGCGTTTAAGACACCAATATTCACGGTCAAGAAACGTCCAACCGATTTCCACTATTCCGGGGCCCCAGGGCTTATATCTGCTGGTTCCAACCGTCTTCCCTTGCCATACTATTACCAAAGCATTCCCTGCTTCATTGAACCAAACCTTAAATCCTTCAAGTGTTTGAAGGATGCTGTTCCCATAAAAGGGGATCTGAAGATATAGCCCAAAGGGCATCGAAATCATCTTCACGTAGTGGACGAATCAGTAATTCCCCTTGAGTAAGTGTAGGTTGCATTTCAAATTCTTTTATATACTTCTTCAAACGGCACTCTTAATTGGGTCCTACGAACACCTGCCTCCGTCCGGATTCCACAAGGAATGATCATATTGACACTTGAGCCGTAAGGAAGGTCCAGGATCTTTTTGACCATTTTACTATCAAAACCCTCTAAAGGACAAGTATCATACCCTTGCCCGGCCATGGCTATCATAAAGTTTTGTGCGGCTAAGGCACAAGATTTATGCACTACAGCATAGATTTCCTCTTCTGAAACCTCCCTGGTCATGGGTTGGAACAAACCTACTACTGACGCTATAATTTTCCGTAGTACCCCAAGTAATCCTACGAATCTTGCATATAAGAAGGGCATCAAAAATCCGTAATATCGCTTCCTGTTCTTTCTTCTAGGCTCTTTCCTGTCTTCCGGAGAATATCTTTCTATGTCCTCGTACTCCAGCTTTAGCATTTCCTTGCTCCGCCGGTAAAACAAATCCTGTCTTGTCACAAAAACCACCACTTCCTTTGCCGTCTTCATGGAATTCTGATCCAAACAAGCACGTGTAAGAGATTTCATGGTTTCTTTATCTGTTACATGATAGAATTCCCATAATTGCATATTACTGCTATTCGGTGCTAAACTCGCTAGCTCCAAACATCGTTTTACCTTCTCAGTGGAGATCTCCTTTTCAGCGTCAAATTCCCTTGTAGATCTTCTGTATAAAATTGCTTCCTCAACCGTCATAGTACTTTGCAAGACATCCACCAAATTACGCTTAATTTTGAACACTTTATGGCAGAAATGAATTTTAGCCAAATTTTTATTTCAAAAATCCCATATCGTGCCTAACCGCCAAAAGTTGTTTGGTCGCCAAAAATTTACCTTTTATCAGACGGCGTGGACACCATCTCTATACAATAGAATTTATACTACATAAATACTTACTTTTCTGACATGTTAAGGAAAGTATTCTTCATACTGATGACCTCTGGAGCCAGTGTAATGGCGCAAAATGATTTATCTTTTAAAGAGGTCTTACACATGGCCCAAGAAAATTACGGAAGAATCAAAGTAAGGCAATGGAATGTGTCTTCCGTGCAGAAAGGGATAGATTTAGCCAAGAGACAAGCTCTTCCTAATTTAAATCTTGGTGCTCAGCAAGACTTTGGCACTATAAACGGCCAATTTGGGGCCTTGTATCCCTTTGGAGGTCTATCTGCCAGTTCAGCTGGACCTACACTGGAGGAACAAAACTGGCACGCCGCTTTTGGGGCCTTATATTTAGCAAATGTCAATTGGGACATTTTTACTTTTGGCAAGAACAAAGAAAGAATACATGTAGCTGAGCAGGAAACTGAGGTGGAGTCAGCTATCTTACGTCAAGCCATTTTTGAACACAGGGTTAAGGTCGCATCTACTTATTTGCAATGGATAGCTGCTGAACGGCTCACTTTAGCTTACGAAAGGAACTTAAGCAGAGCTGACTCTTTGGTCACATTAATAGAAGGAAAGGTTAGTGGAGGGCTTATACCGGGTGCGGACCTGAGCATGGCAAAAGCAGATAGGGCAAATGCCTCTATTTTGCATATAAGGGCACTTGAACAAAGTCAATCTCTAAGAATTGAACTGCAAGAACTTCTAGGCAAAGACGGAGTATCATTTAACCCAGATCCTCTCATTTTATCAAAAACACCTTTCAGTAGAGATGGAGATGCTGTACATCCGGAACTAGAATGGAGAAGAGCCTTGGTTCAATTAAATGAGGCGAAAAGACGGTACCAAAGAAGCCTGCTCTATCCGTCTATCAACGTGGTGGGCTTGATACAATCCAGAGCTTCAGGGTTTAAACCTCAATACATTACGGATCAGACACAATATTCTACAGGCTACTTCAGCGGGATTTGGCCCAATAGGACCAATTACCTCTTTGGAGTGGGGCTGAATTGGAACTTCACCCAAAGCTATAGAACCAAAAGCCAAATTCAGGCCCTTGAAATCTCAGGAAAAGCCTTAGAGATGGAAGAAGTGACCCTAGCTCGGAGGTTGGGTTACCAGATGGAATTAGCTGAAGTAAAATGGACCAATGCACGGAGAATAGTAGAAGAAGTCCCTGTCCAATTAGAAGCAGCAAGAGAAGCTTTTGGAAGGAAATCTGCTTTATATCAAAACGGACTAGCAGATTTATATGACGTCATACTAGCTCAAAATGCCTTAAACAGAGCAGAAGCAGAGAAGGAAGTAGCGCAAGTGAATGTTTGGTCAGCTTTACTTTTAAAGGCAGCTGCCAGTGGAGATTTTAGCATTTTTGAAAATAACCTGGAATGAACTTAATTCGTCTAGCACTAAGAAAACCTATTACCATCATGGTTATAGTAGCCGGTCTATTCTTTTTTGGAGTAAGGGCGGTGAACACCATCAAGATTGATATTTTCCCCAAACTAGATCTTCCGGTGATCTACTTTGCACACCCCTTTGGAGGCTATTCTCCTCAGCAAATGGAGTCTTTCTTTGCTAAGCAGTACATTAATATTCTACTTTATGTTAACGGTATAAAAACCATAGAAACAAAGAACATCCAAGGTTTGACTTTGATGAAGATCAGTTTCTATCCAGGCACGAATATGGCACAAGCTGCAGCGGAGCTCAATTCCTTCTCCACGCGTATACAAGCCTCCTTTCCCCCTGGATCAAACCCTCCCTTTATCATTCGTTTTGATGCTTCTACATTACCGGTAGGACAAATGGTATTGAGTAGTGAGAAGAGATCAAACAACGAACTTCTGGATCTAGCTAACGTTTATGTGCGCTCCAGCTTTACATCTATACCCGGAGTGGTATCTTCCCCTCCTTTCGGTGGAAACGTTAGGACCGTGGTCATTAATGCAAATCCGGAGTTGCTACGTGCTTATAATATCACTCCTGATCAGGTAGTTGAAGCCCTAAGAATTAATAATACTATAGCCCCCTCGGGTAATGCGCGTGTAGGTGACAAATACTATATCACCCCTACGAACAGCATGATTAAGAACATCAAAGACTTTGAAAATATACCTTTGTTTAAAGGTACTGTTCAAAACCTTTATCTGAAAGATGTGGCCACAGTACAAGACGGTGCGGATATGACGGCCGGCTATGCACTAGTAAATGGAAGAAGGTCTGTATATTTGAGTATTGCCAAAAGTGCGGATGCTTCCACCTGGGAAGTGGTTAAGAAACTAAAAGCTTCTATTCCAAACATCCAATCTAACCTACCAGAAGACGTAAAGGTAACGTACGAATTTGACCAGTCGAGATACGTAATCAATGCCGTTCGTAGTTTAATGACTGAAGGAATCATAGGGGCTCTTTTAACGGGCTTGATGGTAATCCTCTTCCTTGGGGATCTCAGAGGAGCACTTATAGTAATCCTCACCATTCCTACCTCTATCATATCAGCGGTACTTTTCTTGAACCTCTTTGATCAAACCATTAATATCATGACCTTGAGTGGTTTGGCGCTTGCCATTGGGATCTTAGTGGATGAAAGCACGGTGACCATAGAGAACATTCACCAGCACCTGGCCATGGGGAAAAGTAAATCACTGGCCATATGGGACGCCTGTAAAGAGATTGCCTTCCCTAAACTTCTTATTCTATTCTGTATCCTAGCCGTGTTTGCTCCTGCGTTCACCATGGAAGGGATTCCGGGATCATTGTTCTTGCCTTTGGCCCTGGCTATAGGTTTTAGCATGGTCATCTCCTATTTCCTCTCTCAAACCTTTGTGCCTGTACTGGCCAACTGGATCATGAAGGATCATGTAGGACACACAGAAGAAGGCTTTTTTGATCGTTTCAGAGAAAAGTATATCTCTTTGATCAAAAAATTGATGCCTCAGCGCAAGCTTATAGTAACATTATATGTTCTAGGACTTGGACTCCTGTCCTATTTTCTGCTAGGGAATATCGGTAGAGATGTATTGCCCCAAGTGAATAGTAGCCAATTCCAGATCCGAATGCGTATCCCGGACGGTACCCGCATAGAAAAAACCGAAAAGGAAACCATTAAACTGCTTGAAACCATTGAAAAGGTAGTGGGTAAGGAGAATATCAGTATAACTTCTGCCTACGCCGGAGGACACCCCCAACTCTTCTCCGTGAACCCTATCTACTTGTTCATGGCCGGATCTCATGAAGCGGTACTGCAAATAGCCCTGAAGGAACCTTATAAGGATGGCATTGATGCCTTGAAGAACAAGATTCGTGAGGAAGCAACAAAGGTGAATCCTCAAATGAAGTTATCCTTTGAACCCATAGAATTGACGGAAAAGATCTTGAGTCAGGGCTCTCCTACTCCTATAGAAGTACGTTTCTCCGGAAGGAATAAAGCCACCAATGAGGAATACGCTAGGAAAGTGGAGAAAGAACTAAAAAAATTGCCTATGCTGAGGGATGTTCAGATTGGGCAATCCTTGAGGTATCCTGCCCTGAACATTGAGATTGACCGAGTGAAAGCCGCTCAATTAAATCTGGACATGGCTGAAATCTCCAGGACATTGACAGCAGCTTTGTCATCCTCCAGATATACGGATAAAAACATGTGGACGGATACCCAAGGAGGTTATTCCTATAGTGTACAAGTTCAAATCCCTGAATATCTGATGAACAGTAAGGAGGAGATTGCGGCCATTCCTTTGCAAAAGGGAAGCAGTAGGCCTAATCTAGGAGACGTGGCCGTAATTACAGAAACTCATACTTACGGTGAAATTGATAACCTGGGAGCTATTCCCATGCTGACAGTGACGGCTAATTTAGATCATTCCGACTTAGGGTCTGCTTCAACTGAGGTAAAAAAGGTTTTAAATAATATCGGAGAACTACCAAGGGGATTAAAAGTAGAAATGATAGGTCTTTCCCAAACCTTAGATCAGACCTTAAGCAGCTTACAAAATTCCTTGTTTATTGCCATAGTGGTCATTCTGCTTATGCTGGCGGCTAACTTCCAATCTTTCAAGGTGTCCACTATCGTTTTGGTTACCGTCCCCGCTGTATTAGTGGGTGCTTTAGGCTTTTTAATGCTATGTGGATCAACGCTGAACCTACAGTCGTACATGGGTATTATCATGTCTGTGGGAGTTTCTATTTCCAATGCCGTATTATTGATTACAAATGCCGAGCAGTTAAGAAAAATAAATGGAAATGCCATGCACTCTGCCATTGAGGCGGCCAATGTACGTGTAAGACCTATCATCATGACGGCCTTAGCTATGATAGCAGGTATGATCCCCATGGCCTTAGGTCACGGCGAGGCGGGAGGACAGGTATCTCCTCTTGGAAGAGCCGTAGTGGGCGGCTTGTTCTTTTCCACTATTGCGGCCCTATTCGTATTGCCTTTAGCCTTTGCCTGGGGTCAGGAGAAAACAGGTACGTCCAGCGTATCACTAGATCCAGAAGACGAAGAGAGTTTAGTATATGTTCCAAAATCTGTCATATAAATGAAATTAAGATATACCTATTCCCTACCCCTATTTGGACTCTTGGCTTGCCAATCAGCAACAGAAACGCCCAAAGAGGAATCCTTACCTTCCTATGAATTAATTCAGCCAAGTTCAGAATTAAATGTATCTGATCTGAGCATACCCGGAGAATTGCAACCGTTTTATTCCGTGGATTTATATGCAAAGGTCACGGGATTTGTGCAGAGGATACTCGTGGATGTAGGAAGCGAAGTTAAACAGGGCCAACTTCTCGCCCTACTCGAAGCACCGGAAATGAAAGCGCAAATCAATGCTGCAGAAGCCAAGTTACATGCACAGGAAGCCGTTTATGCTGCCAGTTCTGCAACTTTAAGGCGATTGGAGGAGACAAGTAAGATTCCGGGAACCATTGCTCCATTAGAATTAGAACTAGCAAAAGCGAAACAACAAGCAGATCTTGCTCAACTGGAAGCGGCCAAAGCTGCTTATAGAGAAGTGAGCCAAATGCAATCATATTTAGAGATTAGAGCACCATTCAGCGGAAGTGTGACCGCCAGAAATATAGCTCCTGGAGCGTATGTAGGTCCAAACGGACATGGACCGCTCCTGACTTTGGTACAAGATCAAAAACTACGCTTAGTAGTACATGTCCCTGAAACTTATGCAGGGGCTATCTCTTCAGATTCTCCTATACACTTTACCATACATTCTCTCCCAGGAAAAGAGTTTCAAGGTAAAGTGAGTAGAAATGCACAAACTTTAGATCAGAAATTCAGGTCTCAAAGAATTGAGATTGACGTTCCAAATGAAAATAAAAAGCTACTTCCGGGAATGGTAGCTCAAGTGAAGATTCCACTCCAAGGTGCACAGACCGGATATTCTATTCCTAAAACAGCGGTTCTAACCTCCACAACCGGAGTTTTCGTTATTAAAAAAGATGGTAATGAAGCGAGATGGGTACCAATAAAGACGGGACTTTCAACAGATTCTACCGTTCTGATTACAGGAGAAATTCAACCTCAGGACAGATTAGTTAAATATGCCACAGAGGAAGTACGGGACGGACAAGTGTTGATAGAAAAGAAATAAAAAAAGAGGACGTCTCAAAACCTAAATGAGGCGTTCTCTTTGTTTTCAATTTATTTAGGCTGGGATTTCTTATTTGATTTTTTATATTCCAACCTCAGGAGGTTGAATTTGCAAATAGTATTGAAAAAGGTCTCTCAGGAGGCCTTTTTTCGTATATTTTGTGCTATGGCCAATAGGCCGAACTCAATTTCGACCTTATGCTTACCCCGAAGCATAAATCGTTTAAAGCCGTGATTGCTTTTTATGTTTGCAAAGACGGGTTCCACATCGTAACACCTTTTCTTTCGCCTTTTTATTCCTTCTTCACTGTTAAGAAGTTCATAGGCCTGCTTCCGCTGTCGCTCCAGTCGTTCATTGACTTGGACTATCCGATTCCCTTCCATCTTATTACAAGTTCCGTTTAGTGGACAATGCCCGCAATTTTGGGCTTGATATTTTCTTGAGGTTTGTTCAAAACCTGTGCTGGTCTTCCTTTTACTCTCTCCAATGAAATTCATTTGCTGACCCATCGGACAGATGAAACAGTCTTCTTGGGCATTGTAGAATAGCTTATCGGTACTAAATGGGTCCTGGTTATTGGTGTTCTGCTGTCGGTCAAAGAGATTGTATTTGATGTAGGCCTTTACTTTTTTGCCTTCCAGTAAGGTATAATTTTCCTCAGAACCGTAGCCTGCATCTGCCGTGATAACTTTGGGAGCTTGCTGATAGCTTGCTTCATGCTGAGCTATATGCGCTGCCAGAGTGGTGGTGTCGTTGGGGTTGGGGTGAATCGTGTAATTTACAACGAATTGGTTGGAGCTGGAAATTTGAACATTGTAAGCCGGCTTCAATTGCCCATTCCTCATGTGATCCTCCTTTAACCTCATAAATGTGGCTCCCTCATCCGTCTTGCTGTAACTGTTACGCTCTCCAAGAATCTGCTCCTGTTCTTCGTATTTGCCCATGTTCTGTGGAAAGTGTTTGGTGGCATAACTCAGTTTGCCTTTCACCTTCTTGTCAATATCTTTTTTCTTGCCCAAAACCTCATTGAGCTTATCGACGGTAGACTGTACTTTTTCTCTAGTAATGGTGGTGAAGTCAGGGGGATCGGGAAGGTTATCCTCTTTGCTGGCAACACTTTGAGCATATTCCCAAATGCCTTTCAATTGCTGCTTCATCTTCTCTTTATTGGTCGCAATAGCCTTTTTCCAAACAAAGGTGTAACGATTGGCATTGGCCTCTATTTTGGTCCCATCAACACAAACCTCTTCAATACTCAAAAGTCCTTCCTGGGCTAAAAGCTTAACTACTTCTTCGAACACACTTCGAAGACTTTCTCGAAGGCGGTCACTTCTGAAACGGTTAATGGTGTTATGGTCAGGATAGCTCATGCCGCTTATCCACATAAAATAGATACTCTCTTTACAGGCTGCCTCTATCTTCCTGCTCGAATATACATTGCTTACATACCCATAAACCAACACTTTAAGCAGCATCTGAGGATGATAACTGGAGGCACCGGTCAATTTATACGAAGCATGCAGAGGAGCGAGGTTAATTTTATTAATGACCTCATTGACCACCCGTACCGGATGATTCTTGGGAACCAGTTCCTCCAAACTTGGAGGCAATAGCATCATTTGCTGCTGGTCGTAAGGCTTAAAAGTGGGTTTTCTTGATGCCATACCCTTGATTTTTTATACCTAAATATATGAAAATCAGGATAATAACGCAAGTTTTAAAGAGAAAATGTGAAGCCAAATCTAAAAAAAACCTCGGCTTCAAAATAAAAACGAGGGTGCCTTTATGAGACACCCTCTTTCTGTTTAGGCTAATACCTTTTGAACTAGTTCTGCTGCTTCTTTCAACTTCACCGCTGAATAAACTTTCAAACCTGATTCATTAATTATTTTAGCTCCTTCTTCTGCGTTAGTTCCTTGTAAACGAACCACGATAGGAACAGGAATTTCTCCAATCTTCTTATAAGCCTCAACGATACCGTTAGCCACCCTGTCACATCTTACAATACCACCGAAGATGTTAACGAAGATTGCTTTTACATTTGGATCTTTAAGGATCAAACGGAATCCGGCTTCAACAGTTACAGCATTAGCTCCACCACCTACGTCAAGGAAGTTTGCAGGCTCACCACCGTATAATTTGATGATGTCCATGGTAGCCATAGCAAGACCGGCACCGTTCACCATACATCCTACGTTACCGTCTAGTTTTACATAGTTAAGATCACTTTCAGAAGCTTCCACTTCCATCGGATCCTCTTCAGACTTATCTCTTAATGCCGCTAAATCAGGATGACGGAACAAAGCGTTATCATCCAAGTTTACTTTAGCGTCTACCGCTAAGATCTTATCGTCAGAAGTTTTTAGAACCGGGTTAATTTCAAACATAGATGAATCCGTCTCATCGTAAGCTTTGTAAAGGGAAGTCAAGAACTTCACCATTTCTTTATTGGCATTTCCGGTAAGACCTAATTTATAAGCTACGTTTCTGGCTTGATAACCCTGGAAACCTACTCTAGGATCAATCCATTCTTTGATAATCTTTTCAGGAGTGTGCTCAGCCACTTCTTCAATGTCCATACCGCCTTCTGTAGAGGCCATGATGACGTTGCAGGCTTTCGTACGGTCAAGAAGAATAGAAACGTATAATTCTTTAGGTTCTGAATCCCCAGGATAGTATACATCCTCAGCAACTAAAACCTTGTTTACTACTTTACCTTCTTCTCCCGTCTGAATAGTCACCAGCGTATTACCCAGCAGATTTGAAGCAATGGTCTTTACATCCTCGGCGGATTTTGCCAATTGAACCCCTCTTTGCTCGGTTCCTCTGATCTTTCCTTTACCTCTACCACCGGCATGGATTTGAGACTTCACAACGGCGAACTTAGAATTGGTCAGTTCCGATATTTCTTGGTAGGCCTTTTCCGCTTCTTCTACCGTTGATGCCACTACCCCTCTCTGAACTCTTACCCCATATTTGGATAAAATTTCTTTACCCTGGTACTCGTGAATATTCATAAATAGCTAATTAAAAATTGAACTTTTCTAATTTTTTGCCAAATTAGCAAATTATTGAGCGCCAGAAAACAAAATTCAGCAAAATTTACGATTAATTTTATAGGGACTTCCCTTACAAATACATGCTAGAAGGAATAAATATACATAAAAAATACGGAAATCTGGAGGTTTTAAAAGGAATTTCCCTACAAGTTCAGGAAGGGGAAATCGTCAGCATAGTAGGCTCTTCCGGAGCCGGCAAAAGCACCCTCCTCCATATTTTAGGCACTCTAGATCAAGCAGATTCCGGACAAGTTATTTTGGATAAAACAGAGTTAACCGAACTCCCATCTGCTGAACTTTCCAAAGTTAGAAATGAGAAGATAGGCTTTGTCTTTCAGTTCCATAACCTGATGGCGGAACTGACCGCTGAAGAAAACATATGCTTACCGGCCTGGATTGGAAATAAACCCGAAAGGGAAATAAAAAACAGGGCCAGGGAATTGATGCAACTCCTAAATATCGAAGGACGAGCGGATCACCTTCCTTCAGAAATGTCAGGCGGAGAACAACAAAGAGTAGCTGTGGCACGGGCATTGATCAATCATCCCAAGTACGTTTTTGCAGATGAACCTTCAGGAAATCTTGACACCAAAAATGCTGCAGAACTACATGAACTCTTCTTTAAATTAAGAGATAGTTTAGGGTGTTCCTTTATCATCGTCACCCATAACCTAGCTCTTGCCGAACGCTCAGACAGGATTATAGAACTTAAAGATGGCGCTATTGTAGCTTAAGAAATATGTGGGAGTACTACTATAAAGGTACTTCCTACTCCTAATTCACTTCTCACTACGATCTTTCCTTTGTGAATATCAGCAATTCTCTTACAGATGGATAATCCTATACCGTGCCCTTTATAGTTGGCAGCTGATGCAGTTCTATAAAAAGGCTCAAAAACTCTCTCCTGATCTTCCGCAGAAATACCTAAACCGGTATCCTTGATACTTACTATCACATTTACCTTGTTGAATTTGATTCTCACCTCTGCTGTCCTGTTAGATGAGTACTTACATGCATTTTCAAACAGGTTATTAAACAAGGTTTTCAATAAAGCCCTATTCCCCAAAACCGTAAGATTTTCGTCTTCTTCTACTATCTCTTCAAAATCAATAAAGATAGAAAAGTCATCAAATTGACTCAATAGCTCTTCCTGTACCTCAAACAGAACTTCATCTACCCGCACCGGTTTATGCATTAGATTAGTATCTCCCTGTTCTGATTTGGCCAGCTGTAAAAGTCCATTGATCAACTGAATCATCCTTTGGTTATCTTGATCCAAAGAATGCAGGATTTGTCGGTACTCTTCCGGTTCCCTATCCTTTTCCAAAGCAACCTGAATCTCTGATTTGATAGCGGCTAAAGGGGTCCTTAATTCATGTGAAGCATTACTCACAAAACTCCTTTGCATCTCAAATGCCTGGTCAATCCTACTGAGCATTTGGTTAAAATTGGTAGCCAATTGAGCTATCTCATCCCGGTTATTACCTGTGCTGATCTTCTTTTTGAAATCTCTACCGGATATAGCTGATACTTCTTGATTAATCCTAGCAATAGGTTTTAGCGCTTCCCCGGCAAAAAAGAAGCTCAGAATCACCGTCAGAGTAATGGCAATAACCAAACCCCAAATCATGGCATTCTGGATGTTCTCCAGTTTAGCATCGCCGTAGGTGTCCGTAGCTTGGGCAAGGATCAAGTAGATTTTCCCATCCAATTCATTCGGAATCACCAAACCTACCACCTTCTTTTCTTTGTACTCGCCAACGTATTCTCCCTGTTCCCTAATTCTTTCTAATAAATCCGGGCTGTATTTGATGGTTTCAGCGTCCGTATTGGAATAGGCTATTTCATTCTTCTCATTAAAAACCAAAACCTCCGCAGCATATAAGGTAGATAGGGTATTTTTATCTACAATCTTAAGCAAACGCTTGTCTACGTTAGCTTCCTTGATTAAAAGCTTAGCCGTGGTTTCCGCCCTATCCTTCAAGTAATTAGTAAATTCCCCCTTAGTATAGTTTCTGATCAGAAAATAGAGAGCTACGGAAAACAGAATCAGAATAAGTGCTACAATCAAGCTAAACTGAAAAGCTATTTTGGTCCTTATCTTCATTATTCCTCTGCTATAATATAACCCATACCGGTCTTGGTGTGAATCAACTTCGGTATGAAGTCCTTATCTATCTTCTTTCTTAAGAAATTAATATACACTTCCACCACATTCAAACTTTGCTGATTATTCGGTTCCCAAAGCGCGGATGAAATCTCAGCTTTAGACACTACTTTACCCTTATTTTTGATGAGATATTCTAATAGAGAAAACTCCTTAGGAGTCAAATCAATCTTTACCCCATCTCTCATCACGGTTTTCCCGTCTAAATCCATCACCAAATTAGCGATCTTCAAGGTATTTTCCTGGCTGGCGCCAGCTCCGGCATTTCTCTTGATAAAAACATTTATCCTGGCCAAAAGTTCTCTGAAGTCAAAGGGTTTTACCAAATAATCGTCAGCTCCACGTTCAAATCCCTCTATCTTATCTTCCGTCTCCCCTAAAGCCGTAAGCATAATGATAGGAATAGAAGGTTTCCTTTTCCTCACCTCTGAACATACCTCGTAACCGTTTAACTCCGGTAAGTTTAAGTCCAATAGTATCAAATCATAAGGATTTGATATGGCCAGTTTTACACCTATCTTTCCATCATAGGCTATCTCGGTGTCAAAACCCTTCTCCATTAGCCCTTTGCTAATATTCTGGGCTATCCGGAGATCATCCTCCACAATCAAAATTTTCTTGATATCACTCATTTTAACACCAAAAGTTTCCTAAAGTTAGAAAAAATCTACGACACCCTTCTCTGAAATAAAGCGGCAATTCCAATAGTCAAGGCCGCGCCAATAGGATTTAACCACAAAAACGCTAAAACCTGATGCTTTTCCACGGCATAATACCATAGGACGATTACTAAAATCTGCGCAATTAAAGCCCCGTAAAATGCTGCAGTACCTCCAATCTTCTTGATATAAAATGCGATCAAAAATACACCCAGTATCACTCCATAAAACCAAGATCCAATTACGTTCACTAATTCAATCATGCTAGCACCAGTGTGCTGAACCGCGATAGCCACCAATACTACCAATACCCCCCAAATCATGGTCAAACCTTGTGTAACACGTACTTCCTGGGTATCTGTCCAACTCTTCACCTTACTTACTTTCAGAATATCCGTCACGGAAGTGGCTGCTAATGCAGAAAGTGCAGACGCAATGGCGCCTAAAGATGCACAAATGATCACTGCCACTAAGATACCTACGAAACCATGAGGCAATCTATTCATCACAAAATTCAGGAACACAAAATTGATATCCTTGTCATTCCCATTATTCATCTTCACCAGTGCTGAGGCCTGAGCACGGAGTTCATTCTCTTGAGACAAGACCGCATTAAGTGAGCTAGTCAATTGCTCTATCTGTGCTTCCTCCTTTTCCTGATAAGCCCTCTGTAATGCCTGTGCCACTTCCCTTTTTTTTAGAGAGTTCTCCACAGCAGAACTCTCTATGGCTGCATATTTTCCTGCATATTCCGAATTCTGAAGTCTTTTTACTTCTACGCTGTTGTGAAATACGGGAGTATCATGATAGAGATAAAAGATGAACACCAAAACACCTATCAGGATGATAAAAAACTGCATAGGTATCTTAACAAATCCGTTCATCATCAAACCAATTCTACTCTCCCAGACAGATTTTCCCGTCAAGTATCTTCCTACTTGGGATTGATCTGTGCCAAAATAAGACAACTGTAAGAAGAATCCTCCTACTAATCCTGACCAAAGATTGTATTTCGACTGTGGATCTAAACTGAGAACGTTCATCTTCCCCGTCTTACCGGCCATCTTCAGACCATGGATGAAATTTAGATCTTCCGGTAAAAGTGCTACAATGAAGAAGAATGCCACTACAAGGGCCACTGTCATAAACATCATCTGCTGAAAATGGGTATGAGATATGGCTTTTGTACCACCAATAGTAGTAAAAAGTAGTACTATTCCACCAATAACCAGATTAGTACTGGTTAAGTCCCACGCAAATAGTGTAGAAACAATAATGGCCGGAGCATAAACAGCCAGACCGGTAGCTAGCCCCCTGCTCAGTAAGAATAAAAAAGCAGTGAAGATTCTTAGTCGGTTATCAAATCTACTCTGAAGATATTCATAAGCCGTATATACTTTCAATTTATGGAAGATGGGCACGAAGGTTATACTCAAAACAATCATGGCTAATGGCAAACCCAGATAAAACTGTACGAAAGCCATTCCATTAGCAAACCCTTCTCCTGGCCCAGACAAAAACGTGATGGCTGAAGCCTGAGTAGCCATCAAAGAAAATCCTACATGATACCAGGGTAAAGACTGGTTACCGAGAAGATAGGCTTCTAAGTCTTGATTTTTTCGGTTCTTGTAAATTCCATAGAGCAGTATAATAGCAAAGGTTGAAAATAAAAGTATCCAGTCTAGGGTATTCATACTATGAGAAGTACTGAGTTAGCCAATAAAAAAATAGAATCTGTATGATCAGAAAACAGATCTGCCACCCGTACATTTTTTTAATATTCCTCTCCATTAGTTTAAAACGGCTAGCATTTCTCTTGCTTTATTTAACAATTCTGAACTTGGATATGAACGAACAAAATCTGTGAGAGCAATCTGATACTCATCTTTTGCTCCTAATTTTGCCAATGCATATATTCTTAAGAGTGCCATTTTGTCTTCTAAATGAGACCCAACGTACTCATTCATACCCTCTTCTAATGTTTTAAGAGCTTCTTCCATCTTCCCACTTTCATACAAGTTATAAGCTGTTTGATAGATCCTTTGTGCGGCCACCTCTCTATCTTGAGTCATAACTACAGAGCCTTTTCTCATTTGCCTACCAAAAGATGTCATGGGATATTCTTTCAGTAGCCTTTGGGCATATTGATTTTGTAGTGGATTTGATTGACTTAGTGCTAAGAAATATAAAACCTCAGGCTCATAGCTGGACTTAGGAAACTGCTCCAAGAATTGCTTGAAACTCTCGTCAGCTTTCTTCTCATCCCTGAACTTTTGCTTGTAAATCTTGGCAATCCTAAAAGCCGCTTCTTCTTGTTTTCTTCTAGACGCTATCTGCTGAATCTTAGTTGTGGGTATCCGCTTTTTAAGCTCTTTTACTTCCTCCTCAATAATCTTAGCTTCGTTAAGTTCCTGATTTAACCCGGGCTCTGGAGTAGCGCTAGGAGCAAGAGCTATGGGCTGTTCAACCATTTTCCTTTCCGTTTCACTAAATACAAAGGTCGTATTTGATTTTTCCTGTCTACGCCAATTGTCCTCTAATTTTCTATTCCCCCAAAGGCGAACAAATTCGTTCTTTTCTAAGGATAAAGTCCTACCATCATATAATCTCCATTTGGGTCGTAAGGTAGGTCGAGGTCTATACACTTGCTCATCTTTAGGAGTCTGGATATCGACCTTTCTTTTTGCCTTGACGATCTCTTCCAATTTTTGATCAAGAACTTCCGGTTTTAAGGCAGCCAATCTTTGTAAACTGTCTTCCAAATCATAAACCTTCTTGTACTTGATGAATTCATTCAAATACATGGATTTCTCCAGAATATCAGTTTTATTGACATAGTCCTTCGGAAGTGTAATTACTGTACTATCATAATAGGCCGCTGCCTTTTCATAGTTTAAAAAATCCTCCAGATACACATCTGCAATAGCACTATAGGCTAATCCCTTGTTAAACTTATCGGCCCCAGAATAGGCCACTGACTGCCCAAAATAATTTATAGCACCATTTGAATCTTTCTTTCTTCGGGCGGTTTCACCCATCTTATAGTAAATCTTATGAAGGAGATCCTGATTCTTTCTATCCTCCAGCATCTTACTGAATTGTAAATCCGTATTGTGGGCTAAGGATTCAGTGGACATCAAGCCTAAATTAGAATGGAATATCAAATCATAATTGGGCTTACTTTTCAAGACCGCTTTATAGTGCTGACGAGCTACTAAGGTTTCTCCAAGATTTTGATATAATTGTCCTAACAGATAATGATACCTAGCCCTTTCATCTCCCTTCTTCATTCTTTTAAGTGCCTCTTCCAAAAAAGCTATGGTGAAGGCATCTTCTCCTTTCATTTGATGATAGTAAGCCATATTGAGAAGATATGCTGCGAGATTAGCTTTATCTAAAGGACGATTTTTCAAAAGATTAGATAATTGATCCGCATTCTTAAAATCTCCTAACTCAGTGTAAGCCCTCAACATACCGGTCATAGCAGCAGTCTTCTTCTCTTCTGAGGCGGCTACTGTATTGAGATACTTGTAGGTCTCTATTGCATTTTCAAATTCACCCTTATAAATACGGGCCTCTCCAATTAAGAGATAGGCTTCATCCAAATATTTACTATTACTGTGCTTTTCAGCAATCAGCGAAGCCTTTTTGATGGCATCCACCAGATAGTATTTGGCCGTATCCAGTGATGTAGAATCTATTGGGCGGAAAACAGGAAGTACATCTTCGTAGTTCTCAGCAAACTTCCTCTTAGTAAACTCCTGTGCCACTTCAATGTCCTCTCGAGCTATCAACAAGGCATTGAATCTAGAATTAAGATTATGCCAAGATCTACTTGTCAGCCCATTGCTAAATTGGGAGCAAGCACTACAGATTAGCATGAGGACGAAAGGATATAAGACTCGCACGGATAGAAATATGTTTCTCAAACCTGTATAACGAAGAAATGGGATATGAATTCTAATGCAAAGTACTAATTCTTATTTAATAATGAAAATCACCACCCTTCTTAGACGGGCATGCGATTCATCGTAAAAACCAATTAAGTTCGCGTTTTCTCCAGATATACAACTTAAAGAGAAATAAAATCCCGTAATTTGCCAGCATCTTTAGCTCTATACCCTTTCTCTGTCCATTCTATCTTGCACATTTCATGCTCTACATCATGGTCAAAAAACAAAAGGATATCTTCCTCCACCATTTTCTTCAAGTACCTCTCCTTTTCATTCATTGACAAGAGTGGAGCCACATCATATGACATCACATAAGGTACATGAACGTGCGCATATGTAGGTATTAAATCTGCGCCAAACAGGATATTTTTATCCCGAAACCTTATAAAAGGTAGAATCATCTTTTCCGTATGTCCATCTATGAATTCAAAGGTCCAAGCCTCAGAGAAACCGTGATCCTCCTTGTCAATGAAGTGCAATTGACCAGCCTCTTGCAGAGGCATGATATTTTCATGCAAGAATGTGGCCTTCTCTCTCGGATTTGGATGTGTTGCCGAATGAAAATGTGCAGAATGAACCCAATATTTTGCGTTCGGAAAGGTAGGTTTCAGTTCCTCACCCTCTCTCATCACCGCACCTCCGCAATGATCAAAATGCAAGTGAGAAAGTATAACGTCTGTAATTTGAGACAGCTCATAACCTGCTTCTTTGATTGATTTTCTAAGTTCTCCATCTCCATTTCTGAAGTAAAATCCTTGCCAGCGTTCCGCCTGTTTATCACCCATACCGGTATCAATCAGGGTTACCCTATCCCCCTCATCTACCAGCAAGCATCTCATTTTAAAATTGCATAGATTATTTTCATCTGCAGGAATATATCTGTTCCAAATGGTTTTGGGCACTACTCCGAACATTGCTCCTCCATCCAATTTAAAATTCCCTGCATCTATTACACTTAATTTCATATTTTAATAAATCTTTTGGTCATGGTCTTTTCCTTGTCTTTTACTTGCAGTATATAGGATCCGGAAGGCAAATCCTGAATATCCCAGGTATAGTGTAGATAATCTTCGTTTGAGTTATATTCCTTCGCTAACACTGTCTTCCCGTCAGATGACAAAATAGAAAGTTTTACATTTTGCTTAGAGGACACCTTGGCTTGGATAACCAGATAATCACTCACCGGAACAGGATAGATATGTAATTCTCTTACTTCTTCGTTTCCTAGAATAACCGGAGCGTTCTTTTGGATGTATAGATTATCAATCACCCACCCCCAGCCGTTTGAAAGTTCATCAGAGTATAGTCGGAACCTCAACAGCATCTGAGACCCTACATTACTGCCAAAAGCCCCTGTATTTACAAGCATAGTGCGGTTTCTGGATAAGGCTACGTGTCCCTTGGCAGAAGAATTTACACCCTCCATGTTTTCTGTAAACAAGCTGTTCCATGTATTATTTGCCCTACTGTCGTAACCATCTTCCAAAGCAGTCCAATTCACCCCATCAAAGGATCCTTCAACTACCACATAATCATAAAAGTCCTGAGATTCATACTGGGATCCACTTTCTCCAGGCTCTACCAAAACTACTTCATCAAAAGTTATGAGGGTGTTTTCTCCTCTTCCCACAATGATAGGCGCCCTCAACATAGCTATTTCGTTCCTCTCAAAATTCATTACCGTACTGTTCCCCACTCGTAAACCTAAGCCATTTCTATAGGGATGAGAAGAATGCAAGGCATTCGTAGGAAAACTTCCTTCCTTCCCTATTTTAAAACCTAAGAGAGCAAAATCACTAACAGAGCTTTCAAAATCCGTGGAATAGCTATTTACAGCTGGCAAAAGAGAGGTAACGGTAAATTCATAGTAAGAGGCTTGCGCATTTGGGTTACTGCTTGAACCCGTAAATTCCATAGGAATAATGGTAACGTTTTTGCTGGCATCTTCGACCTCAAACCTATACCTTATCAAATCTCCTGTTTTTAGGCCATTAATAGGCTTGATACTCAAATATTGAAAAGGGTCATCTATACCTAAGCTGTAATTTGATCCATGGACTTGAGGGTCATACTTCTGTAATTTAACCGTATTAAATGTACCGTTATTGACAGAGTACAATAGTCTTACTTCTGATATGCCTGCCTGATAATCATCTTCAGCCAATACACGGAAGATCTTTGCACTTTGAACATCTTCTACGCTAAAGGGTGAATGATAGGCAAGAGGAGCCGACTTATCTTCGCCAAAACTAAAACTATAAATGTAGCGTTCAGTATTCACCCCATTCAAGCCCGGAGCATAGATCTTCTTATTGAAATCATCTTCTGCCTCGAAGTAATAATTCACGGTGGTGACATTTTCGGGGAAATTTAAAGTGGCCTTATAAACTTCTCCTGATCTTTCTAGATTCACTATTTGATAGCTACCTCCATTTACTTGATAATTAAGCTTTACAGAGCCTGACTTTATAGTTGTATCCGAAAGCACTTTCAATTGAAAGGTAATGGGCTGATGCGTACTCTGATTTTTAATTCGCTCATGGACTAAACTTGTAGACTTCCACCCTAATTCGTGCAGTATGCCCAAAGAAAGCGGACCTGGATCATGGGTCACCTCCATACTTCTTGAGGTCGAAGTCATCAGTGCATTTATGGTACCTGAAGCATAAGTGTTATCATCCAAATGAGAAACACTGGAACCTACAATAAAACTGGAAGGAGCATAAATCTTTGGCCTCTCTCCGTCTAATTGGAAGAAAAGGTTGTTATTAGTAATCTGTCGGTACAAAGCTTGCGAACCGTTCGTGAAATGTTGGGGATCTACCAAGTTTCTCCCACTTTGGTCTTCCAAATAAACATCATACACTGACTTATATGGAGTGCCATAACCATAAGAAGCCGTTTGGCCACTAACTGAAAATGTAGAAATAAAACCTAATCCATGACCAAGTTCATGCAAAACCACTGTAGTTAAGTCAAACTTCCCATTCGTTATCTCTTCAGGCTCACCGTAATGCCAGTTGATACTATTATTAAACCTACAATAAATGTCTTCTTGGTCGTCACTATTCAAAGGTTTGCCCGCTAATTTTTCAGCCAACGCCATAGGATAATAGGTATTAGAATAGGGTGCTCCTTCAAAGTTCTGCAAGAAGTCACTGGTATTAGCTGAACCTAAAATGTTTGATGCTAAAGGTCGCCATTCCGCATAAACTCTGATGGGCACCTCACTATAAATCAAATATTCCCAAATATCAACCGCTCTTTGAAATGCCTGTTTAGCTTCCTCTGAAAATCCTACATACGTCACAATGAAGGTAGATTTTTTAGCTCCTACCCTTGCCCTATTTGCCTTTAGTACTGCTTCCCTGGCTTTGGAAAAGTGATCTTCAAAATGCCCGGGACAGATGACATCCGGCCCTTTAAAACTTGTAGACCTGGGATAAATAGTATTCTGAGAGAATGCTGATAAAGAACAAATTGCCAAGAGGCAGGATAAAATATATTTCATATGGTGAATGTATGATCCATCAAATACGTAAATATATCAGTATTTTTACAATCATGATCTCCGAAAGTACATCTCCCTTAGAAATTCTTCAAAGACACTGGGGCTATTCTAGTTTTAGACCCGGACAATTGGATATTATACAGGCTTTATTAGATGGCCAAGATGTACTGGCACTTCTGCCTACAGGGGCAGGAAAATCCATTTGCTATCAAGTACCGGGTTTACTTCGTAAAGGCCTTACTGTAGTGATCTCGCCTTTGATCGCTCTTATGAAAGACCAGGTGTTTCAGTTGGAAAGGAGAAATATTAGGGCAGCGGCCATTTATTCGGGCGTAAGTTCACCCACTGACATTTTGAACAATGCCATAGACGGGAAGTATGACTTTCTATATGTCTCCCCTGAAAGGGTACAAACCCGTGCATTCCAGAATGCAATGAATTACCTCAAAATTGGCTTACTGGCCATTGATGAGGCACATTGTATATCTAAATGGGGACATGATTTCAGGCCGGCATACCTTGCTCTTCATGATTTTCGTAATGGGAAGTATCCTATAGTTGCCCTCACTGCTACTGCTACAAATGAAGTGAGAAATGATATCATCACTGGATTAGGCTTGAAAAATGTGCGTCAGGTAGTTCAATCGTTTGCCAGACCTAATCTTAATTATAGGGTACAATATGCTGAAGACAAGAACGAGCAATTAATTCAAGTATTACAAGAAAATCCGGGCGCATCCATCATCTACACGCGAACCAGAAAAAGAACTTCTGAAATTGCTAATTTTTTAAACAAAAATGGAATTCCTGCCAACTACTATCACGCCGGACTTGACTTAGAAAAGAGAAACGAGATCCAGGATGCCTGGATTAAGACTCCGAAAGGCATAGTGGTCTCTACGAATGCCTTTGGAATGGGTATAGATAAAGCTGATGTAAGAACGGTGATCCATTACGACATTTGCGACAATTTAGAGGCATATTACCAAGAATCAGGTCGGGCAGGTAGAGACGGATTGATATCCCAGGCCATACTTTTGTACCATCCGGCTGATGACAGGATTCTACAGAAGCAATTGGAATTAAAATACCCACCAACTGAGTTCCAGAGAAAAGTATACCGCAATGTCTGCAGTTACTTACAAGTTCCAGAAGGTGAATCTGATCCTGCCGGACATATATTTCATCTACAGGATTTCTGTAGCACATTTGGACTTGAGCCTTTGCCTACCCATAATGCTTTAAAATTATTGGAATATCAGAACTTTATAGCTTTATCTGAGGCATATCATCAACCGTCAAAAGCGAAGGTACTATATAGGGCGGAAGCCTTAGAAAGATTTCAGGAGAATAATCCCAAATACGCACATTTCCTCAGCACCTTATTAAGGATAAATGGAGGAGAAATCTTCCAGACATTCAAAGAAATCAGCGAATCTGAACTGGCATACGCAACTGGTTCAAGTTATGGAAACTGTGTAGAAATCTTACAATTCCTACATAGACAAAACGTGATCAGCTATCAAGCGCAAACGGCAGCTCCCAGGTTAACCTTTATCCAATACCGATATGACGCTGCTTCATTACCTATACAAGTAGCTGCCTTAAAATGGAGAAAAGAAAGAGATAGTAAGGCCTTAGAGGCCATGTTAGCCTATGCTAAATTACGTCATGAATGCCGAATGGCTTTCATCCAGCAGTATTTTGATGAAAGGGGGGCAAAACCCTGTGGACATTGCGATAACTGTAAAAGAGAAAGTAAACCAAGTCCAGATATCAGAGAGAAGATTTACAACTTATTACCTACTACCTTAGATGTTCTACATCGCTCATTTTCTGGGTCTGAAAAAGAATATGCAGGAAAGTACATTCAGATAGCTTTACAAAAAGGTGAGCTGCAAATGGATGCTTTAGGTTTAATTTTTGTGGCAAAATAGTCCGAAAGCTTCAATAAATTTCATAATTTGCCACTGATTAATTGCACTAGACATGAACGCGAGAGAAATCAGACAAGCCGAACTAGAAGGTGAAATAGAAAACGCAACAGAAGCGTTACAAAATCAACTATCTGCCTATAAAGAAAAAGGAGGCAATATACTTATTGTGCTTGGAATCTTAGCCTCTGCCTATGCATTATACAAGTTATTAACGGATGACGATGAAGTTAAAGCTTCTGCCCCCAAGAATGAAAGTTTTCTTCGTAACGCGCTGGTTGGCTTAGCCACATCAGTGGCTGTTGGTTTTGCCAAAAACCAGATCTTGGATTTTATGGAACAGTTGATGAATGAGAAAAAATAACATGAAAGGATTTGCGGTTCTATTAGATCCGGACAAACTGGACCCACATACACTAAATGAACGTATCAAGGCCATAAATGAAACTACTGTAGACTATATTTTCGTTGGCGGGAGTTTGATTTCCACAGACAATCTGGATATGGTCTTAAACAAACTTGCAGAAGAGACTACTGCGCCCAAGATTCTTTTCCCTGGAAATAATTTGCACGTTCATCCTAAAGCAAATGGTATTCTCCTTTTATCTCTGATCTCGGGCAGAAATCCTGAATTCCTGATTGGCCAGCACGTTATCGCAGCTCCTATGCTGAAAAGATCAGGATTAGATATACTACCTACAGGTTATATCTTAGTAGATGGAGGAAGACCTACCACTGTAAGTTATATCAGTAACACCACGCCTGTTCCAGCTGATAAACCTGATGTGGCTGCAGCCACTGCCCTAGCCGGAGAAATGCTTGGCTTAAAATACATTTATCTGGATTCCGGATCAGGTGCACTTTTCCCTGTACGGGAGGAAATGATTCGTCTTGTAAAAAATACGGTAAGTGTACCGGTCATAGTAGGTGGAGGAATGCGAACCAAAGAAGACGTCAAAAAAGCTTTATCTGCAGGGGCTGACATTGTTGTGGTGGGAAATGCCATAGAAAAGAATCCGGAATTCCTTAAGGAAGTTGCGGAAACCGTAGCCAGTTTCAATCAAACTATTATTTAAGTATGCACCGCCTATATCTAGGATTAGGTTCAAATCTTGGTGAAAGAAAAACCTTACTAGACTCGGCAATTCGAAGCATAGAGCATAAAATAGGTCAGATTCAAAAAATCTCTCCATTTTATGAAACTGAACCATGGGGTGTAGAGAATCAAACGCCTTACTTAAATGTAGTTGTAGAAGTCTTAACTACCCTTTGGCCCTTAGCTATACTTCATTTGGTTCAAGAAATTGAAAAGGAAGGCGGCAGAGAAAGGAAAGAAAGATGGGGCAGTAGAACCATAGATATTGATATCCTTTTTTTTAATCAGGAAATTTTCACCTTCTCAGATTTACAGGTTCCACACCCTAGAATACAGGATAGGAATTTTGTACTATACCCTTTGGCTGACCTTGCCCCAAATTTAGTCCACCCGGTTTTCAATAAAAACATTTTGGAACTAAAAGAACAATGTAAAGACACTTCCTGGATATGCGCATACTAGTAGTACATAACCATTATCAGGATGTAGGTGGAGAAGATATGGTTTTCCATCAGGAAGTGGATTATCTAAAGCAATCACACGAGGTTGAAACCCTCACATTTCAGAATAAAAAAGGATGGAAAGGTCTACTTCAATATCTCAGCTATCCCTATAACCTTTGGGCAGGACAAAAACTCAAAAGGAAGATCAAAAGCTTCTGCCCTGATGTCATTCATGTACATAACATACATTATGCCAGTGGCCCTATCCTTTTTAGGGTAGCTCAACAAGAAAATATTCCCGTAGCCTTTACTTTACATAATTATAGAATGGTATGTCCATCCGCTCTTCTCTTTTTTGAAGAGAGAAGGTACATGGAAAGCATAGGAAAAAGCTTTCCATGGAACGCGGTCAAATTAGGCGTATTAGATCATTCCATACCCAAAACCTTCCTCACAGCATTCACCTATAGATTACATGCCTGGCTAGGTACCTGGTCGAAAGTGGACGCCTTTATCCCTCTGACTTCCTGGGCTGGTAGGATCTTAATGGAAGGTAATCTGGGAATCAGGAAAGAGCAGATCTTCATTAAGCCTAATTTCATTTCTCCCTTACCCTTTACCCTTGAGGAAACAGAAAAATACTATATATATATCGGAAGACTATCCGTAGAGAAAGGAGTAAAACAGTTATTTGCAAATTTTGATAATGAGGCAGCTCCACATTTAAAGGTTATAGGGGATGGTCCATTAAGGGCATTAGCACCAAATAGAAGAAATATCGAACTATTGGGATACTTGAACAGGGATAAGATTACCCACTATCTACTAAAAGCCAAAGCTGTGATTATTCCCTCCATTTGTCTAGAAGGATTCCCTTTAGCTCTACTTGAAGGAATGTCTTTAAAGAAACTAATCATCATTTCTCAGGAAATCGCTGCTTCTGAAATTATTGAAGATGGAGTGAATGGATTTAAGATCAATCCGGAAAATTTTCTCTCTACATTAAAAGAAATCGACCAAAGAGAAGATCTAAATGCTATAGCAGAAAGAGGGCATCAGGTGTTTCTGGACCACTTCACTCCGGAAAAGGTAATGAATCAATTGAATGAAATCTACCAAGTGATCAAGGATAGAAAAGCTGATCAAGGCTAACATTTCTTTCTAGTTGTTCCAAGAAATCCTCCTTTGGAATCTCTATTGCCCCATATCTTAACACATTATCATTAATGAATTGAGTGTCTAACAATTGGAAGTCCCGTTCTTTCAGTCTTTCAATCAGATAATGGAAGGCAACTTTTGACGCATTGGGAACTTTATAGAACATGGATTCACCGAAAAACACTTTCCCCAAAGCTACACCATACAATCCACCTGCCAACTCACCATTGTGCCAAGCTTCTATAGAGTGAGCAAAGCCATAATCGTGCAGGTCTAAATAAACTTGTATAATTTCTTCTGAAATCCAAACACCATCCTCCGCACTTCTTGGCAAAGAGCATTGACGGATTACATCTTCAAATGCTGTATTCAACCTGATCTCGAAGATTCCTTTATTTAAAACAGGCCTTAAAGACTTTGCGGGCTTATAAGAATGTATAGGAATGATGGCACGTGGGTCTGGTTCGTACCAATAAATAGTCCCATCATGATCCGCCATGGGAAATACCCCTTGTAAATAGCCAGACAGAACTAAGGTTGCGTCAATCAATGATCCAAATATTATCTTCTTCGAAACCTTGCTCTTTCCACTCCACCAAAACTTTCTGAGAGTCCAAAGTATTCACCCCTTTACCTACATAATCTGGCTGAATGGGTAGGTCTCTCTCGTATTTCCTATTGATGAGGCAAAGAAGTTCTACCTTAGCAGGTCTACCGAAATCCTGCATGGCATCAATACCTGCCCTTACCATCCTACCACTGGCAATTACATCATCAATCAAGATGACCTTTTTATCTTCAATGATAAAATCAATTGTATTGGAATTAGGCTTTAAAATGTTACCCCCTCTGTTATAATCATCTCTATGGAAAGTAGCATCTAAGTATCCTAATGGAAGATCTATGGAAAAATCAGACTTCAAGAATCTATTCAATCGGTCTGCCAAGTATGTACCTCGAGGTTGAAGGCCCAATAGTACGGTTTCTCCTTCAATGTTCTCGATAATCTCTTGACAGAGGCGTTTTAGGGTGATATCTAAAAGAGGTTGCCCCAATAAAAGCCTTTTCTTTTGCATTAGATGAATTAATTTGTCGACAAAAATATGGTTATTTGCAGATTTAAAAAAGAAAGCAGATGAAATACCTTATCGTAGGATTAGGAAATATAGGTCCGGAATATGTTTTAACGCGCCATAACGCAGGTTTTATAGTTTTAGACCGAATGGCCATAGATAGAGGATTAAAGTTCACATTACAAAGACATGCACTCGTAACTGAATTTTCTTTCAAATCTCACCAAATCACGCTTATAAAGCCTACCACCTACATGAACCTCAGTGGAAAGGCACTGGCCTACTGGATGAACCAACTAAAAATAACTCCTGAACAGGTTTTAGTACTAGTTGATGACCTCGCATTACCTTTAGGAAAACTCAGAATGAAAGAAAAAGGATCTTCTGCGGGCCATAATGGACTAAAGAATATTCAGCAAATCTTAAATACAGATCAGTACCCTAGATTAAGGATCGGAATTGGAGATGATTTCCCAAAAGGCAGACAAGTAGATTTTGTTTTAGGCAAATTCACTGAAGATGAACTGATTACTCTTTCTCCGAAAATAGACAAGGCCATTGAGATGATTTTGAGCTTTTGCACCATTGGAATCACACGCACCATGAATTTATACAATGAATAATTGTATTTTTTAAAGAATTTTTGCATTTACTGTAAAAAACGATTTTATAGAAGTAAAGTACATTTGTCAACAAATTTTATTTTGATATTTTCAAAACTATTACCCAAATATACCACATAATAATATTATTAAAGAGTTTGCTCAAAATATTATTCTGTTTTTCATCCCAAATAAAATTTGGTAGTTTATTTTTCAATATGCAACTTTGCACTGTCAAAAAAATGAAATAAACGAAGAAATAAACTAAAATGAAAAAGCAGATGAGAACCTTAGTAATTTTATTAACAGTATTCACCACAAGTTTAAGCACTACGTTTGCTAATGATTCAGCAAGAGTACAAGTAAAGAATACAGCTGAAGTAGTTAGCACTTTAAATAAGAAAGGCAAAAAACTAGTTAAAAAGAACACTGAAGATTTAAACTTATATCTTGCAGTGATGGATCTATACGCTAAAGATCCCGCTAGTTTCTACAACTTAGACGAAAATACTCAGAAGAACTTTATTGCTGCAGCTAATAACTTAAGCAAGACTTTTTCTGAATCAAGAAATAAAGAAGTGAAAAGCATCGCCGAGCAAATTGCATTTAATCAAGCAGTGAGTACTTATATCTGGAACGTTAAAAAAGCGAATTCAGTAGTACTTCCGCTAGTGGATGTACCCGTTCAGCAGACTAGTCTTTAAGATCATTTCATAGTTTAATAGGTTAGGGTTGAATAGTGCTTACCCCGCTCTTTATAAGGGCGGGGTTAAGTTTTTATAAGCCATTACATAATCATCCATTATGTAACCCCTACCTATATCAATGACTACTTCATCCTTCACCACAAAGCCTACCTTCTCGTAAAATACCTTGGCGGAATTGTATTTATTTACATTTAATAACAACTCCCTCATTCCTTCTTTTTGGCATCGGCTTACCACTTCCTGTATCATGGCAGTCCCTAATCCCTTTCCCTTTTGATCCGGATCTAAATACAACTTGTGAATCTTGCATTTCTGAACTTCCGGGTAATTCATTTGATAAGAAATGAATCCTTTACCTTCATCATCTATGAGGTATATTTGTTCACCGGAGGTAATTTGCTGCGCTAAGACCTCATGACTATAAAAAAGGCCAAGCATGTAATTTAATTGATCCCTTTCTAAAATAGGACTATAGGTCACCTCCCAAGCCCTTCTAGCCAAATCTTGTAGAAATGGAATATCTTGAACGTGAGCAGTTTTCATCAAGGTATATTCATATATTTATGCGTCTGAATGCTCACACGCCATTGAGGATTTGCCTTTACATATTCCACGATAGAAGGCATCATTCTCTCTCTCCTATCCCACTCTACTTGTAAAAACAATTTACAATCCGGATTCACCTTCGCGGCGTGAATTTCAGCAAAATCAAAGTCGGAAGAGTTATAAACTATCACCTTCAGCTCATTAGCCACAGCATAAAACTCTTCTAATGGCGCTTTGAATTTCTTGGGAGAAAAGCATATCCAGTCCCAATCTCCACTTAAGGGATGAGCACCAGACGTTTCAATATTGGTTTGAAATCCTTTTTGTTTTAATTCAGCTGTTAATTCATTTAAATCATACATCAAGGGTTCTCCGCCAGTAATCACTGCCAATCTGCCCGGATACTCCAAGGCTCCATTTACTATATCCTCAACGCGAAATTGAGGATGAGCCTCAGCGTCCCAAGATTCTTTCACATCACACCACACACATCCCACATCACATCCACCTAAACGAATGAAGTATGCAGCTTTACCACTATGAAACCCTTCACCTTGGAGTGTGTAAAACGACTCCATCACGGGTAATCCTAATTCTAGATTCATGCTACAAAATTAAGCTCTATTTGCTAAAGGTGGTTTTACCTAATACCATTTATTATTTCCGTATATTTGCAGAGTAGATACAATACTCAAATTTATGCCTTCATATTGTAATTCACTGACTGAGTATTCCAGAAGAATCACTCAACAAGTGAAGATAGGAGATCTAGGTCTAGGGTCAGAATACCCTATCCGAATTCAGTCCATGACTACCGTAGATACCATGGACACGGCCGGTTCAGTGGCCCAATGCATCAGAATGATAGAAAGTGGATGTGAACTGGTTAGAATCACTGCCCCAAGCGTAAAAGAAGCTCAAAACCTTGAAAACATAAAAAGAGAACTTCGTGCAGCAGGTTATAACACTCCCTTGGTTGCCGACATTCACTTTACCCCTAATGCCGCTGAATTAGCGGCTCGAATAGTTGAAAAGGTCAGGATAAATCCAGGAAACTATGCCGACAAGAAACGTTTTGAAATCATAGATTACACTGACGCATCCTATGCTGCAGAATTAGATAGAATCAGAGAGCGTTTCACACCTTTGGTAAGAATCTGTAAAGAATACGGCACGGCTATGAGGATAGGAACTAACCACGGTTCTCTGTCTGATAGAATCCTGAGCAGGTATGGAGATACGCCTGCAGGTATGGTAGAATCCGCGTTGGAATTCTTGAAAATTTGTGAGGATGAAAACTATTACAATATCGTCATCTCCATGAAATCCTCCAATCCTCAAGTGATGGTTCATGCCTACCGACTTTTGGTTAAGCGCTTAGAGGAGGAAAAACTTCACCCGTATCCACTTCACCTGGGTGTAACAGAGGCTGGAGAAGGAGAAGACGGAAGAATAAAATCCTCCATGGGAATTGGAACCCTATTGGAAGACGGATTAGGTGATACCGTTCGGGTTAGTTTAACAGAAGATCCGGAGTTTGAAGCTCCCGTTGCAGAAAAATTAGTTAGTAGATATCCAAGCACCAAAATCTATTCTATACCTGCCAAAGAGGACGCCTTACATCCTTTTCATTACGAAAGACGCATCAGAAAAGAAGTCTTCAATTTCGGAGGCCATCAAGTCCCTAGGGTGATAGCAGATTTTAGCCTAAAGTCAAATGTAGAAATAGAAGACCTAAAAGCTATAGGTCATTTCTATCTTCCACTTCCCGACAAATGGAAAATGAATGATTTAGGAGCAGATTATATCTATACAGGATCTAATCCCATTTCATTTATGCTTCCTAATGGACTTAAAGAAATCCAAGATTATCCTACTTGGCTAAACGCGGAAGATAAGGTTAACAAATTGCCATTAATGAGTATAGAGGACTACTTTAATGGCACTCAAAAACATGCAGAACTTAACTTCATCGCTCTGGAACTAAAGGATTGGTCGGAAGAAAAAGCTAATTTAATTTCTACTATGGAGAATGTTAACTTCGTTTTAGAAGCTAAAGGGGCTACGGCTTATCAAGCATATCGTGCCATACTTTCTCAATGGGCTACCCATCCGGTGATACTACGAAAGGATTACAGCGGTTTGGAACTTGAAGAGATTCAATTGCATGCATCTACTGATTTAGGGGGTATTTTTTTAGAGGGATTTGGTGAGGGTATCATGATTAGTGGACATGAAGATACCAAGGCTTTAAACAGTTTGGCATTTGGTATACTGCAAGCTTCTCGAACCAGAATTTCTAAAACGGAATACATTTCCTGTCCATCCTGTGGACGTACCCTATTTGATCTGCAGGAAACTACGGCTATGATCAGAAAAAGGACAGACCATTTGAAAGGAATTAAGATTGGGATAATGGGCTGCATAGTTAACGGACCAGGAGAAATGGCAGACGCGGATTACGGATATGTAGGAATCGGGAAGGATAAGATTTCTCTATACAGAGGTCAACAAGTGGTGAAGCGTTCTGTACCCTCTAAGGATGCGGTAGACGAGTTGATCCAATTAATTAAAGAAGACGGAAATTGGTTAGAACCAGAAATTAATTCTTATGAGTAAACTTTGGGATTTATTAAAGATCGGCCCGGTTTTCCAATATTTTGGCAGGGTCTTCAGCAAGAATAAAGATTATCCTAGCAGCACTAATCTAAAGATTATGCACGGGATAAACAGGATCTCTATCATCATGTTTGGAATTGCTTTACTGGTATTGCTGTATCGCTATTTCATCAGATCATGAACCTTGAAGAGCTACGTGAATTATGCTTAAGTTTACCGGGAATAACAGAGGAGACTCCTTTTGGACCGGATAATTTGGTATACAAAGTCATGGGAAAAATGTATGCATTAATCCCACTTGACGCAGATTATCCATGTGTAGCATTGAAAAACACTCCAGAAAAGAACGAGGAACTTAAAAGCACCTATCCTTATATCACTGAGGCCTATCATTTCAATAAGGTGCATTGGATAATGGTTCTTCACAAGAATCCAGATTTAACGAAGCGCTTGATTGAAGAATCCTATCAAATCGTCAAAAGCAAACTTCCTAAGAAATGCAGAGAGATGCTGGAGAAATAAATAAGCTTTTTGTTTACGGCACATTAATGCTCAAGTTTCCCAAAAATCCCCTTTTTACCCTATTAAATAAACACTTGATCACAAGAGAACAAGCGTTTGTGAATGGCCAACTATATCTTCTGGGAGCATATCCCGGAATGATTAAAGGGAATGGAAAAACTGAAGGGGAATTATTGACCTTAAACAATTTTAATGAACTCCTTCCCGTTTTAGACGAGTATGAGGAGTTTTACGCTAATCAACCTGAGCGTTCACTCTATATAAGAGAGATAACCTTTGCCAGTACCAAGGATGAGAAAGTACATAAGTGTTGGACTTATTGGTACCAAAAAGAAGTTAAGCCAAATGATTATATAGTAAGTGGACGATTTTGGTAAATATTTAGCGCAATTTTTTAGTTTTATCTTATATTTGTAACTTCTTATACCTTATAAAAACTACAATTTATCATGGGAATTTCAAAAAAACTAATTTACACCTTACTGGTAGGTCTAGCATTTACTTCGTGTGTGTCTAAAAAGAAATTTGCCAGCCTTCAGTCTGAATTAGCCAGTACTAAAGCAGACCTAGAAAGAAGAGGCGAATTAGTAAATGATTTCAAAAACAAATTAGTAGCATGTGAGCAAGAGCGCGACAGAGTAGCTACCACAAATTCTGCTAAGGATAACCAAATCTCTGACCTTAAGTCTCAAATTGAAGACTTGAGAAGAGTTAGAGATACTCAGATGGAACGTGTAGGTGACTTGACTGTTTTGAACCGCTCTGCGAACGAAAACATCAACAAAACACTTGCTCAATTAGAGAAAAAAGACAAGTACATTAGCTTGCTTCAAGCAGCAAAATCTAAAGCAGACTCTCTAAACCTTGCCTTAGCAGTTAACTTAAAATCTGCTTTGAAAGATGGTTTGGATGACACTGATGTAGATGTTAAAGTGGATAAGACTGTGGTAATGGTTAATCTTTCAGATAAGATGCTATTTACTTCAGGAAGCTACAAAATCTCTCCAAGAGCTTACTCAGTACTTGAGAAAGTAGCTGCAATCATCAAGTCTCGTCCGGATCTTGAAGTAATGGTAGAAGGATATACGGATAACGTAAGCATTAATACTGCTTGTATCGAAGATAACTGGGATCTATCTGTTAAGAGATCAACTTCTGTGGTTAGAACTCTACAATCTAAATTTGGTGTTGATCCTAATAAGATCATCGCTGCAGGTAGAGGAGAGTATAACACTTTAACTTCTAACAGCACTGCTGAAGGTCGTGCGATCAACAGAAGAACTCGCATTATCTTGATGCCTAAGTTAGATCAGTTCTACGATCTTTTGAATCCTGATAACGTAGGTAAATAATTCAATACCAATGAATTTCATCAAAGCCATGTCAAAGGACATGGCTTTTTTGTTTTAAAGGAACTAAACCCCTCTGTGGCATTGTTTTCCTTTAGTAAATAAACATATCTAACAATGGCTAATAACGCATTAGAAATTACAGACAATAATTTTCAAGAAATCATCAGCTCTGATAAACCAGTGTTGGTAGATTTCTGGGCCGAATGGTGTGGACCTTGTAAAATGATAGGCCCTGTTGTCGAAGAAATTGCAGGAGAATATCAAGATAAAGCTGTAGTAGGCAAAATGGACGTTGATGCAAATAGCGCTATTCCGGCACAGTTTGGAATTCGTTCTATCCCTACTCTAATGATCTTCAAAGGAGGAGAATTGGTGGATAAAATAGTGGGTGCTGTTCCAAAGCACGTTCTTGTTCAGAAATTAGAAGCAGCATTATAAAAAAAGCCTCACATGAGGCTTTTTTCTTTTATAATAGATTCCAATAAGTCTATCTCCTCATCTGAAATATTCAAAGGCGGACTAATCCTCATGGCATTATCACAATACAGGAACCAGTCGGTTATCAATCCTTTCCCTATGTAATAATCGATATGTTCTTTCAAGGTAGGGAAATCAGGAAAAGTGGCCGCTAACATCAATCCTATACCTCTGACCTCACCTACCAAAGGATGCCCCTCAAAGATGCTTTTGATCCTTTCCCCCTTTCTACTCACTTCAGATAGGTCTATCTCCGATTGAACCACCTCCAAGCTGGCCAATCCTGCAGCACAACATAAGGGATTACCTCCAAAAGTGGTAATATGACCTAGCACGGGATTCTCTTTGAACACAGAAATAATCTCTTGCGGCGCCATAAAAGCTCCCAAAGGTAATCCTCCCCCTAAAGCTTTTGCAGAAAGAACAATATCAGGCGCGAAACCAAAGTGCTCATAGGCCCACATTTTACCTGTCCTACCCAGTCCGGTCTGAATTTCATCCATGATCAAAAGTGCCCCTTTTTCTACACACCTTTTGGACAACTCCTGCATAAATTCTATCTCCGTAACTATAACCCCACATTCCGCTCCTATAGGCTCTATGATTACTGCCGCCGTTTGATCCGTAATGCAGTCCAAGTCTTCCCACCTGTTCCTTTCCATTTTTCGAATTCCAGGCAAAAGAGGACGGTAATTTTGATTATAAAAATGCTCACCTAGTGACATCGCCCCTTGAGTAGAACCGTGATAAGCCCTCCTGCATGCCACAATCTCAGGCTTCCCAGTATACCTCTTAGCTAATTTCAATGCTCCTTCAACAGCCTCTGCACCCGAATTGGTAAAATACACATTATCTATCTTCTGCCCTCTGTGCGTGGGTTTATGCGTATCCACCAAAGCTTTAGCCAAAAGGATCTGAGGGGTTTGGAGAAACTCTCCGTAAACCAACTGATGCAAATATTTATCCGTCTGTTCATGTATGGCTTTTACAACCTTGGGATGCTTATGACCTACATTGCTTACTGAAATGCCGGAAATTAAATCTAAGTATTTTTTACCTTCCACATCAATAAGAAAACTTCCTTCTGCATTAGGAAATTCCAGTGCCAGTGGAGAATCAGAAGTCTGAGCTACATTCTGCAAAAATAATTGTCGTAAATTCATTAATTCGTTTCGTAAAAACCTACACTACCGCCTACCCAATTGAAATCTTTATTGAAATCTACTCCTATCATCTCTCCTCTACTTAAACGGGCTAGATTTGTAACTAACTTAGGGCGAGCTGCTCCTTCCGGCCAAATGGCTAAAAGTCGAATTTCACACTTGATCTTCCCTCCTTCTGTATCTTCTATACACGGTGCATATTGAACCTTCCTTTGCAACAGATAATTTTCCGGATCTTTAATGGACTCCAGATCCTCTCTTGTAGGATTAATTTTAACACCTGAACCTGCGAAACTAAACAAGGGTTTTAGAACGTAGTTTTCAAGATCATCAGGTTTGAAATCCGACAAATAATGACTTTCCGGAACAAACTTGGACTTAAATAAAGGCAAACTGAATTTTGAAATTCTATAAAACCAGTTCGGATGAGAGACCCACTGTACTCCTGTAGCTCGGTTAAAATCTACCTCTAATTTCAAATCAGGATAGTTCCTCTCTATATCATCAGGAATCAAACGGTTATATATCCTATGCACCATCACTTTTTGACCCTCTTTTTCGTAATAAAGAAGATCACCTTCATTTCTCAATTTCGTTACACATACCGGTTCAATACCCCAAAGTTTCTTTGTCAAAGCAAAATCTAAGCGGGTCTTTTGCTTCTCCGGCTCAATCTCCATCAATATGGTATGTTCAGGAGCCACATCCCCACATAAGAACTTTCTCATTTCTTGCTGGTAATTCATAGGGTTTAACCTATTAAAATACTCGGAAAAATTCCTGTCAACATCAAAATGTTTGCGATACTTTCCTGCAATGTAGGATTGGTAAGCAAATAAGGACGGAAAACCCTGTAACTCTATCAACTGAGGCTCAAATTCTCCATTTCCTCCCTTGGTTACGGCAAAATCTACGGCTAGGCAACTAGGAAACTCAGTTTCATTCCCTACTTTGTAGGCCTCTGGAATGGCTCTTTCAGTCTTCGTTTTGAAATCAGGCTTCAGGATTTGATCTACAATATCATTGAATGCCAATAAGACCTTCATCTTAAAATCCCTGTCAATAAAAACGGGAGACTCCGCCACTCTAAAGTCTAATGCTCCAGGGAATTCATTTTCAATCTCCTGGAGCATCAAATTATATCTCTCTTCCGTAAAGGAAGCATTAAATCTGTTTCTACTTTCCTGTATCAAACTAATTCCATTTTATGATTAAACGCAGTCTCAAGGAAGGTGGGAATGATCACTGACTCTGTAAGCATGATCTTATCCGGGTCTTCCAATGATTCTAACATACTTTTTAATTTCCCTTCACCGAAACTTTCAATCACAGCTTTCTTCTTCTCTTCCGTCTGAAAATGACGGTGCATACCTTCAGCATCTGCTTCCGGATGAAACTGGGTTCCTATGATTTCCGGCGTGAATCTAATGGCCATTATGGCTCTTTCCAAATGCACATGAGGCCTTTCCTTCTCTAAACAAAGAATTCTGGCTCCTGTACTCAAGAAAGCGTCTTCATTAGGTTGAATTACTTGGTAATCCCTGGAATCAACCACCCAAAAAGGATTTTCGAGACCTTGGAATAAAGGTTCATCTTCCACCACTTGGTGAGTGGGCATAACGCCAAATGAAGTTGATCTTCTTTTCGTGATCTTTGCTAATCCAAAATGTTGGACCAAAAGTTGGAAGGAGTGACAAATACCAAAGAAATAGATCTTCTCCTGATGTTCCTTGTTGTGAGCAATTATGTCATCTATTAAAGAAAAGAATCTCTTCTCCCAATCCGTACCTTCCAAAAGCGGACTACCGGGGCCGCCGGAACTGATATAGGCATCAAACTCATCATAGCGAGGCAAAACATCTCCTCTACGCACATCAAATACCTCGTAATCTGTTTCAAGTTCTTTCCTCATAAAGAACTCTTCGACCAGGTACTTTATACACCTCATCCCCTCATTCGGAGCACCATTATTTAAATCTAATACCCCTATCCTAAATTTTCCCATAAGCTACTTTAGTTCAATGTACAAAGTTCGGAAAAAATCACTTAAAGTCCGAACTTTGTCTCTTCTACTATGTAGTCTACCACGGCATTATAGCATCCGGTTTCTTCATACACTCTCAGTTGCCTATCAGCTCCGGTTCCATTTTTCATTATCTGACTGATATATGAAATCTCATCCGTTGACCCCAAATCCTTAGCGGTATCCCAAATGAACTCCAATAGTTCATCTACCAATTTCGGATAAGGCACCTCTGATTCAATCCCAAAATCAATGAGATTTGAATGAATACCATATCTACCGGCCCTCCATTTGTTCTCATTGATCAAATGCTTAGGATAGGTCCTATAACTTAGATTTTTCTCTTTGAGCGAATAAAGTTTTGCCACCAAAGCCTGCATGATGGAAGCCAGACAGATGGTTTCATCCACGCGCATGGGAACATCGCAGATCCTGAATTCTATAGTAGGATAGAAAGGATGCAAGCGCAAATCCCACCAAATCTTCTTTCCGTTATCTATACAACCTGTCTTGATGAGTAATCGTAAGTAATCATCATATTCAGCTGCACTCTCAAAATGCTCAGGAATACCTGTTCTTGGAAACTTATCAAACACCTTTGCCCTATACGAATGAAAACCCGTATTTCTACCGCACCAGAAAGGAGAATTGACAGACAATGCAAAGATATGTGGCAAGAAATACCTCAACTGGTTCATGATCTTGATGGCATCGTTTCTATCATCAATGCCTACATGCACATGTAAGCCAAAGATAAGATTACCGCGAGCCACATCGCGCATTTCGTCGATGAGTTTATTATATCGATCATCTTCCGTGATCAATTGATGCTGCCAATCAGAGAAAGGATGCGTTCCTGCCGCAGCCACTTTCAGGCCTTGATTTTCTGCTAACTCCAATAGCTTTTGACGAAGAAAAGTGACTTCATCTCTAGCTTCTTGAATATTCGTACAAATGTTAGTACCCATCTCTACCACTGCCTGATGCATTTCCTGCTTGATTCTTTCCTGCAGAATGATTCTTCCGCCCTCCACAATCTTAGACATATGGCTCTTCAGTTCTCGAGTTTCGGGATCAATGGTTTGAAATTCCTCTTCAATCCCCAGGGTAAACAATCCCATGATTACTTGGATTTTTTAGTGCTCACTTTTTTAGTACTAGCTGAAGCCGATTGTACAAATGTACCCCAAGTACAATTGTTTTGCCCAGGAACGTGGGACTGCGCCTTCTCTATGGCAAAATTGGCAGCATGCTCTACCACCCATTCAAAATTACTTTGTCCCACTGAATTGATATCTGCATCTGGGGCAGGATTACAGAAGTCAATGGCATAAGGAATGCCGTCTCGAACTGCGAATTCTACGGTATTGAAATCATATCCTAAAGCTTGATTCAGCTTTAATACATAATCCTTAATGGTAGCCATAAGCTTTTTATGTGCCTCGCCTTGGGTTTTAGGCTGGGTAGCATAACGTAGATGGTGTGGATTTCTAGGTTCATAAGGCATGATATGAACGTATTTTCCGCCAATGCAGTAGCAGCGATAATAGTCCGTGAAGACTATTTCCTCTTGAAGAAGCATGACCAACTGTCCGGTTTCTCCATGTTTAGCCCACAGATCCTCCGGATTCTCCACCTTATAAACACTTTTCCATCCTCCACCTGCATGAGGTTTCATATAAGCTGGGAATCCTATTCTCTCTAACATATATTGCCAGTCTAAGGGCATAGCCAGGTTTCGGAATGACTGTTCTGAGGTATCATCCGGCCTTTCCTTTGACGGAAGCAAAACCGTCTTAGGTACAGGAATACCTAATTGAACGGCCAGACAGTTATTAAAGAACTTCTCGTCAGCTGACCACCAGAAAGGATTGTTTACAACGGCTGTACCATTTAATGCTGCATTTTTAAGGTATGCCCTGTAGAAAGGTACATCCTGAGAGATTCTATCAAAAATGACGGCATATTCTGAGGGCACCCCTTGCTCCACTTTATCAATGAGCACGGGTTCCGCTAATATATCTTTCTTACCTGTTTTTTCATTAACCCTGTCCACAAACGCCCAAGGGAAGGTATTTTCCATACCGAATAGTATACCAACTTTTTTCATATATAGTAGTGTTTAATTCATAACCGCATTTAAATATTCCGGAAACGCCATGTTCCAAAGAGGCCAATCGTGCTTAGCCCATTTCTTTTCATCATACCAGTGTTGCACTCCTTTGGCCTTCAAGATCTCAGAAAACCTCAGACTCTCATTCCTGCAAATGTCCCAATCAGAAGTTCCCAATATAACCTTCATGTGATTAAAGGTCCAGGATTCCGCATTTGGCACAAATTCCACCGGATTATTGAAATAAACATTTTGATCATGATATCCACTCATAAAAGTACTTATATCATATGATCCGCTCATCCCAATAACAAAAGAGATCAAATCCGGATACTTAAAGGCCAGATTTACGGCATGATAAGCTCCGAAACTACAACCGGCTACACCTATCCTATGTACATGATTTTCCTCCTGAATCTTTGGAATTAGTTCACTACACAAAAAACGCGTATACAATTCGTAATTGTAGGCTCTGTCATGTGGACTAATGTTCTTTCCATAGAAAGACTCAAAATCAATGGTCTCAATGTTATAGGTTTTGATCTGCCCACCTTCTATGAACGACCTTACGCTGTTCAGTAGGCCCATATCCTTATTCTGGGAAACAGAACCCATAGAAGTGGGAAACATCAGAACAGGGAAACCCCAGTGCCCCATAATCTGTAAATGTAAATCTTTACCTAGAATATGAGAGTAAAAATTGATGTTTCGTTCTTGCATAGTTATTACTTTTGCGTTTCGTAAGGTAATATATTTCACCTGCGTCAATAAACAAAATATTATTTCATCTTGAGCAGCAAATTCTTTCAAATCTTTCGCAAGCAAACGCTGAATTCCACTCACTTACAAAGAAGCGTGACCTTTGATTTAATCGTACCAAAGCAACAATCAGAAGAACCTTTACCTGCTCTTTTTGTAAATGACGGACAAGACTGGGACAGATTAGCGCCACATCTAATTTGTGAGGAACATTACAAAAAAGGAGGTAAACCCTTCATCTGGATAGGCATTCACACGAACGAACGCCGACTACGGGAATATGGCACAGCGCATATATCCGATTATAAAGGAAGAGGTGATCTGGCCCATGACTATACCAAATTTATCATTGAAGAACTTAAGCCATCTCTTAGTCACACCTTACCCTTATCTACAAAACCTCAATCAAATTTCATCTGCGGCTTCTCTTTAGGAGGATTATCTGCATTTGACATAGCCTGGGAGCATCCTGATATCTTTTCAAAAGCAGGAGTATTCAGCGGCTCACTCTGGTGGAGAACCAAAAGTTATGAGGCCGGTTATGAACAAGATCTGGACCGTATCATTCACAATAAAGTAAAGAATGGACCGTATAAACCCGGATTACAATTTTGGTTTGAATGTGGGACAAATGATGAAACGGAAGACAGGAATAACAATGGCATTATAGACTCCATTGATGACACCCTAGAGTTGATAGAGGAATTAAAGAAAATAGGATACTCCGAACAGGATATTTGCTATGTAGAAGTAGAAGGAGGAGAACACAACTTTAACACTTGGCAAGCTGTGTTCCCTCAATTCTTAGAATGGGTTTTAGAGACGAGATAAAAACGCTAACGTATCTACTCCGTCAGCGTAGTCACCTAAAGAAGGCTTTTGAGACGAACCAAATCGAACCTCTCTTCCTACTACGCACTGAATCTCTTCTTTCTTTTCTTCTAAAATGGATTGAACAGCATTTCTATCTTCGTATTCTTCAAAAAATACCGTTGAAATTGGAGAATGCAGATCAGATGATCTTTTTAACAGTAGAAAACCATTGTCTAAATGCTCATCTCCATTTACTAAAAAGATAGACTTATTATAGTCATAATTGTTTACATATTTGGAATGTAAAGTAATGGTATTCCAATACTCTATACTTTCAAAGAAATGCGTAAAATCATAGCCCTTTGGCACATATAATTTTGAAATGTTTCTACACCCCAAACCGAAATATTCCAAAATATCATTCCCCAAATTAGCTAAATCAGCCCTACTTTCGCTTCCGTCTAAAATAGCTACACTCACTCTGTTCTTACGAATAATAGAAGGTTTTTTACCCAAATAATACTCGAAGTACCTTGCTGTATTTCCACTGCCGGTAGCAATATATGCATCTAGGTCGTTCAACTTATCCGCTAAATACACCGGCAATTTTCCCTTCAAACGAGATATAATGAAAGTAGGAAGAACTTCATCTTGAGAGGAAGGTTTATAATAGGCTTCATGCCCGCTCATCAAAACATGAATAAGATCCTGAATTCCTACCAAAGGAAGATTACCTGCCGCAACTATACCAATACGCTTGGGTCCGTTAGGAGTAAAATAAGTTGCCGGATAAGCACTGACCCATGCTTCCAGTTTCTCCTTATTCAAAAACTCTTCAGCCACCCTTTGGATAGCTTTTCGGATATTGTCTTCGGTAAACCAAGGATTCCTGGCCTTCGCACCCGCTATTAACTCCTCAGAAGGACTCAGAAGCTCCTGGCCCAATTCTGAAAATAGTACTATTCTATCTTCAATTTTCATTATTCTTATCTTCCTACTATTTACATAGATTTATCGTAAAATTACAAACTAGAATGAAACAAAAGCTAATTATATTTGTTATTGTTTCAACTAGACAACTGAAGAAAGCATGGCAATTATAATCACAGATGAATGTATAAACTGCGGAGCTTGCGAACCCGAATGTCCAAATAATGCAATTTACGAAGGCGGAATGGAATGGACTTACGGTGGCGGGACCAGTTTGACTGAAGTAGACTTTGGAGATGGAACAGTTATCAGCGGTTCAGCACAAATGAAACCAGTATCTGATGAATTCTATTATATAGTATCTGACAAATGTACGGAATGCGTTGGTTTCCATGAAGAACCGCAATGTGCTGCAGTATGCCCCGTTGACTGCTGCGTTCCAGATCCGGACAATGTCGAAGACGAAGAGACATTACTCGCCAAGAAAGCTTGGCTACACCAAGAATAACCGCAATAGCGGTTATTTTTTTGCCCACACCACTACTAGAAAAAAAATTATATTCTGCAATATTTGTATTTTACAATATTTTATATTTTTAGTGCAAATCTCCATTTCCCACATTTCGCTTTTCGATTTTCCGCACTCAACTAATTTTCAATAAGTAAGCTAACGTAAAATTTAATTCTACTATTTTCCATTTACAAAGAATATTCTATCATATATAAACATTCCAATAATTTTTTATTCTTTTCCTGAAATATTAAAAAAATCCGGATTCATTATTTGCATGTATTAAATTCACCCACTCAAATTCGCATTAGCTAAACAATTAAAATAACCTCAAAAAAAATTTTATTATGCGAATTTTACTTTTACTTACATTAAGTTTTGTTCGAGCATCTTTCGCAGTTGGTCAGGATGACACCTCCCCTCCTGCAAAGCCCCTCTCCCTCTCCGGATATGTTGATTCTTACTACTTCTACAATTTCAACGGAGTCACGTCTAACCTTGGCGCATCCGGATTTGAGAGAATCTTTGACCACAATGCCAATAGCTTTCAAGTAGGACTTGCCCAATTAAAAACCACTTATACTACTGACAAAGTAGAGGGTGTGATAGACTTGGTTTTCGGAAACCATGGAGATCTTGCTAATTATGGCAATGCTCTTAGTCCGCTAGGCAGAGAATTCGGAAGTTCAGGATTAGCCATCAAACAAGCCTATGTTTCCTGGCTCATCAACGAAAAATTTAAATTAACCGCTGGCCAATACGGCACGAACATAGGCTATGAAGTCATAGATGCACCTACAAATTTCAACTATTCCCTTTCAAACCTATTCGGTAACGGCCCCTTCTACCATACCGGAGTAAAATTAGATTACGCAGTGTCTGACAAACTTGCCTTTATGGTGGGCCTTACTAATGGACTAGACACGAAAGAAGATTTCAACAAAAGCAAAGGATTCCAGGCTCAGGTCTTTTTACAACCTGTAAAAGACTGGGCAGTATACTTGAATTATTTCGGTTCAAACGAAGGCATCGAAGAAGAGAAATACTATGTCAAGTGGTTTGATTTAGCCACTTCTTATCAGATTAACAGCAAAACACTTTTAGGACTTAATGCTACCACCGGAAGCAATCCAACAGGCCAATGGTCAGGCTTAGCGTTCTATGCTCAATACCAGTTTAGTGATATCTTTTCTCTGGGTACAAGACTGGAGCACTTTGACAACAAAGAAGGAGGAATTTACCTGGTAGATGCAGATGGAAAAGGCGTTTCTACGCAAGGAATCACACTTACCGGATCTTTCCAAATTTCTCCAAACCTACTGATCAAACCGGAATACCGCTGGGACAAATACCATCATGATAGTAAGGAAACCTTTCAGTTGCCCGGAAAAGACGGAAACTTGTCCAAAAACGCTCAATCAACCATAGGTGCAGCAATGATCTTTTATTTCTAATACAAAACGCTCAATAACAAAATGACTAACTCTAAACTATCACCAGTACCCTTAATCATTTTACTGGTCATCACAGGACTGGCACTCTTCTTCCCATTTACGCCAACAGCTATCGTAACGGAAGGCATAGACGCCGCAGACACTGCTTGGGTGCTCATTTCAGCCGCATTAGTTTTGATCATGACTCCGGGCTTAGCCTACTTTTACGGAGGAATGGTCAATGCCAAAAACGTCATCTCTACCATGCTTCAGAGTTTCATTGCTATGGGTGTAATCTCAGTAGTTTGGGTAGTTTTAGGTTTTAGCATAGCTTTTGGCGACTCCATCGGAGGATTCTTTGGCAACCCTTCAACACACTTCATGTTAAAGGGCGTTACTGACGGACCGGCTTGGGGCACCATTCCTTTCCTACTATTCGCCTTTTTCCAATTGAAATTTGCCGTTATCACTCCTGCTTTAGTTACAGGATCCATGGCAGAAAGGATCAATTTTAAAGCATATGTAGTATTTATGGTACTCTTCAGCTTGTTGATTTACGCACCACTAGCACACATGACCTGGTCCCCAAATGGTATGCTCTTCAAACTAGGCGTTTTAGACTTCGCTGGCGGAACTGTGGTTCACATGTCTGCTGGATGGGCTGCTCTGGCAGGTGCCATTTACCTAAAAAGAAGAAGATCACATGCAACAAATGATTTCCTTCCTCCGGCAAATGTCCCTTACGTACTCTTAGGAACAGGCTTACTATGGTTTGGATGGTTTGGATTCAATGGAGGCTCTGCCTTATCTGCTAGTCCGCTAGCTGTGGTAGCATTTGCCACAACTAACACTGCTGCAGGTGCAGCGGGTGTAGCTTGGGTATTCTTTGATGCCATCAGAGGCAAAAAGCCTTCCGCTTTAGGTTTCTGTATTGGTGTGGTAGTAGGTCTAGTAGCCATCACTCCCGCAGCCGGATTCGTAACCGTACCTCATGCTTTGGTTATAGGTGTGGTTTCCTCCATCATCTCTAACCTAGTAGCGCATTGGAAGACCAAAACTGCATTAGACGATACTTTAGATGTATTCCCCTGTCACGGAGTAGGCGGTATGGTAGGTATGATTTTAACGGGAGTATTCGCCACTTCTAGTGTAAATGAAGGGGTTGCAGAACAAGGTCTATTCTTTGGAGAAACCGCATTGTTTTTGAAACACCTTTTGGCCTTAGTATTGACGTCTGCTTTTGCATTTGGAATGTCATTCGTTGTGCTTAAAATCACTGACATCATTATTCCTCTACGTGTAAGCGACGAAGATGAAACCGCAGGATTAGATATCAGTCAACACGACGAAAAGCTAATAGAAGCTTAATCGAGTAGGAAGATAGGGATTATTTCCCTATCTGTCCTCTCACACCACCCGGCATACGGATCCGTACCAAGGCGGTTTGTTAGAATAACGTCGTTTGATGCGTTGTTCTCCAGTAATAGTAGTTTGCAAATCCTTCGTAACCTAATTTAGTAAAGTATGAGTTTGTTAGCGTTGTTTGAACGATAGGGCTTGTCCCTGTCCGAGTATAGGATTTACGGGTGTTCGCATGTTGGTAGGCAAGCCAGCGTTTGGCTCCCAGTTTCATTAAGTTCCGAATTCGATTACCTGCGGTCTTCCATTGCTTCCAAAGCAGAACACGCAAGCGTCTTCGCACTAGGTTATCTAGTGCTACCATCACCTTCTTATTCGTTGCTATACGAAAGTAATCCACCCAGCCGTGAATAATTTGCCGTAGTTTAGTCAGTCGCTCATGCATAGGAGTAACTGTATTACGTCGAGTATTTTGACGTAACTTCTCTCGGATTCGTTCGATACTCTTTGCAGAGATACGAATCTGCCAATCTCCTTGAGTTTTGAAGAAACTAAAGCCGAGTAAACTACTTTGGGAAGGTTTGCTTACCTTACTCTTTTCACGGTTCACTTTCAGCTTTAGTGTAGATTCGATGTAACTGGTGATGTTGCGCATAATACGAGTGGCGGATTTATTGCTCTTCGCGTAGATACTACAGTCATCCGCATAGCGTACAAATCGATGTCCACGGGAGCTGAGTTCCCTGTCCAGTTCGTTCAGGATGATGTTTGACAAAAGTGGACTTAAAGGACTACCCTGTGGTGTGCCCTTGGTTCGCTTTTGTTCAAGACCATGATCCATAATCCCACAACGAAGGTATTTCCCGATCAGGGCTAGGACTCGATGATCCGTAATCTTCTTGCTCAAAAGATGCATCAGTATGTCGTGGTTCACTTGATCGAAGAATTGTTCCAAATCAAGTTCAACGACCCACGTGTAGCCCAAGTTCAGATACTCTTGCGCTTTAATGACGGCCTGATGAGCATTACGATTCGGACGGAAGCCGTAGCTGTTATCGTGAAAATCACCCTCATACTTTAACCCAAGCCATTGGGAAATGCTTTGCTGAATAACACGGTCGATGACCGTTGGGATACCCAGCATACGCTTGCCGCCACTTGCTTTGGGAATCTCTACTTTCCGAACAGCTTGTGGGCGGTAAGTGCCAGAGAGAATATCCGATCGCAGGGATTGCCAGTGCGTGTTAAGGTAGTCACGAAGATTATCGATCTGCATACCATCAACTCCGCTAGCACCTCCATTAGAGATGACACGATCAACTGCGTGTTTGACATTTCGGATGTGTAATATCTCTTCCAACATAGTATTACTAAAAAAAACCTCAGGCATTGTGTCCACTTCGTTGCACGACTCAGCTAAGCTCCTCTTGCATTTTACTATCAGTTTCCGACCTACCCTCATGCAAGCAGTTCTCTTATGTGGTTCGGCTTTTAACACTTCGTCATAAACTTCATGGTTCCTTTGCCATTCTAACATTCAGACCTTCCCCTGTATAAAGTAGAGAAGCAGGGTACTATGTCCTCTGCTGACTTCTGACTAAAGCATACTAGCATTATTATTCTGCTATATGTTTCTTCGCGGGCATTCGCGTATACCTTTGACAGAGTTTAGTCAGATCTCCCCAGGTAAGAACAATAACTTTCACCTCATATATCCGCTACATTTACCATAGTGTTTCCGTACAGTTTAGGGCTTCGGCTTGTTTTGCAGCCTCACCCAACACTTGCGGCCTTGTATGTAGTTTCTGTTCGTCGGATCGAGGTTTTGCCTCAAACTTCCTTCAGATTCCACCTCACGGTGGACACCCTTGTCCTAAGCTAACACTTCCCACTGCAAAGGCGTGTTCGGGACTTACACCCTAGAGTTATTGCACATGCTGGGCACACAAAAGAAAAACCCGGCCAATGCCGGGTTTTTTAATGACTTAGAATCTCTTCTGGGACTTCGTCAACCTCCACTTCCATTTCTTCGTTAATAGCCCTCAGCCTAACCTTCACAATATCATTGATGCGCAAGGGATCATACTTGGCTACCACCTTAACATAATTAGAGGTAAAACCATGCATTATATCACCTCCCTCTCCTTCTTCAAATAAAACCGGAAACTCTTTACCGAGATTATCCTCATAAAAGGCCCTACGTTTCTTATCTGATAAGATATGCAGCATCTTAGATCGTTCATTCCTATCTCTCATGCCCACTACAGGCTTAATCTCTAGCGCTTTAGTGTTTGCTCGTTCTGAATAAGTAAACACATGCAGATAATTGATATCTAATTCATTTAAGAAATTATAGGTATCAATAAAATCCTCATGCAATTCTCCCGGATGACCTACGATAACATCAACCCCAATACAGCAATCTGGCATGACTTCACGAATGGCCGCTACCCTCTCGGCATATAATTCCCTACGATAGCGCCTTCTCATCAGACCTAAGATCTTATTGGAACCAGACTGCAGTGGAATATGAAAATGCGGCACAAAACGCTTGGAATGGGCCACAAATTGAATGATCTCATTAGTCAAGAGATTCGGCTCTATACTAGAGATCCTAAAACGTTCTATCCCTTCTACTTCATCTAATGCCTGGATTAGATCTAAAAAGCTGGACGTACGCTTACCATCAATAATACCAAAATCTCCAATGTTTACTCCGGTGAGGACTATCTCCTTCACGCCATTTGCGGCAATCTCTCTGGCAGCTTTAACTACATTTTCAATAGTATCAGATCTACTCGCCCCTCTGGCCATAGGTATGGTGCAGTAAGAACAAGGATAATCACAACCGTCCTGCACCTTCAAGAAGGTACGAGTTCTATCGTGTAAGGAATAGGAAGTATGATATTCCAATGGCTCATCTATGCTTCTAGCATAGACCTTTTCTTCTACAGGCCTGGAAGTTTTTTCAAAAGTAGGCAAAAGTTCATGTAGACGAAATTTCTCAGCAGCACCTAGAACTGCATCAACGCCTTCAATTTCCGCTATCTCACGAGGTTTTAGTTGAGCATAGCAACCAATGATAGCTACAAAGCCGTTTGGATTGATCTTTTGCGCTTCCTTAACAATCTTGCGGCATTTCTTGTCTGCATTCTCTGTCACAGAACAAGTATTTATGATGAAGATATCCGGATTCTCATTAAATCCTACCTTCTTAAAACCTTTTTCTTCAAAAGTCCTCGATATGGTAGAGGTTTCGGAGAAGTTCAGTTTACAGCCCAATGTGTAAAACGCAACACTCTTCATAATTCAAAAAATTATGCAAAGTTAGCTAAAAAAATAACCCCGACGCAAAGCATCGGGGTATTTTACAGGGCTAGTCTCAATATACTTCAACATTTACACTTTTCACTGTCTTAATGATCCTTGCAGCTACTTTGTAAGGATCTGCAGAAGAGTTCGGGCGACGGTCTTCTAACCATCCTTTCCATCCTCTTTCTACTGTAGCGATCGGAATACGGATAGAAGCTCCTCTATCTGATACACCGTATGAGAACGAGTCAATAGAAGCTGTCTCATGCTTACCGGTTAGACGTAGGTGATTATCCGCACCATACACTTCAATATGTTCTTTCACAAACGGACGGAAAGATTCACAGATCTTCTCATAAACCGCTTTATCTCCACATGTTCTCAATGCCGTATTTGAGAAGTTAGCGTGCATACCTGAACCGTTCCAATCTAACTCACCAAGAGGCTTACAATGCCAGTTGATAGAGATATTATATTTTTCACCAATTCTTTCCAATAGATAACGAGCTACCCAAATCTGGTCTCCTGCCTCTTTTGCGCCTTTCGCAAAGATTTGGAACTCCCATTGTCCGGCAGCAACCTCAGCATTGATCCCTTCAATGTTAAGACCTGCATCTATGCAAGCATCTAAATGCTCTTCAACGATATCTCTACCGTATGCATTTTTAGAACCAACTGAACAATAGTAAGGACCTTGTGGACGAGGGTAACCTCCTTTAGGGAAACCTAGTGGAGCGTTTGTCTCATTATCCCACAAGAAATACTCTTGCTCAAATCCAAACCAGAAATCATTATCATCATCATCAATGGTTGCTCTACCGTTTGATTCATGAGGAGTACCGTCACTGTTCAATACCTCACACATCACCAAATAACCATCTCTACGCTGCGGGTCTTTACAGATAAATACCGGCTTCAGAATACAATCGGACGAACCGCCTGGAGCCTGCTCAGTAGAAGAACCGTCAAATGACCACAACTCACAGTCTTCTAGTTTACCGGAAAAATTGTTTTCGATCTTAGTCTTACTTCTTAAACTTTGAGTAGGCTTGTAACCGTCTAGCCAAATGTACTCCAATTTTGATTTTGCCATGATGTATCCGAATATTGGTACTGTTGTAAAAATTATATTGCAAACTTACGCCTTGTTCCAAAATTTTATTTGTGCCTGATAAAAAAACTCAAACTTTTATCTAATTTTATTTATAAAATACAATTTTATATTTGAATATTCTAGAACCCATCCTTTAGAAAATTCTGAAACCTCGTCCTTCTCTTGATTTAAGCATCAAAACCCAAAGAATATGTGGGTTTCTCTCACAATTCAGTATTTAATTTCGTTTTGTTACTATTTTTATATTTTTTATCATTTTTCCAACGACAATAAAAAAGGCGTTGAAAAATCAACGCCTTAACATCCAAATACTTTTGCCACCTCATCAACTGAAAGAGCATTTAAGGTCATCTTTCGGGGCAATCCGGCCTTTCTTGCCACCATCACTCCGTACTTTATATCTAATAAGCCTTGTGTACTGTGGGCATCCGGATTTATACTAATCATAACACCTTTTTCCAAGCAATACGGTATCCATGTCCAATCTAGATCTAATCTCCAGGGGTTTGCATTGAGTTCCATCACCACCCCATTAGCAGCACAGGCATCTATCACCTTTTTATAATCTATGGGATATCCCGTCCTTCTCAATAATAATCTCCCAGTAGGATGCCCTAGAATCTTAGTGTAGGGATTTTCTATAGCTCGGATAAGTCGGGCAGTAGCCTTCTCTTCGTCCATATTCAAAACCGAATGTACAGAAGCCACTATATAATCGAAACTTTTTAAAACCTCTTCCTCGTAATCCAGGCTACCGTCATTTAAGATATCAGATTCAATCCCTTTGAATATCCTGAATTGCCCATTATATTTTGCATTCAAAGCATCAATTTCTTTGTGCTGTTTAGACACAGTCTCCGGCCAGAGACCTTTTGCGTAGGCAGCTGTTTGACTATGATCTGCTATACCAAAATAGACAAAACCTAAATCCCTACATGCTTGCGCCATAGCTTCCACTGAAGCCTCTCCATCTGAATAAGTAGAGTGGTTATGAAGTGCTCCTGTGATATCTTTCCACTCTACTATCTCATCTTCTGACGGAAGGATCATGGAACTCCTCATTTCCGGGATAATGTAGGGACAACCCATGGCGGAATAGGCCGCCTCCTCTGATTCAAATCTGTTTGAGCTCAATACAGAAAGAAAGGTCTCCCCCTCCTTATTTTGCATCTTTAGATGCTCTGGAGATGCACTTCTTAATAGCTTCTTGTTCACCCAGTCGTTTGAACTGACCTTTTCAACCACCAAAAGAATTTCAAATCCTTTAAACCAACCCCTCCATGTAGAGGGAGACGAGTTTTTCAGATCTTGTTCAAATTCCCCTTCACTTAGTTTGATTCCCCCAAATCCATCCTTTTTAACAATAAAAGTCAATTCGGAAATGACATTTTCAATTCTTTTTAGTTCTCCACTTAGCTCCACTTCGGGGTAGGACACCTTCAATTTATCTAAGATTTCTTGTCCTAGAACTAAAGCTTGGTCTAAGCGCATTTTACCTTTCAAACTTTCTAAAAAAGCTATAGAACTCAATATGCTTTCCTGGGTCTTCGCGCCAAAACCTTTAATACCTGCTATAACATCCTCTTCACAAGCCTTTTTTAGTGCATTGAGATTATCTATACCCACTTCCTTCCACAGAGTTTTCACTTTCTTTACTCCTAAACCTTTGACTTGCATGATATCAAAAATCCCTTTAGGAGTAATCTCCATCAAGTGAGACAATTCTTGAAGAGTACCGGTTTGCAGAATTTCCAGGATGGCGGGCTGTATGATTCTGCCATAGCCCCGAATCTGAGCTATTTTACCCGGATTCATCCCTGCAATTTGCTCATCCAAGCGCTCTAAGGTAAACACACAATCCACATAGGCTTTAGCTCTTTGAGGATCTACATCATGTAAATCCATCAACTTGCCGGTGGTGGAAAGGATCTCAGCTATATCTGAATTGGTAAATTGATTTTCCATATTTCACAAAGGTATAAAACAAAAAAAGATATCCCCAAGGATACCTTTTTCTGCAAAATGGATAAAAAAAACTTATTTAGCGGAGTCAGCAGGAGTAGTACTAGGTAAAGCAGGAACACTAGTAGCTGGACTAGCTTTTTCCACGTTTACATCTGAATCAGTTCTAGTTTCTAAACCACCTGATTTCAGTAGAATCAAAGTACCTAAGGAACCTACTAAAATAAAAGTAAAAAATCCCCAGGTCAAACGCTCTACTATATCTCCAGTTTTTTGTACACCAAACATTTGTGCACCGCCACTTCCACCAAATTCCGAAGAGATCCCTCCTCCTTTTGGATTCTGAATCAACACCATAATGGTCAACAATACGGCGGCGATAATTAGTAATACAATAATGGTTGTAATCATGTTATTCTAGATTTCGAGTCGCAAAGATAATAATCCAAAGGAATTTACCACCATTTGCCATTTAAATTTTCCCTGATACAGGATGATTTTTCAAATATTTCTTAATGAATTTCTTCTGCAATGCTAGTCGGCCGTTCAAAATTACCTTCTCCTGAGGTTCTTCCGGCTTATCCTTTGGAAATAAAACCTCTAAAATACGTGCATTTTCTTGCTGCACAGCATTCCCTTTTTCCCAATACTCCGCATAGGTTTCCAGAACGGGATATCTAGTTAAAGCGGCAAAAGGCAGACTGTATTCCGGGTGATTGGCGCAAATAAAAACCAGGGACCGGGTATCTTCTTCACTTTCAAAATCCTGACGTGTTATAATGGAATATAAATCTTTTACCATTTTGCTACTGTATCTCCAAATATGTTTAGCACTAATTGGTCCAAAATCTTAGGGACCAAAGTCTTTTCCGCCTCCTGCAGTGTCTGGTTTTGAGGATAATCCAAATAGAAAGAAAAATCCTTTTCAAAATTATCCTCTTCGTTAAATTTGTTCGTAAAAACTACTTCAATTACTATGGTAAGACGGTTCATAGCCGCTTTATCACCACCTGAGGAAGCCGCTACACCATCTGTCCTATAGTCAACTATACTTCCTTCTATACTGATATCCCCATTTTGTGGCACCAGTTTTAGTTTAGTATTTCTCTGATAATACTCCTTAAGCTTCTCTGTCATTTCCTGAGAAATAGTAGCATAGCTGGAAGGAGCTGACAAGGTAATGTCTCGAATTGTAAAGGTTTTCACATCTGATGACAAGGTACTCTTACCTGTAAAGGAATAAGCCCCACATCCACTTACAAAAGCAGCGGTCCACAATGCACAAAAAATCAACCTAAGGCTTTTCATCCGTAATATCGTACTGTTTAATCTTTCTATACAATGTCCTTTCGGATATACCCAAGCTCTGAGCGGCATATTTACGCTTAAAATTGTTCTTCCTAAGCGCTTTGATGATCATTTCTTTCTCGTTCTTTTCTAAGGAAAGATTATCTTCATCAGTCTCATGGGTGATATCCTCTATATCCTCCGTATTCCTTTGGATATCATCTATCTTCAAGGTAGTCTGAGCAAACGGAGAGTGATATTCCTCTTCCTGACGTGAATAGAGCACAGGTGGTTCTGCACTCAGCTCCTGGAAGAAATCTGGATGTACGGTATCTTTATCTACTGCATTACCTGACATCAAAGAATAGACTAACTTCTTCAAATCCGTCACATCTTTCTTCATCTCAAACAAAACTTTATAAAGAATCTCCCTTTCAGAGAAGTCCTGGGTTTCTTTGAGATTAAAAAGTGCAGGTAATCCGGACGATTGCTCCTTAGGCAGATACTTTGAAAGTACATTAGGCCCAATGGGGCGTTCCGGCTCCAATAAGGTGATTTGCTCAGCTATATTCTTCAGCTGTCTAATGTTTCCAGGAAAGCGAAATGCTCTTAACATCACCCTGGCTTCTTCCGTTAGGTTCACAGGCTCAATCCTATTCTTCTCTGCAAAGTCAGTAGTAAACTTCAAAAATAGCAATTCGATATCAAATCCCCTATCTCTTAAAGGTGGGACCTTGATGGGAACGGTATTTAAACGGTAATAGAGGTCTTCTCTAAACTTCCCATTTTCCACGGCATTGAGAAGGTCTACATTTGTAGCCGCAACTACACGAACATCTGTCTTTCTAACCGTAGATGAGCCTACAGGAATGTATTCTCCATTCTCCAAAACGCGCAAAAGGCGTGCTTGAGTACCCAAAGGCATCTCTCCTATTTCGTCAAGAAATATGGTACCATTATTCGTGGTCTCAAAATAACCTTTTCTATCATCTACAGCTCCGGTAAATGAGCCTTTTAAATGCCCAAACAGTTCTGAATCTATGGTTCCTTCAGGAATAGCTCCACAGTTGATGGCGATGAAGGGCCCTCTTTTTCTATTACTCAATCCATGAATAATTTTAGAAAAGGATTCCTTACCGCTACCACTCTCACCGGTTATCAAAACTGTCAAATCAGTAGGTGCCACCTGAATGGCCACACTAAGGGCATAGTTCAATGCAGGAGCATTACCTATAATACCAAATCTATTCTTGACCTCTTGAATCTCCCGGGTATTCTCCATACTTAATCTACAATTTCACCTTTTAGTGTAGCTGCAGAACAAGACAAGATTCTAACATTGACATATTCACCCTTCTTGTAATGCTTTCTTGGGAAGACTACCATTTTATTCTGGTCTGTTCTACCGCATAGGTCCTCATCCGAACGTTTAGACTCTCCTTCTATCAAGATTCTGTACACTTTACCTACCGTCATTTGATTTCTCTCGAGTGAATGTTCTTGCTGTTTAGCAATAATCTCATTCAATCTCCTCTTCTTTACCTCTTCTGGCACATCGTCTTCATATTTCTTAGCCGCAGGTGTGCCCGGTCTCTCAGAATAATAGAACATGTAACCGTAATCAAACTTCACATAATCCATTAAGGTCAAAGTATCCTGGTGATCCTCTTCAGTCTCTGTACAGAATCCGGCAATAAGGTCATGAGAAATACCACATTCTTCTCCTAAGATCTCTCTGATTCTATCAATCTTACCCAAGTACCACTCCCTGTCATAAGTTCTATTCATTAATTCCAATATTCGGGAGCTACCGCTTTGAGCCGGAAGGTGTATATAGTTACAGATATTATCGTACTTCTTCATGGTGTACAGAACTTCATCTGTAATATCCTTAGGATGGGATGTAGAGAAACGGATCCTCAAATCAGGGTGAATCAAGGCTATTTTCTCCAATAAGTTAGCAAACGTGAACTGTTCCGTTTCACTCTTCCAAAGATATGAGTCCACATTTTGCCCTAAAAGGGTTACCTCTCTATATCCTTGATCAAAAAGCTCCTTAGCTTCTTTCTCAATAGAATAGGGATCCCTGCTTCTCTCTCTACCTCTAGTAAATGGTACCACACAGAAGCTACACATATTATTACAGCCTCTCATGATAGAAATGAATGCAGAAACACCATTAGAATCTAAGCGGATAGGCGTAATATCTGCATAGGTTTCTTCTCTGGAAAGAAATACGTTAACGGCTTTATGCCCTTCCTCTACCTCTGCTAGTAAATTGGGCAGATCACGATATGCATCCGGACCTACTACTAGATCCACCATTTTCTCTTCTTCCAGGAACTTAGTCTTTAGGCGTTCGGCCATACAACCTAAAACACCTATTTTCAATTCAGGATTACGCTTCTTATTAGAATTTAAAATGCTCAAGCGATTTCTCACTCTTTGCTCCGCATTGTCTCTAATGGCACAGGTATTTAATAGAATTAAATCTGCTTCCACTACGTCTGAAGTGGTAGAATACCCATTACTTCTTAATATTGAAGCTACCACTTCGCTATCCGCAAAGTTCATTTGACATCCGTAGCTTTCTATATATAATTTCTTAGTTCCACTTACGAATTCATTGACGGTAATCTTCGCCTCATCTAATTCCTCCGTGAGATGATTTTCGCTCATTGCCTAATTGCATTTGATTTAAACATACAAAACTACTAATATTCTGCCAATATGGCAGACTTTTTTATGGTAATTTATTTTTAAAACCTGAAATCCATTCACCTCATTTTTTTCCTAAAAATCAGGTAAGTTTCTTTTTTTTGTAACTTAAACCGCATAATTCTAAACCTTAACATGAAAAAACTACTCCTATTCTTTTTATTTAGTTGGCAGACCCTCTCTGCCCAGTCCAATCTTAAAGCAGGCATAGACCCGGGAGTATCACCGGAAAGATTAAAAAGAATAGACAAAATGCTGCAAGAAGCGGTAGAACAGAAAGAAATCCCAGGTGCTGTAGCCTTAGTAGCCAGAAAAGGCAAAATAGTTTACCTGAAGGCTTTTGGAGAAGCATCGCCCCAAACACCCATGAAGCCGGATCATATTTTCCGTATAGCTTCACAAACCAAAGCCATTACGGCTACGGCATTGATGATGTTATGGGAAGAAGGGAAATTCCGACTAGATGACCCTGTTCATAAGTTTATTCCGGAATTCAAAAACATGGGAGTTTTAGCCACATTCTCAGAAAAGGATTCCAGCTTTACAACTACTCCTGCCAAATCCCCTATCACTATTCGCCAATTGTTGAATCATACCTCTGGCATAGGATATGGAATCATTGACGACAGCACTTTCAGAAAAATCTTTCAGAAACATAATATAAAGGACATATTCTCCGCAGAACCTATTTCTACTAAAGAGAACATCCTCAATTTGGCGAAAATGCCCTTACATTTCCACCCCGGAGAAAAATACAAATACAGTGAAGGGCTGGATGTAGCCGGTTATCTGATTGAAGTATTATCCGGCAAACCATTAGATGTGTTTCTAAAGGAGAGAATCTTTGACCCACTGGGAATGAATGACACCTATTTCTATCTCCCGGATTCTAAAGCCAAGCGATTGGTTAGTATTTATACCAAAGAAAATAATCAATTTAAGGTTTATAATGACTCAACCTACTTTGATCCTCTATATCCCATTCGTGGGGCAAAAACTCTTTTTTCCGGAGGTGCTGGACTTTCGTCCACTGCTACAGATTATGCTAAGTTCCTCCAATTATTCCTAAACAAAGGTATGCACAATGGAAAGCCTCTGCTCAGTAAAACTACAGTAGACCTTATCATGCAGGATCATATTGGACTTCTTTGGGATAACCGCAACGAACATTTTGGCTTAGCTTTCTCCGTAGTCAATGAAAAAGGCCAAGCTACCAGAGGTTTGGGGAGCAAAGGTACTTTCAGTTGGGGCGGATACTTTAACACCCAGTACTTTGCAGATCCACAAGAGCAAGTTATTGGAATTATTTTAAAACAAACTTCAGGCTTGAGTGGGGATAACACCTCCTGGAAATTCAAACACCTTGTATTTCAAACCCTAATAGCAGAATGAAAAAACTAATTTTATTACTACTCTTGAGCAGCCCGGCATTTGCATTTAAAGTACTCGTATTCAGCAAGACTGCTGGATTTCGTCACTCTTCCATACCTGTGGGAATTGAAGCCCTTAAGAAAATGGGCAAAGAAAAAGGTTTTGAACCTAGCTTTTCAGAGGATGCCTCCTTATTCACTAAGGATAACCTTAAAAACTATAAGGTCATCATCTTTCTGAATACTACCGGAGATATCCTAAACAGCGAGCAGCAAGAAGCTTTCGAAAGCTATATACAAGCTGGTGGCGGATTTGTAGGTATACATGCTGCCACAGACACAGAATATGATTGGCCTTGGTACGGAGGCTTGGTGGGAGGTTATTTTGTAAGTCATCCTAACAATCCAAACGTAAAACCTGCCCAATTCCATGTTCTAATTAAGAATCATTGGGCCACAAAACATATGCCGGATACATTTGAATATGTAGATGAGTTCTATAATTTCAAGAATCTTTCCCAGAAAACCACACCCGTGCTGTCCATAGATGAGAAGTCCTATACAGGAGGCAAGAATCCTGATTTCCATCCTATGAGTTGGTTTCATGAATACGATGGAGGCCGAGCTTTTTACACCGCATTGGGGCATACTGACGAGAGTTACACTAACCCCTTGTTCCTGCAGCACGTATGGGCAGGAATACAATACGCAGCAAGAATTTTTCAACCATAAATTTTAAAAATGAAACGATTACTGACCCTAATCTTAGTTGCCTTTACGCTCTCCTGCAATCAGGCACCCAAAATTAAACTACTGGTTTTTAGTAAAACCGAAGGATTCCGACACGATTCTATAGAACCGGGAATTGAAGCCATCAAGAAAATGGCTCAGGAAAAAGGTTTTGAAGCTGACTTTACGGAAGATGCCTCCACTTTCCTAAAACTTGAGCCTTATACAGCAGTAGTTTTCCTGAACACAACTGGAGATGTACTGAACGATAAAGAACAAGAAGCCTTTGAACGATATATTCAGGCCGGTGGTGGCTATGTAGGTATACACGCTGCCACAGACACAGAATACGATTGGCCCTGGTACGGAGAATTAGCAGGAGCCTACTTTTTAGACCATCCTTCTGTACCCAGTAACGTACAGAAAGGCAAGTTTACCGTGGTAAATCATGATCATGAATCCACGAAGGGAATGCCGGAACACTTTGAACATACGGATGAATTTTACAACTTCCGAAATCTTTCAAAGAACATCACGCCCCTTATGACCATAGATGAAACCTCCTATGAAGGAGGCAAGAATCCTGATTTCCATCCTATGAGCTGGTATCAGGAATTTGATGGAGGCCGTTCCTTCTATACTGCTCTAGGACATACGAAAGAAAGCTTCTCTGACCCCATGTTCCTAGATCATCTTTGGGGCGGAATCCAATACGCTACCGCAAAGAAAAAGCTAGATTACAGCAAATCAAGACCCGAAGAAAACAGATTCACTAAAGTGGTTCTGGCTGAGCGCTTAGATGAACCTATGGAATTATCTGTCCTAGATGAAGAACGTGTCATGTTCATTCAAAGGAAAGGTGAAATCAAACTCTTCAATATCAAAACAGGTGAACTTAAGGAATTAGCCAAATTACCTGTAAGCACTAAGTACACTAGTAAAACAGGAGAACAGAGGGAGGCGGAAGACGGACTACTTGGACTAAGCAAGGATCCAAACTTTGCAAAGAACCATTGGATCTATTTATATTATTCACATCCTGAAAAATCAGCCAATGTACTAGCCAGATATGAAATGAAGGGTGATGATATACTTTTTGAAACCAGGAAGGAACTTTTAGAAATTCCTGTTCAGAGAGAGGAATGTTGTCATACCGGAGGTTCTATAACTTGGGACAAAGACGGGAACCTGTACTTGTCTACCGGTGATAATACTAACCCTCATGGCTCCAATGGCTATAGTCCTTCTGATGAAAGACCGGGCAGGGAATCCTGGGATGCTCAGAGATCCTCTGCAAACACCAATGACTTGAGAGGTAAGATCCTTCGAATCAAACCTCAGGACGATGGCACTTATACTATACCTGAGGGCAACCTTTTCCCTAAAGGAACACCCAATACTCGTCCGGAAATATACACCATGGGACATAGAAATCCATTCAGAATTTCAGTTGATCAAAGAAATGGATATTTATATTGGGGCGACGTAGGACCTGACGCCAGAGATCCAAAAGACGATAGAGGACCGGCCGGTCATGACGAGGTAGGTCAAGCCAAAAAAGCAGGGAATTTCGGTTGGCCACATTTTGTAGGAGATAATAAGGCCTACAATAAATATGACTTTGAAAAAGAAGTATCAGGTCCAAAATGGGACGCAGAAAAGCCCATAAATACCTCTCCCAACAATACGGGATTAAAGGAATTACCACCTGCTCAAAAGGCTTTCATTTGGTACCCTTATGGAAACTCTCCTGACTTCCCAATAATGGGTAATGGAGGAAGAAATGCCATGGCCGGACCCGTATATTATAAAGATGATTTTAAGAATGCGGAGAGAAGATTCCCGGACTACTACGACAAAAAAGTCTTCGTTTATGAATGGATGAGAGGTTTTATTCTATCTGTAACCCTGGATGAAAATGGAGACCTTAAACGTATGGAAAAATTCCTTCCAAATACGCCGTTTAATAACCCTATGGACATGGAATTTGCGCCAAATGGTGATCTTTACATGCTGGAATATGGCACGGGCTGGTTTGTCCAAAATGACAATGCTAGATTGATTCGAATTGAATACAATGGAGGAAACAGGAAGCCTATTGTGCATGCTACTTCTGATAAAACAGGAGGAGCCCTGCCATTAGAAGTCAATTTATCTGCTGAGGGAAGTGAAGATTTAGATGGAGATGACCTCACTTACCACTGGAAAGTCACCAACGATAAAACCTATTCGAAAGAATTTGACACCAAAGACGTCAAATTGAATATCAATGAACCAGGCTTGTATAAAGCCGTACTTACCGTAAATGATGGCAAAGGAGGAACCAATTCCAAAACTCTGGAAATAGTGGCAGGTAATGCATTACCTGAAGTTCATTTAGATCTCAAAGGACATAATTCCAGCTTCTTTAAATCAGGAGAAACCATCAGTTACGATGTTAAAGTAAAAGACAAGGAAGATGGAGAACTCGGCAGTGGCATTGACCCATCACAAGTTTCTTTCTCTATAGATTTTCTCGCTCAAGGATTCGATAAAGTGAGTATTGCTCAAGGACACAAAACGTCAGATGACGCTATGATCGCTCTGAATAGGGGCAAAAACCTAATTGCAGATTCTGACTGTAAATCCTGCCATGATGTTAGTAAGAAATCCGTGGGACCCACCTATACGGATGTGGCTAAGAAGTATGAAAAGAAACGCGATGCTGTACAGTACCTAAGCCAAAAGATCATTAACGGAGGTAGCGGTGCATGGGGAGAAATAGCTATGGCAGCACACCCTAACCTACCTAAGAAAGATGCAGAAGAGATGGCTAAATACATTTTGAGTCTAGGACAAACTAAATCTGCCCTACCTCTAAGCGGTAAGTATACCTTGAGTACTCCGAAAGAAGATGCAGGACAAGGAACCTATATTTTAAGAGCATCTTACTATGATAAAGGGGCAAATGGCTTGCCTTCACTTAACTCTGATCATACTTTGGTACTTAGAAATGCCCTATTGGATATTCATGCATTTGATGAAGAAAAGGATGTTACAAAAATGTCCTTCAATAACATGAAATTAGTAATGCCTCAAAAATCAGGCGCATTCCTATCCCTTAAAAATGTAGATCTAAATGGTGTTAAAGCCGTTACGCTCTTCGTTTTAGCTCCTGAGGCACAGGTGAATGCCGTTGGTGGAAAGGTTGAACTGAGACTCGGATCTCCAAATGGTACAACTGTTGGAGAATCTCCAATGGTGAAAACCAGCCCGGCTCTCAACATGAATCCGGAAATTCTTAACATTCCTATCCACCTCACTTCCGAGCAATTGGCCAAAAATCAGGATTTATACCTTGTATTCAAAAATCCTACTATTCAGGACAAGACCTTAATGGTAGTTCTAAGAGCAGAACTTCAATGGTAAAAACAATAATAGCCCCCAAATTTTGGGGGCTATTCATTTATTGACGATTCTATTAAATTACAAACACTAGTTGTTCTTTAAATTAGCGAGGAACTCAATCACATCCCGCATTTCATGTTTACTCATCAATTCACCCATGGCTGGCATTGCGGAAGGAAAATTCTCCCTTTGCTCTATTCTATTAAGTGGCACTCTAAGTGGCTCAGCTTCTGAAGTTTTTAATAGTAACTCAGTGGAGGATTCCTTTAATAGCGTTCCTACTACCTCCTGACCTCCTTTGAGTACCAATTTTACATTACCAAAACCCGGAGATAATCTGGCACTAGGCTCCACTAATGCTTGCAACAATTGTTTCCTATCCAGCACCTCACCAATCTTCCCTAAATCCGGCCCCACCGAAGGCCCATCTCCAAGGGTATGGCATCTTATACATTGACCCGTAACATTTTGTTTAAAATATTGCTCACCCCTCCGTCTATTGCCTCCATACAGGACATCACTGTACTTATCACTCTTCTCACTGACTTCTGCGAACTCTTTCTTCAATCTTTCGGAGGAAATCGCCCCTAAGGCATCTGCTAAATCAAGCCTTACCTCCAGAGGGAACTTATTCGATTTCACCTGTTGAATTAAGGCGGAGAAGATACCTTCCGTTTTTTGTATAGGCATCTCAGACAATCCTCTTAGTAAACGTTGCATTTCACCTAACTCACCCTTACTAATAACCGTAGACACCATTTTCTGAAGATCCTCGGTTTTCCAATCTATCTCTTTGATCATACCTAGAGCTGTGGAACGCAAGCCACGATCAGTACTATTTAAAGCATCATGCACCAAAGGAGTAATATTTGCATACTTCAGTTCCGACAAAGATGAGAGCACTGCCATTTGAATTTTTGGATCCTTAGCGGAATGATAAATCTTTTCTAAGCGGGCATTGTAATCACCTACTTTGAATTCCTTCAACACATTCAATGCCGCAGAGATGATTGCAGGATCATTTTCATCTAAGAATTTGCTAATCTGAGGCATCAAGAGTGCTTTGACCTTGCCTGCATCTCTACTTACTTTTCCTCTATGTCTACCATCTACCCTATCCAGTACGGAAGGCTCCGCCCAAACGGCCAGAGTAGCTAATGCCTCACCTCTAAGTATTCCCGGAGCTTTGGTATTTTGAGCATACTGAACCAAAGCATTCAACTCTACATCCCCTCCTACTCTCAAAGATGCATTGATGGCCCTACGCATGATCACTTCTGAGGTTATTTCAGGCTTTCCCACTAACTTAGCCAAAGCAGGCAATGCCTCTGGCACAGAGAGGTCGTCATTGATTGCTCGAGCGGCCTCCGCTACTATGTACTCGTCCGAATCGTTTAGGAATTCAGCTAATTTGGGATCTTGCCATTTCCTCAAAACCAGCACTGCTGCTAGTCGCAAGGATCTCTCAGGACTCTTGATCAAAGAATAAACCGCATTCTTATCTTCTATGCGAGAAAGCGCAAGCGTTGCCGCATGACGTAAGTATAAATCTTCGTCCTTGTTTAATGAGAGTAATTTAATTAATCCGGGAACAGCCTCCTTACTGGAGATTCGGCCTAAAGCTTGGGCTGCAAAAAACTTAACCCTTGGATTTGAATGATTTAACAATGGAATTAGATCCTTTGCGGCTTCTTTTACCCTTGCATCTCCCAAAACCTTGGCGGCTTGAGCTACGATCTCTTCATCAGTGTCCTTTAGTATGGCCGTTAACGCTTTAAAATTGCCCTTTCCAATATTGAGAATCTGACCAATACCCCAAATACCATGAATCCTTGCTAATTGGTTTTTCTTTTGACTGACCGCTTTTTCAAACATGGAAATGCCTTTTGAACGATCGGCTAGTTCAAATTGAGCCTTTTGACGAATTCGCATATCCGGATAGAAAAGCAATTCGTATAGTTCGTCCCTTGTCATCCCTTCGTAATCTGCCGCCATCAGGTCCTTGATCCTTTTACGCTCTTCAGCTAAATCATTCTCATTCACATCTATCTTCCACACTCTACCATAGTTCTTAGTACCCCAGCCATTGACCCAGTCGGCAGCGTAAAGTGCTCCATCAGTACCAAACCGAATTCCTGTGGCTAGCACTCCATTCACCATATCAATCTCAGAGTTAAAATCAAAGCTCGCTCCTTTCGGTTTGAGATCGAAAGCCCAAATATGCGCTCCTGTAGGTGTACCTGTAAATTCTACGAGGAAAAACTTATTCAGCCAAGATTTGCCCAATGCTGTACCGGGATTAAACTGCATTCCGGTGGGACCATTGTGGTAATTTCGTATAGGCGGAAGAAAGTAGGCCGCCTGCTTGTCATGTCTGGGAAGGTACATGCCTTCGTCCATCCAAACCTTGTATGAATTATTCTTTGGATCTGTATATTTTCCAAACTGCCAGTTGATTCTCCAACCCGAATCAGAACCTTCAACCAAATGAACCAAACGTTCTGACTCTCCCGGATGATCCCCATCATTATCACTACTAATGACATTGCCATACTGATCAAAGACAAACTCATGCGTATTCCTATGACCATGCGAGAAAACCTCAAAATCAGAACCATCAGGGTTGCAGCGAACAATTACCCCTTCGTTAGGGAAAAAATGTTGTTTCCCCGTTTGATCTATGACGTTCATTCCAGGATCACCTATACCCCAGTAAATCTTGCCGTCCGGTCCTTCTACTAATCCTGACATCCCGTGTCCTCCAAAACCTACATGCACATGCCATCCGTGAGAAATGGAAGTCTTCTTATCGTAATATCCATCTCCATTAGTATCCTCTAATCTCCATAAATCAGGCCCTAAACCTATAAAGGCATCCTTTCTCCTTACTAAAATAGCACCCGCAACGTCAGTGATTTCCTCATGAAAATCGTGCAGTACTCTGCTGGATTTATCTGCCCTACCGTCCCCATTTGTATCCTCTAATTTCCACACTTCTTCCTTTTCTACCGTCAAATCTCTCCAATCATGCAGTCCATCTCCGTTGAGGTCAGGCAACCAATTGTTCTTTTCAGAATCCTTCTCATCGAAAAAGCGCTTTAAGAATGCCCTTCTGTCTTCTACAGATTGCCAAGAGATGGACTCGGTCATCCAGTCTCTATGACCTCTTATATCGAATTCAGAATTTTTTTGTCGGTTAGTACGAGTCAGATAAATATTATTGTAATCATCGATGCTCATAGACACCGGATCAGGGGCAAGAGAGTCAGTTGCCCACAACTTAATATTCAATCCAGGAGCTAAAGAGATAGGCGCTTCTTTCTCTAATTGAGCGGCAAATTCGGCATCTTCAGGACCGACGGTCTTTACCAACATATCTTCTTGTGGGGCGGTACTGCAACTCAAACAGTAGACTACCCCCAATATGTGAATCAGGAGGGATCGTTTCATAATTTAAGGTTAAACTGTTGAAAATTTAGCCTTTGCGTCAGACTAACACAAATTATTTGAAGTAATTCTAGTCGAATACGGTGGAGGGGTCGACGAAAACAAAAAAAGACGCCCACATGAGCGTCTTTTCTAAACTATCTAAAAAATAGCTTATTTTACTTTTTCAACGATGGCTTTGAAAGCATCAGGATGATTCAAGGCCAAGTCAGCCAATACTTTTCTGTTAAGTTCAATGCCTGCTTTTTGTACCTTGTTAATGAATACAGAGTAAGATAAACCATAAGGTCTAACCCCTGCATTGATCCTTACGATCCACAAGCTACGGAAGTTTCTTTTCTTTTGTTTACGACCAATATAAGCGTAAACTAAACCTTTTTCGACAGCGTTCTTAGCAACTGTCCAAACATTTTTTCTTCTTCCGAAGTAACCCTTGGCTAACTTCAGAACTTTTTTGCGGCGTGCTCTCGACGCTACATGATTGACACTACGTGGCATAATTTTTTACGTTTTTTGACCAAAGGCGTTCTCATCTGAGAATCTTTAGGGCCTGTAGTCGGGTGAAACAATAGAACCAATTGTTGAATTATCCGTTCAACAAGCTTTTGATACGTCCTTCATCAGCAGGACTAACGAGCGTAGTCGTTACAAGGTTTCTTTTTCTCTTGTTAGACTTTTTAGTCAAAATGTGGCTGTGGAAAGCATGCTTACGCTTGATTTTTCCAGTACCAGTCAATTTGAATCTTTTTTTCGCTCCTGAATTTGTTTTTTGCTTTGGCATTTTACAAAACAGATTAAGTATTAAAAAAGTAAATTGGGGTGCAAAGTTAAGGATTATTGTTTAGATTTCTCATTTTTAGAGCAAAATATTCATTTTTATAGGGTTCCATTTATGCTATTTACTAATTCTTAAATTTCCTCTGCCATATATTTCAAAAGTCCATTTAAAATCAAAAATTTGAAAGTGTCAAAGTAGAACTTCTTTCAATCTTTTGACTCATAATTCCTTATCTTTACCTAAAGGAATTTCCTTCTTTTTTTGGAAACTATCCTAAATTATAAAGCCCTATCTTTGTAGAAGTATTCATTTTTTTCATTCCATGAAGTTTTCCCACCTACATAATCATACTCAATATTCGCTTCTTGATGGTGCATCAAGCATTAAAAAGCTCTTTGCTAAGGCTCAGCAAGACGAAATGCCCGCCGTGGCCATCACAGACCACGGAAATATGTTTGGGGTGTTCGATTTCGTGGCAACAGCCGGAAAATATGGAGTAAAACCTATTGTGGGATGTGAATTTTATGTAGTAGATGACCACACCCGTAAATCCTTTACAAAGGACCAAAAAGACGTAAGATATCACCAACTCCTTCTAGCAAAAAATGCGGAGGGATATAAAAACCTCACCAAACTCTGTTCTCTGGGCTATATGGAGGGACTATACAGTAAATACCCTCGTATCACCAAAGCACTTATTGAAAAGTACAAAGATGGCCTAATAGCCACTACCTGCTGTATAGGTGCATTAGTACCAAAAACCATCCTAAAAAAAGGAGAAGAGGAGGCAGAACAGGAGTTCCGCTGGTGGCTAGACAGATTTGGTGAAGATTATTATGTGGAGATCCAAAGGCATGACATGGCAGAGCAAATCCGTGTAAATGAAGTTCTGCTAAAATTCGCCAAGAAATACAATGTAAAGGTCATTGCTTCTAATGATAGTCACTATGTAGACCAATCAGACTGGGTAGCACATGACATTCTTCTTTGTATCAATACTGGTGAGAAATTATCTACTCCTTCAAACAAAGAATTCTCCGATGATGCAGAGGGTAGTACAAAGGGTACGCGATTTGCCTTTTATAACGATCAATTCTATTTCAAGACCACGGCTGAGATGACGCAGCTCTTCTCAGATATTCCAGAGGCCATAGATAATACGAATGAAATCGTGGGCAAAGTAGATCATTTGAACCTTAAAAAGGACATACTTCTTCCAAACTTCCCCATACCACAAGAGTTTAAAGTACACGCGGACGATACTTTAAACCAATGGGAATACTTGAGACACCTGACCTTTGAAGGAGCTAGAAAGAGATATGGAACCGTTAGTCCGGAAGCAGAGGAGCGACTTAATTTTGAGTTGCACACCATCAAAACCATGGGTTTTGCGGGATACTTTCTGATTGTAATGGACTTTATTAAGGCGGGAAGGGAGCTAGGCGTAATGATAGGACCCGGAAGGGGTTCTGCTGCCGGATCAGCTGTGGCTTATTGCATAGGGATTACGAATATTGACCCTATCAAGTATAACCTCCTATTTGAGCGTTTCCTTAACCCGGACCGTAAATCCATGCCCGATATTGATACGGACTTTGACGATGAAGGCAGACAAAGGGTCATTGACTACGTGGTGGATAAGTACGGAAAGAACCAGGTAGCTCAGATCATCACTTACGGTACCATGGCTACCAAATCTTCCGTAAAGGACGTAGCCCGGGTAATGGACTTGCCTTTAGCAGAAGCCAACCATATTGCTAAGTTGATACCGGATAAACCAGGGTATGGAATGAACTTCCAAAAGTTGATTCATGCTCCCATTTCAGGGCCAAAATCACTAACGGAAATAGGCCTGAATCCCGATGAGATAGAAAATGTGAAGCAGATTCGGGACATGTACGAAGGTAAAGACCTAACTGCAAAAGTCCTGAAACAAGCAGAAAAACTGGAAGGTACCGTTCGAAACACCGGTATCCATGCGGCGGGTATAATCATTGCCCCCTATGATCTCTCTGAAATTGTACCTGTTTCTGTAGCTAAGGACTCTGACCTGCTCATCACTCAGTTTGAAGGAAAGGTCATTGAGGATGCAGGGGTAATTAAGATGGACTTTCTAGGCTTGCGTAACTTAACCATCATCAAGGAAGCCTTACGCATGATCAAAGAAAACTATGGCGTGGAAATCGACATTGATAATATTCCTTTGGACGATGAAGAGACGTACAGACTCTTCCAAAGAGGAGAAACCAATGCCATCTTCCAGTTCGAATCAGACGGGATGAAGAAGTACATGAAAGAGCTTCAACCGGACAGATTTGATGATCTTATCGCCATGAATGCCCTTTACCGTCCGGGACCTATAGGTTATATCCCTAACTACATTAACCGTAAGCACGGTAGAGAACCTATCACCTATGACCTTCCGGAAATGGAGGAGCACCTGGCGGAAACCTATGGTATCACCGTGTATCAGGAGCAGGTAATGCTTTTGTCACAAAAGTTGGCCAACTTCACCAAAGGTGACGCAGATACCCTGCGTAAAGCCATGGGTAAGAAGCAGAAGGAAGTCCTAGATAAGATGAAGGCCAAATTCATGGAAGGGGGAGCAAAAAATGGTCACCCTGAAAAGGTATTGGACAAGGTCTGGACGGACTGGGAAGCCTTTGCTCAATATGCCTTCAACAAGTCACACTCCACCTGTTATGCTTTTGTGGCCTATCAAACAGCCTATTTAAAGACACACTACACTGCAGAATACATGGCTGGGGTTTTAACGTCTCAATTGGGCAACATAGAGAAGATCACCTTCTTTATGGAAGAGTGTAAGGCATTAGGACTACAAGTTTTAGGTCCTGACATCAATGAATCCCAAAAACGTTTTAGCGTTAATAAGAAACATGAAATTCGTTTCGGTCTGGGAGGAATCAAGGGGACAGGAGACGCAGCCGTAGATGCCATTATAGAAGAAAGAGAGAAGAACGGACAGTTCAAGGATATTTTTGACTTTATCACTCGAGTAAACCTAAGAACGGTAAATAAGAAAACCCTCGAATCTTTAGCGTATGCAGGGGCTTTTGACTGTTTTGAGGAGATTCACAGAGCGATATATTTTCATGTTTCAGAAGAAGGTGGAACATTTATTGAAAGGTTAATCCGCTATGCCAACAAGGTTCAGGAAGACAAAATGAGCACCCAAAATACCTTGTTTGGTACTCTCGGAGGTGATACTGCCTTTAATATCCAAAAGCCAAAGATTGAAAAGGTAGAAGAATGGGGAAACATAGAGAAACTACGTTACGAGAAAGAAGTGGTAGGATTCTACATCTCCGGGCACCCATTGGATCAGTTTGCGATGGAAATGAGCTTATGCCGTCCTTTGGATAATACCTTATTAGAAAAGGAGAATAAAGACAAAGAGTTTACCATAGGTGGAGTAGTCACGTCTGCTAATATTCGTCAATCCAAAAACGGAAATCAATTCGGAATCTACAGGATAGAAGATTATACAGGTTCCCTAGAAATCGCCCTATTCGGAAAAGACTTCATAGAATTCTCTCGATACTTCATACCTGAAGCCTTTATTTATATCAAAGGTAAGGTCATGGGAAGATGGGGCAAGGATGATGAATTAGAATTCAAACCTCAAGTCATTGACCTCCTGAGCGAGATGAAGGAAAAGAGGCTGAGAGAAATGAAGCTCAAGATTGACTTAAATGAGTTGGATACTCCTTTGGTTAACAGCTTACAAAATATCATCTTGAAGAATCCCGGAAAATTCGGTCTAAAAATAGATGTATATGATCCTCAAAATCAATATGACATTGCCTTATTTTCCCGAACAGTTAAGATAGAGATCACCAAAGAGATACATCAAGAACTCACTGCCCTTCTAGGTGCAGGGAATGTTTCTCTCAACTAATACGTCTTGTGAACCCGTAGGTAAAACCTGCGGGTTTTTTATGTTTCCACCTTTTATGTGACCATAGCCAATACTGGGGGGCAGCATGGATATTCTCTTCAAGTAAGCGCGCGTGCTCATTCAGTATATGGCCCAGTTCCTCCTTACTTGGATCTTCAGTGATGAGATGGAAACTTACCCTGTAATGCCCTCTTTTGGGAACTGAAATCTTAACAAAGATCACCGGAGCATTTAACTGTCTAGCGATTTTCTCTGTACCTTCAAAAAAAGAAGTATCCCTGTTCAGGAATTTTACCCAAAAGGATTTAGCGGCCGGAGCCGACTGATCATTAGCTAGGACTAGCAGATACTTTCCCGTTACTTCACCAAGGTAATCCCAGGTCTTGTCAGTATGAAAAAGGGTAGCCCCTCCCCTTTCTCTGGAGGCACGAAATGCTTTGTCAAAATAGGGATTGGTCAATTTTCTATACGGCACCCCCATTTTCAAATGACGGAATTGAGGAAAATGCTGTGCTAACCACTCGTAATTCCCCACATGACCTGCAGTCATTACTAATCCATCATATCTCTCAAAATAGGCATTAAACTCCTCTAAATTAGCATAACTTACCCTCTTATTCAGCTCAGAAAATGAGATACTGAATCCTTTTATGGTTTCTATAAAAAGATCTGACAAGTAATGATAAAACTTAGACTCCAGTTCCAACCTTCTCTCCTCAGACCAATCGGGATAGACAGAAAGAATATTATCTCGTACTACCTTCTTTCTGTAACCCACCACTTTGTACAGTAATGGATACAAAACAAAATCAGAGAAAAGATACAGAATCCTTAAAGGCAATAATGAAAAAGCCCAAATCAGGGGATATAAAAGATAAAAACTTATGGCTTCCATTCGTAATTCAAATAATCATCATAATGGTTAAGGTCTAACATACCTCCAAAATCAATTTCCAGGTGGGGCAGTTTCTTAAGACTTTCTATGGCCTGATCATGATTCAAGTCCAAAATCTGTAAGAAGGCAGAAGACTTGACTATAAAAGGGAAATCTGTTCCTTTTGTAAATACTACTTCTACCTCACTTTCCGCAGCTTTTTTCAAACTTTCCAAATGATCTACGCTGACTTCAGGCATGTCAACGGCCATAAAAATCAAGGCATCAATACCTTTGGTAATCATATAACTCCCTACTAATCCCATCCTTAGGGAGGTCCCTAGTCCATTTTGCCAGTCCGGATTATCTATAACCCCAATGGGCATACCTTCAAGAGCAGGAGCAATTTGCTTCCTATGTGCGCCCAATACTATAACAATGGGATGAAGATCCGTTTCAATCAACCGATCTCCCAAATACCTGATTATGGGAATCTCATTCACAGGTAAAAGGGCTTTAATTTTGCCCATTCGCTTGCTTTCTCCTCCCGCTAAAATTACCGCTCCTGTGTTCATTATTTGGAAATAATGTGTAAAATTGCAAAGAATTCGCGTGCAAATAAAAGTTTAAGAGATTGTTTTCGTTACAATCTCAAGAAAAGTTTTCCTAATACTACTATGAAAAATATCTTCAAAGTACTCCTGCTATCTCTGTTTATAGTTGGATGTGAATCAGATGACCCTTCTGCCGGTTCCACTTTTAACATTTACCTGGATTACTGGAATACCACGGGTAGAAATCCTGAAATTCGTTTCAATGAACAAAAATCCTCAAAGGAGATCAAAATAGATTTCAATCAAACCTTTGAAGGACAAGCGGAAGGTACCCTGTACAGTAAAGTTATCATAGATAATTTTAAGATTCTGGATAGAGATAATAACAATTATACCATCCAAAATATCAAAGCCTACGAGTACAGAGGAGATAATGTTTGGAAAGAAGACGTAGAATTTAAGGTGCAGTATACGCAGACCACTGATGTAGGTGAGATGGTTTTGGTTTTAGACCGAAGCGAATCCTTAGGCACAGACTTCGAAAGAATCAAACAATACGCAGCGGAATTTGTGGAACAAACTTTTGCTTCCCACCCTGAAGTAAAGATAGGTGTAGTTGATTTTTCTGCTTATCCAAGTTCTTTGCCCATCACGAACAACAAAGAAGTTATCTTGAATTATATCAAAAATTTGGAGATGGAAAACTTCACTGCATTGTATGATGCTATGGATATGGGTGTTGATATGCTATTAAGATCCGCATCTCAATCTCGTATTTTAGTGACCTTCACGGATGGTACGGATAACTTTTCGCGTGCGACTCTAAATGACGTATTGTCAAAGATAAATTCCGACAAAAATTTAAACAAAATCAGAGGTTTCTTTATTGGACTTGCAGGTAAAGGTGATTTAGACACTTCCGTACCTACTCTTCTAAGCAGCAAAGGATGGATAGTTAGTGTGCCTCAAAGTGCCACTCAAGTGAAGGAAGTGTTCAATAAGTTCGGTAGATTGATTTCTAATGTGTATCACCTGACCTATGTACGAAATCAAAAGATTATCCCTCGAAATACGCCTATTGTTTTAAGATTTGATATTCAAGCCACCAAATAAAAAAAGACCCGGTTCTAGAGTGCCCCCAAAAAGTTAGACACTAATTGGGGGCATTTTTATGAGCAGAAAAGTAAAATACGATCTAGCATTCAAGCTTAGATGTGTAAAAGATGTTTTAGAAAAACATCGATCAATAGTAGATGGAAAAGTTTTCATAAAGACCTTTTGCGGACGTGGTTGCAAGACTATGAAATAGGAGGTTCAAAAGGCCTGGGACCAAAGGTGAGCAATCGGACTTATAGTCCATCTTTTAAGCTTAAAGACGATAGAAAGGGAGCATTTAAGTTTAAAGAGCGCGCGATTGAGGTTTCATATTCCAAGTGATTCAATAATTATTAATTGGCAAAAGAATTTTGCTACCTTTGGTATCAACGGTTTAGAATCCAAACCCAAAGGCCGTCCCATAACTATGAATCGCAAACCCAAAGCACCTTTAACGAGATTAGAAGAGCTAGAATTAGAAAACGAACGTTTACGTTGTGAAAATGCTTTTCTAAAAAAGTTGAGAGCCTTAATTCAAGCCGAGGAGGAACAACGCCGCGGACAATCGCAAAAGCCATACAAGAATTAAGGCCGGAGTTTAATCTACAGTTATTGTTAGATTGCTCTCATATGGCTAGAAGTAGCTTTTATTATCATCAACTCTGCAGTAAAAGCGACAAGTACCGTGAGCTAAAGGAGCTCATTAAATGCATTTATCATAAGCATAAAGGGCTTTATGGCTACAGAAGGATTACAGATGAGCTGCAAAAGCTAGGCCGGATCATCAACCATAAAACGGTTTTAAAGTTGATGAGTTTATTGGGATTGAAGAGCTTGATTCGAAGGAAGAAATACCAGTCGTATCGGGGAGATCAAGGTAAAATAGCACCTCATATTTTACAACGTAACTTTAAAGCGGATCGGCCAAATCAGAAATGGGTAACAGACATCACAGAATTTAAAGTTCGAGCTAAAATGCTTTATTTATCACCCATTATGGATCTTTATAATCAAGAAATTATCAGTTAAGTGAACGTCCTGTTTTTGGCCAGGTAGTAGATATGCTCAAAAAGGCATTCAAAAAGATCCCTACTAGTACCGAACTACTGTTCCACTCTGACCAGGGATGGCAATATCAAATGAAACAATTCCAAGCTCTGCTTAAGAAAAAGGGAATCGTTCAGAGCATGTCGAGAAAAGGCAACTGCTTAGACAATGCCATTATTGAAAACTTCTTTGGAACACTGAAAGCAGAAATGTTTTACATCCAGAAAATCGACTCCATAGAAGAGCTAAAGAATCAAATCAAAAACTATATTTACTATTACAATCATCTAAGAATAAAGTCAAATCTAAAAAAAATGAGCCCGATTCAATATCGAACTCATTTCTCTGAAATTTAATTTTTAACCGTCCAACTTTTGGGGGTCAGTCCATCTTTTTTATTTCACCTCTCCTTAAATGTCTTAGTGTATATTTTAGTTGTGAATTTAATTTATTTCCTGGCTATAAAATCTTCTGCAAGTTATCATCTGAATATCTGACATTTACGGGTTATTTCACCCTTTTTTCCTTGGTCATTTAACCTATAGATATACAATATACTAATTCGCTCAAAATAATGTTATTATTGTACATATAATTAATTAACTATGAGCACAATTGGCATAAAACCGGATCCCCAGGTAACCAAATTCCTGACCATCTTACTTGCAGATGAATTCGTCCTCTATATGAAAACCAGAAATGCACACTGGAACGTAGAAGGACCTGATTTTGGCACCATGCATATTTTTTTTGAAACGCAGTATAATGAACTGGCCACTATAGTAGATGAAACTGCGGAAAGGTTAAGAAAACTGGACCACTATGCTACAGCATCTTTAACGGAATATCTGAAACTGACTCACCTCACGGAACATAAATTAGAAAAAACAGACAGCATGACCTTCATAAAAGCCCTTCTGGAAGATCATGAGTCTATTATCATTCATATACGTGAGCAACTAAAAAAATTAGAGGATTCCTTAGATAAAGGCACAGAGGACTTTATCACAGGACTCCTAGAGCAGCACGAAAAGACCGCCTGGATGCTCCGAGCTCACCTTAAATAATTACTTTTTTATAATACTTTTGCTCATGGTTTTTGGACGCTTAACCGTTTCTACAGGGATCTCTAATAGATCTCTGATGACTACAGAAGCGGCTACGCCTCCAAAGGCTGCGGGCAGATAAGAAATGGTCCCATAGGCTGATTGCTTATAGTTAGAGCCATCCGTCATTATCAAGGAATCTTTATCCATATCTTCTGTAGAAAAGACCGCTCTGACACCTTTGGCTACACCTAACTTTTTCACCCTTTTACGGGTATAAAATGCTAATTTGCAGGTATAGGTATCGTATAAATCTGCTACTCGTATTTTAGTAGGGTCTGTTTTCCCTCCAGCTCCCATAGAACTCACTATTCTTTTACCGGAAAGATAAGCTTCTCTGATCAAAGTCAATTTTGGAGTAATGCTGTCTATACAGTCCATCACATAGTCATACGAGTTCTTCATTAACTCTTGGCATGCATCCGGAGTCAAAAACTCTTTGATGACATGTAATTTCAAATCCGGGTTAATTGCAAGTAAGCGTTCTGCCATCCACTCTGCTTTAGAAACACCATGTGTGGTAAAGAGAGCGGGTAGTTGTCGGTTCCTATTTGAAGGGTCTACTACGTCCCCATCCACAATGGTCATCTCCCCTACACCGGATCTACATATAAATTCAGCGGCAAATGATCCCACACCACCTAATCCCACCACTAATACATGTGCATTTTGTAATTTGTCAATTCCACTTTTCCCTACGAGGAGTTCAGAGCGGGAAAGCCAGGATAAATCGCTCATAAAAATTCTTATAAAGTTCTATTTTTAAATGATCTATAGACATTTGCCTTAATTCAGCAGCCTTAGAATATACATCTTCGATCTTCAAGTCCTCTCTATCGTCCGTTTCCAGGAACACTCTTTCTAAAGGACAGTGTTTAAAGGCTTCCATTACCGTTGGCTCCCTTAACAAGGCCCCTCCGAAAGAAAGATAAAACCCTCTATGGATCAATTCCTTCGCCAATTCTTTCTTCCTATTAAAACCATGAATGGCCATAGAAATTCTGGGACGCACAATCTTATGAATAGCCATAATCTCATTATAAGCTTTCACACAATGAAGAATCATGGGCTTGGTTAGCTTTTCAGCAATTCTGATCTGCTTAAGAAAGATCTCCTCTTGAAATGGACCACCTCTCACTACATCCAGTCCTGCTTCTCCTATGCATCTTACTCGATCCTGCTTGGCTACTTGCTCAAATTCATCCCAATCCCAATCCTTTTGGAATGTATCCCAGGGATGAATCCCTAAAGAAATGTCTTGAGCTTCCCATAGTTCCTGTCCATACCTGCAATTCCTGAGTGCATAAACCTGATCAGGGGATTGGACATGATGGGTATGAAAATCAAGGAACATTTCTTTATTTTTGGACAAAATTAAGAAAAATGACGATCGCTTGTAAGCCCTTTGATCATCTCTCTATCTATGAACTTTATGATATTCTAGCTCTCAGATCAGAAGTATTTGTGGTAGAACAAAATTGTCCTTATCAAGATCCGGACGGGAAGGACCAAAAAGCTCTGCACTGTATTGGAAGACTAGCTGGAAAAATAGCTGCTTACACCAGAATATTTGATATTAACCAGTCCTATGAAGGCTATTTATCAATTGGAAGGGTTATAGTTAATCCGGAGTTTAGAAAAATGGGACTTGGAAAGACTATCATGGAGTATTCTATCCTTCAATGCCGAAATCTCTTTGGAAACCACCCCATCAAAATTGGAGCCCAATTGTATCTGGACAAGTTTTACCGTGAACTAGGATTTGTACCACAAGGCGAACCCTATATGGAGGATGGTATCCCCCACCAAATCATGATTCTAATCTAAGATAGGCAGCAATGGCTTTCTCTTCTCCTGCACGCATAAGCTTGCTATCTTCTTCCGTCTTATCTTTTAACCCTAAAAGATGAAGCACGCCATGAGCCATTACACGAAGTAATTCCTGTTCAAAGCTAACCTTAAAGGTCTGCGCATTTTCCCTCACCCTATCTACTGAGATAAAAATATCGCCTTCTATCATCTTCTCCTCTTCACTATTATCGAAAGTGATAATGTCTGTATAGGTATGATGATCCAGGTATTGGATATTAATCTCCAACAAATCTTCATCACTTAGAAAGATATAATTCAATTCCCCCACCTTCTTGCCATGACTTTGAATCAGATTCTTTAACCATGATTTCTTCTTCGTCCTTTCTGTCAGGCGAAATCCTTCAACTTCTACATTAAAATTGATCATATCTCTTAAATTTCCCGCAAAGATACCCATTTTCTTTTCAAAGATTTACTCACAAGAATCTAAACCTTTAAGTACTAAAGAACAGTAGCTTAGAATTGCACTATAATAAGGATTTTGGTAACAAACCTATGCCAGAATGGTGCCATTTCCCGGATTTTTGAAATTTATACCTATTTTTGAGCTAGCAAAGTAACTTACATATACATGAAGATTGCCGCCATTGACATAGGATCTAACGCAGCTAGAATGCAGATTTCTTCTGTGCTAAACGATGAAGGGAAAGCCGTATTCAAGAAAGTAGAATACGTACGTTTCGCACTTCGATTAGGACACGACGTTTTTCGTGACGGCAAAATAGGCTACGATAGCGAAGCCAAATTAAAGAAACTCCTCACAGTGTATCGCCTCCTTATGGAGCTACATGAAGTAGACGCTTACTTGATCTGTGCTACTTCTGCCCTAAGAGAAGCTGAAAATGGACTAAACATCTGCGAAAGAGTCAAATTAGAGATGGGCATGACCATCAACCTGATTTCCGGAGAAAAAGAAGCAGAGATGATCAATAACGTGATCGTTAATGAACTTGACCCTGATAAAACCTATCTGCACATAGATGTTGGAGGTGGAAGTACGGAATTGAACGTATATAACGGTAAAATAAAGGAGACCTCCCAGTCGTTTAAAATCGGATCAGTCCGCTTAATGGAAGGAAAAGTAAACCGCGACATGTGGAAGAAAATGCAAAGGTGGATAGCGGACAATGTACCTACTGACCAACCGGTTTACGCTATTGGTACAGGAGGAAACATCAGTAAGATCTTTGAATATGTACCCAAAGACGAGTACGGCATGGGCACTTTGGAAGACATAGAAAAAGCAGTAGAGTATTTCAATCAATATACCTTTGAAGAAAGGGTAAATAAATTAAAAATGAACCCGGACCGCGCAGACGTAGTAACCTATGCAGCAGATATTTATCTGTCTGCTATGCGTTGGGCCAAAGCTAATTTGATGGCCGTACCTGACCTGGGACTAAAAGACGGTATCATGCTGGAAGTCTATCAAAATCTATTAAAAGAAGCATGAGATTAATTTTCTTGACCCTGAGCCTTTTACTCCACTCTGTGGCCCAAGGACAGGATCTTTTTCGTTTGACCGGAAAAATCCTTAATCCCCAACAGGATTATCTCACTTTTACCTATTATGCCGACTGGGTCTCAGAACCTCGTGAATACACCCTTACACTGAACAAAGATCAAGAATTCCTAGTGGAATTTCCCCTAAAGGAAATGGCCTATTGTGACATCTCCTTCGGAGAACACGGGGTGCATTTATTAAAAATTGAACCGGGTGATTCCATTCACCTCATGTTTGATCAGGACGATTTTAATAATACACTTAGAGTAGAAGGACCCGGATCCCATAAATGGGCGTACCAACTCATGCTTCGACAAAGATTTGAAGTAGATGAAGACGGAGACAGAGAATTAAGCCAGTTCAATTCGCCTAGATACTTTGAAATCACTCAAAAATGGCTATCCCTACAGAATCAATTGCTAGACCAGCAGACCAGTATGGTCTCTCCTGAATTCGCTGCCCTTCAAAAAGCAGATATTTTAGGAAAAGTCAAATTATTTGAGCTAGGTTACCTGAACAATAAAAATTCCTCTGATTCCCTTCTGCAATTGGATTGGAACCAATTCCCAGAGCACATTAAGGCTAAATCCATCTACATGGGACAAGTAGCTGATGCTTTGGTGGATAATTATCTCAAAAACAAAAGAACATCTGCATCCAGAACCTTAGAATACGAATACCTCAAGTTATTAAAAGATAGAATCGGAACAGGCCTTACTGAAAAAGTACTAGCCACTAAACTCTTACAATACCTTGATACTGACGGCATGTCTGAGGAAATCAAATTACTTGGAGAAGATTTCATGTACTTCGCTCAGAACGACGAATACAAGAAGGTCTTAGCTACCCAATTCCGCAGAAAAGAAGCCCTTGCCGTGGGAAAAGCGGCTCCAAATTTCATAGTTCAAAACAAAAAAGGGAAATTAGTTGAGCTAAAAGACTTTAAAGGAAAGAACCTGGTCCTTGGCTTCTATGATGATGAATGTTATCTCTGCCACGAAGACATGAGAGCCATGGAATTTGTCCAAGGCTTTTTCAGAAAGAAGAAAGATCTCCTCTTTGTCTTCATCAATCTTAGCCCTAGAGAATTATACCTTCAATTCATCAAGAATCCTTCCCTTTTAGGAACGCACCTGAATGCACCAGATAATTCCTTTATTCGCAAAAATTATAATACACAACTTCTACCTAACTACCTGATCATTGACAAAACCGGAAAGATACTTGCTAATGCAGTAGATGAGCCCCGACTAGACGACGGTCGCTCCATGATCCAGGACATAGAAAAATTGATTTATAAGCCATGAGGAAACAGATACTCCTAATTGCTTTGGTCCTATTCTTTGCCTCATGTAAGAAAAACAGCGCGCCTGCAGCAAATAAAAACCAGATCTTGCCGGACATCGCACTAAGATATAAAGGTACTCCTTACAAATATGGCGGAAATACCGCGCAAGGCATGGATTGCTCCGGACTAGTATTCCGCACTTTTGCTGAATTAAACAGATCCTTTCCCCGCTCTTCCTATGAGCAAGCAGAAATCTTCCCCAGCGTCCCCCAATCTCAAATCAGAGAGGGCGATTTGCTGTATTTTAAAATTGGGAAAACCAAACAAATCAATCATACTGGAATAGTCACGAGAGTCGTTAATAAGGAAACCATTATGTTCATCCACTCTTCCAGTTCAGCCGGGGTGAGAGAAGATAATTTGTATTCCAAATATTGGGCACCTAAATTTGTAAAAGCCACAAGACCAAAGATCTAATGACATGATCCGTTACCTGTTCCTTTTCGCCTGCTACTTTACCCTTTTGAAAGTACACGCGCAGGGAGAGTATTTTGGTCAAAACAAGACCAGAAACCGGACCAATACTTTTCAAGTATTGCGTAGTAATCACTTTGACCTATATCATTACCTCCCTAATGAAAGCCTAAGAGAGGAATTACTTCGCAACAGTGAATCTTGGTACAGACACCACCAGGCCATCTTTAAAATGGCCTTCCTAGAACCAAACCCACTCATTATTTACAATTCACATCCGGACTTCCAAGAGACTACAGTTATTGGAGGACAAATTGGAGAAGGCACAGGCGGGGTAACCGAAGGCTTTAAGACCCGGGTAGTCATGCCTCTATTCTTCACCAAAAAACAAACTGACCATGTGCTGGGGCATGAAATGGTCCACGTTTTCCAATACCAAACCATGACCTATGGTTCTGATTCTACCCGACTGGAAAACATGAGTAACATTCCCCTTTTCATGACGGAAGGACTGGCGGAATATCTCTCTTTGGGTAGAAATGATCCTCACACAGCATTATGGATGCGAGATGCCGTACTTCACAATGATTTACCCAGTATAGAAGACTTAGTAGTCAAACAGAATAAGTACTTCCCCTACCGCTGGGGACAAGCATTTTGGGCGTATGTCACAGGACTTTACGGAGATGAAATCATCCGACCGCTCTATAAACAAGTGGCCATTTACGGTATACGTGAAGCCTTTGTCCGGATCTTCCGTATGGATCTGGATGCATTTTCTGCAAAATTCAAGAACGACCTAAAACAATATTATACGCATTTTGAAAGCAACAGGGTAAAAACTTCACCCCATGAGCTTTTAGCCTCCGGTGACATAAACATATCACCCGCTCTCAGCCCTGACGGTAAATATCTTGCGTACGTGAGTTCTAAAGATGTGCTAAGCATGAACGTATACATTGCGGATACCAAGACCAAAAAAGTGATCAAAAAGATAAATACGGATGGTTTTGGCCAACATGTAGACTCTTATTCCTTCATAGAATCCACTTTGACTTGGTCTCCTGACAATAAGAAAGTAGCACTTGTGATCCAGTCGAAATCCAAAAATAAATTACTCATACTAGACGCTTTCCAAGGAGATAAAAGAGAATATGCCTTACCTGATTTGGATGCATTTACCCACCCTGCTTGGTCACCTCATGAAGAGATCATTGCATTGAGCGGGATGAAGAATGGGCAAGTTGACCTCTATCTATACCATCTAAGATCCGGGAAACTGGAAGCAGTTACTTCTGATAGATACTCAGACGTTCAACCTGCCTGGGCACCGGATGGTGAACATATCTATTTTGTGACAGATAGAGGTGGCTCAGAAAGATTGGAAAAGGAAAAGTTGAAGATTGCCAAAATCAATCTCAAAACCAAAGCCATTGAGATTCTGCCCTTGTTCTCTGAGGTGGACCTGTACAATCCTCAAGTATCACCTGACGGAAAGATAGTTTATTTCCTGGCCTCTCCGGACGGATTTAGAGATATCTACCAGTTGGAAGACAAACAGATCTCGCGCCTAACCAACTTCTATACGGGAATAACAGGGATTACGGCATATTCTCCAGCCTTATCTGTAGCGTCCCGAAGTGGGGATTTGGTCTACAATCTCCTGGATAAGGGCAAATACAACCTGGCACTCTTACCCTCTCAGCAGATAAATGCATTTGAAGTTCAAACGAGAGATACCGGTGCAGGAATTCTCCCACCGGGTAGGATAACCCGAGGAGAAGACATGGTAACTGCAGGATTAATGAACAAGGAATATCCTCACGTGATTACCAAAGAAACGTATAAGGATGTCCCCTACAAAGGAAAATTCAAATTAGATTATTTGGCTAATTCTGGAGTATCAGCAGGTGTTTCCAGGTTTGGAGCGGGTATGGCAGGAGGAGTCATGGGGCTCTTTAGTGATATGCTGAACAATAACCAGCTGGCTGCTACGGTTGCGGTTAACGGAGAACTGGAAGACTTTGGAGGGCAAGTTTATTATCTAAACCAAAAGAATAAGTGGCAATACGGCTTTGCTGCCGGACATATTCCCTACAGGCTTTACGGAGGGTACAGTTTAACTGCTGGTGATACAGTGAGCCATTCCTCCGGACTGACTTATATGGAAGGAATGATGAAAGAGCGGATCGTACGCCTATTCATTGATCAAGCTTCAGGCTTCTTAATGAGACCTATCAGTAGGCAGACCCGCTTTGAATTAGGAGTAAACTCTAATTGGTACACCTATTCTGCCAAAGACTATCCAAGGTACGGCCTGATGGGGGTTACCAGCACTGGTAGACTAGTAGACTTCATCACCACAGGCTATGGCAAGACCGAAAGAGTAGACAAAGAAACGCTAGGTTTAGAGGGATTTCATACCACTCAAATCTTTGGAGCTATGGTAGGGGATAATACTACCTTCGGGTCTGTAGCCCCTTTAAAAGGATACAGATACCGACTAGAAGCTTCAAGATTCTTTGGAAGAACAGCTTATAATCAACTCCTAGTAGATGTAAGGCAATACCAGTATTTGAAGCCCTTAACCATAGCCGGAAGGGTGTATTATGAAGGCAGGCTTAATCCTAAGAACCTGGAGAGCTTGAACCGGATCTATCCTTTATATCTAGGATATCCCTGGTATGTACACGGATTAGATAAAAACATGTTCATAGGCTCATGGAATCAAGTGGGAGAAAGTAGTTTAAGTGGAGAGCAGATGGCAGTGGCTAATGTGGAGCTTAGATTGCCTTTTACGGGACATAAGAAATTAGCCTTGATACCTTTCCAATATGTAGCTTCTGACCTGAATTTGTTCTTTGATACGGGTATGACATGGAGCACTAAAAAGGTGAATATACCTGAGGGACAAACTGAATCTAAATTAAGTAAAAACAATGCCGTAATGTCATTAGGAGCCAGTTTAAGGATGAATGTATTAGGATATCTGATCATAGAACCCTACATAGCTTATCCCTACCGTGACAGACAATGGCAGGGACAGGTTACAGGTATAAATTTTATGATTGCTGGTTGGTAAAATTTGAAACCCTTTTCTATATTTGCAGCACAGAAATGGGGATGTAGCTCAGTTGGCTAGAGCGCTTGACTGGCAGTCAAGAGGTCGTCGGTTCGAGCCCGATCTTCTCCACTCTCAAAATCAAGGAGTTACAATAAAATGTAGCTCCTTTTTTATTTGCTTCACGACACTTTCACGACCTAAAAAACTTATAATTTAGTTGATATTATTCACTACAACGAGCTATTATACTTACTTGCCGTGATTTATGCTTTATTTCCCACTCTATATATTAAGCTTTTATATCTGCCTAGAAGAAAGAGGTCGTCAGGCGGAGCTTACTCTACTTAGACATTCCAAGAGTTGCAGGAAAATGCAACCTTATTTTTTTTGCTCCAGGAATGAATACTGGTACCCATCTATACCAAACTTTTCAAGGAAAACAAAACTTTGATACATTCCTTATCAATAACACGAAAATACATTGCTCCATTTTATACCAAACCAAAAATTGCAGTATAGGATTTATATAAAACCAAAAGCAAGAAGACCATAAAACAAAAAAAGGGCCTTGCGCCCTTTCTGCTATTTTCTAAAGGATCAATATTTCTTGAAGATACTCGTAGCAATATGCCCTCCAAAACCGAAGGTATTGCTCATAGCAAATGTGATCTCCTTCTCTTGTGCTTTGCCTAAGGTGAAATTATAGGCTCCGTCAAATTCAGGTTCAATCTCCTGAGAGTTGATGGTAGGCGGAACAAATGACTGAGCTATAGCACCCACACAAGCTATGGCTTCAATGGCACCTGCAGCACCTAAAAGGTGTCCGGTCATGGATTTGGTGGCACTGATGTTCAAACTTTCTCTCCTACCAAAAACTTGTTCTATCCCTCTTAGCTCACTCAAATCTCCTTGAGGTGTGGAGGTAGCATGAGCATTTAAATAATCAATGTCCTCAGCACTGATCCCAGCTTCTTCTAAAGCTAAGCGCATACCTAAGGCCGCACCGTCCCCATTAGGATGAGTACCGGTCAAATGATAAGCATCTGAGGCCATACCTCCACCTACTACTTCTGCAAGGATATTGGCCCCTCTCTTCAAGGCATGCTCTAGCTCTTCCAACACCAAAGCTCCTGCACCTTCGCCCAAAACAAACCCATCTCTGTTGACATCAAAAGGCCTAGAAGCTTTAGAAAAGTCATCGTTCAAGGTAGACATAGCTCGGGAAGCATTGAATCCTCCTACGGTACTAGCTACCACAGGGGCTTCAGACCCTCCGGTGATCATCATATCTGCCTTATTCCATTTGATATAATTAAAGGCATCGATAATGGCAGTATTCGAAGTAGCACAAGCAGAAACCGTAGTGTAGTTCACTCCTCTTAAACCGTATTTCATAGCTACTATGCCTGAAGCAATGTTAGCTATCATCTTTGGTATAAAGAAAGGATTGAATCTAGGGGTTCCGTCGCCTAAAACATATTCTTTCACTTGCTCCTGGAAGGTTTCAATACCTCCGTTACCTGAGCCCCAGATGACGCCCACCCTATCTTTATTGATCGATTCAAAATCCAACTTAGCCTGCTCTACACTTTCAGCCACCGCAGCTAATGCGTACTGAGTGTACAGATCGTACTTCCTGGCATCAGACTTTTCCATGAATTGCAAAGGATCGAAACCTTTCACTTCACAAGCAAACTGAGTTTTGAACTTGGAGGCATCAAACTTAGTGATCTCTCCTACTCCGTTTTTACCATTCTTTAGGGCTTGCCAAAAATCCCTTACGTTATTACCTATTGGGGTAAGGGCTCCCAGGCCCGTAATTACTACTCTGCGCATTTAATTTTTACGTTAACTCGGGCAAGTTGCTCCATGCCCAAAATTTGACTAATGATTTCTATAGCTTTTTCTCTGTTCGTACTTGTATGATGGAAAATTCCTTCCAACTTTCCCTGCTCCATAGTCTGAACTAACCACTGCAAGGTATCATCCGTTAATTTTTGCAAGGAAGCTTGCACCTCTTCTTCAAAGGTAAGAAAATCTGAGAACAAGGCACCCAATATACTGATTCTTCCCCCTACTCTAGCCCTGGAATACACCGCCATAAACTGATCTAGCTTCTTCTGGGCATCTTTCCCCTCTACCCGGGAAATGAATTTATTCAGAACCCCTTCATGCCTTTCTAATATAGACAATACTAAAGAGGATTTGGTAGGAAAATAATAATGAACCGAGGAGTTTTTAATGCCCAGTTCTTTGGAAATATCAGAAAAACTAAAAGCATTGATCCCCCTAGTACGGACCAAATGGTCACCTAACACTATGATCTTTTCTCGGGTATTCATTTTATCTACCTACTAATAGATAGACAAAAGTAAAACATCTTTGTTTATGTTCCAATACAAAGTGTATTAGTTTTGTACGTAAACAGCAAATTTTATGGATTCAGCATTAACCCAAGATACCGTCAGAGTATTATTATCTGTGATTATTGGCCTAATTATTGGAGCGGAAAGGGAATACTGGAATAAATCAGCAGGCCTCAGAACCTTTATCCTGGTCAGCTTCGGAGCTTGCCTATTCACGCTACTTTCGGAAAAAATGGGGGTGCAAAGTCCGGAAAGAATTGCTTCAAACATAGTCACAGGCATAGGCTTTTTAGGTGCAGGGGTGATTTGGCAAGCCAGCAATAGAATAAGCGGCATTACCACCGCTACCTCCATCTGGGCTACCGCCTCGCTTGGACTTTGTGTAGGGATAGGTGAAATCAAATTAGCCTTCTTAGGTACTTTTATCGTACTATTTACCTTAAGAACCTTAAGTTACGTAGAAGAATGGTTTGATGCCTTGCATAAGATCAGAGAATACGAGTTAACCTTTCACAAAACCTATACCCCCGCCCATGTGAGAGCTTGGCTTGAAGAATTCGGTTTAAAAGGTGTGCTTATAGGCGAGGTAGGAGAAGGTGATTTAAGCAGATACACCTTTAGAGTGACTGGCAAAAGTGCATCCCATGCCGCTTTTACTATGGCACTTAGGACCCATTCAAAATGCAGGGATTACCGTTTCTGACCGGTAAAAGTATTTAACACTAAAGCCACAAAACCAAACAGCAGAACAAACAGAATACCGTTCAGACTATGCAAAAAGGTAGCCAAAGAAACTCCGTCCTGCTGAGACAGTCCATAAAGGGTAACGATCTTACCTACCAAAAGATGATAGCTTCCAATCCCTCCTACCGTGGGTATGGCCATACCTATAGTACCCATCACTAAGATGGTAAGAATAGCCAAAGAACTAAGATCAGCCCCTATAAAAATAGCTTTACACAAAACCATTGAAGAGAAGTAATACAATACCCAAATCAAGAAAGACTGACCTACAAACTTCCATGGATTATTCAAGTGAACCACACTCATGATTCCTTCTTTCAGGCCTTTGAATATCCCACCAAACTTCTGGTATATCTTTGTACTTTTAATCTTATACCTGAAAAAGAAAAGCAACAACAAACCCACTACTCCCATCCCTATTACAGCCCCAATAATCCTAACATCGGGTGCCAGTTCCACAAAAAGTCCATATATCCTATCAAACTCTAAGAGCAAATTCACTCCCACGAGGACCAGCAAAACCAAAACATCTGTCACTCTTTCCGCAATTACCGCCCCAAAAGACTTATCGAAGGGTATATCTGTAGTTTTTTGAAGACTTACTGCCCTAGCTACTTCCCCAGCTCTTGGAAAAACCAGGTTGGTCAAGTAACCTATCAAAACAGCTAATGTAGTTTTATAAACTGAAGGTTTATAACCCATAGATTCTAACATCAAACCCCATCTAGCTGCACGCAGAATATGAGAAATAAGCGCCAAAAAGGCACCAAGGATCACCCAGGAAAGCTTAGCACTTTTGAAATCCTCTAGGGTTTTACTCAAATCTATCTCATTGAAAACCCAATTCAATAAGGCCAAGCCCAGCACCAACGGCACTAAATAGGAAATCCACTTTTTTATCATTTAACTATTCGGTTATTCTCATCCGGAAAGATAACTACCGGCTGATGTTTTTCCGCTTCTTCCGGAGTCATCCACGCATAAGAAATGATGATAACAATATCTCCGGGTTGTGCTTTTCGCGCGGCTGCACCGTTTAGACATATCACTCCTGAACCTCTACGCCCCTTGATGGCATAAGTCTCCAGTCGCTCCCCGTTATTATTATTTACAATCTGAACCTTTTCGTTTTCTCTAATCCCCGCAGCCTCTAATAGATCTTCATCTATGGTAATACTGCCTACATAGTTCAACTCCGCTTGCGTCACCTTCACACGGTGAATCTTTGACTTAAATACATTAATAAGCATACAGCGCTCTTTTTTTTGGTTTGCAAAAATAAGATATTCTACTCACACCCTCAAGGGAATATAACGTAGAGAAATGACAGGGTATTAGAAATTCTGCTAATTTTGCATCTTTATTACATGCAATGAGTAAGAAATATTTCACAGCAGGGCCGGCAGAATTGTATCCTAAATTCTCTGAATTCCTACAAGAATTTGTAGATAAGCAACTGGGCTCCATTTCCCATAGAAGTGGAGATTTCAAGAAGATTTATCAGCATACAGATGAACAATTGCGCATACTTCTGGGCATCCCGGAGGAAAATGCCATCATGTTTACCGGTTCAGCATCAGAAATCTGGGAAAAGAGCATTCAAAGTTTGGTTGAATTCGAATCTTTCCACCTAGTGAACGGTTCATTTTCAGAAAAGTATTACCAATACGCCCTCGCCTTACAAAAAACAGCCAAGGCCTTTAAAAAGCCGTTAGGGGAAGGATTTACGTATTCAGAAATTGAAGTGCCTGAATATGCGGAAATGGTCTGTATCACCCAAAATGAAACCTCTACAGGCGTTCAAATGCGTGAAGCAGATATCCATAAACTGAAGAGAAGTAATGCACATAAACTCTTTTCCATTGACATCGTATCTTCTGCACCTATCCCGACTTTAGATTTCAAATTGATGGATTCCGTATTTTTTTCTGTTCAAAAGAATTTTGGAATGCCAGCAGGACTAGGTGTCTGGATAGCGAATGAAAAATGCTTAGAGAAGGCAGTAAGTTTAAAGGAGAAAGGACTTTCTATCGGAGCTCACCATGACTTACCTACCCTTTGGAAGAATGCTAAAAATTACCAAAATCCATCTACTCCAAATGTCATGGGCATCTTCCTCCTAGGCAAAATAGCGGAAGACATGAACAAAACAGGAATAGATACCATTAGAAAAACCAATGCTTCCAATGCCAAGAAGATCTATCAGCACTTCGAGAATAAGGAAGGCTATGAGATCTTTGTAAAAGATCCGGATCTACGTTCAAAGACAGTGGCCGTCATCAATACCTCTAGCCCATCATCACATCTCATCCAAAAACTGAAAGCTGAAAATATGATCATAGGATCAGGATATGGACCAGGGAAAGACAATCAAATCCGTATAGCTAATTTCATATCTACCAGTACGGAAGATATAGAAGCTTTATTGGAAAAGATTTAAGCAAATTTTATAGTATAATAGAAAAAATACTTATCTTTGCAACCCGAAAAGGATTTTTAGGTTAAAGTACAATAAAAATGAAAAAAGACATTCATCCGAATTATAGAGAGGTAGTTTTCTGGGATTTGACCTCTGATGATAAATTCCTAACTCGTTCTTGTGTAGAAACGAAAGAAACCATCGTATTTGAAGATGGAAAAGAATATCCTGTATGTAAAGTAGAGGTTAGCTCTAAGTCTCACCCATTCTACACAGGTAAAAATGTATTGTTGGATACTACCGGACGTGTAGAGAAATTCAACAAGCGTTACGCAAGAAAATAATCTTTCTGAAGATATACAGGAAAGCCGCCTCGAAAGAAGCGGCTTTTTTTATTTAATAACTCTATTTTTATAGTCTTCGTAGTCTGTCAATTTTACCGTATATTCTTCATTGATCAAAGGAGAAGAGAAGATCAAATTTGCCGTAGCCGTATCACAGGCCATAGGGATATTCCACACCACTCCTAACCTCAATAAGGCCTTCACATCCGGATCATGCGGCTGGCTTTGCATGGGATCCCAGAAAAAGATGAGTATATCCACTTTCCCTTCCGCTATAAGAGAGCCTATCTGCTGATCCCCACCCAAGGGGCCGCTTAAAAGTTTCCTAACCGGAAGCTCTAATGCCTGTTCTAGTAACTTCCCCGTGGTACCTGTTGCTAATAAAGTGTGATTCTTCAAGATATGCCTATTGGACAATGCCCATTGTAGAATATCATCCTTCTTATTATCATGCGCCACTAGGGCTATATTCTTACTTGCACCTACTGTTCTTATCATTCAAGATCATTTTTGGCCCTAAATTAAACAAAAATAGAGCGGTATTTCTACCGCTCTATTCTATAATTCCATCTATATTTTCTACACTTCCTCCAATTCCCGATTTAGACGGCCTGGAGATTTTTTTTTTGACTTCTCTTCTCTTCCCAATAACACCCTCTGCTTCAAACGCATAAAGCTTTCGTATAAGGAGGACTGCGACAAAAAGTCCCAGAACTCAGGCTTCTTCTCCTCTTTCGGCGGTTCGTATTTCATACCTGTACAAAGACAGTGAGCTCTGTTTGTACGATTCAGGATATCAAAGTTCACACAGCTGCTACAACCTTTCCAGAAATCATCATCTTTTGGCAACTCAGAAAAAGGCACAGGAACGTATCCCAACTCTGAATTTATCTTCATCACAGCTAAACTAGTAGTTAAACCTATGATCTTAGCTTCCGGATAACGCGTTCTTGATAAACGAAATGCCATAGCTTTGATGGAAGTCGCTATCCCTGATTTTCTAAAGTCAGGAGCAACGATCAATCCGGAGTTCGCTACAAACTTACCGTGATCCCATGTTTCTATATAACAGAAACCAACCCAAACTCCCGCAGTAGTAAGACAAATGATGGCCTTACCCTCCGTCATTTTCAAACGAATGTACTCAGGTTTACGTTTTGCAATACCTGTCCCACGCGCTTTAGCGCTGGATGCCATTTCTTCGCAGATTTGATCCGCATAAGAGTGGTGCTCTTCTGTAGCTACCATAACTACAAAATCGCCATAAGTCTTCTTTTCTAAAATGTTCATCGTCATTGAGAGGGCCTTGCCCTAATGGAGACGGTGTATCCGTTTTTTTTTGATGATAAAATGTTTATAAAGAGAGGAGGAGACGCCTTGCTAAGTAGTAAAGTGTCTCAAGCTTGGGTCCTTACGGACCTAAGTCGTCGGAAAGGTGATATGGGAAGATTAACCTTTAACATTTCAGTACAAATATATACTGCCTTTTGTTTTCAGTGTATCTTTTGACAGGTTTTTTTTTGATTAGAAAATGAATTAATCCAACAAAAAGCTCCATTTGGTACATTATCCTCTTCCTAGCCCCTCGTTTTCAGGATCTTTTACCCTGCCATAGACCGAATAGAGCCCGATAATTTGCTACCCTTGACCAATAATCGTAATTTTGTAGATTAATTACTATATATACATAATGAGCAAACCCGCAGAAAACGGTTATTTCTTTCCCGCTGAATGGCACCCGCAAGTAGCTACCTGGTTAAGTTTCCCTATAAATAAAGATACTTGGGAGGATAGATTCGACCGCATTTACCCTGCATACTTTGAATTTATTAAGTCCATTGCCCTTAGTCAAAAGGTAAAGATCAATGCCAATGACGAGGCAACCATACAGTTTATTCGTACCAAACTAGAAGAATACAATATCCCGGCATCTCAGGTAGAATTATATCCGTTCCCCACGAACGACTCCTGGTGCAGAGACCACGGTCCTGCTTTCCTGATTCATAAAGAGAATGATAGCAGAATGATAGTGGACTGGGAATACAATGCCTGGGGTGGAAAATATCCTCCATATGATTCAGACAATGCAATTCCATCCCGTATTGCGGAAGTTTTACAATTACCTTCTGTAAAAACAGGAATAGTGATGGAGGGCGGATCTGTAGAATTCAATGGAAAAGGTACAGTATTAACCAGTAAATCTTGTCTTCTAAACAAAAACAGGAACCCTCATTTGACTCAAGAAGAGATAGAAGCCTACTTGAGAGACTATTATGGAGTAGAGCAAGTACTCTGGGTAGAAGATGGAATCGTAGGTGATGACACCGATGGCCATATTGATGATACCGTAAGGTTTGTCAATGAAGATACCGTAATTACGGTAGTTGAGTCTAACCCTGAGGATGCTAACTTTGCCCCATTAAAAGAAAATCTGGAGGCTTTGAAAAAGATGAAATTGCCTGATGGAAGAAGCCTGAATATTGTGGAAATCCAAATGCCAGACCCTGTATATTCAGACGGCATCAGACTGCCTGCATCCTATGCCAATTTCCTCATCACTAATGGACATGTGATCGTTCCCACTTTCAGAAGTAAACACGATGAAAGAGCTTTGCAAATTATTCAGGAATGCTTCAAAACCAGAAAGGTAGTAGGAATTGATGCTACAGAAATCATTTGGGGATTGGGTTCATTCCACTGCTTATCTCAGCAAGAGCCAAAACCAAACCCTGAGATTTCCTGCTAAGTAATAAAATAAATACGTTTTTTTCTTGTTATTTTTCTGAGCGTTTAGTCGCCATGCGACTAACTTAAATTTGTAAATATGCCATTTAAAATAAAATATATACCTCTTCTATCTCCTTTTCTTCTATTTTCCTGTGCAAAACCGACCACTACATCTGACAAATCGCAAGTATTGGTTGTAAAAGAAGAAGAGCCAAAGGTAGTAGAGTTGGCTAGCGGAGGAATAACAAGGAAAGAGCTGAGTATAGATCTAGAAAACATGGTAAAGCTGGATTCAGGCAGCCATGAAGAAATATTACAGGAACTTCTTCAAAGAAAACTCTTCATTGCAGAAGCCAGGAGTCAGGGAATGGATACCACTGAGAATTTCAGAGAACAAATCCAGTCGCATTTGTCTTTAGCTGTGGCCAGCGCTCTAGAGGATCATTCGGAAATTCGAAAGCTAGAAAACGAAGCGTATGAAAGATACTTAAAAGAGGTAAATGCCTCTCACCTTTTTGTACCCATTTCTCCTTATGCGGCACCTGCAGATACCTTGAAGTTGTACAATGAACTTCTACAAATCCGCAATATGGCCATCCAGAACAAGGATTTCGAAACCCAGGCAAAAAGATGGTCTAAAGATCCAAAGACAGCTTCTTCTGGAGGACAGTTAGGTTGGTTCAGTGTTTTCTACCTAGTTTACCCATTAGAATCTGCCGTGTATAAAGTACCTAAAGATTCCATTTCTCTACCAGTACGTACTCCTGCCGGTTACCACCTTATAAAGGTCAATGATATAAGGAAGAGTAGCGGTATGGTGCAAATACAGCATATTTTTAAGCACATCGGTCCGGAATCTGAAGATAAAGAAACCTTGAGGAAGCAACTGGATTCATTACGCACAGAAATCCTTAATGGTTTACCTTTTGAAACCGCAGTTGAACAGCATTCAGATGATTTTAATTCTAAGCCTAATAAGGGTATACTCCAACCCTTCGGTGTAGGTAAAACTGAGCCGGGCTTCGAAGAGGCCGTCTTTGCGCTTAAAAAAGGAGAAATCTCTATGCCTATCCAATCCAGTACCGGACTTCACCTGGTGAAAGTAATAGACAGATTAAAACCTTTGACCAGGTCACAGTTTATAGAACAAAACAGGGCCAAGATCACCACTGATAGCAGAGGTGAATACCTTAGATTGAAGCAGATCAATGATTTCAGAGCAAAGAACAATGTTTCTTTCTCTGATGAAGCGCTCGATAATGCCCTCAAGTTTGCATCAGTGAGAATACTGACCAGAAATTGGCAAAAACCTAATACGGTCCTACTCACAGACCCTTTGCTCAAAATCAACGAGCATACCATCACCATAGGTTCCTTTTATGATTTTGTAGAAGACAAACAGGAGTTTGAAAAATGGCCCTCTGAAAATCCAAATGAGATCTTCAAAATGCTGTTTGACAAATTCGTAGAAGCGGAAATTGTAAAATACCAACAAGCTCAAACCTACCAGCAAGACCCGGATTTGCAAAGATGGATGAAAGCTCAGGAGGAAAATATCCTTTACACCGAGTTTTACACCCGTAATATCCTAGAAAAATCCCTACAGGATACCGTAGCCTTGAAAAGATTCTATGACGCGAACAAATCTTTGTTCCCCGTAGTAGAAACCGGAAACCTGTCAGTCATGAGTTTCGCTGATGAGGAAACGTATGCCAAATTCAAGGCCATGGCAGCTGAACCTAAACCGTATAAACTTTATAGAGGTATAGCTCCAATTCTTTATGAGCAGAACACATACACCCTAAGTGAAGTGGATCAACGCAAGTTGATGGGGCTCTTAGAAATTATGGAAAAGAACCCGGGTTATATCGTAGAGATAGGTGGTCATTCAGATTCAAAAGAAGATGATAGAATTTCTGAATTAAGAATCAAAGAAGTAGTAAGTTTTTTAGTAAAAAATGGACTACCTTTGAAGAGAATTTCAGAAGTGAATTATAAGAATTCTGTCATTCATGACAGATTTGATTGGTCAAAGAACCAGACCCTTACGTTTTCTTTCTTTAGTAACTTGGAAACAGATCTGGCTAAGACCTTTAATTCTAAATTCCCTAACGCCATCACCTATGATAACTTCACTGTCAGCAAGTCGGAGTTTGAAAGTAAAATGAATACGAGTTGGGGGAACAAAAGTGGAACGATCCGTTTGGACGGTCGTGTAGAAGAATATACTTTGAAGACCAAAAAGATAAAAGGCAATTATAAGGATAGTAAACCTGAGGTAATTCAAAAATACCAGGAAGCCTTAGAAAAAGAATGGGTACAAAAGCTGAGTTCGAAATTCAATTTAAAATACAACCCTGAAGAACTGAAAAGTATTATTAACGACTTAAAAAAGAACAATTAAATGTTGAAGAAGGTAGTGTTGGCGTTGATTATGGTTTTGCCCCTATGTGTTAAGGCTCAATCAACGAATGTCGACAAGATTATAGCAAAAATTGACAATTACTATATTCTAAAATCTGAAGTAGAATCTTTAAGAGCAAGATATGCAAAAGAAGGTCAGAATGTAAGCAGCTGTGAAGCGTTGGAATCCATGGCTATCCAGAAACTTTTGGTAGCTAAAGCAGAAATTGACTCGGTCATCGTGGAAAACGACCAGATCAAGGACCAATTGGATGCCAGAATGAACCAGATGGTAACAGTGTATGGTAATGAGAAGAATATTGTAGATCAATTCGGAAAGTCCATTGAGACTTTAAAGAATGAAATGCGTTCTGAGCTTAAAGAGCAAATGACCGCGGAAAAAATGAAAGGTGTGATTTACGAAAAAGTGAGTGTCACACCTTTAGAAGTTAAGAAATTCTACGAATCCATCCCTAAAGACAGCTTGTGGAAAGTTGGACAAAAAGTTAAACTATCCCAGATCGTTCGTTTGGCTCCTCTTACCCCTGAATTGAGAACGGATCTAATCACCAAATTACAGGATATCAAACGTAGAATCCAAAGCGGAGAAGACTTTGGGAAACTGGCTAAAGAGTATTCTGAAGACCAAGGTAGCGCTGCAAATGGTGGAGACTTAGGCTGGAGTAAGAGAGGCATGATGGTTCCCGAGTTTGAGGCCGCAGCTATGAGCCTAGATACCGGACAAATATCAGATATCGTAGAAAGTGAGTACGGTTTCCACTTGATCCAAACCTTGGCAAAAAGAGGGCAAGAATATAGAGCGCGACACATACTGTTGATGCCTGACTATCAGATTTTAAGCACTGATGAACCCAAAAGATACCTGGACAGCTTAAGAAAAGTAATCATAGCAGATACGCTGGATTGGGGCAAAATGGTCAAACTGCACTCCCAAGATGAGTTCACCAAAGACGCAGGAGGTATCATTGCTAACCCACAAACCGGTGAAGCATGGCAGACTATTGATGTAAATATGGAACCTGCCTTATACATTGCTGTAAGTTCCCTTAAACTAGGTGATCTAAGCCAAGTGGTAAACTATAGAACCCCTCAAGGTAAAACCGGGATGCGTTTGATTAAGGTAGTGGATGTCAAAAAAGAACACGTCATTAACCTAGAGGATGATTATGAAGAATTAAGAAGATATACCCTAAATATCAAACAAAACGAAAGAATTGAACAATGGTTTTCTGAAGCCTTGGCTGAGGTGTATATAAATATTGATAAAGAATACGAGAGCTGCAACCTTTTTAATAAAAAATGAAATCAGACGTAGAAGCTGCTGACGCCCTAAAAAAGAAATATGAAGAGCTGAGCCAAGAGATAGGCAAGGTCATTGTAGGACAAGAAGAAACGGTTAAACTACTGCTTACTGCGGTCTTCTGCCAGGGACATTGTCTTTTAGTAGGTGTTCCGGGACTTGCAAAGACTCTATTGGTGCAAACCATAGCTTCAGCTTTGGATTTAGACTTTAACAGAATTCAGTTCACTCCAGATTTGATGCCTTCAGACATCACCGGTTCGGAAACCTTAGATAACCAAAGGAACTTCAAATTTGTGAAAGGTCCGGTTTTTGCCAATATCATTTTGGCGGATGAAATCAACCGTACTCCTCCAAAAACACAATCGGCTCTACTTGAAGCCATGCAGGAATATGCCGTAACAGTATCAGGTCAAAAGCATAATCTTAGTAGACCTTTCTTTGTCTTGGCAACTCAAAACCCTATTGAACAGGAAGGTACCTATCCCCTACCGGAAGCTCAATTGGACCGTTTCATGTTCATGGTAAGTTTAGACTACCCTACTTTGGAACAAGAAATGCAAATAGTGAAGAACACTACGAGCAGCAGGGAAGTCAGCATAAACAAGGTGTTAGGTGCAGAAGAAATTGTGGAATTCCAACAGCTTATCCGTAAAGTTCCGGTATCAGATCATGTGATCGAATATGCCGTAAAATTGGTACAAAATACTCGTCCGGGAATAGAAAATGCCTCTACCCAAGCAAAAACATGGTTGGAATGGGGAGCTGGACCTCGAGCATCTCAGAACCTAATATTGGCTGCTAAATGCAACGCCTTATTCCAAGGTAAATATTCTCCTGACATAGATGATGTTAAAGCCGTGGCTTATCCTATCCTACGTCACAGAATAGTTAGGAACTTCAAGGCAGAAGCAGAAGGCATCACTACAGAAAAGATCATCGGGGAACTACTCTAGGAACTGTGGAGGAGGATTTCATTGTTATATAATTTATGTAATCCTCAAAAAATGAAATTAACTTTAACCCTCCTCCTCCTTTTAAGCCTTATCATTTATTTCGCGCCATTTTGGGGTAAATCTCCTCAAGGAGAGCGAAGGGAAAGGATCAAAAGATCCCCCAATTTTATCAAGGGTGAATTCAGCTATCCTATTGAAACACCTCAACTAACAAACGGCGCTACTTACGGAAGTTTACTGAAAGAAATGCTCTTAGGGAAATCTCCTGAAGAACCTCTTAAGGATATTCCAGCCATCAAACACGATTTACACCAACTACCTGAAGGATCTATAGTGTGGTTTGGACACTCTTCATACCTGATTAAAATCCAAGGCAAGGTCTTCGTGATTGATCCTGTATTAAGCGACCGAGTTTCACCTGTTCCCGGCTTAATGAAAGCCTATACAGGTACCACCGTTTATAGTCCTACTGATTTACCGGAAATTGATTACCTCATCATAACCCATGACCATTATGATCATTTGGATTATACAAGTATCAAAGAACTAAAGCCAAAGGTTAAAAAGGTTATTACCGGTTTGGGAGTGGGCGCTCATTTAGAATATTGGGGATATAAACCGGAAATCATCACGGAGTTAGATTGGTGGGAAGGAATTAGTTTGTCAGAGAATATCCAAATTGCGGCTACTCCTGCCCGCCATTTTTCAGGAAGAGGTTTTAAAAGGAATCAGACCTTATGGTGTTCCTTCGTATTGGACACACCAGAGAATAAGATCTTTATAGGTGGAGATAGTGGATACGGACCTCATTTTAAAGAAATCGGAGAAAAATTCGGACCGTTTGACTTAGCCATCCTGGAAAATGGGCAGTACAATGTAGCTTGGCAAAATATACACACCTTACCTTCCGAATTCCCGCTTGTAGTACAAGATTTAAGGGCTATGAAGGTCCTGCCTGTACATTCGGGTAAGTTCACTTTAGCCAGACATGCCTGGTATGAGCCTTTGGAGGAAGTTTATAAGCTCATACCAAGTAAAAAGCTGTTGACACCCCTAATAGGTCAAACTGTCCCTCTGGCTGACAGCAGCGTCAGTTATAGGGCATGGTGGAGAGAGTTTTAATCTGACACTTTGACAGCAAAAAGGGGGATGGATTAATTATTGCTATAAAGGAAGTAGGATAAAAATATGTTGGAATGGCACAAGAAGAGATCAATAATCAAGAAGAGATCAATAATCAAGAAGAGAACAATAATCAAGAAGAGACCAATAAACAGGAAGAAGTCAACACTGAAGAAACTCCTGTAGAAGAAACTGAACTTGATAAAATCAAAGGTGAACTAAGCGAAACAAAAGATAAATATATACGCCTTTACTCGGAGTTTGACAATTATAGAAAGCGCACAAGTAAGGAGAAAATTGAAATAATTGCAAACGCTAATGAGCGCTTGATCAAAGAACTTTTGCCTATCATTGATGATTTTGAAAGAGCAAAAGCCGCATTTGATAAGACTGATAACTTCCAGGCTTTAAAAGAAGGCGTAGATTTGATCTTTGCAAAATTTATAAAAACACTGGAAAGCCAGGGTCTTAAACCTATAGAGGCAAAAGACTTGGATTTTGATGTAGAAAAACATGAAAGTGTGACTCAATTTCCGGCCGGAGATGATAAGAAAGGCAAAGTGATTGAGGAGCTGGAAAAAGGATACTACTTAAACGATAAAGTAATACGTTACTCCAAAGTGGTAGTGGGTAACTAATATAAAGGCCATGGCAAAGAAAGATTATTACGAACTTCTAGGTGTAGATAAAAATGCCACAGCGGATGAGCTAAAAAAAGCATACCGTAAACTTGCCATTAAATATCACCCGGATAAAAACCCGGGAGATAAAGAGGCCGAAGAAAAATTCAAGGAGATTGCGGAAGCTTATAGTGTTCTATCAGATCCTGACAAGAAAGCCAGATATGATAGATTTGGGCATCAAGGCGTAGGTGGAGGATTCAACGGCGGTGGTGCCGGAGGATTCAATATGGAAGATATCTTTAGTCAATTTGGAGATATTTTTGGCGACAGCAGTCCCTTCAGCAGCTTTTTTGGAGGGGGAGGCGGTAGAAGAGCCGTTCGTAAAGGTTCTGACCTTCGAATCAAATTAAAATTGAACCTGGAGGAAGTAGCAAACGGAGTTGAAAAGAAAATCAAGGTAAAGAGATATGTTTCTTGTAAAACTTGTTCAGGAAACGGCTCTAAAAATGGTTCTTCACTTCAAACCTGTACTACCTGTAATGGTTCAGGACAGATCAAGCGTGTACAGCAAACCATGCTAGGTCAGATGGTAACTACCAATACTTGCCACACTTGTAATGGAGAAGGTAAAGTGGTAGTAGAAAGATGTGAAGCTTGTTTTGGTGAAGGCAGGGTCTTAGAGGAAGATATCTTGACCATCAAAATTCCTGCAGGCGTAGGTGAAGGCATGCAGCTATCCATGTCTGGCAAAGGAAACGTTCCGGCAAGAGGTGGTGTAGCAGGTGATCTTCTCATTCAGATTGAGGAGGAAGAACACCCTACCCTAAAGAGAGATGGAAATAATGTAGTTTATGACCTGATGCTAAACTTTGCAGATCTGGCCCTTGGCGGAGATGTTGAAGTTCCTGCCATTAACGGTAGAGTTAAAATCAACATAAAAGCCGGCACTCAAGCAGGAGAGATACTAAGATTAAAAGGCAAAGGTATTAAAGACATCAATGGATACGGTGTGGGAGATCAATTGATCTATATTAATGTTTACACCCCAAAACAACTTACCGCAGAAGAAAGAAGTCTTCTGGAAAAGATCAAATCTTCTCCTAATTTCCAGCCAAAGGCAGGAAGTGAAGGAAAAGGTTTCTTCTCCAAGATGAAAGATTTATTCAACTAAGAGGGCTTCATTAGCCCTCTATTTTTGTCTCTACGACGATTTTCATGTACATTGTCGAAAAAAAATCGCATGAAATCCGCTCAACAATATATAGAATCCGCGCCTATTCCGGTAAAGGAGACTTTACAAGAATTAAGAACCCTTCTCCTGGATATTCTTCCTGCCGGTACTAAAGAAAGTATCATTGAAGATATTCCCACCTACACCTTTAAAATGAAGAAAGTTCAGATTTCTTATGATAATCAATTTATCTATTTTCACCCCGGATCCTCTCCATTAAAAAAGGCCAAAATTTCTAATTATGTGATTGTAAAGCAGGGAATTCAGTTACCTATCTCTTCAGAAATTCCTACTGAGCTTATTAAAAACCTCCTTAAGGAATACGTTGTGGATGAATGGGCTGAAGCCTATATCCTTATGGAAGAAATTATCCAAAATACACCTCTGAAAAAAGAAAGAAAATGGGGGACGGATGTTTATACTTTAAATGGACAAAACGTGGTGAGTTGGATGGGATTTAATCATTTTTTTTCCATTTGGTTCTTTAAAGGTGTGCTCTTAAGTGACCCTTTACAAGTTTTGATTGCCATTGGAGATACTAAGGTCCAAAGACAATGGAGATTCAGTAATGTAGGAGAAATGGATAAAAAAAGCATCCTCGCTTATATTCAGGAAGCCATCAAAATTTCAGATGTCATTATACCCAAAGAGGAGCGCCCTGAACCACAACATCCGGCGGAATTGAGCGAATTTTTAAAGGCTAATAAGGATGTAAAAAAGGCCTTTGACAAATTAAGCAAATCCAAAAGACGAGATTACATAGAATATATTGCAGTTGCCAAACAGGCAGCAACTAAAGCTGCCCGACTGGAAAAGATTAAACCTATGATCTTAGAAGGAAAGGGCTTGAACGATAAATACAAAAAGTAACTTACCACCTTTCCCATGGGAATTTCTTCCGAACCTTCTTATTGGTACCTTTAGGTGCTAATTCTGCATCAGGAAGCTTTTCTCCCTTACCATCCCAGAAAAAATGCACACGGGGCATGACCATATACCTACTTCTAAATGTTCCGGTCACCAAATCACTGTGTCTGTGCTCCCTTACAAACTGGCAGCCATCTACCGGGCATTTCGGTGCCCAACAAGAAGTACTGGCCAACAGGAGGAGGATTATATAGGAAATACGCATCTTACACCAAATGTTTTACTAAAGAAAAAACGACTACCCTTAGGGCTTTCATAGGATTTATCCGCCGGAAAAGCTAACTTAACCGGATTATACATTTCCCCTTCCACCTTATCTTCACCCACTTTAAAGGACGAATGGCCTGCACCCACACCACCATATACATCTAAAAAGAAATGTCTGTGCAAATGAATATGTCTACCAAATTTCAGATGAACTACATGCCTCTTTTCCTGAGTCTCATGCATGGTAAACCATTGATCTTCCGGAATTCCATAGGAAGGCCCGCTGGTTCCTAGAATCCTGTCATAAGTTCCATTTATATATTCTAATGCATAATACCTACCAAAAGGCTTTTTGTCTAAGGCATAAAAGGGAAACCAATCTGAGAAATAGGCGCGTATTTCCCCTCTTAGCTCTCTGTTCTTGTTCTCCGCTTGATCTTTTCTTACAAATTTATTGATATTGTATTTGCCGGATCCAAATCCATAATCAAAGGCAAAACTTAGTTTACCGAAGGGAGGAGCAATCTCAGCACCCACTTGCAAAGTGTTATTATAACCTAAAAGAGTGCTAGGATTAACCCTCAGCAGTAAAACAGGTATATGAGTAAAACTTACAATTTTATTCCTCTGAAATTCTTGAGAGGAAGCCTGCCATTGGGCATGAACACTAGAGCAGGTAAGCAGAAGTAGGATTAATTTTCGCATATAGTAAAGCACTCCTGCAAAATAAACGCAAAAGTGTGGATTTTCTATATAAAAAAACCCGCAATTGCGGGTTACTTTTTGTAGGTATTGTAATACTTCATTGCTACATCCATGTTCTTCTGAAGGTCTGCGATACGCGTTTCATCAGAAGGGTGAGTGGATAGCATTTGCGGTGGCTTTTGAGAATTCTTACCGGCCTCCGCCATTCTTTTCCAGAAGTCAACAGCCTCTTGGGGGTTATATCCGGCCATGGCCATGAAGATCAAACCAATCTTATCCGCCTCAGACTCTTGCTTACGGCTGTTAGGAAGAGTCCCGCCTACCTGTGTACCTATACCTAATACCTGACCCGCTAGATTCATTAAGTCTTGATTTCCCGTAGCAATACCTGTAGCTAAAGCACCGGCTTGTGTAATACCATTAGCAATCAATGCATTACTCATCCTTTCTCTACCATGTTCAGCTATGGCATGTGCCACTTCATGACCCATAACTACAGCCACACCGGCCTCAGATTTGCAAATAGGAAGTATACCCGTATAAAAACAAACCTTCCCACCCGGCATACACCAAGCGTTTACTTCATTGCTTTTCACGGTTTTAAACTCCCATTGATAACCGTCTAATAACTTACTAAGATTATTGGCAATTAAATAATCTTCAGCCGCTTTCCTGATCTTTTCCCCTACTCTACTAACCATCTGTGCATTTGGATCAGAAGAAGGTAAAACTTTAGAAGTATCCATAAAGCCCTTATACTCTGTATAGCTCAATGCCATCATTTCTCCAGAGCTTACTAGCCCCACAAACTGCTTACGGTTTGTCAGAGGAACACGCTGACAGGACCAGACAAAGAGCGTCAAAAAACCTGCTGAGATTAAAAATCTTGCTGTCTTGTTCATTTTAATTAAGTTTTCGCTAATTTAATTGATTAGACGTAAATTTGTAAAAAAAGTCAATTTTAGCAGAATGAAAATCTTAGCTGTAGGTAGAAACTATCTGGAACACATAAAAGAACTAGGTAATCAAACTCCTGAAGAACCTGTAATCTTTTCAAAACCAGAGACAGCACTATTACGAAATAACGAAGCCTTTTATTATCCAGATTTCTCCAATGATGTCCATCATGAACTTGAAATCGTGCTTAAAATATCCAAAATGGGTAAAAACATCGAAGAAAAATTTGCACATAAATATTATGATGAGATAGGTTTAGGTATAGATTTCACTGCAAGAGACATTCAATCTCGCTTAAAGGCCAAAGGATTACCCTGGGATTTAGCTAAGGGCTTCAATGGTTCAGCTCCCATATCGGAATTTGTATCGAAAGAAGATTATGATCTCAAAAATCTAAATTTTGAGCTTGAAGTCAATGGCGAACTAAAACAGAAGGGAAATACCTCTCTTATGATCTACTCATTTGACTACCTCATCTCTTTTGTATCAAAATATTTTACCTTAAAGACCGGAGATTTGATCTTTACAGGTACTCCCGCAGGCGTAAGTCCCGTTAAAGTAGGTGACAGACTAGTAGCCAGCTTAGAAGGCAAGCGCATGTTGGATTTTGAAGTAAAATAATAATGAAGAAATTAATAGCAGGAATTTTACTGTTCACCAACTTTTACGGATACGCTCAAGGTTCCTTTCCAAAGGGATATTTTATCATGCCCATTAATCCTGGACAGGTTACTTCCTTGTCAGGTTGTTTTGGCGATATCCGTATCAATCACTTTCATTCAGGTTTAGACATTAGAACGGGCGGACAGGAAGGAAAACGGGTAGTTGCAGCAGCAGATGGATACGTATCCAGAATCAGGGTTCAAAATGGAGGATATGGCAATGTACTCTACATCACTCATCCTAATGGTTATACCACCGTCTATGCTCACTTAAGAGATTTTAGAGATGATTTAAGCGAATTCCTGACACAAAAACAGTACGAATCCAAGGTTTGGGAGATAGATGTACCGCTGGAAGCAGGTAAATTTCCAGTGAAACAGGGTGAACTGGTAGCCTTTTCAGGTAATACAGGAGGCTCCGGAGGTCCTCACCTCCACTTCGAAATCAGGGATGAAAAAGAGAATGCTTTGGATCCCCAACAGTTCGGATTTAAGGAAATTAGAGATCTGACGCCTCCGGTGATAGAACTGATTTCCCTGAAATGTATGTCGGCTGACGCAAGAATCAACGGGAAGTTTGGGACGTTCGACTTCAAACCGGTGAGAAGAGCGAATGGCACATATGCCCTCCCTCAGAACCTTAGGGCCACCGGAACCATAGGTATGGAAGTACTGACGTATGATAAGGCAGGTAATTCTCCTTTCCGACAAGGTGTGCATAAGATTGAACTCTTCATGAACGATGAATTGCAATATCGTTTTAAGTTGGACCAAATGGCATTTCATAACAAACTTGACATGAACATTCATGTGAATTATGAAAGACTGATAGGTAAAGGACAAAAGATCCACAAATGCTATGTGGAAGAGGCGAATAGCTTTGATTTCTATGAATCCAATGACCACTGGGGCTTATTAAAGATTGATAAACCCAATCATCAAGTAAAACTGAAAGTAAGTGATTCTCATGGGAATAAAACACAACTGGATTTTTCCATCCAGAGAGATCCTTCAAGTTCGGAAGTAGCCTCTGAAACACTTAATGTTTTTGGTAGATTCCTGAAAATCAACACCAGTAACCCCAATGTGAAGATCATCACCTACTCTGGAAAAGAGATTAACCTGGGTACCACAGATGGAAATGTAGTGGTTTACGATCTTAAAGAAGGTTTTCCGGAGCAGGTATTTCTAGGCGACAAAAAAATGAGTATGCCCGTAAATACCGCAATCACTCTACAAAACCCTAGAATTAATTTGCCGCAGCTAAAAGCAGACTTCACAGGCACATTGTATGATGATGCATATATCAATACAGAAGTGAATGATGAAGTATTGATTTTGCACGATGATAGCATACCCTTAAAGGGAGAGGCAAGAGTAGCCTGGACCAAAACCAAAGGCTTTAACTTCCCGGAAAAACTAAAAGTATATTTAGAAGGAAGCAAAAGGAAGTTTATTGGAGGTGAATGGAGTGATAAAACCATTCGCTTTAAGACCAGAGAATTTGGCACCTACAGAACCTTGTATGACTTCGACCCTCCTACCATTACTCCGAGAGTGGTAAACGAGAACCAATTACGCTTTACCATCTCTGACAAGCTGTCAGGAATAGCTAAGATTGAATGCTACGTCAATGGAGAATGGGTCTTAATGGATTATGAATATAAGACCGGTGCTATTTGGGCAAGAAAAAAAGATCCACAGCAAACCTTCAGTGGAGATGTAGTATTGAAAATAACCGATAATTGTAATAATACCCAATCTTACGAGACTAAGATATGATTCAGAAAGGAGATAAAGCACCTGCTTTTGAGGCGAAAAATCAAGACGGTAAAACCGTGAAATTAGAGGATTTTAAAGGAAAGAAACTAGTTGTATACTTTTATCCAAAAGACAATACACCTACCTGCACCACAGAAGCATGTAATCTAAGAGACAATTATCACCGATTTTTGAAAGAAGGATATGAAGTAGTGGGCGTTAGTCCGGATTCAGAAAAATCTCATCAAAAGTTTAAGGCTAAGTTCGAATTGCCTTTTGATTTACTTTCTGATAAAGATTTAACTCTAGCTAATGCTTTCGGAGTTTGGGGAGAGAAATTCACTTTCGGCAAGAAATATATGGGAATAAAGAGAACTACCTTCGTCATAGATGCCGAAGGTAGTGTAGTGGATGTGATCACAGAGGTACAGTCCAAAATACATGCTGATCAGATTCTCAATTCTTAGGCATGGAAAATACCACCGGTATGGTATAATAAACCCGTACCGGTTTCCCTTGCTGTTTTCCCGGTTTCCAATTAGGCATCTTGCGAAGTAACCTCACCACTTCTGCATTCATATCGGGATGTGGGCCATTGAGAATTTTTACTTCATTAATACTACCATCCCTTTCTACGATAAACTGTGCAGTTACTCTTCCTTGGATATTCTCTTTAATAGCTGCTTGAGGATATTTAATGTTTTCCCCTAAAAATTTATACATAGCCTTCACTCCACCTACAAACTCCGGTTTTTCTTCTACCTCTATAAATACTACATCGTCAGAGGGTACCTTATCTTCTTTCACTTGTGAGATGGCCAGATTGGATAAAAAAATCAAACATAGGACTAATGGTATAGTCAAGGTATATTTCAACCAAACTTGTTTTTTAGAATTGTGCTTTGATAACATAATTAATCGGGATTTTAAGGATGAAGGTCGGTTAAATGAATGTCCTAACAATACCTCAGAATTTATCTGAAAAGTAGCGCTGATCAAGGTGGCTGCATACTCAGCCTTCGATCCCACCCTTTTGGAAGCATATGCATCTGCTTCATATTCGTGGATGAGTTGAATTTCTCTTTTTAGCAGGTATACTATAGGATTAACCCAAAGGAATACCTTCAACAGTTCAAAGAAGATTTGATCCAAAGAATGCCATCTCTTCATATGAATCCATTCATGATGAAGCACTGCCGGGCTAGATAATGCCTTCTCCCCAACTATTAGCTTACCTAAAAAAGTATACGCCGAGAAGGGTTCTACTGCCGACTTCCGAACAAGTTGAATGGATTTCCAGAACTGAAAAATGAAACGTAGTGAGAAGAAAATCAATCCCAGAACATAAATGATTTGTATGAAATCAACTTCCGCAATAGACGTAGCCACTTGCTTACTTGTAACTGCTAATTCCGGCAAATCGTTAATCCACACCGTGTTTTCGAATTGATCTGAAGGCCAATTGAAATAATCAATGGAAATAGTCGGAATAATGAAAGAAGCTAAAACACTTAGGATAAGATAAAATCTATTCGCAGTGAAAAAGGTCTCCTTGCGCAAAAAAAGCCAGTAAAAGGCAAAAAATACCACTAAATACAGGTTGATTTGAAGAAAATTCTCCATGATTTATTTTTTCTTTAGATCTTCTAAAATCTTCATTAATTCATCCACCTCTTTTAAGTCCACCTTTTTCTCCTTTACGAAAAAGGAAACCATATTCCCTACTGAATTCCCGAAATAACCGCTCATTAACTTCGTGGTTACAAACTTTCTATACTCCTCTTTACTTATAATAGGAAAATATTGGTGCGTTTTCCCAAAGGCATGATGACCCACAAACCCCTTCTGTTGTAAGATCCTAACTATGGTAGACACCGTGTTATATGCGGGTTTAGGCTCTGACAATACTTCAATAATATCCTTGACATAGGCCTTTCCTTTATCCCATAAGACCTGCATGATTTCTTCTTCCGCTCTGGTTAGTTCTCTTAATTGTTCTGACATAGCTTCTCTTTTTTTATCGAATATATAACTAATTTTTTAGTTATAAAAACATTAAGTTAAAAAAATTAATACGCAATCGATTGCATAAACCAAAAGAAGAAAGAAATATATCCTTACTAAATAGCCGTTAAGACCTCATTTTTTACTGAAAGACTATACTCTTACCAATAATTTGGATATTTTTGTGCAGTTATAAACTTATCCAAAGTACATTAATGCAAATCAAAGAACTTCAGGACATAGCCTCACAGGTTCGCAGAGACATCGTAAGGATGGTACATGGATGTAAATCCGGTCATCCGGGCGGCTCATTGGGCTGTACAGACATCCTAACTGCCCTGTATTTCCAGCAAATGAAAATCTCCAACAGAAAAGGTAAAGGTGGTTTTCTGAGCTTTAAAATGGAAGGAGCTGACGAAGATTTATTCTTCCTTTCAAACGGACATATTTCACCGCTTTTCTATTCCGTACTAGCAAGAAGAGGATATTTTCCTGTTTCGGAATTAGCTACATTCCGTAAGATCAACAGCAGATTACAGGGACACCCTACTACTCATGAGGGTTTACCGGGAATCCGCGTTGCGTCCGGTTCACTAGGTCAAGGTCTGTCAGTAGCCATCGGAGCTGCTCTTGGAAAAAAACTTGAGCAAGATCCCAGAACAGTTTATGTATTAATGGGTGATGGTGAACAGCAAGAAGGTCAAATTTGGGAGGCTGCGCAGTTTGCCTCGCACCACAAAGTAGATAATTTGGTGGGAATCATTGACCTTAACTTCCAACAAATCGATGGACCAACTGAAAAAGTGATGGCTAACCGTGACCTAAAGGCGAAGTACAAAGCTTTTGGTTGGAACGTAATGGAAATCAAAGAAGGCAATAACATGGAAGCCTGTGTGGCGGGCTTGAGAAAAGCGAAAAGATTGACCGGAAAAGGGCAACCGGTGTTGATCCTTCTACATACCGAAATGGGTGCCGGAGTAGACTTTATGATGGGTACGCACAAATGGCACGGTACCGCTCCGAATGATGAGCAACTAGCCACAGCTTTGGCACAATTAACCGAAACCTTGGGAGACTATTAAGATCATGAAGAAATATACATATACGGAATCAAAAGACACACGTTCAGGCTTTGGTGATGCCATGACTGAACTGGGACAGTCCCACCCGAACGTTGTAGCCCTTTGTGCCGACTTAGTGGGTTCACTGAAGTTGGACAACTTCATAAAAAATCATCCGGAAAGATTCTTTCAAACCGGTATTGCAGAAGCTAATATGATAGGTATAGCCGCGGGTCTATCTATTACAGGAAAAGTTCCCTATGCTACCACCTTTGCCAACTTCGGATCTGGTAGAGTTTATGACCAAATTCGGCAGTCGGTAGCTTACTCTGACAAAAACGTAAAGATCGCCGTATCTCACGCCGGTTTAACGCTAGGAGAAGACGGAGCTACACACCAAATCTTGGAAGATTTGGCTATGATGCGCTCCATGCCTAATATGGTGGTTATTAATCCTTGTGATTATAACCAAACAAAAGCCGCTACGAAAGCCATTGCAGATTATCACGGTCCGGTATACTTGAGATTTGGTAGACCAGTGGTTCCTGTATTCACTCCTGCTGATCAAAAATTTGAAATCGGTAAGGCATGGATGGTGAACGAAGGTAAAGATGTTACCATCATTGCCACAGGGCACTTGGTTTGGGAAGCCATTCAAGCCGGAGAAAAATTAGAGGAACTAGGCATATCTGCAGAGATCATCAATATACATACCATTAAGCCTCTTGATACAGCGGCAATCCTGAAATCTGTAAAGAAAACCGGATGTGTAGTAACTTGTGAAGAACATCAGGCTAATGGAGGACTTGGAGATGCCGTAGCTCAATTCCTAACTACTGAATACTTAGTACCGCAAGAATACATTGCCGTTAAAGACTCCTTTGGTGAATCAGGAACTCCTGACCAACTGATGGCCAAATACGGCTTGAAAGCAGACAATATTGTTGCTGCAGCACAAAAAGTAATCAGCAGAAAGAAATAAGCTGAATGAAAGACGACGCGATCATCGAACTTCTGGAAAATCCGGAAAGCCACGAAAAGGCCTTTCGTCTAATCCTCTCTTCCTACAAAGAGAAGATCTATTACCACATTCGTAAAATAGTGGTTGACCATGATGATGCTGACGACGTAACACAAGAAACTTTTATCAAGATTTGGAGGAACCTCGACAAGTTTCGGGGTGACTCCAAACTTTATACTTGGCTGTACAGAATAGCTACCAACGAAGCACTTACCTTTTTGCAGAAGAAGCGTAAGGACATGTCTGTCTCTATTGATGACAATGAAATGTTAGTAGCTACCTTAGAATCTCCCCAATCAGACACTTACCTGAGTGGAGACGAGATTCAAATCAAACTACAAAAAGCTTTACTGGAACTAACCGACAAGCAAAGAGTAGTTTTCAACCTGAAATACTTTGAAAATCTGAAATATGAGGAAATCGCAGAAATAACAGATACCAGTGTAGGAGGACTTAAGGCAACTTACCATTTCGCCGTGAAGAAAATTGAGGAATATTTATCACGAGCTTAAACCATTTGTCTTTGCAAAAGTCTAATATTAAAAAGTTTTAAAAATGGAAAATCGCAGCATAAAATCCCCTTTTAAGGCCCCAGAAAACTACTTCGAGGAGTTAGAAGGAAGGATTTTGTCTGAAGTCAAGATTTCAGGCTTACCTGCTGCCTTACCCGTTCCAGAAGGATATTTTTCAGATCTTGAGAATGAGATCATGGCGCAAGTTAAGATGGATCAATTGAACTTGTCCACTCCTCCATCGTATTTTGAAGAAATGGAAGAGCAGATTCTAGCTCAAGTTAAACTCTCAAAAATCCCCGAACTTTCTACACCGCAGAATTATTTCTCTGATCTAGAATCAAAACTTCTGGCTCAAATCCAATTGGAAGGCATAAAGGAACTTCCTACTCCTATAGGATACTTTGACCGGTTGGAAAATGAAGTTTTAAATAAGATTCAGAAACCGAAATTCACTATTTTCAGAAATGTATTTCGTTATGCAGCCGCTTCTATCGTTGTCGTACTAACCGCATATGGTGTATGGAATTCCCGTCCGCATGACGAATGGGCAGATGTATCTTCAGCAGAGATGGTTGCATATCTTTCAGAACAGCCTCTAATGGCAGAAGACCTTACCTTTGTTTTAGATGGAAACGAAAATCTATTAACTACAGAAATATCTGATTCAGAGATATCAGATTATTTGATGGATAATGGAATAATTATGTAATGGAAGCGATGAAATACCTTTCACTTGGATTTTTACTTATGCTATCTATAGGTGCCTTTGCTCAACAGGGACCTGGTAGAGCCTCTGTAAATGCATCCAGGACGGCTGCCACACAAGATAGGATCACGCAGATTAAAATAGCCAAACTTACAGCTGACATGAAGCTAACTAAGGTTCAGGCTCAAAAATTCTGGCCTATCTATGACGCATTTGATTTACAAAGACGTGAAATCAGGAGAGAAATCCGCTCTTTGTCGAGAAACTTCTCTGAAGATGATGATGCCTTCAAAAAACAGGAGAGAATTCAAGACCTGAAACAAAAAGAATTAGACCTTACTAAACGATACAAAGCTGATTTCTTAAAAGTGATCAGCGAGCAGCAATACGGCATCATGCTGGTATCAGAAGAAAGATTTAATCAGACCCTCTTGGAAACGCTCAAGGAACGTAATAAAGATTAATGCAACTGTATCTTCAGGCTTTGGCCTTAGCCAAGGAAACCACCCTCAGCCCTGATGAATTCTCCCTTAAATTCTCAGGTAAATTAGGGCCCGAATTACTCCGGCAGGTAGCCCGACAAATCCACTACCAAAAGATACTCCAACATAAAGTACCTTCCTGGGGTGAAAATACCATAGCTCCCCCCTCTCTGAATATTGAGCAAAGTAGTTCTGAGTCCACTGCAAAATTCAAAGCCTCTTTATTAAATGGTAATAAAGGAATTGACCTTAGCGGTGGAATGGGGGTAGACTCCTATTTTCTATCTGAAAATTGTGAACTCTTCATTCATAACGAACCCAATACGGAATTATCCAAAATAGTACAGTATAACTTTTCTATACTTGGAAGAAAGAATGTCAAATTCACTCAGAAGAAAGCGGAGGAACTGCCTTTGGAGGAAGCGGACTTTATATATTTAGACCCTTCCAGGAGAGACGCGGATTTAAAAAAGGTGTTTCTTCCAGAAGATTGCTCCCCTAATCTACCTCAACTTCGAGAAAGATTACTGCAGTTTACTCCGGTCATTTTGGTAAAATACGCCCCCATGCTAGATATCAAAAAGGCCATCAAAGATTTGGAAACAGTGAGTGAAATCTGGGTACTGGCAGATAAAAATGAAGTGAAGGAGTTGATTTTTAAAATAGAAAGGAAGGTAACTAGTGCCCCATTGATTCATGCAGTGAATCTAGGACAATCTCCCTTTACATTCACCTTCGAAGAGGAAAGTAATGCTGCAATCCCATACGCGAGGCCCAAAAAGTACTTATACGAGCCCAATGCTGCCATCATGAAATCCGGAGCCTTCCAGACGGTAGCAATGAAATATAACCTAGGTAAATTAGCCAAAAATAGTCACCTTTATACTTCAGATGAGTACATCTCTGACTTCCCTGGAAGAGTTTTAGAAATTGAAGAAGTGACTAATTTTGATAAAAAACGTCTAAAAAATAGATTTTCAAATCAAAAAGTCCATGTCATAGTGAGAAACTTCCCCGAAAAACCGGAAGAAATCAAAAAGAAAATGGGATGGAAAGACGGAGGTGAACATTTTGTTTATTTCACCACCTTAGAAAATCTCCAGAAAACATGTATCATAACTAAAAAAGTAAGCCAATGAAAAAGGTATTGATCGCAGTACTCATCTGTTTAAGTAGTACGGCATTTGCACAAGTTTATGTAGGTTCTAATTTTCATAATGGAGAAGAAAAAAGATCCTATTCCATCCTTACTACTCAGAATAGTAAAGAATTAATAGATGATTTAGAAAAGTATTTAGGACAATACGGCAAAGTCACTAAACCGTCTAAGAACACCTATAGGATCCAAAACCTAAAGGGAAATTCTGTCTCTTCTGATTTGAATTATGTAGATGTAGTATCAAAATCTACTAAGAAGATGGAAAAGTTAGAATTCTTCTTCTTAAATGATGCACATAATGCTCTAAGTGACAATGAACTTAATCCTGGTGCTGCAGAAAAATTTGTTTCTGACTTTTTACAATATAATCAATCTCAAGCCCAGGCACGCCTAAGAGCTGAAAACGTTTCTTTAGCTGAAGATGAGCTGAAAGAAGGCAAAAAAGAACAAAGTAAGATTGAAAAATCAATTGAAAACAATCTTAAGGAACAACAGAAATTAGGTAAAAAGCTTGATTCCACCCCTGAATTAATGGCAAAAGCCATGTCAGAAAAAGAGGAGATCATCTCTCAACTATCTACAGATAGTACTGTTGTAATAGATGACAAAGCTAAAAATGAGATCAGCAAAGCTTCTCAGAAAAAAGACAAAGAGATCTCTAAAATTCAGAAGGAAGCGGAGAAAGCAGAAGATAAGCTCTCGAAAAAAGAGAAGGAACTAGAAGATTTAAAGAAGGAATTAAGTATCGCTAAAATGAAAGTCAGAGCGTTAGAGAAAGTAGTATCTGACGCAAAAAGTTTAAAGTAAAAAGGAGCCGTCTAAAAAGGTAGATGAGCGGTCTGAGAATTGAATATTTAGACACCCTGCCTGTAGGGGGGTACGAATAAAAAAAACAGGAGAGGCTGACTATTTTGGACAGCCTCTTTTTATCTATAAAGCATACGATCCAAATGCGCAAGTTCTCTATCCAACTGTCTGGCTTCATGAGGACTTAGCCTGCCATCTCTCCATGCTTTACGTTCTAAGGCATCAATATGCTTGTATTTCTGCATGATTTTTTGGTATTTGCCTCTCGGCATACGAGTATGCCTCATTTCTCTATCTATACGTTTTTTAGCTTCCCTCTCGTAAGAAAATCTCTTCGGAAAACGTTCAGGCTCCGCACTTATGCATGAAACGGATATAAGGGAAACAAACAGGATGATTAGGCTCTTTTTCATAAAAATTTCATATTTTTTTATACCTCTTAGAACAAAAACCGAGAGAAAGGTTTAAATTTGCACCTGTTAATGCCCCGTTAACATATATTTTGAGAAATGAAGCAACATTTTTCATGTTTTTAACGTTACTTATAATATAAACACAACGAAAGATATTTTTTTGGATAAAAGATTATTATAGTGGTTTATTTTAGGGGTTAGATTAAAGCTCTCGGATTTTCTGGGAGCTTTTCTTTTTTTATTTTCAGTTAATTTTTCATTAGTCTTTAGTTATTTCCTAATACAAAGCAGTAGAATTTCTTTAGATTTACACAAGAGTAAATTCAAAGCATGACAGACGTACAGGAATTAATAGAACTTATCAAACTGGAGAGAAAAGGAGAAACCGTATTCTTAGGAAAAAATTACCTATCCCCCTGGAAACGAGTATTTGGAGGACAGGTTTTAGCCCAAGCTTTAAGTGCAGCAACCCAGACGGTTTCAGAAGATAGAGGTGTACATTCCTTACACTCTTATTTCCTCTTGCCCGGGGACATTGAAGTTCCTATTGTATTTGAAGTAGAAAGAGTGCGTGACGGAGGTAGTTTTAGTACTAGAAGAGTAGTGGCAAAACAAAACGGTATTCCCATCTTTATCCTTTCTGCATCCTTCCAAATCAAAGGACAGGAAGGTTTTGATCACAGCTTAACCATGCCTCAAGTAAAACAACCTGAAGAATTGCAGAGCGATGAAGAGATCATAAAGAAGTATGAAAAATATATTCCAAATTCACTGGCAGAGCTCATCTATTCTCGTCCCTTTGATTTTAAAATAGTGGAAGGTTTTGACCTTTTTGATCAATCCAGAAAGGCCCCAATTCGTCATGTTTGGTTCAAGACCAAACAAAAAGCTGACGTATCCCCAGATCTCCATCAACAAATGATGACCTATGTTTCAGACTATAACCTTCTGATCACTTCCACCCTGCCTCATATTGACGGTCCCTATCCCACAAATGTCTTTATGGCAAGCCTGGATCATGCTATCTGGTTTCACAGGGAAGTAAATGTGAATGATTGGTTACTGTATGCACTAGACAGCCCTTCTGCCTCTAATACTAGAGGTTTTACTCGTGGAAATATCTTCACACGTGACGGAAAGTTGGTTGCGTCAGTTGCCCAGGAAGGACTTATCAGACCCTTAAATAAATAAAATATGAAAACCTTAAGTGAATTACAGTTGCCCCTGGTAGCTGCTCCTATGTTTATTATCTCCACACCAAAACTCGTTACAGCCTGCTGTAAATCAGGGGTAGTAGGCACCTTTCCGGCACTAAATGCACGTACTTCAGAGGCCTTAGAAGAATGGATAATAGGGATAAAGCAGGAATTGCAAGATTTTGAAGACAAAACTGGACAAGAACCTGCACCCTTCGGCATAAATCTGATTGTGCATCCTAGTAATACCCGACTAGAAGCAGATATACAGATCATAATAAAACATAAGGTTCCTTTAGTTATTACATCTTTAGGGGCAATAAGTCAGATTGTCGATGCTGTGCACTCTTATGGAGGAATAATCTTCCATGATGTTATCAAGAGAAGACATGCTGAAAAAGCTGCTGAAGCCGGAGTGGATGGACTCATTCTGGTTTGCGCAGGAGCCGGTGGGCATGCGGGATTGCTTAATCCTATGGCTTTTGTAGGTGAAGTCCGTACCTTTTTTTCTAAGACCATTCTCCTTTCGGGATGCATAAGTCATGGTGGAGATATTGCCGCAGCTTTAGCCATGGGAGCAGATTTTGCCTATGCAGGAACCATGTTTATAGCCACAGAAGAATGCGCCGCTGCAAATGAATACAAAGAAATGGTGCTAGATAGTAGGGCCGAAGAGATAGTTTATACAGCAGCCATTTCCGGAGTAAATGCCAGTTTCCTTGAAAAAAGCCTCAAGGCGAACGGAATAAGTCCGGAGGAATGGGGTAAGAGTGCGAAGCTGGACTTTGGATCTGAAGCCAAAGCCTGGAAAAACGTATGGTCAGCCGGACAAGGCGTAGGTTCCATTCAGGAAATCTTAAGGACCGAAAAGAGGATTAACCAACTAAAAGAAGAATTCAGAGCAAGCATAAAGAAGTTAAATTCCTATATCTAATGAAGAAGCAGTGCAAAGAATGCGGTTCTTTAATGCACGGCAGGTCAGATAAGAAATTTTGTAGTGATTTGTGCAGAAATGCTTATCACAACAAACGAACCGCCATACTACATCCTGCCGTCAAACGCATCAATAGGGCTTTGCAAAAGAATCGCTCTATTTTAGCCTTGGTAGATCAGGAAATTATTCCCAAAGAAGAATTACTCGATGAAGGCTTTAACTTTAAATACGAAACACACCGTACGGTTTTAGAAAATGGTACGGTGTGTCACTATGTTTATGAGCAAGGATATATGCAAATAGATGCTCAAACTATTCGTTTGATCCGAAGTAAAACTTAAACTCTATAGCTTTTCATTATCCATCCACCGCCTATCACATCATCCCCTTCGTAAAAAACGGCAGCTTGGCCGGGAGCGATGGCTGATACAGGTTGTGAAAATTCAACCTCAATCTTATCTGCATCCGTTTGACGAATGAAGGCCATTTCACCTTGGTCTTTGTATCGAATTTTTGTCAGTGATTCAAGTCCACCTTCAGGTATGCTAGCATACTTCTGCAGATTCAACTTGCTAACCACCATTCCATTCTTCTTCAGGTACTCTTCTGTCCCTAGAACTACTTCGTTTGTTTCCTTGCGAATTTCCGTCACAAAGACCGGATATCCCAAGGCTATTTTCAAACCCTTTCTTTGACCAATGGTGTAAAAAGGATAACCTTCGTGTTTCCCTACCACTTGTCCATTTTCAAGTACAAAATTTCCTCCAGCTACTTGTTCTTCTAAGCCCTCTATCCTTCTTTTTAAAAATCCTCTGTAGTCATTATCCGGCACAAAGCAGATTTCATAAGATTCTGACTTGTTTACCAAATCATAAAATCCCTTCTGTCTAGCCATTTCTCTAATCTCTGCTTTAGTTAGATCTCCCAAAGGCAAAAGTGTACGTGAAAGGCTTTCTTGAGAAACTCCCCACAAAACGTAACTTTGATCTTTAGTGGTGTCTTTACCCCTTGAGATTACATATCTGCCGTTTTCTTGTCGGATCTTCGCATAATGCCCGGTAGCAATAAACTCGCAGTTTAAATTATCTGCCCTACGAAGAAGCGCATCCCATTTAATATGCGTGTTACAAAGTACACATGGATTAGGGGTTCTTCCCTCTAGGTATTCACCTGTAAAATGATCTATTACAGAATCTCCGAATTCTGATCGTATATCTAGAATATAATGGGGGAATCCTAAATTTACTGCAATGGCCCGGGCATCATTAATGGAGTCTAAGCTGCAGCAACCAGTTTCTTTTTTTGTACCACCGGAAGAAGCGTAATCCCATGTTTTCATGGTCATTCCCACTACCTCGTAACCCTGTTCGTGCAAAAGCACGGCTGCCAATGAGCTATCAATACCACCGCTCATGGCCACTAATACTCTTCCTCTCTTTGTCATTCTTTCTGCGAGGGTTCAAGGCCCTCCGTTTTGTTTATGTTACAAATTAAGTAAACGCATAGTATTCCTTTTTGGTTCTTTCTTAATTTTGCAAAAAACAAACTCTATGTTAAATAAAAGGATTCTAGTTAAAAGTGTCACAAATTTATCGGAGGCGAGGTACTGTGCTGGCATGTTTGTGGACTTTATCTCCTTTGAACTCAATGAAAATAATCCTTACTTCATCCCTAAGAAAAACTTTGATGAGATAAGGGGATGGTTAAGCGGGGTTAAAATATTAGGTAGTTTTGAAGGAGGAGATGCAGAACAAATCAATGAAAAAATAAAGGAATATGATCTAGATGGCTTCATCCTGGCAGAAGATCAGTCAGACCTTTTGGCTGCCGTTCAGGTACCGCTCATCATTCAGGAATACTCCAAATCACCACTTCCTTATCTACCACAAGACAGCATTCTACTTTGGACTGGCGAAGGTCTTCCTACAGAAAGAACTTCCTCCGAAATCCTATTAGGGTTTGATTTTAAACGAGTTACAGAAAATGACTCGAGTGCAGATGGGTATGCCTTCTTAGGAAGTTTCGAAAAGCAAGTTGGTGAAAACTCTTATGATGAGTTAATGGAAGCCTTAGAGTATATTGAAGAAAACTATTGATAAATGACTGATTTTCAGTATATTTAACAAAATAACAGAAAACTAAAATAGAAGAAAAAAAATTAATAAACCAAAAAGCTACCCTTATCCAGTTAAAATACCATTCATGTATATTGTAATACCAAGTACTGATTAGCCATATACCTTTGCTTTACAAATATGAAAAAGCTATGTATAGAATTAAAAATCGGGACAGTATTTTAGGAGGTGTTTGCCTAGGATTGGCGGAACACTTCCGAACAGACGTAACCTTAATTCGGATCGTATTTGTGATCCTTTTGTTTACGCCTTTGCCCGTGGGAATAACTTATATGGTATTATGGGTTTTACTCCCTACAAGGTATGGATACTTGGAATCAGTTAGTAATAATTTAAATGTTGTTAATGAAATGAGCAATCAAACTAAAAACGGAAATATAGCTGGAGGATTGGTCCTCATTATACTGGGAGCCATATTTTCCTTCAAGACGTTCTTTGATATAAACCTATTTACTTATATCAAGAACATGTGGCCTTTGGTCCTCATAGGTCTTGGCGTTTGGATCATAGTTAAAGAAAGAGATGACTTACCACATAACCACGGAGGAAATCCTGGTGGTACTAGCTTCTAATAAATCATGAAGAATCCAAATAACATCATCCTAGGCGGAATCTTAATTCTGCTAGGAGGCATTCTACTCGGAATAGTAAACCATTGGTTTAGCTTCGAGATCAGCATGCGCGAACTATCTAAGTATTGGCCTATCCTGATCGTTCTAGCCGGAGTAGCAGTATTGTTTGACGGCAGAAGGAGTATTATGAATTCTACTTCCGTACTTTTGGTTGCCTTAGCCATTCCATTCGGCATTTACAATTGTACTTCAAATTCAATCAATAGATTCCAGGTTGAAATTGATGATGATGAATTTGACGCACAAATTTCAGAAGATGATTCCAGCTCAAAATTAGACCATAAAAGTTATACCGTGCCTAAACTAGCAGGTGTTCAGACTGCGGAACTGAAGATTGAAGGAGGTGCAGCAGAATTTGACCTTGAGCCTAGTGAAGATTCTACCTTATTTGTAGCTGACACACATAAAGGAGGAAAAATCAATTATTCTCTGAGGGAACAAACAGAAGGATCCCACCAAAAAGTGGAATTCAAAATGAAAGGTAGAAAAAGCTTCAAATGGAATGAGAAGGGAGTTGACAACAAGATCCTGTTCAAATTAAACACTCAACCTATCTGGGATATTAAGATGGAAGTGGGAGCAGGTGACGTAGATTATGACCTCTCTAAACACAAGGTTCAGAAACTTAAGTTTGAAACAGGTGCTTCTAATATAGTATTAACCTTAGGTGATCTTTTAGATAAAACGGAAGTGGATATTGAAAGTGGAGTAGCCAATATCGAAATCAAAGTTCCTGAATCAGTGGGTTGTGAAATCAAAGTGGATGGAGCATTGAATGCGAAGGACTTCCCAGGCTTCACCAAAATCAATTCAAAACTTTATCAAACTCCAGGATTTGATACGGCTACTAAGAAGATTTTGATCAGAACAGAAAGTGGAATGTCAAACTTCGAAGTAAAAAGATACTGATAAAAGGGGGCTACGGCCCCCTTAATCTTTATATTTCAACGCTTTCACCGGCGTTATACCCCGAATGCTTAAAGTTGGTAAAACGGTCACCGCTAAAACCACTAAAAATACACCCAGATTCACACACAGCACCACCGCAAAATTCCATTCTATAGGAACATAATTCATATAGTAGTTCTGGGCATCCAGTTTGATTACATGAAATTTCCACTGTAGATAAGCCAAACCCAAAGCCAGAACATTTCCCAGAACCAAGCCCCATCCAATTATCCTTGAACTATTGATCAAGAATATATTTCTAATCTTAGCTGTAGGGGCACCCAGTGACTTTAGTAATCCTATCATAGGAGTCCTTTCCATAATCATAATAAGTAGCACCGAAATCATATTAAAGGCAGCAACCACCATTATTAATACGATAATCAATACAATGTTACGATCCAGAAATTTAAACCACTCAAAAAAATGCGGTAATAGCTCTTCTACCTGAGTCACCTTATATTCCAAAGGAAAGATTTCCATCAACTCCTTTTTTACAGTAGGTAGAGAAGATAGATCCTTCAAGTAAATGTCATAATGCCCAAACTCTCCGTTCTCCCAGGCATTGATCCTTTGTATCAAACCCAAATCACTTAAAACATACAACTGATCCAGTTCCTCCACATGTGTATCATAAATCCCTACTACTTCCACCTTACGGGCTCGGGGAGGATCCTGGATAAAATAAACGTAAAGGGACTCCCCTACTTTTACATTTAGAATGCCTGCCGTTCGTTTACTGATCATAATTTGGTTCAAGGAGTCTACCGTCTTCCCTTCCACCAAATTGTTCTTCATTTCTGACCAATCATACTCCTGATCTACCCCTTTTAATACGGCCCCCGTAATTTCTTCTTCTGATTTTAGAATTACCGACTTATAAGCCACCCTATTAATGGATTTAACATGGGGTAAATTCTTTACCTTTTGGTAATAATCTGAATTATTTGGGAGTGGAGTTTCTTCAAATGAACGATTAAGTGTAATTTTGCTGACCTGAATATGAGAGGTCTGGCTAAAGAGTTTTTCCTTAATGGTATTTTTGAAACCTAAGAGCACAAAAAACGATAATACAATCACGGAAACCGTGATAGCCACACTCAAAACGCCTACTTTCACAATTACTCTCGAAAAAGATTGGCCTTTTGATTTTCGTATTCTGTTTGCAATAAAGTAGGAGATGTTCATGGAATTAAACTGCTTGCGCAAAAATAGTACAGCAATTAATACAAATCGTCAGAATATAGTTTAATTATGCAGGAGATACTTATAATAGATTTTGGATCTCAGTATACTCAGCTTATTGCTCGTAGAGTCCGTGAGCTTAATGTATATTGTGAAATCCACCCGTTCAATAAGATCCCTGAAATTACGGAAAACATCAAGGGAATTATCCTTTCAGGAAGCCCAAGTTCTGTAATGGAGGAAGGATCACCTACGTTGGACCTTAATCAATTCAGAGGTAAACTACCTTTGTTGGGAGTGTGTTTTGGCGCACAATTATTGGCGAAAGAATTTGGTGGCCTTGTGGAGAAGTCGGATTCAAGAGAGTATGGAAGGGCGCATTTGAACAGTCTGGTGCCAAATGACAAACTCCTAAAAGGAATTCCTGCAAAATCCCAAGTCTGGATGTCACACGGTGACACCATTACTCGTCTACCTGAAGGAGCTATTTTAACAGCTTCTACAGAATCAGTAAGAAATGCTGCTTATACCTTCGAAGGAGAGGAAACGTACTGTATCCAATTCCACCCTGAAGTGACGCACTCCACTGACGGAAAGAAGATGTTAGAGAACTTTGTTGTAGACATCTGTGGATGTGACCAAAGTTATACTCCGGAATCTTTTGTTGAGAGTACTGTTGCTGAATTAAAAGCTCAACTTGGACAAGATAAAGTAGTAATGGGGCTTTCAGGCGGGGTTGACAGCTCTGTGGCCGCGCTTTTGATTCACAAAGCCATAGGAGAAAACCTTTACTGTATTTTTGTAGACAATGGTCTCCTTAGAAAGAATGAATTTGAGCAGGTATTAGAGTCTTATAAGGGCCTAGGACTGAATGTTAAGGGGGTAGACGCTAAAGATAGATTCTATGCAGCACTTAAGGGCCTTACAGACCCTGAAGCTAAAAGAAAGGCCATTGGTAAAACCTTTATTGACGTGTTTGATGATGAGGCGCACCTGATTCAGGACGTGAAATGGTTAGGTCAAGGTACCATTTATCCGGATATCATCGAATCTGTATCCGTTAAAGGACCTTCAGTAACTATCAAGTCGCACCATAATGTAGGTGGTTTACCGGACTACATGAAATTAAAAGTGGTAGAACCACTAAAACTTCTTTTTAAAGACGGTGTAAGACAAGTGGGTAGATCTATGGGAATGCCAGATCACCTGATCAACAGACATCCTTTCCCTGGACCAGGTTTAGGCATCCGTATTTTGGGAGATATTACTCCTGAAAAAGTAGCCATACTTCAGAACGTTGATCACATCTTCATCCAAGGTCTAAAGGATAAAGGACTATATGATAGTATCTGGCAAGCAGGTGCTATATTATTACCGGTTCAAAGTGTAGGTGTTATGGGAGACGAAAGAACATATGAAAATGTGGTTGCACTTCGCGCAGTAACCAGTGTAGACGGTATGACCGCTGACTGGGCACACCTTCCTTATGAATTCCTGGGTGAAGTATCAAATCAAATTATCAATAAAGTTAAAGGGGTGAATAGAGTGGTGTATGACATTAGCTCTAAACCTCCGGCAACTATCGAATGGGAATAAAAAAAGGGGCTTTACGCCCCTTTTACTATTTTTAAGCTCCTTTCTCTGTAACTAACTTTCCGGAATCCATCTTCTTCTGTCTGTCTTCCTTAAAAGTACTCGCTTTACTTCTCACATATCTTACTCTCTCTTTCTCAAGTAAGAACCCTACCAGAATGTACAAAGAGAAGATCACCAAAATGGAAATGGCAAGCTGTGTATTTGTAAAGTACATTCTAGAAAAATAGATGGCTGAAGTAAAGAGGATGGTGAATCCATACAAGATAAATGAGGCCACTACATGAGATAACCCCAAATCCACCATCAAATGATGTAGGTGACTTCTATCTGCTGAAAAAGGAGATTTTCCTCTCAAAATCCTCAAACTGAACACTCTAAGTGTATCAAAAATAGGAACAGATAATAATGCGATGGCAATTACCGGCGCATTTTGGTATACATTATCACTATTGATATTTAGTACGTTAACCTCCACAAACTTCAAGGCCATTACCGCTACCCAAAATCCTACGATCAATGAGCCGGTATCTCCCATGAAGATCTTACTGGTGTTAGAGAAGTTAAACCGAAGAAAAGCAAAGAGTGAAGCTGATAAACTGAAGCCCAAACAAGCTAAAGACCAATACCCATTTAACATGAACCACAGTGCGAATCCTCCACTGGCTATCATGGCCACACCGGCTGATAGTCCATCAATACCATCAATCAGGTTAAATGCATTAATCAATGCCACAATAAGAAAGATAGAAAACCCTACACTTACAATGTAAGGAAGTTCATGCACCCCAAAGATTCCAAAAAAACTAGAGATTCTTAAGTCAGAACCAACGACAATAAGTAAAGCCGCCAGAATCTGAGAGAATATCTTTTTTGTAGCACTAAGTCCATAAATATCATCTTTTATACCTAAGAAAAATAGAATGATGGTACATGCAAAAACCTTGTGCATTAAATACCCTTCATCCATAAAGTTCCAGATCATATATCCTATCAATGTACCGGCAAATATCCCTACTCCACCAAAAGTAGGTACCGGATGCTTGTGCGAGCTCCTTTTGATAGGACTGTCAGATAGATTCCTCTCTTCACACGTCTTTCTAATCACAGGTATAGACTGCCATGTCACAAACAATGCAGTTAAACCCGATATGATGATTCGGAAAAAATTCTGAGGAACTAACTCTTCAAGTATAAGACTCATAAAAAGTGGTATAATATTCTCAACTGCTTCATTTCACCAAGGCCCCCCTTGATTAATAATTATAACATGGCTACGTAAAAATATACAATAGTACGAATTAATAAAAAAAAAGTTAGTGTATGGTTCGCATTTTTACCGAAACCGCAGGATTTCCCTGATACACCTGATACTCTTCACAGTCCTTCGTAGCTACAGAATTTACAGTTAAGACGGCATGAGATTTTAAAGTCACACCAGGACATACAATTGCTTTCGCTCCTACCCACGATCCATCTTCCAAAATCACTTCTCCCATCATGAGATCAAAGGTCCTTTTACTAAAATTATGATTTCCCGTTAGCAATAATGCTCCTTGGGAAACACAACAATTCGCGCCAATTTTCACCCGAACTAAATTGTCTATCCATACGTCTTCTCCTATCCAACTATAATCTCCAATCTCTAAAAACCAAGGATGCTTAATATTTACATTAGGCTTAAGCATTACCCCATCCCCAATCTTTGCCCCGAAAAGCTTCAGTATAAATAACTTCAATCCTACCGGAACCAGGAGTTGTGAATGTATAAACATCTTGCTAAAAACGTGCCAAAGTATTCGTTTTACCGGACCGGCACCCGGCTGATACTCAGGATTCCTGTATTCCTTAAGCTCTACCTTCATGAATCAAGCGGTTTAATAAATGAGTGCTTTTATCTCTACCTTCCTCTAACCTATCCCCAAGAAAATTGCTGGTTGCCAAGAATTGTTTCTCGTATGCTTTCTTATCTCCCAATTCCAAGATATTTGTCCACTCGTGCACAGCCGTATGATACGCCAGGTCATCAATCAAATAATCTTTGTTCTTTACAGCAGTCTTCAGAGATTCTTCTAATAAGTCTGGATTAGTAAACAAATATTCCGCTAATCCCACCCTCAAACGGAATGGAGGAGTTTGACAAACCATGTTCTTATAAGGATCTATACCCAAATCTGCCCAGGTACAAACCATGGTTAACAAACTCAAGTGCGAGTTAGGTTTATGATTACTTCCCGGATTTAGGGTATATTCTCTCATTAACTTATCATCTAGCATGTAAGGAGCTTTTCTCTCCCCAAAAACCTTATCTCTTGCCTTTAACACCCGAGAAGCAAGGGCATTCTTGTTTTCAGTTATCATCAGCCCAAAGAGCTCATTCTCAATTCTGGCAAATTTCCTCACATCCTTGATGGCAAAGGGGTTTTCAAAGGCCAAGCCAGAATATACATGCGGTTTATACGAGAAAATCCTTAAGGTAAGCAGGAGCTTAATATTATCTATCCCTTGAACTTGACTTTTGTCTTCCCAAGGATAGGCTTTTCTATGCATAAAAGCAGTACCTAGGCTCTCAAAACCCACATGGGTGATCACCTGTATATCCGCCATCATTTGATCATGATGTTTGTAGGACTCCAACTCTTCCACCATTGCCCCTGTACTCAAATACAGTTGCTTCACAGCTTCAAATGCGTCTTCCTCACATCTATGTCTATACATGGCAATGATCTGCCCGTCAGGAGAAATAGAAGGCCCAAATAAGGCATGTGAGCCTACGATCTGGGCATCAGCAGGTAGATGTCTCTCAAATGCTTTGATTTCTGGAGTCTTGACAGAGGTTTGTCCGGTAACTATAGCGCCATACTTTGTAGAAGGGCCAGAAATTCTTAGCACTTCTTCTATTTTTTCCGTCTCTACGGCATACATGATGACATCACAGCTACGGGAAACAGCAACTGCATCCGGAAGTATCTTTACTAATGGTAGAGCTCTTTGAAGTTCTTCCTCTTTCCCGGGAACATCACATCCATAAACGTCAAATCCTTTTTGGGACCAGATTCGGGCAAATAATCTACCCATATCTCCTAGGCCTATGACACCAATTTTCATATATGTGCACTAAAAACACAAATGTAGGAGAAAGCTGGTGGAATAAAAAAAAGCCCGATAAGTAATCGGGCTTTCCTTTCTATTTTTCTAAACCGTACTTCTCAAAGTACTTGTTAGCTAATCGTTTTTGTTTGTCGTCAAGGTTTACCGCAGCCCCTCTTATATAGGCTTCAGTTACCTTAGCAGTACGCATGTCTAGCAAGTCTCCTTCGCTGATCACGAAAGTGGCATGTTTACCTGCTTCCAATGTACCCACCCATTTATCAATACCTAAGATCTTGGCATTATTCAATGTTATTAGCGACAAAGCCTCCGCCTTTGTAAGACCATGAGCCGCTGTATTTCCTGCTACGAAAGGTAAGTTTCTGGTTCTCCAGTAGGAATCATTGTAATGTAATCCTACCATTAAACCTTTCTTCACTAGCATGGCCGGTAAACGGTATGGCTCCCACACATCATCATCTACTCTATCCGGTAAGCGGTGAGTAGGGGAAACGATGATAGGCACATTGTTCTCTTTTAAGGTTTGGATAGCTAAATCAGAAGTAACCGCACCTACTACTACCGGATGCTTCACTCCTACTTCTTTACAGAACTGTATAGCTTCAATGACCTCTTTGTCTGTTCCAGCCTGGATAAAAAGACGCTGGTCTCCGCTAAGTATTCCGTTTAAGGAAGTAAGCTTTAAATTATCATGAGGCTGGCCTCCTGCCTTTTGAGCATTTGACTGAGCAAACATCTGACGAAGTTCATCGATAGATTTCTGGTAATTCTCGTTTTTACGAGGCTCTCTGGAGAAAGTTTGAGGATTAAATCCAAAGCTCATTCTACGAGGCCAATTTAACCATACTCCGTCATCTGCTTTTAAAACGGCATCTTCCCAGTTCCAGCCATCCAAATACATGATAGCTGACCTGCCTGAAATAATACCACCCGTAGGAGTAGCCTGGGTAATCAACACCCCGTTACCACGAACAGTTGGAATCACTTCCGAGTCCGTATTATAAGCTATAAGCGCTCTCACGTTAGGATTATAGTCGCCTAACTCCTGATGATCCAAGGTAGGTCTGCTGGATTCGATCTCCGCTAAACCCAAAGTATTGGCAGGAGAAATAACTCCCGGGTAAATATGTTTACCTTGCACATCTACCTTCTTTGCATTGGGATATTTCGAGCTCAAATTAGCATCCGCTACTTCTTTGATCACCCCGTTTTCCATTACTAGAGAACCGGAGGCATATTCCGTTCCATTGCCCACAAAAATATGGGCATTAAAAAATATCACAGGCTCCTTAGAAGCTTTTCCGGCTCCCGGATTCTGTGCCATACTCATTCCCGACAATAGGCACAATAAGGAGATTACTATTTTCTTCATTTACCGCTAGCGTTTAAAGTTTGTAGGAAAGATTCTAATTGTTCTACAGAAATATTGTCATATTCCATGATATGATCACAGTGTACTTCCTGTGCTCTTGGACGCATAACCGGACGCTCAGTAGGCGTACCTTTCACTTTTTCGGCCAAAAGAATCTGAACAAGTCTGTTCTTCTCATCTCTTAGTTCTTTTTCCTTTTGCTCTTTTGTAGTTAAGTCAAAATAGATAGCACCATCAATGATAGTTTTCTCAGGTTTTGCATAGATAGACAAAGGATTATCTGTCCAAAGAACTAAATCAGCGTCTTTACCTGCTTTGATAGAACCTAATCTATTATCTAAATGAAGCATTTTTGCGGGGTTAAGCGTAACCGTCTTCCACGCTTCTTCTTCTGTCAATCCACCATAAAGTACAGTTTTAGCCGCTTCCTGATTAAGGCGTCTTGCCATTTCAGCATCATCAGAGTTGATTGCCGTAGGAATACCCATCTTAGTTAAGATAGCTGCATTAAATGGAATAGCCTCTTTTACCTCCATTTTATATGCCCACCAGTCAGAGAAAGTAGAACCGTTAATGCCTCTAGCTTTCATCTTATCTGCCACTTTATAACCTTCAAGGATGTGAGTGAAAGTATTGATCTTGAATCCTAAAGAATCAGCTACCTTCATTAACATGTTGATTTCAGACTGCACGTAGGAGTGACAAGTGATATTTCTTTCCCCATTTAGAATTTCCACTAATGCATCCAGTTCAAGATCACGTTTTGGCGGAACCAAACCTGTCTTTACTTTAGCTTTGTTATAAGCTTCCCACTCATTTTTATAGGCGATTGCTCTTGTAAAAGCATCAATAAAGACTTGCTCAACACCCATACGAGTGATAGGGTAGCGATTAGGAGTTGTATTTGCATTACCTCTCTTCACGTTTTCACCCAAAGCAAACTTGATGAATTTAGGAGAGTTAGGAATCAACAAATTATCAGGTGACTCACCCCATTTCAATTTGATGATGGCAGACTGTCCACCTATACAGTCAGCAGAGCCGTGCAATAATTGAGAAGTAGTAACGCCTCCTGCCAATTGTCTGTAGATATTGATATCTTCCGAGTTAATCACGTCCTCTTGACGAACTTCAGAGGATACAGATTCCACTTCATTGATAGAGAACAATGCAATATGACTATGTTCATCAATGATACCGTTAGTTAGGTGTTTACCTGTACCATCTATAACTTTAGCACCTGCCGAGGATAGGTTCTTACCTACTGAGTGAATTTTACCATTCTTCACCAGAACATCTGCTACAATTTTACCTTCTTTCTCGTTTGTCCAAACGGTAGCACCTTTGATCAATAGATCTTCCTGCTTAGGTAGCTCTTTATTGCCCCACCCAGTGAAAGGATAAAGCATGCCTCCTTTGTTTTCCGCAACTTTATCTGCAGCTTTTGGAGCATCTTTCTTTGCAACAGCTTCTTCTGCTAGTTCAGCAGACCATGTGAAAGTTTGACCTTTTGCATCTACACCCTGGCCAGAAATCTTCTTATCACCAATTACTCCAGTTAAACGAGTAACCCCTTCGTTTCCTTTCTTGTAAGTGATGGTTAAGAAATTCTTATCACGGGTAACTGTAGGCTTAAGCTTTACAGTATCTAATGCAAATTCAAACGCAGGTTTATCTACCTCTCCTGTAACCGTTAGCGTATTAAAACCAGGTACATTTGTTTTGTACTTGCCTGCGATTTCAGAAAGTGAAATATCTGTGATCACATAGCGCTTTCCTTGCACCCAGTTCTCTAAAATTCTTGCCTTATCATCAAAGATCTCCTTATCTGTAATCAAGAAGTTTGCCAACAAACCATTTTTGATAGTACCCACCTGATCTTCAATTTTCAAAGCTTTAGCAGGATTAACTGTCAATGCAGCTAAAGCATCTTTTTTGCTTAATCCGGCTTTGATAGCAGCCTGAATCTGAGCAAAGAATGTAGATTTCATAGCCAAATCAGATGCAGTGAAAGAGAATTCTACTCCTTTAGCCTGCAAAGCTGCAGGGTTACCCGGAGCTAATTCCCAATGCTTAAGATCAGCTAAGCTTACGTTTTCAGCATCAATAGGATCTTCAACATCCAAAGCTTTCGGGAAATTCAAAGGTAAGATCATATGCGTACCCAAAGACTTGATCTCATCAATACGCTTATATTCATCTCCACCACCTTTGATGATGTATTTCACTCCGAATTCCTTTCCGATCTTTGCTACTCTTAAAACATCGTGGAAATTAGTGGCATGAAATACAGAAGGAAGAGCTTGGTTAGCATTGAACGCTTCTAAAGATAGATTTCTTTCTTTTGCAGCATTTGTCTTTTTGTACCAATCTGCATCATAATAGGTCTGACGTAATAAAGCTACACATCCCATCAAAGAAACAGGATAGGTCTGAGTGCTTAGGCCTTTAAGGAAGGAGTAGTGCGAAGAAACATCACCTTTAAGTAGAGATGTACTTTCTTTCTCATCATTCAAGGATACCAAAACTGAATTACCTCTTACGATACCGTCCTTAACGTGAGACACCACTGCACCAAAACCTATTTTACGCAGCTCCTCTGCAGATTTAGGGTTGATAGTGAATAATTCTGAAGCCTTTACTTCTGGCTTGATGGCCATATTATGCGAGTAAGCGCCTTTTTTATCAGAATCAAATTTCATTTCGTAGAAGTTGCCTCTTCCACCCATTCCTCTTTTCAATTCCGGCATACCGTAATCTGAATAGATGTCTACGAAAGATGGGTAAACGTGTTTTCCTTTCAGATCAATGACCTGAGTAGATTTGGGAACTTCAAAATTCTTTCCCACTTTTTCGATTTTCTCGTCATGCACAAGTAGCCAAGCCTCTTCTATTACCGTGCTGGGATCTACATGCAATGTAGCATTCTTAAACAGGTAATAGCCGGGACGTTTATCTTGCACGCCGTTTTGGTTTGGCTGCGCAAAAACACTCGACTGACTCAGAACAAGAAGCAATAGTAAAAATACTTTCTTCATATTATCTAGTTTGGTTTCAACATTCCGAAATTTATGAAAAACTTAGAATAATATTTTCCGAAAACAACAATCTATCGATATAATCATTGTTTTCGTGGATAAGGCTTCTTATTATTTACCGTGAAGTACCAAAAATCTCCTTTCTGCGCGTATTTTTGTAGAAATAACCAAGAATCAATGAAACCTACATTACTAATTTTGGCAGCCGGAATGGGCAGTCGCTATGGAGGAATTAAACAATTGGACAATTTCGGACCGAACGGAGAAACCATTATAGATTACTCCCTATATGATGCGATTAGAAGTGGATTTGGAAAGATTGTCTTTATTATAAGAGAAGAATTAAAAGAAGACTTTATACGCATTTTTGATCCTAAACTTAAAGGAAAAATAGATTACGAATTAGCTTTCCAGGAAGTTGACTCTTATTTACCTGAAGGACTTGAAGGAGTTAAAAGAGAAAAGCCATGGGGAACGGGTCATGCCATGCTTTGTGCCTGGAAACACACCCAAACACCATTTGCTGTGATAAATGCAGATGATTTCTACGGAGAAGAAGCCTTCCAAACGGTTGCTGAATTTCTTAGAACAGACACCCGTGATGATGTACATACTTTGATTGGGTATCAGCTTAAGAATACCCTATCAGAAAACGGAACGGTTAGTAGAGGAGTTTGTACTGTAGATGATCATCATTTTTTAACGGATGTTGTAGAACGTACAAAAATTGAACGTCTCGAAGATGGAAAAATCGTTTTTCATGACCTAGGTGAGCCGGTTGTCCTAGAAGAAAACACTACAGTTTCCATGAACTTCTGGGGTTTCAAACCAAGTGTATTCCAAGAAACCGAAAAGATGTTCCATGCCTATGCCAAAGAACATTTTGATGCACCAAAAGCAGAATTCTACATTCCTAAGGTGATGAGTAACCTCATGGCTGAAGGAAAAGGCAAATGCAAAGTGTTCACTAATACATCCGACTGGTTTGGAGTAACTTATCCGGAAGACAAACAAAAAGTACAGGTAGCCATAAATGCCCTGATAGAACAAGGAAAGTATCCGGAAAAACTTTGGTGATATGAAAATTATATGGATTCACGGGTTTGGAGAAGATAGTACAGTTTGGGAGGATTTCCTCCCAAAACTACCTGCTTATTATCAGCATTTTACCTTTGACCATGCCTTAATCACCAAGGCGACAGATATAAGTGATTATGCGCTTATCCTCCGTGAATTCATAGAATTACATGAGATCACCAATCCTATCCTGATTGGACATTCCATGGGCGGGTACATAGCTTTAGAATATGCAGCCATATTCCCAGATGAAGTCTCTGGTTTAGGTTTATTTCATTCCTCTGCCGCAGCAGATTCCGAAGATAAAAAAGTAGAAAGGTTAAAGACTGCTCAGTTCATACAGAAGAATGGCAGTAAGGCTTTTATAGAAAATTTTTATCCTAAAATGTTCTCTTCACCGGAAAACTATGAAGAGTTGATTTCAAGAAATATAGAAAGATATTCTCTCATTCCTGCGGAATCTCTGTCGACAGCTACATTAGCCATGAGAAACCGAAAGGATCACATCAATACCCTGAGTACCTTCAAATTTCCCCTCTTCCAAATCTTAGGCAAGTCAGACAAATTTGTCCCCTTAGAACTGGCTCTGCAACAAACCATTCAACTTCAAAAGCCCTATACCCTTGTATTAAACGAGGCTGCACACGCGGGCATGATAGAACAAGCACCCATATGTGCAGAATTCATTCGACATTTCCTACATCAGCTCTAGACCTTATAACTCCTATGAGCGTCTAACTTCAAGAAAATAAATAGAAGGATGGTAAAGGACAAAAGGGATGAACCTCCATAACTTAAGAAAGGAAGAGGAATCCCAATGATCGGAATCAATCCAATGGTCATACCTATATTCACTAATAAGTGAAAAAACAGGATACTACCTACCCCATAACCGTAGATTCTTGCAAACTTAAATTTCTGCTTTTCTGCCAGATTGAAAATACGGGTAATCAAGATAAAATAGAGAGCAATCACCACGAACACTCCTACAAACCCCCATTCTTCTCCCACTGTACAGAAAATAAAGTCAGTAGACTGTTCCGGTACAAAGTCAAATTTAGTCTGAGTTCCCTGTAGCCATCCTTTGCCAAATAGTCCTCCTGAGCCAATAGCAAGCTTAGACTGGGAGATATTCCAACCTGCCCCTAAAGGATCCACATCAGGATTAACAAGTACCATAATTCTTTTTTGCTGGTGTGGAGCAAATACATTGTTCAAAGCAAAGTCAATGGCCATCACAAAACCACTGAATAGAATAAAGAGTCCAATAACCCTTTGTAGGTTTTGGCGGTTTCTTTCGTACCTCTTTAAGAATAAATACCAGAACAATACTGCTACTAAAGCTAGGCCCAAAAGAACAATCCAGATTTGACCTTCAAACACTAAACCTAGTATAAATAAAGCAATGAAGGCTAAAATCAAAGCAGGATAAACACCTGGAAGCCCCTCTCTATAAAGTATGATAATAAAGGCTCCAAATGCCAATGCAGAACCCGTTTCCTTCTGGAGAATGATGATCAAAGGAGGCAAAAAGATCAGAACACAAGCCCTCAATAGGTCCTTAAATTTAGTAACCGAAATACCTTGTGTACTTAAATACCTGGCTAAAGCTAACAAGGTAATGGTCTTCGCTAACTCAGCAGGCTGAAATTGAAAGCCTCCAAACCTTAACCACGAGCGAGAACCTTTGATATCTGGTGCTATAAATATGGTTAAGACCAGTACAAGTATCCAAAAACCATAAAACAGATACGCAAAGGTGTCATAGACCTTGTAATCTACGAATAGAATGACCATTATAATGAAAAAGGCTAATCCCATGAATAAGATTTGCTTTCCGGCATTATGGTCTAAGGAGTAAATGGGTTTAGGGTTATCTACATTATAAACGGCTGCATAAATATTGATTAAGCCTATTCCTAATAAAATGATGTATATCCAAACGGTGGTCCAATCCAGACCTTTCTTAATGTCAATCTCTCTCGCCATGTATTATAATGATTTACCTGCCACAGTGGTGTATCTAGTAGCCATGATCTGCTGTTTATAGGCCTCCCTATTGTGTGCTCCCTTTAAATATTTTTCCATCATCAAACCTGCTATAGGAGCAGATGCCACTCCACCAAAACCTGCATTTTCTACCACCACCGCTATAGCAATCTTAGGATTATGTTTGGGTGCGAAACCGATGAATAAAGCATGGTCTCTTTTACCCTTACCATTCTGAGAAGTACCGGTTTTTCCACAAACCTCAATATCTTTGATTTGAGCTGCCCTACCTGTACCAGCTTGCACCACAAGCTCCATTCCTTTAACAATTTCCTCAAAATGACGTTTATCAATACCCGTTTGATGAATCTCCACCGCGGTCTTTTTCCCTGCTTTAGGATCTAGACCTACGGTATTAACAATATGAGGAGTCACCCAGTAACCCCTGTTGGCCATTACTGCAGCCAGGTTTGCCAACTTTAATACATTCACCCCATATTCTCCTTCACCAATACTGATGGAGTAGATGGTAGAATACTTCCATTGATTTTTACCATAGATCTTATCGTAAAGTTCCGGGGTAGGTATTACACCTTTGGTTTCAGAGGGAAGGTCTATACCTAAATGTACCCCAAAACCAAATTTCCGGATCTTCTCATTCCACGCGGCTAAACCTAAAGCTACCTGGCTCTCTCCCTTGGTTTCTTTTATGTTATGTAAAATCCTTCTAAGTACATTGTCAAAATAGGGGTTAGAAGACTTTTGAATGGCAGTATACAAATTAGCCGTCTCTCCCGCACTGTGCATCGAGAATTTACTATTACCAGATAAGGAAGTGGATGGAGTGATGACACCATCCCCCAAACCAATTGCTGCTTGAACTAGTTTAAATGTAGATCCCGGACGGTAAAATGCCGATACAGGACGGTTATTCAAGGGCCTATCCGGATTCTTCGCTAAAACAGTATAGTTCTTCGAAAACTCTCTTCCGGACAATAACACCGGATCGTAGGTTGGATAGGATCCAATAGCCAAAATCCCTCCCGTAGAAGGCTCAATAGCCACTACAGCCCCCACCTTCCCTTGAAACAAGGAATCTGCCAATTGTTGAATACCTAAATCAATGTGTGTGTATAGGTTATTTCCTATTACAGCAGCCGTATCGTATCTTCCTTCGCTGTATGAACCCTTATCTTCACCTTTGGAGTTCATTAAGACCAATCTACTCCCTCGGGTACCTCTCAAATCCAACTCGTAATATTTTTCCAGACCTGCCAATCCAATGTAATCACCCTTTCTGTAATATTCTTCCTCTTGCTCTTCGTATTGCTTTTTGGGAATTTCACCGATATAGCCAAGAGCGTTCGCCATAGTATTACCCGGGTATGTCCTATAAAAGGATTGTTCAAAGTGAAAACCAGGATATTGAATCATGGCGTCAATCACTCCAGAATATTCCTGTTTAGACAATTGACGCAAGAACAATGAAGCGCGCAATTTGGAGTATTCCCTAGCTTGATTCAGCATAGAGTCTACATAATTCTTGTCTATACCAAAAAGATTGCAGAAGGACACCGTATCAAAAGGCAATACCTTTTGAGGTATGACATACATATCATATACTTCCTCGTTCGCCACAATCAACTTCCCCGATCTATCATAAATCTGCCCACGCAGAGGAATAGAAATCTCCTTACGTATTGAATTTAAGGCATCTATCGACCTATATTCCTTATCCACCACCTGCAGATAAAATAACCTAGATAGATAGATAATGCCTATAGTATAGACAAAGATCAAGATAGGAAATTTTCGATTTTCGAACATGAGGATTGCAGAGTTAGATTTCGGAATACAAATTTGATAAAAAAGGACGGTTTTTTCACGGGTCTGAAAAAAATAAAATTCCGGGCTTCGTACGAAACCCGGAATCCTAAAAATAAGCCTACTAAACCAGCTCCTATTAATTACGACAAAACGTCCTGATACTCCTCAGAACCAGTCAATACCTTCTTAGCAAAGGGACATAAAGGCAAGATCTTTAAACCATTTTCTCTGGCATAGGCCACACCAGCATTCACTAATTTTTTCCCTACTCCTTTTCCATTCTGCGAAGGATCTACTTGTGTATGATCAATGATAATCTTTGAAGTCCCGGCTTTTGAATAGGTCATCTCTCCTACTTTAAGCCCATCTTCTATAGCTTCAAATATACCTTTAGTCTCAGTTTGTGAATGTTTGATTTCCATAATTTATTTATTGATAATATAACCCAATGCACCTGAAGGGCAATGATCAATTTGTTCGATTAATTCTTCTTTACTAGCATTCAAAGGCTTTATCCATGGTTTATCTTTGGGATGATACACCTTTGAAAGCCTTCTAACGCATTCTCCAGCATGTACGCATTTTGATGGCATCCATAAGATCGTGATATCGGGATGCTCTGTATATTTTTTAGTATCCATGTGAATAGGTTTTAAAAGATAACATTTTATTCTCAAAATTCATTCCAGACATGGATTTACCCTATTATATTTCGCCTCTCAAAGCTCTACTGCGGTGAAATTTCTTAAAATTGGATTAAATACTAGTATACAAGATCTAGGGCGCAAAGGGGCTAGAAAATGGGGCATTGGCTCCTCCGGAGCAATGGATCAATTCTCCCTTCAATCATTGAATGCATTTTTAAACAAACCTGTAGAGAGTGCATGTTTAGAATTTACTTTTCCTGCACCGGAAATCCTATTTGAAGAAGAAGTAACCTTCTGTAATTATGGAGCAGATTTTGGCCCGAGATTAAACGACTCTCCTATTCTAATTGGGAAAATTTACCATACTAAACCAGGAGATACATTAAGGTTTACTCGGCACCAATCAGGAATGTGGAGTTATCTGGGTTTTGCAGGGAGTGTAGAGTCAGAACGATGGCTGGGAAGCTATTCGCAAAATGAAAAATTAGTCCATCCTTCGTTACCGAAAATTCTAAAAATAAAAGCAGAGTATTTTAATAGATCGGGAATACTTCCACCTTTAAAAAGTAGAGAAAAAATTCGCTTTGTACCCGGAAAGTACTGTACAAATATTCCAAATGAAACCTTTACCATAGATGCCTCTAGCAATAGAATGGGATATAGACTTAAAGGACCTGCACTTACTGGGTACAAGGAACAAATCTCTTTCCCGGTGGAGAGAGGATGTATACAGTTGCTACCTGATGGACAATTAGTAGTTTTGATGTCAGAATCGCAAACCACCGGCGGATACCCGCTATGGGGATGGGTGGTGGATATAGATGCATTAAGTCAATTAAAGCCAGGGCAATCTTTCTTTTGGGAAAAGATTTCTGCAGAAGAAGCCTGGGAGATTAACCAGAAAAAGAAGGAATTCTTTCAAAAATTGGCATGGAAATAGAGATCAATTGTGACATGGGAGAAAGAGCAGAGACCCAACTGGATTTAGAACTCATGCCCTATGTAGACGCCGTCAATATATCCTGTGGATACCATGCAGGAAGTTTGGACATTTTACGTACCACCATAAAAAATGCCCAGATACATGGATTGAAAATCGGAGCGCATCCGGGATTCAAAGACCCTGAGCACTTCGGCAGAAGGAAAATCTTCCTATCCAAAAAGGAAATCTATACCTTGGTTAGAGAACAATTGGAAATTTTCTCCAATGAATGCGGAAATTTTTCCCATGTAAAACCCCATGGAGCATTGTATAACATGTCTGCAGATATGGAAGATTATGCGGAAGCTATTGCAAAAGCGGTGTTAGACCATAACCCTGATCTAGAACTTTACGGACTAGCAAATTCGATTAGCATCAAAAAAGCTGAAGAACTAGGATTAAAAACATGTTCTGAAGGTTTTGCAGACCGTGCTTATCTTCAAAATGGATTATTAGCTCCAAGAGAAAGGGAAGGTTCAGTACTAACTGACCGCCAAAGAATTGAAATACAATTCAAAGCCTTTTTAGAAGGATCAGCACTACCGGATATAAACGAAAAGCCCGGACCTATCATCCGGGCTTCCACCTTATGCGTGCACAGCGATTCTCCTCATGCCTTGAAAACCGCCCAATGGCTTAACGAATTAATTCTCCGCTCAAGGTCAGGAGATTCAATTTAGAAATTCTTAGGTTATACTCTGCCGTTACTAAGCGGTTCATAATGGTGGTATAACGCGTTTGCGCATCATTAATCTCTAAGATGGTACTAGCACCTAGCTTGAACTTCTCAGCAGATATCTCAAGGTTTTCCTGCGCAGTAGCTATGTTCTGCTGCTCCAGTTCTAATAGCCTTTTCTGTGTTTCATACTGATAAAATGCGGCAGTAATCTGATTTTCCAGATTATTCATCCACTCGTCTTTCTGAAGTTTTATAATATCCGCATTAATCTTTGTGGCTTCTATATTCCTTTTGATCACCTTTCCATCAAATATCCTCCAGGAAGCGGTCAAACCGGTAGACAAACCGGTACTTTGGCTATTGCTGATTAAACCGGCATTGTTATAGTTGAAATTATATCCAAAGCTGGAATTCAAAATGATGGTAGGTTTCAAAAATCCTTTGGCTTCCTTTTGTTCCATTTGATTAATCTCCTCTTGTTTTCTTAAGGCTAAGAACTCAGGATTTATGCTCTTTGCCTGATCTTTCAAGTAATTCAAGTCAAACAGTTGGTAATCATCCGTCCTATCTTCCACTTTGAAATCAGCATCGGGATCTCTTCCAAGTAATCTATTCAAGGCAATCTTTGCATTACGCAACTGTATAGACACATTGGTTTGGTCTGTCAATTGAGTGGTCAAATCAGCTTTGGACTGTAAGAAATCCAATTTAGAACCTCTACCTATCTGCCATCTTTCTTCTGTCAATTTTTGACGCTCTTCGTAGTAATGTATGATCTGATTGATATACCCAAGGGTACTCTGCAATCGCTGAATATTGTAATACGCTTCCATCACATCACTGATGGTAGACTGTAAGACTGCTTGCCTTTGAATTTCCGACAGTTGGCCTAAGCTCTTTAACCTTTCAAAGGTAGCTTGCATTCTGCCTCCGTTATACAAGGTATACTGTAGAGCCAAAGAAGTGTTTGGAGAGACAGAAGTACCAAAACGGTTGATCACCCGACCGTCAATGAAGTTCTGATTTACTTGGTTAAAAGTAGAATTGATAGAGGTGTTCCAATCTAAAGTGGGCGTCATCCCTGCATTTCCCTTAAAAATGCGGTTATTGACCAAATCTACTTGCTTTTGGGCTACCTGAACTCCATAATTATTCTCCAACGCAATACTTACGGCATCATCAAGGCGTAAGGTATCTTGGGCATGAGACAATAAATTAACACACAGGCATAAAGCCGTAATAAATGTACTTTTCATAAAAGTCTTAAGCTTCTGCCATTTCATCTATGGCCTTCATTCTTTCAAAATTCTTTTCCTTACTCCAGTAGATATACATAGCAGGAATGACATATAGAGTAAGTATCAATGACACTACTAGACCTCCGATAACCACGATACCCATAGATCTTCTACTGGTACCTGCAGCTCCTAAAGCAGCGGCAATGGGTAAAGCACCAAAGGCCGTAGCTAAAGTAGTCATCAAAATGGGACGTAAACGCAATACTGCAGCTTCCAGAGCAGCCTCAGCTTTTGATAGTCCCCTTTCACGCAATTGATTGGCAAATTCCACAATCAAAATGCCGTTTTTGGTTACCAAACCTATCAACATGATCATACCAATTTGGCTAAAGATATTTATGGTCTGATCAAATAACCAAAGAGACAATACTGCGCCAGCGATAGCTAAAGGTACAGTACACATGATGATCAATGGATCCACGAAACTTTCAAACTGAGCCGCCAATATCAGGTACACTAGAATTAAGGCTAAACCGAAAGAGAACAAGGTATTTGAAGAACTCTCTGCAAAGTCTCTTGAAGATCCGGTTAAGGCCGTACGTACTTCCGGATCATTTAACTCATCACGTATAGCATCCATAGCTTTAATACCGTCTGAAATGGTCTTTCCAGGAGCTAGTCCCGCCGTTACAGTAGCAGACATATATCTATCATAGTGATACAACTGCGGAGGGCTACTGTTTTCCACTACCGTTACAATATTATCCATTTGAATGAGTTCACCGGCAGAGTTCTTCACGTGCATGCTTTTCAAATCCAAAGGAGCATTTCTATCCTCTTTCTCAAACTGACCAATCACCTGATACTGCCTACCGTTCATGGTGAAGTAACTAAAGCGCTGACCGGCAAAGGCCAGGTTCATGGTTTGAGCCACATCTGCAACTGCCACTCCTAAGCTCTTCGCCTTTTCACGATCAATATGTACAGATAATTCAGGTTTAGTGAACTTCAAATCCACAGTTGAGATAGGGAATGTAGGGTCATTCTCTACTTTTTCCATGAATTTAGGTAGATATTCCCTCATCTTCTCTAAGTCAGGGGTTTGAATTACATATCCTACAGGAAGCCCTCCCCTTCTATTCACAGAGATGGTTTGCTGCTGGTTAATAAATGTCCTACCTACTGTAAATTTCTTTGTCAAATTAGTTAGGTAGTTCGCTATTTCATCTTGCGACTTGGTTCTCTCGTGCTTCTCAGTCAGCATAATCCTTCCGAAACCTGTATTTGCACCACCACTTCCTCCAAAACCCGGAGAGGTTATAGCCATGATACCCCTGATTTCCGGAACGGAGTCTCTCATCACTTGTGTAACTTCACTAATGAAAGAGTCCATAGCTTCATAGGAGAAGCCTTCTGGCCCTAGAAAGTTGAGGGACAAACTACTCCTGTCATCCAATGGGGCCAATTCATTATTCAGTTTAGAACCAAAGAAAAATAATAAAGCTAGAACGACAACCATGATAGGAGCTACTATCCATTTCTTATGTAAGAAATTAGACAAACTGCTTCTGTAGGAAGTCTCCATCTTCTCAAAATATGGTTCAGTGGCTTCGTAGAAGCGTGTTCTCTTGATTTCTTTCCTATTCAGATAGGCATTCAGCATAGGCGTTAATGTCAGTGACACAAATGCTGAGATCAATACAGCACTAGCTAGCACTACACCAAACTCCATGAATAGCTTTCCTACGAAACCTTCCATAAAGATTACCGGTAGGAAAACAGCTGCAAGCGTGATGGAAGTGGAGATAACCGCGAATATGATCTCATTTGAACCTTTGATAGAGGCCTCTATAGGGTTCATACCTTCCTCAATCTTCTTATAGATGTTTTCTGTAACCACAATACCGTCATCTACCACAAGACCCGTAGCGAGCACGATAGCCAATAAGGTCAAAACGTTTACTGAGAAACCCAGTAAAAACATAATAAAGAAGGTACCTACTAAAGACACCGGGATATCAATAAGAGGGCGGAAAGCCACAATCCAGTCACGGAAGAATAGGAATATAATAATCACCACCAGTACTATGGCGATCAGAATGGTCTCAGCCACCTCAGTTACGGATTGCTTGATGAAGGTGGTGGTATCAAAGATTACTCCCATGCTGATGTCATCCGGAAGTGTCTTTTCTATCTCTGCCTTTCTCTTGTAAGCTTCTTCTGCTATATCCAGGTAATTTGCACCAGGCTGAGGTTGGATAGCAATACCATTCATAGGTACTCCATTCAAGCGCATGCTAGTTTCCAGGTTTTCCGGACCTAATTCAGCATAGCCTATATCTCTCAGACGTACGTTTGTCTCACCCACGTTCCGTACAATCATGTTGTTAAAGTCCTCAACAGATTGGAATCTACCTATAGTCTTTACTACTAATTCTGTAGCTGCCCCTTGTAATTTACCGGAAGGAAGTTCTACGTTTTCTCTCTCTAACGCGGATCTAACATCCTGAGTGGTAACTCCAAATGCTGCCATTTTATTAGGATTCATCCATATACGCATGGCGTATCTCTTCATCCCCCAAATACGGATCTCACTTACTCCTTCTATGGTTTCTAGTCGGGGAGCCACCGTATTCTCCGCAAAATCTGACATTTCCAGAATATTTCTCTTATCACTTTGGATATAGAAAGCTAAGATGGCATCAGAGTTAGCATCTGCTTTACGAACTATGGGCACCCCGTCTAAGTCGCGCGGCAACTGCCCCACTGCAGAGTTCACTTTATCACGAACGTCATTTGTGGCTTTCTCCATGTCCATCCCCAGGTTAAATTCCACGGTGATGTTAGAGCGACCCTGGTTAGAGGAAGAGGAAACGCTTCGGATACCTTCTACACTATTCAGAGCCTTTTCCAGTGGCTCGGTGATTTGAGACTCGATAATGTCCGCATTTGCTCCCGGATAGGAAGCACTAACGTTTACTATAGGCGGATCCACGGATGGGAACTCCCGTACTCCTAAGAAATTATATCCAATAATCCCAAAGAGCATGATGAGGAGGTTCATCACAATGGCTAAGACCGGCCTTTTGATTGAAAGGGTTGAAATTGACATGGCTTAATTAGAACTTACGGGATCTCCTTCTTTTAAAGTAATTAATCCACTTGTGATAACAGAATCTCCAATTGCTAGTCCTTTTAAGACTTCCACTTTGCTTACATCCCGGAATCCGGTTTGAACCTTAACAAGTTTGGCTTTGCCATCCTTCTTCAAATATACCTGCATACCATCCACCACAGGAATAACTGCTTCAGATGGCACCATGATGGTTTTGGTCTTCTTAATCTCCACCGCTACATTAACAAACATCCCCGGCACTAAATCTCCGTTTTGATTCGGGGAGATGGCTCTAACCTTCAAAGACCGGTTTACATCTATGGAAGGATCTATGGCGATCACCGTAGCCGGACGGAATTCCGGTGATCCATCCGTTTTAAATTGGATAGTGCTTCCCACCTTGATATCATTAATGTAACGCTCCGGAGTAGTAAAGTCAATCTTTATGGGACTGTACTGAGTCAAGGTAGTAATCACATTTGAAGGGGTTACATATGCCCCCAGTGAAATATTTTTAAGACTGATTTTCCCCGTAAACGGCGCTCTAATCTCAGTTTTTGCTAATTGAACCTTCAAAAGATCCTTGTCGGCCTTCAAGGTTTGGACCTTATTTAAGGAGATTTCATACTCTTCTTTGGAGATAGCATTGATATCCAAAAGTTTACGATGACGGGCTTCAGTCTGAGCGGCTAATTGTTCTTCTAACTCAATCTTTTTTAATTGTGCCAAAATGTCATCGTCCTTAATCTTAGCAATGAGATATCCCTTTGGAACCACCGTACCTTCCGGAATGGACAGACGGGTGATGAGACCTGAAATTTCACTCCTGATTTCAACGTGGTCATTTGCCACAGTGGAACCTGAAGCTGAAATGGTTGAGGCATTTTCTTCGTAGTCTACCACATATAAATTCAACTTCGCTCCCCCTCCTTTTCTAGGTCCTCCTCCGCCACCGGCAGGTGCAGCTGAGTCACCCGAAAAAAAGAGCATTTTACCTACTATAAGAGCTAGAATTAACAGCCCCGCAATAATTAATGGTCTCATATCAAATTTTAAGGTTCCAAAAACAATACTTAATTTGCTAAAATAAAATAAATGTCTAGAAATACTATAGGTACGTGGATAACACTTTATTATTCATAGACAAAATTTAAGATTTTGTATTTTTATAAAAAAACTAAAGCTTGAAGCGTTTTTCTTCTCCCTTTATCGCTGCCACCTTTATGATGGCTACTTCAGCTATTGGCCCCGGTTTTTTGACTCAAACTACCGTTTTTACCCAACAATTACTGTATAATTTCGGATTTGTCATCCTGCTTTCCCTCGTAATAGACATTATTACGCAAGTCAGCATATGGCAAGCTCTCTCCTATTCCAATTCCTCTGTTCAAAAGCTTGCCCACAGAATCCATCCTGTCCTCAGCTGGGTATTTTGTGTTGCCATAGCCACAGGAGGGCTGGTTTTTAATATTGGCAACCTTGCCGGTGCAGGATTAGGACTTAATGCACTTTTAGCTTTACCCACCCCTATAGGAGTCATCCTCTCAGCGCTCATTGCCATCATTCTATTTCTAAGCAAAAGTCAATTAAAGTGGCTGGATTATACCGTAAAAATTTTGGGAGTCCTAATGATATTAATGCTTATGGGCATGGTATTTATGACCCAGAATGACTTTGGCAAAATATTAAAGTTCACATTACTACCAGAAGAAATCAATATAAAGGCGACACTAACCCTAGTAGGAGGTACTGTAGGCGGCTATATTACCTTTGCCGGAGCACAAAGATTATTGGACAGTGGTATAGTTGGACCACAATATCAATCGCAAGTTAAACAAAGCGCCTACAGAGGAATCCTATTAACTGGAACGTTCAGGTTTCTATTATATTGGGTTATACTCTACATAGTAATTCAAGGTGGGCACTTGAATCCCGACAATCCAACCGCTTCAGTATTTGAAAGTTATTTTGGAAGTTGGGGAAACAAGGCCTTTGGACTCATGATCTTTTCCGCTGCCTTAACTTCTGTTATAGGAGCTACTTATACCTCCATATCCTTCTTGAAAGATTTAAATCAGGCCTTCACTTCTAAATGGACTCCAGCTTTATTTGTGATCCCGTCTTTACTGATTTATTTGTGGCTGGGAAAACCCGTGGTCTTGTTAGTATGGGCAGGTTATATGAACAGTTTTATCCTTCCCGTAGGCTTAGCAATTGTACTCTTTGCTATTCAGAAATGGAAAATCTTACCCTTATCTAAAGTTTGGCTGTTCTTAGCTTGGTTAACCGTAATGATTTTATTAGGTTTTGGGATATATTCCTTTTTGTAAACTATAAAAATCTCACAAAATTCCTTTAGTTTTGCAAAAAAAAGACAAAACGCTATGTTCGGATACGAATTTCCTACTTGGTTACCCATTCTTTTCTTTGTAGTACTTCTAATTAGCTCCTATATCGTGGGCAAATGGTTAGTAAAGAACGACCGAAAATATAAATCATAATGCGAGACCCTCGGTCAAATGAAATATGGGAATAGTAGCCAGTTTTTTCTCCAAGACTCTGGCTACTATGCTACTTCGCATTCCATTAGAGCAGACCACTACTAATTTCTCCTCCTTCTTCAAATCTTCTATATAATAATTCAATTCGTGAGCCGGGATATTTCTTCCTCCTACATTATAGTTGGAGAATTCTATCTTTTCCCTGACGTCCACAATCTCTGAATCTTTAAAGTCTTTCAGTTCTTCCTTACTTATTTCTTTCATAACAATCCGTTTTCCACAAAGCTGTAATAACCGTTATCCGTAAAGATCAAATGATCCGCTACTTCTATATCCAAATATACGGCAGCCGATTTGATTTTTTGAGTTAATTGGATATCCTGCTTACTAGGATGCAGCTGACCTGAAGGATGATTGTGACACAGCAAGATGGAGGTGCTAAAATTCTCCAAGGCCGCTTTAAAAAGCAATCTAATATCTACCATAGTAGCATTCAAACCTCCTTTACTGATCTGTATAGTTTGCAAAATTTGGAGTTGTCTGTTCAAGCATAACATCCAGAACTCTTCCCTATACAAATCTGAAAGATAAGGCTTAAAATGTTCGTAGGCATCCTGAGCCGTTTTAATCTTGGGCTTCTGTATTCCCTTACGTCTCCTGGCTAGTTCAAATGCAGCCACTAGAGTCACTGCTTTGGTATTACCTATACCCTTAAATTGCACCAAGTCCTGTACATTTAGACGGGCCAAATGCATAAGATCATGATTCACTCTTACTAGGATCTGCTTTCCTATATCTAAAGCAGAATGCTGAACAGTACCTTTTCCTATCAGGATGGACAATAACTCAGCGTTTGACAGTGCGGATACTCCTTTTTGTAATAATTTTTCTCTAGGCTGATCTTCTTCAGCCCAGGATTTTATAGACCTCTTTTTCATATGGATTGGAGGCCAAATAACAAAAAAAGGCCGACAGTTACGTCGACCTTTACTCAATTTCTTTTTTTCAGATTAAGCTGCAAGAGTCTTCACATGCTTAGACAATGAAGATTTCAAGTTAGCAGCTTTATTCTTGTGAATAACGTTCTTACGAGCTAATTTATCCACCATCGAAGATACAGTCTTCAATAAAGCTGAAGCTTCTACTGCGTCAGTTAAACTTCTCAATTTTCTGATAGCAGTTCTTGCGGTTTTATGCTGATAGCGATTTCTTAATCTTTTCGCCTCGTTAGATCTGATTCTTTTAAGAGCTGATTTATGATTTGCCATTTAAATAAACTTTATCCATTTTTTCGAGGTGCAAATATATAAACATATTTTCAAACCAACCAATATTTTTGGAAATTTCCTCAATTAATCCCTGATTTTCCACTTATTATAGGCATACTTAGGTAATTTTGCCCCAAATAAATGTCTCATGAAGAAATACTTTATATTATTACTGATTGCCTTTACTGCCTGTAGAACTTCTGCACCGTATGTAAAAACACCTTCCAACTTATCAACGCATTTAAGTCCGGGAAGTTCGATTTACCCTATGATTTCTATTCACCGTGGAGGTGGAGAGATACCTAATTACCCGGAAAACTGTCTGGAATCCTTCCAACATTTCGCTAAGATGATGCCTAGCATTATCGAATGTGATATTGCCATCTCATTAGACTCGGTACTTTATCTTATGCATGATAATACACTAGAAAGGACTACCACAGGCTCCGGCAAGATCCAGGAAAAATCTTGGGAGTATATTAAGACCCTGCAACTTAAAGATAACTTTGGCACATTAACTCCCTACAAAGTACCTACACTGATGGAAACCCTAAAATGGGGTAAGAACAAAGTTCTGTTTACTTTAGATGTAAAAAGAGGAACACCGTTCAAAAAAGTGATTGATGAAGTGGTTAAGACGAAATCTGAAAATAACAGTATCATCATTACTTATAATGCTACGGATGCAAAAACCGTTTACGACCTACATCCGGGCTTGATGATCTCTGTCACCATAATGAAAGTAGAAGACTATGAAAGGTTAAATGCATTAGGTATACCTGATAAAAACATGGTGGCCTTCATTGGTACGCATGAACCCAAAGCAGAATTAATTGAATTCCTTCATAGTAAAGGCATTCCTACTATCTTAGGAGTATTGGGTAACTTAGATAAAAAAGCAGCAGCTCAAGGAAATAAAGTTTACAAAAATTACATAGATTTGGGTGTGGATATATTATCTACGGATCGTCCTGAGGCGGTCTATAGTGTGATCAAACCCTAAGAAAATGAAAAAACTACTCCTACTTGCTCTACTTTCCTCCTCCTCTACCCTCATGGCTCAAGATGCCTTGAAGAAAAGAGTGATTGCCGAGTCTGATAAAATAGAATCCAAGGTCATTCAGTGGAGACGGGATTTCCATCAACATCCTGAACTAGGTAACCAGGAAGTAAGGACGGCAAAAATCGTTGCTGATCATTTGCGCTCATTGGGTATAGAAGTTCAAGAAAAGGTAGCGTTTACCGGCGTGGTTGGGATATTAAAGGGTGGAAAGCCCGGGCCGGTTGTTGCCCTGCGAGCTGATATGGATGCTTTACCGGTTACAGAAAGAGTAGATGTACCTTTTAAATCTACGGTCAAAGCTATATATAATGAGCAAGAAACAGGTGTAATGCATGCCTGTGGTCATGACTCGCATGTAGCCATATTAATGGGAGTAGCTGAGATCCTAGCAGGAATGAAAAAGGATTTACCTGGAACTGTAAAGTTTATCTTCCAACCGGCTGAAGAAGGAGTACAGGATAAAAGTGTTCCATTTGGGGCAGACGGCATGGTCAAAGCCGGGGTTTTAGAAAATCCAAAAGTGGACGTTATCTTCGGTTTACATATCAACTCTCCCACTCCTGCGGGAATGATCTCCTATAAGCCCGGCCCAACTATGGCTGCAGTAGATGAGATGGAGATAGTAGTAAAAGGGAAGCAAACGCACGGGGCATACCCATGGGATGGTGTAGATCCGGTAGTAACGGCTTCTCAAATTGTAAACGGCCTACAAACCATAGTATCTAGAAATGTAAAGCTAATTGAAGCACCGGCTGTAGTTACGGTGGGAGCCATACATGGGGGAATCAGACATAATATCATCCCTGAATCTGTTAAGATGATAGGTACCATCAGAACGCTTACCCGTGAACAGAGAATATTTGTACATAAGAGAATAGAAGGTATAGTGAAGAATATTGCGGAAGCTAATCAATGTGAGGCTGAAGTTAAGATCATACCGGGATATCCGGTCACCATGAACCACGAAGAACTAACCAGAAAAATGGTACCTACCTTTATTGAAACCGTAGGTAAAGATATGGTTCAAGAGGTTCCTGTGGTTATGGGAGCGGAAGACTTCTCTTACTACCAAGAAAAGGTGCCGGGCCTATTCTTTTTCTTAGGTGGACGTGATCCTAAAACTCCTATAGAGAAGGCCGCACCACACCATACCCCTGATTTTTATCTTGATGAATCAGGATTCAAAAATGGAGTTAGAACATTTTGTAATCTAGTTTTAAATTACGCAGAATTACATGGCCGCTGAGCTGATAGAAATAGTCCCGGGAAACCCCGATATGCGAAAAATTAAACAGGTTGTAGAATGTTTAATGGATGGGGGTATTATCATATATCCTACGGATACGGTGTATTCCATGGGCTGTAATTCTTATCACAATAAGGCGGTTGAAAAACTATGCAAGATCAAAGGGATCAAACCCAATCAGAACAAATTCTCCATAGTTTGTCATGATCTTAGTGATATTGCTACCTATGCGAAGGTCTCTAACGAGGCCTTTCGCACTATGAAGCAGTACTTACCTGGCCCTTACACCTTTATATTACCTTCAACGAACGAATTACCCAAGCTGCTACAAACCAGTAGAAAGACCATTGGAATCAGGGTTCCTGACCACATGATCCCTCAAACTTTAATCAAAGAATTAGGGCGACCTATCATTACCACTTCTGTTAAGTACGATGATATACGCGAATACCCGAATGAGATAGAAGTGATCTATGAAGAAAACATGTACTTAGCAGACATCATTATAGATGGTGGATGGTGTGGAATTGTCCCGTCTACTATAGTAGACTGCACGGATCCGGACCATTTCGAAGTGATCAGAGAGGGACTAGGCGAGTTCCAGTAAGTCTTTGCACAGAGACTTCTTCGAGTGAAAATCATCTTCATCTAAACTACTCAAAGTCAGAGGTAGTAGAAAAATCCAAATTAAAGCATATATTTTTTTCGCTAACCCAAAAAAATTTGGGCAGTTTCAAATATTACCAAATTTTAACCTATCATAGTTAAAATTAAACAATTAGTTAATAAGCGAATTTGTAGTTTTACTGATTTTTTCTAATATTTTTTAAAGATTTTACTCATAATCGCTAATTGCATATTGCAATATTGAAGACTCTTTAGCAATTTTGTACATTAACCAATTTAAACATAAACTTTTTATGATCAAAAGGATTACGTTACTTTTTGTAATGGTGATCATAGGTCTGAATTTGGCCTATGCACAAACAGAAGTAAGCGGGGTGGTGAAAGCCGCCGACGATGGGCTGGGAGTTCCCGGCGTAAGTGTTATGGTCAAAGGTAGCACCAATGGTGTGTCTACTGATGCCTCAGGTAACTATGTTATCCGTAACGTTCCATCTGGAGCTACTCTTGTCTTCAAGGCAGTTGGTTTTGAGAGTCAGGAAGTAGCTGTTAACGGAAAAACGACGGTTAACGTAACTCTAAAATCCGATGAAAGGATGCTAGAGGAGGTACTTGTAATCGGTTACGGTACTATTTCTGCTGACAAGCACGTAGGTGCTTCTGCTCAGATCGGTGCTGATAAGATTGCCTTACGTCCTACAGCTAACGCCTTGAATGCGGTTATCGGTGCTGCACCGGGTATACAAGCCACTAGTGCAGGTGGTGCTCCAGGATCTGCTCCGAGCATTCGAGTAAGAGGTTTTGGTTCCATCAACGCTTCAAATGATGCCTTGTATGTAGTGGACGGCGTTCCTTACGATGCGGGTTCTTCAAACATCAACCCTGATGACATCGAAACCATCAGCGTTTTGAAAGATGCTTCTACCACTGCCATTTATGGTTCAAGAGGAGCAAACGGTGTGGTAATGATTACTACCAAGAAAGGTAAGACAGGAAAACAAAACTTCAATTTCCATGCGTCTGCTGGGGTGATTGCAAGAGGTCTTCCTGAGTATGACCTTGTAAATGCTGAAGAGTATTATCCTTTACAGTGGGAAGCTTACCGTAACGCTTTAGCGTATGGTCAAAAGATCCCTATGAACATTGCTAACCAAATTGCATCTGGTCAATTAGACTCATACAATGGTTCTAGCTACAAGGGTATCTACAGCATGTTAAACTACAACCCGTTCAATGTGCCTAACAACCAAATCGTAGGTGTTGACGGAAAATTGAACCCAGCTGCTAAACTTCTTTATCCAGAAGATTTGGATTGGGCTAGCGCGGTAGAAAACGGTGGCAAGAGTAGACAAAACTACAATCTAAGCTACGATGGTGGTACTAACAAAAACAACTACTACGCATCTCTTGGTTACACGAAAGAAGAAGGTTTTATTCAAAAATCTAGCTTAGAGAGATGGACAGGTAGATTAAGAGCTGAATCTCAAGTTACTAAGTTCTTAAAATTAGGAGCTAACTTAAGCGGTACTTATAGATTAGGAAGCGGGCCTTCTTCTTTCTCCGGCTCTTCTTATATCAACCCATTCTTCTACACTCGTTTTGCTGGTCCTATCTTCCCTATCCACTTACATAATGCTGATGGTACTTATGCACTGGATGGAAACGGTAATAAACAATATGACCGTGGTGACTTACGTCCTTTCTCTGGTGGACGTCATAGCATTTGGGAAAATGAATTAGATGAAACTTTGGTTACACGTAGTGCAATAGGTGGTAGAACTTTTGCTACCATCAATATCTTAAAAGATTTGAAATTCACTACTAACTTATCAATGGACTACGAAACCATCAATACTCGCGAATTTGATAACGCAGTATTAGGTGACGGCGCTCCTTCTGGTAGAGCTTACAATCAATTTGACGGAACTCGTTCCATTACTTGGAACCAGTTACTAGAATACGAGAAAAATGTTGGTAAAAACAACTTCAACTTCCTATTAGGTCACGAAGCTTATCAATATAAGTATAACTACCTAAGAGGTGGACGTTCAGGTCAAGTAGTTGACGGTGTAATTGAATTAGTTAACTTCTCTGAAGTACTTTCATTGAGTGCATATGAGGACAACTACAGAATTGAATCTTATTTCTCACGTTTGAACTGGGATCATGATGGTAAGTATATGGGATCCGTATCCTTCCGTCGTGATGGTAACTCTCGTTTTGCTCCAGATGTTCGTTGGGCTAACTTCTGGTCACTAGGTGGTGCTTGGAACATTAAGAAAGAAAGCTTCTTCAATGCTCCTGATATTGATATCTTGAAACTTCGTGCTAGCTACGGTCAAGTAGGTAATGATGCCGGTGTAGGTTACTATCCTTACCATGCGCTTTATCAATTGGGCTACAACAATAACGGTGTACCTGGTTTCTTACAGCAAAACATTCCTAACCCTGAGTTAACTTGGGAAACCGGTAAAAACTTCGATATCGGTGTGGACTTCGGTTTCTTCAACAAGAGACTTACAGGATCATTGGAATACTTCAATAGAGTAACTGACGGTTTGATCTTTGGTGTACCTGTTCCATTCCAAAACGGTGGTTTAACCGGATCTGGTGGATTTAGCATCAACAAAAACATCGGTAGTCTATATAACAGAGGTATTGAATTATCTCTAAACGGAAGAGTAGTAAAATCGGGTGACTTCACTTATGATGCAACCCTTAACTTGACTTCCTTCAAAAACCAAATCACTAAGATGCCAGATGATCAACCATTAATCATCAATGGTACTAAAGCATATGAAGTAGGACGTTCAATTTATGACTTCTACTTGAGAGAATATGCGGGTGTAGATGCAGAATCTGGTCAAGCACTTTATAAAACTAACCAAATCACTGCTAACACAAAGATTGTAAACGGAGATACTTTAACTACAGTTATTGGTGAAGCTAACTATAGATTCTCTGGTGAATCATCTATTCCTAAGTTCTACGGATCATTGAACAACAACTTCCGTTACAAAGGATTCTCTTTGGGCGTATTGTTCACTTTCCAAGTGGGTGGTAAAGTTTATGACTCTGTTTACGGATCGTTGATGCACTCTGGAACTTACGGTAACTCTATGCACAAAGACATCTTAGGTCGTTGGACAGAAGAGAATAAAAACTCTAACATCCCTCGTTTGGATAACGCTAGAACAGCTGACTTTGGTGGAGGTTCTACTCGTTGGTTAACTTCTGCTTCTTATTTCCAGTTGAACAACATCACTCTAGGATATGACATTCCGGCTAGCTGGGCGAAAGCCATCCAAGCTAAGAATGCTCAGATCTACGTTACGGGTGAAAACCTATACTTGGGTTCTGCTAGAAGAGGTATGAACGTTACAGGTAGCTTTAACGGAACCGTGGATAACAGTTATAACTTTAACAAAGTTTACACTGCAGGTATCAAGGTTGGTTTTTAATTCTTAAGGAACACAGACATCATGAAATTAAAAGTATTAGCAATATCCCTAATTGCCGCAGGAATGTTCAGCTCTTGTAAGCAAGAGTTCTTAGAAACAAAACCGACGGACAAAACTTCCACAGCGGATGCTTTCGCTACCACCAAGAATGCTTGGGCGGCAGTGAACGGTATGCACCGTTATATGTGGTCTCAGATCTACGGCCAACAGTCGCAAGGTGGTTACGCAGGTAATATGTTGAAAGTCGATATCTACGGAGAGGACTTAGTATTCCCTAACACCGCAAGTAGCTGGTTAAGAAGCGAGTATCAGTGGTTAAGCAACAATAACCCTTCTCACTATGCTAACCTATATCACTGGGGCTTCCACTATGCATTGATCGGTAACGCGAACATGATCATCGCGAACATTGACAATGCAGTGGGTGAACAAAAAGATAAGGATGCTATCAAAGCTGAAGCTTTGACATACCGTGCCTTCTCTTACTTCCAGTTGGTACAATTGTTCGGTAAGCGTTATGTTGCTGGTCAACCTAACTCTGACCTAGGTGTTTCTCTAATCCTTACTCCTTCTACGACTCCTGCTCCTAGAAGCACTGTAGCAGAGGTGTACGCTCAAATCGATGCAGATATCAACGAAGCTATCGCTTTGTTTAACTCATCTGGATTCAAGAGAAATGCAAAATCGCACTTCGATATTAACGTAGCTCAAGGTATTAAAGCTAGAGTTGCCTTAACGAAACAAGATTGGGCTACAGCTGTTGAAGCTGCTCGCGCTGCTCGTGCAGGATATCCTTTAATGAGCTCTGCAGATTACGTGAAAGGTTTCAATAACTACGAGAATAACGAGTGGATGTGGGGTTCTAGAATCATCACTGCTGAGACGAACTATTTCTACTCGTATTTTGCTTACATTTCTCATAATTTCAACTCTACTGTAATCAGAACAAACCCTAAATTGATCTTCTCTAAACTGTACGATAAAATATCAGCTACAGATATTAGAAAGACTTTGTTCGATCCTACAGGAACTGCATGGACTATGCCGTCAAGCTCTTACCAAAGATTCCCGTACATGCACAAGAAGTTCTTAGTTAACGATCCTGCAAACTCAGTAGGTGATATTCCTTACATGCGTGCAGCGGAAATGTACTTGATCGAAGCTGAAGCTCTTGCCGCACAAGGAAAAGATGCAGAAGCAGCTGAAGTATTGTATAACCTAGTGATCACTCGTGATCCAGCTTATACCAAATCTACTAAAACAGGCGCAGAACTATTGGATGAGATCCTAACTCAAAGAAGAATCGAGCTTTGGGGCGAAGGATTCCGTTTCTACGACTTGAAGAGAAGAGGTTTAAAACTGGATAGAACAGGTGGTAACCATAATGCAACTTATACTAACGGCTTAATGACTGTTGAGCCAGATGATAAGAGATGGCAGATGGCTATTCCTGACGAGGAAATCAAGAGAACTAACGGTGTTGTAGTACAGAACCCTCTGTAACTCACGCCTTACAAAAATAGAAGCAACCCTGCCCTCCGGTAGGGTTGCTTTTTTTATACAAAGGCACTAAATCCTGTGATGGATCTACCCACAATCAGTGTATTGATTTCTTTGGTCCCTTCGTAAGAGTATATGGCTTCAGCATCTGCAACGAACCTGGCTACATTATAATCCAGAAGTATACCATTGCCTCCCATTACTTCTCTCGCTCCTCTAACAATGTCCCTGGTCCTAAGTGTACAGAACACCTTAGCTAAGGAGGCATGTTCGTCTTTCAATTTATCTTCATCCTGCAGTTCAGATAAGCGATAAACCAACGTTTGCATAGCCGTCAGATTAGAAATCATCTCTACTAGGTGATTTTGGATCAACTGAAAAGAGGCAATGGGCTTACCAAATTGCTTCCTGGTTTTAGTATATTCCAAAGCATTTTCATAGGCTCCCCGTGCACAGCCTACCGCCATCCATGCTACACCCGCCCTAGTCATTCGTAATACGTTTGCAGTATCTTTAAAGCTGTTTGCATGAGGGAGCCTGTCTTTCTCTTCCACTATGCAATCTTTCAAAGTAATCAGACCATTTTGAACGATACGAAGAGCCATCTTCCCCTTTATCTTTTCCACATGAACACCAGGATTCTCCTTCCTTACTAAAAAACCTTTCACCTCCCCACTATCTACGTCCCTGGCCCAGATGATAATCACATCAGCAAAGGTGGCATTGCCTATCCACTTTTTTTGTCCATTCAATACCCAGCCGTCAGCTGTTTGCTTACAAGTTGTAGTAAGTCCACCGGCAGCTCCGGAACCCACTTCAGGCTCAGTCAAACCGAATGCCCCTATCTTTTCCATTCTATTCATTTTCGGAAGCCATTCCTGTTTCTGTTCCTCTGAACCACATAAATAGATAGAACCCATACTGAGCCCACTTTGTACACCGAAGAAGGTGGCAATGGATGCATCTACCCGAGCCATCTCCATAGCCAGCACTCCTTCCATCATATAAGGTAAATTAGGACATCCATACCCTTCAAATGTAACTCCTGCTAGCCCTAGATCCCCCATTTTAGGAATCAGTTCAAAAGGAAACTCATCCCTTAACCAATATTCATTCACAATAGGCGCTACTTCCGTTTCCATAAATTCCCGAACTTTCAATTGGAGGGCCCTTTGCTCGGCGGTAAGTTTATCACTCAATTCATAGAAATCCGGATTAGGCTCCGGTAAGGGTTTATTCCTCTTGCCACCGGAATTCAGCATCTTCATGAGACCTTGTAGTTGGGCCGCATCCATCTTACTCAATTGCTGCATGGCTCCAGCCAAATCTACTTTCTCATTTAAGGCTTTCAGTTGCTTTAAATCGACTTGCTTCAGCAGGGCAATCACCTGCCTGATGTCTTGGATTATACTCATTTCATAAGGATTTTGCTTAGACAAATTGCGAAATCTCTGGGGCAAATCCTAGGACTTATGCAGATATCCGGAGGTAATTGTAGTGTATTTAAATGGATCCGTATAATAGCCCTATTGCGTTTGAGCAAAAAAGTAGAAACTGTAATAAGAAATTATTTCTAAAGGGATCAGAAAATTATAGCGCAGAATTGTACGATTACAAAAGCCTTGTACGCTTAGAGTACACCATACCATTTGAAAATTTTTCTATTGGTATTAGTGAAATTAGATGGGAGTTCTAATACGGTCTATGAGCCTATTTTATTAAGAAACCAGTATTTGAGCAGTGATTAAAAGAAGGGCCTATAACCCTTTTTTGGAAAGTTCCTTTCTCACCCTACTAAGACTCTCAGGAGTTATTCCCAAATAAGAAGCAATCATCCACTGTGGTACCCTCATCATGAGGTCAGGATAGGTCTTCACAAATTCCAAATAACGCTCTTCTGCACTGGCTCCTATCAGCATGGATATTCTGTGTTGCAATTGGCCTATATGCCTTTGCAATAGCGTTTCATTATATTGGGCAAAGCTCTTAGTCCCTACTGCAGCCTGACACATAAAATCCTGGCTCAAGAAGGCCACCTTCGTTTCTTCTATGGCATCTATAAAATATTCTGTAGGGGAATGAAAAAAGATGGAAGCTCTGTCCGCTAAGAACCAGCCTTCCGGAGCAAATTGGACGATATGCTCTTTTCCGCCATTGTCTATTGTATAAAAACGTAGCAACCCTTCTTCTATAAATAAGGATTCTTCACAGATTTCACCGGCACGTAATGCGAACTCCCCTTTTTGTATGGTCTTCCTTTGCATAAATGGCTCTAAGCCCTTCACCTCCTCTACAGTTAAACCTGCTCTTTCTATCAGATAGTCCTGCAACTTCATATCCAGGGATCTTTTAATGATTGTGCCATTTTAATGTATTTGTCGGCTGACTGACCCAGTTTAACCGCACCTTTGCTTAGGAAATAATACAGATAATCTACCTCAGGATGAGTCCTCTCTATTTCTTCCCAAACCTTCATGGCTTCCGCATATAAGCCCTTTTGGAACAAAATCAAACCTGCATTTCTCTTGACATAGGGATCTTCTTCATCCAGAACTTCTGCCCTTCTCTGGATGTTCTCTCCTTCTATTGCCTTACCAGACTCAATATTAAATAATACCAAATTATTCAAAACAAATAGGGCCTGCGGATCTTTCTTCTCTGCCTTATGTAAGAGTTCTAAGCCTTTTTCAAACTCCCTTTTCCTTCCATAAAGCACCGCCCTATTGTTTAGAGCATAAACGAAGTCCGGTTGGATAGCCAAAGCTTTATCCAGAACCACTTCCGCTTCTTTATCCCTGTATTGAACCAGATACACATAGCCTAAATTAGTCAAGGCCTCCACGTACTGAGGCGACAATTCGATGGCCTTTTTCAAGCGCTCCTCCCCTTCTTGAAACTTGTTTTGTAGAATGTAGTTTTGTCCTACCGCGTTCCAGTAGGAAGAGGAGGTGTCTAATTTGGATTGTAATCCGTCTAAAAGAGATTGAGCTTTCTCCGTATTCCCGGTTTCAGAATACCACTTAGCAAGGTTAAAATGGGCATCCGTGAAGGTTCTATCCAGTTCAACTGCCTTCTTGAAATCGTCTCCGGCTTCCTCTAGCCTACCCCATTGAAGGTAAATCAAACCTCTGTTATTATAGGCATCTGCTAATTCAGGATCCTTCTTGATGGCTTCAGAAAAAAAGTGCTCTGCTTTGTCAAACTCTTTCTTTTTAAAATGAAAATTTCCCCTCGTAAAAAACTCCGCAGATTCTTTTCTATTTTTGCAGGAAACGTTAGTCAATAATATACAAAAAACGATTAAAACTATTCTCATGAGATTCGTTAAGAACATTGAAAATGATTACTGTGCAGCCACACTATTTTCCGCTAATAATAAGTACATTATAAAATTTGAAGCAGGTAACTTAGAACAAATTTACAAAGTATCTGAATTAGATGTATCCGGAGAGGATGATGTAGAGGAAATGTTAGGGGATACTTTTATGAAAAAGGTCATGCAAAGGTTCCAGGAAATGCATGAGGATTTTGATGAAATACTGGATTCAATAGATTAATCTGTATTGATTTTTAAACATTTTATAGTAGATATTCGGGATTATAAAATTCCATTCAAAAAATATCTACAATAGATGCTTAAATTTATGGGTTGAATAACCTTTTGGATTTCACCGTGATAACAGAACCAAAAAAGTACTTCCTCATCGACTTTGACAGCACCATCACGAAGGTGGAAGGTCTAGATGAGTTAGCCGCTATAGCCCTAAAATCAGATCCTGAGGGAGAGAGCAAAGTAGCGAGAATAAAAGAATTAACAGACAAAGGTATGGCGGGAGAGCTATCCTTTTCTGAATCCCTCACGCAGAGACTGGCCTTACTGAAAGCTAACAAAAGCCATGTTGATATTTTAATTGAGTTCCTCAAAGAAAATATAACTGACTCATTTGATAGGAACAGGGCCTTCCTTAAAGAATTTGCAGATCAAATTCTGATCATTTCCAGTGGATTTAAAGATTTCATTGTTCCTATAGCCAAACACTTGGGACTTAAACCGGAGAATGTCTACGCCAATACCTTTATCTACAATGAGACGGGAGATATTGTCGGTGTAGATCAGTCTAATCCTCTTTCCAAAACTGGTGGTAAAATAGAGGTAGTTAAGTTCTTGAACTTAGATGGACATGTTTCTGTCATAGGAGATGGATTTACGGATTTTGAGATCAAGAAGCATGGCCTTGCCCAGAGGTTTTATGCCTTTATAGAAAACGTGGAAAGAAGTTCTGTTACTTCAGTTGCTGACTTTGTCATCAAAAGTCTGGACGAATTCCTTTTCTATAACCAATTACCCAGAGGCTACTCCTATCCAAAGAGCATGATCAAAGTGCTCCTCTTGGAAAACGTTCACCCTGCTGCAAAAGCAGCTTTTGAAGAACAAGGATTCAATGTGGAATTCCTAAAAGGGGCTCTAGATGAAGATGAACTTTGTGAAAAGATCAAAGACGTCTCTATCATAGGTATCCGTTCCAAAACTCAAATCACGAAGAGAGTTCTGGAACATGCCGAAAAACTTTTAGCCATAGGAGCTTTCTGCATTGGAACTAACCAAATAGATCTGAAAGAAGCTGAAAAAAGAGGTATCTGTGTTTTCAACGCCCCTTATAGCAATACCCGTTCGGTGGTAGAATTAGTGATCGGAGAGATGATCATGCTGATTCGTAAGGTATTTGTAAAAAGTACCGGTATGCACCAAGGGAAATGGGATAAATCTGCCGTTAACAGTTTTGAAGTTAGAGGCAAAAAACTGGGAATGATAGGTTATGGGCACATTGGTACACAACTTTCCGTTCTAGGGGAAGCTTTAGGAATGGAAGTTTATTTCTATGATATTGCCGACAAAATGCCGATAGGCAATGCGAAGAAATGCCGCAGTATGGAAGATGTCTTTAGAGTGGCGGATATAGTCTCCTTACATATAGACGGTAGAGAATCTAACACCCATCTTATCGGTGAGAAAGAGTTCAATCAGATGAAGGATGGAGTCATCTTCTTAAACCTCTCCAGAGGTCATGTGGTAGATATCCCTGCTTTAGTGCAGGCTTTGAAATCAGGAAAAGTGGGAGGTGCCGGAGTAGACGTATTTCCTCATGAGCCAAAAACAAATCATGAGCCTTTCAAATCCGAACTCATGGGTTTGGAAAACGTCATACTTACACCTCATATAGGTGGATCTACGGAAGAAGCGCAAGAAGGAATAGGAAATTATGTACCTGAGCGACTTTTGGAATACATTAATAACGGAAGTACTACAGGAACGGTGAACTTCCCTGAACTCAGTTTGCCATTATTACACGATTCCCATCGTCTATTGCATATCCATAAAAATGTACCAGGAATTTTAGCGAAATTGAATAATATTTTCGCGAAACACCATATCAACATTCGCGGTCAGTATTTGAAAACGAGCGCGGAAATTGGATATGTGATCGTTGATATTGAAAAATCTTATTCCAGGGAATTTGTACAGGACCTAAAGAGCATAGAGGAAACTATTCGTTTCCGTATGTTGTTCTAATTATATAGGCGCTACTTTTCTGTAGCGCCTTTTTTTATGCCCAAGTCTTCTGTAACTCGACCGGATACGTCACACGTATACCGTTTTCTCCAAGGGCTTTCTTGATTTCTTTGTAGGATTTATAGTATACATCCCAGTAGGTTTTATCTGTAGCGAAAGGACGAACGTCTAATAAAACCGCATTCTCCGCAAATTTCTGTATCTCTATAGTAGGTTCATCTGACAATCTGGAATCGACCCCGTCTAATGCACCTCGAATAATGGATTTCACCCTATCAAAATCTTCCTCATAAGGCATGGCCACGGTTAAGTCTACTCTTAATTTGCCATTGGCACTTAAGTTAGTCATGACATCACTAGTGGCTATTCCATTCGGAATTACTACCCTCTTATTATCTGGGGTACGAATTACTGTATTGAAGATTTGGATCTCCTCCACATTTCCGAAAGTTCCTTTTAGATCAACCAAATCACCTACCTTGTAAGGCTTAAAGATTAAAATCATTACACCTGAGGCGAAATGCTGCAAAGATCCCTGCATAGCTAGCCCAATGGCTAAACCTGCTCCACCTAAAAGCGCTATGAAGGATGCAGTCTTTACACCAAATCTCTCCGCAACAGAGATCACTACTAAGACCTTTATCAGGACCACAAGCATAGAACTTAAGAAAGGTACTATAGTAGAATCCACTCCTCTGCTTTTTAAGGCTTTCCGTATTAAGGAGCCAACTTTGTTTGCAACCCAAAATCCAATAATCAAGGTCAGTATGGATACAAGCAAAATGGGAGCAAAATCCATCAATTTTTGAAGGGCATAATCCGTCTTTGTAAGTAAGGTTTCCATATGTTAATGTGAATTTATTTTACTTATGACCCTATTATGAAGAATAAGTCACGTGAAAACATTAACTTTAAGGCTAGTAAATTCTACCTTTGACTAAAAAACATGCGATGATGAAAACCTGGTTAATCGTAATTGTATCCGGAGCGGTAGCCGCCTTGGTACTAAGTAATATTGGTTTGATAAAGAATATCTTTTCTGCGAAGAACGGTATAAGCACTATGGAAGAAAATTTTACACACAAAGGATCCTTTTATGACTTTACAGTAGATGATCTTGAGGGTAATCCTGTAGATCTGTCTGTTTACAAAGGCAAAAAAGTGGTTATCATCAACACTGCTTCGAAATGCGGTTTTACTCCACAATATGCAGAGTGGCAGAAATTTCATGAAAAGTATGGAGATAAAATTGCCGTCTTGGGCTTTCCTGCTAATAATTTTATGAGCCAAGAACCCGGAAGTAACGAGGAAATTGCAGAATTTTGCCAGAGAAATTATGGCGTTACTTTCAAGATGTTCTCTAAAGTAGACGTAAAAGGAAAAGATAAGGCACCTCTCTATCGCTGGTTAAGTGAAAAGGACTTAAACGGATGGAACGATAAAGAACCTACCTGGAACTTTTGCAAATACGTGGTGGACGAAAACGGCAACTTAACGCACTTTTTTGAATCAAAGATAACTCCGGATAATGAGCAATTCCGGAAGGCTGTAGGAGTTTAATGAAGAAATGGATATCTGCCGCCAGGTTAAGAACTTTACCCCTGGCCTTGTCAAGTATATTAATGGGAGGCTTTTTAGCCCAAAGTGTTTTCATGTTCCGATGGGATGTTTTTCTTTGGGCCGTCATAACCACTATATTACTCCAAGTGATGTCCAATTTCGCCAATGATTATGGAGATACTCAGAATGGTGCTGATTCTTCAGATCGGATAGGCCCTGCACGTGCGGTGCAGAGCGGAGAGATTAGCAGAAGGCAAATGTTTATAGCCATCTGTATTACCGGCTTGGCTGCCTTTCTAAGCGGGCTTTGGCTATTGTATACCTCTTTTGGCGGTTTTGAGTCTAAATACTTTAAGATCTTCCTATCTCTAGGTATTTTGGCCATTGGAGCAGCTTATACCTACACCGCAGGTAAGAGACCTTACGGCTATCAGGGATTGGGAGATATATCTGTTTTCCTTTTCTTTGGTTTGACGGCGGTCATTGCCAGTTACTTCCTGTATACTCTGCATTTGGAATGGGAAATAGCCTTACCTGCCATCTCATGTGGAGCCTTAGCTACCGGAGTATTGAATATCAATAATCTTAGAGACAGGACATCAGATGAAAAGGCCGGTAAAATAACCTTAGCGGTAAGATTAGGTAGAAAAGGGACCATTTACTACCATTTCCTCTTGCTGGCTTTAGCGATGTTCTGTGCCTGGCTTTATATAGATCTGAAGAATGGCAACTGGTATTATTTACTAAGTTTCCCGCTTATTCTTTTGAATGGGTTTCAAGTTGCAAAGTCTGAAAATCCAGACCCTTACTTGAAGACACTTTCCTTGACCTCTTTGTTTTTCGTTATCGTATTTGGCCTAAGTTTAATCTTCAGATGAAAGTAAATGAACTTCCCTACCAACCCGAATTCTTTGATCGCTACATCAATGGAATTCCTTCTGATTTAAATTTATTAGTTAGTCTGGAAGATTTCTGTCCTACTAAGATCTTTGATCTGGATAAATTAGAAGAATTAGGAGATGCGGTATATGCACCCGGTAAATGGATAGGGAAAGAGATTTTACAGCATTGCATTGATACGGAAAGAATCATGGCTTACCGAGCTTTGTGTTTTAGCAGAAAGGAGAAGGCATCTTTACCGGGCTTTGATGAAAATATTTACGCTGCAAATTCTTTAGCCCACCAGAGATCTTACTCGGATCTTATGGAGGAATTTGAGTGTGTAAGGAAATCCACGATCTATCTCTTCCGCTCCTTCAGCGAAGAAACGCTACTGCAAGAAGGAATAGCAAATGGGAAGAATATTCTGGTAGGTGCTTTGGGATTTGTGATCATTGGACATGCTCTCCATCATCAGTGGATTTTGGAAGAGAGATACTATCCATTATTATCTGGTAAGGCTTAATGCCAATGCGGTATAGGGTATCCACTGGTCGAACTTCTTCTCTAATTCAACTGCCCCTTGATGATCATCTGACAGAGCAGAAAAATAGACAAAGCCATCCATTTCCTTTAAATCCATACGAACAGCGTGGCTAAAACCACAGCTTGAGCCTGTATGCAGCAAATGCCCCTCTGGAGTAACAAACCATCCTAAAGAGTAAGATAAGCCTCCTTCTGCGGGTGTTTGAATGGGAGAAGGCTGTACTGAAAATAGCCATCGAAGATATTCCTCCATATTCATATACAATCCACCATCACCCTGAGTGGCAGAAGTGGGCGACTGATCCCTTTCTACTATCTTTTCACCTTCCTTTGCACGGCCCAAAACACGATTTTCAATCTGCACGCCGACACGGTAAAAACGGGCACCACTTATTCCTAAGGGCGAAAAGATATGCTCCTGCATATAGCTTTCAAAACCTCCCTGCTGCTCCATAATCTCCCTCAAGACGCAATAACCTCCATTGTTATAACGAAACCCTTGTCCGGATAAAAAGAACCGCTCCGAAGCATGGTCTTTCAAGATCTCCACTACTCCTTTATCTACTATCTGTTCCGTTGAAGTCCAGAAATCTTCATAATCTGGCAATCCGGAGGTATGCAGTATACAGTCTCTAATGGTAATCCCTGAAGGAAATCCATCAAAGAATTTTGAAATATCTACATCTATATCCCATTTGATTATTCCGGCGGCGGTAAACTGCTTACTTAAAGATGCAAGTCGGTAGCGATTTACAAATGAGCCCTCTTTCTCGATCAGCTTTCCTTTAGAAATCAAAGCGTAGGTTCTCATCTCAACATCAGGAATAAGGAAGATATCACCACTAGGGCTAGAATTAATTGCCTGTATTCTTTTTCTGGTAGGATCTTCAAAAGTTTAATCCCTAAAAAACCACCCAATAGGATAAAAGGTAATCCCATGATATTCAGCCAAATCCCCTCCCAGGTTAGGTTCTTCCAAACCAGAGCTTGAAGGGGGATCTTAGTAAAGTTTAGAATCATAATGAACCAGGCAGAAGTTGCCGTGAAGGTAACCTTATCCAGTTTTTTAGATAACATATATACGGACAATGCCGGTCCTGCAGCATTTCCTACCATGGTTGAAAATCCCATGATCAAACCAAATAAGGGTGAATACCAGGGATGTTCCACGGTCTGACGAAATCTATCACTTCTTTCAGTCAGCACCATAATGACAACTCCTAGAAGCAAACATACGCTGATCATGACCTTGAATACCTTATCGTTTACGTAATTGCCGGATATCAAACCTATCCCTAAGCCTAATAAAGCCATAGGTAATAGTTTTTTGACTTCCGACCACAAAAAGGCTTTTCGATAATAAATTACTGCAATTGTATCCGCAAAGCACAGCAGTATTAGTACTATACCGGTAGAATATTTAGCTCCGAATATCCAAGCGAAAATGGGGACAGTCAGAGTCCCTATATTCATTATTCCGGTTTTTGACATGCCTATTAGCATGGCACAAAGGAAATACAATGCCCATGCAGAAGGAGACTGTAACAACTCCTCCATGCTAAGCTTCTTTTAAGCTTAAACTGATCCTCTTTCTAGGAACATCAACTTCTAAAACCTTTGCCTTCACTTTTTGATGCACTTTAACCACTTCATTTGGATCCTTTACAAATCTATTAGCCAAATGCGATACATGTACCAGTCCATCCTGATGTACACCCACATCCACAAAACATCCAAAGGCAGTGATATTCGTAACCACTCCCGGCAATATCATTCCTACTTTTAAGTCTTCTATGCTATTCACATCAGCAAATTCAAAGGCTTCAAAAGCTTCACGAGGATCTCTACCCGGCTTCTTAATCTCTTCCATAATGTCTCTCAAGGTAGGAAGACCTATTTTATCTGTAACGTAGGCCTTTATATCCACCTTTTCCTGCAATTCCTTAGAAGCAATGAAAGATTTGAGATCCACTTTTAAATCTTTGGCCATTTTTTCTACCAAATGATAGGATTCCGGATGTACTGCGGTGTTATCCAAAGGGTGTTCCGCTCCGTGTATCCTTAAAAAACCGGCAGCTTGCTCAAACACTTTTTCTCCTAATCGTGGAACTTTCTTGAGGTCCTTTCTAGACTTGAACTTCCCATTAGAAGCCCTAAACTCTACTATATTATGAGCTATGGATGGTCCAATTCCCGACACATAACTTAATAGATGTTTACTTGCGGTATTGAGCTCTACTCCCACTAAGTTTACACAAGATTCGACTACGGCGTCTAGGGATTCTTTTAGCTCCTTTTGGTTAACGTCATGCTGGTATTGTCCCACGCCTATGGATTTTGGATCTATTTTTACTAATTCAGCCAATGGATCCATTAAGCGTCTTCCAATAGAAACTGCACCTCTAACCGTTAAATCCTTTTCTGGAAACTCCTCTCTAGCCACTTCTGAGGCAGAGTAAATAGAGGCCCCTTGCTCAGAAACCATAATAACCTTCTGGGGAAGCTGTTTTCTTTTTAAAAGATCTTTGACAAACTGCTCAGTTTCCCTCCCCGCAGTACCATTACCTATGGCTATTACTTCTGTCTTATGCTTTTCCCACAGATGAAGAAGTTTAGCTTCAGCTTCTTGCGCTTTAAATGTAGGATATATCACATCATCCGCCATGAGATTCCCCTGTGCATCTAAAATAACCACTTTACAGCCTGTTCGGAAGCCAGGATCTATACCCATCGTACGCTTTTGCCCCATAGGAGCAGCTAATAGCAATTGCCTAAGGTTAGTAGTAAATATCTCAATGGCAGCCTTATCTGCTTTTTCTTTGAGCGCATTATCAAATTCCTTTTCTAAACTAGGCATCATCAACCTTTTAAGGGCATCTGTAAGTGCTAAATTTACCTGTTCTTTTGCCTCAGGAAGGCCTTTAAGAAGGAGTCTTTGCAATTGGTTTTCAGCATCTTCTTTTTCAATCTCTAAACCTACTTTTAATATGCCTTCTTCCTCTCCCCTCTTTATGGCAAGATATCTGTGAGATGGAATCCTTTTGGCTTCCTCTTCGTAATCAAAATAGTCTTTGAATTTCAAGCCCTCCTCTTCTTTCCCTTTCTTTACTTTAGAAACCACATATGCCGTCCTCTCGTAGATGCTTCTAACTCTTTTCCTGCACTCCAAATCATCTGCAATCCATTCCGCTATGATATCTCTAGCTCCTGCAAGCGCTTCATCCACTGACTTCACCTTGTCATTCAGGTATCTTCCTGCTATAGATTCTAGATTTCTTTCCCTCTGATCAAAAATTAATTTTGCCAATGGTTCCAGTCCGGCCTCCATGGCTACTGAAGCCCTTGTTTTCTTCTTAGGTTTATACGGAAGGTAAATCTCCTCTAAATCAGCAAGCAAAAGGGTTTTCTCTAGTTTGTTTCGAAGTTCAGAAGTTAGTTTTCCCTGGGCTTCAATAGATTCAAGGATGGCTGTTCTTCTTTTGTCAGCTTCCTTCATTTTATCGTTCCACTTCTTGATTTCCAGGATATGGACCTCGTCCAAACTACCTGTAGCTTCTTTTCTATACCGGGCTATAAATGGCACTGTCCCTCCGGCCTCAAGTAGCTCCACGGTTTTACTTATCTGCTGAATGCTAACATTTAATAATTCAGAAATATATTGTAACTGTGCTGTAGTCATTCCAACCTTTTTCTATTAATTCAAGTCTATAATTTCAGAAACACAAATGTAACTATGAAAAATCTATTCTATGCCTTAATCTTTTTTGCATTTTCGTGTCAATCAGACTCTGTTTTAGCTCCATTGATTAATGACATTGCGGAAGTTAAGTCAGGGCAATCTTTTGGGATGTGCGTAGGCAAATGCCATAATGAACTGGTAATCTCAGGAGAAAAAGTCACACTTATCCAGAAAGGAGTTTCAGAGAGAGGGGGCGACCTACAAACTTCGAGTGCAGACGCAAGTGAAAGATTAGATGCCATAAAAAAGATTTTCAAGAAATTCAAGAAATCAGATTTTCTAAAATTAAATGAAGTCTACGGGTGTCCGGACTGCGCAGACGGAGGTGCAGAATGGTTAAGCCTTAAGTTTAAGGACGGAAAAGTGAAGAAGGTAAGCTTTGAATATGGTAGCACTTTACCGGGATTTGAAGAAATCATTTCTGCCCTACGCACTGAGCGCTTATCTTTGATAGAAAAAAACAGGTAAATGGATATATATGACTTTTTAGTCATAGGGGGTGGTGCTTCAGGCTACTTTGCAGCCATCAATACTAAAGAAAAAGCGCCCCATTTGAAGATAGGAATCATAGAGAAGCAGGGCAAGGTTCTCCAGAAGGTAAAGGTTTCAGGTGGGGGAAGATGTAATGTGACCAATGGAGAAACGGACCCCAAAATTCTCTCTAAAAATTATCCCAGAGGGGCGGATTTTTTGGAAACTGCGTTCCAGACCTTTGGATCTAAGGACACCTATTCCTGGTTTGAAAAAAGAGGTGTCAAACTAAAAACAGAGAAAGATGGAAGAGTATTTCCCGTTTCTGATTCTTCACAAAGTATAATTGATTGCTTTCTACGTCTTGCAAAAGGCGTAGATTTGTTTTTAAAGACTAGGGTGGAAAATCTTGAGAGAGACGGCGAACTCTGGATCATTCATTGTTCTGATGATAGCATCTTTAAAGCTAAGCGACTGCTCATTGCCACAGGCAGTGACAGTAGGATATGGTCTGCCCTACACCACTTAAATTTCAAAATAGAACCAGAAGTACCATCACTGTTTACATTTCAAATTCCCGAGCCTGAATTGCACGAACTTCAGGGTATCAGTTTTCCCAATGCCACAGTAAGGGCAGGCAAAATCCTACAAAATGGACCTCTATTAATAACACATTGGGGGCTCTCAGGACCTGCTATTTTAAAACTATCCGCTTGGGGGGCATACGCTCTAAAAGAAAAAGATTATCAGTTTGATTTAGAGGTAAATTGGCTCTCTGAGAAGGATATTAGGAAGGTGGAAGCTGATTTAAAAGCAAAATTTGCTGAAAATCCGAAAAAAAATGTGCGAATGTTGCCTTATGGCACTTTAACCCAAAGATTTTGGAACTATATTTGTGTAAGGTCAGGTATAGGAGAATTTCAAAAAGGGGCAGAAGCAGGCAAGAAGCAAATTGCCAAGCTATTAGAAAACCTGACAGCGGCAAAGTACAAAGTAAGCGGGAAGAGTACCTTTAAAGAGGAATTCGTAACTGCTGGAGGGGTTAGTTTGGATGAGATTCATGTAGAAACTTTTGCTTCCAAGCAGTACCCAAATTTGTATTTTGGTGGTGAAGTCTTAAACATTGATGCTATCACCGGCGGATTTAATTTCCAGGCAGCATGGACGGCAGGTTGGATTATTTCTAGTGATGTTTCAAAGAAATAACCACTAAAATATGCTACATTATCAATGGAAACTTCTAATTTTGAATACTTACTTATAACCATTTAGACTGTGACCCATTTAATAGAAAGATTTACCGAACTTTTAAAAAAAGGTAAATACAATTCTGCGACCATAGCTGCGTATAGAAATGCTATTTTCGTTTTCTACAATAATTTCCGGGATTATCCTCAAAATAAATTCACTGATGAATTGATTTCGGAATACATCCTTAACCTTAGCAAGAAAACTAACCCTCAGGTAGCTGCGCAGACCGGAAAAGCCATTATCCTATTCTTTGACAAGATCTATAACCGCAAGCTAAACATCAAAGCCACCGGTAAGATCAAAGAAGAGCAGACCATTGAGATCCTGAGCAAATCTGAGCTGCAAACCTTGTTCAGCAGCATTAAAAACCTGAAACATAAATTGCTCCTGATCATGATCTATAATAATGGTCTCAAAGTCAATGAAGCCATTAACTTGAAGGTAGGTGACATAGACACAGAAAATAATACCATAAAGATTGATGCAGACCAGCCAAAGAAAAGTCGCCTACTGCGCCTTAGCCCCGCTTTAAACGGACTGATAGAAGAATACAAACAAAAATATAAGCCCTCCGATGTGTTCTTCCCCGGTTCTGGTGGTATAGGACATTATTCAGCCAGGAATATACAGTTGGTTTTTCAAAAAGCTTTGAAGGAGGCAAAAATAGAAAAAGCGGCCAAACTGACCACTTTAAGACATAGTTTTGCTGTGCATTCTCTGGAAAATGGTATCTCCATCAATCATTTGCAAAAGATCTTAGGACATAGTAATATTCAAACTACTTCCTTTTATGCCACATTTGCAAAGATTGAGTTACAAAACATCAGGTCTCCTTACGAAGATTTGATATAGGAAGTGGCACTCTCTCTGTTTCACCGGGAACGGGAGGGAATTCATTCTTTTGCCACTTTTCCTTTGCCCTTTCTATCTTTTCTTTAGAAGAACTAAGAAAATTCCAGAAATAAAATCGTTCTTCCGGAAAAGGCTCTCCCCCGAAAATGTAAACTGTACTACCTGCTTTCATTTGGAAAGTGCATAAGGTTGCATCGTTTGCCACTAATATATGCTTTGGGTGGTATACATATTCCCCGGAGCGAACTTCACCTTCTAATATATAAAGCGCACTCTCTCCAAATAGTTGAGAGCCTATTTCTATATCTGCATCCCTCTCTGCTTTGACTTCTATGAGATACAAAGGACTGTATACAGGAACTCCGGATCTCTTACCCATGACTTCACCAGCCACTAACCTATATTTTACCCCCTGCTCTTCCCAAGCAGGTAGTTCATCTGCATCAATATGATGGAAGGAAGGCTCCATGTCCTCTAAATCTTTAGGCAAAGCCACCCAAATCTGTAAGCCGTGCAGTACTTTCTCAGAAGACCTCAAGTACGGAGGAGTTCGTTCAGAATGCACTACTCCCCTACCTGCAGTCATCCAGTTAACAGCTCCCGGTTTGATTTCCACTTCTGTCCCTAAACTATCTTTGTGTAGAACAACACCTTCAAAAAGATAAGTCAAAGTGGATAAGCCAATATGAGGATGGGGAGGAACATCCAGATTTTGATAATCCTTCAGATACGCAGGACCCATATGATCTATGAATGCAAAGGGCCCTACCATCCTTTTTTGACGAAAGGGCAGCAGACGACCAACTTTGAAGTTGCCTATATCTGCTGCCCTCTCTTCTATTATTAAACTTACATTAGACATACCATGTGCGAAATTTTAGACAATTTGCAAAGAAAGATGCAATTAGTCTAACTTCATGGTGCCTTTATTTTTCAGATTCAGATGCCAACTGAACGCCTCTTCCAATAAGTGCGGAGTATGACCACCTCTTTCCTTGGCACGATCAAAATAGGATTGTAATTGTTCCCGATAGTCAGGATGAACACAATTATTAATAATCACCTGTGCCCTTTCTCGTGGAGCCAAACCGCGTAAATCAGCCAATCCTATGTCTGTAACAATGATATCTACATCATGCTCCGTGTGATCCACATGAGACACCATAGGTAGAATATGAGATATGCTGTTATTCTTAGATGCCGCTTGAGTAACAAAGATGCTTAAATAAGCATTTCTGGCAAAGTCACCTGAACCTCCTATGCCGTTCATTATATTAGTACCGCTAATATGAGTAGAGTTCACATTGCCGTAAATATCCACTTCAATAGCCGTATTGATAGCGATAATACCCAACCTACGTATCAGTCCTGGTGTATTCGATATATTCTGAGGTCGAAGTACAATCTTATCTCTGTAGTTCTGCAGATTCTCAAATATACGTTTATAACATGCTTCAGAAACCGTGATGGATGAAGCAGACGCCACGGACAGCTTACCCGCATCAATCAGATCAAAAGTACTGTCTTGCAATACCTCAGAAAACATGGTAAGATCATAGAAATTACTATGCTTGAAGCCAGAAAGAACGGCATTTGCCACTTTTCCGATTCCCGCCTGTATAGGTAGCAATCTTTCTGTCAAGTGACCTAGTTTTACTTCATTTTCAAAGAAGTTTAGGATGTGCTTCGCAATGGCAGTAGTCTTCTCGTCCGGTTCGGCTATATCCGCAGGACTATCTTTTATGTCTGTAAAAACTATAGCTACAATCTTGGAAGGATCACAAGGTATGGTTCTTCTCCCTATCTTATTTTCTGCAGCAACTATTGGAATAACATTTCTATGGGGATAATCTTCTGCCTGATATATATCATGAATACCAAAAATACTAGTAGGTACGGCTGTATTGATTTCGATAATCAATTTCTTCGCCAGTGCGGCAAAAGTCGCAGAATTTCCTACTGAGGTGGTAGGTATCAAACTTCCGTCTCTTTCAATCCCGGCAGCTTCAATGACGGCAATATCTACGGATGGTAGGTTTTTGTTGTGCAGTAATTCGGCCGCCTCACTAAGGTGCTGATCAATGAACAAAACCTCTCCCTCATTGATTTTTTGGCGAAGAACCCTGTCTACTTGGAAAGGCATTCTTTTCTTGAGCGCTCCGGCACTGGCTAACTTCCCATCTGTATCATGACCTAAAGAAGCACCGGTCATCAAGGTTATTTTTATACTTTCCTCTTTTGCACGGTCTGCAAGTGCAGGTAAAACGGCTTTACTATCTCCGGCTTTTGTAAAACCACTGGCTCCCACCACCATTTGGTCCTGAATAAAAGCTGCTGCTGATTTGGCATCCATCACTTTAGACAGCAGTTCAGGAACTTTAATTCTATCTGTCGGCATATCCTAACTTTTGAAAGCTGCAAATTTCGAGGGCTTTACCCTACGTATAGTATGACTTTCCTCAAACCAAAAGTCTGAGAATTCTCACAAATGTAATCAACTGCAGCCGCAATCCGACCCACACCCCGGATTTTTCGGTCCCCACCATTTCCATGCTAAGAACCCAAGTGCCAATAGTACAGCACCATATGCCAAAAAATCCTGCATTATTTTAATAATTGAAATGCCGCAAAGGCAGATAAATACGCTAATCCACTCATGAAAACAATCTGGATCAAGGTCCATTTCCATGAATTCGTTTCCCTTCGCATAACGCCAAGAGTAGACATACATTGCATAGCAAATGCATAGAATAACAACAAGGAAACACCCGTAGCCAAGTCAAACATAGCACTTCCATCAGGTCTTTTCTCTTGCCTCATTCTTTCTACAATCCTGGTTTCCTCTTCCCCCTGACTGCCAATATTATACAAAGTAGCCAGGTTACCAACAAACACTTCTCTGGCCGCAAATGAGGTCAGAACCGCAATACTTACTTTCCAATCATAACCCAATGGTCTAAAAACAGGCTCCACTGCACTACCAATCATTCCAATATAGGAATTTCTTAGCTTGAAACCTTGTACTTCATCCTCCCATTCTTCCGGAGTCTTATTCTCTTGAGTGATCAATTCTTCCGCCTGCCCAAAGGTAGAAGCCGGACCATGAGCACCCAGAAACCATAACAATACCGATAAAGCTAATATGATCTTACCGGCCCCCTCTACAAATGCCTTCGTTTTCTCTATCATGGTATTCACCACATTAAATACCTGAGGTCTACGATAAGTTGGCATCTCGATGATCAGATAACTTTTTACTTCAGACCTCACCATCTTCTTTAATAACCATGCTCCTCCTAAGGCAGCTAAAAAGCCAAGAAAATACATCAAGGTCATCACTAAGCCCTGAAGCCCCATAAAGCCTCCTATGGTGGTATTTGGAATGACTAATGAGATGATGATCACGTAGATGGGAATCCTGGCAGAACAAGTTGCGAACGGAGTCACTAACATGGTAATCAGTCTTTCCTTTGGATTTTCAATGTTCCTGGCAGACATAATAGCCGGAATGGCACAAGCCACCCCTGAAATTAGAGGTACTACAGATTTACCACTTAACCCGAACGGGCGCATCAGCTTATCCATCAGGAATACTACTCTACTCATATATCCGCTCTCTTCTAATAGAGCTATAAACATGAAAAGAATAGCAATCTGCGGAATAAATATCACCACCCCACCTATCCCGGGTACAATTCCTTCCGCTAAAAGTTCGGTAAACTTCCCTTCGGGTAAAGTTGCACTTATCCAAGCACTTAACTGAGCAAACTTCTCATCAATCCAATCCGTAGGAATAGATGACCATGAAAATATGGACTGGAAAACCACAAGCATAATGGCGAAGAAGATCACATATCCCCAAACAGGATGCATCAGAATTCGATCAACCTTTGCTTGCCAACCCGTAGCTTTATTTATATCCTTCTGATAAGCTTCTTTTAAGACTCCTTGAATCAGTTGGTATCTTCTAACCGTTTCTTTTTGTTGTAAACGCTTAATATCACTTACACTCAGAGTATCTTCAATCTTATGAATGCTGTTAAACTGTGCATTCTGAGACCTGTTCAACCAAGCTTTGTATTCTTTACCTCTAAAATAGCTTTCATCAACATCTGTCAATTCAAAAACCGGCTTGGTATCTGCATACTCATAAGAAGCGATGGCAGATTTTAGATCATTAAAACCCAAACCGCTTTTGCTAGATATCAGAACGGTGGAGCATTTGAAGTAGGAACTGAGTTTTGACAGATCTATAGAAATGCCTTTGGGAGCCATTTGATCTGCCATATTAATGGCCAAAATGGTAGGAAATCCTAGATCTTTGATCTGCGTAAGTAATAATAGATTACGCTTTAGGTTCTCCACTTCAGCTACCACTACCACCACATTTGGATAATAGCTATTTTTCTCATCAAAGAGCGTTTCTAATACTACTTCTTCGTCTTTAGAATTAGGCTGAATGGAATATAAACCGGGCAAATCAATGATAGTGGCTTTTAGCTGATCATTGATTTTGGCATGACCTGTTTTCCTATCTACAGTTATTCCCGGATAATTACCAACTTTCTGATTGAGACCTGTTAATGTATTAAAAACGGAGGTTTTACCCACATTTGGATTACCTACCAGAGCTACCTTAATTTCCATTAGCGAGTAATTCTATTTCTATTTGTGAAGCCATTTCTTTTCTGATACACAGGGGTAAACCGTCTATTTTGAAATAGTAAGGATCTCCCAAAGGGGCTTTTAGAATTAACTCTACCTCTGAACCGGGTAGACATCCCATATCCATCAGTTTTATGGGCAATGATTCCAGGTCCATATTCTTAATTTCAGCCTTTTGACCTGCCTTCAGTTCGTGTAACTTCATTATTAGACTAATTCTATTTAGGGGCGTAAACTTCCTCGTAAAACGATGTCTCTGGAAGAAGATCCTACGCCTATCGCTACAGGGTCTTTGTACCTTTCTTTTTGAAGATTTCGATTTACATACTCTAAATCTTCATTTCTTACTGTAAAGGTAATCCATTTTTCTTCACCAGCCTTCAAAAAAACCTTATCAAAATACTTTAATTGCTTCTCAGCTTGCACCACAGAGGTATTTTGAGGAGAAAAATAGACCTGGGGGATTTCATACCCATCTACTGACCCTATATTTTTTAAACGAAACTTTATCTCAAAGGTTCCCACAGACAGGTCGGAATATTCAAATTTTGTATAAGATTTCCCATATCCGAAAGGATACAGTGCCTCCTGATCTAACTCAACATAGTCATTTCCCCGAGGTCTGCGCTTATTATAATAAACGGGAAGTTGCCCCACACTTTTTGCCACAGAAATGGGCAATCTCCCACTAGGATTATATTTTCCCTTCAAAATTTCTCCAAGGGCCGTACCCCCATAAGCACCCGGATACCAAGCACATAATAAAGCATCAGCATGTTCCGCGGCCCAATTCATTTCCAGAGGCCTACCTTGAATGTAAATAACTACCAAGGGCTTCCCTGTGCTTTTCAACGCTTTCAAGAACTCCTCTTGTAAACCCATCAGACCTAAGGTGGCTCTATCAAATCCTTCTCCATTTTCCATGTCCATTAGATTCTGCCCAGAAGTCTGAGCTGCACCTGTATTTTCATAGACCGTTTTAAAATCTCTGGCACTAGAACCGCCAACTACCGCTATGATTATCTCAGAATTTCTCGCCAATTCCATAGCATCCTCCCAACCCTTCCTAGAAGTATCCCGAATGGCAACGCCCTTTGCATACTTTACATCCGTCTCAGAAAAGAGGTTTTTGATGCCTTCATATACGGTAACCATTTCACTTTCATCCTGAGGCGCTGTATAATCACCTAATTGATTATAAATAGCATGAGCGTTAGGACCTACCACTGCTATTCTCTTATACCTATCTCCCAAAGGCAGAATCTCATTTTTAAGGAGAACCACTGACTCTCTAGCCACGTCTAGAGCCACATCCTTATTCCTCTGGCTCCTTACCTCAGTTTTGGCTTTCTTTGGGTCTACAAATGGATGTTCAAATAAACCCATCTCAAATTTCCTGGCCAGGATCCTATACACCGCGGTATCCAACTGCTCCCCATCTAGTTTATCAAAGGCATTCCCTCCTAAATCCATATCCACTCCGGCATTCAAAGCCATTTTCCCAGCTGCGCTGAGATTCGGAACCACTCTGTGTGCACTGTAAACTCCGTCTATACTGAAAAGATCAGAAACAACAAATCCTTTAAACCCCCAATCACGCCTAAGCACTTGGTTGAGTAAGTACTCGTCAGCTGTACTAGGCACTCCATCAATGGAATTATAACTGGTCATAATAGAAAGTGCTCCTGCCCTTATCGCCTTTTCAAAGGGAAATAGGAAGTTTTGATGCAAATCTATGGGGCCTATATTTACAGCATTCCCGTTATGTCCTCCTTCGGAACTCCCATATGCCGCAAAGTGCTTTAAAGTAGAGATAACGGAAAAAGGTAGTTGTAAATTTCCACCCCCTGCCCCTCTCACTGCAGCCGCACCTAATTCTCCGGTCAATACAGGATCCTCTCCAAAAGATTCTTCTACCCTAGACCATCTAGGATCCCTGCTGATATCCAAAACCGGACCATAAGCTATATGTGCTCCTTGAAGTCGGATCTCCTTGGCTTTCACCTCCCAAGCCTTTTGCACTAGGTCTCTGTTCCAAGTGGAAGCCTGCCCTATACCAGTGGGAAAAACTGTAGTACCTATAGCCATATGTCCATGGGGAGATTCTTCCGCTAAAAAGATGGGAATGCCTAGTCGGGTATTTTCAATAGCATAACGTTGAATTTCATTCGCCACTTCAGCAGCCAGTTCAGGATCTAATCCAGTTTCCAAGGTCTTTTGTGTCCAGGGATCGGCACGAAAAACTGCCCAGAGAGCGCCAATAGGCTTAACCTTCATAAGGTCTTTGAACTTTTGAGAAACTGCTACGCTCCTCCCCTTTTTCTCATACATTTCCCAGCCCATGAGGCAGAGCAACTGCGCCCGCTTTTCCTCATAACTCATCCGGGAAAGAAGATCTGTTGTTCTGGTATGTACATCCAATTTTGGATTTTTATAGGCCGGAACTTGCGAAAAGAGTAAAACAGGAAGAAAAATTAGTAAAGTAGTTATTCTAAACATGTTTGGAGAATTGTTTTCAAAGATAAAGAAATGTACGGATCAGAAACACAATGTTAGTAGATATCCCTGACAACGAAAACAGAATAATATTTGGCAATTTTAAATAAGTCAACCAAACAAATGACCTGCAATAGTAAAATACCCCAAGAAAATTGCAAGGAATAGAAATATTGTAAGATAAAATATAATTTTTTGGAACAAAATATTAATTTATTAATTCTTCCTTTTACTAAATAATATATTGAATTTATATTTGATTTCAATATACATTTTAACAAAGTCTTGAATATACTTACCACCATCGAAAAGAGAAATTCAGGTGAGCCTGAGTTTCTACAGGCTGTTAATGAAGTTGCCGAATACATCATTCCTTTTATTGGAGAGAATCCTAAGTTCGAAAAATACAAGGTTTTCGAACGGATGGCGGAACCGGAGCGTGTATTGATCTTTAGGGTACCTTGGGTGGATGACGCCGGAGAAATCCAAATCAACAGAGGATATAGAGTTCAAATGAACTCGGCCATTGGTCCATACAAAGGGGGCTTGCGCTTTCACCCATCTGTAAACCTTAGCGTCTTGAAGTTCTTGGCCTTTGAACAGACCTTCAAAAATAGCTTAACAGGATTACCTATGGGCGGTGCTAAAGGTGGTTCTGACTTTGACCCGAAAGGAAAATCAGATGCAGAGGTGATGCGGTTCTGCCAAAGTTTCATGACTGAGCTCTATAGGCATATCGGACCTGACCTAGACGTACCCGCAGGAGATATTGGGGTAGGAAAAAGGGAAATAGGGTATCTATTTGGACAGTACAAAAGGCTTAAGAACGAATTTACAGGAGTCTTAACCGGAAAGGGATTCGAATGGGGAGGAAGTAGAATCCGCCCTGAAGCTACCGGATATGGACTTATTTACTTTGTACAGGAAATCTTCAAAGATGAAGGCAAAACCTTAGAGGGAAAAGTAATCGCCATATCGGGATCAGGGAATGTAGCCCAATTTGCCGCTGAAAAATCTATTCAATGCGGCGCTAAGGTGGTTACCATGTCAGACTCTAACGGATACATTTACGACCCTGAGGGCATAGATTTTGAAAAATTAGCATTCATTACGAATTTAAAAGAGATCAGGAGAGGTAGAATAAGTGAATACATCAATGCATATCCTTCTGCTAATTATGTAGCAGATGCAAAACCCTGGGCTGTTCCTTGTGACATAGCCCTTCCATGTGCCACTCAAAATGAGCTGAACGAAACAGATGCTCAGCAATTAATTAATAATGGCTGTAGATTCGTAGCAGAAGGAGCAAATATGCCTTGCACCAGAGAGGCTGTTGCCATTTTCAATAAACAAAAGATCACCTATGTACCGGGAAAGGCGGCAAATGCGGGCGGAGTAGCGGTATCAGGTTTAGAAATGACCCAGAATAGCCTACGCTACGCTTGGGTAAAAGACAAAGTAGATGACCGACTTAAGATGATCATAAGAGGAATTCATGCTACCTGCGTTAAATATGGCAAGGAAGCGGATGGGCACATTAACTATGAGAAAGGAGCAAACATTGGTGGATTTGTCAAAGTAGCTGAAGCCATGATTGATCAAGGGGTAGTTTAAACCTCCTTCACAAAAGCTATATTTCTTTTAAGACCTTCCAGTTTAGTTCGCTCCACCGCAGATTTCTTAAACAAATGAGAGAAGATCTCTGAGGTAATCTCGTCCCAATCCTGGAAGGTTTTTAAATTCTCATTCGGATAGAATTCCTCAGTAGAATGAGGACGGGCAAAGGAATTCCACGGACATACGTCCTGACAAATATCACAGCCAAAGATCCAGTTCTCCATCTTGCCTTTAAACTCATTAGGGATTTGATCCTTCAGCTCAATGGTCAAATAAGAAATACACTTACTTCCATCAACTTCATAAGGGGTTATAGCATCTGTGGGACAAGCATCTATGCAAGCTGTACAAGTACCGCAATAATCCCTAATAGGCCCGTCTGCCTGCAAAGGCAGATCTAGAATTAATTCAGCAATGAAGAAGAAACTCCCCATCTTTCTGTTGATGAGATTGGAATTCTTCCCAACCCAACCTAAACCGGCTTTCTTTGCCCAAATCTTATCCATTACAGGAGCAGAATCTACAAAGATCCTACCTCCCACCTCTCCTATCTCCTTTTGAATCCGCTCAAACAGTAATTTAAGCTTGTCTTTTATTACGTAGTGATAATCCTTCCCGTAGGCATACTTGGAAATCTTATATGGAGATGCATCCAAAGGCTCTTCAGGATAATAATTGAGAAGTAGAGAAACTACTGACTTGGCTCCATCTACTAGTTTTCGGGGATCTAGTCGCTTATCAAAATGATTAGCCATGTAAGCCATTTTGCCATGATAATTGCGATTCAACCATCGCTCTAACCTAGGTGCTTCTTCCTCCAGAAAATCAGCAGCAGAAATACCGCAGAAATCAAAACCTAGTTCTGCTGCCCAACTCTTAATCTCTTTTGAATAGTCTCTCATGGGAAAAGAAAAGCCGGAAAATCCGGCTTATTATTTCTTCTTCAAGGCAGCATTATAATTCTTTTCTGCCTGGTCCCAATTGACCAGATTCCAGAATGCATTTACATAGTCTGCGCGCTTGTTCTGATATTTCAAGTAGTAGGCATGCTCCCATACATCAATACCAATGATGGGGCAACCTTGAGTTTCTACCACATCCATATAGGGGTTATCCTGATTTGCGGTAGAGATAATCTTCAAATCTCCATTCTTCTGCAAGATTAGCCAAGCCCATCCAGATCCAAATCTTCCCGCAGCTGCTTTGTTGAACTCCTCCTTCATAGCATCTACGGACTTAAATGTCTCCTGGATCTTCTTTAATAATTTACCATTAGGTGAAGTGGCTTTAGGAGAAAGGATCTCCCAAAAGAAGGTATGATTCCAGTGTCCACCTGCATTATTGCGGATGGCTGTGCTGTACTTTGAAACATTCTTGATAATTTCCTCTAAACTTTTACCTTCAGCACCAGATCCCGGTAAAGCTTTATTTAAATTATCAACATATGCCTTATGGTGACGGGAATAGTGAATCTCCATGGTTTCGGCATCAATATGAGGCTCCAATGCATTAAATGCATATGGTAGTTTAGGCAATGTGAAGGCATCTGCCATTCTAGCTAAAACCGTCTTACTTGCGGCTAAGCCCAAGGCCAATGAAGCGATAAAACTCTTTCTTTTCATTTTGATTAAAAGTCAATTCTACTTAAAATACTCCGACCCAATGTAATCTCATCAGTATACTCTAAATCCCCTCCCACTGGAATTCCTCTTGCAATAGTTGAGATCCTGATGGGGAATTCGGCCAACTTTTTTCTTATATAGAACGCTGTAGTATCCCCCTCCATTGTAGGACTTAGGGCTAATATCACTTCTTTCACCTCTTCATTCTTCCGCAAACGCTCTACCAATGCATCAATATGCAATTGATTCGGTCCTATACCTTGCACCGGAGCTATGACTCCGCCTAACACATGGTAAAGACCTTGATACTGACCGGTATTTTCAATCGCCAATACATCTTTGGTATCCTGAACTACAGCAATAATGCTTCTTTCTCGCCTGTGAGAACTACAAATTTGACATATGCTTTGGTCGGAAATATTATGACATTCCGTACAAAAGGTAGTATTTTCTACCAAATTCACCAAAGCCGAAGAAAGGCTATGCGCCACCTGCTTATCTGATTTAAGCAGATGCAAGGCCATCCTCAAGGCTGATTTCTTACCGATACCGGGCAGTTTCGAAATCTCACTGACCGCTTCTTCTATGGTTCTAGATGGATAATTCAAGGTATTATCTCAAGATTATTTCTGCGGAAATGCCTCTATCAGTGATAGCTGTCCTGATAGGCACCAATTCCTCGTAATCACCGTTTTTAACAGCGCATTTGCCTTTGAAATGAATGATCAAAGTGCACTGCTCAGCTTGTTCATACGTGTGATCACAGTACTCCACTAAGGTCTCAATAACGTGGTCAAAGGTATTCACGTCATCGTTAAATACCACTAGAGAATACAACTTCACATCATCTAGAACCACCTCTTCTTCTACAAGTACTTCCGTCTCCGGCGCTGATTTCATAAATACTAATCTTTGAACCAAAATTAAGCTTTGTATATCTATTTCTAAACCAAATCTTAAAAAAAATAGTTTCTAGGGTTGCTTTATAAAAATCCTTTAGTAGTCGGCAGGTTCCACATAATTTCTGATATTTGCCCAAAAGATTAAAAATTATTACATGAGTCCTTTAATAGCTCTATCTATTTTATTCATTTATTTCTCCATACTGATCCTTATATCCATTAAGACTTCGAAAAATGCTGACTCAGCTTCTTTCTTTTTAGCCAACAAGGCCGCTCCCTGGTATCTGGTGGCATTTGGTATGATAGGCACCAGTATTTCAGGCGTAACCTTCGTATCAGTGCCTGGAAAAGTAGGAGCTGAATCCTTTGGATATTTTCAAATGGTTTTGGGTTTTGTACTGGGTTATTTATTTATTGGAACAGTATTAATGCCTCTCTACTATAGATTAAATCTGATTTCCATTTACCAGTTTTTCCAAACCAGGTTTGGGTATTGGTCGTACAAAACCGGATCTGCTATTTTCTTAATTTCGAGGACTATTGGTTCAGCCGTACGTCTCTATGTGGCGGTAAGTGTACTTCAGATGGCTATTTTTGGACCTATAGGCATCCCTTTTGAACTATCTGTCATCTTTACTATATTACTCATCTGGGTATACACATTTAAGGGGGGGGTGAAAACCATTTTGATCACAGATACCCTTCAGACCTTCTTCTTAATAGCCGCATTAATTACTACCATCTTCTTACTAAAAAATCAGATGGGTTGGGGTCTTACGGATATGTTTACGCAGATTGGAGCTTCTGATTATTCAAAGATCTTCCACTTTGATCAAGGATGGTCTGATAAACAAAACTTCTTTAAGCTTTTTATCAGCGGTATGTTCATCACTATTGTGATGACGGGTATGGACCAGGATTTGATGCAGAAAAACCTTTCTTGTAAGAACATCAAAGAGGCTCAAAAAAACATGCTTTGGTTTACCGTAACGCTTGTAGTAGTAAACCTGCTCTTCTTGAGTTTGGGAGCCATGCTTTTCCTTTACGCCAATAAGACTGGTATCCAAGTTCCGGCAAATAGTGACGAATTCTACCCTATGATGGCTCTTGAAATCTTCAACGGACCAGAATTTGGCATAGCGGGTATGTTAGTAGGAATTACCTTTCTGATTGGTATTACCGCTGCTACTTATGCTTCATCAGATTCTGCCCTTACGGCTTTAACCACTGCATTTTCTGTGGACTTTATGAATGTGCAACAAAAAACGGAAGAAGAGACCATAAAGATCAAAAATCGTGTACACGTAGGTTTCTCCATAGTTTTTGTCATTGTCATATTGATCTTCCATGCTCTTAATAGCACGGATTTGATCACGGCCATCTATAAGATAGCCAGTTACACCTATGGTCCATTACTTGGTCTGTTTGCCTTTGGTATCTTCTCTAAAAAAGCCGTTTGGGACAAAGCTGTTCCTTATATCTGCTTTGCCTCCCCGGTCATCACCTACCTTTTGGAACAAGCTATACAAAAAGGAACAGGATACAAATTCGGATTTGAAAATCTTCTACTAAATGGACTAATTACTATACTAGGTTTAGCCCTATTTGGGAAAAAGGAGAAATAATACCCTATTCTACTTCCTGTTTGATAAAGAATATTCAACAGGAAGTAGAATAAACCAAAAATATCTTGGAAGATTCACACAATCAAATTACATTTGAGAAAAGAAATAATCTTCTATGTTAAAAAGATTACTACTACTATTCATCCCCACAATTACTTTTGCACAATCTGAATTTAAACCCTATTCCCAAAAAATCAATGGCACATCCCTTAGTTTCGAACTGGTTCCTGTAAAAGGAGGGGAATTTATTATGGGCAATAATGGGGGTGCCGATGACGAAAAACCTGAACATAAGGTGGAAGTTAGCCCCTTTTGGATGAGTGCATTTGAGGTCACTTGGGATCTGTTCGAGCCCTTCGTGTACAAAGATTTAGAAAAAACACAAAGCTCAAGTATAAGTGCAGAAGTAGATGCTATTTCTCGTCCCAGCAAACCTTACTTAGATATGACATTTGGCATGGGAAAATACGGATATCCCGCTATTGCCATGACCCAATACAATGCCATCCAATTTTGCAAATGGCTTTATGCTAGGACGGGAGTGTTTTATAGACTTCCAACTGAAGCGGAATGGGAATACGCAGCCAAAATGGGCATGCAAGATGGCCCATTAGAAGAATATGCCTGGTTTAATCAAACTCAAACCCAAAAGGTAGGTACTAAAAAACCGAACAAATTTGGTATATATGACCTGATAGGTAATGTTGCTGAGTGGACGTACGACCAATATGATCCTGAATTCTACAAGAATCAAGAAGGGAAAAAAGATCCAATAAACCCTCCAATTAAACTATACCCTCATGTAGTTCGTGGTGGCTCCTACATGAGTGAAAGAACATATTTGAGCCCTACTGCGAGAGATTATTCAGATCCTAGTTGGAAGCAAATAGACCCACAGGTACCCAAAAGTAATTGGTGGATGCCTGATGCTCCATTTGTAGGAATTCGCTTGGTTAGGCCTTTGAGTGTCCCTAGCCCGGAAGAGATTGCAGCTTATTATGACAAACAACCCATAAAAGACTATTGAACATGAACGGACGTAGAGAATTCCTCAAGACTTCTGCGCTACTATCTGGAGCAGCATTAGTGAATAGTTTACCCTTCCAGGCTGCTTATGCTGCCGCCGGAAATGACCAAATCAAGGTGGCTGTAGTAGGTTGCGGCGGGCGTGGTACAGGTGCGGCTTTTGACGCTCTGAACTCAGGGGTAAACATGAAGATTGTAGCACTTTGTGACGCTTTCAGAGATAACCTTGACCGCGCCTACAGCTCCCTAAAAGAAAGATTCCCTGAAAAAGTAGATGTAGCAGACAGCAGGAAATATGTAGGATTTGAAGGATATAAGTCGGCTATAGCTGATGCTGACGTAGTCATATTAGCTACTTCACCCGGCTTTAGACCTATCCATTTTGAAGAAGCCGTTCGCCAGGGCAAGCATGTATTCATGGAGAAGCCCGTGGCGGTAGACATTCCGGGAGTTAGAAAGGTATTAGCTGCTGCGCAGATTGCTAAGCAGAAAAAACTTAACGTGGTGGTTGGTCTACAGAGAAGATACCAAACGAACTATCGTGAGGCCATCAAGAGGATTCAGGACGGTGCTATCGGGGATGTAGTAGCCGGTCAGGTGTACTGGAATTCCGGTGGAGTATGGGTGAGACCGCGTCAACCTCAACAAACTGAGATGGAATACCAGATGAGAAACTGGTATTATTTCAACTGGCTGTGCGGAGACCATATCGTGGAACAACACGTTCATCAACTAGATGTAGCCAACTGGATAAAGGGCTCTTACCCTGTTTCTATTCAAGGTACAGGAAGCAGGGCCCACAGGACTGCTAAAGAATACGGGGAAATCTATGACAACTTTTCAATAGAAATGACCTATGCAGACGGAAGTGTGATCTTTAGTCAATGTGCCCACTTTGAGGGAGCCGCTAACCGGGTAGATGAAACCTTCCAGGGAACCAAAGGTAGAACCTATCTATCCGCTAACGGACAAGCCGTGCTATACGACTGGAAAGGCAATGAAATCTATAAGCATAATCCAAAAGGTAACCCAAACCCCTACCAACAGGAACATAAGGAACTTTTTGAAGCCATAGCCAAAGGGGAATACAAGTTTGATAATGCAGAATATGGCGCTTATAGCACGTTAACAGGTATTATAGGCCGGTTAGCCTGTTACACCGGTAAGGTTATCAAATGGAACAAGGCCCTTGAATCAAATATAAGTTTGATGCCTGACAGGTTTGCCTGGGATGCGAATCCGAAAGTTTTACCTGACGCGAATGGTTTTTATCCGGTGGCCGTCCCGGGGGTAAATACCGAGAAATACATTGAATCATAAAAATACTGTCTAGGCAGTATTTTTTTTTGCTTTTAACCTTCCAATTTTGACCTTGACAAAACCTTAACCTATGAAAATAATCAACCTCCTCATTGCGGATGATCACCCTATGGTGGCCGACAGCCTCGGTTTATTATTAGAGAGTGAGCCCTCCTTTAACATTGTGGGAGTTGTAAATAATGGCTGGCAAGCTATACAATTTGTACAGAAATACGGAGTAGACATAGTACTTGCTGATTTACAAATGCCTTTGCTAAATGGTTTAGAGATGGCCGAAAAACTGAAAGAACAGTTTCCTAAAACAAAGGTGGTCATCTTAACGATGAGCGAAGATTCTCAGAACATAAAAGCAGCTTTAACACTGGGTATAGAGGGATACATTTTAAAAAGTGCTACCAAAACGGAGCTTATTCAATGCATCAAGGAAGTAAGCGAAGGTAAGAGATATTTCAGCGAAAGGATAGAAAAGATCCTGAACCAGATTCCTTCAGAGGCCACTCCGTCCGGAAAACTAGCTTCGGAAGAGATTAAATCTTTAACCAGAAGAGAAAAAGAGATTATTAGGTTAGTGGCAGAGGATATGTCCAATGCTCAAATTGCTGAAACGCTGCATATAGCCCCTACCACAGTGGAGACCCATAGGAGGAATCTCATGAAGAAATTAGGGGTCAACTCCGCAGTGGCCTTGATAAAATTAGGAATGAAATATGGTATAATAACTCATGAATAAGAAACAGATCAAAGAAGAACTGGCCAAGTACAAAGGCCAAAAGGTAGTTGCCCTAGTGGTAAACGTAAAGGAAGTGACAGAAGACGGCATACATATCTTGTATACACCGGGAAACAAGGTGGAAACCATAGTGGTTAAAAAGCAAAAGGTCAAAAACTTTGAAAGCTTAAAACGCGCGTCTGCTGAGATCCAAAGCTTAAAAGGCAAAGATTATACTACTCAGGTAGTTATTCTGGAAAAATCAGATGACTCAGAAGAGCAAGTTCCGGATGTATCTCAAAGACCTTGCCCGGTAACCTGGATACGTTTTGAACAAGACGGAGATGATCTAGATTTTGATGTAATTTGATGCAAAGATTCTTTTTAGAAGCATCTGAATTTGAACAACTAGAAAAGCAGGTATTTGAGAATAAAGATCACTTTCTCTCAGCTACTTGTTACAGAACAACAGATAATCTAGCGCGCTGGATTGAAGAAAAAGGTTTTGTTAGCACAAAATTCTTTGCCATACCTCAAAACGGCTTAATCACCCTTAATGATGGCACTATTTGGGAAAATCATCAAGCTTTAGCCATACAGAAAGCAACTCATACAGGGCTAAAGATAAGGATTTTCGACTTACATCTTCCGTACACACACTCCCTGGAATTAGATGAGTGGATCAGCCTCTTGTCCGGTTATTCGGAAAATACTATCTTGCAAAAGATCCATGTGATCCAATTTCCCAGCGAATATTTTTGCCCGATGAAAAAAGACTTTTCTACACTCTTTAAAAACTTTATCAGGGAATGTTAATTAGTCCGGATCCTGCGTATTTGTCCTTTTGGTTAAGCCACATCCTAAAGCAAACCGTCACCATTCAAGAGGTGGAAAAGATTAGGACTGGGGAAAAGTATATCTTAAATCTTGATAATAAATTCCTCATCAAGCAGTGTTTAAGAGATTTGGACTTACCCTTACTACATAGGGAAAAGAAAGTTCTACAGGCTCTTTCTTATTCCGAATGTGTCCCACAGGTAATACATGCAGAGAATAATCTCCTTGTACTTGAATATATCAACGGAGAACCTCTACCTTTTTCTACCTTGGAAGATCTCTTCATAGTCATCTCCCAACTACCAAACCAAGGCAAATTACCTAAAGCCGAGCCTTATTATTTGTTTTCAGATGCTGAATATACCTTTCTCAAGAAGTTCAATACAAAATTGGCAGAAAAAGTAAGATCCCTGAGAAAAGACTATAGATATGAGGATGTTATTCATGGCGACTTAAAACCTGCAAACATCATTAAAGACCCTCAAGGGAATTTGAAGTTTATAGATTGGGAGTACGGAGGAAGTGGCGATAGATGTTGGGAAATGGCCATGTACTATTCAGAGTATCTCATGTCCATGAACTCCTGGCAAGAGATTCATACGCTATCACCCATTGATGATTTAGACCTCTTCCTTTACCTGAACCCGGAGATCCAACGAGGCCTAAGCCTGGTTAGAAGATATTTGGGGCCTGAATATCCAAAATTTGTCCAATTTTTGGGAGTTTGTATCCTGGGGAAAACCGTTTTTAGGTCAAAACACAAGGTATCCTCCATTCAGTCTCAATACTCCTATCGACTCAGTTCTGCACTATTATTAGACTATCATGTTAGCATTCTTTAAAGCTCTCGAAGATGCAGAGTTTCGTCCGGAAGGAAAAACCGTTCGACAACTGTATGAACTTTATTTGGGATCTGACCCACATAAAGAGAAAGGCAATATCTTGGCATCTCTAAATAAGCTCATCAAACCGGAGCTTGCAGAAGGCCGGATGCTAAAACCATTAGATAAAGCCCGGATCTTAGCGGAATCCAATGCGGAACCCCTGCTCTTGTTTCCAGGAGAATACTTACTAAGAGGAACAGAGCTTCTCTATTACAAAACAGCATATTGGCACGACAAGTCATTCTTTTACTTCTTCAAGAATAGAACTCGAAGTTACCCCTCTTCCCATCATGGGAGAATGTACTTCAATTTAACTCTAAGAGGCGCTCTGCACGCCCTGAAAGCCCTTTCACAAATCCCAGACCAATACTTTTTGGTGAAGTGTTTCTATGATGCTTCCTATTTCCATAGAAGGGACATCATCATCCTAACCTTCCCTCTTTTCCATTTTGATTTCTTCTTGAATTGGTGTAAGAATTATGCTGATCAGCATCCTGAGCATTTTAGAGAAGGAGTACCTTACTTTTTATATAACATAAGAAAAGGGCTAGGATATGGAGAAAATCCTGAACATGACAAGGACAGTTTTGGGACCCAAAGAGTAAAGGTTATGAAGGAGTTTTTAGACAAGGGAGGCTCTTTAAATACTTTTCTAAAGAAGAAAGGATATGACCCCAAGGCATTCTATAAGAATCCGGGAAGTCCTTTTAGCTCTTTGTATGAGGGATGGTGATTTTTATATAGTTATGGCCTTCTTCGTACCTAAAAGCTAATGTACCCTTCAAACGGGTTTCGATTCTCTCTCTGACTGAGCTGGAACCTAAACCTTGGCCTTCCATCTTTATTTCATTGCCATTGTCCATCAAATGGACCTCTACCCTATCTGCCACCTCAGTAATGGAAAGTTCCACTCTATCTCCGTCACAATATTTGGTGATATTAGTCAGCAACTCCATCAAAGCTCCATAAAGCTCAAAGTCAGCATCAGGGTTTAGGCGCTGATTCAATGTACTTTTAAAAGTGAACAATATTCGTGGGTTATCGTTCAGGCGATCGATGAATCGCTCCAAGCTAATCACTAAGCCCTGCTCCTCCAGGTCCTTCGGGAGAAGGTTATGCGACAAGTACCTTACGCTAGAATAGGCATCTCCAAGCATCCCTTCAATTTTTTCTAGAATCTCTTTCTCCTTTTCACTTTGAGGAGTAAAGGCTGCAAAACTCCACTTAACCGCTGAAATCAAGCCTCCTAAGTTATCATGGAGATCATTTGCCAGTCGCTTTCTCTCCAAAAGTTTACCTTCCAATAAGGCCTGAGAAATCTCTTTATTTTTCAATGCCAAGGCAGTGTTAGCTTTAGATAGTTCAGCCGTCCTTTCTGCAATCCGGACCTCCAGAATCTGATTAAACTTGTCTAATTCTTCCGCTTGTCGCCTGATGGTAATACTCTTACTTCTAGTATACAAGAAAAGGATGATGAAGATTATAGTCAAAACGGTCACCAAAGCTCCTCCTAGAACCAGAGCCAGGTTCCTTTGCTTTTGAACTTCAATTTCTAATTGCTGACTTCTATTCTGCTCTTCCTGTAAATTTAGCAAGTAACCGTACTCTGCTGATTTCAGTCGCACATCCTGATCCTGCTTCGCAATCTCCTGTTCCACTCGAAGCAAATCCTTCAGTATAGGTGCAGTAGCATTTCCTCTGCCTGTAGCCTCGTAAATATCTAGTTTTAGTTGGTAACAGTCCCTCAGCTCCTTTTTATTTTCAAAATGCCTAATCCCCTCTATAGCTTCAGAGATTTTTTGTTCTGCATCTTTCATTTGACCCAAAGCAAAGTAACATTCTGCCATTTCTTTCTTAAGTAAGGCCTGAGGTCCATTTACTCCTGAAAACACCTCCATACCCTTCTCAAAGAAAGAGAGTGCTTCCTGATATTTCTTTTGTTTCAGACGGATACTACCCATATTAGAGAAGAAGTAACCCTCTCCTGATCGATATCCTGCATCTTTAGATAAATCATAAGATTTCCTAAACATCATCTCAGCTGAATCCAAACTTGCTTTATGCAGGTATACCAAGCCATAATTATTATACATCAGGGCAAGTCTTGGCGATTTCTGATCTTTCTCAGCGTTTTCTATGGCTTTGTCGTAATAAGCCGCAGCCGCATTTAGATCACCTTCTTGTCTTTTATTAATAGCCAAAGCATGAGAGATCTCAGAGATGAAGTACTCTGCATTTAACTTTTCAGCATATTTCAATGCTTCGAACAAGTAGAAATCAGAATTGAAATAATTAGATCTGTAACCTTCGATCTGCCCCCTTAATCCGAAGGTTAGCATCATTTTGACATCTGTAGCCAAACTGCTTTTTTGGGCTTGGTCTAGTAGTGCTTCGGCCTTTTTATAATCGCCTCTATTCGCTAAGGCTACCTCCGTAGAATCATATATAGCCCGAGCCTTACTCAGATCAGGATGAGCGGGCAGAACGAAAAGCAAGCTTAGTACTCCTAAGAGTAAATTCATCAGGTTGAGGGTAAAGGAATTAATCTGAGGTCGAAATTAATGGATTTTTCATAAAAATACTGTCTTGACAGTATTTTTTGGGCTAATAATGAAATCTAATTTTGTATCGAACTAACTCCTAAAATGTACCATGAAAAACGAAACCATTAACCTTAACAGGATCATGTATCTAAAGGCCGACTCTAACTATACTGAATTCCATTTCACCTGTGGAAAGAAACAATTGTCACCTCGTACATTAAAGCATCATCAGAATCGTCATGAATTAAAAGATTTTCTTAGAGTTAATAACTCACTGCTACTAAATCCTACGTACATCGATGGCGTTTGCAAAAAAAACAGTACTTCCATAGTAAAACTAAAGAACGGCATGGAGGTAGTAGTGTCTCGCAGAAGGCAGAACGTTTTGCAAGCCATTAAACAACATCCGTCCCATTGATCCACTGGGACGGTTTTGTCTAAACTTTATGAAGAAGATAATTAATTTTACTTTTGCTTGGGACCTCATCACAAAAACCGGCTATTTAACCCTCATGGATGAAGATGGAGAGAGGCACGCTTTCCAGAATCTCGGAGCAGAAGAACTTCAACTTTTGGCACATAATCTAGAAAATTATCCGGCATATATAGATCAGAGCCACTGGATCCTTTGGGGCACACCGGAATCACATGATTAAACTTTTTTGCGTATTGAAGCTCAATATGTACCTTTGGGTGAATAAATCAATACAAAAAAGATGAAGAAGACCTTATTGGGAATCCTTTCCACTTTCGTGCTACTGGCATGCAATAATTCCCAAAATTCGGATGCACAACTTGACCTGGAGTCACTCAATGACAGCACCACTATCTACAATGAAGACGGGACGGTTTCAAATGATTTCCAACCTTACGGAAAAGCTAAGGCTCAAGAACTTGCTCTAGCTAGAAAGAATGAGATAGAAGCAATTTTGGAAATGAGGGGAGTTACCTCTACCAATGTTTCCCCACTATCCCGAGCCCTGCAAAAAGAACTTGCCTTCAATGAATGGGACGTAGTAGAAGAAGGTGAATTTGTTCAAGAAGGAAATATCATACTTACTTCCCTGATTTTCGGCCCTTTTGACGGGAACGGTAGAGGATATAGTGTTTTAGGCATTTCTGATAACAAGCTATATTTATCTGCGGCCCATTGGGAAAATACGGCGATTGACTCCGCTTATAATATCCAAATGGCTGCTGATAAAAAAATCAACTTCGTAGACGGCAATTTGCAAATTGTTTCACCTTCTAAAGGCAATCTATTGCTCAAACTGGTATCCGATGGATTATAAGGGTCTCGAAACCTATTTTCTTAATAAATTAAAGAAGGAATTACCATTATCCTTAAGATATCATGACGTAGAACATGTAAGAGATGTCATTACGGCGAGTGAAAGGTTAGGAAAACTGGAAGGACTGAAGCTTCATGATTTAATTCTACTCAAAACAGCAGCCCTATTCCACGATAGTGGATTCCTGATACAAAGAGAAAACCATGAGGATATTTCCTGCAAAATAGCAAGAGATGAATTACCTGCCTGGGGATATACACAGGAAGATATAGAAATTATTTGCAGGACCATTAGAGCCACAAAACTCCCTCAAAAAGCGGAGACTTTATTGGAAAAAATCTTAGCAGATGCAGATTTAGATTACCTGGGTAGAACAGACTATGCAGAAATCTCCCATAAATTATACTTGGAACTCCAAATGGCATCTTTGCTCCATTCCACGGAAGAATGGCAAAAAATGCAGGAAGAATTCCTTCAAAAGCATACCTATTTTACTAAAAGTGCGCGAAATTTACGCCAAGGACAAAAGGAGAAGAATTTAAAATCGTTACAACATATGTCTAAAAAGCATCATGGCCCCTTATTCTCAGGAAATGATATTCTATTTTTAATTCTAAGTGTACTCTCTGCCAGCTTTGCGCTTAAGAGTTTTTTGGTTCCAAATCACTTTCTTGATGGAGGAGTTACAGGGATTTCCATTCTACTTTACGAAATCTACGGTTGGGACCTGGGCTTACTTTTACTTCTCCTAAATCTGCCCTTCATCGTACTTTCCTGGTATAAAGTGGGTAGGAATTTTGCCATCAGAAGCACCCTGACCATTGTTCTTATCGCTATCACCATGCAGTACATGCAATTCCCTGAGCTTACTCATGATAAGCTATTAGTGGCCATGTTTGGAGGTTTCTTCATGGGTATAGGCGTGGGATTAGGTATGAGAGGTGGCGGTACATTTGACGGTATGGAGGTTCTGGTTCTAATGACCACTAAGAAAAGTAGTTTCAGTATTACCGAACTTATCTTAGGCATGAACATATGCATCTTTGTCATAGCTGCTATCTTCATGAAAGTGGAAACCGCCTTGTATGCTATCCTTACTTATATCATAGCCAGTTTAACTACAAAATATGTCATAGAGGGAATAGAAGCTTATACTGGTGTTACCATAGTATCCGGAGAAAGTGCAGCTATCAAAAAAGCATTGGTTTTAGAACTTGATAGAGGTATCACTATCTATAAAGGTGAAAGGGGATTCATGAAAGATTCCTTCGATAAAAGCACTGAAGTAGATATCATATTTACCGTAGTGACCCGATTGGAGGTTAGGAGGTTAAAAAACACGGTTTATGCCATAGACCCTAAAGCATTTATCTTCACACAAACCGTGCGCGAGCCTCAAGGCGGTATAGTGAAAGAGATTGTCAAACATTAGATTTCTCTCTTCTCCTCTTGTATGCTTTTACAAAGGTGTACAGGAGGAATCCAAAGATAAGGATACCAAAGAACAACTTCACAAAGTCTAGTAGATCTCTCATTACCGCTAATAATACTATTGCTACCAAGAATAAAGTGGGAAGCTCATTAAAAAGCCGGTAAAACATAGAGGATCTCGTATCAATATCTTTATCCTGCATGATTATAACCCTTCTGCATGAGAAATGATAAACCACCAAAAGTACCAAAAGGGTTAATTTCACATGGATCCATGATTGTTGGAAGATGCCGGGATTAAGCGCTAACATACTCAAGCCACAAATCCAGGTAATCACCATAGCGGGAGTAGCAATCATTTTGTAAACCCTCCATTCCATAATAGAAAACTGTTTTTTCCAGTCTTCTCTCAGGTGTTCTGGCTTTTCATTCACTTCAGCTCTATAGACAAACATTCTCACTAAATAGAATAAACCTGCAAACCAGGATACAAATCCCACGATATGAAAAGCTTTGAAATAGCCGTAATATTCTAACATCCCTTTTTGTTATCTTTGATGACCAAAAATAATAAGGAAACAGAGACGTTTCTGAGAAAAAACCTTTTTTATTCCTATGCAAAAGTGGTTTTGTATCCTCACACTTCTTATCAGCTGCCAGGTTTACGGACAAGACAAGAAAGCCCAATTCTACTTTGAACAAGCGGAGAAAGAGTTCAAATTGAGAAAATACAATGACGCACAGATCAATTTTGAGAAATTTATCATGCGGGATACCACCCAGCCCTTAGCGTTTTATAGATTAGGTCAAATCCACGAATCTTTCAGGAACATAAGCAAGGCTAAAGAATATTACTTGCGTACCATAAAAAAGGACACCAATTCCGCATCCTACCCGAATGCTTATATGTATTTAGGGAGCAGAGCACTAGAGGAAAGTCAATACCATCATGCAAAGAACTTCCTGAATATTGCCCTGAGAAATACCCAAAAGAATACCAAGGCTTACGAGCAGATCCAGCGTCAGATTAGACGAGCCGACTTAGGTATCAAGGCCATGGAAAACCCATTAAACATAAAACCTATCAAACTCCCCTCCGTCATCAATGCTAGAGAAAGGCAATATTTCCCTGTGCTTACGGCAGATGGAAATACCTTAGTTTTCACAGCCATCACCTCAAATGAGGACGAAGATCTCTTTCTATCTTTTAAAGAAAATGGACAATGGACTACTCCAAAGCCTATCAGCTCCATCATCAATACGCCAAACAATGAAGGCACCTGTACCATATCCGCTGATGGAAAGATCATGGTATTTACCTCCTGTGAAGGAAGGAATTCCTACGGCAGTTGCGACCTATTCATCACCAGGAAAGAAGGAGATACCTGGACGGAACCTCAAAACTTAGGACCTAATGTAAACTCGCCCTATTGGGACTCTCAACCTTCCCTTTCTCCAGACGGCTCCCGACTTTTCTTCTCCTCTGACCGCCCATTTGGCGTAGGGAAAAAAGACATCTGGATGAGCGCTGTAGATGAGCAGGGCAAGTGGAGCAAAGCCACTAACCTTGGTCCAGGGATCAACACTCCTGAGAACGAAGTATCTCCCTTTGTACATGCCAATGGTTCTTCCCTGTTCTATTCCTCTAACGGAAGAGAGGGACTGGGAAATCACGATATTTATATGACCAACATCCAAGAAGGTTTCAAAAGCGAATCCATCAACCTAGGTTACCCCATAAACACTCCGGGAGATGAATCCGGACTATTTATTTCCGCCGACGGAAAATCTGCCCTCTATTCCAAACAGGAAGGAGATAATACCTATATATACGAATTCAAAGTTCCTGAAGAACTCTCAGAGCAGTTCGAAAGAATTTATTACATCAAAGGTTTTATCAAAGACTCTCAAACCAAAAAGCCTTTATATTCTAGCATAGAATTAGTAAATACCAAAAATGGCGAGCGAGTAAGCCGATTCCTTTCTGATCCTATTACAGGAGATTATATGTCAACCCTACCAGAGGAAGGGGAATATGTCATGTATATAGAGACTCCGGGTTATTTCTTCAAAAGCCTAAAATTTGATTTCAAAGAAGGAAATAGCGATCAGGAACTAGATATCCTTTTGACCAAAATTGAAAAAGAAAATAAGGAAACACTAGACAACATATTCTTTGATACCGGATCTGCCGCCATACGCCCCGAATCAGAAATAGAACTAAAAAAGGTGGTGACTCTATTGAAAGAGAATCCTGACCTAAAAGTTGAGATCTCAGGACACACAGATGATGTAGGAAATGACAAAGCCAATATGAATCTTTCTATTCAAAGGGCAAATGCCGTGGTAGAGTATTTAAAGGGCAAAGGCATTCATACCCAAAGGCTTGTAGCCAAAGGTTACGGAGAATCCCAACCTAAGGTGAAGAATGACTCTGATAAAAATCGCCAATTAAACCGTAGAATTGAACTTAAAGTTCTATAGGATTTTCTTTGAAAATTACGAACTTTGCGCCCTTAAAAATCCTTTTCTTTTAAAGACCAAAATAATCCAATGGAAAAAGTAGATGTACTCATATTAGGATCAGGACCTGCAGGTTATACGGCTGCCATTTATGCAGCAAGAGCAGGATTGAAGCCCGTCATGTACCAAGGTATGCAGCCTGGAGGACAATTAACCATCACTAATGACGTAGAAAACTTCCCTGGTTATCCTGAGGGCATCCAAGGTCCTGCCATGATGGAGGATTTAAGAAAACAAGCAGAACGATTTGGTTTAGATAATAGATACGGCTTAGCTACTTCAGTAGATTTTTCTACTCCCTTAGCACATAAAGTGATTATTGACGAAACCAAAGAGATCGAAGCAAAGACCGTCATCATTGCTACCGGTGCCTCCGCAAAATGGTTAGGATTAGAATCTGAAAGCAGACTAAATGGATTAGGCGTATCAGCTTGTGCAGTTTGTGACGGATTCTTCTATAGAGGAAAAGATGTGGCTATAGTAGGTGCAGGTGATACCGCCTGTGAAGAAGCTCACTACCTTTCTAAACTTTGCAAAAAAGTGATCATGCTGGTGAGAAGAGATGAGTTCAGGGCCTCTCAAATCATGCAGGAAAGAGTAAAGAACACCCCAAATATCGAAATCCTTTTCAATACCGAAACGGTAGAAATCTTAGGAGATCAGGGCGTTAACGGAGCTCGTTTGAAAAACAATAAGACAGGTGAAGAATTTGAAATCTCTGTTGATGGATTCTTCGTGGCTATTGGTCACCAACCTAACACACAGATTTTCCAACAGTATCTTCAACTAGATGAAACCGGATATATTTTAGTAGAAAAAGGCACTACCAAAACCAATGTTCCGGGAGTATTTGCATGTGGAGATGCTCAAGATAATGTCTATCGCCAGGCTATTACGGCCGCAGGTACAGGTTGTATGGCAGCCTTAGACGCTGAAAGATACTTAGCAGCTCACTAAGAAAAACGTGGCTATTACAGGCCACGTTTTTTTATGTATTCCACTTTCTCTTCTAGCGATAACTCAAAAGGAATCCAATTTATTTCTATTCCTTTCTTTTCCATACTACGGAAGAAAGTCATTTGTCGCTTAGCGAAGCGATGAATCTCCGTTTCTAATCGGTCATACATTTCATCGTATCTCAGAAAACCTCTTAGAAACAATGAGACATACTTATATTCTAACCCATAGTATTCCAACATCTCATGCTCAACCCCTTGGGCTACTAAGGATTCTACTTCCCCTAGAAGGTCTTGCTTTTGTAATCTATATTTTAAACGGGCGCTGATAGATGATCTTCTATGCTCTACAGGAGGATTGAGACCGTATAAGCGAAATGAATACGATGGATAATCTATAAGAACATAGTCCGGGTTTTCTTTTAGGAACCTCTCTTTTTCCAAGTACCGTATCATTCTCTTTTTTGTGGAACCTAGTGCACCCATTTCGGATAGCTCATCCACACTCAGGTCCTTCAGAGAATCCCGAAAACTCAAATCTTCAGGAATTTGAGTATCTTCAAATCCTTGCACCAAGGCCTGAATGTATAATCCGGTACCTCCACAAAGAATGTATCTTTTATCCTCCTTTACTACATTTAAGAAATCAGATTGAAACCTGCTTACATTATACTTTTCACCAGGTTCAATGATATCTATTAAATGATACGGCACACCCTCATATGCCTCTAGATCCTTTCCTGTACCGATATCCATTCCTCTATAAACTTGCCTAGAATCTGCAGATATGATCTCAGCTTGGATTCCTTTTGCTAGTGCAACGGCAAGATCCGTTTTGCCTGAGGCTGTAGGCCCTAATATTCCTATGATTTCCATATCAATTTTAAACTACCCTTATTTTCGTAATCCTTTCCATTACCGTTCCATCTGCCATCATCTGAAATTCCAAAAGGGATAGGATCCAACTGTGAATCTATTTCAAATTGAGGATAGACCTTTTGGTTCCACCATTCCAAATCCACATAGGTCATAACACTTCCCGGCTCCTTTTCTCTCCTAAAATAGGCGAACAACTTGGTAAAAGCCCCTATAACCTGAACATCTTTGTGAGTACAAAAGCGGATTAATTCATAGGATTTACTTCCATCTCTAAAGTTTCTGGCACCCGAAAAGGTCATAACTCCAACTAAAACCTCATCTACCTCCTCCCCTCTCCATAGTCTTAAGTAGGTCTTTGGAAGATAGAGCCCAAATTTCAGTTTTGAAGTTGTAGTTCCCTGCAGATGATGAAGATCCAGGAAATGGTCTGCCGTATGCTTATCTATACGTCGAATTTTGCAAACTCTGCCTGGTAAAGTAGGAAGCAGTCCTAGTCGGAGTTTAATCCTGGACTGTACTATATCTTTCTGAAACCTCCATTGCTTCTCCCAAATCCTAATGCCCTTCTTTTCTTCTTTATTTCCCGGGAATTGGAGTAATAGATTTTTATTTGGAAAATACCACAGATCCTCACGCATTTTTTCGAATTCTACTCCCAGGCTCTGGATCCATTCCGTGAAAGTGTTCACGATTTTGTGAAATTTTTTCTAAAACTATACGTTTAAACTCAAAATTCGAAGAATATTTGCATTTAAAATACTTTCCTTTACTTTAAATAACTAGACCATTTAATGCTATGAAAAAAGCGTTAATAGTAATATTTTCCTTGTTTTACCTCCCCTCTTTTGCTCAATCTGAGTATTTTAAGCTGAAGAAATTGGAGGCAGATGACTATTTTATGGCAGGGAGATACTGGGATGCTTTTTTTCTATACAGGAACCTGGCCAAGAGTCCTGAATTTGAGGGAGATTATACCATCGAAAATCAGATCAAAAATAGCTCCAGGGCTATGTATCATTGGAGAAAGACGGAAAATTACCGAGCCTTCCAGCAATATGAAACGGCTAAGGCGCATATGAAGGAACTCCTTCAGATCAACCCTTCTGACCCGAACAGAGGCTTACTTCCTATTCTTACCTTGGAAATAGCAAATCAGATGAAGAGAAGAGCTATTGCGAGCAAAACTCAGGAGGGAGCAGCTGATTATCTGGAAAAAGCTTTAACCTATTACAATCTGGCTCTTCAGGAAGGATTGAAAGATGAAATGGTTTTCTCTTTTATTCGTCAAGTGGAAAAGGCCTTAGAAGGCAACCCCTACGGGACGAAAATAAAGCAGCCTACCTCGTATGATCTCAATTATCAGAAAAATAAGGAGGAGAGGGAAAGGACCATTGAAATCCTTAAAAAGCAAGAGGAAAATCCATAAAAAAAGGCAGCTTTAAAGCTGCCTTTTTACTTATATCACTTCTATAGGTGCAGAAACAATTCCCAAAGATTCAGATGAGGAGACATGTTCTGATTTGAACAGTTCTTTATCATTCAATAGGGATTTACCAAAGGAAGGAATCATGGCTTTCAACTTACTTTGCCATTCTTCTGTTGCCACCTTTTCAGGAAAACATTTATGAATCAAATCTATCATGATAGCTACAGCAGTAGATGCTCCCGGAGAAGCTCCTAACAAGGCCGCTATACTACCATCTGCAGAATTCACTATCTCAGTCCCGAACTCTAATACGCCTCCTTCTTTCTCATCCTTTTTAATCACCTGCACACGCTGACCGGCTATTTCCAACTCCCAATCTTCCGCATTTGCAGTAGGGAAATATTCTCTTAATGCCTCTACTTTATCATCTTGAGACTGGCTAACCTGGTTGATCAGATATTTAGTTAAGTCTAAGTTATCCCAACCTGCCTGAATCATGGGAAGTACATTATGTACTTTAATGGATCCCGGAAGGTCAAGGAGCGAACCGTTTTTCAAGAATCTTGTAGAAAATCCTGCGTATGGTCCGAAAAGAAGAGCTCTTTCACCATCAATAAAACGTGTATCTAAGTGTGGTACTGACATCGGTGGGGCTCCAACAGCAGCTTTACCATATACCTTAGCGTCATGTCTCTTGATGACTTCCTTATTGGTACAACGTAACCATTGTCCGCCCACAGGGAAACCACCATATGCTTTACCTTCTGGAATATCAGATTTCTCTAGCAGCGGAAGAGATCCCCCTCCTGCACCGATAAACACAAATTTGGCGTAGAAATCTATCTTAGTGTTTGTAGTTAAATTCTTAGCGGCCACCTTCCATCTTCCATCTTGGGTACGCTTAAGATCCTTAACTTCATGCGCTAACTTCATCACCACACCTTTCTCAAAGATCAGGTATTTTAACATTTTACGAGTTAGCGCCCCAAAGTTCACATCCGTTCCCCATTCTGCACGTGTAGCAGCTACAGGTTCGCCTTCCTCTCTGCCGTCCATGATTAGTGGTGCCCACTCTTTTATTTCATTGGCATTGTCTGTAAACTTCATTCCTTTGAAGAAATGCACCTTAGTCAGAGTCTCGTAACGCTTCTTCAAGAAGTCCACATTCTTGTCTCCAAATACAAAGCTCATATGAGGAATGGTATGTATGAATTCCTCGGGCTTATCTACCAGACCCTGGCGAACCAAATAGGCCCAATATTGTTTAGAAACTTCAAATTGTTCAAAAATTTTAATGGCCTTTTTAACGTCTATAGAACCATCTTCTTTTTCCGGTGTGTAGTTCAATTCACAAAGTGCGCTATGTCCGGTTCCTGCATTATTCCATGCATCTGAACTTTCCGCAGCAGGAGCATCAAGCCTTTCCAATATATGTATGGAAATATCTGGATGAAGTTCTTTCAGCATGGAGGCCAGTGTAGAACTCATGATTCCGGCACCGATCAGCACCACGTCTGCTTCTATGATTTGTTTTGAGCCTGCCATTCGATCTCTATAAAATATAATTGTCTGGTAAAATTAATAACCCTTCTAGAGAATGAAGAACATAATTGGAAGATAATAGTGTAAGCAATAAAGAAAAGTCAACTTTATTCCTGTTAAATACTATTTTACTAACGAATTGGCATTCAGTATAATTGCAGGCCGTAATCTTATAAAAATCCACATCTTTCCCTTTACCCCTACATTTCGCCATCTGGTCTACGCTCCATTGCTTATTTAAAGTTCCCTGCGTATTTTACCCCCCTTTAACGAAAACGAACTTCTATGAAGAAACTTCTCTTATTTTTTATGTTCACTTGCTTTATTTCAATGGCGCAAGTGGATCTCAAGTACTATTTACCGGAAGGACAAAGCTATGACCCTAGCATTCCAACTCCCAAATCTTTTTTAGGTTATGAAGTAGGTGAGCAGCACGCCTCTCCTTACGAAGTAAATGCCTATTTTCGTGAGTTAGCAAAGCATTCGAAAAGAATGAAAGTTGAAACCTATGCCAGAACTTATGAACATAGAGAACTTCTACTGGTCACTTTTACTTCTCCCGAAAACCTAGGTAAACTAGATCAAATCAAAGCGGAACACCAAAAGCTGGTTAATCCGGAAACTTCAAAGAATCTGAAGTTAAAAGATATGCCACTTGTAGTGTGGATGGGATATTCTGTACACGGAAACGAGGCTTCAGCCATCAACGCTTCCCTACTGGCAGGTTACCATTTAGCAGCTGCTCAAGGTCCCGAAATCGATGCCCTATTTGCTAATACCATCATTTTAGTAGACCCTTGCCTGAACCCTGACGGAGCTACAAGATTTTCAACTTGGGTAAATCATAACAGAAGCCAAACCCTGGTTTCTGACCCTAACAGTAGAGAGTTCAAAGAAACATGGCCTAACGGTAGAACGAACCACTACTGGTTTGACCTGAATAGAGACTGGTTATACCAACAGCACCCGGAAAGCCGTGGAAGACTGGCTAAATTCTACGAGTGGAGACCAAACATATTGACTGACCATCATGAAATGGGTACTAACTCTACCTTCTTCTTCCAACCGGGTATTCCCGCAAGAACCCACCCTATGACTCCTAAAAGCAACATTGCTTTAACAGCAAAGATTGGTACCTATCATGCAAAGGCTTTGGACAAAATAGGTTCTGCGTATTACACTCAGGAAAACTATGACGATTTCTACTATGGTAAGGGCTCTACCCTTCCCGATGTTAACGGCGCAATAGGTATCCTTTTCGAGCAGGCCAGCTCAAGAGGTCACCTTCAAGAGAGTGTAAATGGACCATTGAGTTTCCCTTTCACCATAAGAAATCAGTTTGTAACCACGCTTTCTACCTTGGCAGCAGCTAAGGACATGAGAGAGGAACTATTGAATCACCTGAAAGACTTCTATTCTGAGAAGCCCTCGGGAGATATTAAAGCCTATGTTTTTGGCGGAAGTAATGACAAAGTAAGCACTTGGGAGATGGTTAATATGCTTCGTAGAAACCAAATCGAAGTGTATGCATTGAAAAATTCTGAGCAAATTGGAGGTAAATCCTTCACTAAAGGTGATGCTTATGTAGTGCCTATGAATCAGCCTCAGCATCGCTTGATTACTTCAATGTTTGAAAGAAGAACCACCTTCCAGGATTCAGCTTTCTATGATATCTCTGCCTGGACAACTCCACTTTGTATGAATGTACCCTTTGCTGAAGCCAAAACAGTACCTGCTCTAGGTGAGAAAATAGGCAATTTGGCGTTCCCTGCAGGACAAGTAATTGGAGAAAGTACACTGGGTTACGTTTTTGAGTGGGACAGTTACTTTACTTCAAGAGCAAGTTATGAACTTTTGAAAAAAGGATACACTCTGAAGTACGCTACCGCTCCATTTACTATGAATGTTCAAGGTTCGCCTAAAGAGTTCTCTTATGGTACCGTCCAGGTAATTGGTAGTGGAATCAAATCTGAGTTAGAAAAATTAGCACAAAGAGATGGAATCATATTCTACGCTATTCCTTCGGGATTAACAGATAAAGGTATCAACATGGGTTCAGAGAAATTCCGCAAGATGGAACTTCCTTCTGTATTGATGATTACCGGGGATGGTGTAGACGCAAATGATGCAGGTGAAGTATGGCACTTACTAGACACTCGTGTTCACCTTCCTTTAACTTTTGCAGATATTTCTCAAGTGAACCGTATGAATTTGAGTAAATACTCGCATATCGTCCTAAACCACGGAAGATACAATGAGCTATCCGGAGAGAAATTGAAACAATATGTGGAAGCGGGCGGTACCCTAATCGCTCTAGGTGACGGTGCTACTTGGGCTTCCAGAAACAAGATCGGAAATGCAACGTTTAAGGCTACCGTAGGCGCAGATACCAAAGGTAAAAAGTTACCTTATGCTAACCAAACGGACATTAATGGAGCCATGTCTACTGCTGGTACCATCTTTGAAGTAAAACTGGACGTTTCTCATCCCCTTGCTTATGGATACAAACAAGAAACCCTACCTTATTTCAAAGTGAACAACTTGGTATTTGAAGACACTCAAAACGCCTTCAATACTCCATTAATGTTTACAGAAAATCCTTTGATGGCAGGTTATGTTCATCCTAAGAACTTGGAGCGCATTAAGAAAAGCCCTGCAGCTGTAGCGCAAAGAGTGGGCGGTGGACAAGTGATCAGCTTTACAGATAACCCTAACTTTAGAGCCTTCTGGTACGGAACAAACAAGTTGTTCCTAAATGCTATCTTCTTCGGAAAGAGCATAGGAGGAGGAAGATTTGGTGAAGAATAAGAAAGAAGAGGCTGTCCAAAAAGGTCAGCCTCTCATGTTTTTTGTTATCTTTATTCGTACCCCCCTCAGGCAGGGTGTCTAAATATTCAATTCTCAGACCACTCATCTACCTTTTTAGACGGCTCCTTTATTCCTCCTTTATGATTTGATATTCTACTCTCCTATTCTTTCGCCTATTTTCTTCCGTGTCATTTGGAGAAACAGGTTTAGAACTTCCATAACCTTTGAACTTGATCCTAGAGGTTTCTATACCTTGTTCTATAAGGTACTGACGTACATTATAGGCTCTATCATTCGACAATTGCAAATTTGCCCTGGCATCCCCCTGATTATCCGTATGGCCTTCGATTTGGATTTTATAGGTAGGATTAACTTTTAAGTATTGGACCAGTTGACTCAATTGCTCATAGGACTCCGGTAAGATCTGTGCCTGACCTACATTAAAATAAACCTTGTCCAATTTGAAGGTAGACTCTTCTACTTGTTCACCCACAGCCTCCTGAGGTTCCCTTTCTATACTTTGTGAAGGCTCCAAGAAAAAGTCCTTTTGAAAACTGCCGGACTTCAAGAATACCTTAATATTCAGTTTTTCTTTTAGGGGCTCATATCCAGTAGCTTCCACAGAGAAATCCAGTTCTTCATCATTGACTAAAAACTCATACTTACCTGTTCTGGAAGTCTGTAAGGAATCCCGCTGAGTACCTGAAATCACTCGAATCTTAGCATTTAATGTTTTCCCCGAGACAGCATCCATCACTTTTCCGTAGACCCGGAAGTCTTCAGGCTTCAAAACCTCTACAGGAGTATCTACTGCAGGCTTCCTATCTTTTGGATTATTGATTTTAATACCCTTAAAGTTCCAATATTGATAAGTACCTTCCTTATCATACTCATACTCTATGAGATCAATCTTCTCAAAGCCTGCCGGAATACGTTCAAAATACACTTTGAAAAAATATTTCTTCCCAGGTTCTACGGCTTTTCTTTCCGGTGCAACTGGAATATTGGAAGCTTTTATAAACTTAAAAGTCTGTCCATTGGGAAGTACAACTTGAGATCCGGGTTGGAAACTGATGGTTTGTTCCCCTCTAAGTCTTTGCCGAAAAAACTTTAAAGCCTCATCCCTATCCATACCCATATTATGTAATCTACGTGCTAAATCCGGATTCTCATCCATGAATTTATCAAACTCCTTTTCATCAGATTTATCGTAGAACTGCATGTGGAATACGGTGTATTCCTCTGTAATCTCAATCTTGTTTATAAATACATTCTGTGCAGATTTCTTCTCTATACTTGGATTAGGAGTAACTTGTCCAAAGGTATGGAAAGTAAATAGGTAAAGAATTAAAAATATAGCTCTCATATCACGTATTATAATTCCTAATTTTAAACGTTATACTGATTTAGATTGTTACCTAATTTTATCTTAAAAAAAGTTAATGCGTCTCTGGTCTCTCCATCCATGTTATTTAGATACAAAAGGTTTACTCGCCTTATGGCGGGAGGCACTTTTGGCCAAGAATGTTTTAGAAGGTATGACCAAAGGTTACAAAAATCATCCGCAATTAGATAGATTCAAAAAATACGGTCCTGAATTTATCCACCCCTTTCTTCAAGTGGTTTATGAGGAAGCTCATGCCCGAGGATACCGTTTTGATCAGAGCAAATTTAACAAGTTATCTTTCTCCACTCCAATACCTGTAACTACGGGACAAATTGCATTTGAAAAAGAACATCTATTACGAAAGCTACAAGAAAGAGCTCCGGGTTGGATAAAAAATCTTGAAATTGCCCAAAATCCACGTCTAAACCCTCTTTTTATACGTGTAGACGGGGAAATTGAACCTTGGGAGAGGGCTTAAAAAAATATCTTTCGCGAAGATCTTGTCTACCAGAGTCTTACTTCTACTTCAAAAAATCTTCATCTGCACAAAGGTAGAAACCCGAAAAAAAGTGCTAACTTTGTATCCCGTAATCAATCATTATCGACATGCCATTGAGCGGGAAAAAAAATAAGCCCAAGTACATTTTTGTGACTGGAGGCGTAGCTTCATCACTAGGAAAGGGTATTATTGCTTCATCATTAGCCAAACTTTTACAATCACGCGGTTTTTCTGTTACTATTCAAAAACTGGACCCCTATCTTAACGTGGATCCGGGCACACTGAATCCTTACGAACACGGAGAATGTTACGTTACCGAAGATGGTGCTGAAACAGACTTGGATTTAGGCCACTACGAAAGGTTCCTAAACACCCCCACTTCACAAGCCAATAACGTAACCACAGGTAGAATCTATTACAATGTCTTGAACAAAGAACGTAAAGGAGATTTTCTAGGAAAAACCGTACAAGTTATTCCGCACATTACTGACGAAATCAAACAGCATATTCGTCTTTTAGGAGAATCCGGTCAATATGACATCATCATCACTGAGATAGGTGGATGCGTAGGTGACATAGAGTCTCTTCCGTTCCTAGAAGCAGTAAGACAGCTAAAATGGGAATTGGGCGAAAAGAATATGCTTACCATTCACCTGACCTTAGTTCCGTATCTTAAATCAGCAGGTGAATTAAAAACCAAACCTACTCAGCACTCGGTAAAAATGTTACAAGAGTCCGGAATTCAGCCGGACATCATCGTTTGTAGAACAGAGCACCCGCTACCTATGGATATTCGTAAGAAAATCGCGCTGTTCTGTAACGTGGAAGTACCGTCTGTCATTGAATCCATTGATGCGGATTCCATCTATGAGGTACCTGTAAATATGGCCCATGAAAAATTGGACCAAAGAGTACTTTATATGTTAGACATCTACAGTGGAACAGATTCTGATATGCGTAAATGGAATAATTTCCTTAAAGTACTAAAGAATCCGGAACATGAAGTTAACATTGGTCTAGTAGGTAAGTACATAGAGTTAAAAGATGCCTATAAATCTATAGTAGAAGCCTTCATCCACGGTGGAGTTATGAACAAATGCAAAGTAAATCTGCGTTGGATCCACTCCGAACAAGTTGATGCTGAAAACGTACAAGAACTTTTAGGCGACTTAGACGGTGTACTCGTAGCACCAGGCTTTGGAGAAAGAGGTATAGAAGGTAAAATTCAGACGGTTAAATTCGTCAGAGAAAACAATATTCCATTCTTTGGTATTTGCCTAGGTATGCAAATGGCCGTTATTGAATACGCTAGACACGTCCTTGGATGGGAAGACGCGCATTCTACTGAAATGGAACCGAATGCAGGTCATCCGGTGATCGACTTGATGCATGACCAACAAACCGTAGAAAATAAAGGTGGTACTATGCGTTTGGGTGCATATGCATGTAAGATTCAGGAGAAAACCTTAGCCAGAAGCATATATGGAAAAGCTAAGATCTCTGAAAGACACAGACACCGTTGGGAATTCAATAATGCATACAAGGAAGATTTCGAAAAGAGTGGTATGGTATTAAGTGGAACCAACCCTGATACAGGACTGGTGGAGATCATTGAAATCCCTACGCATCCATTCTTTATAGGAGTACAATTCCATCCTGAACTGAAAAGTACAGTGATGAACCCACACCCTCTGTTTGTAAGCTTTGTAAAAGCAGCTCTTCAAAAGAAAATGTCATGAAGCCATTTAAGCACTTGACGGTTGAATTAGATCCGGATGGGAAAGTTCTCAGACGTGTACAAACCAGCGAATACTTGCCGGAGAACGAACTTCTCGTTAAGGTAGCTTATTCGTCATTAAATTATAAAGATGCCCTTGCTTCCAATGGAAACAGGGGCATTTCGCGTTTTTACCCTCACATTCCCGGTATTGATGCTGCCGGAGTAGTGGAAAAATCTAACCATCCGGATTTTAAGGCTGGACAGAAGGTTATAGTTAGCGGATATGACCTAGGAATGAACTCCAAAGGCGGCTTCTCTGAGTACATCTCTGTTCCAGCCGCCTGGGCTATACCCCTACCTTCCGGACTTTCACTAAAGGAAAGCATGATACTTGGCACGGCAGGCCTAACCACTGCCATGGCCTTAGATAGAATACTCCCCCATCAACCTCAAAAGATCTTGGTCACCGGAGCCTCAGGCGGTGTAGGCTCAATTTGTATTTTACTACTTAATAAACTGGGAATTGAAGTAGTCGCTTTATCAAGAAAAGACCCCAAAACTTTGCTTGAATTAGGAGCGAATGAGGTGATAAAACCCTGGTCTCCATCGGAAAAACCTCTTTTGAAAGGAGAATTTGATGCTGCAATAGATACTGTAGGAGGCGCCACTTTATCCCATTTGATCAAAACCATACGTCCCTACGGTGCCATAGCTGTATGTGGAATGGCCCAATCTCCACACTTTGAGTCTTCCGTTTACCCTTTTATCCTCAGAGGTGTCACACTCTATGGCATAGAGTCAGCAGAAGCTCCTTTAGAATGGAAAAGAGAGCTTTGGGACAAATTAGCCAATATTTGGAAACTTCCGAACTTAGAAAAAATCACTAGAACAGTAACCTTAGACACCTTAGAAACTGAAATCCAAGATATGCTCGCTGGGAAAGCTCAGGGAAGAGTCCTTATTGATTTGGAAACAGAACTCGAGTAATCTCTGCAAACTGAAGGTAATCCAGCTGCTCCGCTCGTTTATTGGCATATGGAAACTCTTGCTGAGCAGACACCGGCTTCAAGGCATTTGAAAGCATCTTCCTCCTTTGGTTGAAGGCCGTTTTCACTACTAACTTGAATTTCTTATAGTCGCAATCCAGTTTCTTATCCATATTTCTAACCAAACGAATCACTCCTGAATCCACTTTTGGAGGAGGATCAAAAGCGCCGGGTGGAACAGTAAAGCTATATTCTATATCATAGAACGCTTGCAAAAGCACGCTTAAAATACCATAATCTTTATTTCCAGGTTTCGAGGCTAATCTAACCCCTACCTCCTTTTGAACCATACCCACTACTTCCTTCACCTGATCTCTGTAGTCCAGCACTTTGAAGAAAATTTGGGAGGAAATATTATAAGGGAAATTACCAATTATCCCAAAATCCCCTTCCGTGTTTAGTCGCTCAGAAAGATTCATTTGGAGAAAATCCGCATCAAATAGCTTCTCATCTGTATAACCGTATTGATGCTGCAAATAGGCCACAGATTCCTTGTCTATTTCTACTAAATATAGGTCTAAATCCGTCCTTTCACGTAGATACTGCGTAAGTACACCCATTCCAGGCCCTATCTCTAAAACCTTCTTAGGACCTTGATAAAGTTCGGTAATTCTTTTGGCGGCACTCAGGTCTTTTAGGAAATGTTGACCCAAATGTTTCTTTGCCTTAACTTTTTCCAATTCTCTCCAATTAATATGCGAAATTAGGTATAATCAGCGGTTAAAGGAGCCTGAATCCACTTATATTTGTAATCTTAGTGCATCACGTATGGCAAAACAGGTTTCTCATTCCCCGGAATACATCCATTTTTTAGAGGATTTCGTTGAAAACACTTCTGAGATCAACTTCATATTGAACCAAACGGGAGAATTCATCTTCGTTAACTCTGCCTTTGTAAAAACCCTGGGTTACCAAAAGGAGGAAGTAAGAGGGAAAAAGATTACCGACTATCTACATCCCCAATTCAAAGAAGAAATCATCAAGGGAATTCTGGGTCTCCAATTGGGTGAACACCTGCATGACACCACTTTGGTACTTAGAAATAAATTAAAGAAGAGAGTTTACCTTTTGGGTGATGTCCATTATTCAGAAATCAATCATGGGCTAAGAGCCTACAGATTTATCCTGAGAGATATTACGATAAGAAGAAGAGCTGAAGCGGCTCAAAATCTGTACTTTGCCATAGCCCAAAGTAACCTGAATACCAGAAGCCTGGAAGACTTCCTTGCCCAGGTTCACTTGAACCTAAAAAAGAACATTTACGCCAATAACTTCTTTGTGGCGGTTTTTGACTATAAAGATAGTAGCATCAACTTCCCATATCACGTAGATGAATTCTTTGATACAGGCCAAAACTATCTTAAAAGGCGACTAGGGAACGGTTTGATAGAATACTCCCTCTTGCAAAAGAAACCTTTGGTCCTAAACCGCCAGGAGCTAGAGGAGCTAATAGAAAGAGAAAAACTGTTTATCTACGAATCTATCCTTCCAGCAGTACAGATCTTAGTGCCTCTGAAAGTGAATGAAGAAGTGGTGGGGGTGATTGGTATAAAATCTTATTCGGATGAGAACAAGTTCAGTTCCAATGACCTGGAGCTACTTCAATTCGTTTCGGGACAGATTGCCATGACCATGGAAAGAAAGCGAGCAGAAGCCGATCTGGAGCTTCAAACCGCCCGCTTAAAAGCCCTCTTCGATAGTAGTTCTCACTTGCTTTGGACAGTGAACACCAGACGCCAACTCAGTTCCATGAACAGGAACTACTACAATATTGTCTATAGCCAATTAGGTGAAGAGCCCAAAATCAATACCAGCATTGAACGCTACGGATGGAAGCTCTTCAATCCGGACGATAAACCCATGATCCGTGAGAAGTACAACCTGGCTTTCCAAGGAAAACCCCAGTATTTTGAACTTCATTGGGGACAGAAGAACGGAGGGCCCGACTGGTATGAATTCCACTTAAACCCTATCATTTCAGGTGAAAACGGCGAAGTAGAGGAGGTGTCCGGTATTGCTAGAAATATCACGGAAAATAAGAAAGCCCTTCTGGATCTTCAGAAAAGTGAGAATAAGTTCAGAAACATCATTGAATCATTCATTGACATCTACTATAGATCTGACCTAGCCGGAAATATCACCATGATATCTCCTTCTGTGTATAAGCATACGGGATACCGGGAAGAAGAAGTGATTCATCAAAAAGTGGATCAATTCTTTGAAGACGTGGTGGACTCTTCAAAGAACATCAAAACCCTTTTGAAATCCGGTAACATCACGAACTATGAAGTTCGGGTGAAAAGAAAAGACGGCAGTATACGTCAATTCATGTTGAACATCCGGATGATCAAGAATGAAAAAGGCACTCCTATAGAAGTAGAAGGAGTAGCCAGGGATGTAACGGAACTACTTAGAAGTGCGGATGAGCTCAAAAAAGCTAAAGAAGAGGCAGAACACTTATTGAAAGTAAAGGAACAGTTCCTGGCTAACATGAGCCATGAAATACGTACGCCTATGAACGGTATCATAGGAATGATTGACGTATTAAACGAAACGGAACTGGACAAGTCGCAAAGAGAATATGTAAATACCATTAGAAACTCTTCAGAAACGCTTCTGACCATCTTAAATGACATTTTGGATCTATCTAAGTTAGAAGCGGGTCAAATGAACGTAGAAAAGAAACCCTTTGACCTGAAAGAAATGCTGAAGAACCTGGTGGCTCTGTTCAAACAAAAAGCGGCGGAAACCAATAACCTCCTCAAATTCGAATGGGACCCCAAAGTTCATCCGTATATCATAGGAGACAGAATCCGACTATTGCAGATCTTGTCCAACTTGACCTCTAATGCCATCAAGTTTACACAAAATGGAAATGTAATAATCCGGATCCAATGGGAAGGACAGGATGAGAAGACCCAATTCTTACGTTTCGAGGTAGCTGATACGGGTATTGGTATATCTGAAGAGAATCAGAAAAAGTTGTTTACCAGCTTCCAGCAGTTGGATATTTCTACCAAAAAAGCCTTTGGTGGAACGGGACTAGGACTTGTCATCTCTAAGCAATTAGTAGAAATCATGGGTGGGGAGATAGGTCTTACTTCCAAGCTGGGAGAAGGTTCTGTATTCTGGTTTACTCTCCCTGCCGGTCTGGCAGTGGAAGGTGAAATCCACGAGAAAGCTAGCGCTGATACAGAAATTTCTATCGAAGGATATTTTAAAGATTTCAGTCCAAAAATTCTGCTGGTAGATGACAATGCTATCAACCGCAAGGTAGCTATGGAGATATTGAAGAAAGCAAATTGTCACGTTATAGGGGCTGATTCAGGCATGAAGGCCCTAGACACCTTCCAGAATAACCCGGACTTTGACCTGATTCTAATGGATATCCAAATGCCAGAAATGGATGGAATAGAAACCACGAAGATCCTGAGAGAGAAGTTTGGTTCAAAGCTTCCTAAAGTGGTGGCCATGACGGCTTACAGCATGGAGAATGATAGAGAAAAGTTTCTTTCCTCCGGCATGGACAACTATCTGGCTAAACCTATTCGCGCTAATCTCCTGATTCAAAAGGTAGAAGAATGTCTTAAGGGTAAATCCATATCCAAAAGAACGGTTAAAGTAACCACAGCCAGCATAGAGCCCACTGTACCTGCGTTTGATCTAGAAGTAATCAATGGCTTAAAGGAGATGGTAGGAGAAGAAATGCTAAGATCTGTTTTTGAAGATTTTGAGACAGAGGCCAGCGAACAATTAAGCGCGGTAAAGGATGCCTATATAAGAAAGGATGTAGTGACTATCCAAAAGGAACTACACACCTTAAAAGGAAATTCCGGCACCATAGGATTGATGAGAATTCATGAGATCACAAAAGCCATAGAAGTACCTGCAAAAGACGGGATTTTAGACGGCTTCGAAGAGAAAATGCAAGCCTTAGAAAGGGAATTCCAATATTTCAGATTGAATTATCCCGGTATAACCGGAGGAGCGCAGGAGTAATTCCTGCGTCCCTCATTTGGCAGTAAACCTTCTGATCAAAAGTACGACCAATAAGATTACAGCTGCACCTACAAATGCCTCTATCACTCTGCTGATAAACTCAGGCAGTCCTAACATGGTGTGGATTTCTCCATCAAAGAGCCAACTTCCTACAAATGCACCTGCAATACCAAGGATAATTTGAACAAGTAGGGATAGACTAAACTTCTTAAAAGCTAAGTCTGCTAGCCAACCGGCAATAGCACCCACTAAGATGGTTACGAGTAGATTCATAAAGATAAAATTTGGGTTGAATAATAAAAAAGGGAACCCATAGGCTCCCTTTCAAACATCCTTATAGTGCAGGAATTCTAAGCACTTGACCAGGATATATCTTGTCTGGATGAGTTAACATTGGTCGGTTAGCTTCAAAAATCACCGGATATTTCATGGCGTCACCATAAAATTCTTTTGCAATCTTAGAAAGCGTATCCCCTTTCACCACGGTATGGAATTTTGCTTCAGGTTCAGGAGTAACTACAACGATATTGTTATCTACCACGGCTACACCTTCGACATTACCTACTGCTAAGGCAATCTTCTCAGAATCTTGTTGGCTCTCAGTCTCACCTTCAAGCGTTACGGTGTCCCCTGAAACTTTCACAGTCAATTTTCTGAAAGGCAAGCCAAGATTTTGAACGTGAGCCAAAAGAGCAGATGCTTTCAATTCCGGAGCAGCTTCTTCTTTTTCACTTTTGCCGAAAACCTTTTCGCCAACACCTTTAAAAAATGATATTAGTCCCATTGTTAATAAATTTAAGGTAAGAAAATTAATTTAAACAAATATATAGACTTTATGGAATAAACAAAGTCACAGGGACATTAAAACTTAAGTTCGCATCTCTCTTTCCAAGTGCTGGTATTCAACACCATAAAAAGCTTTAATTTTTTCAATCTCCATCCAAGCATTTTGATCCTCTGCCCTATTTTCGCGCTTTTTCACGGCAGTTATCATCAAATTTTTGGGAGAATTTTCAGCATTCACAAACTCGAAAACCTGAGTTTGATAACCAAAGATCTCCAATACTTCTGCCCGGATGAGATCCGTAAGCATTTCCGCTGTTCTCTCCTCTACTATTCCATATTTACTAAACCAAGACGCTAGGCCAGCCGTCTTCATGCTTTTCCGGACCTGCTTGTGGCAACATGGTGAAACCATGATTACTTTGGCACCGGACCTTATACCCTTAGCCAGAGCATCATCCGTAGCCGTATCACATGCATGTAAGGCTATCAGCACATCTACAGAGGGAATTTCATAACTATCTATGCTGCCTTGAACGAATCCTAGACCATCAAAACCTGCCTCCGCAGCTTTTTGATTACAGAGGTGGACCATATCTTCACGGAACTCCACCCCTTTCACCTCAGGCTTTTCTGATAATACCTCTTTTAGATAATGATAGATAGCAAAGGTTAAATATCCTTTCCCGGAACCCATATCCAGCACAGTCATCTTATTCTTTTCCAGGGATTCTGTAGCATTCTTAAAAAACTCCAGGAACTTATTGATCTGTACGAATTTATCTCTCTTCTCCTTTTTAAGATGACCGTCTGTAGAACTAACCCCTAAAAGTTTTAAGAAATTAGCGTCAGATTCCACCATTCTTGACTTCACCTTATTGTGGGTTACTTGTACCTCTCTCTTCATTTGAACGGGCTTTTGGGTCATTTTCTCTTTCCCATCTGCCTTCAGAAATACTTCCTGTTCTAAGCCGTATAGGTCAAATTGCTTAAAATCTACACCTATCATCTTCTGTAGGAGCGCTAAGCTTTCATCTAAAGTATAATTCTTCGTCACATCTTTTCTAGGATATCTGTATACCCATGAAAGCAAATGGCCCTTCTTTGAAAGGAAGGGCCTAATGATAATACTCCTAAATTCAGAATCCTGAAGAGGCGAACTTACAATTAATTTTGAAAGTTTAGAATTTTCAAAATATTCTGAAAATATATTTAGAAACTTTTGTTTCATTGAGTGATATAAAAATTACGATCTGCAACTAAGGTTTTACCCTTGATAGATTTCCATGAAGTGCTCGGATAAATGTATTGCTCCTTACCGTCAACCGCTACTTTCACCGGCATATCGAAACCGTCAATTACATTTTCCCAACGATAGTTCACCTTTCCTCCTTTCACCTGGGTGGCAAGTTTAGGAATTCTCACATCACGTAGGTATTGATCAAATACTTTACTTAGGTCTCTTCCTGCCTTTTGTGAAATGTAATGCTCAATATCTGCAGAAGATACGGTTTGGTGGTAGAAATCCTTATTCATTCCTCTTAAGATTTGACGGAACTTCTCATCATCCCCAATGATATGACGAATTGTATGGATCATATTCGCTCCTTTACTATACATATCACCGGAACCTTCATGGTTTACATTATAAACACCGATGATAGGAATATCGTTTCTTATGTTCTTTCTGGTACCTATCACATAATCTTCTCCTGCCTTTTTACCATAGTGATAATCCGTAAACAGGGATTCTGAATAGGCAGTAAAACCTTCATGAACCCACATATCTGCTATATCCTTGTAGGTAATATTATTAGCAAACCACTCGTGACCGCTTTCGTGGATGATGATAAAATCCCATTTATCGCCCCATCCTGTACCGGATTGATCTCTGCCTAAGTATCCTTTTTTGTATTGGTTACCATATGTCACAGAACTTTGGTGTTCCATTCCCAAATAAGGAGCTTCTACTAATTTGTAACCATCTTCATAGAAAGGATAGGGTCCAAACCAATATTCAAAAGCTTCTAACATACGAGGTACATCTTTCCAGTGTTCCTTTGCCACTTCCAGATTGTAATCTAATGGCCAATAATCTACACGAAGAGGACCTTTTTCTCCCTTATAGGTCTCAGTATAATGTGCATAATTACCGATGTTAATGTTTACCCCATAGTTATTTATAGGATTGATAACCTCCCAAACGGTAGTAACCTTGCCGTCTTTGTAAAGACAATAGGAATCCATCATACCGTTAGAAACGTTCATCAAACTGTCCGGAATAGTGATACTAATTCTCATCCCTTTGTCCGGCTCATCGTACATGTGATCCTTACATGGCCACCAAACGCTCGCCCCAAGACCTTGACATGAAGTAGCCACGAAAGGCCTTCCTAATTTATCTTTAGCCCATGAAACTCCTCCATCCCAAGGTGCTCTTCTGGCCACCTTTGGATTTCCTTCATAGTGCACGGTTATGTCTCCTTCTGCTCCTGCACTCACCGTGGCAGGTAATTCTATGAAATACGCGTTAGCTCCTTTTTTCGTAAACTTCAAGGACTTCTCTCCCTGCACTACTGAAGTTATGGATAGAGGTTCTTGCAAATCTATTTGCATCACTTTTCCCGGGCTTAAGGCCTTATAAGAGATCACATTGGAACCCCTAAAGAACTTGTTGTCGATATCCACATCAACACTTAGGTCGTAACGCATTAAATCCCACCATGCTCTTTCCGGTGTAATGGTTCCCCTTAAGGTATCATCCAGGGTAAAGGTTTTTTTTGTGCCATGCAAAATCTGCCCAAATGACACCGATGAAAGGAGACATGCTCCTAAAATTAAACTACTTCTCTTCATATGATAATTACCACGTTTTTTTCTTATGTCCAAAAGCCGCATACCAAAAGATAAAAGCATACAAAGGCACCACTAACCAGTAGGCATGTTGAGTATTCGTATGCTCAGAGATTTTTCCGTACAAAGAAGTCAAGATGGCGCCACCGGCTATCATCATCACCAAAAGTGCGGAAGCCAACTTCGTATGCTTACCTAATCCATCTAGTGCCAAAGGCCAAATGGCCGGCCACATGATAGCATTGGCCAATCCCAAGAGAGCGATACACATCACAGAAGTAAAACCATCTGTAAAAATGGCAGCTACGGTCATGATCACCCCAAACAGTGCAGAATATTTTAACCAATCTCCCTGAGACACCACTTTAGGAATAAGGAAAATACCTAAAACGTACCCCACTAACATCAGCCATAAGGTGTAAGTACCAAAATCCTTCGCTTGCTCTTCCGGGAATCCTTGAGAAATCCCATAAGCAATGATGGAGTCACCTGCAATCACCTCCGCTCCTACATAGGCAAATAAAGCTACTAATCCCAAAACCAAATTTGGGTGTAACCAGATAGATGATTTTCCGGTTTCTGTCACCACCTCTTCCTCTTCCTGCACTTCCGGCAAACCTTTCATAAACCAAACCGTAATGGCAAGTACGGTCAAGGCTCCGGCTATACCAAAATAGGGAATCACCACCTTTTCTAATTCCTCTGCTCTAGTCAGCGTACCTACTGCTGTAGCACTACCTGCTAGTAAGATTCCACCTAAAACCTTTTGCCCAATGATACCAGCCACTTTATTAGCGATACCCATCACACTGATCCTTTGGGCGGCACTTTCTATTGGACCCAGGATAGTGACGTAGGGATTTGAGGCCGTTTGAAGTATAGTAAGTCCGGTAGCAATCACAAATAAACCGGTCAGAAAAAGATTATATGATTCCGCTCTGGCAGCCGGTACAAAGATTAATGCACCTATTGCCATAATTAACAAACCCACTGACATTCCTCTTTTAAAACCTACTTTCTTAAGCACCCAAGTAGAAGGAATAGCCATCACAGTATAAGAAATATAGAAGGCAAAGGTGACCAAATAAGCCTGGGTATTATTCAGCTCAAAGGCCTTTTGGAAAAAGGGGATTAATACCGCATTAACCCAGGTAATAAACCCGAAAATGAAGAATAATATACCGATAATGGCTAGAGGACCATAATAGTTTTTGGTTTGTGTCATGTTCGTTGATTTACTTTTGTGGCACAATAATACCACATATTTGCACGAAAAAAACCATATAAACGTTGGTATTTTTCTAAGGAAATCCTAGCTTGGACTTTGAAACATCAGCAATATGTATAAGAATTCAGAACTGATCCTAAATCCTGACGGAAGTCTATACCATATCAACCTCAAACCGGAACATGTTGGAGAAACCGTTTTCCTGGTTGGTGACCCAGATAGAGTACCTGTGGTATCCGCCTTCTTTGATCAAGTAGACTTTAAAACCCAAAAGAGGGAAATAGTTACTCACTCCGGAAAATTAAGGGGAAAAAGAGTGACCGTGATCTCCACAGGAATGGGTACAGACAATATAGACATAGTACTTGGAGAACTTGATGCTGCTGTAAACCTAGATCTGGAAAAGAAAGAAAAGAAGGCAGATCATACTTCCTTAAAAATCATCCGACTAGGAACTTCTGGCTCCTTACAAGCTGAGATTCCGGTAGACAGTTTATTAGCCAGTTCCCATGGCTTGGGTTTGGATGGGCTTTTGCATTTCTATCAAAATACGGATGCTTTCACCCAAAATCCCCTTATTGATAAGTTTATCACAGATAGCAACTGGAACTCCCGCTTCGCCCGCCCATACATAGTTCCTGCCGGTCAAAGCCTTTTGGCTAAAACCCAAGATTTCAAAACCGGCATAACGGCTACGGCTTGCGGATTTTATGGCCCTCAGGGAAGGGTATTACGACTGGACATACAGGAGCCGGAACTCAATGAAAAATTGACAGCATTTGAGTTTGATGGCTTAAAAATTACCAATTTTGAGATGGAAACCTCTGCTATTTACGGTTTAGCTAAATTAATGGGTCATGAAGCACTGTCAGTCAATACCATCATAGCCAACCGAATTACCGGAGATTTTTCCACAGATTACAAAAAAGCCGTCAAAAACATGATCGGCCAAGTACTAGAAACGTTTATATGAAAGATAAAACTTTAACGCTATCCTATACAGAATTTGAAACTTGGGATGAATTGAGCCCGAATCACCAAGAGCTCATTTCTCAAGCCATAGCCGCCGCAGAACAGAGTTACTCTCCGTACAGCCAGTTCCCCGTAGGTGCAGCTGTACTCTTAGAAGATGGACAGATTTTCAGAGGAAGCAATCAGGAGAATCTCTCTTTCCCTGCGGGTACATGCGCTGAACGCTCTGTCTTACACTACATAGGTGCAAACATTCCCCAAGGAAAAATAAAGACCATAGCCGTAACAGCACTTCGGTCCACCTCTGCACATCCTGTCACCCCCTGCGGCATTTGTAGACAAGTCATGTCAGAATGTGAAAATAGGCAAGGGACTGAGATTGAAGTTCTCCTTCATAAGTTGAATGGAAGTACTTATAGATTTGTCTCTGCAAGTGGACTACTTCCTCTGGCTTTTGAGGAAACCATTCTGAGCCAGCCGTAAACTTTTCGCATATAGCGGATGACCTGAAATGGCACATACATTTTTAAATGTGCCCAAAGGGAGATATCCTGGTATGTTACTACGAGATTAGGATCCAAATACTGCATGGTAAAACCCTTTTCACGTAACGCTGCATGCAATACTACGTGTTCGCACATGGACTCTACACCTTCTACATGCGCCTCGGCACCCGAGTATTCTACTCCGGAAAGTAGGGCCTCTGCTTTATATATAGCTAATCCATTAAAGTTTGAGCCTACAGGGATTAGTTCTCTCGCATGTCGACAAGCTCGGTATAGGCTCTTTTGTCTGGATTTAAACTCTTCAAAATTATGAAAAGGCAGCACAGTATAATCATCTACGTCCGCATACGCGTAAATGTCATAGAATACATAACCCCATAGATATTCCACCCTGTTTATCCCTAAGGCAGATCGCACGTCCCAATTGCAATCATCAAAACATGCGAGAAAGCGTGAAGTATCAAAATGGAAAACATCTAGATCTATAACACATACGTAATCTACAGAGTCAAGTTTCTGCAATGCTTTTAAATATTGATTACGATATTGTGACATCAAATCTATCCTATGCCGAGAATAAGGCCCTTTGTTGAAAGGATCCTGTCCAAAATCGGCCATTGTTACCTGGACTCCTTCAGTGCTATTAGCATATTGGCTTAACACCTCTTTGGTTCCGTCATAACTATCATTCTCAAAAATGATGACCGAAACCTTCTGGAAGTGGGGGCGTATTTCTTCAATTCTCTGAAGGTTTAATAGCAGATTCTTTTCTGCATTACGAACTAAACCGCAAAAAACGAGGTGACATGGATTCATAGAGGTAGATAATCTAATAATTATTTCATAAAAGGCAGAAACTTCACACAGATTTCGTCTTCGTAGAATACACTACATCTCTCAGGTTCTGAAACTAACCATTTCATGGCCTCTTTGTCATCAATCCTACGTACTCCGTTATCTGCCCTTTTGGAATTCAATTTTCTTTGGTACTCCTCTAAAGATTTTGTGAAGTAGTGATTAAGTTGGATCACGTGCCTGCATTCTTCCAAATTCTCTGCTCCTTTCATTTTGGAACCTAGGGCATTGGTATGTTTTTTTAACCATTTTAGATTAGGAAAATGTGGATGTAAGAACTTTTTCACTGAAGATGGTCGGACTGCGCTCTTAACATTCTTATGCTGTTTACCTTCAGAATAGCGGTAATGATCAATAACAAATCCTCCCTTCGGCTTTTTATCATGTCCTCCATTTCCAAAGATCACCCAATTAAAACTAATGCAGTCCACATTTTGGCCTTGATCTTCTAAATATGCTCTGAAAGTAGGATGTTGCTTAGGAAGTATAAACTCATCAATGTCAAAGAAAGCGGCCCATTCCGACAAATGACCGAAATGCTTGATATAGTGGTTATAAGCTGAGGTCTGCTTTTGTTCTCCGGGAAAAGGAATGACTGTTATATCAGGCTGATCCTTTAGAAAATCTGACAAGGGTGGGTGACTACCATTGTCATAAAAATAGAAATGATCCACTCCATTTAATTTGTAATACTGTATAAATTCTTGAATATAAGGATCTTCATTTTTTACAATGGCTACTAAGGTCAAAAAAAACATGTGGTATACTGGTTTAGGTTCTGAAATTTACATACAAAATTGTCAGCGCTTGTCAGTCGATGCGGAAAAAATGTCAGTAAAACGATAAAATTTAGCGATTGGCAAATGTTTTGATCATTAGGTTATCAGAAATTTTTAATTAAAAATAGATATAATTATGTCAGTAAACGTAAAACCTTTAGCAGACAGAGTTTTGGTAGAAGCAGCTCCCGCTGAGGAAAAAACTGCGTTTGGAATCATCATTCCTGATACAGCCAAAGAAAAACCACAAAAAGGTACAGTTGTAGCTGTAGGTCCTGGTAAAAAAGATGAGCCTCTAACCGTAAAAGTGGGTGACACAGTATTATACGGTAAGTATTCGGGCACTGAATTAACAGTTGACGGAAAAGAATATCTCATCATGAGAGAATCAGACATCTACGCTATCATCTGATAGGAATTTTAGTTTACACTTAATTAAATTTAAAGAAAATGGCAAAGCAAATTCTTTTTGATACTGACGCTAGAGATAAATTGAAAAAAGGCGTTGATACTTTAGCAAACGCTGTAAAAGTAACTTTAGGACCAAAAGGTCGTAACGTTATTATCGACAAAAAATTCGGTTCTCCATCTATCACTAAAGACGGTGTATCCGTAGCTAAAGAAATTGAATTAAAGGACTCCATCGAAAACATGGGTGCTCAGTTAGTAAAAGAAGTAGCTTCTAAAACGGCTGACGCTGCTGGTGATGGTACTACTACTGCAACTGTATTGGCTCAAGCCATTTACGGTATCGGAGCGAAAAACGTGGCAGCTGGTGCTAATCCTATGGATCTTAAGAGAGGTATTGACAAAGCAGTAACTGCTATTGTTGCTAACCTGAAGTCTCAATCTAAAGCTATCAACAGCTCTAAAGAAATTACTCAAGTAGCTACTATCTCAGCGAATAACGATCACGAGATCGGTAAAATGATCGCTGACGCTATGGAGAAAGTAGGAAAAGAAGGTGTGATCACAGTTGAAGAGGCTCGTGGGACTGAAACTGAAGTTAAGACTGTAGAAGGTATGCAGTTTGACAGAGGCTACCTCTCTCCTTACTTCGTAACTAACACTGAAAAGATGGAAGCTGAACTTGAGCGTCCATTCATCTTGATCTCTGAGAAGAAGGTTTCTTCTATGAAGGAATTACTTCCAGTACTTGAAGCAGTAGCTCAAACAGGTCGTCCATTATTGATCATCGCTGAAGATGTAGACGGAGAAGCTCTTGCTACTCTTGTAGTGAACAAGATCCGTGGTGCATTGAAAATCTGTGCTGTAAAAGCTCCTGGCTTTGGTGACAGAAGAAAAGCGATGCTAGAAGATATCGCTATCCTAACGGGTGGTACTGTAATCTCTGAAGAAAGAGGATTCAAATTAGAGAACGTGACCATTGAAATGTTAGGTCAGTCTGAAAAAGTTTCCGTAGATAAGGATAACACCACCGTTATTAACGGTGCCGGAGATCCTGAAGCGATCAAAGGTCGTGTGAACCAAATCAAAGCACAAATCGAAAACACTACTTCTGATTACGACAGAGAGAAACTACAAGAACGTCTTGCTAAACTTTCTGGTGGTGTAGCTATCATCTATATCGGTGCTGCTACAGAGGTAGAAATGAAAGAGAAAAAAGACCGCGTTGATGATGCTCTACATGCTACTCGCGCCGCTGTGGAAGAAGGTATCATCGCTGGTGGTGGTGTAGCTCTTATCAGAGCTCAGGCTGCTCTTGAAGGTATCTCCGTAGAAAACGCTGACGAGAAAACTGGTGTGGCTATCATCAGAAATGCTATCGAAGCTCCATTGAGAACTATCGTAGCTAACGCTGGCGGCGAAGGTTCTGTAGTAGTTCAAGCCGTTAAATCTGGTGAAGGTGCTTACGGTTATAACGCTCGTGAAGATAAATACGAAGATATGATCGCTGCGGGTATTATTGACCCTACTAAAGTTACTCGTCTAGCTTTAGAAAACGCTGCATCTATCGCAGGTCTATTATTAACTACCGAAGCGGTAATTTCTGATATTCCTGAAGAAAAACCTGAAGCTCCTCACATGCACGGTGGTGGAATGGGTGGAATGATGTAATCTCCCCCTAGCTAAATTTTAAGAGGGCGTCTCAAAACCTAAATGAGGCGTTCTCTTTGTTTTCAATTTATTTAGGCTGGGATTTCTTATTTGATTTTTTATATTCCAACCTCAGGAGGTTGAATTTGCAAATAGTATTGAAAAAGGTCTCTCAGGAGGCCTTTTTTCGTATATTTTGTGCTATGGCCAATAGGCCGAACTCAATTTCGACCTTATGCTTACCCCGAAGCATAAATCGTTTAAAGCCGTGATTGCTTTTTATGTTTGCAAAGACGGGTTCCACATCGTAACACCTTTTCTTTCGCCTTTTTATTCCTTCTTCACTGTTAAGAAGTTCATAGGCCTGCTTCCGCTGTCGCTCCAGTCGTTCATTGACTTGGACTATCCGATTCCCTTCCATCTTATTACAAGTTCCGTTTAGTGGACAATGCCCGCAATTTTGGGCTTGATATTTTCTTGAGGTTTGTTCAAAACCTGTGCTGGTCTTCCTTTTACTCTCTCCAATGAAATTCATTTGCTGACCCATCGGACAGATGAAACAGTCTTCTTGGGCATTGTAGAATAGCTTATCGGTACTAAATGGGTCCTGGTTATTGGTGTTCTGCTGTCGGTCAAAGAGATTGTATTTGATGTAGGCCTTTACTTTTTTGCCTTCCAGTAAGGTATAATTTTCCTCAGAACCGTAGCCTGCATCTGCCGTGATAACTTTGGGAGCTTGCTGATAGCTTGCTTCATGCTGAGCTATATGCGCTGCCAGAGTGGTGGTGTCGTTGGGGTTGGGGTGAATCGTGTAATTTACAACGAATTGGTTGGAGCTGGAAATTTGAACATTGTAAGCCGGCTTCAATTGCCCATTCCTCATGTGATCCTCCTTTAACCTCATAAATGTGGCTCCCTCATCCGTCTTGCTGTAACTGTTACGCTCTCCAAGAATCTGCTCCTGTTCTTCGTATTTGCCCATGTTCTGTGGAAAGTGTTTGGTGGCATAACTCAGTTTGCCTTTCACCTTCTTGTCAATATCTTTTTTCTTGCCCAAAACCTCATTGAGCTTATCGACGGTAGACTGTACTTTTTCTCTAGTAATGGTGGTGAAGTCAGGGGGATCGGGAAGGTTATCCTCTTTGCTGGCAACACTTTGAGCATATTCCCAAATGCCTTTCAATTGCTGCTTCATTTTCTCTTTATTGGTCGCAATAGCCTTTTTCCAAACAAAGGTGTAACGATTGGCATTGGCCTCTATTTTGGTCCCATCAACACAAACCTCTTCAATACTCAAAAGTCCTTCCTGGGCTAAAAGCTTAACTACTTCTTCGAACACACTTCGAAGACTTTCTCGAAGGCGGTCACTTCTGAAACGGTTAATGGTGTTATGGTCAGGATAGCTCATGCCGCTTATCCACATAAAATAAATACTCTCTTTACAGGCTGCCTCTATCTTCCTGCTCGAATATACATTGCTCACATACCCATAAACCAACACTTTAAGCAGCATCTGAGGATGATAACTGGAGGCACCGGTCAATTTATACGAAGCATGCAGAGGAGCGAGATTAATTTTATTAATGACCTCATTGACCACCCGTACCGGATGATTCTTGGGAACCAGTTCCTCCAAACTTGGAGGCAATAGCATCATTTGCTGCTGGTCGTAAGGCTTAAAAGTGGGTTTTCTTGATGCCATACCCTTGATTTTTTATACCTAAATATATGAAAATCAGAATAATAACGCAAGTTTTAAAGAGAAAATGTGAAGCCAAATCTAAAAAAACCTCGGCTTCAAAATAAAAAACGAGGGTGCCTTTATGAGACACCCTCTTTTTTGTTGCCTGGGCTTTCTCTAAACATACTTAAGACATATATACTGCCATTCCATCCCTTATTGATTAATGACATTTCTTTTCAAATCCATCCAGAGGTTTTACCCTCACACCATTTAAGGTAATAAATACGATGAATTGAATCTCATAAATATGACCTTGTCCCACCCTGTTTATTCTTGACACCCCTACACTTAAGTAGAAATTAAAGTAATTATGGCGCGAATAACATTCTAACGTCCTAAATTGTAATTGGTCCACCGCCTAGCATTTAACGTATAGTAGATTCATAAAACATTTACATGCAAATCAAAATATTCGGACATTACTCGCCTACCCTATATGGTAACAGTAGCTCTGCGGACACAAATTTCCAAATCGAATTATCGTTTGAAGGAATAAGTTGGCAAATAACACGCTAAAAACGTGTGAAAGCATGCTTTTCGACCGTTCATCCTAGAAAGTTTTTCTAAACCGAATCTTTCTTTAACTTTGATGTCAGAATTCAATAAAACTACTAAAGAGAATGAAAAAAGGAACCTTAGTACTGATTGGTCTAATTGCGCTTTTTGGCGTGTATGCTTGTAATTCTTACAATGGGATTCTAGGCAAGGACGTACAGGTGGGAAAAACTTGGGGAGAGGTGCAAAACCAATACCAAAGAAGAGCAGACTTAATTGGTAACCTTGTAAAAACGGTTCAAGGTGCGGCTGATTTTGAAAAAAGCACGCTTACAGATGTGATTAACGCTCGTGCAGCGGCCACTCAG